>NZ_JADMKT010000016.1 GCF_016786255.1 Robertkochia sediminum
GCCACCCCTGCCTGCCGGCAGGAAGGTTCGTAAAGACACCATCGGTGATGGAGTGATGGAGTGATGCGGTTACAACGACTGCAACTCACAAATCGATCATAACGGTCTAAAGAAACGTTGACACTTCAAACACCCCTTCCGACAGCGCTGAAAGCGCTGCCACCTTCCCCTCCCAGGGGAAGGAGAATATTGTTCTAGTGATAAGACGTTTATGCTT
>NZ_JADMKT010000017.1 GCF_016786255.1 Robertkochia sediminum
CGGGCCATATGAAAGGAGAAGTCTTTATCGATCCCTGTAAAGGAGGCGATCTCCTTCAGGTAATTATTGATCTTTTGATTGGAGCATACCGGTAATACATGATCTGAGGAGCACACTTTTGGATGATCCTTATACTTCTGAAGTATTTCAAGGGGCAAGGGCAGCAGTGGAATGTTCAGCGGAACGCCGGTTTTTGCTCGCTTTGATTTGATCCACCACTTATTATCGTTACCCTTAACGATGTTCGATCTTTTGAGGTTTCTTACATCGGAATACGCCAAGCTGGTAAAACAGGAGAACAGGAATACATCCCGGG
>NZ_JADMKT010000002.1 GCF_016786255.1 Robertkochia sediminum
TTTGTCATCTAGTAAGTTTTGACAGAAAACCGAATTTATTATAAATACGAATAATACAGTTAGTAGAAGTTTTTTCATAATTGTGGGCAACGGCATGGCTATGCACCGGCGTGGTATGGGTTGCTGGGCGACCTTTTGGCCTTTGGCGTTGGCGGAGACCAGCAACCTGAACAAGGTGTATTCTTTCTTTTTTAGTTCTGGAGATTAAGATACAGAAAATAGTCTAATTCTTGTAGGGTCTAGCGCTGGGGTATAGCCGACTTAAGTTTGATTTGTCTAATTTTTAAAG
>NZ_JADMKT010000018.1 GCF_016786255.1 Robertkochia sediminum
TTCGAGATTTAAATGGAGCCCAACTTCCTTTCCAGGTCGTTCATGTCTTGTGCGATCTTCTTCTGGAGCACCCGCGCATATATTTGTGTAGTCGCAAGTTTGGTATGCCCTAATAGCTTGGATACGGTTTCTATGGGCATACCATTAGAAAGTGTTACGGTAGTGGCAAAGGTGTGCCGGGCCATATGAAAGGAGAAGTCTTTATCGATCCCTGTAAAGGAGGCGATCTCCTTCAGGTAATTATTGAT
>NZ_JADMKT010000019.1 GCF_016786255.1 Robertkochia sediminum
GCAACCAGGCCAATTATAGGCTTGGATTTAGTGGATTTAAGGCGCATGTAAAAGGGTTTTAAGGTTGGGTTGCACCGTACTGCCGTCATGGAGGGCATGTGGAGTACTGCCCGTATATGACGGTTCCCTTTCTTGCTGATCTTCGATTTGCCTTTCATGGTTCCCGACTCGCGTAAGACCACATCATAGCCCACGTAGCTGGTGAGTTGTTTGGCGCTGGTAATGTCCTTAAAGCCTAAGGTCTCTCCGATAACCGTTGCTGCCGCCACAAAAGAGATCCCCGGTATACTCATCAGGTAATCCATCTTTTGCATTAACTCGGGATCTGTTTCCATAAGCTGCTGCATTTCCTGTTCTACCTGGGTGATCTGCTTGTTTAATAAAACCAGACGTTGTTTAAGCCGTTTTAAGGTTCTTGCATGATAAGAACCTGCATTGGTCAGGGCGTGTTCTATATTCTTCTCATGACTGCGTTCGCGGATCAATAAACTACGTTCCCTGCTCAGGCTTTTTAGATCTCTTAGTAAGGGCGAGGGAGGTGACCACAGCGTCAACCTGCGTTCCACACCCAAGCTAGCCAATACCCGGCTGTCTAACATATCGGTCTTGGAACGTTGTTCCAGGCTTTGGGCATA
>NZ_JADMKT010000020.1 GCF_016786255.1 Robertkochia sediminum
GCACCCGCTTTAAGGGATAAGCGCTCTTGTAAAAGGGCCTTGAACTAGGGTAAAAGTTCTTTCACAAACGGCATGATTTTTCAAGAAAAACACTTGAAAAAAGTTTTTTCAAAAAAAGCTTGCCGGAATGAAAAAAGGTTGTAGTTTTGCAGCCGCTTCAAACGAGAAGCACCGCCGCTGAGGCCGAGGAAACAAGGTTAATTCGGAGGTTAAAAAAAGAGAACAAAGTTCATTGATATATTGTTGACAGCACGATTTCTTAGAGATAAGGAATCAACAAAATTTTAAGCAAATTCATTTTGAGT
>NZ_JADMKT010000021.1 GCF_016786255.1 Robertkochia sediminum
GGTTAATAACTATCCTGCGCAGCAAGTTCTTTTGAGCTTGCTGTTTTTGTTTTATGGTGATTTGCATCATAATAGGCTTCACTTTTCCAAAGGGCGTACATGAGTAACAGCAGTTTTCGCTGGGTGGCAACCAGGCCAATTATAGGCTTGGATTTAGTGGATTTAAGGCGCATGTAAAAGGGTTTTAAGGTTGGGTTGCACCGTACTGCCGTCAT
>NZ_JADMKT010000022.1 GCF_016786255.1 Robertkochia sediminum
AAGCATAAACGTCTTATCACTAGAACAATATTCTCCTTCCCCTGGGAGGGGAAGGTGGCAGCGCTTTCAGCGCTGTCGGAAGGGGTGTTTGAAGTATCAACGTTTCTTTAGACCATTATGATCGATTTGTGAGTTGGAGTCGTTGTAACCGCATCACTACATCACTCCATCACCGATGGTGTCTTTACGAACCTTCCTGCCGGCAGGCAGGGGTGGCTGGCTTTTGGCCAGACGGAAGGGGTTTTCTAAGCCTT
>NZ_JADMKT010000023.1 GCF_016786255.1 Robertkochia sediminum
AGTAGTACTAATAACCCGTAGGCTTATGTACGCCAGTCCTCCGGTGGCGCAAAACACCGGAGGGCGCAGCCTCTTTTTTTAAATGACAGTAAGACTTCAACAACATTTACATCTCGATTTTTATCTCAATATGTTATCTTATTAGTTCAGCCGCTGGCTGAACGCTTTACGCCGAAAGCTTGAAGCTCTAAGCACTTGCTTATAGC
>NZ_JADMKT010000024.1 GCF_016786255.1 Robertkochia sediminum
TTATCGGTATCGGGATCATTAGCATCGGTACCTTCGGTAATCTCGGCTCCGTCATTGAGCCCGTCGCCATCGGTGTCTGCATTATAGGGATCAGTGCCATTGGTAGCTTCAGCACCGTTAGTCACCAAGTCGCCGTCACAGTCGCCCGAAGCCCAAATGGCATTGCTTGCATCATATCCGGTATATCCTGCAGATTGTGCAGGAACACAAGAATCTGCAGGTGCCGGGTCGGTACTGTTCGGTACGCCATCACCATCATCATCAGGGTCGGTTACTGTAAAGGTCACCACGCCGGTAGCACATACCG
>NZ_JADMKT010000025.1 GCF_016786255.1 Robertkochia sediminum
AAGAACTTTTACCCTAGTTCAAGGCCCTTTTACAAGAGCGCTTATCCCTTAAAGCGGGTGCAAATATAAGACGCTTTTCCCGAATTACACAAATCCAACTGTGTTAATTTTTGAAGGTTTTTGATAAGTTGCTGATCATCAGGTTGATTTGCGTCCGACTTGGTTTTTAAGGGGATCCCAGGATGGACAAGACATGGTTCGTATGGTGAGCGCCTTGTAGGAGGAGTACTATCTCAA
>NZ_JADMKT010000026.1 GCF_016786255.1 Robertkochia sediminum
TTTGTCATCTAGTAAGTTTTGACAGAAAACCGAATTTATTATAAATACGAATAATACAGTTAGTAGAAGTTTTTTCATAATTGTGGGCAACGGCAGGGCTCGTATGTTTGCCCTAAGTGTTTATCGGTTAAGAATTTTCTTAAATGTAAGATACTATATTTAGAACCACAATAATCAGATCAAAAAGAAGGGATAGCGTGGCAGGGCTAGATACATGTTCATGATATCCCGTCATAGAGTTAGCACCCTTCTTTTTACTTTCTTTGAACTTGAACAGTACCAGGGTCCTTGAAGGAGACCGAATCTAAAGCGAGCAAAAGTGCCTGAGGAAGTACGATCTTAAATTTTAAAATACCATGAGTAAATCCCTTGAACCCTTGCGACTATCGATAGGTATTGATGTTTCGAAAGACATGCTTTCCATGTGCTCTTGTGTGCTGGATGCGAACCTGGAAAAGCATTTTGAGCACCCGGAAGATCAACCCAATACCCCACAAGGATTTCGTCGTGTACTCCACTGGATCAGTAAACTGCCACAGGCACATGTGGCTCCGACCGTAGTGATGGAAGCCACTGGGGTGTATCACGAAGCCCTGACTAACTTTTTATACAGTTCCGGGATCGATGTGAGCATCATGCAGGGCGGTCGTGTAAAGCGCTATGCCCAAAGCCTGGAACAACGTTCCAAGACCGATATGTTAGACAGCCGGGTATTGGCTAGCTTGGGTGTGGAACGCAGGTTGACGCTGTGGTC
>NZ_JADMKT010000003.1 GCF_016786255.1 Robertkochia sediminum
TCTCGATTTTTATCTCAATATGTTATCTTATTAGTTCAGCCGCTGGCTGAACGCTTTACGCCGAAAGCTTGAAGCTCTAAGCACTTGCTTATAGCCTATAGCTTATCGCATAAAGCCACGATTTAAGGTGGTTATTGCGTCGGGGCTCACCTCTTCCCATTCCGAACAGAGCAGTTAAGCCCGACAGCGCCGATGGTACTACGAAAGTGGGAGAGTAGGTCGCCGCCTTCTTTGAAAGCCCTTCA
>NZ_JADMKT010000027.1 GCF_016786255.1 Robertkochia sediminum
AGGGTAGCGAAGCACCCGGCTTTATGCAGTCGCTTCCTTAAAAATAGCTATCCTTTAAAAGGGAATTACCAGGCGATACGAAGGTGTTTTAGTTTCGGTGTGGGGATAGTGGCGAACTCCTTTCCTAATCCTAATGGGAAGGTGTCCGCATAAAAAGTTTGATCAGGCGTTTTTCCCATTTGGGGAAATGTGCCTGATCAAACCAAACAATAGTAACGGATC
>NZ_JADMKT010000028.1 GCF_016786255.1 Robertkochia sediminum
TAAGCCCGACAGCGCCGATGGTACTACGAAAGTGGGAGAGTAGGTCGCCGCCTTCTTTGAAAGCCCTTCACATCATGTGAGGGGCTTTTTTTATGCGCGAAAGTTACAGGTAGTAGGGGGTGAAGAAGTAAAGAGGTAAAGAGGTAAAGGGGTAAAGAGGTAAAGTTGGTGTCACCTCGAGCTTGTCTGCCGAAAATATGCGCTCATATGGAAGGTATGGTGATCGCGCC
>NZ_JADMKT010000029.1 GCF_016786255.1 Robertkochia sediminum
GTAAAGAAGTAAAGAGGTAAAGGCGTAAAGTCCTCCTTCGCTAAAGCTTCGGTGGATGAAAGGTAATAGGTGTGTCAGTTCGAGTGCCGGAGCGGAGCGACGGTGTATCGAGAACTATTTGGAAAAGAGGTCTCCGCAAATACCTCTCGATACGATCCCGCTACGCGTGATCACTCGAGGTGACAGATTTGAATCATATGTCTTCGCGAGGTTTACGAAGCAAACTGTGGCGATCTCAT
>NZ_JADMKT010000030.1 GCF_016786255.1 Robertkochia sediminum
GGTACCGATGCTAATGATCCCGATACCGATAACGACGGACTTACCGATGGAGCTGAAGTGAATACCCACGGTACAGATCCAACTGTTGCCGATACTGATGGTGATAGTATCAATGATGGAGATGAGATCACTAACGGTACAGATCCAACTGATGCCGATACCGACGGTGATGGGAATAGCGATGCCACTGATGCGAATCCGCTTTCACCTGTAGCAGTAGCTGATGCTTCAAATGCTTCTTCAGGGAATGCGACCCAGGTAGATATTCTTGCCAATGACGATTTTTTACCGAATAATAATGCTGCCAACCTTGGCATAACTTCGCTATCTGACACCGGGAATGGCTCAGCGTCCGGATCGGTGAGTTTTGACGCAGCTACGGGAATCCTGACCTATACCCCGACACCGGGCGAGGCTGGAACCACCGTAACCGTTGAATACCAGGTGTGTAACGATGAAAGTGGTGCAGCG
>NZ_JADMKT010000031.1 GCF_016786255.1 Robertkochia sediminum
GTAACAAGAGTAACAGGAATGATGAATTATCAAATTTTTATCTCCTCATAACTTCGTAACCTCGTAACCTTGTAACTCCCCTGGATTACCTCCCTACGGTCGGTGATCCGGGGTGGGGTGCTATGCGGAACCTGAAAACCCCTCAAGGCCGCACACTACACCAAAAAGAGGTGGAGTATACATCAAACGGATAACTGTATAATAGCTTAACGGCAACAAAGCAACAATGGTAACAAGAGTAACAGGAATGATGAATTATCAAATTTTTATCTCCTCATAACTTCGTAACCTCGTAACCTTGTAACT
>NZ_JADMKT010000032.1 GCF_016786255.1 Robertkochia sediminum
TGGGTGGCAACCAGGCCAATTATAGGCTTGGATTTAGTGGATTTAAGGCGCATGTAAAAGGGTTTTAAGGTTGGGTTGCACCGTACTGCCGTCATAGAGGGCATGTGGAGTACTGCCCGTATATGGCGGTTCCCTTTCTTGCTGATCTTCGATTTGCCTTTCATGGTTCCCGACTCGCGTAAGACCACATCATAGCCTACATAGCTGGTAAGTTGTTTGGCACTGGT
>NZ_JADMKT010000004.1 GCF_016786255.1 Robertkochia sediminum
GGTACCGATGCTAATGATCCCGATACCGATAACGACGGACTTACCGATGGAGCTGAAGTGAATACCCACGGTACAGATCCAACTGTTGCCGATACCGACGGTGATGGACTGAATGATAATGTCGAGGTGACCAATGGAACGAATCCAACTGATGAAGACACCGATGGAGATGGAAACGGAGATGCCACCGATGCGAATCCGCTTTCACCTGTAGCAGTAGCTGATGCTTCAAATGCTTCTTCAGGGAATGCGACCCAGGTAGATATTCTTGCTAATGACAATTTTTTACCGAATAATAATGCTGCCAACCTTGGCATAACTTCGCTATCTGACACCGGGAATGGCTCAGCGTCCGGATCGGCGAGTTTTGACGCAACTACGGGAATCCTGACCTAT
>NZ_JADMKT010000033.1 GCF_016786255.1 Robertkochia sediminum
ATATAGTTTATATATGCTATTATTCAAAGGTTCTTTCCTCCTTTTCTTAAACATCTTAGTATAAAAAGAGGCGGAATAGCGAGAGGGTAACACGCCAAGGCATGTTACGTGTAGTACAACTCCTTTCGAGCCTGCATGGATATTGGCAAACTCAGGTATCTCATTTTACTAAAAACCAAAGACTGTTTAGTAAGCTGGTAGTACGCCTCTTTTTTAATGTTTCCTTTCAATCTTTCTCCAGTCCTCTTCTACGATAACCTGATCTAAAGGACTGAAAAAATGAGATCTGGAACCTGTAGATGGTCTTTAATTTTTTATGTAATTTTAGAAATGAAAGATTTCCAAAGGTTACCCATTCGGTTACCCGGAGGGAGATAAAAAGGAATAACTCAGTGTTTATTTGACTTGAAAATATAGGTTTCATATACTGCCACCCCGACTAGTAAAGCCGAACAACAAGATGTTGTTCGGCTTTTTTTATGCCCAAAAGCGTCGAACGCTTGCGTTCGTAAGCGACTTGGGCATAAAAAAAGACCGTCACCAAGCGCCAGCTTGGTGCGGCTTTCCTGAGCAACGACCCCACTAGAGGATCACGATCCCGACAAGGGAGGGAGGGTGAATCCTGTGTGGTAACAAGGTAACAAGGTAACAAGGTGACAAGGGTGATCTCTTAGTTTCCGGTTTCTTCCATCTCCACGATCTCGTACATATTTTTTCCATCCAGCTGAATGGGCTGATAATAGGTCTCTCCAAACCTCACATAGGTACGGTCGCCTATTCTTACTTCTTCTCCGCCATCAGGAAGGTGAGGCACAATGGTCCCTGCCGTGGCCGGAACTACAACATACCCGTCTTCATTTTCTTCAAAATAAGAGCCACCATAATAATAGTTATAAGTGTTTTCGGTGACCTGTACCCGCTCGGCGGAATCAGGAATACTTTGTACCCTGGCGCCTACGGGAGCCTCCACCAATCGGTAACCATTATCGGCCGGGATATAGAAGTGACCATCGTCGTAATAATACCGGTCATCATTATTGTCATTGGTGATACTCACAATAATGGCCGTAGCTGCAAGCGTCGTGATGAAGAATCCTAATGGCCGGCGGATGCTTCCCCAATAATACGGACGATAGGGATGATACCAATAAGGCCTGTGGCTATAGAAGTAGTAATTTCCCCAGATATAGGGGGGGCGGTAATACGGTCTGTAACTCGGACGAACATAGTGATACCGTCGATAGCGATTATTCTTGTAGCGGTTGTCGACACGGTAATTGGGATTCCTCCCATAGTTTTTATCAGGTCTTTGAACCGGTCTGCTAACCCTGGATACCCGTCCCCGGTCATAGGTATTGTTTCGACCATCTCTGTTGATGGTCGATGGCTGTCTTACCGGCCGGGTCTGTTTTTTTGGTTGTGTTGCCGGGATTCTGGAGGCAGTCCTTGAGGTTGCTCGCTTATAGCCCCCGTTTATGCTACCCTGATCATAGGTGTTTGGTCTGGAAGAAGTTGTTCTGCCTGAGGTATTACCGGACCGTTGAGGACGTTGAGTGGTAGGTCGGGCTGCAGGTCGTGAAGGCGTTGATGCCGGTCGGGATATGGTGCTCTTTGATGCCGGGTGCCTCATACGTTGTGCTTCGGCCTCGGGAACTGAGGCCATAAAGAACAGCATGGTGACAAAAAAAACTTTAAAAAAGAAAGCGTCTGGACGATTCATTGTTTCTTACAATTTAATTTTTTGATATTACGGTTTTCAGAGACTTTTAGGCATAATACTAATGAGCCTGGCATTTTCAGGTGGAGTGAATTTAAAAAGTGCATCGGGTAATTGCTCCCCGGAGTCCCAGGATTCATAAGTGCATTCAAAAATTTCCGGAGTCGGGCCCTTTTTCATGATCAGGTATTTTCTGGGCAGGTAAAGCGTACTGTTTTCTATCCACAACTGGAAATTATGGGTTTCACTCTCTGCAATGATGTGGAAGCACTCCATGCCTTTCAATGTCTTAATTCCGACGTAACGGACCATGTCAAAGTTCTCTAAGACATCATCGGCAAGGGAAGGGTAAAGGACATCGGTACCAGGAAAATTGACCCCAAACGCAGTATGAACACTATCAATAGTAGCGATGATGTTTGATGATGAAGGAATGGTCACATAGTTGTTTTCATCATAGGAATACCAGGTGAGCAAGGCCCCATCGTACCAATAACCCTGGTCGCCACTGTTACCTCGTGAGCGGATTGCAAATCTGTTCGGTCCGCTTAAATAAACATCGTGAGTATTGAAGCGTCGCTCGTACAGTCCCTGTTCGTTTACCTGGTCTTGCATAGTGCTGAGTTTCAAAGTACAGGATTCCATTCCCCCTAAAATTTGTCCCATTTTGTCAATAAGGCCAATGGCAATGGAGTCTACGACTTGCTTGGGTGCCTGCGAAATTCCGAATAAGGGTATCAGACAAAAAATAAGGAGTGATATATAGTTTTTCATCGAGTAATAAGTGGATTTAGTTTCGTTATCGCTTGTAAGTTAGCGAGTTATGAATTTAGTGAATTGTTTTATTTTCTCAAATGAAAGCGCAAATCTTTTTAGCAAAACCAGAAAAGTAGTCAGGAGCACATTCCTATTGCTGACATGTTGATTCAGGTATTCAGCATTATTTCCCCTTTAAAATTCCTCCCTTTACGGTCTTGCTTTGCAACACTCCAAGGAGCCGGCTGTTCCCCTTGTCTGCCGCCAGGTGGGTTCGCTAAAAAGGTCCAACGCCCCCTTTTTTTAAACATAAGGTCTTTACCTGGAGGGTAAAGAATTGAATTTCGATTGGGAATTAATTTAATTGAGCGGCTTTCTTCAGTAACAATACCACTTCGGGATCACGAGTGTTGCGAAATGAGTCCCTGTACGCGTTGTTCTGTTATTTCAAAGCGTTGTTGTTTGAGTAGATTACGAGGTTTAATGGCCCTGACCTCACAATCGGTTATACTGCAACTCTCACAGGTAATGCCTACAGGGATGTCGGGAAGGTCAAGGGCCTGAAGGAGCGGATATTTTCTTTGCAGGTGGGGAGTGATCAGTATGCCCAGACTCGCACTGCGGTATTTCGTATCGTCAAATGGATCGGGTGTTGCCGATGACAGTACAAGGTACTTGTTGCCATTCTCGTAGGTTGATACCTGAGCTCCGAAAATATGGTCATCAGGCATCTTTTGCATTTGCTGCAGGGTTTTTATGGAGATCCATCGTCTGCAATAGTGCTCCTTGTAATTCCTTGTAGATGGTTTTTGGTGTTGTGTAATATGCAACTCTTTACTTAAGGTATAATGCGCATCTCCTTTTTGATGAACGAACCGAAGAAAGAATAGATCCCTGATACCGAAGTCGTGGGTTAGGATATTGGTTAGTCGGTGATAAACACTTTCCGGAGAGGCATTAAATCCTTTCAACATCTCGGTAAATGGTGTCTCGTTCCACGAAGGCGAATGCAGCCAGGTTTTTAGCTTCTCCTGCAGCCTTTTTCGTGAAAGCAGGAGCGCACCGGAAAAATAGGACGCATAAAAGTTATTGAGGACTTCGTCGAAACTGTGGTAGGTGATCCAGGAAAAGGTATATGGGCGCTCCCTGAGAGCAAGATAATTATAAGCGATCTCCTTGCCGAAAATAAATGCCCGCTGGGCTTCGTCGATCGCTGAAGATAGTAATAGCTTCCTGCTTTTGGGTACGAAAACAGATCTTAAATTGTCCAGTAATGGGTCTTTTTCGATACCGTTATCAACGATGTGATAGCCGTATTCCTCAACAAGGATCTCTTCAAGATCGGCAGAAGGTATATTCTTGTCGAGATCCAACTGATAGGCTTCCCCGAAAGATACCGCCTTCGATTCCAGGTCACTAAAGAAATTATTCTCGGCTTCCTGGTAGGAGCGAAGGGCGGCGAGATAAAACCCTTCAAAATCTAAATGATAGGTTTTGGCGATTTCGATGATCGTGCTTATAAACGCATTGACCTTAGAGGGGGCGTTCGAGATAATGTTGATCAGATCGTGCTCTTCAATTCCAAAGAGTTTTAAAGGAAGCTCTTTAAGCACACCACTTTCAAGAATTTCCCCAAGGGGAGCGAGATTCTTATCCAGCTTCAGGGAAACCATATCATCGTAGGTCGTATCCAATGCCTGAGCCAATTCCAGGATCTTATCCTGCTTTGGGTACTTCTTTCCATTCTCAATTTCATTCAGGTACGATTTTGAGAGTCCGCTTTTCTTGGCCAGGCCGTATAGGGATAGGTTTTTTCGGGTACGTAACTGACGCATCTTAAGTCCGAAAATTAGCCTGATGTGTTCTTCTTTTATTGACATAGATCAAATATATAAGATTTAGCGGATATCTTAAAATAAGCGTATTTTGTCTATTTAGCGAACGTTCGCTTGTTTTTGTAAAAAATACTTTTTAATATTGACCACATAATCAATGAATTATGAAAAGATCTGTAGTAAACACCATCTCGCCTATGGCATATGCCAAGGGCGTAAAACAGGAATATCCTGAAATTTTAACCCGGGAGTGTACCTCCTTTCTTGTAGCTCTGCATCGAGAGTTCAATGCGCAACGCTTGCTTTTGCTGGAGCAACGAATCATCACTCAGGAAGCATTTGACAGCGGGGCTTTGCCTGTATTCCCCGAAGAAACGGCCGGGGTGCGACAGGGGGACTGGAAAGCAGCCCCCATCCCACCTGACCTTCAGGACAGGCGTGTGGAGATCACCGGGCCTGTAGATCGTAAAATGATGATCAATGCACTGAACTCAGGGGCAAATTGCTTTATGGCCGATCTGGAGGACAGCACTTCGCCTACATGGTCCAATATTATGGAGGGGCAGATCAACCTCTGTGACGCCGTACGCAAGACAATTGCATTCGTTCATCCGGTAAGTGGTAAAGCGTATCGCTTAAATGATGAGGTTGCCACTCTAATTGTTCGGCCCCGGGGGTGGCATTTGATTGAAAAGAATCTTCTTATTGACGGGGAAACGGTATCTGCATCCTTATTTGATTTCGGAGTGTTCTTTTTCCATAATGCTCTTGAATTGACCAGACAGGGGAGTGGTCCCTATTTTTATTTGCCCAAACTGGAGCATTATCTTGAGGCGAGGTTGTGGAATGAAGTCTTCGTTTTCGCCCAAAATTACCTCTCCATACCGCAGCGAACTATAAAAGCCACCGTACTCATTGAAACGATAACCGCAAGTTTTCAGTTGGATGAGATCATATACGAATTAAAAGATCATATGGCGGGACTTAACTGCGGCCGTTGGGACTACATTTTCTCGTATATCAAAAAGTTTAGAAATCACGATCTGGTTACGCCAAACCGTGCCCAGATCACCATGCAGTCGCCCTTTATGGAGGCTTATTCCCTAAAGGTGATCCAGGTGTGCCATAACCGTGGGGTACATGCCATGGGCGGAATGGCCGCTCAGATACCGGTGAAGAACGATCCGGAAGCTAATGATATCGCTTTTGAGAAGGTTCGTAAGGACAAAGAAAGAGAAGTGAAGAATGGTCATGACGGTACCTGGGTGGCGCATCCTGCGCTTGTGCCGGTGGCCCGAAACATCTTCGATACCCATATGAAGGCACCAAACCAGGTTAGTCGTTTGCGCGATGATGTGAATATTGCAGAAAAGGATCTTTTGAAAGTTCCTGAAGGAGAATTAACTGAGGCAGGTGTTCGACTCAACATTCATATCGGATTGCTTTATCTGGTATACTGGTTAAATGGCAATGGGGCAGCTGCGCTGTACCATTTAATGGAAGACGCTGCTACGGCAGAGATTTGCAGGGCGCAGCTTTGGCAGTGGTATCATAAAAAGGTACAACTTCCCGACGGGAGGCTCTTCGATGATGTCTGTTATGAAGAGTTGTTCCAAAAGGAGTTGCCCAAGGTCAAGTTTTACCTGACTACTCATGGATTAGGATTGGATAAACTTGACGATGCCATAAGTATTTTCCACGATCTGGTCCTGATTAATTCCTTTGAAGAATTTCTAACCCTGAAGGCTTATCCCTATCTGGAATAAACAGGGCATAAACTTCTCATCGTTCGCATTCTATACTCACGTTTAATACGTTTTATTACTCCTTGAAATTCAGGGGGCTGGGAGTCTTTTTATCTAATACAAACCAAAATTTACATTATGAAAACAAATGAACAAGCAATTATCCTAAAAGAAAAGTGGACTAAGGATCCGCGTTGGAATGGGATCAAAAGGCCTTACTCTGCAGAGGAGGTGATTCAATTAAGAGGCAGCTACCAGATCGAGTACAGTTTGGCCAGGAGAGGGGCAGAGACCCTATGGAAAAAACTGAATAGTCAGGAGGTCGTGGCTGGTCTGGGGGCGCTCACCGGAAATCAGGCAGTACAGGAGGTCGACGCAGGTTTGGAAGCCATATACCTAAGTGGCTGGCAGGTTGCTGCAGACGCAAATCTCGCCGGCGAAATGTACCCGGATCAATCCTTGTATCCGGCCAATAGTGTACCTATGGTAGTTAAGCGTATCAATAACGCCCTGCTACGTGCCGATCAAATTCAACATGTGAACGGGGTGGCTGATAAAAAGGATTATTTGGTACCCATTGTTGCCGATGCCGAAGCGGGATTCGGAGGAAATCTTAACGCTTTTGAACTCATGAAGGGAATGATCGAAAATGGGGCTTCAGGGGTTCATTTCGAAGATCAGTTGTCTTCTGCAAAAAAGTGCGGACACCTTGGGGGGAAGGTCCTGGTGCCGACAAAAGAGGCCATTCAAAAACTCGTGGCAGCACGTCTGGCTTCAGATATCATGGATGTTCCTACAGTGATCATCGCTCGTACTGATGCCGATGCTGCTAATCTTATCACTTCTGATATTGATCCCAGAGACCGAAAATTCATTACCGGAGAGCGTACAGAAGAAGGGTTCTCTCGTGTAAAGAACGGAGTACTGCAGGCAATAGACCGCGGCCTGTCTTATGCGCCTTATGCAGACCTCTTATGGATGGAAACATCGACCCCTGATCTCGAGCAAGCCAGAGCCTTTGCAGAGGCCATCCATGAGCAGTTTCCCGGAAAGCTACTGGCGTATAATTGTTCTCCTTCTTTTAACTGGGCGGCTAAATTAACTGAAAAAGAAATGCTGACCTTCCGTGAGGAGCTCGCCGCAATGGGGTATAAATTCCAGTTCATAACCCTGGCCGGTTTTCACGCGCTTAATACCAGTATGTTTAAGTTGGCCAAGGCTTATAAGGAGCGGGGTATGGCCGGATATTCCTCGCTTCAAGAGAATGAGTTTGCCTTGCAAGCTGAAGGATTCAGAGCGGTAAAACACCAGTCTTTTGTGGGGACCACTTATTTTGATGCTGTTCAAAATACCGTTACCCGAGGGAAGTCGGCTACCGTAGCTATGAAAGATTCTACCGAGGTAGCGCAATTTTAGCCATCGACGATGAGATCCTGAAGCCTGTTCGGGACTCTCAAAACATAATACCCCCATCTGCTACAGACGGGGGTATTTAATTAATTCGGTTGATGTAAAAGCAACCGCAACCTTCCCGGGTCAAAGGGTAGGTTGCCTATTTCCCGTTTACCGTATGGTTAAGTCCGATGCTGAGTACATTCCTTATCCCTTCCAGATTTTCACTGAAAGACATGAGCTGTGCAACCACCTGGGCCATTTCATTATCAGCTCCCAGTCCGTTAAGTTTATTGATTCGTTTAAAGTTTTCTTTAATGGACTCCCATCGTTCCCTTTCTTCAGCAGACATAATACCTCGAAGCTCCTTGAATTTTAAGAGGTTGGCCTCTGCCTGAGAGGTCAGGGTCTGACTCTCATTCTCGTAATGCGATCGAATAAGGGTGTTGAGCTCTTCGCCATTCATGATGGGAACCACCTTGGCTACCAGTTTATTCATATCCCTGTATGACCCCTGAAGTTTAAAGGCGGGCTCTGTGCGGTAGGCGTCTTCCATTCCCGCAGATCGAATATAGGTTTCATTCACCTTAAGCACGGTTTCCCGTATATTCATCACCTTTTCAAGAACCGCTCTGAAATCATTGATCTCCTGTGGGGTGTAATTTCCTTCAAGGTCATTGATCTCGGCATTGTGCTCTACCACATTGGTGAGGGTATAGATATCTTTAAAGCTTTTGTTGGCCACCTGTCGCAATACGGGATTGGCGGTAACGGCATTTTCCAGCAAGCTTAACCTGAAGAGGTCGGCGGTATCTCCAATGATATCTCCCAAATTGTAAATATCGGCCCTGTTGGCCAGCATATCTGGTATACGGAACTTTTCTCCGCTTTCGGTATACGGGTTTCCGGCCATGATCACACAGAACTTCTTGCCCCTGAAATCATATGTCTTGGGTTGGTTATTGTAAACGCCTTCCATACGTCGGGTACCATCGGCAAGGGAGATGAACTTTTGCAGGAATTCGGGGTTGCAATGCTGGATGTCATCTAGATACAGCATGACGTTATTTCCCATTTCAAAGGCGAGGTTTAACTTCTTGAGTTCTTCCCGGGCTGCTGAGTTATTGGCTGCCTCGGGATCTACAGAGGTGATCTCATGCCCGATAGAGGGTCCGTTGATCTTCATGAATACCAGTCCCAGGCGGTTTGCCACGTACTCCATGAGGGTGGTTTTTCCATATCCGGGAGGAGAGATCAGCAGAAGCATTCCCATGCGGTCGGTTCGGCTGTTTTCACCTACCGTTCCTAATTGTTTTGATAGGTTTTCACCGATCATGGGTAAATAGACTTGGTCTATAAGTTTATTCCTTACAAAGGAGGAGAGTACCCTCGGTTTGAACTCATCCAGGCGTAATTGCTTTTTAAAGCGTTCTATAGCCTCGTGCCGTGCCTTGCGATACTCCAGATATCCGGGCACGGTATGGGTGATAAATTGTGCTAACCTTCCTGTAAATTCATGAAAGTCGAAGGCTAAAACACCTCCTTGTATATTTTGATGGTCACCTTTGAGCTCCCTGATCTCTGCCTTGGCCGAACTGCTGTTCACATTGGCATTGGCATGGGGGAGCAGGAGCAGGGCTGCAGCCTCTTCAAGATAGTTGTTGTCATAGGCCTGTTGGTTATTTGAAATAAAGGCATGCAACCATTGTCGTACCAAGCGGATCTTTGCAGAGATGGTTGGAAGTTGCTTCAGACTGTTCTCGAATGAGGTCACCGCTTTTTCACGTTTTAACATCTGCTGAAACTCTTCGGCGATCTTGTTGGCCATACCGCTCACTTCAAATTCATCGTCACCCTGAAGTTCCTTAAACAGGTACAGCGACATGTCTTTGGCTTGATGCGGAAGGTATAGTTTGGTATGTTCACCAAAGGCGATAAGTGCCGTTTCCAGCTCTTGGAGGAGGTGGTCGCATTCCCTGGTAGCGGGGAATATTTCTAAAACGGCTCCAGACGCTTTGATGGCATGATTAAAGTAATGCCTGGATTCCTTGCTCAGATCGTGCCAGAAAAACTGCGCATAGGCTCTGACCGAGGGGGCGAAGCGCAGCAAGCCAAGATTAAGATGCTTTTGAATGAGCACCTCGAGGATCTTTACAGCGTCTTCGTCGTGAACTCCTTTGACATACCCTTCGCTAAAGTTCTTCCGGCTTTCTTCTCTTACGAGAGAAGTCAGTTGCTCCTTATCGTGTTTAGCTATGTCTGCAGACGAAAGTTTCTTATAGATCTTATAAGCCAGGTATGACGACCGGTATACAGTTTCGTTTTCTGAAACCAGGTCCTGCTCCCAAAATTCGATACTTCTTTCAAGCACCGGATCGTTTAGTTTTTGATAGAAATCGGTACCACCAAGATGGTAGTATAAGTGCTTGTTCTTAAACACGATGCTCAGATCGACCCCCTGGTTATTTACTCCGAACCTGAAAGGGCCCAGTTTGATCACATGATCGCCATCTTCGTAGAGTTCCAGCTTATCTTTTAATTTACGTAGGGCGTCTTCTTTACTGGTTTTAAGGGCGGTGGCGATCTTTTCGGCATTACCGCTATCGTCCAGTTCGCGAAGTTGTTTTACGATGTCCCTGAGCTTTTCGACCATGAGGTCTGATGCAAAGTAGCCGTTGATATCGTTAGCCGATTTGAACGTTTGTGCTTTGTTGCTTACACCTTTAAGAATACGCTCAGAAGCGTTGATCAGGGCGATTACTCTTTTATTTCGCTTTTCCTTGATGGCGTTCTTGCGGTTGTCAAAGACGTTGTAGATCTCTTCTCTCTTTTCGGTAAGCTGCTCCAGGTATTCATCGAATTCAGCAAATTTGCCTTCCAGCTCTTCCAGTTGCACACTCACCTTATTTTGAAAATCATCACATTGATCGGCCGTGGTCGCCATATCGATGTAATTGATCACACTTTGATCGATGAGTTTGATCTGGGCGGTAAAATCGGCGCGGGCTTCTTTAGATCCCAGGTCTTTTACACGGGCTTTGATGGCTGCTTTGAGCTGATTGATCTTTGCAAAGATCAGGGATACGTTGTCAATGATATCTGCCGATTGAGAGGTGTCTTCGATATGGAGGTTGGTTACGATATCGATGAGCATTTCCAGTTCGGTGGTAATAGTATTCACATCGCTTTCCAATGCTTTTACATCGACTACTTTTTTAAGGGAAGTAAGCTGCTCAGACTTTTCATCGACCTTGTTGTGGTACGGCTCCAGAGCCGTGTCTTTTAGTAGGAATTCAACACACCTTCTGGAGATGAGTTCGTTTTGCTCTGCCAGTGCGGTTTCAAATGCGGCGATCTGGTCCGGATCGGTGTAGCGCACCTCTTTGAGTCCGATAACTTCGCCGCGCAAACGCCTTAGGGATGAAAGGATCTCTACGAATTCATCGATGGTCTTGAACGATGTGCTCTTTACGGCAGACAGGAGGGTGTCTGTTTTTTGTTGTATGGCCGTAGTGGCCTTGTTTGCATTGCGTTTTAAATGCAGTACTTTCTGGAATTCATCGACGGCGGCATTCGCTGCTGTATTGAGTTCTTCAAGGGGGGCGAACAGGAATCCGGCCTCTTCACTTTTTAACCAGTGGTATGAGTCAATAATGTTCTTGGTGGCCCGGGCAATATCGGTATAGAGTCCGTCGTAGTTGTCTTCTTTCTGAAGCAGGGTGATGAGTTCCTGGGATTCGGCCATGGCCTTTACGATCTCCTTGTTTCCGATCTTGTAAAGCATGGTGTCCTGGTGTTCTGAGGGCATGATCTCACCTTCCAGATAAGGAGTTTGCCAGATCTGGATCATATGGTGTTTGGTTTGCTCTTCATCGGCTTTGAAATAGCAAAGCTGGCCCTGGGGAAGTATGGTGAATCCGCCACAGACGATAGGAGTCTTTATTTTCTGATCGATAACATTATAATCCATGAGCACCTGGGTGCCTTCGGTCTGTGAATAGAACACATAGAGGTAGTCTTCTCCGTTCGGGGAGCTTATGACCTCCTGGAACTTGAGACTAGAAAGTTGGTTCTCTACCACGTGGTATTCGCCGGTTTGGAGGTAATACCCATTGGGGAATATGATCCCCTGATTATCGGGTAGCAACACGGCAGTATCTTTAATGGAGTCTATGCGCTGTACTTCCTGCATTTTGTGGTTGTATACAAAAAAACGCGAATCTTCCTGAAAGGGTTTGATCTCGATCACAATGAGGTTGCCCAGATCGGCGTATTTCACTTCTCCATCGTCCAGAGTCTGGTCGTGGTAATCTACCGGTTCGTTATAGATCCCTTTACCATCGTCTGTATTGTCTTCGATCTTAATGGTGAGGTCGCCACCAATGGTTTCGACGAATACCTTGTCGAGGATAGAAATGTGAGGATGTTCCCCGTACCGCTGCATGTCTCTGGTAGCTTCCTGCCACCTGAACTGGTGTTGGTCTGGGGTGGTATATTCGTGTTCACTGCGGTTGTCTACATAAGTAAGGGTATTGTCTTTTACCAACCATTTAAAGGTCTTAATATCGCTCTCGCGTTCGCTGAGCTGAAAGACCATATGAAGAAAGTTGCCTATCCTTGCAAATTTCACGAAGATGGTATTCCTGTAGTATTTGTAGAGGTTAGAGAAGTCGGTGAGAAAGGTCTCATCTTCGAGTAAGGCTATGGATGAGGGTGAGAAGGAATTATTTTCAAAGGTATAGACGCTGAACACGTCAGACAGCTCGATCTCTGTTCGCAATCCGAAATGCACATTATACCCGAAAATACAGGTGTTTGCAAGTGATACGATATCCCTGGCAATACAGTTGTTTTCTGTGCTGATCCTGTTATTGGCCAATAATTCTGTTTCTAAGGAACCGAAGACATTTTTACGGGATTCGTTTAAGGTATGTAACCGTTGCTGAAGTTCCGATCGGTGGGTATTGAGTCGTTTTCTTATGATCTCATAAGTACCTTCATCTAAAGACTCTTGGGCTTTGGCGCTATGTTTTTCTTGATTCATTTACAGTGCGATTGATTAGGAATAGAAACGGGGATGAATGGATGACAGCGAGAAATAATAAAGGCTGCCGTCTTGAAACAACAGCCTTTTTAGTGATGGTTAGTGTTTGATAGAAGGGAGTCGCTTATCTGAAAGTCCCATTCCCTGAGCCAGGTTGTAAAGGTTACTCAGCATGGTCTTCTCTGAAGCGTCGTTAGATCGCGATCTCAACTCCATAAGCAACCCTGCTACGGTGAGGTTCTTGATATCTTCTGAAGAGATACCGTATTTCTCAGAAAACTGCTTCACTTTGGCGAGCAGATTTCCCTTTATGTCATCGCTCCCGAGGATGGAATTTTTGATCTCCTGGATATTGGAGCTGTTATTTACCATTTTGTCAATGCCTTTTCCAGTTGCGATCTGCCCCATGATCTGTTCGAAGAACATGGTTTCACCTCCAATGATCTCGATATTGGCGGCCTTTAAGGCGTTGCTGATCACTTCGGCCTGAGCGTCGGCGATCTCTTTTTGAATATTGATCTGTGCCATCTCGACTTGTAATTCCTTGTCGAGGCGCAGTTTGAATTCTTCGTGGTCTCTTCCAACCCCATCCAGTTTTTTCATGGCGGCAGCTTTCTCTTCGAGTCCCGCAGCATCGGCCAGCGCTTTCTCTTTGATCACCTCGGCGGCGGCTTTTCCTTCTTTAAGGTCGGCTTCTGCTTTGGCTTCTATACCTGCAGCTTCTGCCTTGGCCTTTTTCTCAATAATAAGCGCTTCAACAAGACCCTGACGCTCGTTCGCATCGGCTTTGGCGTGCATCACCTGAGCTTCAGACATACCCAGGGTAGCTTCCTCTTTCGCTTTTGCTTCGGCAATGGTCTTTCTGGCTTCTGCCTCTTTCTCGCTGGCTTCTTTACGGGCCTGAGCTTCAATATTGATCTCTTCAGCGCGTTGCTTGGCAGCTTCCTTACTGGCCTCGGCCATTTTAATGGTCTTGATCAGGTCTTCCTGGGCATTGGCCTCGGCAATGGTGATCTTCACCTGCTTCTCACGATCGGCAGTTTTGAAAGCTTCGATATCTTTCATGTTCTCCTGCTCTTCAATAACACCTTTCTCGAGCATAACACGATCGCGGATCACATCCTGAATATTTTTCTTTTCAACCTCTACCACCTTCTCTTTTTCGATCTGGGCGAGGGTGACCACGCGCTCTCTTTCGGTAGCTTCCAGCATGCGGTCTTTTTCTACGCGCTCGGTTTCAACGGCCTGGGTGCGTTCTTTGTTCTTGGCGGCAACGATGATCTGTCGCTGCATGTTCTCCTCAGAGACCTTCACCTTCTCTTCGGTAGAAATACGTGCAGACTCTGACTTAAGACGCTCTTCTTCTGCAACCTTTTTGATCTCAGCCTCTTCACGGGCCTTGATGTTAGAGATCTCTCTTTTTTGTTGCTCTTCTTTTTCTGCCAATTGCTTGTCCAGTTCAAGGATGGCCTCTCTGGCTTCAACATCCTGTTTTCTGATGGTTTTCTCCTCATCGCGTTTAATGAGGTTGGCTTTCATGTTTTGAACGGCGGTAAGCTCGGTGATCTTCTTGATACCTTCGGCATCCAGAATGTTATCGGGCTTGAGATGGCTTATCGGGGTTTGTTCCAAAAAGTCGATGGCGCAATCCTCCAGGGTATATCCGTTAAGGTCGGTACCGATAATATCAACGATCTCATCTCTGAACTCTCTTCGTGCTTCGTACAGCTCAGTGAACTGGAATTTTTTACCTACGGTCTTTAAGGCTTCAGAGAACTTGGCTTCGAAAAGGTCTTCCAGGGTCTCGATACGCGAAGCCCGGTCTACACCAATGGTCTGCGCCACTCTTTTGATAAAGGTAACATCGTTGTTCACCCTTACGAAGAAGGCAACTTTGATATCGGCACGCATATTGTCCTTACAAATGAGGCCTTCCTGGGCCAGGCGCTCGATCTGTATCTTCTTCACAGAAATATCCATGATCTCTACCTTGTGGAATACAGGAACTACATAGAGTCCTTTATCGGTAGCCACTTTTGTTCCCCCGAAACCGGTTCGAACCAGGGCTCTGCCCTGAGGCACTTTTTTATAGAACATCGCGATGATCGCGAAGTACACGATGATCAGGAAAAGGATCCCCCCTAATCCTAACGCGATGATGGGTAATAGTTGATTCATTAGTTTAGTTTTTATTGGTTATACGATTGTACGAAAAAGTAATTCTTGTCTTCAGACTGTTTGATGATCAGGATCTTATCCTGGTAGTTGAGTGTCTCGCCATTCAAGGCTTTCACGTATACCGAATAAGAGTTTCCGTTGACGCTGAGTTCTGCATTCCCCATTTTCTTTCCTGAAATAGAGGAAAGGAGTACGCCTTGTCTTCCTATAAAATCTACTGCCCGATCGCCGTCCTTATTCAGATTCTTAAAAAAGCCTTTAAATGGCGTGGTAAAGATCTTTGTGGCAAAAAGGGAAGTGACAAAAGCGATGATCATGATCCCGAATCCGAACACATTGTTATAGCTATAGGTAAGGGCCGTAGCCAGCACCGTGGTAAACCACCACAGAAAGACAAAGCAGGTAAAGGTGAACATGAAAGGCAGGCCAACAAAGTTGAAATAGATCAATACGATCTGCCACCATTTCAGGGGTTGTATGCGTTTCCCTACCACGTCTTCCTTATTGAGCTCGGCATTCGAGATATCATTGAAGTCCATATTACTGCCTTCGGCCGAAATAGCGGTGTCGACATTGGCGTCTGCCTCTATGTCAACATCCAAGTCGATGTCCATATCCAGGTCAAAATCGATCCCGCTGAACATGGTAGCGATCCAGTAAATGATGAGCAGTAGAAACAAACACGTCAATATGGTGTTTACTTCAGAGAATAGTATGTCGGTGAGACTAGTCAAGGGTGGTGTTATTTAGTGTCGTTCATACCTAATTGTTCCTTAAGCTTATCCAATTCGCCATCGGCATTGGCTTCGGTAGAATTGGCAGCTTTATCCAGTTCTTCGTCAATAGAGGTCGTGGCATTGGCAATATCTCCATAGGCTTCGGCCAGGGCTTCTTCCTGGGCTACCTTCTCCTTCATTCTTTCCAGCATGCTTACCGTACTGCTACTGTCTATTTCGGCCATTTGCTTGTTCAGGCTTTTGGTAGCATTGCTCACCTTAACCCTGGCCTTGAGGGTACGCAATTCGTTCTCCCACTGGCTGATATTCGATTTGATGGTTTGAATATTCCTTTCCAGCTGGGCCACATTGTCGTTGAATTTTACGGCTTCGTTACCGGAGCGGTCGGCTTGGCTTTGAGCCTCCTCCTTTTTGATCAGGGCTTGTTTGGCCAGGCGGTCGGCTTCTTCTTTTTCCATTTCGCCACTGGCCCCTTTTTTAAGGATCAATACGGCCTTATTGTGATAGTCGTCTTTCTTTTCGAGATAGGTGTCCTTGTCGTTCTTGGCTCTGATAGCCAGGGCCTTTACCTGGGCAAGCGCTTCCATGTTCTTGTTGAGGTCTTCTTGCAGATCCCGTAACCCCTGCTCTGTCATTTTGATGGGGTCTTCCATGTGGTCGATCGCTGAATTGGCCTCAGCCTGACCGATCTTAAATAGTCTTTTAAAGATGTTCATAACCTAAAGATTTTAAAGTTTAGAGAATTCGATTATTTTATCTGAGTATTCACTCATTAGCAGGCTGAGGGAGTTTAATGATCCTTCGAGCTCATTCAGATCCATATTTTCTATTTGGATGGTATCGCGAAAGATCACCCGGCTTCCGGATTCTTCAAGAACGAAGGCTCCGTGTATGATGTCCCGGTTTTTTTGAAGGAGATCCTTATAGATCATTTCACGTTGGTTGTTGATACGAAACAGGAACTGTTCCATGATCAAAATGGGAGGGGCTACACCGATGATAAGATCCTTGATCCCGAAACTTTCTTTGCGAATGATCAGAATACCATCTTTTTCATCCTGGTGGGTGATGTTAAAATCCAACTCAAGAAGGTAGTCCCTGGTGGTGTGGAAAAAGTTTTTCATTGGCTAATAGTTTTAGTCAGCTATTAGGTTGGCACTGTAATTATACGAAACACAGTGCTTAACCTTAAATTATTTCGTAAGAATTTTCAATATTTTATTAACCGTATTGTTACAGTAAAAGAGGAGATGTTGCGGTATTGTTACACATCTTTTTTTGCTATAATAATTAGTGATTACGTTAAAAAATGCTAAATTTGTTAGGTAAATATAAGACAAAACTTATATTGATGCAAATAAAATTAGCATTATGTCATATTTTGGTAAGAATATTCGTAAGATCAGAAATCTGAAAAACCTGAGTCAACAGGCAATGGCAGAGGTTTTTGAGTTGAAACGAGGGGCACTGGGAGCGTATGAAGAGGGAAGGAGTGAGCCTAAGATCGATACCCTGATCAAGTTTGCTAATTATTTTGGCATTTCGATCGATGACCTTTTGACAAAAGAGCTAACGGTTAACGACCTGCTTAAATTCAGGGGCGACCAGGTACATTCTGCATTGATACGGCAAATACCGATGACAGAGATCCCTTATATCAATACCGGGAACGAGGTTGATTATATGAATGACAGTACTAAACAGGGTTATGTAGGTGATTTTCCAAGGATCGTACTTCCTGTAGATAATAGAGATCATAAGGTGTTGCGTAGCTACCAGATAGATAACCTCGAAATGAGTAAGGGAGATACCGGTCTGTATCCCGGAGATGTCGTAATTGGAGAGTTGCTGCAACCTGAAGAGTTTGCTTTTCTGGAGAGCGGGACCCTGGTCTTGTTGGTGACGTCACACAAGATGATCCTTCGGCAGTTGGTTAAGGATGATAAAGGCTTTTTACTAAAGGCAACCGATCCCAATTTTAAAGATATAGCGGTTCAAGACCTTAACGATTTTAAGGAGGTCTGGAAGATCCGGCATGTTCTGCATAAAGATATAGGCTCCAGAGCTTCAGAAATAGAAGATCGCATAAAGTTCATCGAAAGCGAGCTTCGGAAATTGAAGGATTCCCTTTGATAGTACTTCATCATTATCTTCTTAAAGGACCATAAAGGTTCTTAAGGTCCCTGTTTGGGTATGACCATCGAATGTACAAGGGGGGGGCATTGCTGTGTCTTGCTTGTTTTCTGTTTTAACGCTTCTTTCTTGTTTATTCTTGACAGGCCTGAGGTCAAGCTCAATTACTTTACGATGGGTTACTTTGACGGTCAAGTCATGGACTTTTCTATTTGTGATCTCTTCGCTTTTTATACCGTAATAATTGCCCGGAAGCGGTTGTCAAGAATATGATAATAGTTTTCAACAATTGTAAGAATTGTTGTCCAAAAGCAGTACTATTGCACGATTTTTTATATGTACTCATCCCTTATGTTTACTGGGGTTGGGAGATGATCAGTGCTTTTGGATTGCTATTGCGCTGACAGTCAGTAAAATCACATGTAACCCTAACCTATTTCTATGAAAATACCACTACTTTTTTCAAAGAGGCTATGGCTCTTTGCAACAATTTTGGTTGTTCAAATGTCTTTCGGACAATCTTCCGGACAGATATTTATCCCGGCAACTCCTGCTACCAATCCTATGGATCCGAACGGGGACGGTTGGATCACGGCTACCGGTGCTGCCTTTACCGGAGGTAATGAATTACCGGAATTTGAAATTCCCTTTAAAGAGGTACCCCAGCTTACCGATGAGCCTTCTGCCGACTTGCAGACGGGAGCTTCCTGTGCAGCATCAGAGATCGTTAGTGATCCTGTTACAGGATCTGCAGGGAGTTATTACTACATATCCGACCCGGATGGAATTCCTGACAATGGAGATGAATTAATGCTCTTCAGACTTCGTATCGCAAAAGATGCGACCGGGGCATTTGGGTATAGTTTCCTCTTCGATACCGATGTGGCCTTTGGTCCTGCCGATGCTAACAGTTTAGCAGGAAATCCCGGATTCGAAAGAGAGGTCATCTACGGAAGTGGAGGAAAGAACAACGATGTACTCGTACTGGATGTAGACGGAACTGCTTCAAAAGCAACCACGATAAGTACGTATAGTTTTACTACAAATTACCAACGCTCTTACGGTCTCAATAATAATGCGAGCTGTACCGGAGATGTGCCGGTATTTATCGATTGGTATGTGCCCCTGTCTGATATTGGGGTAACAACCACTCAAAATTTCAGGGTCGCCGTTGCCACTTCAAGTTCCCCGGCTTCGGCACTCGGAGGGTCGGCTTCTGATATTTTAGGAGTTGACGGTAACGTGATCGCAGGTGACGACGATCAGTTTAAGGCCGCGATCTTCGCTTCTTCAGACTTCGATAATGACGGAATCACAGATATCAATGATCTCGATGATGATAATGACGGTATATTGGATACCCAGGAAACTCCGGGTGGCGTTAATCCAAATGCCGATTCCGATAATGATGGAATTCCTGATTACCAGGACCCTGATTACCCGGGATTTATCGATTCTAACGCAGATGGCATTAATGATAATTTTGACACCGATCAGGATGGTTTAGAAGACCATATAGATACTGATGCCGATGGCGATGGCTGTCCCGATGTAGTGGAAGCCGGGTTTACCCAAAGTACAACAACTCCCGGAACATTGGCCGGAACCGGCTTTGGTGCCGACGGACGGGTCACCGGGAATACCAATGGATATACAGGAACCAATGCCGATGTAACGGATGCATTGGCAAATGTCTGTGCATCGGATCCCGATTCTGATGGGGACGGATTAACAGATGCTCAGGAAACTACTTTAGGTACGGACCCTAATAATGCTGATACTGATGGTGATGGTATTAATGATGGACAGGAAGTTAATACAGATAACACCGATCCGCTTAATGCCTGTTCACCAGCACAATCCGCCGGATATACCGGATATGATGCAAGTAATGCCATTTGGGCTGCGGGTGATTGTGATGGTGACAATGTTCTCAACGGAACTGAAGCCACCAACGGAACTGATCCTTATGATGTTGATACCGATGGAGATGGAAATGGCGATGCGACTGATGCGAATCCGCTTTCACCTGTAGCAGTAGCTGATGCTTCAAATGCTTCTTCAGGGAATGCGACCCAGGTAGATATTCTTGCTAATGACGATTTTTTACCGAATAACAATACTGCCAACCTTGGCATAACTTCGCTATCTGACACCGGGAATGGCTCAGCGTCCGGATCGGCGAGTTTTGACGCAACTACGGGAATCCTGACCTAT
>NZ_JADMKT010000005.1 GCF_016786255.1 Robertkochia sediminum
GGGCGATTAGCTCAGTTGGTTCAGAGCACCTGCCTTACAAGCAGGGGGTCACTGGTTCGAATCCAGTATCGCCCACAACCCAAGATCCCGATAGGAAACTATCGGGATTTTTTTATACCCTAAAGCGAGCCAAGCTTGCTTGAGCGAAGCGTGTTGGGTATAAAAAAATAATCAAGGCGTAGCCTTGATGGATTTTGGTATTGCAACATCCCCTCTTTGGATCACCGACCGGAGGGAGGTAATCCGGAGGAGTTAGGAGGTTATAGGGTTA
>NZ_JADMKT010000034.1 GCF_016786255.1 Robertkochia sediminum
ATCACTAATGCCATCGCCGTCAGAATCCGGATCGTTAGGATCGGTTCCTGCTGCAACTTCTTCATCGTTGGTCAGGCCATCGCCGTCACAATCGGAAGTTCCAAGGGCTGTCCCTCCAACTGATTCACAGTCGTTTGTTGGATCGGTGTTATCGGTAACTTCTTGTCCGTCATTGATCCCGTCACCGTCAGTATCTGCAACATTTGGATTTGTTCCGGCTGTAGCTTCTTCATCATTGGTCAGGCCATCACCATCACAATCGGAAGTTCCAAGGGCAGTCCCGCCAACTGATTCACAGTCGTTTGTTGGATCAGTATTGTCTGCAACTTCTTGTCCGTCGTTGATCCCATCGCCATCACTATCAGGATTGTTGGCATCTGTTCCAGCTGTAACTTCTTCATCGTTAGTCAGGCCATCACCATCACAGTCGGAAGTGCCAAGGGCAGTTCCACCAACTGATTCACAGTCGTTTGTTGGATCGGTATTATCTGCAACTTCTTGTCCGTCGTTGATTCCATCACCGTCAGTATCAGCTACATTCGGATCTGTTCCGATAGTAGCTTCCTCATCGTTAGTCAAACCATCTCCATCACAGTCTGAAGTTCCAAGTGGTGATCCACCAACTGATTCACAGTCGTTTGTTGGATCGGTATTATCTGCAACTTCTTGTCCGTCGTTGATCCCATCCCCATCGGTATCAGCAACAGTTGGATCTGTATTGTGCGTGTTCACTTCAGCGCCATCAGTCAAGCCATCACCATCCGTGTCAGGATTGTTCGGATTAGTACCTTCGATAATCTCGGCTCCGTCAGTGAGCCCGTCGCCATCGGTGTCTGCATTATAGGGATCAGTTCCATTGGTGGCTTCAGCTCCATTGAGAACACCATCGCCGTCACAGTCGCCCGAA
>NZ_JADMKT010000035.1 GCF_016786255.1 Robertkochia sediminum
TGGCCAGGGAGGAGCGCTTGGGATCGAATTCCATGATCTTCTGCAATTCAGATCGGGTAAGGAATGCCTTGTCGACTTTTTCAAATTTGAGTTTGTGATGTTTAAAGATGTTCTTTTCCAGCCAATCCATCTCATAAGCCAATTTGATTAGCTTTTTAAGCCGTTCCAGGTGCTTCATGACTCCATTGTTGGATAGGGTGGGTTGTTGATGTAAGAAGTGCTCAAAATCGATAATGAAGGATGATTCAATGGCTCTTAGTTCCAGGTCGGATACCTTTTGGGTCTTTTTCAAAAA
>NZ_JADMKT010000036.1 GCF_016786255.1 Robertkochia sediminum
TTAAGTGTTCCATGAGCCAACACGCCCTTCATTTTTGTTTCGTGGTACTTAAAGATGGATCGCAGGGTATGGGTGTGATCATCTTTCCCCAGGTAGCGCGATTTCAAACTGGATGCGGTGATAAATTTACCTTCATAACGCAAGGCTTCGTGACATTCATAAATCCGGGCTTCGATCTGCCATAATAACTTATTGAGCACCCTGGCTTTTTCGGAGCGTCCGTTGACCCTTCCCGATTTGGAAGTCCACTTTGAAGGTTCAACAGCTAATTGGGTACTTACCTCGGCTCTTTTTCCGGCGATGGTAATTCGTGCATAAATGGGGCATTGGCCATTTCTGGATTTGGCCTTGGCGATCCAGAAATTGATGTAGAGATTTTTTGAAGTAGACATATCTCTCGTTCTTTAAGTTAAACTTCGATGAACGAAAGATTTCCGCAGT
>NZ_JADMKT010000001.1 GCF_016786255.1 Robertkochia sediminum
TGGATCATAATTGAGAGTTTTCCGTGCTTTGAGTTATGGTGGATCTTTCTACTGTTTCGCTGTATCACTGCATCACTGCATCACCGCATCACTGAAATTTTCTTTGCGAGGAGGCTGCAAGCCGACGTGGCAATCTCATGAAGTAAGGTGACAGGTATTAAGGGTTAAGAAGTGAAGGAATAAAGGTAGCAAGGTGTCGTAATGCGTACGGACTTAACAGTTGTCACCTCGAGTGATCGCGAAGCGATCGTA
>NZ_JADMKT010000037.1 GCF_016786255.1 Robertkochia sediminum
CTTTAAAAATTAGACAAATCAAACTTAAGTCGGCTATACCCCAGCGCTAGACCCTACAAGAATTAGACTATTTTCTGTATCTTAATCTCCAGAACCAAAAAAAAAAATGCACCTCGTTCAGCCTGCTGGTCTCCGCCAACGCCAAAGGCCAAAAGGTCGGCCAGCAACCCAGATCGCGCCGGTGCATAGCCCGACCGTTAGCTACAATTTTAAAATGACCTATCAACTATTAACATTAGGGATAAAATTAGGAATAACGACTTCGTTGATCTCTTGGTTAATAGGCATGATAGTTAATGATATACTCATCAAAACAGAATACTATAAAAAAGTAGCTTACCTGAATTTTATTGAAAGTAAAGCTCTAAATAAAATTATTGGGATTAATCAATTCAAGTGGATCGTTAATAATACTTTTTTCAGGCATCTAAATCAGCAAATTAAATTAGAAAAAAGAAGCCCCAACTTAATCCAGCTAAGATCTGAAATGACCAAAGCAGAAGTAAGCCATTTAATAGGATTTATTTTTGTTGCCATAATAGCCATTTACATAAGTATTGAAAGAGGATTTCTTGCGGGATTCACAATGATGTTTCCAAATGTAATATTGAATCTATACCCTACATTGTTACAACAAGAAAACAAAAGAAGAATTGATGAAATATTGAAAGTGAAAAATAAAAACTGTAGCTAACAAAGGGCTATAAAGCATTGTTGCATCCTACACGATTTAGACTATTTTCTTATATTGAACTCCAAGAACAAAAATGAAGCGTCACGTTTCCAACGTGGCTCTGAGCCTCGCCAGAGGTAAAGGCCAACGCCAGGCTCAGACCCACACACCACAACGCTTCATAGGTACTGTGTTATAAAACAAGTATATTTACCAAAAAATATAGGAAGTATTAATCTCGGTTAATAACTATCCTGCGCAGCAAGTTCTTTTGAGCTTGCTGTTTTTGTTTTATG
>NZ_JADMKT010000038.1 GCF_016786255.1 Robertkochia sediminum
TTTTCGAAAGGGTAGTTACGGAGCAACAAATGAGAGTAGCTACAAGAGAGACGAAAAAACGTTCATTGATTAAAGATTGGAAATTCTGGAAGTTGAGTTAGGTGAGTGGTAACTCACGACTTACAACTCATAACTCACAACTAGAGTAATGGGGAATTAGCTCAGCTGGCTAGAGCGCCTGCCTTGCACGCAGGAGGTCATCGGTTCGA
>NZ_JADMKT010000039.1 GCF_016786255.1 Robertkochia sediminum
TATGATGCAAATCACCATAAAACAAAAACAGCAAGCTCAAAAGAACTTGCTGCGCAGGATAGTTATTAACCGAGATTAATACTTCCTATATTTTTGGTAAATATACTTGTTTTATAACACAGTACCTATGGCTCGTGGCGGGCGGTTTGATTTATGTGTCCGATGGAAACGAATAGCCTGGTTGGGTTTATGAATATTTTTTCTTTTTTAGAAGTACTACACTTGCCATGAGCTATAGCCGATGTTACCTACAGTTGTTTTTTTCTTTTCCTTACTTTTTTACTTTACTTGTCATTATTCAATTCCATAAACACGTTCAAAATTTGAATAAACGCTTTCATTCAGATTTCTTTTGATCCTTCATTCTACTTTCACGAATTCGGAATAGCATACCTAAAATTATAGAACTATTTGCTACCATACGAAGCCAAAACGCTAAATCCATTTCATCTGAAATGAAAATTAGATCCAGAATTATTAAGATCAAACAAACGGTGATTAATATGAATGGTAGGTGTTCTTTTTTCATCAAGTTAGTTTTTATCAATTGTAGGTAACGACCGGGCTAGGCACCGTGCCTGAACCCGTTCTATGATGGTTTAGGTTTTACTTAGTTCGTTTCGCATCCCTTAAGGAATCCCCAGACCCTA
>NZ_JADMKT010000040.1 GCF_016786255.1 Robertkochia sediminum
ATGGTGCTTTTAAAATGTAGAAAGGTATATGTTAGTTATTGTTGTCTTGATTATCCGTTGGTAGGAACTACGATCTTGTTTTTGTCAACTCCCTGGTGGGTTTCGTAAAGGGCATCTTCATCGGCTACAGAGGCTTTAGAGCATGAGGTAGCAGAAAGTGCAAGGATGGCAGTGGCGAAAAGGAAGGCGAAGGTTCTTTTAAGGCTATTCATGATGGTGCTTTTAAAATGTAGAAAGGTATGTGTTAGTTATTGTTGTCTTGATTATCCGTTGGTAGGAACTACGATCTTGTTTTTGTCA
>NZ_JADMKT010000041.1 GCF_016786255.1 Robertkochia sediminum
GGTTAATAACTATCCTGCGCAGCAAGTTCTTTTGAGCTTGCTGTTTTTGTTTTATGGTGATTTGCATCATAATAGGCTTCACTTTTCCAAAGGGCATACATAAGTAATAATAGTTTTCGTTGGGTTGCAACCAGGCCAATTATAGGCTTGGATTTAGTGGATTTAAGGCGCATGTAAAAGGGTTTTAAGGTTGGGTTGCACCGTACTGCCGTCATGGAGGG
>NZ_JADMKT010000042.1 GCF_016786255.1 Robertkochia sediminum
CAAACGTTTAAACTTAATTTCTTAAAGTTTTAATTCTTGAAATGACGACCAATTGATCCCAAGGGGTTACCTCATTATACTTTCTTTATCCGGAGTATTCCCTTTTTTTGCTTAATGCAGCTGTATGTACCTTTAGAACACACCACATGGTTACCGCTACTATCATACTTCCTTCAGAGCCGTCGTGATTCCCTTTTTGGTCACGGGCTATTTTTAAGGAGGTCGCGACTTATAAAAAGGGTAGCGAA
>NZ_JADMKT010000043.1 GCF_016786255.1 Robertkochia sediminum
GATCCGTTACTATTGTTTGGTTTGATCAGGCACATTTCCCCAAATGGGAAAAACGCCTGATCAAACTTTTTATGCGGACACCTTCCCATTAGGATAAGGAAAGGAGTCCTCCCCGCATCCCCACATCCAAACTAAAACACCTTCGTATCGCCTGGTAATTCCCTTTTTAAAGGATAGCTATTTTTAAGGAAGCGACTGCATAAAGCCAGGTGCTTCGCTACCCTTTTTATAAGTCGCGACCTCCTTAAAAATAGCCCGTGACCAAAAAGGGAATCACGACGGCTCTGAAGGAAGTATGATAGT
>NZ_JADMKT010000044.1 GCF_016786255.1 Robertkochia sediminum
CGGGCCATATGAAAGGAGAAGTCTTTATCGATCCCTGTAAAGGAGGCGATCTCCTTCAGGTAATTATTGATCTTTTGATTGGAGCATACCGGTAAGACATGATCTGAGGAACACACTTTTGGATGATCCTTATACTTCTGCAGAATTTCAAGAGGTAAAGGCAGGAGGGGAATGTTCAGCGGAACGCCGGTTTTTGCTCTCTTGGATTTGATCCACCACTTATTATCGTTACCCTTAACGATGTTGGATCTTTTGAGGTTTCTTACATCGGAATACGACAAGCTGGTAAAACAGGAGAACAAGAATACATCCCGGGTAACGGCCAGGGAAGAGCGCTTGGGATCGAATTCCATGATCTTTTGCAATTCAGATCGGGTAAGAAATGCCTTGTCGACCTTTTCAAATTTGAGTTTGTGATGTTTAAAGATGTTCTTATCCAGCCAATCCATCTCATAAGCCAATTTCATTAGCTTTTTAAGCCGTTCCAGGTGCTTCATGACTCCATTATTGGATAGGGTAGGTTGTTGATGTAAGAAGTGCTCAAAATCGATAATGAAGGATGATTCAATGGCTCTTAGTTCCAGGTCGGATACCTTTTGGGTCTTTTTCAAAAA
>NZ_JADMKT010000045.1 GCF_016786255.1 Robertkochia sediminum
TCAAGCCCGCTACACAAAAGGGTGTTGATTTGCGATGAAGCCGAAACGTTCATTGACATATTGAGATAAAGAGATACGAGAAGCTTGTTATGGTTAGTAATAACTGTAACATGTAAAAAGTAAAAATTTTTGAATCTTATTTAGTTGTAATGATTTGCACGAATCATTACGGCTTGTTATTTATGATATTAAAGAGCAAAAAGTACAATAAGCTAAATAAGGGCGTATGGGGGATGCCTAGGCTCTCAGAGGCGAAGAAGGACGTGATAAGCTGCGATAAGCTGCGGGAAGTGGCACATACACTTTGATCCGCAGATTTCCGAATGGGGCAACCCGGCATGTTGAAGACATGTCACCTAGTAATAGGAGCGAACCCGCTGAACTGAAACATCTAAGTAGGCGGAGGAGAAGAAAACAATAGTGATTCCGATAGTAGTGGCGAGCGAACTCGGAAGAGCCCAAACCAGTGTTGTTACGGCAATACTGGGGTTGTAGGACCACAACATCGAATGCCAATTGAATCAGAACACGTTGGAAAGCGTGACCATAGAGGGTGATAGTCCCGTACGAGTAAGAGAGGTTATTTGTAGTGGTATCCTGAGTAGCGCGGGGCACGTGAAACCTTGTGTGAAACTGGCGGGACCATCCGCCAAGGCTAAATACTCCTGAGAGACCGATAGTGAACCAGTACCGTGAGGGAAAGGTGAAAAGTACCCTGAATAAGGGAGTGAAATAGAACCTGAAACCATACGCTTACAAGCGGTCGGAGCCCCGTTGGGGTGACGGCGTGCCTTTTGCATAATGAGCCTACGAGTTACCGTTGCTAGCGAGGTTAAGTGATTCAGTCACGGAGCCGTAGCGAAAGCGAGTCTGAATAGGGCGCTATAGTTAGTAGTGGTAGACGCGAAACCGTGTGATCTACCCATGGGCAGGGTGAAGCTGTGGTAACACATAGTGGAGGCCCGAACCGGTTGACGTTGAAAAGTCTTCGGATGACCTGTGGGTAGGGGTGAAAGGCCAATCAAACTCGGAAATAGCTCGTACTCCCCGAAATGCATTTAGGTGCAGCGTTGATCAAGTTTTATAGAGGTAGAGCTACTGATTGGATGCGGGGGCTTCACCGCCTACCAATTCCTGACAAACTCCGAATGCTATAAAATGGTGATCAGCAGTGAGGGCATGGGTGCTAAGGTCCATGTCCGAGAGGGAAAGAACCCGGACCATCAGCTAAGGTCCCCAAGTGTATACTAAGTTGAAAAAACGCGGTTTGATTGCTTAGACAGCTAGGATGTTGGCTTGGAAGCAGCCATTCATTTAAAGAGTGCGTAACAGCTCACTAGTCGAGCGATCGAGCATGGATAATAATCGGGCATAAGTATACCACCGAAGCTATGGACTTTATAAAAGTGGTAGGGGAGCATTCTATGGGCGTTGAAGGTGAACTGCGAGGTTTGCTGGAGCGTATAGAAAAGAAAATGTAGGCATAAGTAACGATAATGCGGGCGAGAAACCCGCACGCCGAAAAACCAAGGTTTCCTCAGCTATGCTAATCAGCTGAGGGTTAGTCAGGGCCTAACGCGAACCCGAAGGGGGTAGTGGATGGACAACAGGTTAATATTCCTGTACCTGCATAACATTAAAAGTGACGGAGGCGAATAGTTGGTGCGTGCTGACGGAATAGCACGTTGAAGGGAGTGGTAACACCCCGATAGTACACTAAGGCTCCGGCTGCGGTGATAATCCAGCGAATCGACTTCCAAGAAAAGCGAGTTATGCAGCCTGTACCGTAAACCGACACAGGTGGTTGGGATGAGTATTCTAAGGCGCTCGAGAGATTCATGGCTAAGGAACTAGGCAAAATAGACCTGTAACTTCGGGAGAAAGGTCGCCTATCGCAAGATAGGCCGCAGTGAAAAGGTCCAGGCGACTGTTTATCAAAAACACAGGGCTCTGCTAAATCGAAAGATGATGTATAGGGCCTGACACCTGCCCGGTGCTGGAAGGTTAAGGGGAGATGTTAGCTTCGGCGACGCATTGAACTGAAGCCCCAGTAAACGGCGGCCGTAACTATAACGGTCCTAAGGTAGCGAAATTCCTTGTCGGGTAAGTTCCGACCTGCACGAATGGTGTAACGATCTGGACACTGTCTCGGCCATGAGCTCGGTGAAATTGTAGTATCGGTGAAGATGCCGATTACCCGCAGTGGGACGAAAAGACCCCGTGCACCTTTACTATAGCTTCGTATTGACTTTGGATAAGTGATGTGTAGGATAGGTGGGAGACTTTGAAGCGGCATCGCCAGGTGTTGTGGAGTCATTGTTGAAATACCACCCTTTACTTATCTGAAGCCTAACTTCTGAATAGAAGGACAGTGCGTGGTGGGTAGTTTGACTGGGGTGGTCGCCTCCAAAAGAGTAACGGAGGCTTCTAAAGGTTCCCTCAGCACGCTTGGTAACCGTGCGTAGAGTGCAATGGCATAAGGGAGCTTGACTGAGAGACCTACAAGTCGATCAGGTACGAAAGTAGAGCATAGTGATCCGGTGGTTCCGTATGGAAGGGCCATCGCTCAAAGGATAAAAGGTACGCCGGGGATAACAGGCTGATCTCCCCCAAGAGCTCACATCGACGGGGGGGTTTGGCACCTCGATGTCGGCTCGTCACATCCTGGGGCTGGAGAAGGTCCCAAGGGTTGGGCTGTTCGCCCATTAAAGTGGCACGCGAGCTGGGTTCAGAACGTCGTGAGACAGTTCGGTCTCTATCTACTGTGGGCGTTAGAAATTTGAGTGGACCTGACTCTAGTACGAGAGGACCGAGTTGGACCAACCTCTGGTGTAGCTGTTGTTCTGCCAAGGGCATTGCAGCGTAGCTATGTTGGGAAGGGATAAGCGCTGAAAGCATATAAGCGCGAAACCCGCCACAAGATGAGATTTCTTTAAAGGGTCGTGAGAGACGATCACGTTGATAGGCTACAGGTGTAAAGGCAGTAATGTCATAGCCGAGTAGTACTAATAACCCGTAGGCTTATGTACGCCAGTCCTCCGGTGG
>NZ_JADMKT010000046.1 GCF_016786255.1 Robertkochia sediminum
GTAAAGAGGTAAAGGGGTAAAGAGGTAAAGTTGGTGTCACCTCGAGCTTGTCTGCCGAAAATATGCGCTCATATGGAAGGTATGGTGATCGCGCCGCGATCGTATCGAGAGGTGGGCTGGCTGGCTCGCCCATTCCCTTAACGTCTGGATCATAATTGAGAGTTTTCCGTGCTTTGAGTTATGGTGGATCTTTCTACTGTTTCGCTGTATCACTGCATCACTGCATCACCGCATCACTGA
>NZ_JADMKT010000047.1 GCF_016786255.1 Robertkochia sediminum
GGCGCGATCACCATACCTTCCATATGAGCGCATATTTTCGGCAGACAAGCTCGAGGTGACACCAACTTTACCTCTTTACCCCTTTACCTCTTTACTTCTTCACCCCCTACTACCTGTAACTTTCGCGCATAAAAAAAGCCCCTCACATGATATGAAGGGCTTTCAAAGAAGGCGGCGACCTACTCTCCCACTTTCGTAGTACCATCGGCGCTGTCGGGCTTAACTGCTCTGTTCGGAATGGGAAGAG
>NZ_JADMKT010000048.1 GCF_016786255.1 Robertkochia sediminum
CTCCGGATAAAGAAAGTATAATGAGGTAACCCCTTGGGATCAATTGGTCGTCATTTCAAGAATTAAAACTTTAAGAAATTAAGTTTAAACGTTTGTAAATGGCTCTTTTTTCTGTCCCTCTATCGGGACGTATAAAAGAGCCTGAAAAGTTAATGAAGTAAGGAGTTTAGAATGACATTAAAATGGTTTATATGCCTTGGTTGAGAGCAGTACTTTTAAGGTGCTTTTATGTTTGGCTTGTTTAGGAACTGCCTAATAAAGTAATGTGATAAAAATAGCTCGTTTACCTGGCCTGGTTTGAGGGCCTTTAAACGAGCTGAAGGAAGTTTCATTTATGGTTTATACACCATTGTTACCTACAGTTGTTTTTCTCTTTTCCTTCCTTTTTTATTTTACTTGTCATTATTCAATTCCATAAACACGTTCAAAATTTGAATAAACGCTTTTATTCAGATTTCTTTTGATCCTTAATTCTACTTTCACGAATTCGTAATAGCATACTTAAGATTACAGAACTATTTGCTACCATACGAAGCCAAAACCCTAAATCCATTTCATCTGAATTGAAAATGAGATCCAGAATTATTAAGATCAAACAAACGGTGATTAATATGAATGGTAGGTGTCCTTTTTTCATCAAGTTAGTTTTTATCAATTGTAGGTAACGGCAAGGCTATGGCTCGTGGCGGGCGGGTTGTTTATTGCGTCCGATGGAAACGAATAGCCAGGTTGAGTTCATGAATATTTTTTTCTTTTTTTTAGAAGTACTACACTAGCCATGAGATATAGCCGACTTAAGTTTGATTTGTATAATTTTTAAAGATCAATCAGAAAGAACAAAAGAGTGGATTAAGGTCAATATAGCCAGT
>NZ_JADMKT010000049.1 GCF_016786255.1 Robertkochia sediminum
TGCAGAAGATTACCTCGCTTTGCTCGGTGATCAAAAGGGGTGGCTTTACCCAAGATCCCGGCACTGCTAGCGCAGTGCTTCGGGATTTTTTGTTTTATCCCCTTACGCCGTTATACTCTGCACGTAGATAAGTCGGGTGATTGAAGAAGACGGGTGTTGTCTTTTGTCTTTGCTCTTGCAGAAGATTACCTCGCTTTGCTCGGTGATCAAAAGGGGTGGCTTTACCCAAGATCCCGGCACTGCTAGCGCAGTG
>NZ_JADMKT010000050.1 GCF_016786255.1 Robertkochia sediminum
TGTTTCCTCGGCCTCAGCGGCGATGCTTCCCGAAAGAAGCGGCTGCAAAACTACAACCTTTTTTCATTCTGGCAAGCTTTTTTGAAAAAAACTTTCTTGAAGTGTTTTTCTTGAAAAATCATGCCGTTTGTGAAAGAACATCCGCTTTAAAATCAGCCCCCTCTACAAGAGCGCTTATCCCTTAAAGCGGGTGCAAATATAAGACGCTTTTCCCGAATTACACAAATCCAACTGTGTTAATTTTTGAAGGTTTCTGATAAGCGACTGATATTCAATATAAACTACCTCCCAAACAGGTATAAGGGGCGGATCGAGTGGTTTGAACCATGGTTAGGATGGTGAGTGCCTTGTAGGAGGAGTACTATCTCACAGGCTTGGGCGCAAGGCTTAGAAAACCCCTTCCGTCTGGCCAAAAGCCAGCCACCCCTGCCTGCCGGCAGGAAGGTTCGTAAAGACACCATCGGT
>NZ_JADMKT010000051.1 GCF_016786255.1 Robertkochia sediminum
CTTCAAAAACCCCTTCTTTCTGGCCAAAAGCCAGCCACCTTCCCCTGGGAGGGGAAGGAGGTCGTTTTTTAGTAATAAGATGTTGATGTTTGAACGAACCACCCCGGCTCCACCTCTCGATACGATCGCTTCGCGATCACTCGAGGTGACAACTGTTAAGTCCGTACGCATTACGACACCTTGCTACCTTTATTCCTTCACT
>NZ_JADMKT010000052.1 GCF_016786255.1 Robertkochia sediminum
AAAAAGTTTGATCAGGCGTTTTTCCCATTTGGGGAAATGTGCCTGATCAAACCAAACAATAGTAACGGATCCGAAGATCCTGCGGAAATCTCTCCTTACCAATTTGCAGGATTCAAAGCGATAAAAATCATAACCTTCCGAAGATTCGAAATTTAAATGGAGCCCAACTTCCTTTCCAGGTCGTTCATGTCCTGTGCGATCTTCTTCTGGAGCACTCTTGCATAAATTTGCGTTGTCGCTAGTTTGGTATGCCCTAATAGCTTGGATACGGTTTCTATAGGCATACCATTAGAAAGCGTTACGGTAGTGGCAAAGGTGTGCCGGGCCAT
>NZ_JADMKT010000053.1 GCF_016786255.1 Robertkochia sediminum
CCTTCTTTTTGATCTGATTATTGTGGTTCTAAATATAGTATCTTACTTTTAAGAAAATTCTTAACCGATAAACACTTAGGGCAAACATACGAGCCTTGCCGTTGTAGTGTATTATTAAAAATCAATCAAAAATGATCACCGTCATCAGACCAAAACAACTTGGCTCCGGAATTAAGAAGTACAAAGTTTACGCAAACAATCATTTGATTTGTGAAATCGCAGAAGAAGAGAAATTAGAATTAAGCCTTAATCCCGGAACATACACTATTTCAGCAAAAGTGCTTTGGTTTAAAAGTAAAGAACTAAAGATGGATTTAAAGAAGGGTGATAAATTAATAATTAAAAGTAATAAATACGTACTCTGGTTGCCAATTTTACCCGCAATAGTTTATGGGGTAATTGTTGCTTTCGGCTTTAATCCTGAAAATACTTTTTACAGTTATTCGATTATAATGTTACTCCTTATAATAGCGTTGAATTTGCCTATTGTAAGAAGGAATTATTTAAAAATAACAAAGGAATAACACACTACAACAATGGTGTATAAACCATAAATGAAACTTCCTTCAGCTCGTTTAAAGGCCCTCAAACCAGGCCGGGTAAACGAGCTATTTTTATCACATTACTTTATTAGGCAGTTCCTAAACAAGCCAAACATAAAAGCACTTTAAAAGTACTGCCCTCAACCAAGGTATATAAACCATTACGATGTCATTCTAAACTCCTTGCTTCATTAACTTTTCAGGCTCTTTTATGTGTCCCAATAGTGGGACAGCTAAAAGAGCCATTTGCAAACGTTTAAACTTAATTTCTTAAAGTTTTAATTCTTGAAATGACGACCAATTGATCCCAAGGGGTTACCTCATTATACTTTCTTTATCCGGAG
>NZ_JADMKT010000054.1 GCF_016786255.1 Robertkochia sediminum
CCCTGGCAGGGGAAGAGGATCGTTCGATAATTACACAGACGTTGAATTTGAGGAGAACCACCCCGCCTACACCAGGCAGATTGCCGCGTCGGCTTTCAGCCTCCCTGTCTGTCGTCAGGCAGGCTCGCAAAGACAATGTCAGTGATGCGGTGATGCAGTGATGCAGTGATACAGCGAAACAGTAGAAAGATCCACCATAACTCAAAGCACGGAAAACTCTCAATTATGATCCA
>NZ_JADMKT010000006.1 GCF_016786255.1 Robertkochia sediminum
TGGATCACCGACCGGAGGGAGGTAATCCGGAGGAGTTAGGAGGTTATAGGGTTATAAGGTTATAGGGTTATAAGGTTATAGAGTGATGTTAAGCGCAGCCTTGATGGATTTTGGTATTGCAACATCCCCTCTTTGGATCACCGACCGCAGGGAGGTAATCCAGGGGAGTTACAAGGTTACGAGGTTACAAGGTGGTAAGGATGTAAAATTTGATAATTCAGCATTCCTGTTACCCTTGTTGCCGTTGTTACTTTGTTACCGTTATGCGGTGAAGCTGTTATACAGTTATCCGGTTGTTGTGTGCCTCTCCTCTTGATGTTGTGTTTGGATTGCTGCTTCCCGGTATTAGATGGTGGGAGTGCATAGGTGTTAGTTCATCTTGACACAGTTTGAATTTCCGTTTTACCCCTACCTGTTTGCTGAATGTTTTCAGTCTTCAGCGTTTGAATTCACATATTTTAAACATTTTTTAAGCGATGCAAAAAAAAGCCTTGTGGAATTAAAAAACTGTTCTATATTTGCATCCGCATTCAGGGAATAGCAAGCTATTTCAGGGAGCGACATAAAAGGGGCGATTAGCTCAGTTGGTTCAGAGCACCTGCCTTACAAGCAGGGGGTCACTGGTTCGAATCCAGTATCGCCCACAACCCAAGATCCCGATAGG
>NZ_JADMKT010000055.1 GCF_016786255.1 Robertkochia sediminum
CCCTGGCAGGGGAAGAGGATCGTTCGATAATTACACAGACGTTGAATTTGAGGAGAACCACCCCGCCTACACCAGGCAGATTGCCGCGTCGGCTTGCAGCCTCCTCGCAAAGACACCATCGATGATGCGGTGATGATCCTGGCATCACATGTCAAAGCTGTAGCAAATCCAACTTTACAGCTTTACCACTTTACTCCTTTACAATAATTACACAGACATTGAATGCGCAGGGAACCACCCCGTCTCATGGCGATGCCATGAGCCACCCCTCCTTTGAAAGGAGGGGATAACTTCCTTCTTCTATACACATATGATCCATCGAAGTA
>NZ_JADMKT010000056.1 GCF_016786255.1 Robertkochia sediminum
TACCTGGGGAAAGATGATCACACCCATACCCTGCGATCCATCTTTAAGTACCACGAAACAAAAATGAAGGGCGTGTTGGCTCATGGAACACTTAAGAATTATGGTGGCACAGAAAAGTATGTGTTTCAATTTTTGAAAAAGACCCAAAAGGTATCCGACCTGGAACTAAGAGCCATTGAATCATCCTTCATTATCGATTTTGAGCACTTCTTACATCAACAACC
>NZ_JADMKT010000057.1 GCF_016786255.1 Robertkochia sediminum
CGGTATGTGCTACCGGCGTGGTGACCTTTACAGTAACCGACCCTGATGATGATGGTGATGGCGTACCGAACAGTACCGACCCGGCACCTGCAGATCCTTGTGTTCCTGCACAATCTGCCGGATATACCGGATATGATGCAAGCAATGCCATTTGGGCTTCGGGCGACTGTGACGGCGATGGTGTTCTCAATGGAGCTGAAGCCACCAATGGAACTGATCCCTATAATGCAGACACCGATGGCGACGGGCTCA
>NZ_JADMKT010000058.1 GCF_016786255.1 Robertkochia sediminum
GGGGAAGGTGTCAGCGCTTCCGGCGCTGACGGAAGGGGTATTTAAAATTGACCCAAAGGCTCGCTATAAAAACAGAGCTACCCCCTCCTTTCTAATGGGGGGTGTCAGTGCATGGCACTGACGGGGTGGTTAGTTTAAACATCAACATCTTATTACTAAAAAACGATCTCCTTCCCCTCTCAGGGGAAGGTGGCTGGCTTTTGGCCAGACGGAAGGGGTTTTCTAAGCCTTGCGCCCAAGCCCTTGAGATAGTACTCCTCCTACAAGGCACTCACCATCCTAACCATGGTTCAAACCACTCGATCCGCCCCTTATACCTGTTTGGGAGGTAATTCATATTGAATATCAGTCGCTTATCAGAAACCTTCAAAAATTAACACAGTTAGATTTGTGTAATTCGGGAAAAGCGTCTTATATTTGCACCCGCTTTAAGGGATAAGCGCTCTTGTAAAAGGGCCTTGAACTAGGGTAAAAGTTCTT
>NZ_JADMKT010000059.1 GCF_016786255.1 Robertkochia sediminum
CAGGTAACACATCAAATAATAATTAACTAAAAACACAAGATCATGGAGAAAATCATTTTTGCAGCTGCAGGTTTAATTGTAGCCATTATTCAAAACCAAAAAGACAATAAGAAAACAGGTGATAAATCAAACAATAATTAACTAAAATCAAAAACTATGGAAAATATAATTCTAGCTGCTGCAGGTTTAATTGTAGCCATTATTCAAAACCAAAAAGACAATAAGAAAACAGATGATAAATCAAACAATAATTAACTAAAATCAAAAATTATGGAAAGCATAATTCTCGCTGCTGCAGGTTTGATTGTAGCCGTTATTCAACATCAAAAAGACAAAAAAACTAAGAATAAGAGTTAAAACTCCATTAATTATTAATAACTATAACCAATGAATATGAGAGAAATTTCAGAAGCTGCGGCAGTTTTAATTGAAGCCATTATTAAGTATTACGAGGATAAAGATCATGAGCAAGAACAATCATAAAAATTACAGTAAAAGACACCAAAAGAATTATTGTATAAATACTAAGAACTCCTAATTTATGTAACAGGAGTTCTTAGTATTGAAGAACGCAAAATGATTTGATTGATTCTATGGCTAATAATAAAATTTTACCACTACCCGATTATAAACTAAGGCGGAATAGCGAGAGGGTAACACGCCAAGGCATGTTACGCATTACTACAGATTCCGCTTAACCCCTCTAAACATTGGAGTAATCCTATGTTTCATCTTACTACAACTTTAAGGTGCTTGTAGTAAGATTTTAGTACATCATTTCATACATTAGTTATGGAAGAATAGTAGTCTTAATTAGTGTTTTTACTGCTCATTTTTCTTTTCGAAAGCCCGATCACTATAAGAACTTTGACAGAATAAAACAGTACCTGTCTGATTCCTTATTAAAAATACGTTTGGATAAAGGATGCCCTTTACTTCTGTTTTTGATAGCTCGCCAGCCTACCATTTTCAAAATATAGGTACAGTGTCTTATTTCTCTCCCTATAAACCCATTGCTCATGGATTCCCCAAGATCCTTTACTACGATTAACAGATTGAGGGTGACCCAAACTTTCTCTAGCCATCTGATCAGTCATTCCAATCCAATATGTTTTACGAATAATCCTTTGAGCGGTTTCCCGACCATAATTTTTTGTCAAGATTTCTAACTTTCGAGCCATCGTATGATCAAAGACAGCCAATACTTCTGGATTCTCTTGAAGACTACCATACAATAAAAAACCAACCACTCCATTATGACTCACCTTAACCCAATTTGTATCCTCATATCTACTTAGGACAAGTACTGTGTCCTTAAACTTCAATTGGTACAGTTTTTTCGAATTATAATCAGGCTCCTCTCTTAAATAGGGGTCACTGTAAGAAACTGCAGCCTTAACACCTTCAACATTCAAATCCTCCTTCTTTCCCTCAAGAATTACAACTTTTGATTGCAACTCCTTCTTCAGAGAAATTAAGGTATCTATTTGATTGTCTACAACGTTAATTTCTCTCTTTAAAGCATCTAAAGATGCAGTATCTACATTGCTGTTTTGTTGAGAATAAATAGAATTCGAAATAAACAAAGATAAAGTCAGCAGAACAATATTATAATACATGGCATTAGGTATTTAAAAATTAAAGGTAATAGTCCCATTCTTAAACCCATTACGGTATTCCATAAAGAACATAATTAATGTCGAATATATTAGACATTACTCAGCTCCCTTAAAACTTCCCTTTTAACAATAGTAAGATTTTAAGTAAAGTAGTGGAACCAGCATTTCATAGGTTAGTTATGGAAGATTGGGGGATGGAATTGGCACTAACTGACAGGCTATTTTGTCTTTGGAGGAATCACTTGGAAAGATCGCGTTACTACATGAAATACTCAACCCCTGGAACCTTCAAAACACATCAAATCGGATCAAATTGGAAAGGCTGAAACGTTAAACTCTGTTAAAGGTTACGCATTCGGTGGCACTCCAAAAACAACCTCTGGAAAGGCCTGTAAACACAGGGGTCAAGCCCCCTAAAACTACTCCCACCTCGAGTACAACCGTGTGATCACCCGGAATGTATTCTTAAATGCCGGTATCAGTGTCTCTTTTGCCGGGGCAGGGATAAAGGATTTTGCCCAATCCACTTCGGTATGGTCGGGAGGGTATGTGAATATGGTATGTAATTTTTAGCAACTACTATTGCTGATACACCCTTACCCAGTCTACATACATGTGTTGCGGAAAAGACGTGGTCTCATCGGGACGTCCGGCATAGGTGCCGCCCACAGCCAGGTTGAGGAGGATATAGAATTCCTTATGAAATTCGGTGAATTCGTCTCCGGTGATAGGCGCAGAAGCATAGGCTTCGCCGTCGACCATCCAGGTGAGCTTTTCGGAATTCCATTCCAATTCGAATACGTGAAAATCATCGGCAAATTTCCCTTCTTTTAAGGTGTAAGCAATCGCACCCATCATAGCGTGTTGGTCATACGTATCGGCATAATGAATATTGGCTTCGACCACCGCATCGTCTTTAGATCCGTAAAGTTCTAAAATATCGATCTCTCCGGATTGCGGCCATGGCGTATCGCCTCCGATCTCATTGATATTGGCTCCTAGCATCCAAAAAGCGGGCCATATACCATGCCCCTCAGGAAGCTTGATCCGGGCAGCCATCTTACCGTATTTCCAGGCGTGTTTATTCCCCGTGTGTAAACGGGCCGATGTGTATTGTCCCATCCCGTGGTCCTTACCACGATGGTTGGCTCTGATCACCAGATTTCCGTTCTCGATATAAGCATTCTCAGGACTGTCGGTATACGCTTGCCACTCGTCATTAAAATGCCCGGGCTCCAACACCTGACGGGTCCAGTTGGCGGAATCTATGGTGGTGCCTTCAAATTCGTCTGCCCAGACCAGGGTCCATGACGCCCCGGGCAGGTATCCGTCTCCTGTCTCGACCTCAATAGAGGTTACTTCCGGCGTTGTTGGAGTTTGAGGAGTTTCCGGACTGGCTTTTTCACTGTTTGAAGTTTGCTTGCAAGAGATCAGTACAGCGAACAGGGTTAGGCCAAAAGCAACGATAAGTGATGATCTTCTCATGGGTCATACGTTTTATGTCTTATAAAGGTAAGGAAATGGTGGATAGGTAAGCAGGTAAATAGGTATGTAGGTATTTAGGGAAGTGGGGAAATAGGGAAATAGGGAAATAGGGAAGTGAGTATGCAGGTATGTAGTTAGAAGTTTGAATCTATTCCCCTCCTTGCTAAGGAGGGCCTACCTGCCGCCAGGTAGGGTGGCCAAAGGACGGGGTGGTTCTTAGTTCCCGGCTGTCGCTTCCCGCATCTCGCATCACTCGTAGCCCTTAACCCTTCACTTCAAAAAAATCCCCCGAAGCTGGTAGCACCAACAAAGGGGGATAACTTTTATGCGTCTGTTCGGGATTTACATCACGAATACCGAGCGGTCTGTACTGTAGAGGTCGAGAATCTCCTGTTGGAATTTATCCAGAATGATCTTTCGCCTGATCTTCAGGGTAGGCGTAAGCTCTTCAAGCTCCATAGAGAATTCCCGTGCCATTAGTTTGATCTTTCTTACCTTCTCATAATTCGCCAGGTCTTTTTGCAGGCTGTTGATCTTCTCTTCAAAGAAGGCTTTGATCTCTGCCTGGGACAGCAACTGACTCACATCGGCATAAGAAAGATTCAGGGAGGCCGCATAGTTCTTAAGCGCCTCAAAATTCGGAACGATCAGGGCCGAAGCATAGGGTTTACCATCTGCAATAAGTACAGCCTGTTCGATAAAGTTGTCATTGGTAAGCATGGACTCTATCTGTTGGGGAACGAGGTATTTTCCTCCTGAGGTTTTCATCAGGTTTTTGATACGATCGGTGATATACAGGTTCCCGTTCGCGTCGATCCTTCCGGCATCCCCGGTTTTGAACCATTCCCCTTCAAATACTTCTGCTGTTTCGTTAGCCTTGTTATAATAACCTTTCATCACCGTGGTGGCTTTGACCAGGATCTCGTCATTAGCGCCGATCTTGATATCGATCCCTTCCAATACCTTTCCTACTGAGCCGATCTCGTAATTGTTCTCCGGAAATGCGGTAACAGTAGCGGTAGTTTCAGTGAGTCCGTATCCAATTACGATAGGAATCCCTGCAGCGATCATAAAGCTTTGGATCTCGGCCGAGAGAGGAGCTCCAGCAGTAGGCGACATTTTCATATTCCCTCCAACGATATCCTTGATCTTATTGAGTACGAGTTTATTGGCTATTGACTTCTTCAAGCTAAGAAGGGCAGAAGCCTTTTTGCCCTGATTCTTCAGTTGGTAATAGGCCTTACCCTGGGCGATCGACCAGTGAAAAATGGTCTTCTTCAGATTCGAGGCGGTCGCCAACCTGTTGTGGATCTCGTTGTAGATCTTTTCGTAAATAAGCGGTACGGTGCAGAAAAGCGACGGTTTTATTTCCCTAAGGGTCTCAGCAACGAGTTTCGGATTGGTCAGTATCGAATTTTTTAATCCGCGGTGCATACAGTACAAGCTCCATGAGCGCTCAAAAACATGGCTTAGGGGTAAGAAGCACAGGGAGTGGTCGTTATCATTAAGCGAAGACAGGTATTCGTCGTGTTTGTCAATAGTGGCTAAGAAATTCTCATGACTTAGCATCACGCCCTTGGGATCTCCTGTGGTTCCCGAGGTATAGATCAGGGTGGCCAGGTCTTCGGGACTTACGGCTGCGAAGCGAGTATTAAACTCTTGCTCCAGGGTTTCGGTTACAGCAATGTCGATGAATTGGTCAAAATGGTGCAAGCCTTCTCCTTCGATCGCCACCTCGTTGTTGAACGAAACGATGGTGTTTAAAGGGGTGGTCTTACCATCCAATACTTCTTTGGCTTTTTCCACCTGCTCGGCATCACCGGCAAATAACAGTTGTACCGAAGCATCTTTAAGGATATAAGCCGCCTGATTAGCCGTATTGGTGGCATAGATAGGCGTGGTGACACCTCCAATAGCCATAATGGCCACATCGGTAAGCAACCACTCCAGCGAATTTTGCGCATAGATGGCCACTTTGTCCTGATGTTTTACACCGTGATCCAGCAAGGCATAGGCGATCTGCCTGATGCGCTGCTCCACCTCACTCCATTTGATCTCACTCCATTGGTCGGCTCCCCTCTTTTTATAAGCATACCCGATACGATCGGGATGGTTCTTAAAGGTTTCGAAAAGGGAAACGCAAAGTTGATTTTTCATTCTTGATATATGAATTGTTGTTTGTTTGTTTGTTTGTTCTTTTTCAGGTTGGTGGTTCGTTTTTTGAACCGGTTAACACCAAATTCCCGTCTCCGGGGATACACTTTTGCAGGCGTACCTTTGTAAAGGGCTAAATTAACCTTTTGTTGTTTAATTCGCTCGTGCCAATTACAGTTTTGCAAAAAATAAACTTCTCGCAATTACAGTCAGTTCTCATCCCATAAAACCGTGCCAAAGCATGTGAGCATCAAAAAAATAACACACCCGATGTGATGTGGCTTTCCCTCTTGTTCGTTGTGCGCAAAGGCCTTTTGTGAACGGTTTGCTTTAAAATAGTGAATGCATCTCTAAGAAGTCAATGGTTCAAACCGCTATGGCTTATATAGTAATAACCAAAAGTTCGATCGGGGTTTGTACTCCCTGGCTATGGCAGCCATCGGCTAATCTTCCGGGAGAAACTCACCTGCGAGGTCTTTGGTGAGAATGAGAGCGGGTGTTTTAAGAATACGGGTCTGGTATTCGTATGCCAGCAGTCCCAGAAAGGGGATCAGGGCCACAAATATCCAGAACGAACCGGTAAACGCGTGGAGTATACCTGCAGTGATCAGGGTAAATAGAGGCACTCCCACCATGATGCAGATAAATTTGATGGATTGTAAAAAGTGGGTATCGCTTACCACCTTATCTAAGAGGTACCTGCTTCCCAGGATAAATGGGATATTGAGTAAGAGTCCGAGTAACCAGAACGGAAAACCAAGCACCAATAAGATGGTGTGTAAGACACCCCGTGGACGTTTCTTTGTGGGTGTGGAGGGGAGGGTTTCTGAAGCGGAAAGCGCAGCGATGATCTTTTTGTCGTTGCTGAACCTTTCGGGGAGAGAAGGCAAATATTCCCGTTGCTGCTGCCACGCTTTTTCCAATTCGTCGTAGCGTTCTTTCGGACGAATATCGATCATGAGGTCCTGCAGGCCTTTAGCCAGGTCTTCCCTGAGGACTTTGAGCACGGCAACTTCTGAATGTTCGTTAGCCAGATAAGCTTTCATGGATAGGGGAGCTCCGAACTGTAAAAGCAGGTCGGTACGCATCCCTGTAGGGTGGTCGTAATTGATCCCTACCGGTACGATCATAACGTCTTTTTCGGGATTGTTTTGCATGGCCATGGCTGCGCGATAGGCAATGCGACCTATCCCTTTTTTAAGCGGCGTGCGAAGGCGTTTCTGCATGCCGTGGTTGCCTTCAGGAAATATCATAAGGTCTTCCCCTTTCATCAGTGCTTCATGACAAAATTCGAAGGTCTGATTGTTGGCCGTTTTCATATCGACCATATCCCGCGGCCGGAATACGGGGATCAAATGCATGGTCTTGAGGAGTTTCTTTACGAAGTTGCCTTTAAAAACGCTGGCACGGGTAAGGAACCAGGGTTCCTTACCACAGTTCAGTACCACCACGATCGGATCCAGAAACGCACTCTGATGATTGGGGGCAAAGATCACAGATACCGGGCCTTTCGGGATATTTTCCTTTCCGGTAACTTTGATCTTTCTGAAGAAAAAGAACATAGTAATGCGCGCCCAGATGTCTACGAACCTGTATAAAAGCATACGTTTAAGCTTTAGAAGTTATTCGAATTAGGGACCATTTTCTGAGTATCTGAGATACGATAAGTCCGGCGGCAATATTCCACACGCCCCACCAAGCTACCAGCAGTACGAGTCCGCCACGGGGTTCGAAGAAGGTGAACACCAGCGCCAGGGCCAGTCCGGCATTTTGCACCCCTGTTTCTATGGCAATGGTCTTTTGGTCGGCCGTATTGCGACCAGTGAACCGTGCCATAAGGTATCCGCTGAGCAGCGCTACGATATTTTGCGCCAGAACCAGGAATACGAAATGATACCAGTGATCAATAAATATTTGTCCGTTTCCGTAAAAGGCCACCGCAATAAAAGCGATCAGGATGAGCACGCTGAGGTATTGCAAAGGCTTGGTGATCTTAAGGCTCAGTCCGGGAAAACGGGTGTTGAACCAGATCCCCAGGATAAGGGGGATCACCAGGATCTGAAGTACGGTAATGCCCAGGTCGGTATAGTTAAGAGCGATCCCGTTAAACAGGGGCTCCAGGTATTCAAGCTTGGTCGTCCAGAATTCAAAGTTCACCGGGGTCATGAGGGGTGCGAGCAGGGTGGCCATGATGGTGAGTCCCACGCTCAGCGCCACATTTCCGCCGCAACGCATCGAAAAGAAATTGGAGATATTCCCCCCAGGACAGGCGGCTACAAGCAACATACCCAGGGCCAGTCCGGGCTCGGGCTTTAAGATCCATACCAGTAAGAAACTTACCGCCGGTAATACCAGGTATTGGGAAATTAACCCGGTTATCACGGTGTATGGGGTTTGTACCAGCACCTTCAGGTCGTCAAACTTTACCGATAGGGCAACGCTGAACATGATGATCGATAAACAAATATTAACCAGGGTAATGTTACCCTCGCTAAAGGCTATGGTGACATCCTGTAATGATGTGGTTTCCGTATTAAGCATGGGGGCAAAGTACTAAAAAAAAAGTTCCCTGAATTTTTTTCTGCGATCTGACTGGCTTGAAGAGCAGGTAATGGTCAATTTCCTTAGGAAAGTTGCTCGCAAGGGTTAAGTAGTTAGGATTAAGCGGTTTTATGTCTTTAAAGTTTACTTTTCTTACTTTTTTCCCCTAAATTACGATAACTATATCGTTGTTTATCAGATCATTGAAGCGATATACAACCTAATCACATATTCCAATGAAAAAGTTTGCCCGTATTTTAGCTGTAATTACAGGGGCTTTGGCCCTCATATTCACAACCTCCTGCTCCGACGACGATTCGAATTCGGATGCTGTAGATCTCAATATGGAACGTCTTGTTGTGGGGCGTGCTTTACTTGAAGTTCAGGCGCCTCAGGTCGCTGAGGTCTTACCGTTTTACACAGATGATATCGAATACCACGATCCCATTGTCGATGTTTTCGGAATCGAGGATATGACCACTTTTTTAAACAAGCTTATCCTGGAATCGTCTCCTAATCTTGTAACGATCATTGAAGATGAGACGTTGGTGGGTGATATCTATTCGGCTACCTGGGTGATGAGTGGTGATTTCCTGGGGGTTCCCTATGAGGCGAAAGGGATATCCATCTTTAAATTCCTACCCAATTCGGCACAGGTGTACTACCAGCGCGATTATTATTCTGAGGGTGATATCATGGCGACCATACCCGGGTTAGACGAGGCCATTTTGGGCTTCCGGACCTTTTACCGCTGTAGTGTGGATCCAACCTTTGAATGTCCGTTCCCGGCAGGCAAAACGGTTCCCGGGGGTAAGATCATTCCAAGATCCAAGTTAACCGACGATCAGTTGGTGATCGGACGTCAATTGGTAGAGATCAATGCGAACGACTGGTTCGAGGTTATTCCTTACCTGGAGCCTGAATACGAATACCACGATCCCATTGTCGATATCTATGGGCCGGAAACCATGACCGAGTTCTTAGGGAGGCTGTTCGCCGGATCGTCAGATCTGATCACTACGGTCGAAGACGAAACGGTAGCCAATGATATCTACATGGCGACCTGGACGATGTCGGGTACGCTTAACGGTGCTCCCTTTACGGCACCGGGCATGTCGATCGTAAAGTTTGCTGAAGGAACTACCGGTGTTGTCTATTCCCGCGATTACTACACAGAAGGCGATGTTATGATCGGCGTACCCGAGCTTTCGGAGGCTGTTTTAGGGTTCCGCGAGTACTACCGTGCAGCGGTAGATCCTAATTATACTGGTGATCTGCAGGCTGAAGTTACTTTCTGATAGGTGAGATCGCTGTTTACCGCCTGCGTTGATAGGGCCAGGGGAACCCATGTATCTTGTTTTCGGGTATAAACGATCAGCTCCCTTGTGGTGCCCTCAAGGTTTGTTGTTTCGCCGGTATCGTAGAACACAATTAGTTCTTTTTAAGGTCTTTGGTGAGGACTCCGTATACCGTATCGTTTGTCGAATACCCTTGAGGCATAGAGAATGAAGTTGGGGGATGAAGAGAAGGAAAGAAAGAATGGTCATGTGACTTTTCATAACGCCAAGGTAGGGGTTTAAATCGGAGATAGGTAAATAAGGGTTACCCGTAGGGCGATCATCTGCTTGTCTCTGTAGATACGGTACCTAATTCTTCATTCCAGACGGAGGAGGCGGGGGAGGAGAAAGCTCCTTTTTCACATCCAAAAGGATATTGATATCGGTACGTTCCGTTAATTTTTCGTAAGTCTTGGTAAGCGTATCCAACGTAGATTCGAAATTTTCAAAACTATTGTCGTCATAGGAGAGGTAAATTGTCAGTTTGTTTGGATGATCACTCCATAAGGGATCTTTCCCTTTATTTTCAATATCGCGTTTTAAAAAGGGAGCTAAGCTGTCTATGGTATAAAATTTTCCCCCACCCTTACTGATCGAATCGTTGTGCATGATAAGGATGTTCTTCTGCTTGACCAGGACGCACAAATACGCTTCAGGGCAATAATTATCGAAATACACCACTTTTTTCTCTTTATCGGTTTCAAAGGTCACCTTGGGGATGCTGTCCTGACACGCAACACTTAGAACTCTCCTCAGAATATCAGACCATGTTGCATAGTTTTCCGGATGGATATCGACTCCGCGCAGGTGATCTGACGGATAATGGGTACCAAAATTCTTTTGAACCAGGATCTTCTTTTTGGGTGCGGTACTCTTACACCCAATAAGAGATACCAGTGCGAAAATAAGGATCGAAATGTGATGTTTTATTGTCATAGGAAACTCTTCCTCAAATACCACACCAGACTTGGCAGGTGGTATGGAAATTGAATTTCCCCTTTAAGCCCTGCGGGGAATGGCCTTTTTTCTTCCGATCGTAAAGTAGAGGAAGCTGCCAATAACATTCAGAAAAACGATCACGATCACCCAAAGCAGTTTGTTATTACCCTCAAAGTCTTTTTTGAGAAGATCGACCAATGCAAGAATGGGCAAAACTACGAATAGCGATAAGAAAATGAATATACTAATGATCTGTGGCCAGCCACTGACAAGGAAAACGGTTTGCATAGAATATATTTTATAATGCAATATAAGTGAAATATGCTATACGAAGGAAGGGGGGATGTCACTGACCTCCGCGGCAGGGAAGTCAAGAATATACCGCGCTCCGGCCTTTATCCCGCAGGGGATACAGGCCAGAGCGTGGTTTAATACTTATAGTCCAAGGGCGCTTATGCCCTGTTTAAAGACAATATCTCTTGGGATACCGGCATCTGAAACCTTATCGAGAGCCGATTGTAATTGCGGACTCACATGCCCCATTTCGTCAAAGAGTTGTGTGACTCCTTCGTAGTCGCCATCGCCTTGCAGGGTAAGGATCTTTTCAGACAGGGCATTCATGGCTGCCTTGAAGTTCTCCAGGTTCACGGCGTATTGTCCGGTTGCCTCATCATAACTAAAGGCATCCATTTCCTGGAAGTAGTTAAAACGGATCATATTGGCTTGTCCGTGAGCACTGGCTGCTCCAAATCGCACCGAGCGGAAGATCCCCGCAATAAAGGTCACGTAGTAATCCATGAGCTCCCCCTGGATCTCACCCTTTTCGTGCAGTTTGGTCACCATATACAGTCCGAGGATATCGGCTTTACCCTCCTCCAGGGCCGAACCTTTTTCTTTCAGGGCCTCGCGAACCGTACCCTTGCCGTTAATGGTATTCTTGATCCCGAGTCCGTGAGCGACCTCATGGAACATGGTATTGGCAAAAAAGGCGTCGAATGTAATGTGCTTGCGCTGGTCTTCGGTTACCAGAACTTCAGAGATCGGGAGCAGGATCTTATCGAACTTGGCCTTCATGGCATTCTTCAATTGGAGACGGCGCGAGCCTTTTTCGAGTTGTACCCGCTCATCGTTAGGCAGGTTAATGGCGATGGTCTTACTACCGGCATTACAATCGCCGGCGTAATAGATCACGTCATAGGCGTTGAGTTGCGATGAGGTTCCCGGCATTTCCTTCTTATAATCATCGGCAACGGGGAGTCCTTTTTGCAGTTCCGGCAGGAAGGAAGCGTACTTTTCTAAACGCTCGCTCCACGATTTATCCTTAATGAGCACATAAGCCTCATGGGCGTTGCGGTAGTTATAGAGCTTGTCCTCGTAATTTTCGATGGGCCCAACCACCATATCGATGGTGTTGTCTTTCATATCCATCCACGCCATATCAGAAGCCAGGTAATCATCGCGCTCCAGGGCATCGGCTCTCAGGGTGAGATAGGTTTTTAAGCCCTCTTCCTCACACAGGGCAGCAGCTTCTCTGAGCAACCCGGCAGCCCTGCCGATCTCTTCAGCAAAGGCCTCGTGATAGGATTCCAGGTAGAGTTCGCCATTGTCATCCCTGCGTACGAATGAGTAGGCGTTGGTCTTATCGGCGTTGTCCCAGTTTTCGAATTCCTCTTTGGTCATGTCTTCCGGATAGAACTGTGCTCCGGCAGGTTTTGCGGCAACTCCTTCAATAAAAGGCTCATCATCGTTCAAACGCTCCCAGGGTCCGTAATTAATGGCGGCGAAGTCTTGCTGTGAGGCGTTCAGTCCGGCCATCAGGCTGTCTTTATCGCCATAGGCTTCCTTCCAGAAGAGTTTGTCCATAAGCTGTGCTGCCTCGATAAGTAAGGGCAGCATCTGTTTTTCGTTTTCGGTGAGTACCGATAGGTCGGTGGTCAGGGTGAATTCAGCAAATTCATCAACCTTTTCCTGTATAGGGTCGTTTGCAGTGGTAGCTGCTTGTGGTGCTTCCTGCTGCTCTTTCTTTTGTTGCCCGCAGGCAAATAAAGTAAGGGCAAGCCCGGTCAAAAGGATTTTTTTCATGGTGTATACCTTAGGTTATAATTGCGGCAAGAATTTACGAAAAAACGGGGAGGTGACCATTGGTTTATAGTCCCGTCCTGTCCGGAACCTTTACCCGTCATAAGCATGCTTTGGGAGGGATCCAGTTCGAAGATGGTCTGCGCCTTAAGATCAGTCTGAAACAAAAAAGTAAGACAGGCAATGAGCATGAGCCTTTTCATATGTTTGGCTTTAGTGTTTATCCCTGAAGGTAAATGGCATGCATGCCTGCGCCCAGGTCTTCGTATTTTGGTTTCCATGAGGTGTTTGACCGGGTTTGTATTTGGCCTCCTGTATTCAGGTAATGGTATTCATCCATGGCTGCGTTAGCGCCCGACACATACCAGGATACCTCTCCTGCTTTCATGATCTTTAAATAGGTGTTGCAATAGTGTATAGTAGCAGGGGCTTTGACGCGCAATACACATTGATCGGTAAAGGTTATGGTCAAGGTATTTTCCCCGGAGTTATAGGCAACCGAATCTATTTGGTGTTTTTCATTGAGCTTTCTGCCCTTCCAATCGCCCCAGATCGATACGGTAACCGGGCCCAAAGTGTTTTTACCATCTCTGTACAGCTGTTCCAGGGCCATAGGAGTCAATACGCTTATTCCACTACCCGGGGTGGGTACAAGGTCGTCTAGCTCATAGGAGGCATTATCGCCACTAATAGTGGTGAGGTAACCGCGACGATCGATCATTCTGAACACCCGAAGGCTGAGGTAACCTCCTGTAAAAGCCGATAAGATCAAAGCCATCCAGGAGTAAGGGGAGGGAAGTTCTGCATAGAAAACAATACCGATAAGAACGATACCGATAAAGGTGAGGGTTGCATTTAGAAGGGCCATAAATTTATTCATGAAGAGCGTATTTTAAGGTTGAAAAAGCGAAATAAGGGGGGGTGAAAAATAAATCGGATATTATGATGTATTCCCGTTCGCAATTTTAGGTTTAATATAGCGTAAATATCCTACATGTCGGTAGCTTTGGTAAAATTTTCATCGGTGCCTGTATCATCCGGATAGCGCTTGTGGAGATTTTTATTTTGGCTGTTGCTGAAGCTAAAGGGAATTCCTAAATTCGATCCTGATTCCCCTGCACATCTTTTTTAACGACACTTGAAAACTATTGCGATCTGATGAAAATTTTAAAAAGACTCTTCCTGAGCCTGTTAGCGATCGTGTTGCTGTCTGCTGCATGGTTCGCCTGGTACAACCTCAGAAGTCACGATCCGAAAGAGCTCATTGCAGCATTACCTTCCACCATTACATCCAAATACGATACCTCCGACGATTGGTGGAAGTCCACCACCGTGTATCAGATCTATCCCCGTTCCTATTACGACTCCGATGGCGATGGTATTGGTGATCTTAGGGGGATCATTCAAAAGTTGGATTATATCGATTCCGTCGGATTTGAAACCATTTGGATCTCGCCTTTTTTTGAGAGTCCGCTAAAGGACCACGGATATGATATTGCGAATTATCGCGAGATCGGTTCGGAATATGGGGATATGGATATGGTCGACAGTCTGATCGCTGAGGTTCATCGTCGCGATATGAAGATCGTTTTTGATATGGTACTCAACCATACCTCAGATCAGCATCCCTGGTTTCTGGAATCTAAAAGTTCGAAAGACAATCCGAAGAGCGATTGGTACGTTTGGAGCGACGGTAAGAACGACGGACCTCCAAACAACTGGACCAATATCGTAGGGCAGGAAAGCGGCTGGAATTACAGCGAAGAGCGCGATCAGTGGTACTATGCGGCCTTTTTGCCTTTTCAGCCCGATCTCAATATGCGTAATCCGGAGGTGAAAGCCGCGATCTTTGATATGGTACGTTTCTGGCTTGACAAGGATGTGGATGGCTTCCGTCTCGATATTTTTAACTTTATTTTCGAAGATGAACAGTTACGCGATAACCCTTCTACAGCGCGGTATTTACCCGATTTTGACAATCGCAAATGGCTTTTCAGAAACCACTTGTACAACTTCCACCAACCCGAAGTAGTCGAATTTGCCCGCGAGCTGCGGGAGGTACTGGAAAGTTACCCCAAGGAAAAGTTCATGGTGGGGGAAGTGTTGGGATCACATCGCCATATGCGGGAACTGCAGGGGATGGAGTCGCACGACGGACTCAACCTTGTATTTCTGTTTGATATCCTGGAAGGATTCGAATTTTCGGCTGATTTCTTCCATGGTAAGCTCAGCGATTTCGAAGCGGCCTACCCAAAACCCCTGGTGCCTACCTATGTGTTCGGGAACCACGACCAGCACCGCATGATCTCGAGGTTGGATAATGACCCGAAGAAACACGAAGTGTTAGCAACCTTCCAATATACCGTTCGCGGTGTACCCTTTACCTATATGGGCGAAGAGATCGGTACCAGGAACGGGGATATTTCCCTGGCAGAAGCACAGGATCCACTGGCGAGCTATTGGCTGGAATTACCGGAGTGGATGCAAAAGAGCTCCTTTATTTTTAACCGCGACAATTGCCGTACGCCCATGCAATGGAGCAGCGGAGCCCATGCCGGATTTACCACAGGGCCGGAAACCTGGTTACCGGTAGAGAAACACTATAAAGAAACCAATGTGGCCGATGCCATGGCCGATCCTAATTCACTACTGCAACATTACCGGGAGGTGATCCAATTGCGCAAGGAACATGAGGCCCTGCAAACCGGAGATCTGGAACTGATAGCCAAGGGAGACCTACCGGAAAATGTTTTGGGGTATATCCGCCGATCGTCAGATGAACAATTATTAGTGTTATTAAACTTTTCAGAGCAAGACGTTACTGTCGACACCGGCAAATTCGATCTGCATTCAGAACCGCTGTACGCCAGAAGAGCATTGAAAGAAGGAAACGGACTAGTCCTGCGTGGCAATGGGATCGCGATCTATAGTTTACCGTAAGTCTTGATCCATAACAGACAAAACCAAGCTCATAATGCGTTACCATTCTTTTTATCTTAAGGTTCTTTTCAATATCATTTTAATACCCATGCTTAGTATGTCAACAGGATGTTCCGATGCAAATAAAAGGGTTGATGCCCTCGATACATCACCGTACACCGATATCTTCGGTGAACACGTGCTCGTATTTGACGATGCCATGGACAAAGAGGCCATGTGCAAGACACTTGAGGCGTTGCACGAGCAGCAAGAGTACAGCGAATTTGGGACAGAGCGCTATGCCCTGCTTTTTAAACCCGGGACCTACGATTTGGATCTCACCGTTGATTATTACGTTCAGGCCCTGGGTTTAGGAAGGTATCCCGAAGAGGTCACCATCAATGGGGCCGTTCAATCGATTGCCTCGACCAACAATAATAAGGTGACCACGATGTTTTGGCGCGGTGCGGAAAACTTTAAGGTGATCCCCCGGGATGATAAGATGATCTATTGGGCCGTATCCCAGGCCGCTCCATACCGGCGAATGCACGTTGCCGGATCCATAAATTTTGACAAAGGCAGTTGGGCCAGTGGAGGCCTCCTGGCCAACTCGGTGATCGAGGGCAGGGCAGGATTAATGACCGGACAACAATGGTTTACAAGGAACTCCACCATAGGCTCGTGGGAAGGAGGTAACTGGAATCGGGTATTTGTTGGGGTAGCAGGAGCTCCGGAAGATACATGGCCTGAGAAGCCTACAACGGTCATAGAAAAAACACCGGTAGTTCGTGAAAAACCTTTTTTAACGTATGCCGAAGCTGAAGGGTGGGCAGTGTTCGTTCCTGCACTGCAGCGGGATACCTCCGGTCCGTCCTGGATTCATAAGGATGAAAAGGGGGAACTTATACCCATAGCTCACTTTCACATCGCTTTCCCGGATAAAGACAATGCGGCTTCTATCAATGCAGCCCTGGCATCCGGGAAGCATTTGCTATTGACTCCAGGGATCTACAAGCTGGAGGAAACCATAAACGTCACCAGGCCCAATACCGTGGTTCTGGGACTCGGGTTACCCACACTGGTGCCTCAAAGCGGACAGATCGCCTTGGCTACAGATGACGTTCGCGGACTCAAATTAGCGGGATTTATGGTCGATGCCGGCCCTGAGTATTCCCCCACACTTATTCAGATCGGATCACCGGATGCTGCTGCAGATCACAGCGATAACCCCACCTCACTACACGACATCTATTGCAGGGTAGGTGGTGCTTCAACAGGACAGGTAGCAACCACCCTGACCATTAACAGTAATAATGTGATCGGGGATCACTTCTGGTTGTGGCGGGCCGACCATGGCACCGGAACCGATTGGATGGAAGGTCAGCATAAACATGGCCTGGTGGTTAACGGAGACCACGTGACCATCTACGGCTTATTTAACGAGCACTTTCAAAGCTACCAAACGCTATGGAATGGTGAGTATGGCAGGACCTATTTCTATCAGTCTGAAATTCCTTATGATCCGCCAAATCTTGAGGTGTGGAATGATAACGGCAAACCGGGCTTTGCTTCTTATAAGGTGGCCGGTCATGTGCACCACCACCAGGCGTATGGATTGGGGATCTATAGCTTTTTTAAAGGAGAACCTGAGGTTTCAAAGGAGGTAAGACTGGAAAATGCCATGGAAGTCCCGGATCATCCGGGGATAACCATTCATCACATCTCCACCTTCGCCGGACGCAACGGGGGCATAAACCATGTGATCAACGGACTTGGGCCGTGTACAGAGCCCGGGGAGCTCAAGCACTATGACAGATTTAAAGGGAGTGAAAAGGAGTAGGTCCTCAAACTTTCATTTTTGTTCACATACCAAACAACAACAGCTTTTACTTACATTTGCGGTGAGTGAAAACACGAAAATGGTGTTTTTGCTTTTTCGGGTAGAATGCTCACTTAGCATTCACCCAATTATGGTAAAGCGCAATTTTAGCTTTAATGCCTGTATCTAAGCTGACTCTTATGAGTGCTGTCAACCTAAATTAACACTGTCCCAATGAGAATAATACAACTTCTGACTATTCTGGCATTTTTTTCCTTTAATCCACCTGCAATCGGTCAAACAGTATCCGATGATTTCAGTCCAGCCAATAAACTCAGGGTATTTATCGATGGTTGTGAACGTTGGGATGGAGGTTGTGATCTGGATTTTATCAGAACAGAAATTACGGCCGTTGACTTCTACAGGGATAATCAGAAGGCTGACGTCTTTATACTGATCAATACGAACAGATCTGGTGGAGGAGGAACCCAATATCAACTGATCTTTACCGGCCAGCAAAATATTCATACCGGAAAAGCAGACACCCTCTATGTAAATAATAAGCAAACAGACACTGACTTTGAGGTACGGGAAAAACTAACCCGATTTATCAAATTAGGGTTAGCTCCGTACGTTGCGAAAACCACAGCCGGAGAGGAGATCGAGATCAATATGAAGACAGATGCCGGCATCCTGGAAGAGGCTATAGAGGAAAGCGTTGATCCCTGGAATTACTGGGTATTCAATTTGGGTAGTGATGCAAATATCGAATTAGAGGAATTGAGCAGTGACATCAATTTTGGAGGAGACATCAATATCAATCGAATCACAGATAAATGGAAAATATCCCTGTCCGGAAGAATAGACGAAAGGCTGAGGAGAACGATCCAAAAAGTACCAAGAGTTGATGGCAATGGCGATCCGGTTCTTGATGGAGCCGGTAACCCGATCATCGATGAGGTTGTGAATAACTTTGATGTGTCAGAATTTGGATTTAGTCACCAGCTTGTGAAGTCTGTTTCACCCCAATGGTCTTATGGATATGATATGGCAGGTCGTCAGAACACCCGCCTTAATTATAAATTTCAGAGTAGCTTCAGACCCGCTGTAGAGTACAATTTTTTTCCGGAAGCAGTGCAGAATTCCAGATTTCTAAGAGTGAATTACGGGGTTGAAGTCAGGAACAATAACTATGTCGAAGAAACCATTTACGGTGCCAGTAAAGAAACAAGGGTTCTCCATAGTTTGAGAGCCAGCCTGGGGCTAAATAAGCGCTGGGGTAACCTGGAAGTGGGGTACCGTTTTAGAAATTATCTGGACGATTTTAACTTTTGGTCCACAGGGTTGAATATTAGAGCGGAAGTCCGCGTCACCGGGAATTTTTCGTTTTACGTAAGGGCAGAAGGCAACTATGTAAAAGACCAGATCTACCTGGCATCCGGCGATTTCACCGAACAGGATATTTTGAGTGGGAGAGTAACCCTACCCTCAGCGTATAATATCGATACCCGATTCGGATTCAATTATCGGTTCGGATCTAATCTCAATAACTTCGTAAATCGAAGATTTTTTGGCAGGGCCAATTTTGTTGGGAATGATTGATATTTAATTGTGGTTGACCGTCGGGCTTTGAGCTTTGTTAGGCAGGTTGATCCATGCTTCTGATAGAAGGGAATAGCCTCCTTGGGTTCATGACTATTTTTTCTTTTATTGGCAGTACTGCACTAGCCGTGGACTATAGCCCTTTATTGTAGCCCGCTTATTTATTATGTTCAAATAGTTCGATCGCTTTTAAGTATTTCAATCCACCAGTTTTAGTTTGATCATAGATAAATCCATTCAGTTCAGGGTGATTTTCGTCAATCCAATTCAAGAGTTTATCTCTGTTTTTCACAAAGGTTGAATCGTTAAAAATCACATATTTTGTTGTTTCAATACTGATTATTTTATCCTTGTCAAAACGGATAACTTGGTCCGTCACAATAGGCTCATTGTGAAGGAAAGAGATTCTTCTGTCAGTTTTTGAAATTTTAGCTGTAACAGTTCCGTTTACCTGTGCGATTTCGAGGATTTTGTAAGTCGGCTCAAACACAGAATCCCATTTTAGCCATTCCATGTATTCTTCTTTGGAAAATGTTTGTTCATAGTCATATTCGGTTTCCTTTGTCAATAGGCTATCGGTGAGCAAAGTTTCGATTCCGGAAATATCCGATTGGTCAAGAACTTCATAATACTTCATAACAATTTCCAATTTATCATATTCCTTTTCAGAATTTTTACAGGAAATAGTTCCGATCGTTATGAGCAATAAAAGAACTCTGAATGTATTCATTTTGTGTATGGGTGACTTCATAATGTGCTGCAAGGGTTGGGCTCGTGGCGGACGGGTTTATTTGTGCGTCCAATGGAAATGAACAGCCTGGTTGGATTCATGATTATTTTGTCTTTTTTAGAAGCGCGACACTAGCCTATGAGCTATAGCCGATGTCAGCCACTGGTTTTATTTTTTATTAGTCCGTAGATCATATTAATCGGAAATACTATTTGTCCAATAATCGTGATCAATGCTATTAGAGAAATTGCTGAACTCAGAGCATTATTAAAGTCGTATTCCATTTTTGATTCGCGGAAAAGTTGAGCTAAAAATATAATGAGTAAAATTCCTCCAAATGTCAGTGAAATGTGAATAAGACTTAGCCATCTGGATAAACTTCTGTTTGATTTAATCATAAGCAAATAACTTAACCCTATGATCATAAAAAGAATGACAATCATAATTGTCAGATCAGTTTTGCTAAATACGAAATAAGTATCGAGAACATTGATGTGCAATATTTCTGTCCTGATTAAGAATCCTATTAGGATTATTATCGGAGTTGAAAGCAAGAAAACAAGATGTGGTCTATTAATTATTTTACTCATTTTTTTCAACTTTTGGCTAATGGTAGGATTGTGGCTCGTGGCGGGCGGGTTAATTAATGCGTCCGATGGAAACGAATAGTCTGGTCGGGTTCATGACTATTTTTTCTTTTTTAGAAGTACTGTAGTAGCCCATGAGCTATAGCTTCTTGTTGGCAATAGTATTGGCCTTTAATATTTTTTCTAATTTATCTAAGTGGTTAGTTCTTAAGTTCACTAATGACCACTGAAATTTTCTGCCATCCTTTCGCACAATTTCTAATATCTCATTTTCAAAAGTGTATGAACTTATGTCTTTAAATAAAATATATTTTGATAAAAAGGTATTTAACTTGATGGTTATAAATTTTTTATTCCATCCATTGTAATTTTTAAAAAAGAATTGTTTTCCAAAAAATATTGCAGAAAATCCTAACCACAAGATGACTGAGATTTGATGAATATTCGAGTCTCGATCAGTGAATGCAGTGTAGACATAAATTAGAACAAATACCACCATAGGTATCCCCAATAATTTATTATTTCGACCATCGAGTTTATCAAAAAATATCTTTTTCATTTTTTCAATATTATTCCAACCGTAAGGCTATGGCTCGTGGCGGGCGTTTTGTAAAAAGCGTCCGATGGAAACGAATAGCCTGGTCGGGTTCATGAAAATTTTTTCTTTTTTAGAAGTACGACACTAGCCATGAGATATAGCCGATGTTGTAGAACGTTTTTATTTAATTCCGAATGGTTTTGTTTTTAATTCATTTTGCCATTCAGTTCCGTATTTTTTATTTAAAAAGTCAAAAATCATTTGATTGTTTTCAGTCGCTTTTTTGAAAGACAAAGGGTCAATCACACAGTTCTCCTTGGTAAGTCCGATCCCATATTTTTCTTTAAAATCAACATATTCTTTTGGTAATGAACTATCAATTCCGTGAATTATGAAATTCAGAGTTCCATTTTCAATTCGTTGCTCGATTTCTTCATCAGTCAAATCAGTTTCCAAATTCATTGGGAAAGAATAAATTCCACCACTATTAAAGTCAGTTTTCTCCATTAACCGAACTGTAATTGTGTTTTTCCTTTTATTTATTCTTGTTGGATAAAAAGTGTAAGCAGTAAAATCATCAGAAACAAAACTGAATTGATATTTTCCTTTTTCCGGCAAAGTGATTTTAAAACTTTCTGCTTTAGAAATCTCAATTTTTTTGTTCAGGTCAATAATTGTGAATTTTCCTGATTTAAATTCTTTGTCCGTTAAGTTTTCAAATACAACAGTAGCCAAAATTTCAGTTGCAAAAGCCATTGAAGTGAACAATGCCAATGTCAAAGTCAAAATTATTTTTCTCATAAATTTTACTTTTTTAAAAGACGATATTCAATTTATTCTGTTGCAAAATTTCGGTCCTATATGTTGTACAACGGCAAGCCTATGGCTCGTGGTGGGCGGTTTGATTAATGCGTCCGATGGAAACGAATAGCCTGGTTGGGTTCATGACTATTTTTTTCTTTTTTAGAAGTACGACACTAGCCATGAGATATAGCCGACTTAAGTTTGATTTGTCTAATTTTTAAAGATCAATCAGAAAGAACAAAAGAGTGGATTAAGGTCAATATAGCCAGTGAATGTTTTCAATTCGTCAACATTGATGATCCCCACTCTTTTCTACTGCTATTTCGTTCAGTTCTATGAGACGTCCAGATCTCGATTCTAAGTTGTTGAAACTCCAGTAGCCTGTTCTTTCCTCATTCAGTTCTTATGACTAAAAATACTAAAATCTACGGAGTAGACATCAGTAAAGATGTATTCGATGTAATGGATGAACAAGGGGTTCATCAAAAATTTTCTAATGACCCTTCCGGCTTTAAATCCTTTTTAAAAACCCTGGATAAGGATGGGCTGGTGGTGATGGAAGCTACAGGGTATTATCATTATCGACTCGCTCAGTTTCTTTACCGAAAGAACGTTGCTGTATCAGTGGTAAATCCTCTTCAGGTGAAGCGTTTTATTCAGATGAAGTTGTCTAAAGTAAAAACAGATAAGAGCGATGCCAGGGCTATTTGTGAATATGCCCAAAAGAATCAAGTACCTCTTTACAATGCACTTAATGAAACACAGGCAGAGTGCCTGCAGCTCTTTCGCTTATTGGATAGTTACCTGAAAAAACGAACAGCCATAAAAAACAAGCTTCATGGCGAAGAAGCTTTGGGAAGACCTTCAAAAGTAGTTTACCACTCTCTGAACCGCACGCTAAAGCATTTAAACAAGGAAATCGAGATGTTGGAGTCACGTTTGCTGGAGTTGGTCAAGAAGGAGCAGCAACAGCAATTAACAAACCTGAAAAGCATTCCCGGAATGGGGACTAAAACAGCCTTGTTTCTTATCATCATCACCGATGGTTTTACCAAGTTTGAAAACGCTTCACAGCTATGCAGTTATGTGGGGATCACCCCTACCATTAGGGTGTCAGGCAAAAGTGTTCGCGGCAAAAGCAGGATCAGTAAAAGAGGAAACCAGAAACTCCGCAACCTGGTGTTCTTATGCGCCTTCTCGGCCTGTAAACACAATAAAGCCTGTAAGGAACTCTATGACCGGATAGTCGACAAAGGAAAAAGTAAAAAACTGGCCCTGATTGCTGTAGCTAATAAACTGCTGAAGCAAGCCTTCGCAGTGGCTACATC
>NZ_JADMKT010000060.1 GCF_016786255.1 Robertkochia sediminum
TGAGCATGCCTGAATAAGGTTGCCCTATTTCGGGTTAATATTTTATCTCTAATGTTTCCCTTTGCTTTACAGATAAGCTTTTAAGGTGTTTTTCAAATTCCATAGGTTTCATGTTTTTTAATGAACCATGGGGGCGCTCATAATTGTAAAGATAGATCCATTTATCCATTAATGAACGTGCCTGGGTTAAACTGATATTGATGTTATCAAAGTTGATGTACTCGTTCTTTAAGACACCATTTAAAGATTCTGCATGAGCATTCTCCCAGGCTTTTCCTCCCATACTCGGATTAATCTTAAAGATGTCATATAGCCTTCTCATTTCCTTACTTCCATACTGTGAGCCTCGATCAGAATGAAAAACAAGTTGCTTTCGCTCGTTTTCACTTAAACCTTTTAAAGCATCTTTCAAGCTGGGAAGCACCGTTTCTTCCGTCTCCATGGTCTTGGACAAGGACCAGCCTTTGATCACTTTTGAATACACATCCTGGATCAATGTCAGATAGTAAAACTGTTTATATCCTACCGGGATATAAGTGATATCGCTTACCCAGAGCTGATGTCTGTCGTTCAGCATCTTTCCCGATAACAGATTTTCATATCGATATCCTCCAGCATAGGTCGTACGGCGATAACTGCGTTTTCTGGGCACCCTGAAGCCTTCATTAAGCAACAATGCTTCCACACGATCTCTACCCATTCCCTTGGGGCGGATCTCATCGTAGAGCTTTCTACAGCCCATTTTAGTGTGATCCTTTCGAAGCTCCGAAGCCATTGCTATGACATACCGTTTGGTAGCCTCCTGAGCTTTTGAACGGGCTAACCGCTTATAAAATGCCTGTTTGGTGATCCCTATCATAGCATACAGATCGTTCATCTTGTAGCTATGCGACGATTTGTCCTCACGAAAACGCGCTATGACCGTCGTTTGGACTTTTTTTCAATATCCACTCCTAGTTCAGAAGAGGCCACATCAACCACCTGCTCCAGGTAGTCGATCCGCATTTGTTTTTGCCCTAAAGCACGCTCCAACTCCGCTATGCGCTGCTGAAGCTCTTTGTTCTTTTGAGAAATACTCTTCTTTTCCACCACGACTCGGGTTTGATTTTTATAAAGATCGGAATATTTCCGTAACCATTTATAAATGGCCGCAGGGCTTACCTGATAAATCCTGGACACTTGACTTACGCCTACTTTTCCAGATTCAATTTGCTTGACCAGATCCAATTTCAGATCCAGATCAAAAGTCCTCTTAGTTGCTACTTTTTTCATCGTTTAAAAAGGTTGTGAAAAAAGGCAACCTATATCAGGCGGAGTCAGTTACAGGTAATAGGTAACAGGTAATAAGTAATAGATGGGTGTCTTCGCGAGGTTTGCGAAGCAAACTGTGGCGATCTCATAAAAAGGGTAAAGGCGTAAAGTCCTCCTTCGCTAAGGCTTTCTCCTTCCTTGTCATTTCGGAGAACAGGTCGGTGGATGAAAGGTAATAGGTGTGTCAGTTCGAGTGCCGGAGCGGAGCGACGGTGTATCGAGAACTATTTACAGCCTACAGCCTACAGCCTACAGCGTTATCCACTATCCACTAACTTCTGAAAACCGAAACCTGAGAACCGTTTCCCCTTCTCTAAAACGGCTACAGCGCCTATTTTCGCTACACCTAACGTGATTTCTAACGTTTGCGTAGAAAAGTCGGCTACAACACTTGAATAAGACAAAGCTATTACCGAATTTTAGGGTGGAAGGATTTCACCTTCCTGACCAAGAATTAGTATATGAAGACAAAGACAACACCAACCATTCCCGAAGAATTTAAGATCACCGAAACCATCAACCAGGATACCTGGCTGGTGAACGGGGTGCTCGAAAAGTGGGAAGGTAAAACATCAGAAGTATATTCCAGTATTTCATCTACCGAAGATGGCAAGCCCACCCTGTTAGGGACCATTCCGTATTTGGGAGAGCCTGAAGCCAACCGCGCCTTACTGGCTGCTGCCGATGCCTTTGGAAAAGGTAAGGGGCTATGGCCTACCATGAAGGTGGCCGATCGTGTGCTCTGTATGGAGCGCTTCGTAAAGCAGATGGAAAAGCAACGCGATGCCGTTGTAAAACTCCTTATGTGGGAGATCGGAAAGACCCTGAACGATTCCCGAAAAGAGTTCGACAGAACAGTAGAATACATTTACGATACCATAGAAGAGTACAAACAGCTGGACAGGGATTCGGCGAAATTCACCAAGCACGATGGCATCCATGCCCATATCCGCAGAGGACCACTCGGGATCGTACTGTGTTTGGGCCCGTATAACTATCCGCTCAATGAAACCTTTGCCCTGTTGATCCCGGCATTGATCATGGGGAACACGGCAATTTTCAAACCTGCCAAGCACGGGGTGCTTTTGATGACCCCGCTGCTGGAAGCCTTCCGTTCCAGCTTCCCTAAGGGTGTGGTCAATATCGTTTACGGTCGTGGCCGAGAGGTGGCTGCACCGATCATGCAAAGCGGACGAATTGATGTGCTGGCGCTCATTGGGAACAGCCGTTCTGCGGTAGCCCTGCAGGACCACCACCCCTATAAGAACCGATTGCGTTTGGTACTCGGACTCGAAGCTAAGAATCCGGCGGTGATACTCCCGGATGCCGATATGGATCTCACCATCAACGAATGTATCTCCGGTACCCTCTCGTTTAACGGGCAGCGTTGTACCGCCCTTAAGGTGCTCTATGTACACGAAGAGGTTGCCGATACCTTCAACAAGCGCTTTGCAGAGCGTGTAGATGCCCTTAAGTTCGGAAATCCGTGGGAAGAAGGGGTGATGCTTACTCCACTGCCGGAGCCCGGAAAGCCTGAATACATTAAAGAGCTTATCGACGATGCCCTGGCTAAAGGCGCCAAGATCATCAATAAAAAAGGTGGGAAGATGATGGGGAATTACATCTATCCGGCGGTTTTATACCCCGTTACCAAAGACATGAGGGTATATGAGGAAGAGCAATTCGGACCGGTGATCCCGATCATGCCGTTTGATGATATCGAGCAGCCTGCAGCCGATGTAGCCGATTCCAGCTACGGACAGCAGGTGAGTCTCTTTGGAGAGAATGTACATAACCTGGCACCGCTTATCGATACCCTGGTGAACCTGGTATGTCGCGTGAACCTGAACAGTTCTTGTCAGCGCGGCCCCGATGTGTATCCGTTCACAGGACGTAAAGATTCTGCTGCAGGAACGTTAAGTGTACACGATGCCCTGCGTTCGTTCTCAATTAGAACCTTTGTCGCATCAAAAGATAACGACTACAACAATCGTATTTTGAATGACCTGCTCGATAGTAAGGCGTCGAACTTTATTAGTACAGATTATATTTTATAGATTGGTTATATCATTAGTGTTCTGATCCCCGCCTTTTGGTGGGGATTTTTTTTAACCCCTTCCGTCTGACTCTAGGTCAGACACCTTCCCCTTGCAAAAAGGGGAAGGGGAGGGAGCGTTGTTTGAATTGGGATATTGTTACTTTGAAAACCCCATCCGATTTTGCTTCGCAAAACCACCTTCCCCTGAAAGGGGAAGTGTAACGTACTTTGCTTGACAATGAGAAGATCGAGAAGTTAAAATATAGAACGATCTCCTTCCCCTCCCAGGGGAAGGTGGCAGTGCATTAGCACTGACGGAAGGGGTTTATTGCACATGCAATCCCGATTAACCTTGTAACCTCGTAACCTCGTAACCTCGTAACTTTTCCTATATTTGAACACCTAAACACTTACCACTATGAAAAAGCTACATAAAATTGTTCTCATCATCATTCTTATTGCCGGAACGTTCATTCTCTGGAATGCTGATAAGCTGCTTGGTAGTACCGGAGAAGTTCTCGACGGATATAATGAAGAAAAGGCCGAGGAGCAGTTCGAAGCCGTTAAAGAGGATTTTCCTGAGGCAGGTTCACCGGCTGTCGGACTCAATCCGGCGCACGGACAACCGGGACACCGATGTGATATCCCTGTAGGATCACCCCTCGATGCTCCTGCAAAAGCCAACACTGCAAATAAAGGGCTCCTGGCGCCTGGACCAGCCACGATGACCAATCCGCCTCACGGGCAACCCGGTCACCGTTGTGATCTCGCCGTAGGAGCGCCGTTACCACAATAACCCCTTCCGTCTGACCGGAGGTCAGACACCTTCCCCTTAAAATAAGGGGAAGGGGAGGGAAATCGATTTTTTGATTTGGGGTGTGGTTGCTTAAGGTAGCTGCCCTGTATAATGCATCTCCGCATCTTCATGAGATCGCCACAGTTTGCTTCGTAAACCTCGCGAAGACATATGATTCAAATCTGTCACCTCGAGTGATCACGCGTAGCGGGATCGTATCGAGA
>NZ_JADMKT010000061.1 GCF_016786255.1 Robertkochia sediminum
CATTAAATTGATGAATCGTTCTTTTTCCTTTAATTCAAATTCAGAATATTTATCTAGAAAAAAGGATGTCTTAAATTCCATAAAACTTATTATTTCGGAACCCATAATTTCAGCAAGGGAGCCATCAGCCTTTTCGACAATTACGCGGAACACTTCGAAATAGAATTCTAAATCGGAAGTATTCTCACTGAATAAAAGATCAATGCAACTTATCGTTTCGTCATTGTCCGAAGGATAAGATTCACCGGATAATATTGTTTTAGCGTATTGTTTTATTAGTAATGTGTCAATATTCTTAAGACTATTTTGACGGATATTGTATCTATAATTCTTTGTTTCAATTTCCTGTCTAGGACCTATATTCTCCTGAAGATTTTCGTCAATTATAGATGTTTGTTTAGGTAGAGATTTACTTTTTTCCTCTTTTACCTCATTACAGGAGGGGAAGATTGTGATTAACAGGCATATTATTATGATCGGATTTCTCATATTGTGGCCAACGGTCGGGCTCGTATGCACCGGCGCGGTATGGGTTGCTGGGCAACCTTTTGGCCTTTGGCGTTGGCGGAGACCAGCAGCCTCGACGTGGTGTATTCTTTCTTTTTTGTTCAGGGGATTAAGATACAGAAAATAGTCTAATTCTTGTAGGGTCTAGCGCTGGGGTATAGCCGATGTTGTGCTCTGTGCTTTTTAATTTGATTTTTTATAATTAATGATTGAATCTATAAACAGCAGACTGAAACTGGAAGCCCAAAAGTAGAATCCGATTCCTATTTTAACTGAAGAGGTTGTTGAACCTTCGTGAATCGGTAATTCATTTACCATAATTGCAGCACTACCCATTATTAAGCTTAGACCACTAAAAAGGAGTTTTACTTTATGATGCTTTCTGGTTATAGCAATAAGGAATGTTAAGTTAGCGCTCCAGGCAACAAATGCCGGAATTAGTCCAAATAAGATTGTAAGGCCTCCGAATAGCAATGATTGAAAGCCTAATATGTTACCACTTCCAGTAAAAGAATTAGTAAGAAGAGCTATGCCATACAGTAGGATGACGTAAATTTTTACGCTGCTTTTAAATTTATCGTATAACAATTGGCTTTTCAAGTTTTAGTTTTTTGCATTGAGCACAACGGTAAGTGTATGAACCGTTGCGGTTGAGCGGATCAAGCCTTTGCGCGTTGGCTTTTAGCGCTGGCCGGGCTTGAGCCGCTATAACGAGCTGGTTCATTTTGGTTCTTATGCTAAATCTAAGAAAATATTCTAAAGTAAGTAAGAACCTAGCAATGGGTTATACACATTGTTAGGCTTAGTTTGAATATTTTTTTAATTCCCAATTTTGGCAGAAATCTTTATCAATTGTCAGTCCTTCAATTGTTTTTTTGAATCTGAAAACAGTATCGTTTAAAAACTCGAGTTGATTGTCATCTTTTGGGTTGAAGTATTCAGTTAATTCGGAATTAAAATTATCAAACTTTATGATTACATGAGTACTGTCAATTGTTGCTTTGCCAAAATACTCTTTCAGTTCCCCATCTTCTGCTAGGTTGTCTGGATAGTAATAAATTCTTAGGTATGAGGTGGAATCTTCTTTTATTAAAAAGCTTAATTCTCTATAGTCATTACCATCTAAGGATAAAGCATATGGTAAAGTAAACTCATAAGCACCTTCTTTTGTTTCTTTGTCCACACATGGTATATCTGGACACTCTTTGCATGGTTGGTAAACTATTGGAAACTCGTTATTTTCCTTGAAAGGCGTATACAGAATTTTTTGAGAATTATCAGATCCAGGCCATTTCCATACCCAAAGATTCTTTTTTGAATTAATTAATTCAACTTGAAACCTTGTAGTGTGATGCGACATTTGGTTTTTAGTTTCTAAAATATACCCATTCTCTTTTTTCCTAATTTCATTTACTTGTGAATTCCAATATTGACCTTTATAGTTAATAATGATGTTATAATTGCCGTCAGACAATTTTGAAAGCTGAATGCTTTGATCACCCCCACTACATGGATAATACAATGTTGGTTCATTTTCGATTTCTGTAATTCTTGACCAAATTTTGGGAAAATCTTCTATGATGACTTTGTTGTCTATTTGCGCTAAAGGTTTTTTTACTTCCTTTTCATTGCAACTAGTAAAAATTAGAATTGTCAAGATTGTATGTAGAATGCTTTTCATCAAATTAAGCCTAACGGTCAGGCTCGTGGCGGGCGGATTGATTTATGCGTCCGATGGAAACGAATAGCCTGGTTGGTTCATGAATATTTTTTTCTTTTTTAGAAGTACTACACTAGCCCATGAGCTATAGCCAATGTTAGCACAAGTCTATATTCTTTTCATTACTTCATATTCAGCAGTAGCCATGTCGATGATTAATTTATTGCTTCTTGAAATTTCTATATTGTTTTCAAAAGAAGCTTTTAGTTCATTTAGAGCCTTTTCTGCATATTCCAGTTCATTTTGGAGTAAATGGTATTCCATCAGATAAAGGGTTGCATAAAACTGCATTAATTTATCTTGGTTGTTATTCAAAACATCTTCAATTAATGGTTTTATTAATTTGTCATTTTCGTAGTTATCATCAAAAAGATAGTAACCAATTATATCGGTAGCATCTCCATTCTTTCTTTTTGCTTCTTCTTCCTGGGAGTACAGGTCTTTCCTATAGACCAATTTCTCCCCTTTAATGTAATACCATCTGGCTAATTGATCTTCTGCTTTCGGTTTAGGCTCAAATTTTCTTTTTGCTTTATTGAAGTTAGTCATCATGATGAAAAGACTGTCATTATCCTTGACTTCTTTAAAGAAATAAGCAACCCGTGCATCCGATGGTTTTTTTAAAGTGTATTCGACATTTACTTTCTCTTTTGTTGTAACGCCATTATAAACATGAAGTAGTATTTGAGACATTTCATCATAGTCTAAAATTTTGTGTAAATCCATCATGAAAAATGAATCTGCAAATGTGTGGTGCACAAAGTAAAATTTATTGATTCCCAGTTCGTGCTTTGAAGATTGATTTTCTCTAAATATTTTAAACTTGTCTTGAGCTTGAGAAAAGGTGAAGGCGAATAAAAATGTGGCAAGGAGTAAAATTGATTTGTTCATTTTTTTAAGATTTGTGCTAACGGTCAGGCTATGGCTCGTGGCGGGCGGTTTTAATGCTGATTCCGACAGCGATGGAAAGCCTGGTTGGGTTCATGAATTTATTATTTTTTAGAGTAAGAAACTAGCCATGAGCTTTAGCCAATGTTGGCAACTGGCTTTTCTGTTTTCTTAATTGCAGGTTGTATAAGGGTTGGCACATTGCATTTTTGGTTCAATCCAACCTTGGTATGTTTTTTCTTCGGTAATTAGTTTTACCAGTGCCCATTCATCTTTACAGTCTAGGATTTGATAAAAGTCTGGAAGGTATTCGTTCAATTGCATTTTTACTTTGGAATTAAATGAAGGTTCTTCATAGAAATTTAATGGTTCATTAGGCGAATAATTTCTAGCATAGGTACCTACTTCCTTTTCCTTTTTTATCCAACCAATTGTAGGTTCTGAATCGAAGGCATAATTGATTGTGACTTTTAGATATTCTCCATTTGATTCGTGGATTTTAAACATTAAGAAGTTTTCGTTTTCCATATCGTTTTTTAGTTCCTTAATTACAGATCCATTAGGATCTGTTAGAACTTTAATTGGTTTTTCAGATTCCCAGTTTATTATACCCTCGCAATTACAATTTTGAGAAATGGATGAGATGCTAAAAAGTAGAATTATGATTGTTGTAAGTTTCATCTTCAGCTTGTTGCCAACGGTAAGGCTATGGCTCGTGGCGGGCGGTTTTAACGCTGTGTCCGACGGAGATGGGAAGCCTGGTTGAGTTCATGAATTTATTATTTTTTGAAGTACGAAACTAGCCATGAGATATAGCCAGCTTAAGTTTGATTTGTATAATTTTTAAAGATCAATCAGAAAGAACAAAAGAGTGGATTAAGGTCAATATAGCCAGTGAATGTTTTCAATTCGTCAACATTGATGATCCCCACTCTTTTCTACTGCTATTTCGTTCAGTTCTATGAGACGTCCAGATCTCGATTCTAAGTTGTTGAAACTCCAGTAGCCTGTTCTTTCCTCATTCAGTTCTTATGACTAAAAATACTAAAATCTACGGAGTAGACATCAGTAAAGATGTATTCGATGTAATGGATGAACAAGGGGTTCATCAAAAATTTTCTAATGACCCTTCCGGCTTTAAATCCTTTTTAAAAACCCTGGATAAGGATGGGCTGGTGGTGATGGAAGCTACAGGGTATTATCATTATCGACTCGCTCAGTTTCTTTACCGAAAGAACGTTGCTGTATCAGTGGTAAATCCTCTTCAGGTGAAGCGTTTTATTCAGATGAAGTTGTCTAAAGTAAAAACAGATAAGAGCGATGCCAGGGCTATTTGTGAATATGCCCAAAAGAATCAAGTACCTCTTTACAATGCACTTAATGAAACACAGGCAGAGTGCCTGCAGCTCTTTCGCTTATTGGATAGTTACCTGAAAAAACGAACAGCCATAAAAAACAAGCTTCATGGCGAAGAAGCTTTGGGAAGACCTTCAAAAGTAGTTTACCACTCTCTGAACCGCACGCTAAAGCATTTAAACAAGGAAATCGAGATGTTGGAGTCACGTTTGCTGGAGTTGGTCAAGAAGGAGCAGCAACAGCAATTAACAAACCTGAAAAGCATTCCCGGAATGGGGACTAAAACAGCCTTGTTTCTTATCATCATCACCGATGGTTTTACCAAGTTTGAAAACGCTTCACAGCTATGCAGTTATGTGGGGATCACCCCTACCATTAGGGTGTCAGGCAAAAGTGTTCGCGGCAAAAGCAGGATCAGTAAAAGAGGAAACCAGAAACTCCGCAACCTGGTGTTCTTATGCGCCTTCTCGGCCTGTAAACACAATAAAGCCTGTAAGGAACTCTATGACCGGATAGTCGACAAAGGAAAAAGTAAAAAACTGGCCCTGATTGCTGTAGCTAATAAACTGCTGAAGCAAGCCTTCGCAGTGGCTACATC
>NZ_JADMKT010000062.1 GCF_016786255.1 Robertkochia sediminum
CATTAAATTGATGAATCGTTCTTTTTCCTTTAATTCAAATTCAGAATATTTATCTAGAAAAAAGGATGTCTTAAATTCCATAAAACTTATTATTTCGGAACCCATAATTTCAGCAAGGGAGCCATCAGCCTTTTCGACAATTACGCGGAACACTTCGAAATAGAATTCTAAATCGGAAGTATTCTCACTGAATAAAAGATCAATGCAACTTATCGTTTCGTCATTGTCCGAAGGATAAGATTCACCGGATAATATTGTTTTAGCGTATTGTTTTATTAGTAATGTGTCAATATTCTTAAGACTATTTTGACGGATATTGTATCTATAATTCTTTGTTTCAATTTCCTGTCTAGGACCTATATTCTCCTGAAGATTTTCGTCAATTATAGATGTTTGTTTAGGTAGAGATTTACTTTTTTCCTCTTTTACCTCATTACAGGAGGGGAAGATTGTGATTAACAGGCATATTATTATGATCGGATTTCTCATATTGTGGCCAACGGTCGGGCTATGGCTCGTGGCGGGCGGGTTGATTGTTGCGTCCGATGAAAACGAATAGCTCGGTTAAGTTCATGAATATTTTTTCTTTTTTAGAAGTACCACACTAGCCATGAGATATAGCCGATGTTGGCAACTGGCATTATTTCAATAATTCTTTCAGTTTTTCGTTTAACTTTTCTCCACGTAAATTCCGGGCAATTATTGTTCCATGTTGGTCAATAAGAAAGTTGTCAGGAATTCCATTAATCCCATATATCAGTGAAGCAGTATTGTTTTTACTTAAATCGCTTAATTGTAACCAAGGTAATTTGTCGTTTTCAATTGCTTTAATCCAACTTTCTCTTTTTATGTCCTCTGAAACGGCAAAAATTTCGAAACCTTTGTTTTTAAAATCGTTATAAGTTTTCACTAAGTTTGGATTCTCTTTTCTACAAGGCCCACAGTTTGAAGCCCAAAATTCCAATAAAACAAGTTTTCCATCAAATTCAGATAGTCTTCTTTTTTTTCCTTTGATGTCCGTCATTCCAAAATCAACATACTTCTCTCCAATCTTGGGGTCTTTATTAAGTTTAATGTATCTCAATGCATTTTTACCAAATTCTGAATCCTTGTTTTTATCTGATAGGTTATTATATAGTTCAGTAGTTTTCTCTTTTCCCCAAGAAGTGGCATAAAATGATAATAAATAAGCACTGTATAGTTTGTCTGGATTTTCAGTTATAAAATCAGCCCTGTACTTATGCCTTTTACTTCTTGGTATCGTGTCTAGTTTCTGCCCTAATGTTGTACTCAAATTTTCTGTTTCAGAGCCTAAAACTTTTGCGTTTTTGAAATCGGTATTAGTTGCATCGAAAGTCATTTGATTATTTTCCAACCATACAAACCGATATTGGGAAAAGTCATTAGTTCTCAAAATCACCTCTAATGGCGATTTAGATATTTCGGTATTGAATACAAAAGCATTATTCTTAATTTCTGTTGAATCAATTATTTCGTTATCAAGTTCTAAATATAGAGATGTCCCATCTTTAAGTCCATTTGTCTTTCCGATCAATGAAAATTCCGCTTTCGGTTTTTTGTTACAGGCAATCGTCAATAATGTTATAATTCCAAATAAAATTATTCTCATCAATTTTGGTTTATGCTTGTTGCCAACTTGTTTATATAAGTAGTTTTGTGGTTTATATCCCCCTAAATCCAGAGGTAAAACACTATCACTTACGTTGTATCGAATATAGTTTATATATGCTATTATTCAAAGGTTCTTCCCTCCTTTTCTTAAACATCTTAGTATAAAAAGAGGCGGAATAGCGAGAGGGTAACACGCCAAGGCATGTTACGTATTACTACAAATTCCGCTTAGCCCCTGTAAACATTAAAGCTACCCTATATTTTAGCTTACTAAAACTTTAGGGTGTTGGTAGTAACATTTTAGTACTTGCATTTCATAGGCTAGTTATGGAAGATTAGGGGAAGACTGTAGTACTAATTATTGATATTCTAACATGAAGCTGGCTTAAAGCAACTGAAGGACTGCCTGGTCGATCTTTGAAGAATCAAGCTCCTTTAAATAAGCCTGCGTTACAGATAGATTTTGATGACCAAGTGATTCGCTGATGATATCGGTTGCTACCCCTTTTTGTTTTAGGCAATTGGCAAAGCTGTGCCGTGCCACGTAACTGGTAACGTTTTTATCAATACCACAGACTTTGGCAATTTCCTTAAGATCTCGATTGTACCTCCTCATTACCTTATGTTTTCGATCTTCAATCTGAACAGGAGTAAGATCATCTTTAAGCAATATTGGAAAAACATAACCCGTACCGGAATTGTCTTCTTTGAAGTAGTTCAGGATAGCTCTTACAGGCTCGATTATTTGAATTGTAAAATGTCCTTTTGTTTTTGACCGTATGTAATAGATCTTTTCATTCCTGATATCATCCCATCTTAATTTCATCATATCGGCAAAGTTCATCCCCCTTGTATAGAAACTAAAAACAAACAGGTGACGTGCAAGGGTAAGGTCTGGATATTCTTCAAGATTCATATTTACGATCTTATTTACCTCCTCCATAGAGAGCGCTCGCTTTCTGGTGTGCACTTTAAACTTTGAGAGTTTATAGGCTTTAAATGGATAAAAGGATTCTTTGACCCAGCCCCTTTCAATCGCCTTATTGTACATGGCTCGAATACCACGCATGTAAACAATGATTCCATTATCCCTCCATCCCTCTGATCTTAGGTATACTTCGTACTTATTTAAAAAACGAGGATCTAAATCCTGGAAGGAAAATCGCCTGTTGAAGCGGGTGAATTTAAAAACTGAGTTTTTGACATTTTTATAGTAACGCGCATTACCCATCCGACCGGACTCGATCATTTCCTGAACTAATTCCTCCCAGAAGGGAAATACCTTTTGGGAGGCTGGATTACTTTTTACCCGGTATTTAAATTCAAAATCGTCAAGGGTGAATCCTTCCTGCTGTAATTTTAATTCAGTAAGTACCTCCAGTGCCTTATCCTTGAATTTAAGCAGAAGTCGATTTTGTTGAAGGTAATTTTCATGCTTACTGTTAAAGCAACCTTCAGATGCGTTCCATTGATTCCGTCTGACACTAAAAATAGTTTTGAAGTATTTAGATTGCCTGTTTTTTGTGACCCGAATATAGACCGGAAACCTTCCGTCAGCAAGTGGCTTTTTTCTTATTACTGTCTTTATACTGGTCATAGAAAATTGATAATGGGTACAACATGGGTACAACAAATCGCCTATAAAAGGTACAATTAATGAAACCAAATACAAAGTCAATCTTCGGGAAACCCAGTGTTTACAGGTGTTTTGAAAGCATATGAAAATTGATGAAAACCCATTCAGCACGCCTGTTAATCAGAGGGTCCTTGGTTCGAGCCCAAGAGGGGGAGCTTAAAAGCAGAAAGCCAGCCGTAAGGTTGGCTTTTTTTATTTGTGATACCTCGAAGGGCGAGAAGCCTGTCCCGAGAAGCTCAGCGACGAGGGAAGCCCAAGAGGGACGGCCTAGTGTTAAGAAAAGGTCCAGTGGACCTTTTTAACGAACCTGCCTGACGGCAGACAGGGGAGCAAGCTGGCGCGCATGCATTAAAACATGAATAGCTACAATACAGAAAGTCCAACATAAAAAGTTGGATTTGTTTTAGCTCTTATCTATAAAATCCTATATAAAAAAGTACAAATCCTCAAAACTCATTTTTCATATGTTATATTTTACTCTATCAACCAGTTAACATAATATTCTGATTCAAATTTTGTCCCAACATCATTTAGAACAGTGTCAAAAAATTGTAGAGATGCTTTATTATGTTTTGAAATCTTAAATCTTAGTTGATTGTTCTTATTTTTCAAAAGTAAATTTATCGTCTTCTTTCCATATCCCAATCTTTGATAGTTTTTGATGATATAAATAGAATAGTCTCTATATGTTTTATTATCAAAATAATATCCGCCACCAACTATAGTAGAGCTATCATAAATTAAAAAAAAGACTAAACTTCTATGTTTACGTAAGCTTCCCAAAAACCATTTCAAATTCAATTTGTCTCTTTGAAAAAGGTTTAAAAAAGACTCTTTTGTAGATAATTTAATCTTCAACAAAATCGTCAAAATTGTTAGATATAGGTCCAGCAGCAACTGAATAAACCAGTCGTACTTGAGTAGAATTATCACAAAAGACAGTATAATTCTGTTCAACTGTATTATCGAAATCTAGATATGGTACATTCTCGCTTATAAAATCTTTGATTTCACTTTTTAATATATCTACTTGTTCTTCTGAAAGCTCAACATCAATATATTCATCATCACATAGATAAGACACTTCTAAATAATTAAAGTCTTTTCCATCGTAATCAAAAACAAAATCAAAATTTTCATATCTAAAATCATCACAATCAACTTTTTCTCTTAAAAAAGATATTTCATCCTTTTCGTCTAACGCAAAATAGACATCATCAAATTCATCTTCATACTCATGAAATGTTGTCAAAAATATTAACTCATTATCAAGTAACTCAAATTCAATCTCAAAATCATGCATTTCATTTTGTTCAAGCAAATAATCTGCGTAACAACTCATCCATTCATTAAGCATTTTTCCAAATTCATCAGAATAATCAAGCTTTTTATTATTAATGTAAACATAAACCTCATTACCCTTATGAGCATAAGTGAATGAAGCTGAAACAACATCTCCTCTTTGTAAAATATCTACTATAGATGCCTTAAAATTGTTTTTCATGATAAAAATATCTTTACAAAATTACTTGAAGCATGCTTTCAAGATAAAAAACTTTCTCTAAGTTTTTTTAGAGAAGAATTCTATAATGAAATCTATTATCTGTTCTGAAACCTCTCCAGCATCATCATGATTATTATATTCATGGAAAACTTCCATTTAAATGAGGCCATTTCTTTTAAAATGTAAAACTCAATTGAGTAAAAAACTTTATGATGTTTTTGATTTATGTATTTAGATCGCTATCACATGTAGCATCATAGCCTGTAAATGAAGGTAGGGTTGTAATTAACTCTCTGAACTTCCTTCTTTTGAAAGCACTTGACTTAGTTGGCCTATAATATTCTCTAATGTACCACTTTGAAACTCTGGGTGAGGTAAATCGGTCAATTGAATTATTACTGAATATCCTACATCGAGGGTCCTTGGTTTGAGCCGGCCGGCAGGCAGGCAGGCCCAAGAGACGGCCGAGCGTTCAAAAAACATCCTGTGGATGTTTTTAGCGACTGGGCGAGCTGGCGCGTGGGCATTACTTTCAATAAAACACCACTGTTTCTAAACCCCTTGTGTGGCTTTTTTTACTTGCGACCACTCGAAGGGCGAGAAGCCTGTCCCGGGAGCACAGGAATCCTTAAAGCCGGCCCACCGCCTCTTAGGTTTGTAGTATCTAATCTGTTTTATAGCAAAACAGGATGTCTTTCGAACTTTTTATTTCTATCGAATAAATACCGGTAGGTCACTAATGTTCGGGAGTGTTTCCCTCCTAAATTTTTAGAAATACCCAGTATTTTAGGATTGAAGTCACCTTGCCAATAAAGCTCCAGTTTTTTGTAGGATGTGGTGGATTTAATCACTTGCTCTGCTTCCACGATCAAGTAATAATCAAGACCTTTTCCTTGAAACTCGGGAACAACACCAAAGGCGAGACCTATAAAATTCTCATTTTTAACCAGTTTTTTAATGAGAAAGAATTTCAGCTTTGAAAACCACCCGAACTTTCCATGAAGGTGTTTGATCACCTGGTTGATATCCGGTAAATTAACCCACATCGCTACAGGTTCATCCTTGTAATATGCGAACCAAATAAGTTTCTCATCCAAAACAGGCTTTATGGTTTTAAAAAGTTTCAGTACCTGTTCGGGCGAAATATCCTTGTTCCCTTCATGTTGTGCCCAGGCTTTATTGTAGATAACACTTAAGTCCCTGGCATATTTTTCCAGGTTCTTTTTATTGATAAATTCAGCTTTAAAGTCAGGGTCTCCTGAATATTTTTTATGGGCTTCATAAAATTTGGGGGCTAATTGATGCGCTTCACCGGATACCGTAAGGCTCCAGCATAATTGATCATAAAAATTTCGAAACCCGTATGCCTCAAATAAGTTTTTATAATAAGGCGGATTGTAATTCATGTTGTAGATCGGAGGATGAAATCCATCTACCAACAAACCCCACCATTTATCTCTGTCACCAAGATTAATAGGGCCATCCATGGCCTCCATTCCTCTATCCATCAACCATTTTTTGGCAGTATTAAACAACAATGCTGCAGCCTTATGATCATCTATGCAATCAAAAAATCCGATACCTCCGACCTCAACATCATCACCTTTATTGGTATATTTTTTATTCACAAAAGCAGCAATTCTTCCTATCAACTTTCCTTGATCATCTTTCAATACCCATCGCATGGCTTCAGCTTTTTGTAAGAGCTTGTTTTTTGATTTGTCGAATACTGAAAGAACATCGTTATCCAATGGCTGGATCCAATTTGGATACGCCTTGTTAATCAGGACATGAACCTCCAAAAAATCCTTCTCTAATGCTTTGGTGTTGACTTCAAAATTCTTCATAGAATCAGTATTGAATTAATTAGTGCTATTCTGAATATTTAAAACAAATATTTAAATACCGTTTCTAAAAAGAAAGTTATTTGAAGAAAACTTAAAATCAGTAGATTTTCCCCTTCTTTTCGTTTAACGACTTGTCGTCACCAGCGGAAACGCAATTAAAGAAGTGCTATCCCACTCTCCTATACATCCGCATTCAGATACCCTATATTCAGAAGAGATCATTATTCGGTAAACATCACCCAAGTGCCTTCCGAGCGTTTAGAAAACATCCTGTGGATGTTTTTATCGAAGGAGCGAGACGGCGCGTCAACCATAAAACATAAATAGCCACAATACAGGAAGTCCGACTTGAAAAAGTTGGACTTTGTTGCGTTTAGCCCCCAATACTTTAGATTCCGACCTATTCATTATCTTTAATCAAAAACCACGATGAAAACTTTTCTCTTCTTCCTTTTTAGCCTTTGCATTTTATCAGGATACGCTCAAAGCACCAACTATACCATCGCCTCCTATGAAGAAGAGGGCACCAAAGCCCCAAATACCCACTATATAGGCGAAGCATGGCTTCATCATTTGGTAAGCGCAGACAAAGACCTTAGCTACAACATCACCAAGGCTACATTCAAGGCAAACTCTACCTTAGACTGGCATCATCACGATTCTCCCCAAGTGCTTATCGTTGTTGAAGGTGAAGGGTATTACCAGGAAAGAGGTAAGGAACCTATCCGTATGAAGGAGGGCGATGTGATCCAGTGCCCGAAAGACACCGAGCACTGGCACGCTTCCTCAAAGGAACATGATGTGACCTACCTAGCTATTTACGGTGGTACACAACCCACCACCTGGACCGAAGTTTTGAGCCGGGAATACTACAACCAGGTCGCAGAAACATTAAAGGAAAAATAAACCAACAGCATCACACCTCATCTCAAGCTATGCCTCCACTTTCATCCGTTAAGTATCTCTCTGCCCTTTTCCTTGTGCTCACCATAACACTGCAGACTACACGGGCTCAAACAACCGACAATGTCATTTCGTACACCTTGGAAGAGAATATCCCTTACGCGACCGGAGATGACCTGATCGCGGAGTATTGTAAGCTCGATGCGTTTTATCCCAACGATCGGTCCGATCTGCCCGTCCTGGTCTATTTTCATGGGGGCGGACTCAAAGGAGGTACCAAAAACATACCCGAATATTTCAAAGAGAAAGAGATCATTGTGTTTACAGTAAATTACCGTCTTTATCCGCAAGTCGCTACCAGGGAGATCCTTGACGATGCGGCTAAGGCGGTGAAATGGGCTTTTGACCATGCCGAAGATTATGGTGGTTCCACAGAAAAGATCTTCCTCTCCGGGCATTCTGCCGGGGGGTATATAACCAGTATGCTCGGACTGGATAGCACCTACCTTGAAAAATACGACCTGCATCCCGATATGATCGCCGGACTCATCCCGCTTAGCGGACACACCATTACCCATATGACCGTTCGGGAAGAAATGGGCATTCCCGAAACCCGCCCGGTAGTAGATGCCATGGCCCCTTTGTACCATGTTAAAAAAGAGACACCACCGTACATCATGATCACGGGAGACAGGGAGCTGGAACTCCTCGGACGCTATGAGGAGAATGCCTATATGCTGCGAATGATGAAGCTCGTTGGCAATACCAACTCAGAATTATTCGAACTTCAAGGGTATGGCCATGATATGGTGTATCCGGCAGCCCCGATCGTTGTTAAAAAGATCAAAGAGATCTGCAGTGGACTTAAATGAGTAATGCCTGAACCTCAGGTTACACAACACTCCTGATTCCTGAAATAACATGACGTCAGCAACTTAGAAGCCAAAGTCCGTCCGATTTCCTATTTTTAGTCTATGAAAAGGATACTTCTTTTAGTACTGATCATGTTTTTTAGCTGCAACGAGCAGCAACCCGCTCTTCACGAAACCCTGGGAACATTAGAGGGAATCCCCGGAAAGGAAACCTACAAGCACTCCCCCTATATTACCGCCGGCGACCGCTTTTACGCCATAGGAGCCCAGGACGGTTCGTTTCCTGAGATCGGGTGGCATATCGACAAGGAAATGGGCGGATTGTGGAATCACCCCATCAAGGTAATGGATGGTTTCGAGGCAAATATTCTGGAAGGTAACAATACCTTCCCCCTAAAAGACGCCACCTTCATAAACTACCCCATCGGGAGTACATTCACCTATGAGATACCTGGCTCTAACCTGCAAGTAGAACAATTCCAATTTGCCCCGGACCAACAACAGGGTATGGTTGTGGAGTACATCCTGAGTAATGAAGGCAAAACGTCATGGAGCGGATCGCTCCAGTTTCAGGCGCATACAGACCTTCGCCCCACCTGGTTAGGAGAACGGTCGGACATGATCGATGCAGCAGACAGCCTTTATATGATCAAAGGCGAGAACACCATTATAGCCAAAGACCTCAATAATGATTGGTACGGTGTAGTAACCTCTTCAGAAGCCATTCAAGACTTTACCATTGAGGAAAGCCCCTACAAGGGAAAGGGGAAGTCTGCAGTAATGAATATCCCCGCAACGATAGACCCGGCCGGGAAACAGGTGATATCCATCTACCTCGCCTCTTCTTACACCTCTCTGGAGGAAGCCATGACCGAACTCGCAGACATCAGGGACAACGCCAACATCCTTCTACAGGAAAAGGTCCAGAGCGCCAATTTGCTGGAACGCCAATCCAGGCTCACCACCTCCGACCCTGAATTTGACAAGGTATTTCGATGGCTTAAATACAATGCACAGTGGTTTATCCGCGAGGTACCGGAGCACGGAAGGGGCATCGCCGCCGGATATCCCGACTACCCCTGGTGGTTTGGTTGTGACAGTGAATACGCCCTGCAAGGGTATCTGGCCACCGGTAATTTTGAGATCACCCGGGCTACCATCAACCTGCTTGCATCCCTTTCGGCAAAGTCCAATGACAACGGCCGCATTGTTCACGAAGCCTCCACCAATGGGGTGGTATTTAATCCGGGCAATGTGAATGAGACTCCGCAATTCGCATCACTGCTGTGGAACTACTACCTGTGGACCGGTGATGTGAACGTCTTAACAGACCATTTCGAACTGATCAGAAAAGGCCTGGATTGGATCACAGAAGAGCAAGACCGCAATGGCAATGGCTTTCCTGAAGGTTCCGGAATGATGGAGATCCACGGACTGGACAGTGAAATGATCGATGTAGCCAGCTACACCCAACGCGGACTGGAAGACGGAGCCAAAATAGCAGAGGTCGTGGGAAGGCCGGACATTGCCGCCCAATACAAGACGCAGGCGGAAGCACTAAAAACAAGGATCAATGAGGTATTTTGGGTAGATGACTTTAACTCCTATGCTGATTTTATTGCGAATGATCAACAAACCCTGAAGCTCATCGAAGACGCCATTATTCGTGCCGACACCCTGAATAAACCCTGGGCGGTAAAAGAACTGGAGGAGACCAAAGCATATCTGCTAAAGCATCCTTCTGCAAAAGAGCGTCCATTCGTTTTACATCACAATTGGGTAGTAAACACACCCATGGAAATGGGGATCGCCGATAGGGATAAAGCACAAAAGGCACTGGAAACAGGAAGGCAATTTGTAAATCCCTTTGGGGTTTTCGTCACCGGGATCGACCGGGACGAGTCGGCCGGGACAGATATCGGTTCTTTTAAGGGAAGTAAGGTATTCTCTTATACCGGAGCAGTGATGACCCTCCCTACCGGCGTTTCTGCAGTTGCCGAAAACAACTATGGGAACCCCGACCTGGCCCTGGATTACCTTAAAAGAATGGGACGCAGCTTCAGCTATGCCCTACCGGGAAGTATCTATGAGGTCTCACCCGATTACGGCATGTTTGCCCAGGCCTGGAATATCTACAGCTATGCGGTACCCGTGGTCCAACAATTCTTCGGGATACAGCCACTGGCTTCCAAAAAATACATCCGCATACAACCCTTAATGCCATCAGATTGGGATTTCGCCCACCTGGAAAACGTAAAGATCGGAGCCAATGAGGTCAGTATCCGGTATGAAAAAACAACCTCAGGATATTCCCTTGAGGTAAGCCAAAAACGGGCAGACTGGGAACTCGATATTCAACCCGCCAATGGTTTTGAAATTGTAAAAGAGCAAGTAGAAAACCCCCTGTATTACACATTGTACTACCGGAAGGCCGACCGTCCCTAGCGCACAGAAGTACGATTTCGTATACGAAAGGCTACCCCGACCAAACGGCCAGTTCGTTCCCGGAAGGATCTTTAAAATGAAATCGTCGGCCGCCGGGAAAAGAGAAAACCGGAACGGTGACCTCACCTCCTGCTTGTGCGACCTTTTCCTGCATCACTTCAAGATCTTCATGATAGAGCACGATCAGCGCGCCATTCTCTACAGGCTGGTCCGACTTTTCAAATCCGCCGAAGACGCCGCTCCCTGAAAATGAGGTATAATCGGGGCCGTAATCTGTAAACACCCAGTTAAAGCATGCCGTGTAAAAGGTTTTTACGGCTTCAATATCGTTTGCTTTGAATTCGATATAGTCGATGTGATTATTTGTACTCATACCTCTAAAGTACGTTTTAATCGGATAATAACAGACACTTCTATCACTACCTGTATGGACTTAAATTATTTCATATGCGCATAATGCTTTATATTGAAGGAAAATTCCACCATAAGAAACCCAACTTCGATGAAACGTCTCTTCTTTTTCCTTTTCAGTTTTTGTCTTTCGTTTGTCATGCATGCACAATCCACAACTACGCTACACGACGAGGGACCCTTTGAGCAACTCATCATTCGCGGAGTTACGCTCATCAATGGGAATGGAGCGCCACCAATGGGGCCGGTAGACATTGTTATCGAAAAGAACGTGATCACCGGAATTCATAATGTAGGCTTCCCCGGGGTAGCGATCAAAAAAGAAGACCGTCCGCAACTCAAAGCCGGAGGGAAAGAACTAGACTGTGAAGGCATGTATTTACTACCCGGATTTATCGATATGCACGGGCATATTGGAGGGGAAGCACAGGGGGCCGACTGGGATTATGTTTTTAAATTATGGATGGCCCATGGGGTCACCACTGTGAGGGAACCCGGAGGTCGCGGACTTGACTGGACTCTCGACCTGAAAAATAAAAGTGAAAAGAACGATATTATTGCTCCGAGGATCTTTGCTTATACCGTATTTGGCCAGGGTAGTGACCAACCTATAAGCACCCCTGAAATGGCCAGAGCATGGGTTCAAAAAAATGCTAAGAACGGTGCCGACGGGGTGAAGTTCTTTGGCGCTGCCCCTGATATCATGCAGGCGGCCCTGGAAGAGAATAAAGCACTCGGACTGGGTTCTGCCTGTCACCACGCTCAGCTCAATGTAGCCGGGTGGAACGTATTGCATTCAGCACGCGCGGGACTCACCAGCATGGAGCACTGGTACGGGTTGCCTGAGGCCCTGTTCACCGACAGGACTGTGCAGGATTATCCGCTGGACTACAACTACCAGAACGAGCAGCACCGCTTTGAGGAGGCCGGTAAATTATGGCAGCAGGCGGCCCCTCCGTATTCGGAACACTGGAATGCCGTGATGAACGAGCTTCTCGAACTGGACTTCACCCTCGACCCTACATTTAATATCTACGAAGCCAGCCGTGATCTGCAACGCGCCCGAAGAGCCGAATGGCACGAAGATTACACCCTGCCCTCCCTTTGGAAATTCTACCAACCCAGCAAGGTGTCTCACGGCTCCTACTGGCACTTCTGGGGAACAGAGCAGGAAGTGGCCTGGAAAAAGAACTATCAGCTATGGATGACCTTTATTAACGAATACAAGAACCGCGGCGGAAGGGTGACGGTGGGCTCAGACTCCGGATTCATTTTTCAGTTATACGGCTTCGCCTATATCCGCGAAATGGAACTACTCAGAGAGGCCGGATTCCACCCCCTGGAGATCATTAAGGCCGCCACCTTGAGTGGTGCCGAGGCCCTGAAGATGGACGATAAGATCGGAACCGTAAGCATCGGGAAACTGGCCGACCTGGTGATCGTAGAAGAGAATCCGCTGGTCAATCTAAAGGTCCTCTACGGCACTGGTGCTATCAAACTAACCGAAAACAACGAGGTGATTCGTGTGGGGGGTGTAAAATATACCATCAAAGACGGGGTGGTCTACGATGCTAAACAACTACTACAAGATGTCAAAGTCATGGTAGATCAGGCTAAAGAAAGTGAAGGATTCGAGATCGTACAGCCCGGAATAAAGGGCAATGAATGATCGGCTGTCTGAAGAGCTTGATCACCAACTCCCGTTAAGACTCCAGTCGTAGGGCCTGAATTCGATCTCAGCGCTACTTGAAATGTTGAACCCTACATAGGGATCTAGAAATCCTATGAGGTCACCATCATTAAAATCGCCTTTGAACCATTGAAAGATCTTAGACAGCTCCAGGCGGTCTTCGGTGATGTGGTTCTTATCAGAATTCAAAAATCTTCGGGTTGCCCTATCCAATTGGGTATCCAGGTGTGCTGCTGTATAGGCACTATTCCATAGATCGGGACAAGACTTTGACGCACAATTGATCGCAAAATGAATACGAGGTTCGTTCATCTTACGGAGCAGACTATGCTCCAGTGCCCCCAAAGAGAACTCTTTCGCGCCGATCTTTATAAAGGGAACCGCCCAGGTTCTTGGTACATCCTGAATGCTTTGTACAGGGTAGTGATCAAGGATCAATTTAACGGTAGCGGCATTGTATAAATTAATGTAATACGCCAGCTGTTCCTGCACCGACCAGGCATCATCAGGAACATGAGCGGCAAGGAACTCCAGGTAATCGTCCAGTTTGGCTTTGTCCTGAATTAATCCTCCGTAATTCACAACTCCCTTGGCATCGACATGTGCTTTAAGCAATCCGTCCCAGACGGTATGATCTACAGAAACAGACGAGGTGGTATCGGCATTACCCAGGCGATGCGTCACCTGCTTTACCTCAAGGCCTTTATTATCAAATCCTGCAAACGCCAGCACTCCAAAACTGTACTCTGCATAGACCACCGATAGAATGAGGATCAATAACAGAACAGGAATGACCTTTTTTTTCATACTGAGGAGTTTAAGCGTTATCGTTGATTATTTCTTCAGGCCTTTCAATACGTCCAGTAAGGCATCAGCCTCCATTCTCACCTTATAGTCAGGATTGAAATAGGTGTAGCGGATCTCCCCTTCTGTGGTGACCACCATAACTCCGGGCACCGGGATCACGTCGGCCATATTACCTGCCTGGGCTGTCGAGGCAACATAACCTTTGACCTTCTCAGGGGTCTGAAAGGCAATTCCAAGATCGGTGATGAAGCTACCGCCCGGATCTGAAAGTAACGTATAGCCCAAACCACCCTTATCAATGGTCGGGTCCAGATTCCCGAAATCGTCCGGACTAATCGCCAGGATCTGATACCCAAGATCGGTAATAGCGCTCTCTGCGGCAGCCAAGGATGATAAATGCAAATTGCAATACGGACACCAGCCTCCCCTGTAAAATACCAATACTGCGGGAGTGGTGCCGATCAACTTTTTCAGGGAAACATCCTCCCCTTTCGCATTTCTTAATACAGCCTCCGGCAGCACATCGCCCACTTCTACAGGGGTAATATCCTCGGGGTTAAGGGCAGCCGATTGAGCAAATGATTGGGAGAGGCACATCACGAAGCACATAATGGCCATTAATGTCAACTGATGTTTCATAGGTTCTATGTCATTAAATTCTTAAAACGGTTATCGGTCGTTATACAAGCGTGACCATCTGTGACACCCCTATAATGTCCGGGATCGCAATTTCCTACGTGGCTATTCAAGGAATTAAGGTGTCAAAAAGAAATATACGTATAATCCTCAGAACTATAACAGCCCCGGAGAATATGCATTACAATATTTGGAATGGAAGGGGGCAGCCTATCGTTAAAGATGAAAGATGAGCGAATTATGCTTACCTTAAGATCAGTTTTTACTGATAAAAACTCAGGTCTAAGATCTATGGAAAACGTATATGACATAGCCGTCATTGTGATCAACTACAATAATGCGGGGTATACTATCGAGTGTGTTCAAAGTCTTATGGAGAAGTCCACCTCTGAGTTATCGGTGCAATATATTATCGTGGACAATAGTTCTGAAATGGAGGATTTCCAAACCCTTAAAGCTTTTACAGAACAGCTTGACCACCCCAACCTAATCCTATTCCGGAGTCAGCTCAACGGCGGATTTGGTGCCGGGAATATGCATGGTGTACAATGGGCTAACGCCAAATACTACGCCTTCATTAACAACGACACCCTGATGATCGACGATTGTTTAAAACACTGTTTCCGGTTTATGGAAATCACCCCGGAGGCTGCCGTCTGTGGCCCGCAGATCAGGATCGACCAAAAACGACAGGCGCGAAGCTTTGGGCATTTTATCTCTCTCCCCAAGATCATGTTCGGAAACACCCTTATTGAAAGTGGGGCATTTGGTAGAAAGCCTTCCCGAAAAAAGGAATATGCTGCACCGGTAGAGGTCGATTACGTCAACGGGAGTTTTATGTTCTTCCGGGCGGAAGATTTTCACAAGGTAGGCGGCTTCGACACCAACATCTTCCTCTTCTACGAGGAAAGCGATATTTGTTATCGCCTGAAAAAGCAAGGGAGATCCACCTGGTACCTGCCCGGGGCTCGATACATTCATTTCGAGGGCAGCAGCCATAAGGCACCCATTGCCATCAAGAAAGAGCTCAAAATGTCCATGCTCTATGTCCTCAGAAAGAATCGCGGGTACCTCAACTTCCTTGTCGCACGCTATTTTTTAGTGATACGCTATTTCTTCTCGACCCTGGTCAAACCCAAATACTTCCCGTTACTTAAGGCTTGTATCACCGGGAATTACATCACCGATTCGCTAAAACAGCAACAGGTGATCCATAAAGAAAAAGCAGGGGTCTACACCTGCATGCCCAAAACAACAGATCGTCAGATCTCCTAGTTCTTCTCTGCTTCTTCAATTTTTTCACCGATCCCAAAGCGACGATACACCGACCTTAAGAATTCGCCGTACATTTCCTCATGCTTAACATATTGCTCAGGGGTAAGGATCTTTCGCACCTCCCATTCCTGCTTACTCAGATAGGCTTTGAACTTTTCCTTGAGCTCTTCTTTGGTCCACTCCTGGTCCTTATCGTCCAGACGAGCCATCTTTACTGCGTAATAGGTAAGTGTACTCTGATATTGAGCCTCTTGCTCTTCGGTTAATCCCATCTCCTGAAGCCCACGGTAATACCAAAGCTGAAGGTTATCGCGTTCCTCTTGGGTAAAGGTCTGCACACGGTGTGCATTCTTATCGACCTCCATCCCCTCAGACTCCTGTTCCGGAGTTTCCTGGGCCATTAACGGAGCACCAACGATCATAAACAATAAGATAAGTGTAAAGCGTTTCATAGGGTATATTTTTGGTGTTACGCTTATGAAAATACTTCTTTTTTCTTAACCAACACCACAACACCTGCAAACACCCCATCGCATCAACTAAAGTTATCACATTAGCGCATTATAAAGACAGGGCCTGACTCAACTACTCATCCCGCAGGGCAGATTCATGTTACTGCCTCTATTCTACGATGATCTCATCGGCAAAGATCCAGGCAGGCTTCCCTGATCCCGGATGACCTTCCGGACATAGGGTGTTCTTTGCAGACACCCGAATATAGCGAACATTCTTTAGCGCCTTGGTCAGGGTAAAATCATGTTGCACCTCCCCGGCATCCCGGGCTATCGGATTGGCAACCGTCGCCAGCTCCTTATACTTCTTACCGTCTTGAGAAACCTCAAAGGTCACTGCTTCCGGCATAAAGATCCAATCCCTGTATTTTTGCAAACAACCCAGGCTAATACGCCTAACAGACTGCTGCTCTCCCAGGTCAATAGTAGCGATAAGGTCTTTGCCGCTAAACCCATGCCAGTATTTGCCCACGGTTCCGGTACCACGAACCCCATCGGTAAGGGCATTAGGTCCGTCGGCTGTGTAATACCTGCTTACCGGATTTGTATACTTCACCTCACGCCCGATCGCCTCATGAACAGCAAAATGCTGCGATGCCGGCTGGTATCCTTTCACCTCGTTATGCACCACATTTACAGCTTTAAGCTCAGTGGTTTTATCAATAATAATGGGCTGGGTATACAACAAACTTTCAAGTGTAGGATCACTACCATCAAGGGTGTAATGTATTTTCGCCCCCAAGATCTCTGTGCCAAGGGTCGCCTTTAAAATTCCGTTAGCCGATTCAGGGGTGATCGCTACCGTGAAATTTCCAGGACAATAATTGAGTCCGCGTTGCTCGAAGCCTCTCAAGTGACTTTGCAACCTGCGGTTGAACCCTTCCCAAGTTTTATCTTCCAGGGGTGTCCACACAGCTTCAGCAAGGGCCAACATTCTCGGCAATACCATATACTCAAGGTGAGCGGCCGTTGTGATATACTCGGTCCACACATTGGCCTGTGCCCCCATCACGTATTTGGCCTGTTCAGAAGAAAGTTCTTCAGGAATAGGATTGTAATCATAAACATGCTTCAGGGTATTGAATCCGCCAATAGCCCTGGGTTCCCCTTCCGGCCCTGCCTGGTAGTGGTCAAAATACAAGGGCTTCCCGGGGGTCATCACCACATCGTGACTCATTTTGGCGGCTTCGATCCCGCCGGCTTCTCCCCTCCAGCTCATCACCGTTGCATCAGGAGCGAGCCCCCCTTCAAGGATCTCATCCCACCCGATCATACGGCGTCCTTTGCCATTCAGGAATTTCTCAATTCGGGTGATAAAATAACTCTGAAGTTCGTGTTCATCCTTTAACTTCTCGTCTTTTATACGACGCTGACAGCGGTCGCAGTGCTTCCAGGCTTCTTTGTTTACTTCATCTCCTCCAACATGAATATATTCTGAAGGGAACAGATCAACAACCTCCCTCAATACATCTTCCAAAAAGTCGAATACCGCATCGTTCCCGGCACAGTAATTCGATGACATATTGGTGTAATTACCCCCGGTCAAAGGCAGCTGAGGGATCTGACTACAACTCAGTTCCGGGTAGGCTGCAATGGCAGAAGCTATATGTCCCGGCATTTCGATCTCCGGAACTATAGTAATATTTCTTTCGGCTGCATAGGCCACGATCTCACGAATTTGCTCCTGGGTATAATACCCACCATAGGTTGGCTTTTCATCTGCTTTGGCTTGCGGCCGATCTCCCCAGACCAAATGTGTCTGATCTACCCGCCATGCTCCGATATCGGTAAGCTTCGGATACTTTTTGATCTCCAGCCTCCAGCCTTGGTCATCAACGAGGTGCCAGTGAAAGGTATTGAGCTTATAAGCCGCCATGAGGTCGATATACTGCTTGATCACCTCCGGTCCAAAAAAGTGCCTGCTCACATCGAGGTGCATTCCGCGCCATTCAAAACGCGGATAGTCGGTTATTGACAAACAAGGGATCTCAAGGGCAGCATTGGTACGCATCGCAGGCAATAACTGCAACAATGACTGCATCCCGTAGATGATCCCTGCTCTTAAATTTGCGCGAAGTAGCACCTTTTCCGGGGTTACGTTTATGGTATACCCTTCATCTCCGATCTCGGGCAAGGATTCCAGCTTAAGTTCAATAGTTCTTTGAGCTTTATCCTGCAGTGGCAATGCATATCCCGACAGTTCTTCGATAGCCGAAGAAAAGAACCTGGCAGCCTCTTCCAATCCATCATTGGCCTGATCAAAAACAATAGCCGTTTCTGCATCGATAACAAAGGTACCCTCATTGACGGTTACGGATACCGGCTGGGGAATGATCGGCAATACATCCTGCGCCATAAGTAATACGGAGCTGCAAAGCGAAAAGAGTGCGATAAATAGCTTATTCATGTTGGTTCGTTGGTTTTTAGGCATGTACATATCCATTAAAACCTGCAGCCATTTGGCCACAGACCTTTTGCGTCTACAATTTTTGATTTTATCCGGTTCCTGCCAAGAAATTAAGCCGAAGGGTAAATGATTTAGTATATTTTCTACATTCCACCAAAATTCATGGAGCCCCCAAGCGCCTTTTGCAAGCACCTCATAAAACCTATCTGGCTGATATACAAGACGAAAGAAAAAACTCCGAATTTAACCCTCCAGCCAATAATCATTTTTAATCTTGAAGCAATATATTCGTGACACCAACTAATTCATAATCATGCTTAAAAAACTACTACCTCTCTTTATTCTACCCTTGCTATTTACCGGTTGCAAGAAGGATGAAATTCCAACCTACACCCTTACCGTAACGGCCGGGGAAGGGGGAACAGCCACCCCTGTAGAAAAGATCTACAACGAAGGACAAAACGCTACGATCACCGCTACCCCGGATGATCTATATGAGTTTACGGGATGGACAGGCGACGTGACCTCTTCAACGAATCCGTTTACCTTTAAAATGAATGACGACAAGAACGTTGTTGCCAATTTTTCGAAACGGGATAGCGATGGTGACGGTGTTCCCGATGATGCCGACCAATGTAATAACACCCCTCAAGGAGCCGAAGTAGATAGCAACGGTTGTGCCGCCTCACAAAAGGATTCTGACAACGACGGGGTAACCGATGACAAGGACACCTGTCCCGATACACCTTCAGGTGAAACGGTAGATGAGAACGGATGCAGTGCTTCGCAAACTGATTCCGATAATGATGGGGTAACCGACGACAAGGATACCTGTGCAGACACCCCTGAAGGTGAAACTGCAGATGCCAACGGTTGCAGCCCTTCCCAAAAAGATACCGACAATGACGGGGTAACAGACGATAAAGACACCTGTGCAGAAACACAGGAAGGAGCAGCTGTAGATGAGAATGGATGTTCCCCTTCGCAAAAGGATTCCGACAATGATGGAGTAACCGACGACAAAGATACCTGTGCAAATACTCCGGAGGGAGAAACTACCGATACCAACGGATGTAGCCCTTCTCAGAAGGACACCGACGGAGACGGGGTTAATGACGACAAAGATATTTGCGCAGACACCCAGGCCGGAGCCATGGTCGACGAGAACGGGTGTAGTACATCGCAAAAAGACACCGATGAAGACGGGGTTACCGATGACATCGACACCTGTCCGGATACCCTCAAGGGATTAAACGTAGACGCCAATGGTTGTGCGATCCAGGCCGTTTACCTCGACACCAACGGAATTACCATTAAAGCCGAGTCATGGGCTGTAGCAGGTGACACCGGTGCCATCAACGGGAAAGCGTATACCGTGGTTGATGAAACCATGCTGAGGGACATGATCGCCAATAATGAAGATATAAGCACCACCGTAACCACGCTGGTGACTAATATGAGTAGGTTATTCTATAACAAAACAGCTTTCAACCAGGACATCAACCATTGGGATGTGAGCAACGTCACCAATATGGCAAGTATGTTCTTTCATGCTGAGTCCTTCGACCAAGACCTGGAGCAATGGGATGTAAGCAAGGTGGAAACCATGGAATTGATGTTTTATAATGCCCTGCTTTTTAACGGGAATATCTCGCTGTGGAATACCAGCAGCGTCACCAACCTCAAGAATATGTTTAATAGTGCCATCAGCTTCAACCAACCCATTGGCGTGTGGAACGTTTCTAACGTTACCACCACAGAATACATGTTTTACCGCGCTTCTTCATTCAATCAAAATCTGGGAGACTGGAATATGAGTAATGTTATTCGCTTATCGGGCATGTTCGCAGAAGCAACCGTCTTTAACCAGGATATAAGCGGATGGGATACAAGCAATGCGATCAGTTTATACGGTATGTTTAAAGAGGCTACTTCCTTTAACCAGCCCATCGGTAGCTGGACAACCTCGAAAGTACAAGACGCCGATGAGATGTTTTACGGAGCTACTTCTTTCAACCAGGATATCAGTAACTGGGATTTGAGCAGTGCTGGTGACATTTCGGCCATGTTTGCATTTGCAACTTCCTTTAACCAGGACATCAGTGGCTGGAATGTAAGTTCTGTACAAGGGATGTATGGCATGTTCGAAGGGGCTACCGCCTTTAATCAGGACCTCAGCAGTTGGGACGTCTCCAACGTTTTGTATTGCGGAAACTTCGCACTTGGAGCGACCAACTACACCCTTCCAAAACCTAATTTCTCCAATTGCGAGTAAGAAGGTCTTGCAAACACTCATTATAAAAAGGGCGGCCGGTTCATTCAGGCCGGCCTTTTTTTTGACTCTTCACTTTTTCACCCTCCGAAACCTTGGCGAAGAAGGGCTATACCTCCTGTTATGAGATCGCCGCGCTCCCTGCGCTCACTCGCGAAGACATTACGTCTTACAAAGAAGCTCTTCACCCCTTCACACCTTCACCTCTTTACCCCTTTACCCATTTACCTCTTTACCCAAAACAAAAACCCCGGCCGAAGCCAGGGTCTTTATCACTGAAAAACTACCAAAAAAATCGTCTTTTCAACATGCATTCCTGCTTTGGAGGCATGTTTTAATATGTGTTATTCCGCAGGGATAAGTACGGTTTGAACTGCCTGTCCGCTAATGGTAATATCTTTTTGCTTTTCGCCGAGCTTTAGGGTGAAGGAACGTGCGTCCTTACCTTCATTGAAGAGCACTACCGCGATCGAATTATCGGGATTTTGAGCAGCGGTTACCATGAGTCCGTCGTCTGTTTTGTCTGCTTTGATCACCTTAGCCCCGGGACGGATGTACTTACTAAAATGCGCCATGGTGTAATAGATAGGCGTGTAATACACCTCATCTTTTTCAGGATCAACGATCACAGGTGCCACACACCAGTTCTCAAACCAGTTAGGGCCACCTTGTGTATCGAGCACCATATTCCAGTCTACCCATCCGTCTACCCAGTTATTAAGACATCCGATGATATCGCGGGCATAACGGTTTACAGGAGCGTATTTAGGGTGGAGGTATTTCTTCTCAGGCTCTCTCCAATCAAAGCCCCAGTCGGTAGCTTCCTTTTTCCAGTACCACGCATCGTCTTTCCAATGTGGCACTTCAGAGTCTACACATGCTTCGGTTTGGATCAGGTATTTTTCAGGTGCCTTGGCATGGGCGTATTGCAATTCTTCAGGGAAATAATCGTAGGTACTCTCATACCAGTGAATAGCAGTACCATCAAAATATTTTGAAGATTCCTCATCTTTGTACATCACATCTACCCACTCTTTGAGCTCCTGACGGTTCTGATCATATCCCAACACCACAAGATCGCCCTTTCCTGAATTCTCAAGAGCAGGCCCAAGGTGATCAACCACAAAGTCGGTCATCTCTTCGGGCGTAAAGTGCATACTCTCCCAGTTATTTCCGTTACCCAGCGGTTCGTTCTCTACGGTGAATCCCCAGATATCGATCCCTTCGGCCTTATAGGCATCGGCGTATTTCACAAAGAAGTTGGCCCAGGTATCGTAGTATTCAGGCAGGAGTTTACCTCCTACCCACTCGTTATTATCTTTCATCCAAGGAGCGGCAGTCCATGGAGAAGCAAAAATACGAAAGCCATCTTCTGAGGCCGCCATGGCGTCTTTGATCATAGGGATCAGGTCGTCCATATCTTCCTCAATGGTAAAATGCGCTAATTCCTTATCACCAGCCACGGGAGCATACGAATACTGCCCCAGCGAAAAATCGCAGGAGTTCATATGGGTACGCGTCAGGGAGTACCTGGCACCATCCTTACCAAAATAGGCCTGTATGATCTCTTCTCTGTTCGCTTTACTCATCCTGTTAAGCAGGGAAGCCGAAGCTTCGGTAAAGGCTCCTCCGAATCCGGAGATGGTCTGAAAGGTCACCGAGGGATCCAGGATCACCTCAGAGCTATTCTCTGAAGGCTGGAACTCGGTCACCTGTGTCAGCTTATTTCCACTGGCAGAGGTTTCTAAAACAGTAGCCTCCAGCGGTGTCTCATTCTGGCAGGATGCTACCATACCTCCCGCCAACAGGGTTAAAATTACTTGTCTGAACATGGTTCTGAATATTTTAATTTACGCGTAGTCTGTTTGGTTCAGGTTACTCAGAAGGCTGTGGTCCTTGCTCCTTAGCCGCTTTTCTCCTTTTTTTCAATTCTACAGAGATCTCATTTACCTTTTCCTCGGTCAGATCATAATTTCTCATGATATACATGGCCAACAGGGTTCCTGCTATCGGAAGTAAGGTATAGAACAATCGCAATCCTGTGATCGCTTCTTCCGGTTGTGTATCTGCTCCCTGGGTAAATCCAACAAGCCCCATGATGAGTCCGGTAGAAAGTCCGGCGATCGCCTGTCCGAATTTTACCATCCACCAATAGATCGCTCCAAAGGTTCCCTCTTTACGCGGAAGACCAAATTTAAGTTCATCCAGATCACAAACATCGGCTGTCATACTCATCATCAGGGTAAACAAACTACCGATCCCGAAAGAGAAGAAAGGCAGGGCAAAAATGAACAGCCAGGGTTTTCCGGGTACAAAAAGGAACCAGAAAAGGATGTATCCTATAATGGAGATCCCTTGTGAGATCATAAAGGTTTTCTTTTTCCCGAACTTCTCAGACATCTTGGTCACGATAGGGATCACCAGGAAGGTTGTTGCCAAAGCTCCAAGGCTACCGTGCAGGGCAGGCCAGTTTCCTGCAGCACCTGCATCACCACCAAACAGGTGATATACGATAATGAAGAAAGAGAACGCCGCGATGGTATTAAAGGAATTGAACACGAGGAAGGTGGCCCCACAAAGCTTCATAAAAGGTTTGTTCTTCCAGGCTTGTTTGAATCCGTCACCGATCTCTACAAAGCTCTCTTTAATATGACCAAGGGTTATGGGCTTTAGATTGGTATCGTTAAGGGTAGACCTGCTCTTGATAAAGATCGAAGGGATCATCGCGAGGAACATACACCCGATCCCCACGTAGATGGACACCTCACGTGCTCCGGCATCGGCGGTCTCAAACCACTCAGGCTTATAGAGCACCACCCAGAACCAGGGTGCGATCACCCAGGCCCATTGCCCGATCCATTGAGCTACGGCCATAATACGGGTACGTTCGTGAAAATCGTCACTCATCTCATACCCCATGGCCACATAGGGAACACTAAATATGGTAAGCCCCAAATAGAAAACGATTGAGAGGGAAAGGAAATACCAGAAATTATAGGCGAGTCCGTTAGCTTCGTAAAGCTGCCACATGGCTACAAAGGAGAATCCCATGATCAGGGCACCTATAAAGACGTATTGACGGCGACGCCCCCACTTAGACTTGGTATTATCTGAAATGAATCCCATAATAGGATCGGTGATAGCATCAAAAAGACGCGGTACAAAGAAAATGAGTCCCCACAACAAGGGAGGGAATCCGAGGTCTTCGACCAGGATCACCATAAAGACCCCCAGGGCTGCCGGGAACATCTGGTTGGCCAGCATCCCGAATCCGAAGGCGATCTTTTGCCCCCATGATACTTTTTCGCTTTCGTCATGAGTACTATTCATATTCATGTTATTTGCGGCGTCCTCAGGTGCCATAGCCACCTTATCGCCGGTTAGTTCTTGAGCATTTTTCATTAGGTATTGTTTGGGCCTGTCTGCAATGCTCACACCGGAGCATGATGCACAGGGTTATTGATTATTAAGGAGTTCCAGGTACTTTTCTTTTACCACAAAAAAGGCCTCCTTTTTATTTCTGTCTATATCCACAAGGCCCCAATATTCTTCGTTTGGCGCCCCGTCGTAGGGCACTCCTGAGCTGTTTGGCGCCCATCCACCGGTGTCCTGCTGATCCGGATTTCCGGCCTTCCACCATTCATCAGAAAAGGCGAAGAGGGTTACTCCAAGTGTAACATCTTTATGAGCGAATACCTCATCGAGAATATTCGCATTGGCATCGGCCTGAGCTTTTTGATTCTCGCCCTGAGCATAGCCTTCTGCAGCCACGGTCATATAACTATCACCACCGGCTTCCGAAAGATACATCGGTTTTTCACTAATGGCGGCCCATTGACCAAAAATATCTCCGGGGCTGTCCCAGCGGTATACGTTCATACCCCATACATCGACATTTGGACAAAGTTCAAGTATTTCGTTCGTTGGAAGTTCCCCATGAGCTGTAGCCACCGGGTGTCCGGGGTCTGCCTGGTGGATCCGATCGGCTGTCGTATTCAGTGACCGATACCAGGTGTTTATATTATTACCAAACCACTCGGGATGGTAATTGTATTCATTCCCTAACTCCCAAAACAGGATAGCCGGGTGATCCTTATACTTATTTACATAGTCGATGCAGGTCCCGGAAAGAATATCGAATACCCCGCCTTGGTTATACCCAAAGCCTACGATCACCTTAATACCGGCATTGTGAAACTTATCGAGAACGCCTTTACTGTCTATGGGGGCATAGATCCTTACCGTATTTACCCCTGCTTCTTTCATGAGGTCAAGATCGCGATCCATGTCGTTAAAATCCCTTTCGGTGCGGCCTTTGGCTACCGGGTTATAGCACAACCCTCTGATCTCATATGCGGCACCATCTACCAGCACCTGTCTACCGGAAACGGTTACCTCAGAAACAACCGGATCCGGATCCGGGTCGGGAGCAACAGTATCTGTGGTTGAAGATTCTTTTGAACACTGCCCCAGTCCGCCGGCCACAGCGACAAGAAGCGTAATACCAAACCAATTCATGAGTTTCATAAGTTTATTTATTTAAGACGAGGGGCTTTAATACGGTGATCATCAGGCTATCGACATGGCCCTCAAAAGTTTTTTCTATAGTATTTCCATTTCTGGTGAGTCCCTCAAAGGCACCCTGATCTACCAGGTCCCAAAGGGCATATTTCGCCTTACCATCTACGGTAAGCAATCCGAAGTGATTTTCTGAACCACCGGGGTTTTGCGCATCCTTCCAGGGCTCGTCAAAGGCTTCAAAATAAAAGCAGCTTATTCCTTCAGCATCGGTCCACGCCCGAATATATTCATGGTACAGGGCTTGTTTATACTCATCGGTAGCCCTTGAGCCTTCATCGCCATACAATTCGGTGGTATAACTGGCCCAACCGGTCTCCCCGATATGCACCGGCTTCTGAACGCCGATACTGTCGAGGTAGTCTTTAACGCTCTCGTATTGCATCCTGGCGTAATCGATTGCGGAAGTCATCGAAATTTCAGCTTGTTCAGCAGCTGTCAGGCTATCTCCATCTGCAATGGCATTATGCCAATATTCCGGGGTATAGTGGGTATCGTGAAACGGATAGGTATGCGCCGAAACAAAATCGACGGCCTTGGCAAGCGCTTCCAGGTCTTCCTTGTGATAAGAGGCATCTCCACCTCCCCAGGAAGCAAAATTATCAGAACTGGTCACCCATAGGTCAGCTGGCAGCTCCCCTTTTTTCTTCAGGTCCTGCACGTAGTTCACATACTTGAGGATCACTCCGGGTTCTACCCAATAACTCCAGGCCCAGTGCACCATGGCCTCATTACCAATGGCGATGATCTTTACGATATCCGGATACGTTTTCGCCAATTCCACAGCGGTGTTCACCTCTTTGGTATTGCGATCTGCATCTTCTCCGGTGTGATCGGGTTCTGACGTCCAGGCATTCTTACAATCGATCCAGGCTCCGAGCATCACATACATCTCAAAAGATGGATCTTCCTGTTTAAGTTCCTTAATAGCCTTTAGGATATTTCCGGCCTGTGCAAAATGTACGTTATACGTTCTTAGCAGGTGAATGTCCATAGCCTCCATGATCAGAAGATCTTCCTTGAGCTCTTCCAGGGTAGGCTGAATATCCCTGCTAGTCTGGCGGTAACCTCCATAAGATATGGCCCTGAAATCAGGGTTCCCCAGAATGTCAGCCGCAGTTCTATCGGTTACGGTTTCAACATCGGCCTTAGGCTCCTGCTGCTTGCATGAGGCAAGCAACAGGATTCCCAATAAGGCATATAGTGTATTGGATAGGATTCTTTTCATTCCAACGGATTTATTAAAGGAGTACTTCCAGGGCTTTAACAGCTCCGGTACGCTCAAATACAGCTGCAGTGGTCTCCTTATCCAACTCCATTCCTGAAAGCTCTTTTACGTCACCGCTGGCAAAGTGAACCTTCACGACACGGCTACCGGCTTTCTTATAAACCACCGGCACCTGGCAGCAGGTAAACCCAAGTGAACCGGCCTCCAGTGCGATCGACCGGGTAGCTCCCTCGAGATCTACATAGTTAAAGGTAGTCCCTTCTGTAAGGAATTCAGCATCTTTTAGCAGTGCAGGATTAAATCCGAGCAATCCGTCTTTTACGTAAACACCAAGCTCTCCGAAACGGCTAAGCACATCTTCTTTCACCTGACCGGTCATACCCGGCTGCTGCGCTCCCTTATTACCTGGAGTATGCGAATAAGGATCGGTCGGGAAAGCTCCGTAATTTTCCGGTGATTTATCTGCTCCGATACCGTCGTTTACTGCAAAATAGTGTGCTTTGATCTTTTCAACAACGCCTTTATCAAGTTGCTCCTCCACGGCACGCTCACTGATCTCGTAAACCGCTAACAACAGTTTAGATACCATGTGCCAGTAGATCGACCCAAGCCCCTCATACCCGAAGAAGGTCCCTGATCTACCGGTAAAGGCCTTGTGATTAAAAACCTCTTCATAGATCTCAGCCAATAATCCTTCTTCCTTTTGAACAAGCACCTCGTACTTCTCAGGAAGCTCAGCAAGCGCTTTCTTCAGGAAATTGACATTATTCATATACCCGTTAAAGTGGTATCCGCCGTCTTTATCGGCAGAGATCACCTGATGGTTTCCATCGGCCACCAACTGCTTGAGCAGCTCAGAGCGCTCTACGCTGTTGGACGGAATGGTATTTTTATGCATAAACCTTGGCAGCTCCTTGTTCGGATAGAGGATATAACTGTTCTGGTCTTCACGATATAGCTTACTATTTCTTAGGCTATCGAGCACTTCGATACTTTCTGCTACAGAAAGGTATCCTGAACTCAATACAGCTACCTGTCCTTCGAGCATTTCAGGCAGGTAAGAGATCGCCACCTTATCATCCCCTTTAACGGTCATCAGGTTATAGGCGTGATATAGGTTATCTGCTCTCTTGTTGGCTCTGATCGAATGTTCCATCCATTCGTTGGCCAGGGCAGCAAACTGTTTAACAGCAGCCAGGTCAAGCGATCTTTTCGCCCCTGAGAATCCGTTCTCATAAACTCCCGTGCGGTAGGTACTACCGGCTTCACCCAGCAGGTCCATAACGCTCTTTCTGTCGGCATCAGAGATCGCCCCTTCCAACATCCCATTATGGGCTTCGAACGCTTTAACCACTTTCTGGAAGAAATCGTACAGTTCTTCAGAGATCTCGGTAGAAGATTCTCCATTACGCTCCATAAGGTCTTCCATAAACTTCAGGAATCTTCTCAGGTAATAGAGGGTAACCATTGACACCCCGTTACCCACCAAAGCGTTATTGGCATCGTTCCACTCCGGACGTTGGGTATTCATCCAGATACCTCCTTCAGGAATAAAGTTAGACACCTTAGCCAGGACGGTGGCAAGGATCTTCTCCATGAAGTTTACACGATAAATACCGCCCTTTTGATCCTTGATCAGCGCTCCGTCGGCTCCCATTTCATCACGTGAAGTGCGAATGGCCTTATCTCCCGCCTCATCAAAGTCGATGGTATTTTTAGGGTCTTTAAGGATCTCACTGTATGCTTTAATGCGGTATGGTACGTTAGCGTACACGAACATATCGCGGTTAAAGTATTGCGCGAGGGTTTTCGGATAGTAATCTTCTGCAAATTCAAGGAATTTAAGCAGGTAAATGATCTGGTGATCTCCCCAGTATCCAATATACGACCACGGATTGTCCGGCTCGATGGTCTCCCAGTCAAATCCGTCCTTGGTCACACGATACGGATTGTACCCGTCAAAGGTCGTAGCGTTGAGGAATTTATGGATCATACCTTCGATAAACTCCGGGTACGAATGCGCCAGCGCCTCCCAGTTCTGGAAGATGTCACGCCAGTTCCCCTGGTAATCCAGGATCTTGGAACCGTCAATTTCGTTACGGGTATTGATCGAGAACTTGTTCCAAGGCCTACTTGGGTCTCCGTGTCGACGGCTAAACTTCAACGGAAGGTACTCGAGGCACAGACGTTTAAAGTCCATGTCTTCTGTCTCTGCAGCCATCATTGAGACCGCCTTAAGGTCGAATACTTCAGGCATCGCCTCAAGGGCTGCTTTATTCGCAGCGTATACCGCTTTATTGGCTTTCTTGATATAAGGTAGGAAGTCGGATTTTTCGATCTGATAATTATGATCAAAAATACCACCCCTCATAATGTTGAACATGGTATTGGCAAAGTGACGGGTAATACGACGCTTATCGGCAGTAGCCTGTAATCCGTCGGCAGCACCAACCAGTGCAACCAGTTCTTCTGAACCGGCCTCTACATCTTCGAGGATCACTTTGTGAAGCTCCCTATTCTCTTTGATCTCAGCTTTAAGGCTTACGATATCAGACACCGATTTATTCACATCGGCGATAATGCTCCATTCTTTATTTGCTCCCGGTTCCAGGGTTACGGCTGCGTTTAGCATATAGGCGCCTTTCTCGGCACGCATATCCACTTCTGTTTCGATATCGGCTCCCTGTCTGAAAGCGTCTATCTGAAGGGAAGTAAGTAAGTACTTAGGATTCTCAAGACCGTGCGACCAAACAATATTAGAACGAAGGGCCTCACTAGGCTCTGCCTTATCAACAATGATCGCGCTCAGGCTGTAGATCCCTAATCCGGTATCGGTCTCGAGTTCACATTTTTTATAAGCGTCAACCAGGTTACTGCTGGCATTTTGCAACGCATCTTCAACCCCGTAAGGTAGGAGATTCTGCAATCCGTCAAGCAAACGCACTTCGGCAGCCGCCTTCCCGGTATTGCTAAGGGTGGCCTTACGAATAAAGCCATACTGCGTGCTGGAATTCCACTCGTAGCGGAAGCTCAGCTCCAGGTCATGGTTGATCTCTTCAAAGATCACCTTATTCCCATATGCGTTCTTGTAGAGGTTATTCGTTGTTTTATAAATTCCCTTTTGTCTGATCGAAAAAGGCTCCCAAAGTTGGGTCTTCCCGTTCTTCTTTACCAAGAAAACAGACTTGCTACCGGTGATCTCTGCCGATTCTGTGATCTTATCGTCTGTATAATATGGAAAGAGGGCGAAGTTACTATTCTTTCTACCAGCTGTTAAACCTCCGTTACTGGAGATAAACATCCAGTGGTTGGAGTTACTCACGATACTCATAAAAAAAGGCCTCATGTTATCCACATGGGCGATCTTAAAATAGGTCTCGTTATTAATGTCCACTTCTTCTAATTGCACATTTGATCTCCCGAATGAAGCGGGCTTATCTCCCAGAAAAATTGTCTCAGATCGACTCGATTGACTCATAGAAAATTTATATATGTTTTTTTATCTCTTCAGGGCCATTTTCACACCTTTACAAGGCCTGAAAACAACCGTAAAAGCTCGCAAATGGGTCTACCCCAATTTTAAGTCCGAAATTTAACTATTATTTCACGAAAATAAGACCGCATAACTCATAAAAAGATTCAAAGATTTTTAGTAAATGGCACTTTCCCGAGAAAAAAACACAACATCAGGAAATGACTGACGGTATTGCCTTACAATTAGACAGTTACATATTTTAAACGCGTGAAAAATGACGTAAAACGGTCCTGATATCCGGGAATACAGTAGCTGTAAAAAGAAATAAAATCATGTGCTTTTACCTCACCTTACTGCTAAAGCACCTGTTAAGCGAAAAAAAAGATGCCATGTACATTAAAAAATACCACAACAATGGTATCAATCCACCTCAACATTGGGCTTTTATGTAAAGAGATAAGAAACAGCTGAAAGCTGCACCTTTTAGTCACTCTGGCTTTACTCCGGGCCTCCAGAGTTTTATGTTGAATATCAATACCTTAACGAAAACACCTATTTTAGAAACGTAACATTTGTTACAGCACACTTTTGGCTACCATTGTACTTTTACACCATAATACAAACAAGGAATCATATGCCTACAGTAAAACTTACAACAGCGCAGTTTAAAGAAGACATCTTCGATTATACAAAAGAGAGAGAATGGAACTATAAGGGAGATAAACCTGCTATTATCGACTTTTATGCCGATTGGTGCGGACCGTGTAAAATGGTGGCTCCGATCCTGGAAGAACTTGCCGATGAGAATCCTGATATTATCATCTACAAGGTCGATACCGAAGTAGAGCAGGAGCTTTCGCAGGTATTTCAGATCAGAAGTATTCCAAGCATCCTGTTCATCCCGATGGACAAGCAACCTATGATGCAGGCAGGAGCCCTTCCAAAGCATGCGCTACAGGAGGTCATAGACAAAGAACTATTAAGCACGGTTGCTTAATACTTGATCATTTTGAACGAAAAAACCGGATCCTATGATCCGGTTTTTTTCTTCCTAAAAGCGGGAGGGTATACCAGATAATCCTCCTCAAAACCTACACATGCTAATAGGATAGTTTATTGAGCTGGCAACGCACCTTCTTACCTCGTACGGCAGGTGTATTGGGTTTATCGGCGCATTCGCACAATCGTGTACCTCCATAATCGTTAAAGATCTCATGCGCATCACTTCGCGCCCATACCGATACCAGGGCCATCTTTTCAGGATCTTCCACACAACTGCCATCCACATCAAAGGCGTGAATGGTATTCTCATAAAAATACACCAGGTTATTCTTGGTATTGGATCCGCTTGACCATTGGCGGAACTCATTCTGCATACCCGCATCGAATTCCACGATCCATTCGTCTTCGGTTTGTCCCACGGTCTTTACCTGTTTATTGATATCGCGTGCTGCAAAGGTCTTGAACTGGTCCGGGCATGCCGGCGTGGTCATGGTATAATACATCTCAGAAATCGAATGGTTGTGGTACGGATACAGGCTGTTGACCATTTGAACAGTCATCCCTACTTCAGCCCCTACTTTATGTCCGCCGATCTCATCGATACGCAGGAGACCCCAATGTCCGAGGATCTCTCCGTATGCGTAGCCCCCACGCACCTCCATAAAGTTGCGCTTGTTGCGTTCGCTGTCTTCTGCATACATCGGGAACCAACCTACCGATGCCCATAGATTGGGCAGGGAGCGCGCACTAACATCATAAGGGAAGTTAGGCGGGGTCACCACCTGCTCTCCGGTAACGATATCATAGAAATTATCGGTAAGCACCTTACCATAGGCCTTTACCGAGTCGTTGGTGACCTTGGTATCGAAGAACTCCTCAAAGGTGGTGCGCTTCATCCATTTGGCTACCGGAGATTGCTCCTCAAGCTTTCCTCCGGGACTGTAAAGCCAATCTACTTCTTTTCTGGCCGCAAAGCATTTTTTTGCAGCTTCCTGATTGTAGAGGATCTGGTAGATCTGTTTCACCAACAATTGCATATCGCGACGGTCCATGATACACATTCTTTTAACCCCTCCCAGGGTTTCGAACACCGCTACATCAGACTGGCGGCATCCGCCTTCTTCAGGATTCTTGGTCAGGGCCTCCGCCAGACCACGCAGGTACAGCATAGACTCTTCCCAAAGAATATCGATATACTTTTGTTCGGCCTTGGAGTACTTCACCTCTTTTTCAAGGCATTTACAATCTACATCCACCACATCTTCCTTAGCGATAAAATCGGGCAGCACCAGGTCATCCTGTGCATGCCCCAGGGATCCGAGCAGCATAAAGCAGCTGCAAATAATCATACTTAATACGTTAACTCTCATATCAACTTCTTTGTTTTTGTTATTTAGAAATACCACTGTACAGACAAATTACCCCTAAGCTCCCATTTATCAGGATTCACCGAACCGGCACCGGGACCACTATTGTCAAAATTATCATTCATCCACCAGGCGTTCTGTCCGAAGAGCATATCGAACCAGATATAGAATGGCCCTGCCTGCAAGACTGCTCCCGGATTGATCATCCTGGAATCATGGAAGGTGTCTTCATCCTTGATCACGGTGCTGTATTCCATATACACATTGAGCTTATCGAAAAGCCACCATTCAATATCCCAGAACCTACGCACATTCGCAACATAGGTGGTCGCCTTTGACGCCACCAGACGTGTATCGGAGAAGAACCCCATAAGCACGGTGCGATCGTCTACGCTATCGGGATTATTAGGATCGTATTCATATCGGGTGGCCTGAAAATTAAAGTTCCAGTCGTTGTAGTTCCCCACATAGTGAAAAGCAGCTGCCCAATGGTTCCCGTTTCCGTCCTTTAATGGATTACGAATCTGCCCCCACTGGCCTGACACTCCGAATTCCGTTGTTTTCGTAGTGCCGTAGCCAAAGACTTTGGCATATCGCAAATTCACCTGGTGGCGTTCAAAATTCTGCTGGTCACCAGAAACCACAAGATCGGGGGCCCAGCGATTGGTGGCTGTTGGATCGTTGTACTCTTCATTCCGGAAATAAGCCGCGTGAAAATGATTCCCTTTATTTTTATAGATATATTGAAATCCGGTATCGTGATCTCCCTCAAGGCCATGATAGTAGTTCAAGGAATACCAAAAGCTGGAAGAAACGGAAGGCAGGGCACCAAAAGGCGCTTGGGAGATCCCGTATAACAACTCGTGATTTTCATTGAATTGTATCCCTACCCACATATGTTGCATGGCAAACATATAACTCCACCATCGTGCCTGAGCCGAAAACTTCAATTTAGCGCCTTCCCCTTTTTTCATGCCGTGTTCCCCTGAGACCGACAACCTGAACTGATCGAAATACGAACCTCTGCGGTTGGCGCTGTTATCCTGTTCCCAATCCTGAAACGAAGACCGAAGCCAAATGGCGCCCCCAACTTTAAATGAGGTATATGGTGTAACATCGATACCGATATTCTGACCAGGAGATTTTTCATCGGGTTTCAAAATATTGCGCTCCTGGGCGAAACTATATTGCATAATAAAGAGGACACCTAGTACGATACAGGTCCTTAGAAGGGTTTTAAAAAACATTTTGTTGGCTGATTTTTAATGAGTTACGAAATTATTAAAAAGATCACACCCCATGACCGCATTCCGACATAATGCCCTATTTATCAGATAACAAAGAATGTAGAATAGCAGGTAAAGTAGTACAGAAAATCACTTATTCACCTAAATCATTACATGCAAAAAGTCTTACAGGGGATACGAATGGCGTTTTATCGATAAGCGGAATTCCAACAATAATATTTCCTTATTTTTAAGAGATATATCTGCCTGAAAACATGGTTTTTATGAAAAATACAAGACGGAAATTCAACTTCAAAACCGATAAAATACTCCTGCTGTACATGCTTTGTTTGCTGCTTTGCCCTCTGGGGGTCTATGCTCAGAACCAACAAGATGATCCGGGAGATCCTCCTATGGTTGCTAAAGGCCGTTTTTACACCAACCTGGCTTTTTCGCTGGATCAGCGAAACGCCAAAAATGAGGATCAGCTGCTGCGCGAGGTCATCGACCAGGACAAACTCAACTTTCGGATATCAAGTGCCGCGGGATATGCGCTGAAAGATAATTTCACGATCGGCCTGGGCCTTAGCTACGGAAGGCTGCAGGAAGACATCACCTTTATCAATGAAGACGATCAGGAACAGACCAATTGCAGCCTGGGACATGACGTCTCCTTTATACCCAACATCCGGCAGTATGTGCCGGTGAACAAAAGCTTCCAAATATTCGTGCAAGCCGATTTCCGATTCTCCATAGGGGAAGAGCTCACCCGGAAATTTCTCCCGAATGAGATCGAAAAAATAGAAGGTAATTTTATTGAAACGCGACTGGGAGTAACACCGGGGGCAGTTTTATTCTTTAACCGCAACTGGGCATTTGAAACCTCTGTAGGCCTGGTCGGACTTTCTTCGAAGTGGTCTGAAGAGACTGTTAATAATGATGAAGCGAACAGAGCCCGGATCACCGAAAACAATATCGACCTTAAAGTAAACCTGCTCTCCCTTAACCTCGGGGTGGCCTATTATTTTTAATCATCAAGCATAACGCCTATAGTCATGAGGAACTTCAGCATATTCATACTTTTAAGTTTTCTGTTCATCCTTTCCGGATGCATCTCAGACGACAAATTCGGCTTATCGCCTTATAAAGAGATCAAGACTTTTGAAATTGCGGGGCAGGCTGCTCCAACCGTTATAGACAAAGAAGCACTAACCATTACCATCCCTTTCAATGAGGGTGAAGACGTCTCCGCGAAAACACCTTCTAATATTGTCATATCGAATCTGGCCACTATAGACCCTCCGGCCGGGGAGGCAAGGAATTTCACTGCTCCGGTGCTTTATACGGTAACCGCAGAAGACGGTTCCCAGGCACAATGGGAGGTTATTGCCAGCGTCGCCGAACCACAACCCCAACTCCCCAACAGCAATTTTGATCTATGGTACGATACAGGGGGCTATATGCAACCCGGAGAAAATGCCGAAAGTACCATCTGGGATACGGCCAATGCAGGGGTAACGATCGCCGGGCCGGCAAATACAGTACCGGAAGACCTGGGCAATGGCGACCTTGCTGTAAAAATGGTGAGTACGAGGGCTCCTTTATTGGTTCGAATGGCAGCGGCCACGCTCTATACCGGTAGTTTTACCGATGGCTTCCCGGATCCTGTTGATCCTCGATCGAACATCGATTTCGGAACCCTCTTTTCCGGACAACCCAACGCCTTCCGGGTCGACTACCGCTACCTCCCGGGAGACGAATACCTCGACGGTCGGGGTAACCCATTACCCGGAGGCGACCAGGCCGACATCTACGTCTTACTGGAAAACCGGGATGGCGACCAGGTACAACGCGTTGCTACCGGTTGGTACCGCAGCAATATGGAAGTAACCGATTGGACCACCCTGGAAGTGCCTCTTACCTATGGTGAACTCCCTTCTTCTGACCCCACCTTTGAATACGCCAATATCAGGGCAGGCGAAGCCTGGGCCCCTGCAGGCACAAGGCCTACGCACATTACCGTGGTATTCTCGTCAAGTGCACTCGGGGATGATTTTACCGGAGCCATAGGAAGCGAATTATGGATCAATAACTTTGAATTAGTCTACTAAATAAAAATAATGTTCAGGGATGCGCAACAAACCGGAGCAAACATCACGATATCACGACATCACCATTTAAAATCATCATACAATGAAAAGATCACTAGTTATACTCTTTGCCACGATGCTTCCCCTGGGTGCATTGGCACAAGACAAACCTCTTAGCGCCAAGGATTCGGAACCTCAAAAGATGGGGTGGATGCAGGGCTTCCCGCCGCCAGCCGACAGAACGATATCGGCCGTTGACGGCAGCTTCTTTAAGTTCCCGGCACTGCGCTACAGCGTGTGCCATATGCGTCAGTTTATGCCAACGGCAAATGTGCAGGCAGGCAATGAGAACCTGTATACTTTTGAGGTGGCCAATGATCCCAATATCGACGCTTTAACCTTTACACCGCTTGGCGAAAAAGGCACCATGACCTGGAAGGAGTCCCTGTATAAGAATTACACCGATGGAATGCTCATACTTCACAAAGGAAAGATCGTATACGAAAAGTACTTTGGCGCCCTGAAACCCGATGGTGTTCACGCTGCCATGTCGGTAAGTAAGACCTTTACAGGAACCCTTGGAGCCCTTTTGGTGGTTGAAGGCTTACTGGACGAAGACCAGGTGGCTTCCCACTACATCCCCGAACTCGAAGGCTCGGCCTTTGGCGATGCTACGGTGCGACAGATCCTGGATATGACCACCGGATTGAAGTATAGTGAAGACTACGCCGATCCCAATGCAGAGATATGGGCATTTTCGGCTGCCGGAAATCCGTTCACCCGTTCTGAAGACCCTAACGCTCCATCCAATTATTACGAATACCTGCAAACTGTAAAAAAGGAAGGCGAGCACGGAAAGGTCTTCGGGTATAAGACCATTAATACAGATGCCATGGGGTGGCTGGTATCCCGGGTTACCGGGAAGAGCATTCCGGAGCTTATTTCTGAGCGTATCTGGAAACCCATGGGCGCCCATTACGACGGCTATTACCAGATCGACGGCTCAGGGATCGCCTTTGCCGGGGGCGGCTTCAGTGCCAATATGCGCGACTTTGCCATGTTCGGAGAGATGATCAGGAACAACGGTTGGTTCAACGGCCGACAAGTATTGCCTTCAGCCCTTATCGACGATATCCGGGAAGGTGGAGATCGGGAGGCTTTTGCCAACGGAAATTACAAGAGTTTAAAAAATTGGAGCTACAGGAACATGTGGTGGATGAGCCATAACAAAAATGATGCTTTTATGGCACGAGGGGTTCACGGACAAGTAATTTATGTAGACCCTATGGCCGAAATGGTGATCGTGCGTTTTGCTTCTCACCCTAATCCGAAGAATGCGTACATCGATCCTTATTCGCTCCCGGCATATGAGGCGGTAGCCGATTATTTGATGGGCAAAAAATAAAAGACTACATCCAAAAGACCTGAAGGGTCCGGGGAATTAATTATTCTCCGGACCTTTTTGTTCCTGTGCCGTTCTGAAGATCAACGGATCGACAGACCGCAGATGCAGGTCGCGTTGAGGGAACGGGATCTCGATACCGTGTTCGTTCAGGGTATCGTATATCTTAAAGATCACTTCGCTGCGTATACGTACCCAATCGTCAAAGTTATCGGTCCAAAAAAGCATTCTGAATAGCAGCGAACTGTCGCCCATATCATTAAAGAATACCAGGGGTTTAGGGTGCTTTTTGGCTTCCGGATGACTGGTGATACACTCCAGAAGCAACTTTTGCACCAGGTGGGCATCAGACCCGTAGGCTACCCCGGCTATGATCTCAATACGTCGGTTCTTATCGGTATGCGTCCAGTTGACCACCTCCTGAGAAATAAGCTGACCATTAGGCACGATCACTTCGGCCCCGTCAAAGGTCTGCACGATACTGGAACGTATCCCCATAGACCGCATGGTTCCGGTCAAAGTACCCACCTCCACGGCATCGCCTATCTGTATGGGACGTTCGAACAGCAGGATGATCCCGGACACGAGGTTGTTGAAGATATTCTGCAATCCGAAACCGATACCCACACTAAAGGCACTAAAGATAATCGTGAGCTGATCCAGCGGCATGCCTATGGCGCGCACCGCAAAAAGGATCCCCAGTGTGATAGCTCCGAACTGGGCAATCGCCATGATCATTCTCGGCACCCCCCTTTTGAGCTTTAACCTGCTTAGCACATCTTCCTGAAGTAAGACCTTAATGATACGGGAAACCATGACCGAAAGCCAGATGATAAATACAAAGAGTAAAAGCTTGAACAGGGAGAACTTCATTGACCCTATGGCGTATTCTTTGGTTAAGAAGTTGCTTATCGCGTCGTAGACCAAACTCTGCACGTAAAAGATCCTAAGGATGGCATCGATCCAGAATATGGTGAGTCCAAATATGGTAATGCGTACCACCAGGTCTTTCAAATAGGCCTCATGGGTTTTGATAACCAAGAGCTTTTCGGCATAAGGACTTTCGATAAACAGCTGTAAAGCCCCAATAAGAATCACCGTAAAGAAAAAGAGCACAGCTCCCAGCAGGGCACTGTTGAGCAAGGATTCGAGAGCGATCTGAGACAAGCTCATATACCCAAGTAGATTGGCGACGATCCCAATGCAGACCACGACCAGGTGAAAGACCACCAAGAAGCGGATAAAACGGGTCAGGCTGGGGCTCATCAAATGCAGGGCGTCCCGGTTCTTATAAAGTCGGTATAAAACAAAAAACTCGATCACCCCGAGGCCCAGGAGGATATAGCGATATAAAATATTATTTACGGGCACGAGATGACTTAACAGGAAGATAACCATTAACCCGGCAAGGATGTATAGCAAGGTGTGATCCTTGCCCCTGGTAAGATAAAGAGTGATATCGATAACAGGAAGCAATATCAATAAAATGGTAATATCGTTAAACAGTGTGGGCTGGTCGGGAAAGAATACGGCAGCAAAAAAGATACTGAACAATACCCCTGCACTAATCGGTCGTTGCAAGATCGCTTTCAGGGTGCGCTGGTAATACTCCAGGTTGTCGGGCTTAAGGCGACGTACCCTTTTGCTCAACCAGATAAAAAAGAGCAGCACGCCGATCACAAAGATCATGTAAAGCCGATACGTACTTTTGTTACCGTTGTAATGAAACTTCAAGGCATTCCATTCGGAACGGAACGAACGCTTCACATTAGTCATGAACCCGCTATCTGATTCTGAAAAACTTTCAGGGAGAAACAAAGGCGGCGTAGTTTTAGAGTACACCTGGGCCGATTTATCCATCAGAGCCTGATCAATACGATCTAAAAGCAATTCGACCTCAACCCCTGTTTCGATATTCTTATTCAAGGGATCTATGAGCAGATTAGAACGCAACTCCATTTGCCCCCTGAGACTGTCCAGCATGTTAACGGTGCGGCCGATCACCGGTTGGAGACTCTCATAAGAATTCAGTGAATCCCTGAAGGAAGAGGTTGCCCTCCAAAGTTGTATCTCTTTTTCAAGACCTACCTGCTTTTCCTGAAGCGACCGGATCCGCTCAGAAAGCCGCTTTTTCTGTGTATCGACGTGACCATAGGCACTCTGCCAATTGATCTTTTCGTTAGAAAGAAAACGCTGGTCTTTTTGCTCCAGGTCCATCAGCTTCACCCGATCAAGGGCGGCCTTCACCATAGCGAGAACCGAGTCGTTAGCCTTGGTCTCTGCTGCAATGGTTTCGGTACTCACCAGGGATTCTGATAATTTTACCGCGCGTACCCTGGCCTCTCCGGCAGCAATGAGCACATCGTTAAATGGGATCACCTTTAGGGTGGTATCAACCGACTGTTCGTTGAGTAGCTGAGATTCGATCTCATCCAATACCTGGGCATGGCTTAATGGACAGCATGCAAGAAAAACAACCAACGATACCCAGCGGCACATCAGGGAGTTCAGACGTAATTTCATCATATAAAAGCTAATTTTTTGATCTCGTCAAATACACTAGTAAAGACTTCAGCTAGGCGCTTTTCTCCAACTCCCCTCATGCTTCATCTAACGGCCTCAATCTTCTGTAACGCAGTAAATTCCCGCTAACGTGTAATTTAGTTCTTTTTAACATGTATGAAAACATTTTCCTGTCTATGGCTTTCTTCTTCGGTTTTCCGACACCCCACCCGATGTCCGGCTTGAACAGGAAGGTGCCTCTTGGGATGCAACCACGCCCTGGTGGAGGTTAAAGAATTAGTGATCAAAACAAGGTAGCACGCGCCGAAATAAGTAGCTACGAACAGACCATCCTTAAAATGAAGGACAAAAAAAAGAGGCCCGTTCAAAGGCCTCTTAGAAGTAATAGCAAATATTAGTTTAGCTTGGTACATACGTGTCACCGCCATTTTCTTCGTCTCCTCCTCCATCAGTACCACCACCTTCGTTTCCATCTCCGGAGTTGTTAGTACTGTTGTCGGTATTGTCATCGCCACCGTTACCTTCATCTCCTTCTCCATCGCTGCTGCAAACAACACCATGGAAGATCACATAGACCGTGCCAGACAATCCTGTAACCACCTCATCAAAATGAGCAACGCCCTCTTCGAAGGTTTCCTTGTGCGGATACTGTCCCGGAGCTACGGTCTCATTACCATTCACATTTAACGGATAAGGATCGTTGCCTACATAAAGATGTGTTTCAGACAACGTAAAGCCCTCGAGCATGCTTACACTTACAGAAACAGTGCCATCGGTGTAATTGATCTCTGCAAAACCTACGAGGGTACCTTTCTCGGTATCGCATTGGCCGGCTCCGGCATAGAGATTAAAGGTATACGCACCTTCCTGAGTGAGCTCATTGGTCCACCCCCAACGGTTGAATCCGTCGTTGAGAAAACACATGGCCTGCTCGTCGTTACCACGTGCAAAAAGGGTTTCACAGGTTACTGTTTCGGTTTCAGTTTCAGAATTGGCTTCCTCTTCGGTATCAGAGGAACTTTCTTGGCCGTTCTTGGCAGCAACGGCCTCTTCTGATGCAGCACCTGCATCAAGAGAGACGGTCTCCAAGTCGACCTGACAGGAGCCCAAAAGGAGTCCTGCACAGAGGAATACATAAAATAGTTTCATAATAAGATTGGGTTTATCTTGATAACAAATATAACATTTGTAGTATTTATCTTATAAAGTTTTCGATAAAATACGTCGGAGATCATAAAATTAACTCGCTGAAACAAAAATACATACATGCACTCACCCCCCACATAAACACCACAAGAAAACAGTTTCCTCCCACCCTGTATTCTTCTGCTACATCTCTCATCCCAGCGCATTCCCACCTTTTTTACACGAGAACCACTCCATGGTGCCCTGAACAAGTCCTTCCGGCGAATGAATATATTATAAATATATTTTATGCTTCTGATAATTTAATTAAATAAAAATTAATGAATTGAAATCGACATCTTTGCACCGAAGAAGAAGTACTAAATAAAAATTACCAGAATGAAAACCAAGGCAGTAACAGTACCAACAACACAAGAGCATCAAATTGGTCTGATCAAAGGAAACTTTTCTCCGGAAGAGGCCAGAGAGATCCTCGAATCACTGATCGACCAAAAGATCAAATTCAATGAAGTACGAAAATTTCAGCGATGGACCAACGATCACCAATGTGATACCAGCGACCTGGATGCCCGCATAAAAGAGTTAAAAGACGAACGATCTGAACTGCTCAAATTCATGGAAACTCTTATCGGATCCGGTAAGACCATACGTATAAGCGGGGAAGTGAATATCGAAGTAAAGGATCATGAGTAGGTTCTGCGCAACACGAACTTCAAAGACGCAACACAACGCCATACAGGCTCCCAGATCAGGACGCCTGGACCTTAGGTAACATTTAAAAAAACAAAAATGACTGCAATTTCCGAACACGTTCACGGGAGATCGATTCCGCACGCCCAAAAATCAGCGGCAAAACCTCTGGCCAGCAAGGTTGTCCCCACGCTTTTGTGGGTGCTTTTTACCCTGGCTTCTGCCGCAGCGATCTTTAAACTTTTTGGCATGCCCGACTGGAACTTCAGAGAACTCATTCGCATTAACGGTTTCACCTTAATGATCTGGGCGACGGTAACATTCTTTAGTGCCCTGATGACCACCTATGGGAGAACCTACCTTCACGGGTTTCGCTACGAGAAAAAATTCATGCTGCTTACCCTGGGATTCACCTTATCGGTAAGTGTGCTCATAGCAGCAGAAAACCTTATTCTCCTTGCGATAAGCTGGATGGCTATGGGATTGTTCATGGCCAATCTTATCGGGGTGAATTCAAAATGGGGAGAGGCCAGGGAAGCCAGAAAGGTGAGCCTGAGACATTTTATAACCAGTGCCTTGCTACTGGCCGGAGGAATAGCGATCCCGGCCTGGACACTACAAACCCTTAGCCTAACCACCATGATGGCCAATATCGAAGAACTACCGTTCACACTGGCGGCTGTTTCGGTACTGCTCATCATCACTGCAGGACTTATACAGTCGGCCATTTATCCTTTTCACCGATGGCTGCTTTCGAGCATGACCGCACCAACCCCGGCTTCCGGACTTATGCATGCCGGATTCGTAAATGGGGCGGGGATCCTGCTTACCCTTTTCGCTCCCTTGCTTATCGTATCGAACTCGCTGACCTTATTATTCATCATCGGCGGACTCTGTGCGGTGGTATCACAGTTTGCGAAACTACTTCAGGTAAGTGTTAAGCAGCGACTGGCGTGTTCGACCATGGCGCAAATGGGCTTTATGATCATGCAATGCGGTCTTGGATTCTTTAACGCAGCAGTGGCCCACCTCATTCTACACGGATTTTACAAGGCTTACCTCTTTCTTTCTGCAGGAGAAGGTGTAACACATACCCATCCGAAAACACCTCCAAAGATCCGCATCAAACCCCTGCAGACGGTATTCGTTCTGATCAACGGACTGGTTGGAGCTTATCTTTTCAGCCTGCTAACCGGAAAAGGACTCAACGCCGACAGCGGGATCTTCCTCACCCTTATTGTGGCGATCACGGTAGGACAGGTTACCTATAACTTCATCAAACAAAAAGACCTTCCGGCACTACACCGTACGGTACTGCCGGTAGTACTTTACCTGGCGGGGATCACGGTATACGCCCTGGCCTATAATGGGGTAACGGTCTTTATGGAAGGAACCCCCTTCGCGTTAGCCCCTCAGGAACTTACCCCTGCGCAGATCATCTTTGGAGCGGTATTCCTTATCGGATTCTTCCTGATGAAACTGGGATACTACAGAAACCACCCATGGATCTATGTTAAACTGCTCAACACGACCCAACCTTTTAAGAACACAGTACTAAGATTTAAAAAATGATCCCTATGAGAACGCAACACATAGACACGCTTATTCAAGAAGCTTCGGCCTTCGTTGGCAATACCTGGCCCCTCTACGGGTTCGTTACCTCGAATCCGCTATCAGGATATGAGAAACAACCCTTTGACCGCGCAGTAAGCCAGGCAGGTGAGATCCTCGGTGCCCGCGTATATCCCGAAGCTGCTCAATATCGTCAGGCCTTCCATAGCGGAGATATCGATCGAAGCAAACTAAAGGAAATGCTTCAGGAGCAAGGGTTTATCCAGGAACCTGAATACTACCTGGAGATCTTAGAAAATGAACCTGTGACCACGACGGTTAATCCGTTTCACGATATCGATCGCATCACCACCAAATGGCTGGCAGCCTTTATGGATGAAGGGCTAGCCGAATGGAGCATGCCCGGTAAGGAAAAAGGATTCTTTCAGGCCTGGAAACTCCTTGCCCGCTACGATGAAGATCTCAAGGGAGGATTCAGATCAGAAACCACAGCAAGCACCGCTTCTGAGGTGATCGCTAATGTGCTAAACCACTTTGACGAAGAAGATCAACTGAAACTTATTACGACCCACCTGGCTGCCCTTCCGGGATGGACCGGATACATCAAACTTAGAGCGGAAACAGGCTCAGACTGGCAGGAATACTATCCTGTAACCCTTGAAGATTACCTGGCGGTAAGGTTCTGCATTGCCCAGGCTATCGATGCACCCCTACTACCCGAAACACCACACCAAAACACCAATGAGGTACTGCCTCAATTACAATCTATATGGTTAAAAGCTTGGGAAGCGACCTGGCAGGAAAGCACCCTGGCCACCCTGAAAAGCAACAGGGAAATGGCTGCAGCAGCTAAACAGGATACCACCCTTCCCGATGCCCAACTCGTTTTCTGTATCGACACCCGTTCGGAGCCCATAAGACGTCATGTTGAGGCAGCCGGTAATTACGAGACCTTCGGGTATGCCGGATTCTTTGGGATCGCCATGGATTACGTGAATCCTGACGACGGCCATGCCAGAAAATCGTGTCCGCCCATCGTACCTTCAGCCTATAAGGTAGAGGAGCAACCGGCAACCGATCGCCAAGCAGCCTTCGAAGACTATCGCAAGAAGACAAAGGTGAACAACTTCATCAACTACTTCCTGAAACGCATGAAGAACATGCTGCCATCTACCTTTGGATTTGTAGAGGGTAGTGGTCTGGCTTACGGCTTCGGGCTTATGGTGCGTACCTGCTTTCCCGGAGCATGGTACCGAAGAAACCAAAATAAGGCTTTGACCCATGAAGGGATCTGCGCTCCCGGATTACACATCAACAACGAAGATGCCACCAGCCATATTCCGCTAAACGACAGAGCCGGCATCGTGAAATCGGCCTTTGACCTGCTGGGGTGGACGAAATTTGCACCCCTGGTGGTCTTTTCAGGACACGGTAGTCACACGGCGAACAATCCTTTCGGATCGAGTCTTGATTGCGGGGCATGTGCCGCCAGTCCGGGTAGACACAATGCCCGAATGCTGGCCAAGCTGGCTAACGACCGAGAAGTTCGCGAAGTCCTCTTCAACGAGCACAATATCGTGATCCCGGAAAGCACATGGTTCGTTGGTGCCGAGCACACCACGACCACCGACCGCATCGAACTCTTCGATGCAGATGTTCCAAAGAGTCACCTTCAAATACTGGAGCAACTCAAAAAAGATCTGGGCATTGCACAACAAACCGCAACGGCCGAGCGACTGCAAACCGAAGGTAATGGAGTGGCCCTGGCGGAGACCAAAGCCGGAAACTGGGCAGAGACCCGTCCGGAATGGGGACTGGCAAAAAATGCCGGATTCATTATCGCTCCGCGAACAACGACCAGAGATATCAACCTCCAGGGACGTTGCTTCCTGCACTCTTACGACTGGGAGCACGACAAAGAAGGGAAAGCCCTCGAAGGCATTATGCAGGGCCCCATGGTGGTAACCCAATGGATCAACAACCACTACTACTTCTCTTCGGTAGATATCGACAGATTTGGAAGTGGTTCGAAGATCACTCATAATGTTACGGGAATGTTCGGAGTGGTTCAGGGTAATGGAGGAGACCTAAAAACAGGACTCCCTCTGCAATCGCTCAGAGCTACAGACGCCGAGATCTACCACCAGCCTTTACGCCTGTCGGTCATGATCGAAGCCCCTGTAGAGCGGGTAACCGATATTCTGAAGCGAAACGAAAACCTCAGAACCCTATTGGACAACCAATGGATCTACCTGATCGTTACCGATCCGTCCAAAGAGCTGAAAACGTATCGCTATACCGGAAACCTGGAATGGGAACCCCGGGTGATACCGGTAAAAACCGCGACGCGCGTTCGCAAAAGAGCGCAGGTCCCAGCCTGATAACAAGAGGCAAAACAAACACTTATACCGGGTCCTTAATTTGACTTAATAGCAACCTCAACCCGGAATACCCAGCCCACTCATGCATACTGCCCATGAGTGGGTTATTTTTTTTCAGACCGACCATCACTACGTAAAAACCGGACCGCTAAACGGAGGACAAACCCCTGTATGCCAATAAAGTTTTACTTTTAACACTCCAAGTAAAAGGGCATGAACAGCATTGCAAAAAGCGTGCGCAACACGGCATTTCACCGGTGGTATAAGCGCAATGAGAAATACGCTCCCATTCTATTCTTTATAGGCGGATTTATCTTTGATTCGCTTACCCTGGGGCGTATCGACCGGTTATACGACATCACCGTACTATGCCTGTACATGATCATGGCTACCTTTTGCCTGTACCTATATAATAAACCCGAAACCGGACGATGGCGATCCCGGTTTGCTTTTGCCTACCGCGATTACCTGCCACTGGCCATACAATTTTTCTTTGGAGGGCTCTCCAGCGCCTATGTGATCTACTTCTCGCGGAGCGTTTCCCTGAGTAAGACCGCGTCCTTTTTCGTGATCCTGGTCCTGTTGTTCTTTGCCAACGAACTCCTGAGAAACCGCATCTCCAACCGCTATATGCAATTTGGCATGTATTCCTTTATAAGTTTCACCTTTTTCGCCTTTATGGTCCCGGTATTCATAAGGGAGATGAACGAAACGATCTTCCTGATCTCCGGCATGCTCAGCCTGACGTGTACCTTACTCTTATTACTGTTGATATTTCGGGCCGGAACTGAGACCAGGCAACCACGTCATCTTATACAACTTACAGCCCTTATCTTCCTGGTCTATGGGGCCATGTATACCTTTTACCATTTCAGGCTGATCCCTCCCGTACCCCTGGCGTTAAAAACAGGGCTGGTAGCCCACGAGGTAAAAAAGACCGGCGACACCTATGAGGTTATCTACCAGCGCAGTGGCGGCCGGGGCATCTGGAAAGCCTACGACCAAAGGTTCTATTACAAACAAGGTGATCCCGTATATGTATTCTCTTCGGTATTTGCTCCGACAGCCCTGAAAAAAAGCATTGTGCACCGATGGGCCTGGTATAGTGCAAAGAAAGACCTCTGGCAGGCCGTAGACAGTATAAGCTATGAGATCACCGGTGGACGCGACCAGGGCTATAGGGGGTACACCTTTAAGACTAATGTCTGGCCCGGCCATTGGAAGGTCGAGGTACTCACCGATGAAGACCAGGTATTGGGGATCATCGATTTTGAGATCGTTCCCCTTTCTGAAGACCAGACGCTCAGACTTCTTAAAAAAGATTTCTAATCCGGAGAAAACATCGGTTGGACATCGTAATTCTTCCCTGAAAACACCCTCTGCATAACACCTGAGATCCGTTCAAAATAGGTCTTTTAAGACTGGAAAAGAACACCGTTCAAAAAAAATCAAAAAAACTTCACTTCACTCAAACGTTAGAGTACTACTGATCTGAGCGGTCCATTTAAAAACTATCATTTGTCATGTTTTTACCCTTATTAGCCCAGTAATTTAGTCGTCTAAAATCAAGGAAAGGTTATCCTAAAAATTCAATTCATATGACAAATTCCACTCTAACCGCTCCCATCAAAATTTCTGATAAATTTCAGGAAGGTGACTGGACGAAGACCGTTAACGTAAGGGATTTCGTAATTAAAAATATCACTCCTTATCACGGAACTTCTGAGTTCCTTGAAGGCCCCACCCTAAACACCATGAAACTCTGGGAAAAATGTACCCAGGCCATGAAAGAAGAGCGTGCGAACAATGGCGTAAGATCGGTGGATACTGAAACCGTATCAGGCGTTGCTTCACACAAGGCAGGTTATATAGATAAGGAGAGTGAAGTGATCGTTGGTTTACAAACCGACGAGCTGCTTAAGCGTGCTATGAAACCTTTCGGAGGGTTTAAAGTGGTACAAAAAGCACTTCAGGAGCATGGACTGGAACCTGCACCACAGGTAACAGCAATGTTCGAAAATCATATTAAGACGCACAACGACGGGGTATTTGACGCCTACAATGCAGAGATCAGAAAATTCCGTTCTCTCGGGGTGATCACCGGATTACCGGACAACTATGCCCGTGGCCGTATTATTGGAGACTACCGAAGAGTAGCCCTTTACGGTATCGACTTCCTTATTGAAGAGAAGAAAAAAGACCTTGAGAACATTACCGGACCTATGAGCGATAAGGTGATTCGCCTTCGCGAAGAGGTTTCAGAGCAGATCAAAGCCCTTAAAGAGCTTGTAGTGATGGGATCGTACTACGATCTAGAGCTTCACAGACCGGCAGCTTGTGCCCGCGAGGCGGTTCAGTGGACCTACATGGCTTACCTGGCTGCGGTAAAAGAGCAGGATGGTGCAGCGATGTCTTTAGGTAATGTTTCTTCATTCCTTGATATCTATATTGAGCGCGACCTTCAATCCGGTTTGATCACCGAGAAAGAAGCTCAGGAATTCATCGACCAGTTCGTAATGAAATTACGTATGGTACGTCACCTGAGACCGGCCGCTTACGACGAACTCTTTGCCGGAGATCCTACCTGGGTTACCGAAGCCATCGGGGGAACGTTCTTTGACGGACGAACCAAGGTAACCAAAACTTCGTTCCGTTTCTTGCAAACCCTGTACAACCTGGGGCCATCTCCGGAACCTAATATTACCGTACTTTGGTCTGACGACCTGCCTGAGAACTTTAAGAACTACTGTTCTAAAGTAGCCATCGACACCTCGTCTATCCAGTTCGAGAACGACAAGTTGATGCGCACCACCAGACATTCTGACGACTACGGTATTGCATGTTGTGTTTCTTTCCAGGAGATCGGAAAGCAGATCCAGTTCTTTGGTGCACGTACCAACCTGGCCAAAACCCTGCTTATGGCGATCAATGGCGGACGCGATGAGATCACAGGAAAACCGATCCTTAACGGTATCCCTGATTGTGACGACGAGTACCTGAACTATGTGAAGGTAATGGCCAACTTCCGCGTTGCCATGAAAGAAGTAGCCCGTGTGTATAATGATTCCATGAACATTATTCACTACATGCATGATAAATACTACTACGAGAAAGCACAAATGGCGCTTATCGACACCGATCCGGAGATCAATATCGCTTATGGTATTGCCGGTCTGTCGATCGTAGCAGACTCCCTTTCGGCGATCAAATACGCTAAGGTAAAACCAGTTCGTAATGAGCAAGGACTTACCACCGACTTCATTATCGAAGGTGAGTTCCCTGCATACGGAAACGATGATGACAAAGTAGACAGCATTGCTGCAGATGTGGTTGCGACCTTTAACGCCGAACTTCAAAAACTAAAAGTGTACAAGGATGCCATCCCTTCACTTTCAGTACTAACCATTACCTCTAACGTAGTGTACGGTAAGAAAACCGGTGCTACACCTGACGGTAGAGCCATGGGAGTGCCGTTTGCTCCGGGAGCAAACCCAATGCACGGCCGTGACAAGAATGGGGCTATCGCTTCGCTCAATTCGGTAGCCAAGATCGATTACGAAGATGCTCAGGACGGTATTTCAAATACCTTCTCTATCGTACCTAAATCTTTAGGTAACGATGAGCCTCAGCGTATCAACAATCTCAGAACCATCCTTGACGGTTATTTCAACAAAGGAGCACACCATATGAACGTGAACGTTCTTAACAAGGAAACGCTTTTAGCGGCCATGGAAAATCCTGAAGAGTATCCACAACTTACCATCAGGGTTTCAGGCTACGCTGTAAACTTTATTCGCCTTACGCGCGACCAGCAGATGGAAGTGATCGCAAGATCGTTCCACGAAAGCATGTAATTCCACAACCAAGGTGCCCAAGGGTCTATAACAGGGCTTTTGGGCACCTTTTTTAATGTATTGATATGCATACACCCGATAATACTCTGGCGGTACATTCCATCGAATCTTTTGGCACCCATGACGGGCCCGGCATCCGATTGGTGATCTTTTTACAGGGATGCAAGCTAAAATGCCGGTATTGTCATAACCCCGATACCATAAGTACTACGGGAGGAACGCTCTACACCATCGAAGAGATGGTAGACAGGGCCGTAAAAATGAAACCCTACTTCAGCAATGGCGGTGGCGTTACCGTATCGGGAGGAGAACCCCTCCTGCAGGCTAAGAACCTGATCCCCCTGTTTAAAAGACTGCAAGAAGAAGGGATACACACCAATATCGACACCAACGGACGCATCATGAACCACTTTAGCGAAACGCTGAGTGAGATCGCAGACCTGGCCATGTTAGATATTAAACACCCTACAGAAGAAGGCTACCGGGATATTACCGGTGAAAAAAATAAAGACATTGCCCTGCGCTTTGCTGCCATGAGAGAAGCCCAGGGAAAACCGATGTGGCTGCGTTATGTCCTTATTCCGGGCATTACCAACACACCGGAAAACCTCCACGCTCTGGGACAGCACTTTAAAGATTACCGCCATATTGAGCGCATCGAATTACTGCCCTACCACAAACTGGGCGTACATAAATGGGAAGCTCTGGGCTGGGAATACACCATGCACGACACCAAAGAGAATACCGATGAAGAACTGAAGATGGCCCGCGAGATCATGGAGGAGTATTTTGACCACATTACGGTGAACTAATTGATATAGCAGAAGGAATATGAGCACAGGGAAATTAAAGAACAGATGGCTTATTGCCGCCTCGGCAGTAGGAATTCACCTTTCGATAGGATCGATCTACGCCTACTCGGTAATGACCAATCCGGTAAAAGATGTGTTTGGCGCAGAAGCCAGCGACATCAAATGGGCCTTTAAACTGGCCATTCTCTTTTTAGGACTCACCACGACCTTTTTAGGAAAATGGGCCGAAAAGGCCGGACCCCGAAAAAGCGGTATGGTTGCCGGACTGCTCTACGGTATAGGTACCCTCGGATCGGGATTGGCCGTGCAAATGGCTTCCCTGCCCCTGTTCTATATAAGCTATGGGGTGATAGGAGGTATCGGACTCGGACTGGGGTATATGGCGCCGGTGAGCACCCTGGTTAAATGGTTTCCCGACCGCAAAGGTCTGGCTACCGGACTCGCCATTATGGGCTTTGGTTTCTCCGCACTGATCTTTGGCCCCTTCATGCAACAACTCTTTGAAAGTGCCGGGATACACAACGCATTTTACATCTTAGGATCCCTGTACACCACCATCATATTGTTAAGCTCATTATACCTGGCACCTCCCCCGGCCGGGTATGCCCCCGAAGGCTTCAGGGAAGCAAAGACCAAGGAAGGCTCTTTCCCCCAAACCGCCGAAATATCGGCTTCCCAGGCCTTAAAAACCCCGAAATTCTGGTACCTGTGGGTCATGATGTTCATTAACATCTCCTGTGGTATCGCCCTGATCTCTGCTGCCAGTCCCATGACCCAGGAAGTGCTTGGATTCACAGCCCTGGAAGCTGCAGCCATCGTGGGAGTGATAGGGATCTTTAACGGTCTCGGACGTATTTTCTGGTCCAGCCTTTCAGACTACCTCGGAAGAGATAACACCTTTATCCTCTTCTTCCTGTTTCAGGTAGTTGCCTTTTATTTTCTGCCTAAGACGGGTACTGAATGGATCTTCCTGGCCTTATTGTTCACGGTGATCTCCATGTACGGTGGCGGATTTGCCATCCTACCGGCATTTATCGGAGACCTTTTTGGCACCAAAAGCCTTGGAGTGATCAACGGTCGCATCCTTTCTGCCTGGGCACTTGGAGGGGTGGCAGGACCAACGCTCTACGACCTGATCAAAGGGCAAACCGGTTCGCTCAATACCACCCTGAGCCTGTTCTCTGTGCTGTTTTTTGCAGCCCTGATCGCAGCATTCCTCATTAAGTCGTCTGTAAAGAAGACTTCAAAGAGCGAAACCCCGGCCTTTACACGAAAGGCGGCATAGAAATTTAAGTGATATAACAACATACCCCCCGGGCCAAAGCCAGGGTGGGCGAGACAAGACTAATAGCGTATATTGATTTAGCAGTTTTCATACGTCCAAGGGGTAAAAAGTAGGGAATATACTTCCCTAATACCCACCTTTATTAGTATATTTTGCGAGCTTTTCCATACGGGTTGATCCCTGAGGAAGAGCTCGCATCGTTTTAGGACCATATCACAAACTCATGAAATACATTAAAATCTTCTTATTGCTCGCCGTAAATGCAGCACTTTTTTACGGCCTTAACACCCGCTTCGGATCTACTCCGGCGCTCGGCAAATTCCTCTCGCCCAACCAGGGGATCTGGCAAAATGAAACCTCAGACGTCGAGGCGAACACCCTTCAACTTGAGGGTCTTTCGGCTCCGGTAACCGTTCATTACGACGACTACCTTATCCCCCATGTTTTTGCAGCGAATAAGACCGACCTCTACAAGGCTCAGGGATATATCACTGCCCAGCACCGCCTGTGGCAAATGGAATTCCAGACCATGGCTTCGGCCGGACGACTCTCAGAGATCTTTGGCGAGGCGGCCCTGGAATACGACCGCCGTCAGCGCAGAAAAGGAATGGGCTTTGGTGCCGAGAACGCACTTAAGACCATGGCTTCTGATACCGAGACCATGGGATACCTCGAAGCGTATAAAGAAGGGGTCAATGCCTATATCGCTACCCTTGATGAGGCAAGCCTCCCGGTAGAATACAAGATGCTGGGATACGCTCCCGAACCGTGGACCCTGAAAAAAACCGCATTACTGCTCATGTACATGACCGATATGCTGGCAGGGCGCGATTCGGATTTTGAATACACCAATGCGCTGAGCCTTTTTGGGAAAGAGCGATTTAATATGTTGTTTCCCGACTATTTTGACCGTGTAGACCCGGTGATCCCATCAGAGCGTGAGTGGGACGACTGGCTGGTGAGTATTCCTGAAGCCCCTGCCGATAGTCTTCACCTGGACCAGCTGGCCGCTACCATAGAAAGACCACACCCCGATAACGGGAGTAACAACTGGGCCGTAGGACCTCAGAAGTCGGTTTCCGGGAATCCGATCCTGGCCAACGACCCCCACCTGGGACTCAACTTACCTTCGATCTGGTATGTGATGCAGCTGGCCACTCCGGAACAGAATACCTTTGGAGCAACCCTGCCCGGAGCAGTGGGTATCGTGATCGGATTCAACGAAGACATCGCCTGGGGAGTGACCAATGCTACCCGCGATGTACGCGACTGGTACAAGATCTCCTTTAAGGACGATACAAAAAAGGAGTACCGCTATGGCGACACGTGGAAACCAACCACCCTGCGCGAAGAATATATTGAGGTAAGGAACGGGGAAACCTTTATCGACTCGGTATATTACACCCACTACGGTCCGGTTACCTATGACGAGACCTTTAAGGGAAATCGAGGAGCTCAGGGCTATGCCATGAAATGGACCGGCCACCTTGGAGGTAACAACCAACGCACCTTACTCGAGCTCAATGCCGCCCGTAATTACGACGAATACGCCGCAGCCCTGAAACACTTCCTGGCACCGGCACAGAATTTTGTCTTCGCCTCAAAAACCGGAGACATCGCCCTTTGGATACAAGGAAAATTCCCGAATAAATGGAAGGGACAAGGAAAATTCCTCCTCGACGGAAGCAATCCCGACCACGAGTGGCAAGGCTATATTCCGCAGAAACACAATGCCCATATTAAGAATCCAGAACGCGGATTCGTAAGTTCGGCCAATCAGCATCCTACCGACCAAACCTATCCGTACTACGTGTTTAACGATGGGTACGATACCTACAGAAGCCGGGTGATCAATAACTTCTTCAGAAGTAAGGAGAAATTTGATGTTGCCGATTTTAAATCGCTCCACAACAACAATTACAACCTCATGGCGGCAGAGCTGCTTCCGGTAATGCTCGACTCGATGGATACAGAGACCCTGACAGCCGATGAAATGGAGCTCTTTAATGAAGTGCGCGCGTGGGATCATTACAACGATATTGACAAAGCTGCACCATCGATCTTTGAAACCTGGAAGGATATTCTGAAAGACATGCTATGGGATGAATTCGAAAACGAAGACCTGGCATTAGACAAGCCCTTCAATTACCAGACCGTGTATATGCTAACGCATTACCCCAATGATCCGTTCATGGACATTACTGCTACAGAAGAAACAGAAACCGCAAAAGACCTCTTCTTGAAGTCGTTCAAGCAGGCGGCGACAACCCTGATCTCCTGGAAAGAACGCAACGGCAATTACCAGTGGGGCGACTACAAGGCTACCTATGTTGGCCACCTCTTGCAAGACCTGCCGGCCTTCTCAAGGTTTAAGCTGCCAATTGGAGGGAATTCGGGTATCGTGAACGCTACCTCTGAAGATCACGGGCCTTCCTGGCGAATGATCGTAGAACTGGGAGAAACCCCTAAGGCACTGGGGATCTATCCCGGCGGACAATCAGGAAATCCGGGAAGCAAGCACTACGACGACATGATCGACAAATGGGCGGCAGGAGAATACATTGAACTGGACTTCATGCCATTCGGAGCAGCCCCCAAAGCAATGATGACCACCCAAACCCTTAATTCAAAATAATCTTATGAAAAATATACTCAACCTCATCCTCACTGCTGTAGCCGCATGGGCCATTTGCCTGATCACCCCGTGGTGGGGCATCATGATCGCAGCCCTGGCCATTTCCTTTTTAATACCCCTTAAAAAAGGAGCCGCCTTTTTGATCCCCTTCCTGGCCGTTTTTCTTTTATGGGGCATTCAGGCATACCTCTTAAGCAGTGGTAATGACCTCACCATGGCGAAGAAGATCGCCACCCTGTTCTCACTAAACGAAAATGCCTACCTGCTTATGGGGATCACCGCCCTGATCGGTGGTTTGGCCGCCGCTTTCTCCGGACTTCTGGGGAAACAACTAAGAACGGCTTTTACTGCATAGCACCTCACGCTCACCGGGCAGCACGTTCGCAATTGATCGATAGAAAACCTGCCTCGTATACTGAAGAGCATATACAACCGGGAATACTGTTTACACAGGTTCCCGGTTTTTTTTGAACTCACAACAACCTCCTCCAGGCTACGTTGCTACCCCTTCAATGGCCAATACTTAGCAAACCCACCTGTATCCCTAACCTACCGGCCTTCAGCCTCCTACTTTATTTATTAGTAGAATAATCTTACATTTAAGGAGTTAAACCACCAAGTTTTATGAAAAAAATTCTTATTGCCGGACTCAGCCTCTGCCTCATGCTATTAAGTCCGGATGCGCAAGCACAGCGAAAAAAGCGCTCAAAAGAAAAAGCCGATCCAGAGGTTACACTACCTCTCCAAGCTTTTAAGATGCGAAATATCGGTCCTGCCTTTTTATCAGGAAGGATCTCTGATATCGTATTTCACCCGGACAATGAAAACGTATGGTATGTAGCCACAGGTTCGGGCGGGGTATGGAAAACTGAAAATGCCGGAACCACCTGGAATCCTCTCTTCGATGGTCAGGCGTCGTATTCCATAGGTTGTATAGCCCTTGACCCCTCGAATCCCGAGATCGTTTGGGTAGGAACCGGAGAGAACGTGGGAGGCCGTCACGTGGCCTATGGCGACGGGATCTATCGTTCTGCCGACGGCGGAAACAGTTGGAAGAATATGGGATTACCCGATTCCCAGCATATTTCAGAGATCATTGTACACCCCGACAATTCTGATGTGGTTTGGGTAGCGGTACAAGGACCACTGTGGAATAAAGGTGGTGAACGCGGGGTTTACAAAACCACCGATGGCGGTAACACCTGGAAGCAGGTATTGGGGAACAACGAATGGACCGGTGCTACCGACCTCATTCTCGACCCCAGAGATCCGCAGGTACTTTACGCCGCCACCTGGGATCGTCACCGTACCGTAGCCGCTTATTTGGGTGGTGGTCCGGGATCAGGCATCCACAAGTCGACCGATGGTGGTGAAACCTGGACAAAGCTCACCAACGGACTCCCTCGCGGAAATATGGGTAAGATCGGGATGGCCCAATCGCCACAACAACCCGATGTACTCTATGCGGCCATTGAGCTCGATCTTAAAAAAGGGGCGGTTTACCGATCAGACGACCAGGGTGCTTCCTGGAAGAAAATGTCGAATACCGTATCGGGAGGTACCGGTCCGCATTACTACCAGGAACTCTATGCGAGTCCGCACAAGTTCGATCGCCTCTACCTCATGGACGTAAGGGTGCAAACCTCCGAAGATGGTGGTAAGACCTTTACCCAGCTTCCGGAAGCCAAAAAGCACTCCGATAATCACGCCATTGCCTTTAAGAAGAACGACCCGGATTACATCATGCTGGGTACCGATGCCGGGATCTACGAGAGTTTTGATCTGGCCGAAAACTGGAGGTACATTAAGAACCTGCCGTTAACCCAATTCTACAAGGTAGCGGTAAACAACGCCGAACCTTTTTACCACATATTCGGGGGGACCCAGGACAACGGCTCTGCCGGAGGGCCATCGGCTACCGATGAGCGGGAAGGTATTGCCAACAAACACTGGTATAAGACCCTTTTTGCCGACGGTCACCAATCGGCTACAGATCCTGAATACAACGACATTATCTACGCAGAGACCCAACAGGGCGGACTCCATCGCATAGACCTCACTACCGGAGAGCAGGTGGCGGTACAGCCACAGGCCAGTCCCGGAGAACCTCACGAACGTTTTAACTGGGATGCACCCATCCTGGTGAGTCCGCATAATCCGGAAACGATCTATTTTGCATCGTACCGTGTTTGGCGTTCGGACAACCGTGGAGACAGCTGGACCCCGATCTCCGGAGACCTTACACGTAACGAAGAGCGTTTTAGCCTTCCGATCATGGGCCGCCAACAGTCGTTTGATAATGCATGGGATGTGAATGCCATGTCTAACTACAACACCATTACTTCTCTGAGCGAATCGCCGGTGAAAAAAGGCCTGATCTATGCAGGTACCGACGACGGATTTATTCAGGTAACCGAAAACGGGGGAGAAAGCTGGAGAAAGATCCCGGTAACCCAACTCGGACTGCCTGGTCGTAGTTTTGTGAATGACATCAAGGCTGATCTCTACGATGAGAATACCGTATACGTAGCCCTTGACAATCATAAGGAAGGTGATTTTAATCCGTACCTCTTTAAGAGTACCGACAAGGGAAGAACCTGGAAGTCTATTGCTTCGAACCTGCCCAAGCGCACCCTCGTATGGCGTATGGTACAGGATCACGTAAAGAAGAACCTGCTGTTCGCTGCCACCGAATTCGGGATCTATACCTCTCTCGACGGGGGAGGTCATTGGCAAAAACTGGGTGGTACGCCAAATATGAGCTTCCGCGACCTGGTGATCCAGAAGCGTGAGAACGACCTGGTAGCGGCTTCCTTCGGAAGAGGATTCTTTGTATTGGACGATTACAGTGCGCTGCGCGACTTTACGGAAGACAAGCTGAAGAAAGAAGGGGTGCTTTTTGCGCCAAGAACAGCCAAATGGCATGTACCAAGAAGCAATGTAGGGAATACCGGCGCCGACTATTACTTTGCTCCCAACCCCGAGTTTGGAGCCGTATTCACCTATCACCTGGCTAATGACTTCAAATCGGCTAAGGCGGAACGCAAGAAAGCAGAAAAAGCACTTGACAAAGAAGGAAAAGATGTTCCCTTCCCCGGTTGGGAGGCTCTGGATCGCGAAAAGCAGGAAAGTGGCCCTATGGTATGGCTTACGATCAAAGATGCCCAGGGCAATATCGTCAAACACCTCAAGGAAAAAGCATCGAAGGGCAGTCATCGCATAGCCTGGGACCTTACCCACGCGAACAGGTTCCCGATAAACCCCGACAATGGTCGCGGATTCGGAAGGTGGTTCCGTGGTGCCATGGTAACGCCCGGAACCTATACCGCCACCCTCTACCTGGAAAATGACGGAGCGGTTACCCAATTAGACGAGCCCGTTTCCTTTGAAGTGAAGCCTATTCGCAAAGGTGTACTCCAAGGAGTAGACCACAAGACGTATAATGACTACATCACAGAACTATCTGAGGTATGGAGTGCTTCTATGGTCTTAAACAATAGTTTTGAAGATTCAAAAAAGCTGCTTGCAGCAATGAAGACTGCAGCATCGCGATCTAACCTGCAGCCGGGAGCTCTCGCTGCTGAATTCAAGGAAGCAGACGACCTGGTTTACGCCATCGAACAACAGGTAGACGGTAGCGCCTCTAAGAATGAAGTGGGCGAGCGCAATGCGCCAAACGTTTCTTCTTTTATGCAGACAGCGATGGGAGGTATGCGCACCACTTATGGCCCTACGCCATTACATCTGCAAAGCCTGGAGCATGCCAAAGCCCTTTCGGCCAAGGCTAAGGAGAATATTGACATTCTTGCCAATGAAACCCTTCCTGCCATTGAGGCCAGACTGAAGGCCGCCAATGCCCCGGTGATCATGAAGTAAATTCACTAGCATATTAATTGGAAATGCCGGCCATGGTGCCGGCATTTTTATTTTATAAGGTTATGAAGTAATCCAACATGACGAATAGTCCAACCACCCCGGCCTTAGCCATCGCACCAGCTGGCTCCTTCGTTAAAAAGGTCCATCGGACCTTTTCTTTACGCTTGGCCCTCCTTGAAAAGGAGGGGAGAAATCCAAACTACTAAGGGATGTAATAATAACATTTCCGATCTTCAAAAAGAGAACCTTCTCCTTCCACTTGCTAAGGGGAAGGTGGCCACGCCATGGGCGTTGACGGAAGGGGTTCTTCCCCACTCCCCATTCCCTACTTCCCTACTTCCCTCCTTCCCTCCTTCCCCATAACATTAATTTCTACAAAAACAACCTTGACTGCTCATTCATTTCCATTAGATTTACCTCCTTCACAGCTATGTGAACACCCCCCGAACAGCATTCAAAAAATGATGGCTTATGGCAATGTTTGTGATCAGCAAGCGCACTAACGGACATTATAAATTTGACTTTACCTCACGAAGGGGAACACCTATATTCAGTAGTATTTCCTGTAAACAAAAGAATGATTGCGAGGCGATCATTCACGGGATCAAAGGCAATTTTGACGACTTCACCCTCACGCGAAAATCCACCCCTGCGGGGAAGCATTTTTTCCGCCTTTCGCACAACGGACTCGTACTGGCAACCAGCAGGTATTTTTCTACGCCCCTCCGGCTGGAAAAGGGACTGGAAGAGATACAGAAATACCTCCATGAAACCGAGATCCTCGATTTTTCAGAGAACGGAGATATCTTTGGGGAAGAAGAAGAATAGACACGGCCTTTAATCAAGTCCCAATTAAACGCTCACCGAGCTGTTTCCGGACAAAAAATGCTTAAATTACGGGGTAAGGATCAGATAGCTATGAACACTACCAAAAAATACCCTAAAGGCACCTTTATCGCTCTTGGCATGCTCATCTTTGTTCCGGTTGGCATTGCCCTATCTATAGGCACCGGAAACCCCGGACTCATAGGTATAGGTCCGGCGATAGGCCTTCCCATCGGACTCGCATGGGAAGAGCACAAAAAAAAGCAGGGAAAGATCAAAGACGACGTGGAAGGAGAAGGTGTTGGAAAACTTTCCTGGTGGACCATCGCCCTGGGGGTCATCTTCCTTCTTGGAATCCTTGTCATGCTCTTTTACTTTTGATCCGGCACTACATGAGCGCCTCATAAAAAAAGCCACCTTTTTACGGGTGGCTTCTTATTTTTTAAGATCATTTAATTACCTCTTAGAGATCAAAACGATCGAGATTCATCACCTTATCCCAGGCTTTTACAAAGTCTTTCAGGAATTTCTCTTCGCTGTCGGCACATGCATAGACCTCAGCCAGCGCTCTCAGTTCGGTATTCGACCCAAAGATCAGATCTACTCGGGTTCCCATCCACTTCAACTCTCCCGTCTTGCGATCGCGGCCTTCAAACACTTCCTGATCATCAGAAACTGCCTTCCAGGTGGTTCCCAGGTCGAGTACATTCACAAAGAAATCGTTGGTAAGCACCCCGGGACGTTTGGTAAACACTCCATGGGTAGACTTATCGCAATTTGCCTCCAATACTCTTAATCCGCCCAACAATGCGGTCATTTCCGGAGCAGTCAGGGTAAGCAGCTGAGCGCGGTCAATGAGCATCTCTTCTGCAGAGACCATATAGTGCTCTTTAATATAGTTTCGGAATCCGTCGGCTAGTGGCTCCAGTGGTGCAAATCCTTCGACATCGGTTTGCTCCTGGGTAGCATCGCCACGTCCAGGAGTGAACGGAACGGTAATATCGTGCCCCGCATCTCTGGAAGCCTTTTCAATAGCCGCACATCCGCCAAGAACGATAAGGTCGGCCATAGAAACCTGCTTGTCGCCATTGGCATCATTAAAGGCTTTTTGAACACCTTCAAGAGCCTTGAGCACTTTTTCGAGTTTTGCAGGTTCATTCACCTCCCAATCTTTTTGTGGTGCCAGGCGAATTCTTCCTCCGTTAGCACCTCCGCGCTTGTCAGAACCTCTAAAGGTCGAAGCCGAAGCCCAGGCCGTACTTACCAGTTCTCCAACGCTGAGCCCGGTATCGAGGATCTTCCCTTTAAGTGCAGCCACATCATCTGCATCAATAAGCTTATGGTCTACTGCAGGGATAGGATCCTGCCAGATAAATTCTTCTTTAGGAACTTCCGGTCCGAGGTAACGGCTTACCGGCCCCATATCCCTGTGCGTAAGTTTGAACCAAGCCTTAGCGAAGGCATCGGCAAACTCATCGGGATTTTCGTAAAAGTGTCTTGAGATCGGCTCATAAACCGGATCCATACGCAGGGCAAGGTCGGTGGTGAGCATGAACGGATCGTTCATTTTTCCTTTCACATGGGCATCAGGAACAGTACCTGCCCCGGCTCCGCCTTTTGGCTTCCACTGATGGGCTCCGGCCGGACTCTTGGTAAGTTCCCACTCGTAACCAAAGAGGTTTTCGAAGAAATTATTACTCCATTGGGTTGGCGTTGTGGTCCATGCTCCTTCGAGTCCGCTGGTAATGGTGTTTTCAGCATTTCCACTACCCAGGGTATTCTTCCACCCCATGCTCATCTCTTCAATAGGAGCTCCTGCAGGTTCTGCGCTTACGTATTCTTCAGGGTTACCGGCTCCGTGTGTTTTCCCAAAGGTATGTCCGCCGGCGATCAGCGCCACCGTCTCGTAATCGTTCATCGCCATTCTACCAAAGGTCTCACGGATGTCTTTGGCGGCCTTTAGCGGATCGGGTTCTCCGTTCGGACCTTCCGGATTCACATAGATGAGCCCCATTTGAACGGCAGCCAACGGATTCTCCAATTCGCGGTCGCCGGTATAACGTTTATCGCCCAACCATTCACCTTCAGAACCCCAATAAATATCTTCTTCGGGTTGCCATACATCGGCACGACCTCCGGCAAATCCGGCCGTTTTGAATCCCATGGTTTCCAGAGCCACATTCCCGGCAAGGATCATGAGGTCGGCCCATGATAGCTTCTTCCCGTATTTTTGCTTGATCGGCCACAGTAATAACCGGGCCTTATCGAGGTTGGCATTATCGGGCCAGCTGTTAAGCGGGGCAAAACGCTGGGTTCCCGAACCTCCTCCTCCGCGACCGTCGGCAATACGGTAGGTTCCGGCACTATGCCAGGCCATACGAATAAAGAACGGACCATAATGTCCGTAATCTGCCGGCCACCAATCCTGGGAGTCGGTCATGAGGTCGGCAAGGTCTTTTTTTACCGCCTCCAGATCGAGGCTCTTAAAGGCCTCGGCATAATCGAAGTCAGGATCCATGGGATCGGTGAGCTCCGAATGCTGTCGGAGAATGTTCAGATTTAACTGGTTGGGCCACCAATCGCGATTGGAAGTACCCCCACCGGCTACGCTCTTTAACTGCCCCCCTAAAAACGGGCACTTTGACGCATCGGCATTTACGTTGTAACTTTTGGCGTGATCGCCTGAGTGATTCTTATTGTCCATTTGATTAATTTGTTTATTGTCAACACTCTAAAGTAGGCCTTAATCAATAAAAAAATACCTTCAGCTAATCGTTATTCACAATCAAACCATCAACAAACCTTATTTGAAATTAAAACACAATCAAATAAAGCTATACTAAAGGCCAGCATCGAATCATAAAAAAGGGGTAGTGTGGCAAAATGCACTTGCATGCATCATACCTCCCTTAAATATAATGAGAATAGCAGGTCCTGAAAAATAATCCAGCCCTGATTATCAACAAAATAAAATTTTGACAGGAGAATTTTTCAGGAGCACATTTAAAAGATATAATTCCTTAAAAACCATACACTTTAAGGAAACAGCAACAACAAATTTTCCAGTAGTTCACGCATACTGAACCCTACTTCGGTTTGATTCACTGATAGGCAAAGGGTTCTGCCGGAATCCGGATGGTAGAAGACTCCGCTTCCCCAGTACCCAGTATGTCCATAGTACACAGTATCATTAAGTTGAAATCTACCTATGCCCAATCCGTAATCGCCATCACCACACATCTCCTCCAGGGTTGCGGGATTCCTGAACAACTTCCCGCTGAACAGGCCTTGCATAAAAAGCGACAAGTCGTTAGTCGTAGAGACCAATCCGCCTCCGGCCCAATCAAAAGAAGTGTTGATCAAAGCTGTAGCATCGATATCTCCCACAAAGGCATGCACCTGTGGATTCACTCCCGGATTGGCCTCATAATATTCAAAATAGGTTTGCTTCATCTCCAACGGGTCCAGTATCTTATCGCGAAAAACCTCCGGAAGCGAACGCCCCGTTTTGGCCTCAACGAGCAATCCCAAAAGAAAATAACCGGTATCGCTATAAGCATATCCTTCTCCCGGCGCAAATTTTGCCGCCTTAGGTAACTGCATCCTGTAGTAAAGGGTAAAGAGATCTTCCACAGACCACTGGTATTGTGGATCATCCATGATAACCTCAAAGAATTCTGCTTCCTTATCGGTAAACAAATCTGCGAGTCCGCTGCGATGTCCTAATAGCTCGCGTACCGTGATCTCCTTTCCAAACGACCTTCCATTAAATTGGTGAAGCGAATCGATCTTAACGAATTCAAGATCTTCCAGGTATCCGGCAATGGGTTCATCGAGGTCGACAACTCCCTTTTCCGCAAGTTGGAGCACCGCTACCGCAGTGAACATTTTCGTGATACTGGCGGTCTTAAAGGTATGGCTTGTTGTGGCAGGAAGGCCATATGCCAGATCAACATAGCCAAAGGCACCCTGGTATTCGAATCCGCTTTTCATATCGCTAAGATCACATAAAATATTTACCACAGGAGCTGCCCCCGTTGTGTCTATTAGCTGTTGTAATCGAAGTTCGATCGAATCGGATATTTTTGAAAATGGTTCTTGCGCTTTGAGAGAAATCTGAAAAAAAAGCATCCAAGCGATCACATAATATCTGTACATGGTCCTAAAATTTTATTCAAAAATAAGAGGCTCCGGCCATGGACCTTTTGACCTAGATCAAATCGGGATGTTTTTTTCTGATTCGACTGAGCCGTTCCCGGGAAATTCCAAGGTAAGATGCCAGATCCTGGACCGGAATACTTCGGCCTTCAACCGGTTGTCTTTTCAGTAATTCGAGGTAACGGCTTTCTGCAGTTTCCGCCTTAAACTCAACAAAGCGCTGTGCCAGGGTCTCTGCATAGGTACTAAGCAAATGGATCATAAAATCTTTAAATCCGGGAAAGGTTTGAGCCAGGGTCTCAAAATGATCCCGGTGTACCCTGATCACCTTGCTCCTGCTAATAGCCTGTATCGTATCTTTACCCGGCAGACCATACAGGAAGGAGTGCGGACAGGTATCCAGGTCACCCTTAAAGGTAAACCCAAGGATAACTTCCTTTTCATTGACGAAACGAAGTGTACGGAACATCCCGCTTTCAACGTAAAAGATGAACTCACAGGTATGTCCTTCAGTGAGGATATTATCGCCGGCCTCTACCTCCATGGAAACTCCTCTTTTAAGCAATTCTTCGACAGATGCCTGATACTGGGAAAAATCATCTCCATGAAGCTTCATGTTCGGATTTATGTACATATCTGCTTTCTTTAATTACTCTCTACAGCCCCGGTTTCTTCCTTGAACAAACTGATCTCTCCATCGAGGACGAGACCGATCACAGTATATTCCTCGTCGATCTCCGATTCGGGAATATCGATATAGGTCACTCCGGGATACTTATTCCAATACACCTTATAAAAGGTTTTTTGGGTAAGCAGCGTTCCGCGCCCCACAACATAGGCCCGATGGATCTTATTATTGATCCCCTTCAGGAAAATTTTACCGTCTTTGGGAACATCACGTACAAAGACATAGAGGGTGCGATTATCAGGAGATAAGGTGGTAGGGCCCATAAAATGCTCAAAAGGGATGCCCGATTTACTTCCGTAGATCGCTTCCTTATGTTTTGAAGTCCACCGACCAAGATCTTTCAGTATTTCCTGCTGGGCTTCCGGGATGCTGCCATCGGCTTTTGGCCCGATATCGAGAAGAAGGTTTCCTCCCTTGTGCAGGCAATCCACAAAAAGGTCGATGATCTGTTGGGACGATTTGTAATTCCGGTCGTTCTGTTGATACCCCCAGGAATCGTTCATGGTCACACACAATTCCCAAAAATCGGCTTGAGGCTTATATACCGGAACTCCGATCTCCGGCGTTTCGTAATCGCCCTGTCCGTTAAGCCTCGAATTGAGGATCACATCGGGACGATCCTTAAACAACAGTTCCCTGATCCCTGCAACATCCCATTCTTCTGCCGTATGCTCCCAATCGCCATCAAACCACCACAGGTCCGGGTCAAACGCCTTCTTAAGTTCCACCAATTGTGCGTTCATATACTTTTGAAAGGCCTTCCACCGCTTGGGTTCCTCCTCAATAGCATAGCGCTTCTGGATTCGGGTAAAGTCAGTATAATCCTCAAAAGACCAGTCGGGCAAGGAATAATACAGGCCTACTTTCAGATCTTCCTCCCGCAAAGCTTCCACAAAGGGGGTGAGCAGATCACGACCGGCAGGACTATGTCTTTTCGCATTAAACACCTTATCCTTACTATCCCATAGTGCAAATCCGTCGTGATGTTTGGAGGTGATCACCGCATATTGGGCGCCACTCTCCCGGATCAATGCAGCCCAATCCTGCGGACGGTAATTTTTGGCCGTAAAGGCATCGGCCTGTTTCAGGTAATCTTCATGAGATATGGTCTCATTGAAAAAAGACCAGGACTCAGGGATCCCATTCACCGCATAAATACCCCAATGTATAAAGATCCCCAGTTTGGCATTGGCAAACCATTCCATTTTCGCGGAATTGTCGGTACTTGACGGTTCGGCATTCTGAGCAGGAAGCTGTAAAAACAGGAAGCACAGACACAAAAGAAGGATACGATCTTTACGCAGCATGATCACAAGATTAAGTATTGGTGGTTTCAAAGTGGAAGTTAGGAATTTTCTTTCTTTTACAGCCCAACCTCACACCAGGTGTTTTCATATTTAACCGGCCATACGCAAGCACCTCGGGAATTCAAAACACCCTTCCCATACACAAGGCGTTGTGACTCATTGCCCTACATACCAAAATTCTGTTAAAAGTAGGGGCATCATTTTGCCAGAGGCGGCCATACCCCTAATTTGGAGTTTTAGAAACGAAGCTTTTGAAACACCTTTACCTTTTCATATTTCTGATATGCACTGTACCCGCAGGGGCCCAGGTATCTGTGTTTCGCGGAAAGGTTACCGATGGGGCTCAACCGCTCGAATCGGCTCATATCCTCAACCTGAGCAAGCAGCTGCAAACCATAAGTGATGCCGAAGGAAACTTTACACTCCGGGCATCGGTGGCCGACACCCTGGTGGTGACCTTTCTGGGATACCGGGACCTCAGCTTTCGCGTCACTCAGGAGCAACTCGAAAAAGACATGACCGAGCTCGTCATGACGGGGAGCGGTATTCCCCTGGACGAAGTTACGGTAGAGCAAAACCGCGGTCTCGATCCCGTAGCGCTGGGACTCATAAGTAAGCGCCCGAAAAAGCTGCGTACCAATGAGCGTAAACTCAAGGAGGCCGGCGATTTTAAGGCAGTGCAGTTATTGGGGATCGTAGGTGGAGGGGTACCGCTGATCCCCCTGCTGAATAAGATCACGGGAAGAACCAAACGCCTCAAGAAAAGGGTGGCTATGGAGAATGAGAACCTGCTTCAGGAATACCTTTCCTACCACTACAGCGACTATATCAACAAGCAATTCGGACTCGAAGAAGAGTGGATCGACCGGTTTCTGTACTACGCCGTGATCCATCATCAATGGGATGATCTCTATCCCAACGGGAACAAAGAGCAGTTTCATTTTCGCCTTATTCAGGTGTACCAGGATTTTACCAAGGCATTAGAAGAGGCTGTCAAGGCACAGCAAGCTCCCTCCAACACCACCACCGGTGGATAAACCTTTTTTAGCTTTTCCCATCATTTTTACCTTAAATTTACAGGAACTAACCATTTTCTATGAGAACTGTACTTTCACTTTTCCTCGTCCTCCTCTGTATAACATCAGGTATGGCCCAGGAGTTGGACACCTATCTCCAGGCTGCTAAATTTCGTAATATCGGTCCCTTCAGAGGAGGCCGCGCCAATGGTGGCAGCGGGGTTGTTGGCGACCCTTCCACCTATTATATGGGAACCACAGGAGGTGGCGTCTGGAAAACCGACGACGCCGGAAACACGTGGAACAATATATCAGATGGCTATTTCAATACCGGCTCGGTAGGTGCCGTAAGTGTGTCTGAAAGCCATCCAAATGTAGTCTATGTAGGCATGGGAGAACACGCTCCCCGTGGGGTAATGACGTCCTATGGTGATGGCGTCTATAAAAGTACCGATGCAGGGAAAACATGGACTCACCTCGGACTAAAGGAGACCCGCCATATCTCGCGTATCGTTATTCACCCAAACAAGCCCGATATCGTATGGGTAGCTGCTCAGGGAGCGCTCCACGGACCCAATAAGGAAAGAGGGATTTATAAAACCACCGATGGAGGAGAAACCTGGAAGCAAGTCCTGTTTGTCAATGAGCTTACAGGCTGCAGCGAACTGTCTGTAGATATTTCAAATCCGCAGGTACTCTACGCGGCCATGTGGGAGCATATTCGCAAACCCTGGCAGGTGGTGAGTGGAGGGGAAGGCAGCGGACTCTATAAATCGACCGATGGAGGCGAAACATGGTTTAAGATCGAAAACGGGATCCCGGAAGAAAAAGGGAAAATGGCCATCGCTGTTTCGCGAGCCAATCCCGATCGTGTTTACGCCCTGGTAGAAAGTGACAGTAAGGCTGAAAAAGGCGGACTCTTTGTTTCTGATAATGCAGGGGAAAGCTGGTCACGAGTTAGCGATGATCATCGCCTTATACAAAGAGCGTGGTACTATATCGAAGTATTCCCCGATACCAAAGATGAAAATACACTTTATGTGCTCAGCGCTTCTTTCTACAAATCGATAGACGGCGGAAAGACCTGGGAAGAGATCAACACCCATCATGGCGATTACCACGATCTGTGGATCAATCCTGACAACCCAAAGAACATGATGGTTACCGATGACGGAGGATCTACCATCACCCTGAATGGAGGCCGATCCTGGTCTTCCCAACAAAATATGCCCACCGCACAGATCTATCGTGTGGCCACAGATAACCTGTTCCCATACAATCTCTATGGCGGTCAACAGGACAATACTTCAGTAAAAATTGCAAGTATCGGACTCGGAGACGGTAGTATTGGTACAGACGATTGGTCCCCTTCAGCAGGAGGCGAAAGTGCCTTCCTCGCCTTCGACCCCGATAATCCGACCAAGGTCATGGGCGGAAGCTACCTGGGAACCATAGAGCTGCTGAATACCGAAGCGAAAGCCAGCACTAATGTGATGATCGAACCCAATCTCTACCTCGGTTTACCGGCGAGAGATATGAAATACCTCTACAACTGGAATGCCCCGATCATCAAGTCGGTCCATGAGCCCGACGCCTGGTACCACTGTGCCCAATATGTGCTTAGAAGCAGGGATGAAGGCAAAAGCTGGGAAGTGATCTCCCCCGACCTCACGACCAACGACGATAGCAAACAAGGAAACGGAGGAGGTCCGTATACCAATGAGGCTGTGGGGGCAGAGAATTACGGGACCATAAGTTATATCATCGAGTCGCCTCATGAGAAAGGGGTATTCTATACCGGAAGTGACGATGGGATGGTATATGTTACCAAAGACAACGGGGAAACCTGGAACAATATAACCCCTAAAAAATTACCGGAGACCCTGGTGAATGCGATCGAAGTATCACCCCACGATCCGGCTACCGTATATATCGCCACCACCCGATACAAGTTTAACGACCATACTCCCGGATTGTGGAAGAGCACGAATTACGGAAAAACATGGACCAACATCTCTGAAGGGATCCCGGTTGGCGCCTATACCCGTGTAGTACGTGAAGACCCCGTTCGTAAAGGGCTGCTCGTAGCCGGAACAGAACTTGGACTCTATATTTCCTTTAACGGAGGAGCTACCTGGGAGCCTTTTAAAAATAACCTGCCGGTAGTTCCGGTAACCGACCTCTTGCTGGAGCACGACGACCTGATCGTAGCCACCCAGGGACGTTCGTTCTGGATCTTTGACGACCTGCACCTGTTGAGAGCTTACGAGGCGGGAAGCAAAGGATTAAACCTGTACACGCCGGAACCGGCCATTTTAGCCAATTGGTACAGCGGTATGAACAGTAATGATGCCAGCGGAACAGGGACCTATGAGGGAGTAAATCCGGCAAGCGGTATGCCGATCTATTACCATCTTCCGCAGGCTTCAGAAGACACTCCGGTAATCCTGGAGATCAGAAATGAGGCCGGAAAATTGGTAAGAACGATCTCCTCAGAGGCCGATGAGAACTACAGATCTTATGAAGGGGCTCCTTCGCCTAAGCCTGTATTACCAAAGAGCAGCGGACTCAACAGATTTGTATGGGATATGCGCCATGAGATGCTCCCCGGAGCTCCGGAGGTGTATATCGAAGGAAGCTTCAGAGGCCATAAAGCCATTCCCGGCAACTATACCATTACCCTCAGAGCAGGAGATGCTGCGGTAGAAACCAAGGCAGTGATCAAGAACAATCCGTTGTTCCCAACTACGGCGGAAGATTATAAGGAATACGAAGAATTCATGAGCAAGGCGGAAGCCACCTATACAGAGATGACCAACATCACCAACAGGAACTACGACATGCTTGAGCAGCTCAGAGGATTCATGAAGCGGGTAGACAAAAAGAAACACGCAGAGGCCTATACCAAGGCAGAAGCGCTGGCGGCAAAAATGGACGCCTTTGACAAGCTTATGGTGCAACGTTTATCCAAGGCCTATGACGATGTGGAGAATTATGTTAATGGATTCACAGCCCACTACCTCACAGCGATCAACCAGACCGATAGCCAGATCCCGAGGGTGAATAAAGGTAACAAGGATCGTATAGCAGAACTCAATGCCCAATGGCAGGAGCACAAGAAGTTGCTTGATGAGATCAGCGCATCCTCGGAGGAGGTCATGAAGACCATATTTGCACTTTCGCTGGCGGGATACTAATTGATGATAGATTATAAATGGTGAATGGTGAATGGTGAATGGTGAATGGTGAAATTTAAGGCATTCACGATATAAAGTAAAGGGCAGGATCGAATATGGTCTTGCCTTTTTCTTTTAAATCAGCGGCCTTCCCCTTTCCCCACTTCCCTACTTCCCTATTCACCCCTTTCCCGGTTTACCCAGTTTTCTGAAAAAACTACACTATTTAGCAGATCGCCACGGTTTACTCCGTAAACCTCGCGAAGACGATACTTTTGTTTTTCCCGTTTCCCTATTTCCCTACCCCCCCTTTCCCTATTTCCCTACTTCCCTACTTCCCTACTTCCCTACTTCCCTACTTCCCTACTTCCCTACATACCCGTCTACCCGTCTACCCGTCAAAATGTAAACCAAACACGAATTTTTGTAAACTACACTTGACATTTAAAAAATTTGTATATCTTTGTGTCAAGTAAACATTACAATTCATCAAACACCATTTACAAATGAAAACGAACAGTAACGACTTCAAGTCACAAACCTTAAAGAATACCCGTAAGCTGGGTCTATGGACCGCAGCCTGGGTAATCACCATGGCATTAGCCTCTTTCGGACCCAAATTTTTATGGGACAACAACCCCGTATTAAGCAGTGCAGCCATTATCCTTAACCTCATCTTAGGGGTATTTATGATCATGGCCAACCGCACCTACATTAACGGACTCGATGAGTTGCAGCGCAAGATCCACCTCGATGCCATGGCCATTAGCCTGGGAGCCGGAGTGGTGGGCGGACTCTCCTACTCCCTGCTCGATACTACCAATGTGATACCGTGGGATGCCGAGATCTCCTTTGTGGTGATCCTCATGTCGCTGGTCTATTTAGTAACCGTTGCCATCAACCAAAAGCGCTACCTATGAAGAATCGGTTAAAAGTATTACGCGCAGAGAAAGACCTCACCCAGGGCGATCTGGCCGATGCGCTGGGCGTATCGAGGCAAACGGTCAATGCCATCGAAAAAGGAAAATTCGATCCCAGTTTACCGCTGGCGTTCAAGATCTCGAGGCTATTCGAACAGCCTATTGAAAACATCTTTCAATTTGAAATGGAAGAATCATGATCTATATCCTGATATGTATACTGCGATGCATCATTCATATCGCATTACAGCTTTTTTAAACACCAACAGCCTCTCTGAAGTATCGTCATGGTAAAGCAGGGAGGCTTTTACCATAAGGCCTTCGAACAACTTGGTCATATGAGAATTATCATATGCGATACGGGCTTTTTATATGTAAATTCACGCAGATAAAAAATTGAGTCCTATGAAGATGATGTCTGCCTCGGAGGCCGTTACCCATATCCGATCGAATACCCGTGTATTTATGCAAGGGGCTGCCATGACCCCGAACATTCTTATTAACGCCCTATGCGAACGTTATAAAGAATTAAAGAACGTGGAGCTCATACAGATCCACACAGAAGGGAAGGCCTTATACACCCAGCCGCCTTACAGCGCTGCCTTTCGCGTGAACAGTCTCTTCGTGGCAGGAAACGTCAGGGATTCCATCACCTTTGAAAATGCCGATTACACCCCTATTTTCCTCAGTGAGATCCACCTGCTCTTCCGCAGGAACATCCTGCCTCTGGACGTAGCACTTATTCAGGTGAGTCCGCCCGACCGTCACGGATTCTGCTCCCTGGGTACCTCCATAGATGTTACCCTTCCCGCCATACAGAAAGCCAAAATGGTGATCGCCGAGGTGAATCCGCAAGTACCCCGAACCCATGGCGACGGGATCATCCACATAGATCATATCAATATCGGGGTAGAAACCGATCAGCCTATTTATGTTAAACAGGCTACCACTCCCACGGAAACCGATCGCAAGATCGGCGCCCATGTAGCCGGCCTCATTGAAGATGGTGCCACCCTGCAAATGGGTATCGGAAACATTCCCAATGCCGTTCTCGAGAACCTAACGAATCATAAGCGCCTGGGTATACATACCGAGATGTTCACAGACGGTGTGCTTCCCCTTATTGAGCAAGGCGTAGTAACCGGAGAAGACAAAGAGGTGAAAACCGGTAAGGTGGTGACCTGCTTTGCCATGGGATCACAAAAACTCTACGACTTCGTAGATGATAATCCGCTAATCCACTTCAAAGAAGCCGCCTATACCAACGATACGGCCATCATCAGAAGAAATCCGAAGGTTACAGCCATTAACTCGGCTATAGAGATCGACCTCACGGGACAGGTATGTGCCGATACCATCGGAAAAATGCAGTATTCGGGCGTGGGCGGACAAATGGATTTTATACGGGGGGCTGCGCTGTCTGAAGGCGGCAAACCTATTATTGCCATGCCTTCCATCACCAACAAGGGCTTCACCAAGATCGTACCCTACCTGCAGGAAGGTGCCGGAGTAACCACCACCAGGGCCCACGTGCATTATATCGTAACCGAGTACGGGGTAGCCTATCTCTTCGGTAAAAACCTAATGGAAAGAGCCAAAGCGCTTATTAACATTGCGCATCCGGACCATCGGGAAGAACTCGAAAAAGCAGCCTGGGAACGATTTGCAAAGAAGAGCATAGGTTAAAAGAAGTACTTTAGATACGAAAAAGGCTACTTTACTCGTTATCTGTTGTAAACCAAAATAGCAAATCCGATGATACCAAATTTAAAGAACCTTCGATTTAAACTACTCATTACGATGCTGGTGCTCCCTGCATTTATGCTATTAACCGCCTGCAGCGATGATGATGAAGATACAGAAACCAATGCCGATATCGCCATCGAACAGATCTACGACAGGGTGACTACAGGTACCTGGCGTATTACCCTTTACAATGATTCGGGTGTGGATGAGACCAATGATTACGCCAACTACTCCTTCTCCTTTGAGCCCGACGGAAAACTGGTGGCCGATAATGGGGTGGAACAGTATGCCGGAATTTGGTCCATGACTAAAGATGATGACAGCAGTGACGACAGCAGCAATGATGACAATGATATCGACTTCAACATTTCCTTCAGCTCTCCTGAAGTACTCGTGGAGCTTACTGACGATTGGGATGTGAGCAGCTGGTCAAATACCCGTCTGGAACTTTATGACGTGAGCGGAGGTGACGGCACCACCGACCTTTTAACTTTTGAAAAGAACTGAACCCTGCGGTTTCGTTATTCCTGAACCATCACTACCAGGATTCGCGAGATCATAACATGCTATTACTGTGAAACAGCCACCGGTTAAAGAGATCCAAAACAGGAACGACATCGCCCAACTGGTGGCTGCTTTTTATGCCAGGGTCAGGGAACACGAACACCTCGGACCTATCTTCAATAAGGTGATCACCGACTGGCCCGCACACCTGGAGATCCTGACCACCTTCTGGGAATCTCAACTCTTTCTCAACCGCAGCTACATGGGGAATCCCATTAAAAAACACCAGGATACCGACAAGGCCGTAAACCACAGCATAACTATGGAACACTTTGGGCAGTGGCTGGAACTGTGGATCGCCACCATTGATGAGCACTTTACCGGAGAGCGCGCCTGGATCGCACAGAATCGTGCGAGAAAAATGGCAACCATGTTCTTTCTAGAGATCTACAAGGCTCGCCAATAGTTTCACGATCATCTTAATCCAACCGACTCATTTTCAATTAACTACTTCGCATTCAGGGTGTTTTTATACGTAACTTTATGATTATCAACCATTAACCAATGATCATGAAAACGATTCTCCCAACCCTGTTCGCCCTTGTCTTCACCCTTTCTTCCTATGCACAGGTAGCGTATTTGCAATACCGAAAGGTTCCGGCCGACAAAACGGAGGAGTTTGTAGAAAAGGAAACACAATACTGGTCAAAAGTGGCCAAAGCCGCCATTAAGGAAGGTAAGATGAGTGGATGGTCCCTGTGGCGAAAGATCGGAGTGACCCATGAAGATGCACCCAACTTCGTTTTTGTAAATACCTTCGAGAATCCAGCAGCCATGTATGCCGATGATGTTTGGGCTAACCTTGAGGCCATCGAAGAGATCCTGGGGGTAAACCCTGCCACCGTAGAAACCAACTCCTTTACTACGGTGACCTTTGATTATGTGATGCAACTCGAAGCCATGGTTCCCGGGGACTATAAATACGCCTTGGTGAATTATGCCATGCCCGAAGACAGGAATGCCTTTATCCAGGAAAATATCAATCTATGGCGCCCTTTCCACAAAGCCAATATCGATAAGGGTGAGATGGGTATGACCTGCTGGGGAATGATGTCTGTTATGTATCCTACAGGGAACAAAGCCCGATTCTCGGTGATGACCTGGGACGGATTTAACCTGTTGAAAGACGTGATGAATTACCTCCGTTACCAACCGCAAAGCGAGATCACCCCGGAATGGGAAGCCATTATGAGCAAAACTAAAATGGGTGATATTCTTCCCAACGGATTTGAATGGAGCATCGTATACGAACTGGTCATGAGCATTGGCCCCGATAACGAATAAGACTTTTCTTGTTATAAAATAACCACCTTATTCCTTCATTTGTTCGATTCAAAACAGCAGATAATCGTTAACCAGCTGATTTATTGCGTCTTATGTGTATTTTGATTTAACGTTTCGGGGTATGAAGACCAACCCCGGGTAAGTATTGGTCGTTTTTGTCGACGAACAGCATGAATGGTCTTAAATTATTCATAAACTATATCAATTCTAAATAATTGAGCGTTAGATTATTTATAATTGAACACAAAACACTAAAAAATGGATTTAATTAGCGAAGCAATGGAGTTCGAACAAAACGAACCCAAGCCTAAAACGACCAGTGAACGCATCAGGTTTTCGCGAAAAGCTAAAGACCTTATTCTTAGCATCAATGAGATCTATAAAAAGAATAAGGACGAAAAGCTTATGAACCTGATGAAAAAGCTCACCGTTCGTAAACAACAAGCGGAAAAAAGGCTGAAAGGCCGTCCCGTATAGTGAAAGCTTAAGAATTTTCACCAAAGCTAAGACCGGACCTCTCATAATGGGAAGTCCGGTTTTTTTATGGGACATATCCAACACGCGTTGAGCGAGGCAATAACACTGCTTATCAATTGTATTAATACGTTTTTTCTTAAAAAATGCTATACTTGTGCTTCAAACCCAAAAACACTTACAATGAAAAAACTATTCATCACAACACTGATCACCCTATTATCGGGAGTGGCTTTACAAGCCCAGTACACCGGATGGAGTATTGCTGCCAACGGAGGAATTGCCACCGGTGAGTTCAGCGAGATCACCTCTGCCAATGTTGGTGCCGATTTCAATTTCCTTACCGCAGTTACCCCTAATCTCGACCTCGGTGGTACCGTAGGTTACGGACGCTTCCTCGGAAAAGACATAGAGACCGATTTCGGAACTGCCGAAGTTGAAGACTACTCTTATATCCCGGTTGCAGCTGCAGCCCGTGTTTATGCTACAGATAAACTATTTGCCGGACTTCAGGGTGGTTACGCCTTTGGAGTAGAAGAAGGTAGTGAAGGCGGATTCCTTTACCGTGTAAAAGGTGGTTACAAGGTCACCGAAAAGATCGATCTTTTTGCCATGTACCAGGGCATCAGCAACGATGGCGACAACCTCGGCGCTGTAGGTGCCGGGATCGCGTTTCTTTTGTAGTTATACAGTTACGCAGTTACGCAGTTACGAGGATATCAGGTCTGAAGCAGAGCTGCAAAGTAAATACCAAAAAAGCCGGGATAGTTTCCCGGCTTTTTTATATCCTAAGGACCCTTGTCAAGGGGAAGGTGGCTTCAGCAAAGCTGAAGCCGGAAGGGGTTACTCCCAATCCGGCATAAAGGCATTCTCAAAGATGAGTTCGCGGTTGAGTTCGGCATCAAAGGTGACCTTGTAAATATTTCTCTGTGAGATCCCATCATTCGAGGTATTCACAAAAATGATGGAGCCGTCGTCCGGGGAGTACCGCGGATTCAGATCCAGGGTTCCGGAAGCCTTATCCACATTGAGACGGGTGGTCACGTTGGTCTGCATATTGTATTCGAAAATATAGGTGTCCAACTGTCGGTATTGGGCATTCTCAGATCCGCTGATATCACGGGTATACAGCACGCGGGTTCCCCCGATCGAAAAATCGAGTCCGCCAAGAGCTCCCTGTTTTCCTGATTCTACCACTTCCAGGGTGGTATCTGTATTCGGGTCGATCACGAGGATCTCGGCCCCATATCCATCACTGTCGTTCACCTGAATGGCTACCTGCTCATTCACGGCATTCACGGCTACCTTGGTGATGAACTTTCCTGTTGGTACGGTATATGCCAATTCTACCCCCGTACCATTGGCATTGATGGCGTAGAGCTTATCAAAGTTCGGATAGTAGAGCTGTGCCCCGTTATTGAACCAGGCAAAGTCGATCTCTTCCAGGTTGAATCCGGCCACCGGGATATCGCGGGTGACCTGCATCACATCACTTCCATCGCTGTTCATGGTGAACAGGTGTGTTTCTGCACCAACGGTACGTAAAAAGGCGACCTTTCCGGAGTTCGGGTCACGCCTTGGCCTGAAGCTGTTCTTATCGGTAGCGGTAACCGCATAAGCCTCTTCCGAACTCACATCGGTTTCGGTGTCGGCTGCTCCATAGATCACATTATTACCGTCTACCTCTCGGGTAAAATACACCCTGAAATTCCTGAAATCGGGGGTTACCGTACTAAATCCGGCAATGGCGCTGCTCACCTCCTCATTGATGCCGTCATTGGCGGTAACCTGCCAGAAGTAGTTCACACCCATTTCGAGATCGGTAACGGTGTAGGTGGTATCGGTAAGGGCTTCAAAAACCTCCACGGCGTTGGTCTTCCCATTACGCAACTGCAGGTCATAGAGCACTTCATCCTTATCATTATCAGAGGCATTCCACACCAGGGTCACCTCGGTAGGCACCCCCTCCTCCCCATCGGCCGGGCTTACTAAGACAGGCGTCTTAGGAGCGATGTTCTTTGAAGAAACAGAATCCATTTCAAAGACCACGTTCACCGTTTGTCCATCGATGATATTGGCGGGTTCAAAAGCGGTGACAAAATCGTCGAGTTCGGCCTGTACCGAATATTCTCCGACTTCGAGGTTATCGATCATAAAATTCCCTTCGGCATCGGTAAAAATGGTAGTCGATACCGGGGTAGTTGAGATCTTGACATTTTCCAGGGGTTCATTTCCCACTGCGGTGACCACCTTTCCGGTGAGTGTTCCTTCGCCCGAAACGTCGATGGTATCTTCGCTACAGGCAGTGATCCCTGAGAAAACCAGGGTGAACAGACATATATTCTTGAGTAGTGTTTTCATAATTTGGTGGCTGTTTAACGTAATCCGAATTTATAGTGAAGTCGTAGTCCGAAGTTGTAGTAAAAATCATCCCGCTTTCCGTTAACCACCCCTTCCAGGGCATCGGTAAAGCTAAAGTTGTTCTCGGCGTAAAGGGCCAGGTCCCAGCGGTTGGATAAACGAACATTGAGTCCGCCCCCAAATTGCACCTTGGCATAAAGTGCACTTCGCAGGTCATCATCGGCAATATCCTCCAGCTCATAGATCAGGCCAGGACCCCCATAGATAAATGGAGAGACCTTATCCTTAGGCAGGAACATAAGTTCGAGATTCAGGTCGTAATCCAGGAAGGTTCGTCGCCAGCTTTCGCCTCCTTCGAGCTGATTGTAATCGGCTTGGAGGCCAAGTCCCAGCATTTTTGAAAGTTTACGGTGGTAACCAAAAGACCCGTTAAATCCCGGACGTTTTTTGGTGTAGTCCCCATCAAATAGCGTCACTCCCCCACCAAAACTAAAGCTGTTCTTATAGGTGGTATCAAACTGCTCACGGTCATAAAGCAGGGTTGACTGTTCTGCCGCTTTTTCCTTGTTGTAGTTTTCCACCAACCAGGCGTCCTTATCGCGACCGTCGGCCGTAGACCAAAGTCCGGATTCGATCCCTTCAATGATGAGGGACTCCACCGCCTTTTCGATGGCATCTTTCATAGCCAGCTGTACGGGTTCGTTCTTGGTGATCCCGGTTTCTACTTCTAGGAGACGCTGGAAGTTCACGTAGCGAAAGAGACTCGCATCGATAGCCTGTGAAAGGATGGTCTTGGAAACGTATACCGTTTTGAGGATCTTCCCGTTGGAAGTCGATACGGCACGCAGGTAGATGGTAAGTCGGTCTTCCCTGTACTGGGTAGATCCACCCACCCCGAAGTACCGCGCTCCGAGTCCGCCGGTCACGATATTGGTATCGTAACTCACCACGCCTCCTTCGAGGAGGATCCCGGCAAACAGTAATGGCGGCAGGTTGGGTTTGTTCTGTGGTTGTCCGCTATACTCACTTCGGGTAGAGCGTATGATGTTTCGTTCATTGAGGAGGTTCGAAAGGTTCTCCCTTTCGATAGGGGTAAACCAACGGGAATCTTCCAGGGCTTTGACCAGCATGGTGGTACCTCCCTGGGATACGGCGGTAGAGAAGGTACTTCCGTTCTCCACGGCTTTGTACTGTCCGGTCTGGTCTTTGAAATTATAAACACCCACCACCACCGGTTCTTTGGGCAGGGGGAGGTTGGCAAGGGCACTGGTATGGGAGGTCACTTCTCCCGTGCGTGCCTGTTGCTGACTCAGGGGCTGACTGAAATATGTGCCACAAGAAGACAGAAGCAGGACAGCGGCCGTAGCCGTTATGCGTTTCAGGGCTATTCTCATCTGTTTTAGGTTTAGTTAGGGACGATCACCTGGGTTTGTTCTCCGGTGGTCTTATCGAGGATGTTGATCACGAGGCCTTCTTCGGTCTCGAAGACTTCGAAGAGGAAACTCCCGGCATCAAAGCTACCTTCCTGCAGTTCCGGCCCGGTTTGGGCGGCCAGGATGGCGCGGTTGAGCTGACTCAATAGCTGACGATCGATGCTTTCCTTAAAGCTGTCCAGGCGGGATTGCTCTTCCCGGGAAGAACCTTTGGCGGTAAAGCTGTTCTGGGCATTGGCCGAGCTGAGCAGCCATTGGTAGTTAAAGGTATTACCCCCGAAGTTCGGATTCTTGGGGGTGTATCGGAGCTCTTGTGCCGAAAGCTGAAAGGCACCAAGAAAGCATACGAATGCGAATAAGGTCTTATACATGGTTAATAACGTTTTTGGAGGGTCTTATTTTTTCTTAGGTTTCTGAAATACTGGTTGGTACGCATGATCGCCTGGCCGGCCATCTGCTCGATATAGGTGGCTCGCGGATTCACAAAGAATTCCATGATCACATTTTGATCGATGATCACCTTGATCTTGGTATTACTCCCCATGCCCAGGTCTTCTTTGATGGTCACGATCTGTTCGCCGTTGATGTTATTGGCGAGGTATTGGGCGTAATACTCCTTGTAGAAATCACTCCCGGGTTTGGTCTTGGTATCTTCCACCACCATGCCACGCAGGGTGATCCCATCGCTGTTGCTTTGGTCTACATCCTGAATATTGCGTTGTGCTTCCTTTTGTTGTTGTTGCAGGGCCTCTTTAGAGATCACCACCGGTTGCTGGGCATCGTTGCCATTGCGGCCATTGATCACTACGCGGTCTTTACCAACCACTTTATCGTCCTGGTAGAGGATCAGGAAGGCTATGGTACGCTGGTCTTGAGCGATCACCATGGTCTGCTCGCTTAATACTTTTTTGATCCCGGAGGGCAATACCTGAAAGCCTGATTGCTCCAAACGGTTCTGATTTCCACCCTCCGCAGCAGGCTGCACTACGACAAATTCGTAGCGGATGCTTTTATTGATCTCGGTGGTATTATAAGCAGTGGCCAGGAACTTGGTAAAGGTTCCCTGGGATTGCATATCGATCTTGGCTTGAAGATCACCGGTAACCTCATCCTGACTGAAGAGAGAAATTGAAAGCAGTAGGAAAAGGGACAGGAAAAGATATGGGCGCATTTTTCCGTTCATTTACTGAAAGTTACGAATAATTAACGATTGTGCTTCACCTTCCATGGTGATCTTGAGTTTATCCATAATACTATTCTTGCCATGTACCACGAGGTCACAATTATTCCCGGTTTGGGTCACGTTGTGATCTACCACTTCGGAAAGTCCGGGCGCAAAGGCTGCATAGAAGTTGTGATTCCCCGTTTGGGTGAGGTTGTATTTCACCTGGTCGGCTATGAGAAAGAGACCGGCGGTGTTATGATCGCCGTTCTGCGTCACAGAAACATCCTGATTACGGGCCTTTACAAAGAGTTTAGTGGTGTTATAATCACCCACCTGCTGAATGAATACGCCGTTGTTATCGATCTCCGGAAGATCCCGTGTGTTGTTGGTTTGGTTACTGATATAATTGAGGGAAGCCTCCTTTTGGAGGAATAATTCGTTAATGTCTGAGGGAAGGGTATTGTCTACTATCTGAGCAAAGCCAGTGATGGAAAAGCATAAGGTTATAAGTGTTATAAATATGTGTCTCATATGCTATTGCTTTTACGTAAGAAAGAGAACAGGGAATGGTTCCCTGTTCTCATGATTCCAAAAAATGGTTAAATATTACACCTATTAATTCTCAGGATAGGTTGCTTGCCCACTTTGAGTAACATTAATTGTGTTACCTTTACCATATTGTTGAGCATTGAATATATTATGATTACCTGTCTGATAAAGTGTGTTCGTGTTTGATGCTCCATTTTGAATTAAGAATGCATTGTTTGCGTTACCCTCTTCTTGCGTCATAGTATTCACATTACGACCTTCACCGTCATATACCGTATCCAACTGCTCAACCTCAGCAAAGTTATTCTCTCCCATATACTGATAAATAGTACTAGTTTGTTCCATACCTTTTTGTGAGACCCAAGCAGTATTAGAATATCCTTGTGTTCCTTGATTAATAGTACTTGTGTTCCCACTATCCTCCTGATACACCCAAGCACTGTTATTATCACCGTCAATTTGGTTAATAGTACTTGTGTTAGAACCAGATTGTTCTACATAGGCATAATTTCCATACCCTCCAGTCTGAGTTACGGTACTGGTGTTCGAACCAACTTGATTGACATCTGCCTTATTACCTTTTAAAACTTGATTTTCATCCTCATCTAAGCTACCATCCTTTTGAGTAATCGTGCTTGTATTTGAACCACTTTGAGTCACCTCAGCTGAATTACCTAAAGCTCCTTCAATTTGATCAATTGTATTGATATTAGTCCCTGTTTGTTCTACAGTCGCTGAATTTTGCTGACCGTTTTGAGTAATAACACTAGTATCATCAAAATTTTGACGGACCTCTATAAAGTTGCTTGTACCAGTTTGAGTAGTGGTACTCTCATTAGAAAATTCATTATCGCCTGAAGAATCAGTAAGAAGTGCAGGATCTTGATCTACAGCAAGAGTGTAATCCTGGTAAATATTTACTGTGTTATCATTTCCCATTTGATCAGCATCGGCCCAATTGTTAGATCCAGTTTGCTCGACATATGCATCATTACCCATATCATCAGCACTACCTTTTTGTTCAATATCACTCATATTGTATTCTCCAACTTGCTTCACCACAGCTGCGTTATCAAAGTCCAGCTGCAGAATATTGCTAGTATTATCATCACCGTATTGAATCGCTCCTGCATAATTCCCTTCAGCAGCTTCTGGACCTAAATAAACATTATTATCATACGATAGTCCATCTGGACTAAATTCGGCTCCTTGTTGAATAGTACTGTTATTATTTGCACCTCTATACAATTTAGTCGCATCACCCTGTGATGTTTCTTGGCCTGCTTGATATGACCAAGCTGTATTGGAATCACCACCTTGCAAAATAGTTGAAGAAGAATAATCTCCTCCAATTTTCACATTGGCTTGATTGTTATCTCCTTCCTGAGTCAAAAAGGCATCATTTTCACTTCCTGAAATATCCACATGATCAGAAAAACCAAGAGTGTTTCTAAAACCATCGCTTTGAGGGTCATTATTGTCTCTGAAAAAAGCACCATCAATATCTGCATCTTCACCAGATTCAGGTATCCAAGCACTCTCATCATCCTCTATATTCACAGAGCCATCCTTTAATTTAGACTCATATGTATTGTTACCAGCTCCCTTTTGTCTTACATCAACATTATGATCTCTACCTGAAAGATCCACGGTAATAACATTACCACCTTCATTTGAATCTGGATTATCGTATTGAGTTATCTCGACTGTATTATCAGAAGCTGGATGAGCTCCTTCAGCATGAAATGTTGCAGGTTTACCAACAACTTCTATCAAAGCTACACTTCCTGTAGATTGAACGGCAGTATTTCCTTGTGTAACATCGACATTATTTCTAACTCCACCTTGATAAACACTCGTGAAATTTCCAGTTCCATCCTGGTTCACGGTAGCATCGTTACCATCTTCAACATTCACATTATCACGTCTATCATCTGCCTTATAAGCATCTTGGTTAATAAAAACCTCATTAGTGCCATTGGTGGCAGTAGTTCCTTTAACGTAAGGCTGAACGCCCACTTCGCCTTCACCAGGATAGGGCACCCTTCTTGCATCATTTTGCTGCTTCTCTTGGGCAGACAATGCAAATGTCATTAATAGCGCCGTGGCACCTAAAATCACTTTTTTCATAAAGCTTACTTAATTTAAAGATTAGTACTAGTTATTAAATTCTCTTTTTGGCGCTATCGATCAATTCAATCCAAGGGGTTGGACTGCTGGCTGGGGGATCACATAGACGCCATGCCGGATGCTAAAGCCGACAGACTAACAACTAATGGTGGGGGATATACCATAAAGGGGGAGTGTAAGCATTAAAAAAGCTCAACGTAAGATTGGGTGGGCGCCCTTCATAATTCGCTACAGCTCTGTGTGGTAGCCTCCTTATTTCAGGCTTCCCGAATATAGAATCGAATAGACGATATTCCATAAGAAATAGATGAAATGTCAATTTTATCTTTCTTTCGATGAACTGCATATTGCATTTCTTTTCTTACAAAATGAAATTGTGGATACCCGTAACGTTTTTGGATATGAAAAGGCGTAACAAAGTCCAACTGAAGGTTATTCTTTTGGACAAAATATACGTTTTAAACAACCCCATCCGTCCTTGCCTTCCGCAAGGACACCTTCCCCTCGAAGGGGAAGGAGATCGTTGTTTGATCGAACGTTGTACTTAGTAAATGGTCGAACCATTAAGCGTAGTGACCCTCCTTCACTGAAGCTACAGAGGACGAAGAGGTGAATAGGCGAAACTGCAAAATCGCTGAATTGCTGAATTGCCGAGTCGCGAAGAGGTGAATAAAGGCTATAGTAGGCGCAAGACTAAATGATATGAGAAAGCGAAATCGCCCACAGAGTACGCAGGTCAGGATCCACTGGACGAAGTTGCCGCATGGAGCCAAGTGCTGTTTGAGGCAAGCTTAGCTTGACGAGTTCAGCTGGCTTAGACTACAAGGCGTAAGTGGATGACCGAGAGCTCAGTGCTAGACTTTTTTGTTACTTTTTGTGGCAATGACAAAAAGTAAAAGTCTACTCTATTCTTGGCAACATCCGTTCTTTCTTGCTTCGGAACTTCTCGGTTTCTTTCAGGATAGAATCCAAAAGTTTGATGGCATCTATAATATAAGGTCCCTTATTCAGCATCACGCATTCCGCTTGCAGGGAGTTGGTGGCATCGGTGATCTCCGACCGCGAAGGCAATCCTTTTTTGGCGAGGTTTTCCAATACCTGGGTGGCCCAGGTTACGGGCACATGGGCAGCCCCACAGAGCGCGAGAATCTCTTCCTGAATGAGCCCCATATGCTGCCATCCGGTTTCCACCGCCAGGTCACCCCGGGCGATCATCACCCCGATCTTTTTCTTACGCATGGCCCTGGCTAGGATCTCATAAAGGTGGTCGTAAGCCTTTCCCGTTTCGATCTTCAGGATCACTCCTATAGATTGTAAAACATCCAACTGCTCCAGTTCATACAGGAGGTCTTCCACATCCTTTGCGGAATTCACAAAAGAGAAATTCACAACATCGGCGTGTTGGGCGATAAACTTCAGGTCTTCCCGGTCTTTATCGGTGAGTCCGCGTACCTTAAGATCTGAATCCGGAAAATTGATGCCCTTTTCCGACTTGAGCCAGGAACCGTTTTCTCTGGTACGGGTAATCTCTGCCGTAAATCCGTCTTCTTCTACTTCCCTGATCACCCCTTCGATCTTACCGTCGTCGAACAAAACGCGTTCGCCTGCTCTCAGACTCTTAAACACCTCAGGCATCTGGCAGGGCACCAGGGCGGGTTGGGTAAGGGTGCCGTCCCAGGCCTTAACCGCATTGCGTCCCACTTGATCGGGACCGGTGACTTTGAGCATTTGTCCCGTTTTCAGGAGTAATGGCCGTTCGGCTCTTGGTAATTCTCCCACATCACTTACGAGTCCGTCCTTTTTATGCAGGGCCGTTCCCGTGCGTATGTATGATGTTTTATAGAGGTAGGCCTTCACCATTCCCGGGGTGACCTCTGCCACCTCCAATTGCCTTTTCTTACCGCGCTCATCTTTAAAAGACACCTTATCGCCCACCGCCAGGTTTTCAAGTAGGTGAACACTTACCGGCAGGACGTTCGAAGGGGAATTTTCCTGTAGCTTTCTTTTGAGCAATACCGTTGCCGGTTTTACAACGTGTCCGCCCTCATCTTTTTTGGGAGAGAACTTACGCACCCGCATTCCGGCCTCTAAGACCCCGGTACGGATCTTAGGTCCCGATAGGTCCATAGCAATACGAACGGTCTTGCCCATTTTCCGGGCTTCCTCCCGCACGTTATTGATGATCTTTAGCCATACCTCGGGATTGTCGTGGGCACAGTTTACCCGGGCACAATCCATTCCCGCCTCCAGCATTTGCCGCACCAGTTCGGGGTGATAGGCCGACTCGGTGGGTTGGGTAACCATGATGCTTACCCTTCGTCCCTCGACAACATCCCCCAAAAGGTCGCGACTGTGTTGCTCCATAAGCGCTTTCGACCTATCGGCAGAGGTAACTCCATCGACCTCAAAGGTCGTAACCTGCCCGAGTAAACTTTCGAGGAGGCGTTTGCTGTGAAGGAGGGAACTCATCACGTGCCCTTCGGCATGTGAAAATCCGGTGATCCCCAGGTCACGCAGAATGCGCTGAAGGTTTGTTAGATTAAATTTGCGAAAGGTGGTATAGTGAATGAGGTTTACCGCACTTTCCCGATAGCTGCTATCGACCTTTTCCAAACCTTCATGGCGGTCGTTAACAGCTTTTTCCAGGCGGGCGATGATCTCCTCCAGTCGGGCAATAGCCCCTTTAATTATTTTCTTATCAATTTCCATAATACGATGTTTGGAAGGTAATGATAAGGGGTCCTATAAAGGTACCAACTTCCCCGGCAATGGCGAAAATTCCTATATTAAATTTTGGTGCACTATGGTGTGATCCAACCCATAGCACTATGATGTAGAAGAATAAGGAAGGTAGGTCTGCGAGATCAGGATCCTCTCCCGGTAAACGAGGTGGCCAGCCCTTCAAGTGTTTCCACCGGAAAGTCGGTTGTTGTTCGTGCACCTCTGAGTGCCAGTTCCGGATGTTCAAGCAATCGGGCTTCTTTGATATGTATCTTCGACCATTTTGTGGACCCGGGCAGGGGCGGACTCACCCTCCACCCCCATAGGCGGCCATGGGTAGCCTGAAAGGTGATGGTATGTTCGTCATGCTTCAGTTGAAAGCGTATTTCGGCCAGGGCACAGTCTTCAGGAAAATCATACAGGGTATCTTCGGCCAGTGGCATATCACGCTCTTCACACAATTCGACACCATTGCTCTCTTCCCCCTCAAACCGCCAATATTTTCCGTGGTTCATAAAATACCTGACCTGTGCATCGAGCTTATTGGCCATCTCCGATTCGAGGAGTCCGCCAAGAATGCGAAGTAATCGCATTTCCGACTTCCGGAAAGTACCGCGATGAAAGGTAGGAAGGGTATTGCGCATACTCTCGTATAGGGCGAGTCCGCAAAAGAGCACGATCAGGCCGAGAATAAGGGGTATAAGGAAAAGTAGTCCCATGGTTTCTAAAACTTACGCCAACTTACACACCTGCAATTCAGCGTATTAATTGGGTAATGCATCGATTAAAAATACAGAAAATTCCTCTAAAAAAACAAATCTGTAAGGATTAACCGAGTGGTTTAGTTAAGAGCCCCATAGCTTACTTATGCCTACAAAATTCAGAATATAGTGCATTTTTATTCGTATCTTGTTGGTAATTAACTTTTTACGAACCAATAAACAAAACACTATGTTACGCTGGACCATTATTTTTGTGATCCTGGCCATTGTGGCCGCGATCTTCGGATTTGGAGGCATCGCTGAAGGTGCTGCCGGTATCGCTAAGATCCTGTTCTTTATTTTCCTGGTACTTTTTATTATCTCTATTGTCACCGGAAAAAGAAGGGTATAATCTTCAACATCATTTGGCATGGATAGGAGCCAAAAAAATGAGTGGTGGCCGCTGCGGGTGTGCCACCATTTTCTTTTTTATTATTCTGTATTGGCTGCTGGGGTACGTATTTGAGATGTTTTAATGAGAGTCAAGAGGCAAGAACAAAGAGCAAACAGGCAAGAACAAAGAGCAAAGAGGCAAGATTAAAGACAGTTTTGAGGTAATCTATGGGCCACACGGTCCTATTGCTTCGCTATCACCCCAAGGGACAGTGTCGCCTTTTCACCTTCAGACGCCCTTTCTCGGGAAAACCATCCCGCCCTAACGGGAGTTCTTTCGGTAGGCAGAGCCTCCTTGAGAAGGAAGGAAGAAATTACGACTGCTAAAGGATGTAATAATAACTTTGCCGACGTTTAAAGCGTTGACGAAAGGGGTTATTTCCCGTCTGCCCATATACACATTTCCTTACCTTTCAAAGATTGCCACGTCGGAGTTTTGCTCCCCCTCGCAAAGACATCAACTCCCTATTGCATCGACCGAAGCTTTAGCGAAGGTTGACTTCCCTACCTCCCTACTTCCCTACTTCCCTACTTCCCTACTTCCCTACTTCCCTACTTCCCTACTTCCCTACTTCCCTACTTCCCTACCTCCCCACCTCCCCGCCTACCCTCCAACTTCCTCACAACCACCTGGCATTCAGCACCCCACCAAAAAAAATATCACCTTAAATCCCACCTACATGACATATGTCATAGGATGCGGGCGCCTTGCGGTGGTAATTTTACCCCAAATTGCCAATCATGAGTATCCGTTTAATTGACAAGTACAATGTGCCGGGGCCCAGGTATACCAGTTACCCAACGGTACCTTACTGGGATGGCTCTGGCTTTAATGAAGACCTTTGGAAAACACTTTCCAAGCAAACCTTCAAAGCAACCAATGCTTTAGAAGGGATCAGTCTGTATATCCACTTACCGTATTGCGAAAGCATGTGTACGTTTTGCGGTTGCCACAAGCGCATTACCACAAGACACGATGTGGAGTCTCCTTATATTGAAGCCGTACTTAAAGAATGGAAGCTTTACGTTGACCTTTTTGGCGAAACCCCGGTGATCAAAGAGATCCACCTGGGCGGAGGTACCCCCACCTTTTTTTCTGCTAAGAACCTGACGAGACTTATTGAAGGGATCTTTGAGCACGCCACCCGTGCCGAAGACTATGAATTTAGCTTCGAAGGCCACCCTAACAACACCACCTACGAGCACCTCAAGGCGCTTCGCGAGGTTGGATTTACGCGGGTGAGCTTTGGGGTTCAGGACTACTCTCCAGTGGTTCAAAAGGCCATTAACCGTATTCAGCCTTACAACAAGGTGAAAAAGGTTACCGTATTGGCGAGAGATCTCGGGTACGAGTCTATAAGTCACGACTTGGTTTTTGGATTACCCTTCCAGCACCTGGGTGATATCGTAGACACCATCAACAAGACCATTCCACTCATGCCGGACCGCATTGCTTTTTACAGCTATGCCCATGTACCATGGGTAAAAGGGAACGGCCAGCGCGGATTCGATGAGGCCGATATTCCTTCAGGAGAAATGAAGCGACAGCTTTACGAAACAGGGAAAGCCCTGTTAAAGGAACTGGGGTATGTAGAGATCGGTATGGACCACTTTGCGCTACCTTCAGACGGCATGTATAAGGCCATGGAGAACAACACCCTCCACAGGAATTTTATGGGCTACACCGCCTCCAAGACCTCTCTAATGATAGGACTGGGCGCTTCTAGTATAAGTGATAGCTGGACGGCATTCGCACAAAATGAAAAGAATATAGAGAAGTACATGACCAAGGTAGACCAGGGCAAGATCCCGGTGTACCGCGGCCATATTCTCAACGAGGAAGATCTCAAAATTCGCAAACACATTCTCAACCTGATGTGCCGTATGGAGACTTCCTGGAAAGATGAAAATCAGTATTTTGATTTACTTCCGGAAACCCTGTTGAAACTTGCTCCAATGGAGGAAGATGGCCTTATAGCCATAGGTAAGGATAACCTCAGGATAACGGAAGCCGGAAGGCCTTTTGTACGCAATGTGTGTATGGCCTTCGATCTGCGTTTACAACGCAATAACCCCGATACCAAGGTGTTCTCAATGACCATCTAAGTATCACGCAAGATCTCATCAATGGTTGGCTCCCCGCTCGGATTTTTTTTCGTCGGGGAGTTTTTTATGGCACCACACAATCCGGGGCCGATTTCACCATTAAGTTCATATCAGAAGGTGAGACATAGGGTATACCAAGGCCTAAGCCGCGAAGAATGAACAATACCCCGATAAGGATCACGAAAATGGGAATAAGCCTGCTGAGTTGCGTGCGCAATTTTACCGACAACACATTACCGCTATAGGCAGCTACGCTCATCAGCGGAATGGTACCAAGGCCAAACAAGGCCATATAGAGTCCGCCGCTTAGCACATCGCCCAGGGCGACGGCACCGAACAGCGCCATATAAACGAGTCCGCAAGGTAGGAATCCGTTTAAAAACCCGATGGTATACAGGGTACCTGCAGTACGCTTTTTCAAGCGTTCTCCCAGGGCATTCTTTACCTGACCCACGAGGGTGTAGAAGGGTCGCATGAGGGTTGCAGCGCCTGTTTTCCCGAAATAAGGAACAACAGCGGCCAGGACCATGATCACGCCGAGTACTAATGAAAGACGTTGTTGCATGCCCGCGATAAAGAGTCCGCGGCCAATACTACCAAAAAGGAGTCCGATAAGCGCATAGGTCGTTAAACGCCCGAGGTGATACCCCATGAGCTGCAGAAATCTTTTAACCGGATTCCCGCGGTCAAGGGGTAACACAAAGGCGATGGGACCACACATACCGAGGCAGTGTAAACTCCCGAAAAAACCAAGTATAACGGCACTCAGTAACACTAATAATTAATGGCTTTCTTTACCAAATAAGACTTCCCTTCGCAGGTCCATCTTATTTCAATGTTCCAGCGGCCATCCAATAAACGGTCCTTAGGTATGAGCAAATGTGGATCAGACAATGAAATAGCAACCTCAAAGTCTAAATGTTTATTAGATGGCCTGTAAAGGAACACTTTTCCTTTTATGTCTTCAGGAAGCTGATCTTCCGGAAATACCAGTTCCAGCCCCTCAGCGGTCGGGGTAACGGCCACATCGACCCCGGCGTCTTTGGTGAACTTTTCGGTATCTATTTCCTTCTGAAAGTTCAGTTCCTTCTTATAATAATCTTTTGTCACCAATTCGTGCTCCAGACTTTCGTCGGTCAGGCTACTCACCACGAAGTACATGATGAAGCTGATAAACAGCACGAAGGCGATCACAATTCCGGTTCCCCAATTTATTTTCATAGCGCTCAATGGTTATGCGGTTATGCAGTTATGCAGTTATGCAGTGAAATGACACTCCCAACTAACTACTCCCTCTAACCGTCTTTTCTCTTTACTCTTGACTCTTTATTCTTTATTCTCCACCCATGAGATTGCCACGCTCACTGCGTTCACTCTTCACTCATATCTCATCTCACATCTCTTCACCCTACCTGTAGCTATGCGGCCCCAGGAAAGACGTTGTCGTGGTTTCAATAAGTTCGTCTCCACTGTATACGCCCAGGCGAATCTTCATGCGGTCGTCGTCTAACAGGGCCCTGTCGATCTCAACGAAAAGGGTTCCTTCTGCGAGGCCTTGTTCAGGGATGGTGATCCGGCTTCCGGACACCAATTGCACCTCCCCCTTTAATCCTATAAGCTTGATCTCCACATCATCGATCTCCTCGATGGTCTTATTAACGATCTTATAGGTATACACATTAGAGATCATATACTCCCCTTTCATTTCATAGAGTTGCCCCGGCAAACGCAATACGGTAGCTTCCACATCATTTCTCAGGAATAGCATCCCAATAAGGACGGCGGTAAGGATCCCTAATACGGCGGTATAGCCTTTCATTCGGGCAGTGAACTTAAAGGGCGCCTTTTTCTCTATATTGTCTTCACTGGCATAGCGAATGAGCCCCTTAGGCAGATTCACCGATTCCATGATATGATCACAGGCATCGATACAAGCGGTACAATTCACACACTCCAGCTGGGTGCCGTTTCGAATATCGATCCCGGTAGGGCACACATGCACACATTGGAAACAATCGATACAATCCCCATGACCCAATGCGTTGCGGTCTTCCCCCTTACGGATCTTTTTCCTTCCGTTCTCTCCTTCCCCTCGAACGTGGTCATAGGCCACTACGATAGATTTATTATCGAGCAGTACCCCCTGCAAGCGTCCGTACGGACAAGCAATGATGCATACCTGCTCGCGGAACCAGGCAAATACGAAGTAGAACACTGCCGTAAAAATAAGCAGGGCAATAAGCGTATTTGTATGCGCCATCGGGCCATCGGTAATATAAGTAATGAGCTTGTCGCTACCTATAAGATAGGCCAGGAACACATTGGCAATAAGAAAGGAAAACACAAAAAAGATAAACCACTTAAAAGTCCGCTTTCTGATCTTCTCGGCATTCCACGCCTGTTTGTCCAGGCGTATCTGCGCCCCACGGTCGCCTTCGATCCAGTATTCAATACGGCGAAAGACCATTTCCATAAAGATGGTCTGCGGACAGATCCATCCGCAAAATATCCTTCCGAACACTACGGTAAAAAGGATCACGAATACCACCCCGATGATCATCGAGATCACGAACAGGTGGAAATCCTGCGGCCAGAAAGGAAACCCGAAAATATTAAACCTGCGTTCCAGCACATTGAACATGAGGAACTGGTTGCCATTGATCTTCACGAAAGGAGCCAGTACCAGGATGACGAGTAAAAAATAACTCACATACTTACGGTAATCGTAGAACTTTCCGCTGGGCTTTTTCGGATAGATCCAGCTTCGCTTTCCTTCTTCGTTTACCGTTCCTATGGAATCCCTGAATACCTCTTTTCCCTGATCAGTCATGGCGTTCGGGTTTATTGACTATTTATGGTTTCCGTTTACTCTTCCTCAACCCCGGCTTCGGCTTCTACAGCCTCTGCCTCAGGTTGCTCAACAGCTACAGAATCGGTCACTGCTTCAGCAGGAGCTTCTTCTGTCGCCTCATTGGTCCAGATCTCTTCTCCTTCCGGAGCTTTCGGATTGGCCGGTGTGGTTCCCTGAAGGGTCAACACATAGCTGGCCACCTGGGCCATTTCCACCGGCTTAAGCACCGAACTCCAGGCGATCATCCCTTTTCCGGAACGCCCACCTTCGGAGATGGTTCTGAACACATTCTTAATACCACCACCCAGGATCCAGTTGGCATCGGTAAGGTTTGGTCCGATACCCCCACCTCCATCGGCCATGTGACAAGCCACACAGTTGGTCTGGAAAATGGTTTTTCCTTTGCTGATGTCAGAAGCGTCGGTCAATACCTCAACCGTATTCACATCGATCAGGTCCTTAGCGGTCTTTTTATACTCTTCGATAGCGATTCGCGCCTCGGTCATTTCCTGCTGGTATTCTGTAGCCTGGTCAGGAGCTCCGATGATATGGAAACGCACCAGGTAGATGGCAGCAAATACGATAGACACGTAAAATCCGTACAACCACCAAGGCGGAAGGCTGTTATCCAGTTCCTGGATCCCGTCGTAGTTGTGATCGAGGATGATCTCACCCTCTTCTTCAATGGGTTTACTCTTGGTGAGTGCCTTATATAATTTTCTGTACCAGGCATTTTCTCTAGCAGCGATCTTTCTGGCCTCCAGCGCTTGTTTCTGCTCCTCGGTCATCATGGCCTGAGAGATATTGTGCATCGCAGCCAGCATCACCTCGATCCCGATCAGGGTAATGGTAAAGAGTACCAAAAAGAGCGATACTTCCGGATATTCTATAAAGGCAGGCTTATCAGAATCGATCATCCACTCGGCCCCAAGAAAGACCAGGGTGACGATTACTATAACTCTTAAATATGATGCAAAGTCTTTCATTGTTTATTCATTTTCTTGGTTGTCTAATGGAAAACGGCTCACCTTGTTGATATAGTCTTTCTTGGCAGAGAACACCCACCAGAAAAGTCCTATAAAGAACACGAAGAATATCGAGAGGGATATGATCGGATAGATCTCGATCCCGTCTATGGTAGCCATATGGTCTTTTACAAATTTCAACATGGTCTATTCGTTTTTAGCGGTGAGTTCTTCATTCCCATCTTTCACCTTGATATCGGTTCCCAGGCGCTGTAAGTAAGCGATAAGGGCCGTGATCTCGCGATCTTTCATCTCGATGAACGCCTCCCCGCGCGTCTCTGCTGCGCGTTTATCTTCCTCGTAATTCGTCACGAATTCAGGATCACTGTAGAGGTTTTGCTGGATCTGTGCAGCCTGGGCCTCCATAGACGCCTGGGCATTGGCAATATCCTCATCGGTATACGGCACACCAAGAGTGACCATGGTCTCCATTTTCGCTTCGGTCTGAGAGCGGTCAAGCGCCCTTCTGAACAACCATTTATAGGCCGGCATGATACTTCCTGCAGAAGTGGTTTGCGGATCGTACATATGGTTCAGGTGCCAGTTGTCAGAGTATTTCCCTCCAACCCTCAGCAGGTCGGGACCGGTACGTTTACTACCCCATAAGAACGGGTGGTCGTAAACATATTCCCCGGCTTTGGAATACTCTCCATAGCGCTCGGTCTCACTTCGGAACGGACGAACCATCTGGGAGTGACATCCCACACAACCTTCGCGGATGTAAATATCACGACCCTCCAGTTCCAGCGGTGTATAAGGCTTCACACTGGTAATGGTCGGAATGTTCGATTTCACCAATAAGGTCGGTACGATCTGAATTACCCCTCCGATTAGAATAGCAACGGTAGCCAGTACAGTAAGCTGTACCGGACGTCTTTCTAACCAGGTGTGGAATGGCTCACCGGCAAGACGACCCTTACGCACTTTGGTAAGCGCAGGAGCTTCTGCCAGCTCATCTTCAACCTTTGTACCCTGACGGATGGTCATGATCGCGTTATAGATACCAATAAGCACACCGATCAGGTAAAGAGAACCACCAATGGCACGCATCCAGTACATCGGAATGATCTGGGTAACGGTTTCCAGGAAGTTACCGTAAATAAGCGACCCATCAGGATTGAACTGCTTCCACATAGACGCCTGGGTAAACCCGGCAACGTACATAGGCAGTGCATATATGATAATACCAAGGGTACCGATCCAGAAGTGGAAATTAGCCAGTCCCTTAGAGAATAATTGTGTTTTGAACATCTTCGGCACCAGGTAGTACATCATACCAAAGGTGAGGAATCCGTTCCATGCCAAAGCACCAACGTGAACGTGAGCGATCACCCAGTCTGTAAAGTGCGCAATAGCATTAAAGGTTTTAAGTGAGAGCATCGGCCCTTCGAAAGTAGCCATACCATAACCGGTAATAGCCACTACCATGAATTTAAGAACAGGATCGGTACGCACCTTATCCCATGCTCCTCTCAGGGTAAGAAGACCGTTGATCATACCACCCCATGACGGAGCGATAAGCATAATTGAGAAGACTACTCCCAGGTTCTGCGCCCAGTCGGGAAGTGCAGAATATAATAAGTGGTGCGGTCCTGCCCAGATATAGATAAAGATGAGCGACCAGAAGTGCACGATAGAAAGTCGGTATGAGTATACCGGCCTGTTGGCAGCCTTAGGCACGAAATAGTACATAAGACCCAGAAAAGGCGTGGTCAGGAAGAAGGCCACGGCGTTATGACCGTACCACCATTGCACCAGTGCATCCTGTACCCCGGCGTAAGCCGAATAGCTTTTAAGTGCCGATACGGGAAGTTCCAGCGAGTTAAAAATATGTAATACCGCAACAGTAATAAAGGTTGCCAGATAGAACCATACCGCCACATAAAGGTGACGCTGTCTTCTCTTGAGAATGGTTCCGATCATGTTTACCCCGAATGCTACCCAAACCAGGGCAATAGCAATATCGATAGGCCATTCAAGCTCGGCGTATTCTTTTGAGGTCGTATACCCCAGTGGCAGCGTGATCGCGGCCGATACGATGATGGCTTGCCAGCCCCAGAAATTAAAGTTTGAAAGGGCATCGCTAAACATACGCGCTTTGAGCAAACGCTGTAACGAATAATACACCCCTGCAAAAAGCGCATTACCTACAAAGGCAAAGATCACCGCATTGGTGTGCAACGGACGAAGACGGCCAAAACTCAGCCAGGAAATTCCGTCGGTAAGGTTAGGGAACACGAACATAAAGGCCAGTAAAAGCCCAACTAGCATCCCTACAGCTCCCCACAACATTGTCGCGTAGAGAAACTTTTTAACGATCTTATTATCGTAATAAAATTGCTGTACTTCCATAGTGTTTATTGATTATTATTGCTTGGATCCGATTGTTTAGTGTCGCGTTCATCGGGTATGAGCTCATCTTCAAAAAGCATACGGACGCCAGGCGTATAACTATCGTCATACTGCCCGCCTCTGACTGCCATTACAAAAGCGACAAAAAAGATCACCGCCACGATAAGGCTTACCGTGATAAGAATATAGATAACACTCATACCTATTAAGAATGCTTTAACAAAATTATTTTTTCTCACCGCCAAAAAACATGACAATTGTCATGACGCGGTCATTTTAGCTTTTTTCCCACCCAGGATGTAGCCAATGTCGTAAAGGCTACCACACTTAAGGAACTAACAGGCATAAGGATAGCGGCTACCACCGGAGACAGGGCTCCTGTAACAGCAAAATACAATCCGACGATGTTGTAGAGGAAAGAGAGTATAAAACTCACCTTGATAATGGTCACCGCACTACGTGCAGCCCCGAGGTAGCTGTGTAAATGTTCCAGCTTAGCGGCGTCGAGTATGGCATCACAGGCCGGGGAGAACACGTTCACGTTCTCGGCGATAGCCACTCCCACATCACTTTGTTGCAGCGCCCCCGCATCATTGAGTCCGTCGCCCACCATCATGATCTTAGCCCCTTCTTTTTGATGAAAGGAGATATACTCCAGCTTGTCATTGGGCTTCTGGTTGAAGAACATTTGGGTTCCGGACGGAAGTAATTTTTCGAGGTTGACTCTTTCGCTGTCGTTATCACCGGAAAGCAGAGCCAGGTCGTAATGCTTTTTAAGTTTTCTGAAAAGCTGCGCCATCCCGGACCGGTACTTATTGTAGAAGGTATAAGCCCCCTTATACATTTTATTCACCCGGATATGTACGGCAGTTTTTGCGGTAGTGGTTGCCGGCTTTGACCCGACAAAATCGGGAGACCCCGCCTTTACCGAGGTATCGCCATACACCCCTTCGACCCCTTTTCCCGTATATTCATTAAAACGATCTAAGGGAAGAACATCAAAAGGCTCGAGCATCTCATAGAGCTGACGGCTCAAAGGGTGGTTCGAATTTCTCAGGGTTGAGCGCAGTAAACTTTCTTCTTTAGGATCAAGCGCCTCACCCTCATAACTGATCTCATTGCTGTTTCCGGCAGTAATGGTCCCCGTTTTATCGAATACCACCGTACCCACAGCTGCCATACGCTCGATCACCTGGGCATCTTTAAGATAGAATTGTTTACGACCGAAAATGCGCAGCATATTCCCTAGGGTGAAAGGGGCGGAGAGCGCCAGGGCACAAGGACAAGCCACAATAAGAATGGCCGATATCACAGGAATGGCCTTTGATGCATCGATAACATACCAGGTTATCCCTGAAACCAGGGCAATGAGCAAGATCACGATGGTAAAGTACTTACTAATGGTATTGGTAAGGTCGCGAAAGCGCGTTTTCTTATCGGTTTGAAACACCTCGTTACTCCACAATTGTGTGAGGTAACTCTGAGAAACATCCTTCACCACCTCAACTTCTATAGCAGCACCCATCTGCTTACCTCCCGCAAAGAGTTGCTCCCCCGAAACCTTTTTTACCGGGTCCGATTCCCCGGTCACAAAGCTGTAGTCTACGCGGGCCTCTCCCCGAATGAGGATCGCATCGGCAGGAATAAGCTCTTCATTACGGATCAGGAGTCGGTCGCCTTCCTTTACTTTATAGATATCTACAGGCTCTTCTTTAGCACCTGCTCCGATACGGGTAACCCCGATCGGGAAATAACTTTTATAGTCTCTTTCGAACGAAAGGTAATCGTAGGTGCGTTGCTGAAAATAGCGCCCTAAAAGCAGGAAGAACACCAGCCCGGTAAGACTGTCAAAGAAACCCTGCCCGGTATGGGTAAAGATCTCCCAGGAGCTGCGCAGGAACAATACCGCGATACCCAGGGCAATGGGCACATCGATGTTCAGGATACCGGCGCGAAGGCCTTTCCAGGCCGAAGTAAAATAGGAGGATGCTGCGTAGAACACCACCGGCAATGACATACAGAACATGATCGCCCTGAAGAAAGGCTTATACTGATTAAGCCAGAATTCGTCGATCTCAAAATACTCGGGAAAGGAAAGCAACATCACGTTGCCAAAGGCAAATCCGGCAACCCCCAGCTTATAGATCAGGCTGCGGTCGGCCTTACCCTTATTCTCTTCGCGATCATCCAGGCTTATATGAGGTTCGTAACCTATTGTAGAAAGCAGTATGACTAAAGCCTTTAGCCCCAGTTCGTTCTGAAAGGTGATACGGGCCGTTTTCTTCGGAAAGTTCACCTGAGCGCTACGCACCCGGTGATCCAGCTTATGCAAATTTTCGAGCACCCATATACAGGAACTGCAGTGCATTTGAGGTATATACAGGTTGACGATACTTAATTGTCCGTCGTCAAAATCAAGAAGTTTTTGCTGAAGGTCGGGATTGTCGAGAAAGTTAAACTTATCGGCTCTGATATCCGGACTGATGCCGGGATTGCGCTCCAGATCGTAATATCCGGAGAGTCCGTTGCCTGAAAGGATCTCGTAAACGGTCTTACAGCCGTTACAACAAAACTCCTTATCCTCAAAAATTACCCGATCGTTTCCGCATTCTACCCCACAGTGATAGCACGAATGATCCATAGTTTGCTCAATTACCGAAACAAAAATGAGACTCTCAAATTGCAATTTATATGATTTTTGTCATGATATTTGTACCTTAGAATTGCAAAACGAACACTTTAGGTATTATCATGAGTAAATGTGAACAGTGTATTATAAGACAGTTCAGCTCACTTAACGCCCTTAACAAATCAGAACTCATCCGCATTTCCGAGTGCAAGGAGACCGTCACCATTAAGAAAGGTGAAGAGATCTTTCGCGAAGGACAACATCTGGATGGGGTCTATTGTATCAAATCTGGTATATGCAAACTTACCAAGTTAAGTGACAATGGCCGACAGCAGATCATCAAGTTTGTAAAAACCGGCGACCTCCTCGGGCAACGCACGGTTGTTTCAAACGACACCGTTAATCTTTCTGCCATCGCCGTTCAGGACATGGAGGTATGTTTTATTCCCAAACAAGAGATCAATCAGGCTTTTCAGGAAAATCAGAAGTTTTCCGGAGAGGTGATCAAAGTATTGTGCAATGACCTCAGGGAGGCCGACAACACTATTGTGAGTATGGCCCAAAAACCGGTAAAAGAAAGGTTGGCTTATTTCCTGCTGCACTTTAATGACGATTTCGGAGTAGACGATGAAGGGTTTCTGGCCGTACAGCTTTCTCGTGAGGAGATCGCCGGAATGGTGGGTACTGCAACCGAATCACTGATACGTATGCTTTCTGAATTTGGAAAAAAAGGACTTATCCAAACCAAAGGCAAGCGCATTAAGATCGTAGACAATGCCGAACTGGAACGTCTGGCCGAAGGCTTCTAAACACAAATTATCCTATATAAACAAACCGGGAGGAAGGTGTAAAATCACCCTCCTCACGCTTGGTTATTTTACACTACACCCAAAATTTCTCACTGTTCTCCCCCCGAATCCCGATTGGGAAATTCTCAAAATCATCCCATTATTCACTCCTGAATTTGTTAAAATCTACTTTTTTTAGAGTTTTTTCTGCATTAATCGAAAGCGTTTGCGACATCGCTTAACCCACCTAATCACTAGGGTTTTAGGCATTTTGCAGGGTCTTCCGTACAATACCTGCATGACAAAAGTCATATTTTAACTATAACTGTGTTTTCATCTTTGTGTAACAATAGTCACAAAACCATTTGATTATGAAACACACAGAAACACCCCGATTTGCCTTTTTGGCCGCCTTAATGACCATGTTGTTCGTTGGGACCTCTGTATTTGGTCAAACCTACACCTTAGATAATACGAAATCGGAACTCACGATTTTCGGAACTTCTAATATTCACGATTGGGAGATCACCGTAGAACAGCAGGAAGGGAAGATCACCTTCAATGCCGGAGAAACACCAACAGTTACCGGAATGGAGATCAGCATTCCTGTGGAGAGCCTGAAAAGTGGTAAGTCCGGTATGGACAAGAACACCTACAAGGCGATGGATACCAAAAAACACAAGCTGGTAACCTTCACCCAAACAGGCGATGCGACCTTAACCGCTGCAGGGGAAAACACCTGGAAGGTTAAAGCCAAGGGCGACCTGACCATTTCCGGCGTTACCAAAGCATCTGAACTCGAGTTTACCTTAAAGGTTGCTAACGGTAGCCTTATGCTTAACGGTGAGAAGTCGATCGACATGACCGCCTTCAATGTAGAGCCACCAACGGCGCTACTGGGCACGATCACCACAGGGAAAGACGTAACCCTGAAATTCAACACTGTACTTTCAAAGTAATTTTTCACAAATATCTAACTAGAATACACTATTTAATACAACAACCATGAGAACACTTTTATCTAAAATTCTTGTAGTTACTCTGTCCCTGACCGGACTGAGCATGTTCGCACAACAACGCGATCTATCTAATTTCCGTGCTCCTGACCAACGTGGTCTGCACGTATTCGAAGCTCCTAAAGACTCTGTTCAGGAATTCGATGGCGTAAAAGTTCGTGTAGGTGGTTCATCTACCCTGCAATTCCAAGGACTTAGCCATGAGAATGCCTGGGAAAATGCACAAGTAGGAGACGCCGGAATTCCTGATCAGGATGCACTTGATCAATTACAGTTGATCGGTATCGAAAGCAACTTCAACCTGGCTACAGCTAACCTCGACCTCGATGTGCAGCTGGCTAAAGGTTTAAGAATGCACTTGAGAACATACCTTTCTTCTCGTCACCACCCGGAACCATATGTAAAAGGTGGGTACTTCCTGATCGACGATCTTGGATTCATCAGCGAAGGTTTCATGGAAAACCTGATGAAGTACGTAACCATTAAGATCGGTCACATGGAGAACAACTACGGTGATGCGCACTTCAGAAGATCAGACAACTCTGCTGCCATCTACAACCCATTCGTAGGTAACCTCATCATGGATGCCTTTACTACTGAAGTAGGTGCAGAAGTATACTACAGAAGAGGCGGATTCATCGGAATGCTCGGAGTATCTAACGGTAAACTGAACCAGTCTGTTGTTGAGTCTGACACTAAGCCTTCTTTCCTTGCGAAGTTAGGATATGACAACTACGCTACAGGAGACGATTTCAGATTCCGTTTAACAGGTTCTGTTTACACTACTTCTGAGTCTTCAAGAACATACCTTTACGCTGCAGACCGTGCAGGTTCAAGATACTACCTGGTGCTGGAGTCTGTGAAAACTAACGGAAGAGGAGGATTAGCCGGAACTAACCCAACCAATCAGTTCAGATCAGGACGTTTTGATCCGGGATTCAGCAACGAGCTTACTTCCTTCATGTTCAACCCATTCCTGAAAAAAGGCGGACTTGAGTTTTTCGGTACTGTAGAACTATCAAGCGGTAAGAGCAACAGAGAATCAGCAACCCGTAACGCTACTCAGTTAGCCGGTGAGCTTATCTACAGATTCGGAACTAACGACGACATCTACGTAGGTACCCGTTACAACACAGTAAACGCTGAGCTCGGTTCAGGAGATGTAGATATCAACAGATTCAACCTTTCTGCAGGATACTTCTTCACTAAGAACATCCTTGCAAAACTGGAGTACGTGAGCCAAAACCACGACGGTGACGGATATGCCGGAACTAAATATCAGGATGGTTCTTTCAACGGAATCATGATGGAAGCCGTTATTAGCTTCTAAACCATAAAGACAACTAGTTTTTGATTTGGATTTTTTTAAAAAAAGCAAGCCCCTTAACTATTTAAGGGGCTTGTTTTTATAACTGTATTTCATTAATTTTGCGCAATTAACCTATTGTCTATGAGAGCTTTATATCTTTTGTTTCTGGCAGGGATCCTTCTCTCCTTTTCCGCATCGGTCCCTGAGGTTGCAGACACCGCTATTCGGATTAAAGACAGCAGTTCGCTGAATATCATTGGGAAGACCAATGTGCATACGTTTACATGTAAATACGATGTTGCAGAACTCACCGAACCTGTAAAAGTGGACTACACTGCTACAGGAGACGCCATGGTATTTGGATCGGCCGTATTGCGTCTGCGCAATGAGAACTTTGACTGCGGGGGGCGTGGCATCAATAACGACTTTAACAAACTTTTGAAAACCCCGGTATATCCGGAGGTGATCCTCGGCCTGCAAAAGATCGTTGCCCATCCGCATATCGACGACAATTACATTGCTTCGGTAGCCTTAAGCATCGCGGGCACTACCCGACACTATGACCTTTTTCTCAAAGTTACCGGGCAGGACAACATGGAGATCAAAGGCGTCATGGAGATCAAACTACCTGATTTCGGTCTGGAACCACCTCAGCGAGCCTTAGGAATGATCAAGGTACAAGAGAACCTGGTGATCGAATTCCTCCTGGACATGGAAGAGGTGGGGTAGTTAGTAGTTAGTAGTTAGTAGTTAGTAGGGAGGAAAGGCGAAATTGCTGAAGGGCGAAATTGCAAAACTGCGAAATCGCGAAACTGTAAAATTGCTGAAGGGAACAATTGAGAAATCGCAAAACAGCCACTGGAAAACTCAAACTATCACATTCTCATCTCCCATCTCACCATCCTCTATTCTCTATTATCTTTTCTCTACTCTCCACTTCTTACCGGTAATCCGGCAGGTATGTGGGTTTTGTGGGTATCGTGGGTATATGGGAAAATATAAATTCCTTTTGTCTTTATTCTTTGTTCTTTACTCTTCAATCAACTCTCTATTCTCCACACTCCTCCCCGTCATCTATAATCCTCCTTACCCTTTCATCCCCGTATTCATGCCCTTCGTTTAATCGTTTAGGCACTGATATTCAAAACCTATACCTTAGGAGTTCCGATTAAACAGTTTACTATGCTACTCAATAAGAAACTTCCGGTTCGTTTTCTTCTGGGCCTGGTTAAATACGAGCTTGTTCTGCTTATCATATACGCTACCGTGATCGGTGCCCTGAGTGACCAAATGCGCACCAACGGATTGTTTATTCCAGTGGGTATTCCGGCACTCCTCGGCACAGCGATCTCCCTGATCCTCGGTTTTAAGATCAACCAATCCTATGACCGCTGGTGGGAAGCCCGCAAGATCTGGGGCGCTATTGTGAATGACTCTCGCACCCTGATGCGTCAGAGCCTTTACTACATCGGTAATGACAATGATCCGGAGGGTGTAAAACAATTACAGGAAGATATTAAATCCCTTCAGCAAGCCTGGTGCTTCGCCCTTGCGCGATCACTTCGAGGCGAGGAGCAGAAGGAACTGCCACGATTGCTTTCAGCAGACTTACTGAAAAGAACAGGGCATTTCGACAATATCCCAAATCACTTGCTAAAACACCATACACAACTGCTACAGGAAGCACGAAAACAGGGATGGATCAACGATTTCAACGCCACCCTCATCGACCAGACACATACCCGGCTTTGCAACTCCATGGGGATGGCAGAGCGCATAAAAAACACCGTATTCCCGAGGACCTATGGCCTCGTTGTACGATTCTTCATCTATCTTTTTGTCCTTCTGCTTCCCTACGGACTCATAGAATATTTCACCATTCTGGAAGCTCCCCTGATCGTGCTTATCTGCATTCCCTTCTTCTCCCTGGAAAAATCGGCCGTCCTCCTGCAAGACCCCTTTGGAGGATACCCTACAGATACTCCGGTGCTCACCATCGCCTCCACCATAGAGAATAACTTGAATACCATGGTGAACGAACACAGCGAGCTCAGACCGCTCCCTCCAAATCGCGGTTATTATATTATTTGAGAAGACCATATAAGGAGGTGGAGATGTGATCCCGAAGTTTTGCTGAATTGCTGAAGGGCAAAACTGCAAGATCGCCCTTTTTACCCGATACACTTTACTTCTTTACCCCTTTACCCTCTATACAAAAAAAGCGGCCCTAAAGCCGCTTTCAAGTTCATTATCGTGTGAACAGTTTATTTGTTCGCTGCGTAAAGTTCTGCTACCTTATCCCAGTTGATCACGTTAAAGAAGTTCGTGATATAATCCGGTCTGCGGTTCTGATAGTTAAGGTAGTAAGCATGCTCCCAAACATCGAGTCCAAGGATCGGGAATCCTCCGCATCCGATACCCGGCATTAGCGGATTGTCCTGGTTGGCAGAGCTACATACTTCTACCTTTCCTCCCTTATGAACACAAAGCCATGCCCATCCTGAACCGAATTGTCCGGCTGCAGCAGCAGAGAATTTATCTTTAAAAGCCTCGAAAGAACCGTAAGCCGCATTGATCGCGCCTGCAAGTTCTCCTTGTGGCTCACCACCTCCGTTCGGAGACATTACCTCCCAGAAAAGACAGTGGTTGTAGAATCCACCCCCATTATTTCTAACAGCCGCGTTAGACATATCCATTCCGGTAAGGATGTCTTCGATAGACTTTCCTTCCAGATCGGTACCTTCAATTGCGCCGTTAAGCTTGGTGGTGTATCCGTTATGATGCTTAGTATGGTGGATCTCCATAGTTCTTGCATCTATGTTTGGCTCTAATGCATCGTATGCATAAGGCAGTTTTGGTAATTCAAATGCCATAGTTTCAACAATTTAATTATTAGTGTTTTTGTTGAACAAATTTAACGAAAACTAACACAATTTAGCATAACAAATTGTTAAGAACTCCACGCCGATTTTCTTAATTTGCAACAAAAGCCAAAAACACGTGAAGGAGACCACATTTCAGATCTACAATGCTTCTGCAGGATCGGGAAAAACGTTCACCCTGGTAAGGGAATACCTCAGCATACTTTTAGGGACCTCGAACAAAGACCGTTTTAAGCAGGTTCTCGCCATCACCTTTACCAATAAGGCGGTGAACGAAATGAAAGAACGGGTATTGAAAAGCCTGGAAGAATTCTCTGATCCGGAAAATCTAAGCAACCCTTCACCCCTCTTCCTCGCGGTTCGCGAACGCCTTAACCTGCCGGCCGAACAGCTGCAGCAACGCGCCGGAAAGCTATTGCATTACATCCTTCACAATTACGCCTTCTTCGATATCGTAACCATCGATAAGTTCACCCACCGTCTTATTCGCACCTTTGCCAAGGACCTGGAGCTTCCGCAGAATTTTGAGGTGGTCATGGACACCGAAAGTTTACTGCGTGAAGCTATAGACGACCTGCTATACCAGGCGGGAGAAGAAAAAACGCTCACCAAAGCCCTCATTCAATTTGCGATCGAAAAGGCCGATAACGATAAACACTGGGACCTGAGTCGCGACCTCTTCAACACCAGCCGCCTCCTGCTTCGCGAAAACGACAGGCCCTACCTGGAAGCACTGCGCGATAAGAGCATGACCGACCTCCTGGCCATTCTCGACGACATACGCAAAAAGAGTGAGATCCTCAAAACACAGCTTAGCGAACTGGCCGCGTCAAAATTGCAACAGATTGCCGAGGCGGGTCTCGAACACGGCGATTTTTCCCGCAGCAGCCTGCCCAATTTCCTGGTACAGATCAGCGAAGGTAATACCGCTGTAAAAACAAACGCTAAATGGTTCGGCAAGGTCGATACAGCCCCTTTATATTCTAAAAACACCAAAGGGTGCAAGGCTACCATGGATGCCCTGCAACCTGAACTCAGTGAAGCCATTAAAACAATATTGACAGGATTAAACCGCCATCGATTGCTTATGGAGGTGTATAAGAACCTGGTACCCATGTCACTTATCAATGCTGTAAATGGCGAAATGGAGCGCATCGAAAAAGAACAGCAACTTCTACCTATCTCCAAGTTCAACAACATGATCTCTGAAGCTATCAGAGAACAGCCTGCGCCGTTTATCTACGAGCGACTCGGAGAGCGTTATAAAAACTATTTCATAGACGAATTTCAGGACACCTCGGCCCTGCAATGGAACAACCTTATCCCTCTGATCGCTAACGCCCTGTCGGGAGAATCGCTTAGCGGACAACGCGGAAGCCTCATGATCGTAGGTGATGCCAAACAATCGATCTACCGCTGGAGAGGCGGTAAGGCCGAACAATTCATCGAACTATACGGCGATGAGGAGCACAATCCGTTTCAAACCTCCAAAGAGGTCACCAACCTACCGGTAAATTACCGAAGCTTTGACGAGGTGATCACCTTCAACAATGACTTCTTTAAATTTATTTCACGATTCCTGAGTCATCCCGATTACCGGGCCTTATTCGAAGCATACAGCAGTCAGGAGGTCAATGGCCGTCCCGGAGGTTATATCGAATTTAATTTTGTGTCCCAGGATGCAGACGACAGCGATTCAGAGCAGCTTCAGCTTTGCCTGAGGACCATCGAAGATCTCAAGGCCCGGGGCTACAACCTGGGAGATATCGCCATTCTCAACCGCAGCAACAAAAGCGCTCTTAAAATTGCCCAGCACCTTACCGATAACGGGATCGCTGTGATCTCTTCAGAATCGCTTTTACTCAAGAACGATCCGAAGGTGCAATTTCTCGCCAGCATGATCAAATATGCCTACCGGGAAGAAGACCGCGAAAACCTTGCAGAACTGCTTTGGAACCTGGCAGATATGAGAAACGAAAGTGACACCCATGCTTTTTTATCGGCAAACCTCAACACCCCGGAACCGCTCTTTGACGAATATGATTTCAGTATCGACCGGTTTTGCGAAATGCCCTTTTACAACGCCCTGGAATACACCCTGGAGTGCTTTGACCTTTGCCGGGGAGACGAAGCCTACATGCAGGCCTTCCTGGACACCGTCCTCGACTTCACACAAAAAGAATCGGGCAGCATAGGCGATTTTATCGAATACTGGGACAGTAAGAAGGGTAAGCTGAGCCTGTCGGCTCCCGAGCAGGCCGATGCAGTACAGATCCTCACCATTCACAAATCTAAAGGCCTGGAATTTCCGGTGGTGATCTATCCGTTTGCCGATGCCAGTATTTACCACGAGGTAGACCCCAAACTGTGGATACCCCTGGACAATGACTCCTGGCAACTGCCCTATGCCCTGCTCAACAAGAACGAAGAGCTCAAGAACTTCGGTGACGAAGCCGCAAGCGCCCTCGAAACCTACAAACAACAACAGGAACTGGACACCTTTAACGTGCTCTATGTAGCCTTTACCCGGGCCGTGGAACGTTTATATGTGATCTGCGAGGAGAAAATGAACAAAGACGGAGAAAAACTCGATACCCTTCCCGGCGTTTTCACCAACTACCTCAAAGAAAAAGGCGTTTGGGAGGCAGACAAGGCAACTTACAGCTTTGGAGATCCCGAAAAACACACCGTGAAAAAAACCTCGCGAACAAGCGAAGACCCCGGCATTCCATTTATTGCCAATAAAGGACTCCTCGACACCTACACCATCGTAACCCGCTCCGGAAACCTCTGGGGCACCGATGCCGAGGCCTCTATCGCAAAAGGATACCTGTATCACGACATCCTTTCCCGCATGCGCTACAGCGAAGAGCTGGATGATATCCTTGAAGAAGCCCTGCTTAGGGGCGACCTCACCCGGAACCAGGAAGCCGACACCCGCCGCTACCTGCAAAACATACTCGAACACCCCGAACTTGCTGCATTCTTTGGACGTGACTACGACATTTACAACGAAAAGGAATTGATGACCGCAACAGGAGAGATCCTGCGCCCCGACCGGTTCATGACCCGCAACGGAAAGGCGTGGATCATAGACTACAAGACCGGGGAGCCCCACCCGAAATACGAGCAACAGCTAGAAGGGTATGCACAAGCGTTACGAGAGATAGGTTACGAGGTAGTCGACAAGCTACTGGTATACATAGATGAAGAGATACGGGTAGAACACTACGCTTAGATCAGGTTTTATAACTTTGTAAAAAAAATAATATGTACGGTAAGATCAAGGAGCACCTGCAACAGGAGCTCAAATCCATTGAAGAGGCAGGACTCTATAAAAAAGAACGCATTATTACCTCTGCACAAGGAGCAGAGATCACCATTTCTACCGGTGAAACAGTGATCAATTTTTGCGCCAACAACTACCTGGGGCTATCCAACCATCCCGAAGTAGTGCAAGCGGCCAAAGACACCCTTGACTCTCACGGATTCGGAATGTCGTCTGTTCGCTTTATCTGCGGAACACAGGATATACATAAGGAACTCGAAGAAAAGATCGCTTCGTTCTACGGCACCGAAGACACCATTCTTTACGCCGCGGCCTTTGACGCCAACGGAGGAGTATTCGAGCCCCTGTTAGGTCCGGAAGACGCCATTATCTCAGACTCCCTTAATCACGCCTCTATTATCGACGGGGTACGACTGTGTAAGGCTGCCAGATACCGCTATCAAAACAACGACATGGCCGACCTCGAGGAAAAGCTCAAGGAAGCCAATGCCAACGGGGCCCGCTTTAAGGTGATCGTCACCGACGGAGTGTTCTCTATGGACGGACTCGTAGCCCCACTAGACAAGATCTGTGACCTGGCCGACAAGTACGACGCAATGGTCATGATCGACGAATGTCACGCTGCTGGTTTCATTGGAGAAACAGGAAGGGGAACCCTCGAAGAGAAAAATGTGATGGGACGCATCGACATTATCACGGGTACCCTCGGTAAAGCGCTCGGAGGAGCCATGGGTGGTTATACCACCGGGAAGAAAGAGATCATCGAGATCCTGCGCCAACGTTCGCGTCCGTATCTCTTCTCCAATTCCCTTGCGCCGAACATTGTAGGAGCCTCTATCAAGGTGTTCGACATGCTCGCCACCGATACCGAATTGAGAGACCGACTCGAAGCCAACACCAACTACTTTAAAAAAGGGATGAAAGAAGCCGGCTTCGATATTATAGACGGGGATTCGGCCATAGTACCTGTTATGCTTTATGACGCCAAACTCTCACAAGAAATGGCAGATAAATTGCTCGAAAAAGGAATTTATGTTATAGGATTTTTCTACCCGGTCGTGCCTAAGGAGAAGGCCAGGATCCGGGTTCAATTATCGGCCGCACACACCAAAGAGCACCTCGACAAGGCTATAACTGCCTTTGTAACAGTAGGTAAGGAGTTAGGTGTAATTTAACCGATATTTATTAGGAATATTCCAAAAAATTATATATTCGCTTTGTTAAGTAGTTGTAACGACTTACATTTGTTAGAGAATTAACACTTAAAATTAAATAATTGAACATGAAAAATCTTGGCAAAATCTTAGTTGCTTTTCTCCTGATCGCAGGATTAAGTAGCGTACATGCTCAAGACCACAACAACCCGTGGCAGGTGAGTTTTGGTATAAACGCGATTGACGTTTACCCTACCAATTCTGACAAGCCTTATGCTGGTGGATGGTTTGATGAGTATTTCAACGTTGAGGATCACTGGAACATACTTCCTTCAATTTCTACAATTTCTGTGTCCCGTTATGTAGGAGATGGATTCTCTGTAGGAGTTCGCGGATCCCTCAACAGAATCGATAAACTTGGTGATGTTGAAACTGACGATCTTTCTCACTACGCTATCGATGGTACGATCAAGTACAATCTGGTTAAGGAAGCCTTTATTCAGCCTTACCTTGAGATCGGTGGTGGATATACCTGGATCGACGATATCGGAGCAGGTACTCTTAACGGAGGTCTTGGACTTAATTTCTGGTTCACCGAAAACATTGGTATGAACTTACAGTCTACCTATAAGCACGTTTTCGAAGACTATGGAGTTGAGCACTTCCAGCACCTGCTTGGATTAAACATCAAATTTGGTGGAACCGACACCGACGGTGACGGAATCTACGACAAAGATGATGCTTGCCCTGAAGTTGCCGGATTGCCACAATTCAACGGATGTCCTGACAGCGACGGGGACGGAATCGAAGACTCTAAAGATGCTTGTCCTAACGAAGCAGGTTCACTTGACATGAATGGTTGTCCTGATACAGACGGTGACGGAATCGCCGATAACGTAGACGAATGTCCTGAGGTTGCCGGATTGGCAGAATTCAACGGATGTCCTGATACCGACGGTGACGGAGTGCCGGATAACAAAGATGAGTGTCCCAACGAGGCAGGTCCTGCTGAGAACAACGGATGTCCATGGCCAGATGCAGACGGTGACGGAGTGCCGGATAAAGATGACCTTTGTCCTGAGGTAGCCGGTACTGTTGCCAACCAAGGTTGTCCTGAGGTAACTGAAGAAGTTCAGGCTGCGCTTAACAGCTATGCTAAGACTATCTTGTTCGATACCGGTAAGTCGTCGATCAAATCTGAGTCTGAGCAAGTTCTTGCAGACATCATCGGAATCCTGAACCAATATCCGGCTTCTAAGTTCATGATCGAAGGTCACACTGACTCTACAGGTAGTGAATCTCTAAACCTGAGACTATCTAAGGAAAGAGCTGCTGCAGTAGAGGCTTACCTCGAAAATGCAGGTATCGCTTCAGACAGACTTACTTCTGAAGGATACGGTGAGAGCAACCCGATCGCTTCTAACAGAACCAGAGATGGTAGACGTCAGAACAGAAGGGTAGAGATCAACCTGATCAAAGAATAAGGAATAACATTCCCTTAAATACTAAAAAACGCTCCGGCATTCCGGGGCGTTTTTTTTATTTTTATGCCTCATCATATTCTCAAGAACCGGCTATGAAAAGTTTCCTGTCTGCCATCATCACAGAACTCTATTCCCGCCATGCCAACGAAATGCACAAACTGGTATTGGTACTCCCTAGTAAACGTGCAGGCGCGTTTTTAAGGAAAGAATTGCGGACTGTGATCACCAGGACCACCTTCATGCCAGAGATCTACAGCATCGAAGATTTTGTGCAGGAGATCTCCAGTCTGGAACAGGCCTCAGGACTCCACCTCCTTTTCGAGTTCTACAAAACCTACGAGCAATGCACCCCCGAAGAAAAAAGAGAACCCCTTAATGAGTTTACCTCCTGGGCCCAAACCGCCATTCAGGATTTTAACGAGATCGATCGTTACCTCATAGATCCCGACCGCATCTTTGACCACCTGTTCAGCATTAAGGAGCTGGACCACTGGACCCAAACAGAACCGCAAACCGAGATCCAGAAGAACTATCTCGATTTTTGGAGGCAACTCAAACAACTCTATCACACCTTTCGCGAAAACCTCAGCGCCAAAAACCTGGGATACCAGGGCATGATCTATCGCGAAGCCAGTGAACAGGTTGAATATTACCTCCAGGCCCATCCCGACAGGCCTCATTATTTTTTAGGCTTTAACGCCCTTAACAGCGCCGAAAGCACCATTATTCAGGAAATTCTGGCCAACTCCCCGGGAGAGGTCTATTGGGATACAGACCGCCACTTTATGGATGATCCCGATCACGATGCCTCCCTGTTCTTAAGACGCATCAAAGAGGAATGGCCGCACATCCAAAAGAACGGATTTAAATATATCGGTGATCATTATAGTGCCCCCAAGAACATCGAGCTTATCGGTGTTCCCGGAAATATTCAGCAGGCCAAATACATGGGAAACCTCATCGACAAGCTCAAAGAACAGCCCGGTCTGCTCGAAAGAACGGCCGTTGTACTCGGACAAGAAGCGCTCCTTCCTGCCTTGCTCAACGCTATCCCCGAAGGTGTGGAACACATCAATATCACCAGCGGATTCCCCCTGCAATACACCCCTTTCGCCAGCTTCTTCGAGACCCTGATCCACAGCTGGTCCCGCAGTGGCAGCAACAAATGGTACTACCGCGATATAGACCGTATCTTATCGCATCCTGCCTGCCGTGGCCTGTTTTCCCCCCAAGGAATCGACACGCTGCTCAAGACTATGGGATCACAAAACCTGATCTACCTGGAAGCCGAACAACTCTATGCGTTAATGCAGGAGGAACACGAACGAGAAACCCTCAAAAAACTTTTCCCAAAGAACCTCCACCATACAGGAGCGCTCATTGAATACTGCGTATCGCTATTACTTCAGCTTCGCGATCATTACGCCACACAAGAGCACAGAAATCCGGTATTCCTGCAATACCTCTACCGTTTTTACCAGTTATTTAATCAGCTGCAACATATACAAGGCACCTACCGGTCACTAAATAATATAAAGGCCCTGCTCCAGGTATACCGCGACCTTTTGGTAAAAGAGACCGTTGATTTCAAAGGAGAACCGCTATCCGGCCTACAGGTCATGGGAATGCTCGAAAGCCGAAACCTCGATTTCGAGACCGTGATCATAAGTTCGGTCAACGAAGGGGTGCTACCCGGAGGAAAGCAGCATAATTCCTTTATTCCTTTTGACCTCAAACTGCAATACGGCCTGCCTACTTATAAAGAAAAAGATGCAGTGTACACCTATCACTTCTACCGCCTGCTGCAACGCGCGAAGAACGTTTATATCATTTACAATACCGCTACAGACTCCCTGGACGGAGGAGAAAAGAGCCGCTTCGTACAACAACTCCTGCTGGAACGGCTGCCAGGACATCAAATCAAAGAAGTACTTGCCAGTCCGCAGATCGACAGTCCGCAGATCCTTCCGGCCAGCATTTCCAAATCGCCATCACTCAACGAACGCCTCAGGCAAGTGGCCGCAGAAGGCTTTTCCCCTTCATCGCTCACCAATTTCATCAGGAATCCTATAGACTTCTATAAGCAGCGCGTGCTGGGCATCAGGGAACTCGACCTGGTAGAAGAGACCGTGGCGGCAAATACCATGGGAACCATTGTTCACGACAGCCTCGAAGCCCTGTATATTCCCTTCATCGGGAAATACCTGACCTCAGACGACCTGAAAGCGATCAGAAAAAGAATGAAGGAAGTGGTCACCGAAAAGTTCAGTGAGTATTATTCAGATCCGGCAACCGTGCGCGGACAAAACCTCATTAGCTACCATATTGCCGAGAAATACGTGGAGAAATACCTCGACCACGAACAAAAACGACTGGATAAAGGCACCTCGGTGCGTATTATCGCCCTCGAAGAGAAAGCGCCCTGCGACCTTCAAATTCCCGGCCTCGACTTTAAGGTACGTATCAAAGGAATGGTAGACCGCATAGAGGAAGTCGATGGGGTATGGACCGTAGTCGATTACAAGACCGGAGCCGTACAACCATCTGAACTCAAGGTTTACGACTGGGATCTGATGCTGGAAGATTACAAATACAGCAAGGCCTTCCAAGTGCTCTGCTATGTGTATATGATGCGTCACAAGATCCCCGCCAACGCCAGGGTACAGGCAGGTATCGTATCTTTGAAGACCATCAGGAACGGATTCATGCCTTTTGCCCAAACAGAAAAGCCCGGAGCGAGAAGCGCTGACCCGGAGATCACTCCCGAGGTGCTGGAAACCTTTGAAGAGAAACTCTTCGAACTTATTCGCACGATCTGTGACCCTGCTCAACCCTTTGTAGAAAAAGAAATAAAGACCTATGATCACTAAGACTCCGCATATTATTGACGGCCGCCATGAGCGCCCTATCCTTATGGACCTTCACCAACCGAAAAATCCTAATGGCCACCTCGTGATCTTTAGCCACGGATATAAAGGTTTTAAAGACTGGGGCTTTTGGGATCATGTGGCCCGAAAATTTGCCGATAAGGGGTTCCAGTTCCTGAAGTTTAATTTTTCGCACAATGGTGGTACCATCGAACAGCCTGTAGACTTTCCCGACCTGGAAGCTTTCGCCCTCAATAATTTCACCAAAGAAATGGACGACCTCCAAACGGTGATCGACTGGAGCACAAATGACGGCAGTAAGAAAGGGGTTGTAAATTTTGATCAAATACACCTGATTGGCCACTCCCGTGGTGGCGGTATCGTTACCCTGAAAAGCGCCGAAGAACCCCGGATCAACTCCGTTACCAGCTGGGCCGGGGTAAGTGATTTCAAGGCCCGGTTCGCCGATGCCAAAACACGGGAATACTGGAAAGCAAAAGGCGTGATCCATATCGAGAATACCCGTACCAAACAACAACTCCCCCATTATTACCAGTTCTACGAAGACTTTATCGCTAATGAGGACCGCTTTACGATTAAAAGGGCTGCACAGGCATTAGAGATTCCCCACCTTATTGTTCACGGCACCCAGGATCCTACCGTAGACCAGAAAGAAGCACAGGCATTGAAATCCTGGAATCCCAAGGCTCAACTGGAGATCATAGAAGGAGCAGATCATGTATTCGGGGGCGGACATCCATGGGCACAACAAAACCTGCCTCCACATATGGAGAGAGTGGTACAGGCTACCCTGAACTTTTTGTCCTGAGAGAACAGGCCGGAGAACGTAGCAAACAGGCAAGATCGATCTTGTTAACGCATAAACAATTGATTTTTCATTACTTACAGCTATTTTTTGCAGTGAGCGAACACATTTTTGTATAGCTTCGTGTGGATTAAAGCAGTATCGTTATGAAATACACGAAAATATCTTCCGATAAGCATTTTGACCTGGCAAAATTCCCGAAGGGTGAGATCTCAAAATTCTGGCTACACATTATCAACAACGGCTTGGGAGAACCGATCAGGGTGCCTATCCTGGTGGCACGCGGACAAAAAGAGGGGCCCGTACTCGGACTAAATGCCGCACTCCACGGGAACGAGCTCAACGGGATCAATGTGATCCAGCGCGTCTTTGACCGGCTCGACAGTAGTGATATTGTATTAAAAGGGACCGTTATCGGCATCCTGGTAGCCAATGTGCCAGGAGTACTTTTGGGGCAACGCCGGTTTAATGACGATTTTGACCTGAACCGACAGGCACCGGGTTCAGAGAACGGTATTGCCAGCAGCGTATACATTCACCGTCTTATCGACAGGGTTATCAAACACTTCGATTACTTTCTGGACCTGCATACCACGGGATACGGAAAACAGAATTGCTGGCATATCAGGGCCGACCTATCCGATAAGGAAACCAAGAACCTGGCCCTGCTGCAAAATCCGGAAGCCATTCTTCACAGTACGCCCGATGAAAAGACCCTGAGGGGATACGCCTCTTCCCTGGGTATTAAATCCCTTACCCTGGAGCTTAAAGACCCATTTATCTTTCAACCTGAGGTAGTCAACGAATCGGCAGTAGCCATATGGAATGTGATGAACTACCTGGACATGGTACCGAATCCGCGATCCAATCCCTTTGAAGATACCTGGCTGGTAGAGAAATCGCGATGGATGCGCTCCAATGCAGGAGGGATCCTCACCGTGTTTCCCGAAATCCTGAGTAGTGTTGAAGAAGGCGAAAAGATCGCAGAGGTACGCAATATTTTCGGGGAACTCAATATGGAATTCTTTGCCCCCAACAGTGGGATCGTGATCGCAAAAAACGTGAATCCTATAGCACAAACAGGGTCGGCCATCCTCAACCTGGCCCATAAAATAGAAAGGGTGCCCTGCCATATTACATAACAGACCACCCTGAACTATTGTATTCCTTTCGATATGAGATCACTTCTTATCAGGCCTTGAAGGTCGCACCTCCACCTTGCTTGGCAGGGTTCGGGGATGCATCTTTAAGAGGTCCAGCACAAGCTCACCCAGATCTTCAGGCTGTATCTTCCAGGCATCGGCCTCGGCATCCGGCGTATGGTCATTGAAATGAGACGCCACCGATCCGGGCATGATGGTGGTTACTTTGATATCGTATTTTCTAAGGTCCAGCATAGCCGCCTGGGTAAATCCTACCACTCCGAACTTAGATGCGTTGTACCCGGCACCATTGGCAAAGAAATTGGTTCCGGCGAGACTCGCCAGGGTCATATAATATCCCTTTGAAGCCTTTAATGCCGCTACGGTAGCCTTGAGCGTAAAGAAGGCTCCGGTGAGGTTGGTGTCGATCATGGACTTCCAGTGTTCGGGATCCAGCTCATCGACGGGAGCAAAATGCCCCAATCCCGCATTGGCCAGCACCAGATCGATCTGTCCGAACTTCTTTGTGATCGCTTCCACCGCCTTTTGTTCAGACGCCAGGTCGCGCACATCAGATCCCACTCCAATAATACGATCGGGATCGGTGCATAAAGCTGCCGCTGCTTTTTCGGCATCGCTCTGGTCACGACCACTTATGGCCACCCGCATTCCCGCGTCGAGGAGGGTTTTGGCAATTCCATATCCTATTCCTTTGGTTCCGCCTGTGATATAGGCCACTTTATTCTTTACATCCATAAATATGCTTTTTCCTTAAAGATAAGGCTGCAAAAAGGAAGTACAAAAAACAAGGAGTAGTTATTGGTTAACAGAGCGTAACCGGAAATACCCTGATGTATTTCTTCATCGCTTCACTTCCTTCCCATATTCCCGGATCTCCTGTATGGGCGCAATGATATTATACCCCTCCCAGATGGCAGGGTCGTAGCGTTCGATCTCCAGGGGAATAAAATTTTCCGGTTCTTCGAACGCTGCAAAGGCTTCAGCAGTTATCGCATTGCTTTCTGCAATATAGATCTCTGAGGTCGAAAGATTGTCGATCTCAAAGGTAAAATCCAGTTTAAACACCTGCCGGCTTTCAGAGCGATCTTCCTTGTTCTTGATAAACTTCATTGGCCTGCTAATGTAGGCATAGGTACCCGAGGTCTTCCTTCCGAATTTCAGGTAGTACTTTCCTTCTGCGTTCTTTCGGTACTCGGAGGTAACCCTGATGCGGTCTTCGCGAAATTTCAATCCCAACAACAATTTGAGATTAACACCCTGTAACTTCTCTCCTTCCAGCATCTCGTATTCCAGGCGCATCATCCCGTAGTCAAAAACATTGATGTACATCTTACCACGGAAAGAGGCACTGCTACGATCGGGTTCGAAAGCAATAACATAGACCGACTCTCCCGCTATGTTGGCATAACCTTCGAGGGAATATGTGTACCGCTTTAACTTCTGTAAGAAATCCAGGTTCTCTTCGTTGTAAAAGGCATTATGCGAACGCAACCTCCACTGCAGACTGTTCTTCACGAACTTGGTCTTGCCCTTTACTGAATCAATATCTTCTTCAAAGAATTCATCGGTAGTCAGCGAGTCTTCAATTTTTATGATCCCGGTCTTCACCTTATAACTGGCCCCTTTGTCCAGGTAGGGTCGAACGGTATTTACCAGTTTCTTCGTGATCTCCTCAGCAGAGATATCCCGATCCTTATCCTTCAGGATCACGGCCTTCTCTACATTCAACTTCGCCGAATCGCCCATGACCAGGCGCTCCCCGTAATACTCGGTAAAGAACCTGAATTTACTCCCGGTAATATTCTTTGAAAGGGTTTCGATCTCTTTGTTGATCGTTTTCAGATCAGACCTTGAGGTTTTACTGGCCTTATCGATCTCAAAGGTAAAGTCTAACAACTTCTGGTCGTCGCGATTACGCATAAAGAACGTCTGAGAACGATCATTGAGCACATGCAGGTCGGGAGCTGCAGCCATCATCTTTTCGACGATCTCCTGCGCACCTAATTGCTTGTTGGTCACCAAAACCTCATCGAGTTCGGTCACCTCTTCCTTAAGCACATACACTTGCTTAGTAAGATCCGTCAAAGGGATCTCCAGGGTGGCATACCCCAAATAGGAGATGGTCACAGGATCGGTTATGCCTTCCGGAAGGGTGAGGGTGAACTCCCCTTCGGTATTGGTCACTACCCCGGTATGATCGCCCAACTGAACGGTAGCATAGGGTATTGGTTGCTGCTGTTCGTCGACCACCTTGCCCGAAACAGTTTGTCCGAAAGCATAAAAACAGGAAAAAATAAAAAATATAAAGGTGAAGGATAACTTGTTCAAAGTCGTGATTTTGATTGATTTGTGTAAATATACTCCTACTTATACCAATGTCCGGGTTAAGTATTTGTGAAAATTTCAGGATTCGAAGGGGTAAACAAGAAAGAGTGAGTTGTTATAATAATAAGAGGCACTCATGAATAATCATGATAGCGTCCAAAATAAGCAATGAGTGAACTTAGTCAAGCTGTGGACTTGTTCACCACCGACCACGAAACTCAAGTGGTTTTTTCCTTGTTAAAGGGGAATAGTTACATGTTGATCGTCCTTTCATCTTACCCATGGAGGACATAAACCGCAGGCCGGACACCTGCGGTTTTTTTTTTGCGCGCTCTTTGCGTTTCGCGCAACAGGGCTCAAAAAGCAAAAAAGGTCGCCTACGGATTGCTTGCTACGCAAGCCTTCCGATGCAACCCCAACCTGAAAATACAGCACCGACTCCTTCAACACAACAACTCAGAAACAAAAAAGGTCGCCTACGGATTGCTTGCTACGCAAGCCTTCCGATGCAACCCCAACCTGAAAATACAGCACGCCCCCTTTGCGCTCCGCGCAAGAGGGCTCAAAAACAAAAAAGTCCTTTCAAGTAAACTTGAAGGACTTTCTTTTTGTTTTTTCGCACCGGCTACGCCGTGGCGCGCTTTACTTATGTGTGGAGAAGATCGGATTCGAACCGACGACCTCTTGACTGCCAGTCAAGCGCTCTAGCCAACTGAGCTACATCCCCATGATTTCGGCAGCGAATATAATTATTTTTTTTGACTTAAAACCAATAAAGGAATCGAACATCTGAATTCCTGCTTCAAAATAATATCTTTTTCCCAAAGCTTCTTAAAGAATCCGCGTTTCCTTCTGAATACCACAAGCAGATCAGGGTTATTTTTCTGGAAATGTTCCAGCACCCCCTCAAAGGTGGTCGAGTTCACCGTGCGCTGCACATCATCACCCAACGCATCAAGAGCAGGGTCGATCACCCCATCAGGCTCTGTGAACATCGGCGTCTTTACGAACAACAGGGACAGCTTGGTCTTGAATTTCTCCTTGAACAAGGCCAGGGTATCTAAAAGTGAGTTATCTTCTACGATCCCCGACTTAAAAGCTACGAGTCCGCTCTCATACGGACTAAACGTATTGCCTTCCGGAACGATGAGCGCAGGGATATGCGATTTTTTAACGATACGCCCTGAGGTATTACCCAGGAAAACCTCTTCCCTGATATCGGTACTCTTAGGTTCGAGAACGATCAGATCGATACCGTATTCCTTATCGATCGCATTCACCCCTTCTTCAACAGTCCCCTTATAGGTCGCCACCCGTACCTGCACCCCTTTCGTATCAACCTTTTTGATAAGGTCTTTCAGAGACGACATACTACTTTGAGCTACCTTACCCTCGACATTCCCAAAAGAGCCTGCCCGCGAAATAAGTGTATACGCCTGCATCAGGTAGATATCGCTGCCAAAGACATCGGCAAGGTCGATAGCATACTGCAGGGTATTCACGGCATTCGGGTTGATTCCAATAGGTACAAGGATATTTTTCATAACTTCCGGCTTCAGATTTAAACCTTAAAAATACAGAAAAAGACTAATTAAACGTGAAGATCAGGCTGGCAGTTTCTAATGACATTCCCGAAATACTGAAGATCACCCGCGCATGCGCTCAGAAAATGCGCCTACAGGGTATCTATCAATGGAACGGATATTACCCATCTAAAGAGGCCTTCGAGCAAGACCTCGCCAGGGAAGAACTCTACGTATTGCAACAGGGACGCTCCCTTAACGGATGCATCGCGATCTCTACGCATTACGACGATTTTTACAAAGAAGTATCCTGGCTCACCCCGGACGGGGAGCACTTTTTTATTCATCGCCTTGCCGTTCATCCGAATCACCAGGGCAAGGGCTACGCCCAAAAGCTGATGGATTTTGCCGAAAATATGGCCCGGGAGCGCAAGCTCACCTCCATCCGCCTGGACACCTTCAGCAAGAACGAACGCAATCAGCGGTTCTATGAAGCCCGCGGATACCAACGACTGGGAGAGGTGTTTTTCCCCCGTCAGAGCAAGTTCCCGTTTTACTGCTATGAACTACCTTTGCAGCCCTAATTCCAACTGTCTATGTCAAGGGTAAGCTTTAAAGAGATCAATCGCCTGGCCATTCCGGCCATCGTCGCCGGGATCGCTGAACCCCTGATCTCCCTTACCGATATTGCCGTGATCGGAAATGTAGACGAAAATCCGGTGGAAGCCCTCGCTGCTGCCGGGATCGTAGGCTCCTTTCTGTCGGCCATCATCTGGATCGTGGCCCAGACCAAGACGGCTATTTCTGCTATAGTATCCCGTCACCTCGGCGCCAACAGGCTTACTGCCGTAAAGACCCTGGTGCCCCAGGCCCTGGCCTTTAACTTTGTCTTTAGCCTGGTGATCTATTTCACCACGGCCTTTGCGGCCGAAGCTATTTTCAAGCTCTACAACGCCGACGGACTCATCCTGAACTACACGGCGTCTTATTATAGGATTCGCGCCTTAGGCTACCCGCTCACCCTGGTAACCTTTGCTATTTTCGGGGTCTTCCGGGGCATGCAAAATACCGTCTGGGCTATGAAATGCAGCCTTACCGGCGCGGCCATTAACGTGGTGCTCGACTACCTTTTGGTGTACGGCTGGGGCGATGTGATCCCTCCCTTTCACCTGGAAGGGGCCGGCTGGGCCAGTGTGATCGCCCAATTGGTCATGTTGCTCATGGCTTTCTGGTTCTACTTTAAGAAAACCCCTTTCGGCCTTAAAATAAGCACGAATATCAATCCGCGAATGAGAGAACTCCTCCTCATGAGCGCCAACCTTTTCGTGCGTACTGCCGCCCTGAATTTTGCGATCTACCTCGCCAATGCTTATGCTACCGACTACGGAAAGAACTATATCGCCGCCCAGAGTATCCTGATGAACATCTGGCTGTTCTTCTCCTTTTTTATCGACGGTTACGCCAGTGCCGGAAATGCCATTTCAGGAAAGCTACTGGGAGCCAGAGACTATACCCGTCTATGGAATCTCAGCAAGGATATTAGCAAATACGCCATAATCGTAGCCCTCATCCTGATGGGCGTTTGTGCCCTTTTCTACGACCGTATAGGATGGATTTTCAATAAAGATCCGGAAGTACTGGCCCTTTTCGGCACCGTATTCTGGATCGTTTTGATCATGCAACCCGTAAATGCCATCGCCTTCATGTTCGACGGTATCTTCAAGGGACTGGGCGAAGCGGCATACCTGCGTAATGTACTGCTGGCCGCCACCTTCCTTGGCTTCACCCCGGCACTATTACTTGGCGATGCGGGCGGATTAAAACTCCACGCGATCTGGATCGCCTTCTTTATCTGGATGCTCATCCGGTCTTCTGCCCTGGTCATCAGGTTCCGCCAAAAGTACCTTCAGGGGAAGGGATAGAATACGTACATTTGAATAAAACTACCGAGTTATGACCACAGACAGAGCAGACGGAAGCCTATACACCCATGTACAAAACGGGGTCGCCACCATAGAATTTGGCCATCCGGCGAGCAATTCCTTTCCGGGAGTACTCCTGGAAAGACTTTGCAAAGCCCTCGACGAATGTTCTGAAAACCCTGAGGCCAGGATAGTGATCTTAAAGAGTGAAGGGGAAAAGGCCTTTTGTGCCGGGGCTTCTTTTGATGAGCTGCTCGCAGTAACCGATGCTGAAAGCGGCAAAGCCTTTTTTAGCGGATTCGCCAATGTGCTTTTAGCCATGCGCCGTTGTAAAAAACCCATTGTAGGGCGCGTTCAGGGAAAAACCGTCGGTGGTGGCGTAGGGATCATTGCGGCCTGCGATTACGCGCTCGCTACTGAAGCGGCCAGCGTAAAGCTGTCGGAACTAAGCATTGGGATAGGTCCCTTTGTGATCGCCCCGGCAATTGAACGCAAAGCGGGGGTTGGCGCCCTTGCCGAGATGAGCCTGGCACCCACCGAATGGAAAACCGCCTACTGGGCACAGGAGAAAGGACTCTTCGCCAAGGTACTGCCCAATATTGCCGAACTGGATAAGGAAATGGAACTTTTTACCGAAAAACTAGCCTCCTGTAATCCGGAAGCCCTGGTAGAAATGAAAAAAGCTCTATGGGAAGGCACTCCCAATTGGGATCCTTTGGTATATGACCGCGCCGCAGTATCCGGAAGGCTCGTCCTCTCCGATTTTACCAAAAACGCCCTGGAGAAGTTACGCAATAAATAGCCTATCGTGTTTTTAACCACCCGGTAATACTATAGCGTTCACCGGCCTTTACAGGTTTCACCTCATGTTCGAGAACCTGGCTTTCAAAGATAACCACCCGACCCGGAAGCGGATAAATATCCATTGCGACCTCCCCATCTTCTCCCGGTAAGTACAGGGTTAATTCCCCTCCGTTAGCAGGATCCCAGGAGTCGTCGTTCAGGTAACAAACGATCGAAAGCTTCCTTCGGTCATCATTGCGAAAGGTATCGAGGTGACGCAGATAAAAAGTACCCTTAGGGTAAACGGCATAGTGAAATTCCCGTTCCAGGATCCCCATAAAACAGGTGCGGTTCAGATAGGTGATCAACTCCCCTATGCGGTCAAAAAAGATTTGCTCTGCAGGCCCGGCCTGGCCTTCCGGTATCCAGTGAATAAAATCGCCCCTTACCGATTTGATCACCTGTTCGTTGAAATGGTCGCCAATAGCCGACTTACGAAACTTATCGTCTTCGTATTTTTCAAGCAAGGAATCCCGTAGTAAGGTTACCGCCTGGTCGTTAAAAAAATGATCTGAAATACTGTATCGTTGAACACTAAGGTCTTCGATGATCCTCTCGAACAGCGGCTCCTCCCGAAACCCACTCTGTTCCAACACCTTACCGGATAACATCTCGCTGAGAATAAGTGGCCCCAAGATAGTTCAAAAACTCACGTGCAGGCGAAAAAAATACAAACCGGTGAAATAGCGTATCTTTGCCAAAAATTATCACAAACCATGTCGAAGATCCGTATCACCAAGATGTTCAATTTCGAAACCGGTCATGCCCTTTATGGCTACGACGGAAAATGCCGTAATGTACACGGGCATAGTTATAAGCTTTCGGTTACCGTGATTGGGGAGCCCATTCAGGACAAGAGCCATGTAAAGTACGGGATGGTGATCGATTTTGGCGACTTGAAAAAGATCGTAAAAGAAGAGATCGTCGACGTTTTTGACCACGCTACGGTCTTTAACCGCAACACGCCTCATATCGAGCTCGCCAGGGAACTGGAAGAACGCGGTCACAATATCATCCTCGTCGATTACCAGCCTACGAGCGAGGAAATGATCATGGACTTCGCCCAAAAGATCAAAGTACGCCTCCCTGAAAATATCGCGCTGTTCTCCCTGAAGCTCCAGGAAACAGAAAGCTCTTTTGCCGAATGGCATGCTGCCGACCAGCAAGCATAGGGCGCACCGCTATTAATTTTCTATATTTATACTTCAATCTAACCTATGGAAGTACCTCACGGAAAGAAGGTATATTTTGCCTCCGACAATCACCTGGGAGCTCCGACCACGGCCGAAAGTGCCGGGCGTGAACGCAAATTCGTGACCTGGCTGGATCAGGTCAAAGACGATGCTGCTGCTATTTTCCTTTTAGGTGATCTTTTCGATTTCTGGTTCGAATACAAAACGGTAGTCCCCAAGGGATTTACACGTACCCTGGGAAAACTCGCTGAGATCACCGATGCGGGCATTCCGGTATATTTCTTTGTGGGCAACCACGACCTTTGGATGGATGGCTATTTTGAAGAAGAACTGAACATTCCGGTATACCACGAACCGCAGGAATTCGAATTCAACGGCAAGAAGTTCTTTATTGGTCATGGTGACGGATTAGGCCCCGGGGACAAGGGCTATAAGCGCATGAAAAAGGTATTTACCAATCCGTTTTCCAAATGGCTATTCCGATGGCTACACCCCGATCTGGGGGTACGCCTTGCGCAATACCTGTCGGTAAAGAACAAGCTTATTTCCGGAGATGACGACGTGCATTTTCTGGGAGAAGACAACGAATGGCTGGTACAGTATTGCAAGCGCAAGCTCGAACAGGAACACCGAGATTATTTTGTCTTTGGCCACCGCCACCTGCCTATGGAGATCGACCTGGGATCGGGATCCCAATACATCAACCTGGGCGACTGGATAGGGTATTACACCTACGGCGAATTCGATGGCCAACAGTTAGAATTAAAAAAATACACCCCCGAAAAAGAAAAAGAGGCTTAAAAAGCCTCTTTCTTCTTTACTGCCGGTTTCAACCGGTATACATTGCCTTGCATTGAAGTCTGCCACACTTGACAGCGCGCATTTTTCAGATCGCGCTTATTTCTTTATGATGCTTATCGCAGCTCCGCCTCCGGGTGCGAGTTTAAGCGACAGCATGGTTTCACTGTTCACCTCCTCTATTCGTATCTCGTAAGCTTCCGGATTCATATCCCAATGCGCATCGCGGGCATCGGCATAGATCGTTGCCTCATAGGTAGCACCGGGTTCCAGGAAGTCGAGGGTAATATTCATAGCCCTGCTCTCCTCATCGGTGATACTCCCCACGAACCAATTTCCGGTTTCTCTTTCCTGGCGGGCGATGGTCACAAAATCTCCGGGTTCCCCGTTGAGCACTTCGGTACGCTGCCAGTCTACCCCAACATCGCGAATAAACTGCATGGCGGGTTTCCCTTCATAATATTCCGGCAGATCGGCTGCCATTTGTATCGGACTATAGATCACTACGTATAGCGCCAGCTGGTGTGCGAGGGTCGTATTCACCTGGTTGTTCTCCTTCCAGGGTTTCAGTTTAATATTAAAGATTCCCGGGGTATAGTCAATAGGCCCTGAAAGCATACGGGTAAAGGCCACCAGTGGCAGGTGTTCCGGCGGATTCCCTCCGTCTGAAGCCCAGGCATTAAATTCTTGTCCGCGAAGCCCTTCCCTGGCGATCATATTCGGATATGTTCTGCGCAACCCGGTGGCTTTAATAGGCTCATGAGCATTCACCGCTACCTCGTATTCGGCCGCCTTGATCACAGCATTGTTATAATGGTTCACCATCCATTGTCCGTGGTGGTATTCCCCTTTCGGGATCAATCGGCCAACATAACCCGATTTTACCGAATGGATCCCCAGCGATTTCATCAGGGCATAGGCGGTATCCATTTGCTGGTCGTAGGTACGGGGTGCCGCAGAGGTTTCGTGGTGCATGATGATCTCCACACCTTTTTCCTTTCCGTAGCGCACCACCTCTTTTAGGTCGTAATCGGGATAGGGCGTCACGAAATCAAACACCCCTTCACGATCTTCAAAGCCGATCCAATGCTCCCAACCTGTATTCCAACCTTCCACCAATACACCTCCAATATTGTTCTTAGCAGAAAAATCAATGAACGCCTTGGTGTTTTTTGTGGTTGCCCCATGGGTACCTTTGGCATCTTCGAGGGTTAGGGTTTCCCCGCCCTTTTGGGTATTGGCAAAATCCCATGACGATTTCCCCAGATGCATCTCCCACCAGATACCGGTGTATTTCATAGGCTTGAACCAGGACACATCACCAATGGCATTAGGCTCGTTAAGATTCAGAATGAGTTTTGAAGCGATAAGCTCCTTAGCCTCATCGGCGATCTGAATGGTGCGCCATGGTGTCGTAAATGGCAATGTGCGTTTCACTTTATGATCGGTGTTATCACTACCAACGAGTCCGCTGGTCAGCTTAAGCGAGGTAGTATCTACCCTCAGGGTCATTCCGGCGTAATCTACGAGAGCGGCCTCATGAAAACTAAGGTAGTATTTTACATCCCCTTCGGCCCTCATGGTCACCGGGGTATTCACCGAATTCTCCGGAATATAGGTAGCCGCAAGGTTGGGGTGGTTTTGTTTTTCCAATGCATTGATCTCAGAGACCTTACTGGTATTGTACAGGTGTTCATAGATATCCCAATCTCCGGGGATCCACCAGGTGGTATGGTCACCGGTAAGCTGAAATTCGGTAAGCTCATCGGCAATAAGGGCTTCTTTCATACCTTCCTGCTCCGGAAACTCATACCGAAATCCGAGTCCGTCGTCATACATCCTGAATCGCAACACCAGGGTTCTTGTCGGAGCCTCCTTTTCTTTAAGCACGACTTCCAGCTCATTGTAATGGTTGCGCACTTCCAGTTGTTCACCCCAAGGCATAGGCCAGGTCTCATCGAAGGTGCTTTCATTCACAGACATGATCTCCATCCCCGTTTTCAGGGGCGGCATATCGACAAATTCAAATCCGAAGCCCGAAGTATCGATCACGACTGTTCCGCTATGTACTGCGGTATAGGCGGGTTGCCCATCGGGTAACAAGAAAAAATTCAGGGTATTTTCTCCCGAAGGTGAATTCACCACAGCCTGCTGTGGTGTCGTTTCCTCCGTAGCACATGACCCTGCCAGCACTCCGGCGATCAAGGCAATGGCTACAAATAAGATACGTTTCATATGTTCTGGTTTTTGGTTATTCTGTTTTCGATCTGACGTCCTTTACTTTGAGTTGCAGGGACACATTGCCCTGCCATTCATTCTCATCGATAGCAAAGACGGCGTCAAATTCTTTTGCTGTTTTAATGTCGTCAAGTTTATGCCCCAGGGAGAATCCGATCCCGTCGATCCGCTTCCCTCCGTTTTGGGAAACGCTGAATTTAAGGTGTTTGTTCTTTTCGCCCACTGCACGGGAGCCGGCATCTTTAAGTCCTTCAGCCATAAACACCGGCGACAGGTTACCGGGACCAAAGGGCGCGAATTGCTTGAGTATGCGGTAGAGTTTAGGGGTAATATCTTTAAGGGCAATACGGGCATCGACGGCGATCTCCGGGGTAAGCATTTGCGGATCGATGGTCTGAGCCACCACCGCTTCGAACTTACGCTTAAAATCTTCATACTGCTCCTCCAGCAGGGTGAGTCCCGCTGCGTATTTATGGCCTCCGAACTGCTCAATATGATCCTTACAGGCTTCCAGGGCATTATAGACATCGAACCCCTTCACCGAACGGGCAGAGGCCGCGAGCTTCTCCCCGCTTTTGGTAAACACCAGGGTAGGCCTGTAGTAGGTCTCGGTAAGTCGTGATGCTACGATCCCAATAACTCCCTTATGCCATACCTCATCGTATACTACGGTGGTAAAGCGCTCTTCTTCTCTATTGAGACGGATCTGCTCAAGGGCACATTCGGTGATCTCCTCGTCCAGCTGACGGCGATCGCTGTTGTAGGCTTCAATATCTTCAGCCAGCTGGGCGGCGATATTAATATCGTCAGAAGTAAGCAGGTTCACCGCATGCTGGCCGTGCTTCATGCGTCCGGCCGCATTGATACGGGGAGCAATGGTAAAAACTGCATCGGTAAGGGTGAGCTTTCCTTTCTTACGCGCCGCCAGGGCACGCAGTCCCGGTCGTGGAGCGCTGTTGAGCACTTTCATGCCGTGAAAGGCGAGAATGCGGTTCTCCCCGGTAACGGGAACAATATCGGCACCGATGGCTACGGCCACCAGGTCGAGATAGGGCTTAAAGTGCGTAAGTCCTTGCCCCTTTCGCGACCCCAGGGCCTGAATAAGTTTAAATCCGACGCCGCATCCGCACAGTTCTTTATACGGATAGGCGCAATCCTCTTGTTTGGCATCGAGTACGGCCACTGCATCGGGCACCGTATCGCCGGGGCGGTGGTGATCGCAGATCACAAAATCGATCCCCTTTTCTTTGGCATAAGCCACCTTTTCGATAGCCTTGATCCCACAGTCCAGCGCAATGATCAGGGTCATATCGTTATCGGCAGCAAAATCGATCCCCTGGTAAGACACCCCGTATCCTTCGGCATAACGATCCGGGATATAGGTCGCCACCTGATCGTAATCTTCCATCAGGTAAGACGACACCAGGGATACTGCAGTGGTCCCGTCAACATCGTAATCGCCATATACCAGGATATTCTCCCCATTGGCTATAGCTTTTTCGATGCGCTCCACTGCCGGCTTCATATCTTTCATAAGCCACGGATCGTGAAGTTCATCCAGGGAAGGTCGAAAAAAGCGCCTGGCCTCCTCAAAGGTCGTCACCCCGCGCTGCACTAAAAGCCCGGCAATAATAGGGTCTACCCCCAGGGCTTCAGCAAGCGGAATTACCAAATGTTCTTCAGGTTCCTGTTTCAGGGTCCAGCGCATAGAAAACTAATTTATGATTCAGGTTCGTTGTGTGATCAGGCAGGTGTTATTATCGGTCTATTGATGGTGAAAAACCGTTTCCACCTCCACATCGGCAAATTTTTTAAACATGGCCATCACCCCGCAGTATTTTTCTATGGAAAGGTCTACCGCCTTTTGCAGTTTTGCCTCATTCAGGGCACTGCCGTAAAAGTTAAACACCATATATACCTTATGGTAATACCTGGGATGCTCATCGGTAAGCTCGGCTTTGATATCGATATTGAAGTCGGCTACGTCCAGCTTCATTTTCTTCATCAGGGAAGCGACATCCAGGGCCGAACAACCGGTCAGGGAAGACAGCATCAGGGCTTTAGGACGCAATCCTGTTCCTTCACCTCCGTGTTCAGGAGACGTTTCGATATAAAGTTCACCCGCCGGATTGGTCGTGTGAAAAAGCATATTTTTTTTCCAGGTAGTTACAACGTGATCTGTTTGCATGATATCCTTAATTTATGAATCTCAAAATTACCAATAAAAATATTCAGTACCCTTCCGCTCATCGATTAATGGAAAGGGAAAACCAAAGATAATGGCGATTGTTGTATTTTGAAGGCACCAAAAATTATCCAACCATGCCATTAGTACATCCTTTAAGTGCCGATCATGATAAGCAAACTGCAGAGCTCGCCGAATTTTTCAATGAAACCCTCGGATTTTGTCCGAATTCGGTACTCACCATGCAGATCAGGCCCGAGATCGCACGCTCATTCATTAACCTCAACAAGGCCGTAATGGCCAATCACGGTCGTGTTACTTCGGCCCTAAAACGTCTTATTGCCTGGGTGAGCAGTAACGCCACCGGTTGCCGATATTGCCAGGCCCACGCCATTCGCGCTGCCGAGCGTTACGGGGCGAGCAACGAACAACTGGAACATATCTGGGACTACCGAACCCACCCTTCTTTTAGTGAGGCCGAAAGGGCGGCCCTTGATTTTGCATTAGCTGCATCGGTGATCCCCAACCAGGTGAATGAGACCATCAAAAAACACCTTCATGAACACTGGGACGAAGGCGAGATCGTAGAAATGCTGGGGGTGATCTCCCTGTTCGGATACCTCAACCGATGGAACGACTCCATGGGTACCACTTTGGAAGAAGGCGCTATTGAAAGCGGAGAGAAACACCTGGCCGAAGGTGGCTGGGAAGTGGGGAAGCATCAATAAAAAAGAACCACTCCTTTTGGGAGTGGTTTAGTTAAACATGCACCGTGTAGCGGTCGGTCCCGTCTTGCGGGATATATCATGAATTCTGTTTTTTCAGCTCGTCTCTGATCTCCATAAGCAGCTCTTCCTGGGTGGGCCCCTTTGGCGCTGCAGGTGCCTCCTCTTTTTTCTTCTGTGTCTTTTCGTAGGCTTTGAGCACTGCAAAGATACAGAAACCAATGATAATGAAGTCGATAATGGTTTGCAGGAAGCTTCCGTAGTTAATGGTTACCGCTTCGGCTACGACCTCCCCGTTATCGACAACGGCATCTTTAAGGACAAATTTTAAAGCGGCAAAATCGACCCCTCCGATCAGGAGCCCGATAGGCGGCATAAGCACATCATTGGTAAATGAGGTTACGATCTTACCAAAAGCCCCACCAACGATCACCGCAGTGGCCAGGCTTACGATATCTCCTTTGAGGAGAAACTTCTTAAAATCAGCGAAAAATCCCATGAGGTATTGTTTTAGTTCAACCTCTAATGTAAGAAATTTATTGATGTAAACCACTAGTAATGAACACCCTGTAGAAATCAGCCCCTTTTAAGATAGCTACTTAGTCTACGATCACGCGCTTCACGCGTTGAGAGATCGCGGTAATAAGCTCATAACTTATGGTACCGGCAGCTGCGGCCAGGGTGGCAGCAGTAGTTTCTTTGCCAAATACCAGCACCTCATCACCTTCCTCACAATCGATGCCGGTAATATCGACCATAAGCATATCCATGCACACGTTCCCGATGATCGGGGCGCGCTTTCCTTTTATGGTGAGAAATCCTTTTTTATTTCCGTAGATCCTTGAGATCCCATCGGCGTGCCCCAGGGGAATGGTTGCGGTCTTTACCGGGGCATGAGCCTGGTACTTTCGGTTATACCCCACCGACTGCCCTTCCGGCACGTGGTGAATCTGAGAGATCACACTTTTAAGGCTTACCACCGGCTGAAGGTCCAGGTCGTATTGCAGTTCATTCCCAAAGCCGTAGAGTCCGATGCCACTGCGCACCATCTCATACTGCGCCCTTTTGGCGTAGTTAAGAATGCCCGAAGTATTCAGCATATGGCGCATGGGTGTATACCCAAGAGCCTTTGTCATTTGTCGGGCTGCAAGCTCAAAGGTATCGATCTGCTGCAGGGTAAATGCCTCCTCTGCGAGATCTTCTGAAGCTGCCAGATGAGAGAATACCGACCTCACCTTAATGGCAGATTGCCCGAGAATGACCTCGGCGAGGGCTTCAGCACCTTCCTGGTCAAATCCCAATCGGTTGAGTCCGGTGTTAAACTTAATATGTACGGGGTAATCTTTCGTATTCTTTTGGGTGGCTACCTCGGCAAACTCACCAAGTACCTTATGATTGTACAAGGCCGGCTCCAGGCAGTTATCGATGATCTCCTCAAAATGCACGGGTAGCGGATGCAGCACCAGGATGGGTTTGGTGATCCCGGCCGCTCTGAGGGCCATACCTTCTTTGGTATAGGCCACCGCGAAATAATCGGCGCCGAGCTCTTGTAGCTTCAGGGCTACCTGCTGGGACGAACTGCCATAGGCATAGGCTTTGACCACGGCCAGAAATTTGGTGTCTGCAGCAATTCTGGACCTCAGGTAGCGGTAATTGGCTTCCAAAGCTCCGAGATCGATCTCGAGAACAGTTTCCCGAACCTTACTCATTATCTTGGGGAGTTGTTGTTCGCTTGTTGACCTCCTGAGGGGCATTTACCTCCAGGGATTTGGCCTTCTCACGCTGCATGGCGCGAAAAAAAGCAGCCCTGCTCAGAGGTTCATATTCGGCCGTTTCACCCAGCATCACCAGGTCGTCGTTGGTCGACTTCCTGAAGCTGTAATTGGCCAGGTTCCCGGTACGTGTACAAACGGCGTGTACTTTGGTAACATACTCGGCAGTAGCCATCAGGGCAGGCATGGGCCCGAAAGGATTGCCTTTAAAGTCCATATCAAGACCGGCAACGATCACACGAACTCCTTTATTGGCCAGGTCGTTACATACCGATACGATCTCGTCGTCAAAGAACTGGGCCTCATCGATCCCGATCACATCGCAACCATCGGCCAGCAGCCTGATATTGGCAGCGGCAGGCACCGGGGTTGATCGGATCTCGTTCTCGTCGTGAGAAACCACCTTTTCCTCATCGTATCGAATGTCGATAGCGGGCTTGAAGATCTCCACGCGCTGACGCGCGAACTGAGCTCTTTTAAGTCGGCGAATGAGTTCCTCGGTCTTACCCGAGAACATGGAACCGCAGATCACTTCGATCCATCCAAACTGTTCTTCATGGTTGACTGTATTCTCGAGAAACATGGTGTATGACTTAAAAAAATAGCGGAGAAAAAAGCTTCTCCTTCAAGACGCAAACTTAAGGAATTATTTCTTGCGGGAATCCCGGGACCTTCATTTTTAGCAGGAAGAGATCGGCAAAGCAGGGCCTTTAAAGGCACGATAAAGTTTTAACAAGATCATAAGCGTATTTAAAACAAATTCTTGCAAATATTTTTTACCTTTTTGCATAAGTTTGACAAACACAACCCTCCCCGTTTCGGGAGACACCAAAAGCAATAATGATGAAAAAGAAAGTTGAATCGGAACTGGTAAAGATCGCTCACCGAATCCTCTCACTCCAGGGTCAGGAAGACCTTGTAGCCTTGCAAAGGGAAGCCCGCCTGGCCTATGAGAATCTTACCCTTTTGCGATTTATGGAAACGCATTTCGGCGCCAGCAAGCAGGAGGAGATACGTCATGAGATCGCAGACCGGTTCGAGGCCCTTGCAGGAAATGTGCTACGAGGCAATTCCAACGTTCCGGAAACCAATCCGCATGAGAACGACCTGGTAACCCCCGGCATGCAAACCATTCGCGATATGGTTAAAGAAATGCCCGATGAAGAAACCCTGGACGATATCCTGGCAGGTTTTGGAGTGGAACCCGATTTTGTAAAACGCGACAAGGAGGTGCTTACACCCGAAGTAGACACCAAACCAAAAAGAAAAGAAGCCCAGGCCCCTCCCGCCCAGCACTCGCTAAACACCCGACTGACCAACAGCCTGAACTTGGGACTTAACGATAAGATCGCATTTATCAAGAACCTGTTCGACGGCAGTGATGAAGATTTTAACCGCGTGATCTCCATGCTCAATACGAAGACCAGCTTTGAAGATGCCAGGGAATTTCTCGATGAGATGGTAAAACCCGACTACAACCATTGGGAAGGTAAAGAGATCTACGAGGTCCGTCTATTAAAAATTCTGGAGGCGCGTTTTTCGTAACTCCCGGTAAAGTTATATATCTCCGGCCGTAGCTTTATTGCTGCGGCTTTTTTAATTTTATAGTATGGCAAAACTGTACATTGTTCCCACGCCCATCGGGAATCTCGAAGATATCACCCTGAGAGCGATCAGGGTATTAAAGGAGGCCGACCTCATCCTGGCCGAAGATACGCGCAACAGCGGCAAGCTCTTAAACCACCTGGAGGTAGACACCCCCATGCAGAGCCATCATATGCACAATGAACACAAAACCGTAGAAACCATCGTGAAGCGTATTGCTTCGGGGGAGACCATCGCCCTCATAAGCGATGCCGGAACACCGGCCATTTCCGATCCCGGATTTCTCCTTACGCGAGCCTGCCTGGCCGAGGGGCTGGAGGTAGAATGCCTGCCCGGAGCCACGGCCTTTGTACCTGCATTGGTGAATAGCGGACTCCCGAACGATAAATTCGTATTTGAAGGATTCCTTCCGGTGAAGAAAGGACGACAAACCCGCCTGAAATTGCTGGCAGAAGAACCACGAACCATGGTGTTCTACGAATCGCCACATAAGATCCTGAAAACCCTGAAAGATATTATCGAACACTTCGGTGCCGACCGCCAGGTAAGTCTGTCCAGGGAACTCACCAAACTCCACGAAGAAACGGTTCGGGGTACTGCAGAAGAAGTGCTCGCCCACTACGAAAAACACCCTCCTAAGGGAGAGATCGTCCTCATTGTTGGAGGGAAGAAGTGATTTTAGGGAATGGGGAATAGAGAATCGGGAATCGAAAGTCAAAGTCCCATGGCATAAATGGCGTTGTCGCAACCTTAAACAAACCCCTTCCGCTTTTGCTCCGCAAAACCACCTTCCCCTGCAAGTGGAAGGAGAACGTTGTCTTAGTAAATATTGAACGTTATTTTGATTCTAACCTCTTCACCGAATCACTGCATCACCGTCTCACCCTTCGTAGCTTTAGCGAAGGAGGGCATAACTGCATAACAAAAAAAGGGACAGCCCCTGAGGTCCATCCCTTTATTACATTTTTATTTTTTCCGTTCGCTTTACACCAGCTTATGCTCCATGAGGTATTCTGCGATCTGCACTGCATTAGTCGCGGCTCCCTTTCTCAGGTTATCGGCAACGATCCACATGTTGAGGGTATTGGGTTGTGATTCGTCACGGCGAATACGCCCAACGAACACCTCGTTCTTACCTTCGGCGAAGGCCGGCATCGGATACGTATTGGTGTCGGGATTATCTTGTACGGTGATCCCCGGGGTATCGTTTAACAATCCGCGAACCTCATTGAGTTTAAAATCGTTTTCAAACTGAATGTTCACCGCCTCACTGTGCCCTCCCACTACGGGAATACGCACCGCAGTTGCGGTTACTGCGATATGCTTATCTACGATCTTCTGGGTTTCGCGAACCAGCTTCATCTCTTCTTTGGTATATCCGTTCTCTTCGAACACATCACAATGCGGAAGGGCATTACGGTGTATCGGATAGGGATAAGCCATTTCGTCTTTTACACCCGCGTACTCATTCTCCAATTGCCTTACCGCTTTCACCCCGGTTCCGGTAATACTCTGGTAGGTAGAAACCACCACGCGTTTAGCGCCGTACTTTTTGTGCAGGGGCGCCAGGGCCATCACCATTTGTATGGTTGAACAGTTCGGATTCGCAATGATCTTATCGTTTGCAGTGAGGTCGGTCGCATTGATCTCCGGCACTACCAGTTTTTTGGTGGAATCCATACGCCATGCCGATGAATTATCGATAACGGTGGTGCCCGCTTCAGCGAACTTAGGAGCCCACTCCAGAGAAGTGCCTCCCCCGGCAGAAAACAGGGCGATATCCGGTCGTGCAGCAACGGCATCCTCCAGACTAATGACCTTATAGGTACTTCCGTTAAATTCGATCTCTTTGCCTACCGAACGCTCTGAAGCAACCGGTAGCAGCTCGCTCACGGGGAACTGGCGCTCGGCCAATACCCTGAGCATTACCTGGCCAACCATTCCGGTGGCACCAACTACTGCTATTCTCATATGTAGGGGTTCAATTATTCATGAACAAATGTATGCTATTCCGACTTGAAAACAAGCACTTAAAATGATAATTGCAGAATTATAACATTTTGTTTCAAATATGACAAAGCTGTAAGGAAAGAGGGAAGTGGGGAAAGAGGGAAGTGGGGAAAGGGGGAAAGGGGGAAGTGGAGAATCGAGAAGCAAGAGTCAAGAGTCAAGAGGAAAGAGTCAAGAGGAAAGAGTCAAGAGGAAAGAGCAAAGAGCAAAGAGCAAAGAGGCAGGTAGACAGGTAGGTAGGCAGTTAGGGAAAGTTAAAAAGGCCACCCGAAGGCGACCTTTTTCTCATCATGCTCATTCAATATGCTTAAGCTCCATTACCATTCACGATTATAGGGTCTGCGTTACCATCGGGATCTCCGGCTACCGTACCATCGGTAGTGGCATTCCCCAGTAGCAATACTCCGGCGGCGTGTGGCGATGCCATGGAGGTACCACTTATGGTATTGTATCCACCGCTTTTCCAGGTAGACTTAATACCCACTCCCGGCGCACAGTAGTCAACCGGCGGATTCGCATAGTTGGAAAAGCTCGCCCATGAATCGTTAATATCCATGGCCGAAATGGTAAATACATTAGGCCCTTCGGCCCTTGCCGGCGAATAGTTATTGGCATTGGCACCACTATTTCCCGCTGCGATCACGAACTTCACCCCTTGGGATGCGGCGTTGATCACAGCATCATCAACCGCCTGAGAAGCACCGCCTCCAAGACTCATATTGGCCACATCTCCCGGCGAACCGTTGGCAGCCACATGATCGATCCCGGCGATCACCCCGGAATACGAACCGCTTCCGCGGGAGTCGAGTACTTTAACAGGGATCACAGTAGCTCCGGGAGCTACGCCTACCACGCCAATATCGTTATTAAGTGCCGCAATGGTTCCAGCTACATGCGTACCATGACCATCCCCATCGTCCAGGCTTTTACTATCCCTTCCGGAAGTAAAGGCATTGAATCCGCGGGAAGCATCTACATTAAGGTCCGGATGATCAAGGTCAATACCTGAATCCAATACCCAGGCCACCCCGGATCCGGTATAGGCACTCACCCCATTAACACGGGCGATCCCATAAGGCGTTTCTTGTCCGGTCGATCCACCCCCGTCATCACCTCCTCCGCCGGGACCTCTTCCAGGAGGTGGGGCCAGGGCGATCATTTGGTCTTTTTCGATATAGGCTACCCTTGGGTCATTCTCGAGTATGGCCACTTCGGCAGCATTCATACGAACTGAAAACCCATTTAAAGCCCGGGCGTACACCTGCTCTACAGAAGCATCGGTGATCTGCGCATCAGACATTAGTCGTTGAGCGACATTGCTTACCGCATTCTTGGCAGCCGAATAATCGGTGAACTTCTGCCCGAGATTCCCGGTCTCTTTGGTGTTAAAAACCACGATATAAGATTCCGGTGATGCTGCTGTTAATTCGGTTTCCGGATTGAGGGAATCGATCTCACTGGTGGTGTCGTGAGAACAGGAGATCATAAAGGTGGCAGCACACCCAAAGACCATCCATTTTGTTGCGTTCAAATAATTCATCATAAACTAATTGGTTAATGTTAAAGACTTTAAATTATATCCTTAACACCTTTTTAACAAATTTGAGGGTGTTATTTTCGATGAAATGACATTTCAAATGTTGAGTGTTTAATTTTATGAGGTGTTTGTTGTGATGATCTCAATTGTAAAAACCATAAACCCTTTCCGATTTTGCTTCGCAAAACCACCTTCCCCTGGCAGGAGAAGGAGAACGTTATCATAGTAAATACTGAACGAAATTTTAATTCAAACCCCAGCTTCTTCCTACCATGGGGAACCACCCTGTCCTATGCCAGAGCGCCGGCTGGCTCCCCTGTCTACCATCAGGCAGGTTCGATAAAAAGGTCCACCGGACCTTTTCTTTACGCTTGGCCCTCCTTAGAAAGTAGGGGAGAAATTCCGACCTTCAAAAGATTGCCGCGTCGACCTTCGCCCTCCTCGCAAAGACATAGGTTACCAACCTCACGATACGATTGCTGCGCAATCACCATACCTTCAGTATGCGAGCATATTTTCGGTAGACAAGCTCGAGATGACAATTCCCAATTTCCCCACTTCCCATATACCCACATACCCCTTTACCCCACATACCCATATCCCTACATAACCCTTTTACCTACTCCCTACTCCCTACTCCCTTAACCAAATCCCCCTTTAACGAAACCCTAACATAGTTTTCTGTATTTTTGGTGGAAACTTTTTATTCCATGTACCAACGAATTAGCATTTTTGCCGGAGCGTTACTCGCTTTAACCTCCTGCAAGCAGGAATCAACATCAGAAATAACTTTGAATTATCCTGAAACCAAGAAAGTAGACACCGTAGACACCTACTTCGGCACCGAGGTAAAAGACCCGTACCGATGGCTAGAAGACGACCTCTCAGAAGAGACCGCTCAATGGGTAAAGGCCCAGAACGAGGTTACCGGTTCTTACCTCGAAGAGATCCCTTACCGCAAGCAGCTCGAAGAGCGCCTCAAGGAGATCTGGAACTACGAAAAGATAGGCGCCCCATACAAGGAAGGCGACTACACCTATTTCAGTAAGAACGACGGACTCCAGAACCAGTCAGTGATCTACCGCAAAAAGAACGACTCAGAAGTCGAAGAGGTATTCCTCGACCCGAACACCTTCTCTGAAGACGGAACCACTTCGCTTGGCGGACTCAGTTTCTCCAAAAGCGGGAACCTCGCCGCTTATTCCATCTCTGAAGGCGGAAGTGACTGGCGTAAGGTGATCGTGATGGATGCCGCAACTAAAGAGATCGTAGAAGACACCCTGGTAGACGTGAAGTTTAGCGGGATCTCCTGGAAGGGGGATGAAGGCTTCTTCTACAGCAGCTACGACAAGCCTGAGGGTAGTGAGCTTTCAGCAAAGACCGACCAGCACAAACTGTACTACCACAAGATCGGAGCTCCTCAAAATGAAGACCAGCTCATCTTTGGAGGTACCGATGCCGAAAAGCACCGCTATGTTGGGGGTTATGTTACCGAAGACGACAGCTACCTGATGATCTCGGCGGCAGTTTCAACCAACGGAAACAAGCTTTTCCTCAAAGATCTTAACGATGCCAACGGCAAGCTCGTTACCATCGTAGACCATACCGACAGCAATACCAACCTGCTCACCAACGAAGGGAGCACTCTTTACCTGGTGACCGATCTCGACGCACCGAACCAGCGTGTGGTGAAGACCGATGCCGCCAACCCTACTCCCGACAACTGGGAAGACTTTATCGCAGAGACCGAGAATGTACTGTCTCCTTCCACCGGAGCCGGATACTTCTTTGCCGAGTATATGGTAGACGCTGTATCTAAAGTAATGCAGTACGACTATGACGGTAACCTGGTTCGCGAAGTAGATCTTCCGGGGATCGGAAGCGTAGGCCGTATCGGTGGAAAGAAAGAAGACACCACCCTGTACTATTCCTTCACGAACTACAAAACACCGGGAAGCAGCTACGCCTTCAACCCTGAAGACGGAACTTCTGAGGTGTATTTCAGTCCGGAGATCAGCTTTAACCCTGACGACTATGTGTCAGAACAGGTATTCTACACCTCTAAGGACGGTACAAAAGTACCTATGATCATCACGCATAAAAAAGGTCTTGAGAAGAACGGAAAGAATCCAACCATGCTTTATGGTTACGGCGGATTCAACATCAGCCTGACTCCTTCGTTCAGTACTGCCATGGCCGTATGGATGGAGCAGGGAGGTATCTATGCCGTTCCTAACCTTCGCGGGGGTGGAGAGTACGGAAAAGCATGGCACGATGCCGGGACAAAGATGCAGAAGCAGAACGTATTTGACGATTTTATCGCTGCAGGAGAATACCTGATCAAAGAGGGCTACACCTCATCAGACTACCTGTCGATTCGCGGTGGGTCTAATGGCGGACTCCTCGTTGGAGCGGTGATGACCCAAAGACCCGACCTTATGAAGGTAGCGCTTCCAGCCGTTGGAGTACTGGATATGCTGCGTTACCACACCTTTACTGCAGGAGCAGGATGGGCTTACGATTACGGTACTGCAGAAGACAGCCAGGAAATGTTCGACTACCTGAAAGGGTACTCTCCGGTACACAATGTAAAAGCAGGCACTCAATATCCTGCGACCATGGTAACCACCGGGGATCATGACGACAGGGTGGTACCTGCACACAGCTTTAAGTTTGCTGCAGAGCTTCAGGACAAGCAAACGGGAAGTAATCCTACCCTGATACGTATTGAGACCAATGCAGGTCACGGTGCCGGAACCCCGGTAAGCAAGACCATCGAGCTGTATTCAGACATCTTTAGTTTTGCCCTGTACAACATGGGCTTCAAAGAACTTCCTAATCCGGAAGTAACCAAGAAAGAGATCAAGGGATAATTCCCGATCGCACATATCATCCTAAGAACCCGGGGCATGGCTCCGGGTTTTTTTGTTTTATAGTATCTTCGCAACCCGGAAAGGTTCATAATTCACAAACCAATATTGTTATGCTTCAGGTCCACAAACTTACTTTTGCCTATCGTGAAACTCCCGTTCTTCAGGACATCAGCTTTACCCTTGCCCCCGGGGAGCAACTTTCTGTGATCGGAGAAAGCGGCTCCGGAAAAAGCACCCTGCTCAAGTTGATCTACGGACTCCTGCAGCCTAAGAGCGGTAACATGCACTGGAAACACCAGCCCATGCTTGGCCCCGACTACAACCTGGTTCCCGGGGAAGATTTCATCAAATACCAGGCGCAGGATTACGACCTGATGGCACCCCTTACCGTAGCCCAGAACGTTGGTAAATACCTTTCGAATTTTTATCCGAGACGCAAAAAGCAGCGTATTGCCGAGCTGCTCGAACTCGTAGGCATGAGCGACTATGCCGACCGTCGCCCCGATGAGCTCAGCGGCGGCCAGCAACAACGTGTGGCCATGGCGAGGGTACTGGCCAGGGAGCCGGAACTCTTACTTCTGGACGAGCCCTTTAGCAATATCGATAACTTTAAGAAGAGTCAATTAAGACGCAGGCTTTTCGAATACCTTAAAGAAAAGAACATTGCCTGTATCGTAGCTACCCACGACAATGCCGACAGCCTTTCCTTCTCAGACCAGACCCTGGTCATGAAGAACGGCAAGGTGGTACAAAGAGGCACGCCGGATACGCTTTACCAGCACCCGCGCACCAAATACATCGCCCGGCTTTTCGGGGAAGTCAATCAGCTGCCTTTCTCCTGGTTCGATCCTGAGCTAAAAGGCCTTGCCCTGATCTATCCGCACGAACTCGTTCCGGATCCTGATGGGCCGCTAAAAGCTATTGTAACGGCCTCTTATTTCGAAGGTCACTCCTACCTGGTCAAAAGCCGTATCGGGCGAAGAGAAGTGTATTTCAGAAGTGAGCACCCGGTGAAGAACGAATATGCGATAAGCCTGCAACTCAAAGCGGGCGTTTTGGAGAAGCGTCTTAAACGATAGTGGGATAACATGCCAACAAACACTAAGTCGGCAATTTAAGGAAGGTATATCAGGGCAGCGCACTAAACAATGGCGGTAATACGCGCGGGGTTGCCTTTAAACTCAAAGACCTCCCCTACCTTTTTGCCTTTGAGCAACTGCCCTATGGGCGACATGGGAGAAAGTACCGGCACCATATGCCCCAGCACTGCGACAGGCCCCAGGGACACCGCGATAAAATACATACCCTTATCGGTAACTACAAGACAACCCGGAGCTACGATAGCCCCATGATCATTTCTTGCAGCAACCTGGCGTTCGAACACCTGCAACTGGTTTTCCTGCTGCTCCATACGTGAAGCCGTGCGTTCCATCTCCAGTTGTATCATGGCGCGCCCGGTCTCATGCTTATCTCCCGCAGAGCTCTTTACCTCACTCCCCAATGCGGTTCGTAAGGACTCCATCTGAGCATTGCTTTTTTGATAAGCCTCGTGTAAACGCTCCCGGCAAATACCAATGAGCGCTTCCTTAATTTCCTGAGGGCTGTTTTCCATAGACCCTAAAAATAAAAAAAGCCTTCGTCTGAAGGCTTTTTTAAGAACAAATTAATTTGATCGTTCTGTTTGATCTGTATAGGTATAGGTGACCTGCATGGCCACGACATCGCCTTTAAAATTCACCACCTGCTCGTAAACCGTATACGAAAAACTTCGGGCCTCCTCATCAAGATCGAGCTCGAATCCGCCAACGGTACAACCGGAAACGATACTTACGATATTCCCTTCCAGCCTCCAGGTACCACCAAACAGCAGTTCCTCTTCGCATACATCTTCTACCTCGCGGGAACCGAAATACGCCAATTCGCGGTTTTCAGAGAACACATAACGCGCCTCGCGAATGCATTCACTTATCTGTCCGTATAGATCGGTAGTGGCATTATCCATTTCATCGTCGGTAAGGTCTATGGCAATAGATCCTTCCAGGCCTGATAACTTCCAGTCACCTACCAATATTTCTTCATCGGCACTAAGCGCACCGGTATAGGCTCCAGGGCATTCAAAATCGTCGTTCGGGGTACATCCGGCCAATAAAAGCACTCCGGCTAAGGCCATCCATAACATTTGTCTCATGATATCAACAGGTATATTTTTTAACCCGGCAATAGTAGACAAAAAAAAGAAATGAAAAGTTGTAAAAAATCAGTTTTTTAAAGGATTTTCAGAATAAATGGCTGAGTTCCTTTCCGGTATGGCTGCCAATGGCCACTCCCATACCACCAAGGCGTACACCACAGGCCACATGATCAGAAAGCAACCTGATCACAGGTGCTTTAGAGTCGCCTACCCCCATGATACCACTCCATCGGGCTTCGATCCCAACCGGGGTCCCCGGAAGTATCACTTTTTGCAGCAGTTCTTCCAGTTTATCCTGAATAAGGGGGGTGGTACCGAAGGCTGTGGTTTCTTCTCCGGAAAGATCCAAATTGCGGCCGCCACCAAACAGAATACGGCCGTTGATATTGCGAAAGTAGTAATAGCCGCGATCCATATGAAAGGTCCCTTTGAACGGAAGATCTTTAATAGGTTCGGTAATGAGCACCTGGGCACGGGCCGGAGTCACCGACTCTCCCATGACCTCTCCGGCAAAGGCATTGGTAGCCAGCAGAAGCTTACCGCAATCAAATTCCCCCACATTGGTTTTGAGCGTCACCTTATCGTTACCCTGGGTATAGGACTCAAGCTGCACACCGTAAAGTATATTTATCCGCTTCTTTACACATTTCGTATACAAGGCCTGCATCATCTTGCCGGTGTCGATCTGACCCTCATAGCGATTAAGCATCATATGGTCCTGAATACCTTCGAATCCGAAATCATTACGCACCACCTCAAAGACCTTCTTACCCAACACAGGTTTCAGGAGCTTATTAACGCGTTTGCGATGTTCCAAACAGGCCATAAAAAAATCGGGGTCGCCCTTGAGAAAAACTTCATATCCTCCATGAGACTTATACCCGATCGCCTTATCACCTAAGGTAGAACGCAAGAGCCTAATGCCTTTATAGCGCTTTTCCACCAGGGCGAGGAGCTCTTCTTCGGTCATGGTATTCATATCGTCAAGCAGTTCAGAAATACTACCAAAGCATGCGAAACCGGCATTCTTGGTACTGGCGCCCTGTGGCATGAGTCCGCGTTCCAATACCAACACCGAGGCTTTCGGGAATCGCTTTCGCAGGGAAAGCGCACAACTAAGTCCTACGATACCGGCCCCCACGACCACAAAATCGGGGGTATTAAAGAACTGTTTGAGCTCCCAATAAGAAAACCCCGAAGTATGGGGGGTTTGAACCGGAATCTCCGGCAGGGAAATGGTGTCGTGGTTGGCATTCATATTTTAAAGATATAGAAATCAGCTGACTGACAATGGAAAATTAAAATTATTTTCACCTATGTTATTGCATTTCAGCGAATTAAGAGGATATAGATCACGCCATAGGTTATATCACCACTTGCTGTAATTTCAGTCATTATCGCTTTCAAATCTATAACAATGATCACCAGGTGTATACCTTTGGGAAGGTATTATTCGAATGAGCTATCATCTGGTTTACAGCGGCAATAATGAGATCTCCATCCCTACTCTTCCAGCCGTATGGCAGCGATCTCCAGGCAGAAGTCCTGTTCTTTCTTATTCCCTACAAGGATCCCGAACTCTGCCATTTGCTGTCCGGGATAATCAGGCAGATCCAGCTGACGCCCTCTGTAAACAGGGCTCATCTTATCCAAAGACAATATGACATCCTGCCAGGTACCATCGGCCTCGAACCAGGCCACATAACTCTGCGGTTCGTTAATCTCAGAACGGCACCGCACCTGATAGCGTCCCGGTGTTCCTTTTACCTTAAGATACAGCACGCTGTAGGCCGAAACCGCTATTGGAGCGAATCGCAAGCGAACTGAGGCGAATCCGCCATTATTCGCAAGAGATACGTGTCCGCAGAATTCGCCATAGCCTTCCTTATTGATCTCCAGGGACGATCGGGACCGGCCACCCATGACCCCATCGTTTATAATGAGCCAGTCGCTTGTGTCGCCATGTGCTTTAAAATCGTAGAGGGTGAATGATGATTGTGCGTTCATAATGGTGATGCATAAGGTGAATAAAAGAGTTAGTGGTTTCATAGCTATAAGATACGGGGAAATGGGGAAAGGGGAAGTGGGGAAATGGGGAAGTGGGGAAATGGGGAAATGGGGAAATGGGGAAATGGGGAAGTGGGGAAGTGGGGAAAGGGGGAAGTGGGGAAATGGGGAAAGGGGGAAGTGGGGAAGTGGGGAAAGGGGGAAGTGGGGAAGTGGGGAAGTGGGGAAGGTAAACCGGTAGGCTGGTAGGCTGGTAGGCTGGCAGGCTGGTAGGTGGGTAGGTGGGTAGGTGGGTAGGTGGGTAGGTGAAAAAAAGAAAAAGCCCCGCTACAATAGCGGGGCTTTTTATATTATTCCATTTCCTCTTCAGGTTTCATCTCGAAGTCCTCCATGAACTTAGTGGTGTAGTTCCCAGCGATATAATCAGGGTGATCCATAAGTTGACGGTGGAAAGGGATCGTAGTCTTGATTCCTTCGATCACGAACTCATCGAGGGCACGCTTCATCTTGTGAATCGCTTCCTCTCTGGTTTGTGCGGTGGTAATAAGCTTAGCGATCATCGAGTCGTAGTTGGGCGGGATAATATATCCGCTGTACACGTGGGTATCGAGACGCACTCCATGTCCGCCCGGAGCATGAAGGGTTGTGATCTTCCCCGGTGACGGACGAAAATCGTTGTACGGATCTTCGGCGTTGATACGACATTCGATAGAATGCAGCTTAGGGAAATAGTTCTTTCCGGAGATCGGCACACCTGCTGCCACGAGGATCTGCTCGCGGATCAGGTCATAATCGACCACCTGCTCGGTGATCGGGTGTTCTACCTGGATACGGGTATTCATCTCCATAAAGTAGAAGTTGCGGTGCTTATCTACGAGGAATTCAACCGTTCCCGCACCTTCGTACTTGATGTACTCAGCAGCCTTAACAGCAGCCTCACCCATAGCCTCGCGAAGTTCTTCGGTCATAAAAGGCGAAGGGGTCTCTTCGGTAAGCTTCTGGTGACGACGCTGTACAGAACAGTCTCTTTCAGAAAGGTGACATGCTTTCCCGAACTGGTCGCCCACGATCTGGATCTCGATATGGCGAGGCTCTTCAATAAGCTTCTCCATATACATACCGTCATTCCCGAAGGCCGCACCCGCTTCCTGCTGGGCACTTTCGAGGGCTTTCTGAAGGTCTTCTTCTTTCCAAACGGCGCGCATTCCTTTTCCTCCACCCCCTGCAGTAGCTTTCAGCATTACGGGATATCCCATTTCTGCAGCGAGTTTCTTAGCTTGCTTATAATCTTTTAGCAGTCCGTCACTTCCCGGAACGGTAGGTACTCCGGCCTCTTTCATGGTTAACTTGGCCGTAGCCTTGTCTCCCATACGATTGATCTGCTCGGGAGAAGCCCCGATAAATTTTATTCCGTGTTCTTCACAGATCCTTGAGAAGTTCGCATTCTCAGAAAGGAATCCGTAACCCGGGTGAATAGCATCGGCATTGGTGATCTCTGCCGCTGCAATAATATTAGCGATCTTGAGGTAAGAATCCTTAGAAGGAGCAGGGCCAATACACACGGCCTCGTCTGCAAAACGCACGTGCAAACTCTCCTCATCGGCTTTTGAATACACAGCCACGGTCTTAATGCCCATCTCCTTACAGGTTCGGATCACACGAAGGGCGATCTCTCCTCTGTTAGCAATCAGTATCTTTTTAAACATATGATTTTAAGCTTTAGATTGGTACTTACAACCTTATTGTCCGCTGTACACCTCTTGATGCAGTGCCACGGGACAACGGGTTAAAAGCGCTTATTTATGATGGGTCTACCAGGAATAATGGCTGATCGAACTCAACGGGAGACGAATCGTCTACCAGTACTTTTACGATCTTACCACTTACCTCACTTTCGATCTCATTGAAAAGCTTCATTGCTTCGATCACACAAAGCACATCACCTTGAGAGATGGTAGAACCAACCTCAACGAATACCGGCTTATCAGGAGACGGCTTGCGGTAGAAAGTTCCGATGATCGGCGATTTAATAGTGATGTATTTACTGTCGTCTTCCTGAGCAGCAGGTGCAGCAGCTTCAGTTGCAGCAGGCGCCGAAGGAGCAGGAGCTGCAGCAGCAGGAGCCTGAGCCATAGGGATCTGTTGAACAAAAGTGGTGGTTTCACCCTTCTTCTCGTCAGAAGCCGTTTTGATCGTGATCTTCACGTCCTCCATCTCGAGACTAACTTCGCTAGCTCCGGATTTCGCCACGAATTTGATCAAACTTTGAATTTCTTTTAAATCCATGATTACTCTGTTAGATTAGTGTGTTTGTTATGCGTTATATGCCCATTTCAGGTAGATCGACCCCCAGGTAAATCCACCGCCAAATGCAGCAAATATTAAGTTATCTCCTTTTTTGAGTTGTTTCTCGTAATCGGCCAATAGTAAAGGTAGGGTAGCCGAAGTAGTGTTTCCGTATTTATGGATGTTGATCATGACCTTGTCATCATCTACACCCATTCTTCTTGCGGTGGCATCGATAATACGCTTATTGGCCTGGTGAGGTACCAGCCATTGCACATCGTCTTTGGTCAGGTCGTTGCGCTCCATGATACGCGCCGATACATCGGCCATATTCGAAACGGCATATTTAAACACGTTCTTTCCGTCCTGGAAAACATAGTGTTTCTTGTTTTTCACGGTCTCTTCGCTTGCCGGCATGATAGACCCTCCGGCTTCGATCTTCAGGAATTCCCTTCCGACCCCGTCGCTTCTCAGGTATTCATCCTGCAGTCCGAGTCCTTCTTCATTAGGTTCAAAGAGCACAGCACCGGCACCATCACCAAAGATGATACAGGTGGTACGGTCGGTGTAGTCAATAATAGACGACATCTTATCGGCTCCGATAAGCAACACCTTTTTATAGCGCCCGCTTTGGATGTAAGCCGCCGCAGTAGACATCCCGTATAAGAAGCTTGAACAAGCTGCTTGCAGGTCGTAAGAAAAAGCATTTACTGCTCCGATCTCACTCGCCACATAGGTAGCTGTAGCTGCTACGGGCATATCGGGAGTAGCCGAAGCTACAATGACCATATCGATCTCTTCGGGGTTGAGTCCGCTTTTAGCGATCAGATCCTCGGCCGCTTTGATGGCCATAAAGGAGGTCCCTTTTCCTTCTCCCTTGAGAATGTGCCTTTGCTTGATCCCCGTTCTGGTGGTGATCCACTCATCATTCGTGTCAACCATGGTTTCCAGTTCCTTATTGGTTAACACATAGTCGGGAAGGTAACTCCCCACAGCAGTGATCGCTGCATTAAGTTCACTCATAATCCGCTGGTTTTGATCATAAAAACACGCAAAGCCGATAAAAATTTGTTGAAATTACTAATTTTTATCTGAAACAGGCCGCAAAATAAACGTTTTGTGACCGATAGAAAAATTTTGATAAAAAAAACTCTCACGTGCGTGAGAGTTATAAATATCGTATGATATGTGTTCCTTAAGCTACTTCTTCGGCAGCGTTATCGATAAGGACCTGGCCTCTGTAATAAAGCTTACCTTCGTGCCAGTGAGCTCTGTGATATACGTGCGCCTCTCCGGTAGTAGGATCAACAGCAATCTGAGGAGCAGTCGCTTTGTAATGCGTTCTTCTCTTATCTCTTCTGGTGCTGGACTGTCTTCTTTTAGGATGTGCCATCTTTAATTCTTATTTATCCGTTAATAGTTTCTTCAGTGTATCCCAACGCGGATCTGTATCCCCGTCATTATTGTTATTCTCTTCTTTTGGTTGAAATTCTTCAAGCCTTTCCAATACATCGCTTGACAAACTTCCGTCTTCGACCCCGGGATGAACCCTTTTGGCCGGCACCGCCAATACGATCATTTCATAAACGTATTGTGCGATGTTGATCTGGTGCTCGCCGTGAGGAATAATGAGCATTTCTTCATTCTCATCGTTATACTCCTCCCCGAATTTTACTACCAGGTGTAAATCGCCTTCCACAGGAAGATCGAACGGTTCATCCGTAAGATCACAAGGCACATTTACGCTCCCTTCCGTAGAAAAACTCAGTTCCAACATATTGTTTTTCTTCTCCAGAACGACGTCTACCTGCAGGCTGGCTGCGGCAAACTCGTCATAGTTAAAAGCTTCAAAGAACGACTTATCTAACTGATAAGCAAACTGGTGTTTTCCGAGCTTCAACCCAACAAAAGGAATATCAAACTCCTTTAACTGCTTCATTTTAAACATCAGTTTTAATAGCCATCTCCTTAAGGATAAGGCGGGTGCAAAGATATAAATTTTTTAGAATCATGGTAATGTTATCAACTTTTTTTTGTTCATAACTTGCCTTTGGACTTTTTTAGCACATTCGCATGCAGCGATTCCCAGTCTTTTCGGTTCCTGTACATGGATATGGCAGCAAAAACAGCCTCCTCGAAAGAGCTGTGATCGGCCTTGCCCTGACCGGCGATCTCATAGGCCGTACCATGGTCCGGAGAGGTACGCACCTTATTGAGTCCGGCAGTAAAGTTCACCCCCTTACCAAAGCTCAGGGTCTTGAACGGGATAAGCCCCTGGTCGTGATAGGCCGCAACCACGGCATCAAACTGCTTATGGGTGCCACTACCAAAGAAACTATCGGCAGAATACGGCCCATAGACCAGCACGCCTTCATCGTGAATAGCCTTAAGTGTTGGACGAAGCACCTCGTCGTCTTCCTTACCTATAACCCCCTGATCGCCCGAGTGCGGATTGATACCCAGCACGGCGATACGCGGCCTGCGAATACAAAAGTCCTTTTGAAGGGATTCGTTAATGATCCCGATCTTTTTTCTAATGAGCTCCGGTGTAATATGAGAAGCCACATCTTTAACCGGCACATGGTCGGTAAGGAGACCCACACGCAGGTCGTCGCTCACCATGAACATAAGCGCTTCTCCCTCCAGCTGTTGGGCGAGGAAATCGGTATGCCCGGGAAACTTAAAATCGTCACGCTGGATATTGGCCTTATTAATAGGAGCGGTAACCAGCACATCGATATGCCCTTGCTTCAGGGCATCTACTGCAGCCTTGAGCGACTCCAACGCGAACTCTCCGCCCTCTTCGGTTTCTTTACCGGGTTCTATATTAGGCGCATTCTTCCATACGTTCACCACATTACACTTTCCGGGAACCGCCTTATCGGCACTATCGACACCCTGGTACGTCAGGTTGTTCTTCAAAGCCTTGCGATAGTAAGACATCACCTTGGTAGACCCGAAGATCACCGGGGTGCAGAAATCGAGCATACGATTATCTTCAAAAGTTTTGAGAATGATCTCGGTACCGATCCCGTTAAGGTCGCCCATGGAGATCCCCAAAATTATCTGTGATTCACTTTTCATGTCAGGTAGTAGTTTTTCTATTGTTCAGGTCTGCGACCGTGGTGAGTTCTTGACAGCATTCCTTATCTTTACACCATATTCTCAAACACGCTGCCACCATAGGCAAATTTAACCAAATTATATAAGAATGTTCACAGGTATCATCGAAGAATTGGGCACCATCACTGCATTAGAAAAGGAACGCGAAAACCTGCACATCCACGTAAAAAGCGGCATTACCCACGAGCTGAAGATCGACCAGAGCGTTGCCCACAACGGGGTTTGCCTAACTGTGGTAGCCATAGAAGGCGACACCTACACCGTCACAGCCATCAAAGAAACCCTGGACAAGACCTCCCTTGATCATTGGAAGGTTGGAGATGAAGTGAACCTGGAGCGTGGTATGAAAATGGGCGCCCGTCTCGACGGACATATCGTTCAGGGGCACGTAGACCAAACCGGAACCTGCACTGCCATTGCTGAAGAAGACGGCAGCTGGCGCTATACCTTTACTTACGACCCTGCGCAGAATAACGTTACCATAGAAAAAGGATCTATTACCATAGACGGCACCAGCCTGACGGTAGTCGACTCCGGAAAAGACCACTTTAGCGTAGCCATTATTCCTTATACCTACGAGCATACCATTTTTCACACCTATAAGGAAGGTACTACGGTTAACCTGGAATTTGATGTGGTTGGGAAGTATGTGGCAAGGATTATGGGGAATAGGGAGTAGTTAGTAGGGAGTAGTTAGTGGGGAGTAGGGAGTAGTTAGTGGGGAGTAGGGAGTAGTTAGTGGGGAGTAAGGAGTAGGGAGTAGGGAGTAAGGAGTGAAATCATGTAGATTATTTTCTATATATTTATAAGAAAATACAATACATGTTGCATAAAGACTTAAACGTATGGAAGCAGAGCATGGATATGGTTACCCATGTTTACCTGATTACAAAAAAACTTTCAACAGAGGAAACCTATGGATTGATCTCTCAAATTCAACGAGCCGCTGTATCCGTCCCTTCAAACATAGCTGAGGGCGCTGCCAGAAAAAGCACAAAAGATTACATTAAATTCTTAAATATCGCCAATGCGTCTCTAACAGAGCTGGAGACACTTTTGATCCTATCAGAACGAATCTATGGAGTCACTACAAAAGGATTGATAGAAAAGGACATTACCGCTATAAAGAAAATGCTTAATCGTATGCAAAGCGTCCTAAAGCAAAAGATTTTATAAGCTACTCTCTACTCTCCTACTCCCTACTCCCTAAATTACGGCATCGTCCCTGCAGGAGCGAGGGTTTTCACGAACCCGGCATAGCCGCGTTTTTTGAGGTCTTTAAGGTGGGCTTTGGCAGCTCCGGCATCCTGGAAGATCCCTGAAAGCAGACGGGTATAGCCGTCGTTACCTTTTTCGAGCACCAGGTCGTCAACTCCGGAGAAGCGATCGAGATCAATATTATCCTGGGCCCTGTATGCTGCAAGCTGCACGGCATAAGCTTCCTGTGTTCCGGTATTGGAGATCGCGTCGATCTCGGGGATCATAGCCCCGCGGGTCGGCAAGCCGGAAGCAGCAGGGCTGCGACCGGAACTACCCGATACGGCAGCAGAAGATTCATCGTCGTCATAGAAGTCATCTTCCGCCATGAGGTATTCAATACTCTCGCGATCAGGATCGCTGGAGATAAAGAATTCTGAACGGCGGTTAAGCTGATGCTCCTCGAGGGTACACTTGGCACCATCCGGACAATCGGTTACCAGGTGGCGCTCACCAAGACCAAGGGCCTTAATACGCTCTGCGCTCACCCCTCTCGATATGAGGTAATTTGCGGTACTCTGAGCGCGGCGCTCCGAAAGCTTTTGATTGTAGGCACGGCTACCACGACTATCGGTAAACGACAGGATCTCTATCGTAAGTTCACTATTCTTCAGCAGGTATTCGGCGATCTTATCGAGTTCGACCTGGGCATCCGGACGAATATTCGAACGGTCAAAATCAAAATAGATATCGTTAAAGTCGAGCACCTCAAGAAGGTCGCGTTTTACAAGGTTTTCAAGGGCAGGCTTCAGGGTAATATCGTAGAACTTATCATCGGTATCAACATCAACCAGCTCGGTGGCGTAGTTCTCCTTATCGGCTTCCACCCAAACTTCCCCATCGTTCACTACATCTTCGAAAAGATAAGCTCCCTTATGGTCGGTTTGCATGGAATCAATGGCTACACCATCTTTATATAAGGTTACGGTAGCATCATCTACCGGCTCTCCACTTTCCAGGTCCACCACGATACCCTCGACATCGATCAGGTCGTCATTAGCGGTGATGGCATAAATATCATCTCCCCCTCTTCCGCCCCAGCGGTTACTGGCAATATATCCTATTTGGCCGGTAGTATCCACCAGCATGCTAAAGTCGTCTCTTCTACTGTTTACAGGAGCACCGAGGTTATTGACACGCCCTACAATAAAGGGATCCAGCAATTCGGCCTCGTAAATATCGAGACCTCCAAGTCCGGGATGTCCGTCACTGGCAAAGTACAATTTCCCGTTAGCCACATAGGGGAAAGTTTCGCGGCCCTCGGTATTGATCACCCCCTGAAGTGGTTGTGGAATTCCATAGGTGCCGTCATCCTTAATGGCAACAGCAAAAATATCAGACCCCCCTTTGGTACCCGGCATATCACTGGCAAAATACAGGGTGCGGCCGTCTTCACTCATGGCAGGGTGGGCGATCGACCAGTTATCGTCACCAAAAGGCACAGGTTCCGGTGGCAGCCATCCGCCTTGCGGTTTTCTTTCAGCAGTAAATATTTTTAAACGGGTAATTCCGTCCTTGTCCTTTTTCAGTTTCTTACCGTCGGAATTATTTCGGGTAAACCACATGCGCGAACCATCGGGCGCAAAGGTGGCCGTACTCTCATGGTAGCGGGAATTGATCTGGGCATCGAACTTTTTAATTCCGCTCAAGTTCCCTGAAGTATCGCGATCGGCGCGGTAGATCTCCTGAAAGTACTGCAAGTCCCAACCATGGCGGTTCTTTGCTGCACCCCCGGTATCACGAGTGGAGGTAAACACCACCTCATCGCCATACCATACGGGGCCAAATTCCGAATAGCGGGTATTCCCCTTTATCGGCTTTACGTCATAACGATCTTTTTGACGGCGTATCTCCTGGCGGTAATTCCGTTGCATCTGCAACAATCTGGCTCGGGTATCTCTGGCATTGCGCTGATATAATTGCGTCATCAGGTCGTCTGCACGGCCATAATCCCCAAGGGTTTTAAGACATTGCGCATAGCGAAAGTACAATTCAGAATCCGGCTCAGAGATCAGAGCAAACAGTTTTTGATAATAGGAGGCCGCATTTTCGTAATCGGCAATAAAATAGAAGGAATTTGCGAGCTTGGTATACACATCGGCATTCACAGTTCCGCGGTCTACCACCCCTTTGTAGAGTCGGGTGGCTTTAGAGTAGTTGAGCTCGTCGTAGGATTCAGCTGCTTTTTGCAGACGCTTATCTTGTGCGTTCAGCGCGAACACACTTAATAAGAACAATAAAGCAAGCTTTTTTACGCCCATATATGAAAAGCTCTGTTGAAAATTAATTGCTAAAAATCAGTCCCCGGATCGCGAAAAAATACAGCAATCCAACTACAAATTGCCATTATTAACACTAACTATACATTCAGGCGGGTAAAATACATATTTTATAGACGAAATGCACTTTAACATGAATTTATTCACAATTCAATAAAGCGATATCTAACTGTGATTCAATCGGCTCTTACAGAAAATACAGCACTTGTGTTGCCCATTGTTGAAAACATGATTTGGAGGGAATTCCGCCACCCTATGTTTAGAAAAAAATCGCTAACTTGAACCTCCCATAACCACCATCAATGCTGCGTAACTTTCTTGTCATCATTATAGTTCTCGTCATGCACAGCTGCTCTGATCCTTCCGGACCTTCAGAGCACAATCAAGACCCTATTTACACCGCCTATCTGGAAAATGACTCTATAGTTACAAAGGCTCGAAAAGCATACGATAAAAAAACCCTCCAAAAAACCTGGGAAACCAATACCGAACTCCTCCGGAACAACACCACAGACACCTTAGCAATTGCACTCTATAAGCAGCGAATGAAGATCGCAAGCAGATTATATCCGCGTGACAGCAGCATCGCTATCGCTCATGAGTATGAAAGGTGGGCTATGGCAAAAAAAGACAGCAGTTCGTTAGTCGATGCGTGGTTTCGACTGGCCTTTTATTACAAAAAATCGGGAGAGGTCAATACCTCCAGAAATTACGACTACAAGTCTATTCGTCTGGCCAGGGACATCAACGATACCTTGACGTTTGCCAAGGCATCGATCAACCTGGCTAACAGCCTTAATGATATTCAGAATTACGGAGGATCTCAAAAAATTGCCACAGAAGCCCTCGTCCTTGACCCACCTGACGCACAAAAGTTAAAGTTATATTCTGCCCTGGGTAACGCCAGCGCAGGACAAGAGAACTATAAGGACAAACTCTATTGGCTGGATAAGTCGATCGAACTCCTTCAGGCGACGTATCCGGACAGCATGTCTACCCCAAAGCGCATAGACCTGTACGTACTCAAGAACAACAAGGCCATGGGCTTTTTCAGGATGGGCGAAAACCGCAAAGCATTAGAAGTCCTGGAAGACCTGGTAGAGGATACGCTTTGGCTGCCGGAGATCGCCAATAAGAACAAGAGAGCCATCACCGAATACGCTCGGATGCTCCTGAACCTCGCTAAGGTAAAATACCAGCTGGAAATGGACGGACCTCAAGAGCTTACCAGGCAGTCGGAAGCCCTGCTCACCGCCATAGACAACAAAAAAGAACTCGCCGGACTATACGCCGAAATGTCGGAATTCTATCGCTATAGAGATGCGGTTACGGCCCGGAAAATCGCCCTTAGAGCGCTCGATTACGCCAGAGCCACCTCCCAAACCGACACCGAGCTCAAAGCCCTGAGACTGCTCACCGAACTCTCACCGAGGCCAAAGGCTTATGCCATGGCATACCAGGAGCTCACCGACAGCATACAGTCTGAAATGACCCAGGCCAGGGATGCTTACGCCCGCTACCAATACGATGTAGACCGCACACGAGCCCGGAATCTGCAGCTTGCCGATCAGACCAGGATCCAGCAGCTGGAGCTCAGAGACAGTCGGATACGCTCTATTTTCCTTGCCATTACGGTAGTTATTCTTCTAATGGTTGGCTCCCTTGGATATCGTCTGCTTCGCGCACGTGCACGGCTCAAACAGGCAGAGGAGGTGAGAAAAACAGAATCGGCCATTTCCAAACGCATCCACGACGAGCTGGCCAACGACCTGTACAATACCATGACCTTTGCAGAGCTCAACGCCCTGAATACCCCCGAACACAAAGAATACCTGCTCAACACCCTGGATGACATCTACAAGCGCACCCGAAACGTGTCCCGGGAAAATGCCGGACTTCCCCAGGGGGCCGAATTCGGAGAAGCCGTATCGTCACTTATTAGTCAGTACCGAAGTAGGGATACCAACATCCTCGTTCGCGGACTCAACACCGTGAAATGGGAATTATTAGAAGACTACCGCCAGCAAACCTTATACCGCGTGCTTCAGGAATTACTGGTGAACATGCGCAAACACAGCGGCGCTTCACTGGTGGTGATCACCTTCAAGCAGGAAGGAAAAAAACTGCAGGTCAGCTATAAGGACAACGGCAAAGGACTGCCCGGCAATCGCATTCCCGGCGGAGGCGGTATCGAGAATATGGAAAGCCGACTCAAACAAACCGGCGGGCATTTCAAACTGGAAAGCGCCGAAGGCAAAGGAGTTAATGTGGCGATGATCTATGGGTAAAGAGGTAAAGGGGTAAAGGAGTAAAGAGGTGAAGAATTAAAACTCCATACCTAAACCCAACTAACCACCCCATTTACAATTCATCATTCACCATTTATAATTTATCATCTATAATCGCTCCGAGCGACAGCGAGCAGCCCTATTCACGACTCCCTACTCCCTACTCCCTAATCCCTACTCACGATTCCCTAATACCCTATCCGATCCTCCTTCTCCAACCACTCCTTCATCATCTCGAGGGCTTCTTCGCGCATTTTATTTTCGGTAGTGATCTTTCGGGCGCTTATGGGTACATTGATCTCCTTATAGATAAAATCATCATCGAATCCCACCCCGGCGGCATCCTCCCGCGTACAGGCAAAAACGATACGATCGGGACGTGCCCAGTAGATCGCCCCTAAACACATGGGGCAGGGCTCGCAGCTGGTATAGAGGGTGCATCCGGAAAGGTCACCGTTATTGAGGTACCTGCACGCCTCCCTGATGGCCACCACCTCGGCATGAGCGGTAGGATCAACGGTAGACAATACCTGATTGAAGCCGCGGCCGATCACCTCATCGTCTTTGACGATCACGCAACCAAAGGGTCCGCCACTATTGTTATGCATCCCCTTGCGGCCAAGGGCGATGGCTTGTTGTAAGAATTTGATGTCTTTTTCCATGGTTAATCGGTTATACGGTTATGCCCACCTTCGCTAAAGCTACTTTGGGTGATACGCCACCTTCGCTAAAGCTACTTTGGGTGATACAGTTAAGCGGTTATACAAACCACCCTGTCTGCCGACAGGCAGGCTCGCCCTTTTGCCCTCGCGCCAGCTGGCTCCTTGGGAGAACCACCCCGTCAGCACTAAAGCACTGCCAACCCTCCTTGGGAAGGAGGGGAGAAATCCCAACTTCTAAAAAAGTGAGACAATAGCCCTTCCAACTTATTAAAAATGAACGTTCCTCTTCCCCTCTCAGGGGAAGGTGTCTGCACGAAAGTGCAGACGGAAGGGGTTGACGGAAGCTCATACTCATCATTTGAGAACGATAGCAATTAGTACTGAAACCGGAAGGGGTTAATCCCTACTAACTACTCCCCACTCCATTTAAAATTCATAATTCACCATTTATAATTTATAATTGCTCCGAGCGAAAGCGAGAAGCCCTACTCCCTACTCCCCATTCATCAACTCCTCCCTCATCTTCCTTCGCTCTTCCATCAAGGAATCTTTCAATCGCAGGAAGCGGGTATTATCTTTCAAGGCCCCGAACACGGGATCGGGCACCGAGGTGTCGCTTATCAGGTGGTAGATCCACCATTGTTTTCCCAGTCCGGTTTGCACGGCCCGTTCCAGGTAATCCATAGCAACAGCCGTATCTTTCTTAATCGCATGCACTTCCGCCAGTTCGAACAGGGCATCGGTATCGACAGGATCCTTCAGCAATATGAGGGTGAGTCCTTTTCCGGCTTCCTCGAGAATAGGATGGGCACTGGCACTATCACCTTCCTCTAAATACAAAAAAGCCATGTTTATAGGCTTCTGCTCCGGCTCTCCATAGGCTACGAAACGATCCAGATGCGCCATAGCCCGGTCATAGTCCTTCAGAAACACCTCATTAAAGGCCGCATTGCGATACGGACTCGGATAGGTGTGAAAGGCGTAAAAAAGAATGGAATCGGTATAGGTACGCAACAAGGTGGTATCTCCGGCAAAGATCGACCAGTTGGCATAATGGCGAAATTTAGAAAGCCGGCCCAGGGTATCCTGTGAATATGATGTAGCGTCGAGCATATCTTTCGCCTCCTTGAGCATTCCCAACCCAAGGTAGGCCCTGGACAGCACACGATGCACATAGGCACTATCGGGATATGCCCTATGCACCTTTCTGTAAGCGCGAATGGCATCGGCAAGATCACCGGCAGTATATACCGAATCGGCAGTACCGATCATTTCTTCATAGGGAGGAAAAACCGCAGTCTCTTGCTGCGGGGATCTACAGGAGACATACAGAGCAGTACAGGTGATCAAAAACAATATCAAGCCCTTCATCTTTGGTGGTCATCGGTTGACACGTTCAAAGTTATGGCTTTTAATTGATTTTCAATACAATAGCTTGCTATTCAGTGCGTTAGTCTGAATAAAGGTGATCAAGATCTTCCGGACGCCGCTTATCGAGTTCATCCTTGTAATCTTCGATCATATCCATGAGGTCTTCATACTTTTCGTTGAGCTCATGATTGTCTTCAGAAAGTTTGGATTGTTCAGCCACCAGGGTCTTGGTCTCCGAATAAAAGCTGATCATGATCACTCCGGTAAGCACCACGTAAAAGATAAACGCGATGATCACGATACGGGGTAAGGTTAGTTTAGGCATGGCTTCAGGTTTTTTGAACTGCGAAAGCCGGAGCCAGGGCCTCCACAACGATTTGGGACCTCTAATGTAAGAATTATTGTACGTTATTCGAGTTCAGCAGATTAAAATGTGGTGAATGATCAAAAAACGGCAGTAAGCGATAAGCATTACGCTGTAAGCTTCAGAGAACCACCCCGCCTACACCATTGGTGTAGGCACCCCTCCTTGGGAAACCACCCCGTCCACGACTATCGTCGTGGACACCCCTCCTTAGAAAGGAGGGGGGAAACTCCAACTTCTAAAAAGAATTTAAGACCAGCCGCCCCGACAGAACGCTCTCCTTCCCCTACCAGGGGAAGGTGGCTTCAGCGCAAGCTGAAGACGGAAGGGGTTCTCGCCCACTTACCCATCTACCTACCTACCCACTAAAAAAAAGAACATCCGATTCCTTTGGAATTTCGCATAAAAATCCACAACTTGCTTATTCTCAAAGTTTTACCCTCATCACGTCGGGGTCGTTTCCATCGATCTCACTGCGCCATCCATCCGGCGCCTTTAGTAGCCTCCTTATCGCTTTTACATAAAAAATGTAACCAACGCTTTTTCTTCAAAAGCAATCAATCGCGTTATCATGGCTAAAAAAGTAGTACGTAGTGACGAAAAGAAATCCGTGTTCGGCCTCGATGTCAACGGACCCGTATTCTTCACCTCATCCATTTTCATTATTATCAGTATTGTCCTCACCCTGGTGTTCCGGGAATCGGCCGAAGCCTTTTTTACCGACCTTCAGGATGTGGTATCCACCAATGCCGACTGGTTCTTTATCCTGGCGGTAAACATTATCCTGATCTTCCTCCTCTACCTCGCCTTCGGGAAGTTTGGCGGCATGCGCATCGGAGGGCCTTTGGCCAAACCCGAGTTCACCACCACCTCCTGGTTCGCCATGCTCTTTAGTGCGGGGATGGGTATCGGACTCCTGTTTTTCGGGGTGGGAGAACCCGTCATGCACTTTAACAATCCGCCCACTGCTGTACCGCAAACCGCCGAAGCAGCGACCGAGGCGATGAATTTCACCTTCCTCCACTACGGTCTCCATCCGTGGGCCGTTTACGCCCTGGTGGGACTCGCTATGTCGTATTTCACCTTTACCCGCGGACTCCCCCTTACTGTGCGATCGATCTTTTATCCCTTCCTGGGCGACCGCATCTACGGAAAGATCGGGGATGCTATCGATATCTTTGCGGTACTGGCTACCGTTTTCGGATTGGCAACCTCCCTGGGGTATGGCGTACAACAGATCGCCACCGGACTCAATTTCGTTTTCGGAATTCCCTCCGGCACCCTGACACAGATCATCCTGATCGGCTGCATCACCCTGATCGCCACGGTCTCGGTAGTGCTCGGGGTCGATAAAGGGGTAAAGGTGCTCAGTGAGTGGAATATGCGTATTGCGATCCTCCTGCTGGTACTGGCACTCATCCTGGGGCCAACGGTGTTTATCTTTCGCGCCTTTATCGAAAATACCGGTAGCTATATCTTCAACTTTGTTCACCTGGCCACGTGGAGTGAAACCTATACCGGGGGCAACTGGCAGAATTTCTGGACCGTACTCTATTGGGGTTGGTGGATCGGGTGGTCGCCCTTCGTCGGGATGTTCATCGCCCGGATCTCCAAGGGACGTACCGTTCGCGAATTCATCCTCGGGGTATTGCTGGCCCCTTCGCTGGTGACTTTTTTCTGGATGTCGACCTTTGGTAGTGCTGCCATCAAGCAGATCATGGGCGGGAAAGAAAAACTAGCCACCGCGATCGACAATGATATTGCCACCGCCCTGTTCGTATTCTTCGAAGACTATCCGATGGCCGCCGTGATCAACATCGTGGCCATCTTACTCATCGCCGGATTCTTTATCACCTCTTCCGACTCCGGATCCCTCGTGGTAGACAACCTCACCTCGGGAGGTAAGATCGACGCCCCTGTAGGACAGCGAATCTTCTGGGCCCTGACCGAGGGAAGTATTGCTGCAGTACTGCTGGGCGGAGGCGGACTCCTCGCCCTGCAAACCGCATCGATCATTACAGGGTTACCCTTTACGATCATCCTGCTCATCATGTGTTACTCCCTCTATAAGGGACTGAAGGAAGACTGGCTCAAACAGCAGGAGAAACAATCGAAGAAGACCATGGATAATTACGAGAAGATCGTATCCGACCTCATGGCCAAACGCAGGAATCCCGAAACTAAAAAAACTGAAGCCCAATGAAAAGCATCAAGAAAATACTCGTAGCCCTCGACCTCTCCGAGATCGATATCGACCTGATCGATTACGCCTCCTTCCTCTCCAATAACCTGGGAGTCGAAGAGGTGTATTTTGTGCACAATATGAAAAAGTTTGAGATCTCCGACCTCTTCAGGGAGCAGCTCGCAGATATCGACCTGGAGCAGATCATTAGTGATGAGCTCGACGAGAAGGTAGCGCAGCACTTTAAAGCTGATGCCAAAACGGAGGTGCTCATCGCCGAAGACCCGTATACAGAGACCCTCATCAATTACGTAGCCCAGAGCAATATGATCGACCTGGTGCTCATTGGCCATAAGGACAAACACATGGGTACGGGCATCATTTCCGACAAGCTCTTGCGCACCCTCAAGTGCGACATCCTGGTGATTCCCCAGCACCCCGAGCTCAGGCTGGACAAGGTATGGGCGGGAACCGATTTCTCTCCGGCCTCGCGAAAGATCTTCAGCAGGCTGCATTTGCTGCACGACAAGATGAATACCAATGTGGTGGCGGCCCACATATACCACGTACCGGTACAATTCTCCCCTTATTTAGACAAGGAAGAAATGGTGCCCAAGATCGAAAAACACATCAACCAGAAATTCGACAAGTTCCTGGCGCGCTCCCCCTTTCCGGATATCAGTAAAAAGATCATCAGAGGCCGTAATGCCACCATCCCTGAAAAACTCACAGAGATGGCACTGCGCGACGGCTCGGCCCTCCTCGTCACCGCCGACAAGGGAAGCAATGTCTTCTCCTCCCTGCTCGTAGGTAGTGTAACCGATGAGCTATTTAGAACGAAGTTGCCGTTTCCGTTGTGGGTGGTTAAATAGAGGAAAGAACCAAGAGGAAAGATGAAGGAGTAAAGACAACGACAGTAGATCTGATGCTGAATTGCAAAAGGGCTGTAGGCTGTAGGCTGTAGGCTGTAGGCTGTAGGCTGTAGGCTAAAAGCAATGCTATTTCCGGCACTTCGCAACTGCTTATCCATCTACCGGTCTACTCGTTTACCTTCCTACCTGTCTACCCGTTTCTACGGAAACCCGTAAGGAAATTGCGAAAATCATCTCTATATTGCCCTGCGTGTGAATCCCAAAAGCACACAGCACCAACCCATAAGTAACCATTGAGAAATCAATAGAACCATGAAACCTAAAAAGATCTTAACCCTACTTACCGAAGGCGGCACCCTGGGCATCGCCCAGATCGAGATCAAAGAACTTTGTTACTACTACGTTTACGATCAAAACGGAGACACCGAAGTACCCCGCCCGGAGCCCGATTTTCTTCACGCCTCTTTCGAGAGCCTGTGGGCATCATTCGAATGTGATCCCTTTCAATATTTTCCGGGTAGCGGACAAGCCCTTCCGGAGGCGGTGAACGATTTTCTGAGAGTGGAATTCCGCGAAAAAGAGCAATTGCGGGAGCTAAATGTGTTTTTGGTAGAGCGCTGGACGCAATGTTTGTACAGCACGGTGGCAGATGAGGTCAATGCCTTTAGTTATAAGGTGCATTAAGAAGGTGATGTGTGAAGTGTGGACCACCTCAGATCACGACAAAATACTTTGCTTGCCCTAGTTTACCCGGCTCAATTCATAGCCTAAAGGAAGAAGCAACATACCAAATACAATACTTCAAGAACACCCCCCTGAACACCAACGCTTGAACAAAACCATTCTCCTCCTTAGAAAGGGAAATGATTATATCGAATTTCAAAGGATCGTATTGGGCCTTCACAAACAATACTGGGCACAATGCAACATCTGGAATGAAAAAAACTATTACACGGGTAACTATGCTGTTTGCGCGACCTTTGCCAGTATGTGGCAAACGGTAGGCTTTACCTCGAACCCTTTTGAACATGTCCCTGAGTGTCCGGGAGAACTAAGGAAGGATGTAGCTGAAGTTATTGAAAAAGCCCTCAAGGAACAATGGGAACAAGGCACGCTTACTGAAGAGCAAAAGATCAAATGGTTACACTTTATAAAACCATAGATCACCCACTGACTACTCCCTACTCCCTATTTAACCAACCGTAGCTTTAGCGCAGGTTGGCTCCCTACTAACTAATCCTTATCCAACTTCCCCTGCACCTCAACCTTGGCGCGTTTGTTGGTGACGATACTGCCTTTGGAATCGTATTTCATTTCGATGGACTTCACCTTCTCATCCTTTTTTCCGGGTACGGCAAAGGGCACGGTAGCCATGCCTTTGGTGAGCAGTCCGGTGGCGGGATTAAAGGTCTTGCTTTCGCCCCCTTCCATCTTGATGGTCAACTCTTTGATCTGCACAGTACCCTGAATGCACTTAATGCGGATCCAGTTCGCGGTACGCTCCTTTCCGGTAAGGCTCACCTTATCGGTTTCACTTTTAAAGGCCACACTCTTCTCGGCCAGTTTTTTCCAGTTTCCGTCCTGGGCGTGCACCGAAGGAATCACAAATAAAAACAGCAACAGCATTCCGAATAGTTTCATTGCTTTCATCATTTAAATTTTATGCAATTTACTGATTTTTAGATTTTTATGTGTTGCTCGGAAGGTTTCTTAATTCACTCTGAACTGATGAAGCACTGTCTCCGAGAACTGATTGTTGGCATCTTGTGTTCTTACCTTCCAATAATACACCGTATCCTGTACCAGGTTGTTTACTACAGCCTCCTGCTCTTTTGTGGCGATCAACCGGGGTTGTTCTGAAGCATCTAATCCCAGAAACACCTCGTAATTAAGGTCTGCTGTGGGGGTTTCCACATCGCGACCTTCCCATTGCAAGGTCAATGAAGGCCCATCAACGACCTGCCCCATTTCCGGAAATACCAATGTTGCAGGAAAGGGAGCGTAATTACTCACCTGCTTCCCCTGGGTATAGAATACCCATACCGCACTTTTTGGGGTACTGAGATGCTCTTTATTCGAAGTCTCCACATACCACCGGTAAGGTGTACCCCTTTTCAGGGTAAGAGTCATACGCGTATCGGTAGTATTAAAGGAATAGGCATCACGAGACAATTCATCTGTAAGGTAAAGGGTATAAGTCTCTGCATTCTTAGCCGATTTCCATTCGAAATCAACCTCACAAAAGCTATTGTCAATAATAGCTCCGGGCTCACAGGGCGCACCGTCTTCGGGCAGCAATAATTGTGCTGCTGCAGGGGTCGTATCAATAGAAACGCCCTCATCATCGCCACCTTTGGAGCACGCCCATAATAAGGCTGCGAAACAAAATATCAAAGTAGTTCTTACCATCATGACTTTTTAATTTACGATCAATTTATAACGATATTTCACCCCATCGTACTGCATCTCTACTACATAAACCCCTGGGGTGAGGTTGGACACATCAACAGGCATATCGGCACCAACATCATAGCTTGATCCAAATACGCGTTCACCTGCAAGGGTAAACACGCCAACCTGTGCTTTCTCTCCGGCACCTCTTGTAACCGGAGAGGCCAGGTATACTACATTCCCGGAAGACGGATTCGGATAGAGTCCGGCATGACCGTTCACGGAGATCACCTCCTCGACTACTCCCTGACAGTTCTTATCGGTAAACACCTTCAGGTAATTATTGGTGCGTTCCAGGGGCAGGGTAAATTCCCCATTGGCACTGCTATACAGGGTACCATTCCACTCCGCATAATAGAGAGAGGCCCCCGTAGCCTTAAAAGCAAATGTCTTTCCGGAGTGATCCACCACCTTTTGTTGTACCGCAAGCTCGTGAGGTTCAGCGACCGACAGGTCATAACACTGCTGTAGCTCAGGCACTTCATCCGCAGTAATACAAACTGTATACCTTCCCTTTGACAAGGCCTCAAAAGCCACTGCTTCCGTAAAACCAAAACTTGCTCGTTCCTGCCCATAGCTGTACAGGGTAGCCGTATAATTGAGCGGTGCTACGGCTGTAATGCTAATACTTCCGTCTTCAGCATCCAAACAACTTACCGATAGCGACTGCACCGTAAAATTATCGGCAGGAAGCCCTGTATACTCACATCCGAAAGCAGTTACTGTAACTCCGGGAGGCGTATTGGGACACTGGTCTTTTTCGTTCAATATTCCGTCGTTGTCATTGTCTTCATCACAGATATCGCCAATGCCATCACCATCAACATCCTGCTGATCCGGGTTTGGAGTAAAAGGACAATTATCGTCCACGTCGGCAATACCGTCGTTATCGTCATCTTCATCACAGGGATCTCCGATACCATCATTGTCATTATCGAGCTGATCGCCGTTGGAGGTATACATACAATTGTCGAACTCATTATCGATCGTATCTCCGTCGATATCGGGATCACAAGCATCGCCAATACCGTCGCCATCAGTATCTTCCTGACTTCCGTTGGCGAGCGACGGACAATTATCTTCTGCATTCGCCACAAGATCATTGTCGTAATCAGGCTGGTCTATAAATGCCTGCAGGTCGATCTCCGTTAGGAATCCGCGTCGCCATTGATAATGAAAGTTCGTATACACCGAGGCACCAAAACCTCCATATTGCAAAAGCTTACCGTCACCTACGGGGAAAGCCTGCTTGTAGATCTCATCTTTTAGCTGGAGCACTACCTTCCCTGTTGCATCCAGAATAAAATTATCACCATAGTTATCGCCACCGACAAAATAATCGTTAAACCACACGCCATTAGGAAAGAAATAATCACTGGTAGTGCCCGGAAACTGAAAGGTATACAACAACTCAAACTGTTTGTTATACACCCACATATTTCGGAAAGGCTTCTTAATGACCACATTACCATTAGCGCTTACTTGGGTCAGAGCATCGTCATAGTTGATAACTTTGCGATATACTTCCCCGGTAAACGGATCATAGCGCTCCAGCCACTTGGTACATTGGTAGCAGGGCTCCCAGGTGTAATAAAGGTTTCCGGAGGCATCAAGCGATCCTGTCAGGTCTGTTGCCGGCATCATTACCGTATCAACCACCGAGCTCCCCTTGAGCACATAGACCTCCTTGTCGTATTCCTTTTGAATATAAGAGTACCCATCGACGGTAGCACCCAGTCCCAAAGCTACCGGCCGGGTCTTCGGGAATTGCTTCCTGAGGGTCTCCATGCCTGTTTCGGGGTTATAGCCGATCAGTTCGTGGCCAAAGAACACGCTGTTAAATTCATCGCGGGTGGTCATGCCTCTGAGCACCAAAAGATCGGTCTCTCCTTCCACAAACCCCATATAGGTACTGCTTCCGCCGGGAACCTTAAAAAGCAGGTCGCCCTGAGGGGAATATTTATAAAGAGTGTCTGTTGTATTCAGAAAAATATTGCCCGAAACATCGGTAGCTAGTGCCTTCCCACGCGAAAGGGAAACGTCAACAGTAAACTGGAGTTCCAGCTGCTTGTTGTACCCTGAGAGCTTTGTAATGGTAGGGGCTTTAGAACGTCCTCCACCGAGCGAAGTAGGCCCGGTATACTCATGGTACATCACCGCATAGCCATCGGGTACTTCTTTCACTACCGTTTCTCCGGTTCTGATGTGGGAGGTACCCTCCCCGTTAAATTCATGCTGTTGGATGGGCCCCGTTGGCGACAGGAGGGTATGGACGATATTGCGTTCACCAATAAAGTCAGAATCCTCATATTTCCGAGCCAACAACATGGAAACCTCCAAAAGTCGGTCTGTATCGAGTTTGATCACATCGTGCGGATAGAGTAGTTCGCTCACCGGGAAGGTGTTTTCTTCCTGAAGGTTTTCCTGTAATAGGCGGTGGGCAGTGTCGCTTTGCAGGGTCAGGGTGTGGTCGTTGTTCATGAGGTAGTACCCCAATTGCGGAAGCAGAAGGCTGTCGACAGGAACAGGTACCAGATCGACACCCACTGTTTCATTCTTGACCATTACGGTATCCACCTGAGGGTCTGGATGGTCATAAGCGGTATAGAGGTGAAGGTCACCATTATTACCGGTATAACTCTCCAGAATACCTACTGTACGCTGTGTGTCTGTAAGGATGTGTTGTTGCACGATACCCCCACTCTCATCCAGTTCGGTGATCGCAGATAGTGACTGGGAATAATCCTTTGATCTTGGGGTCACCAATAGCAAATGGCCGTTATCTTTTTTATAGATGGTGGTATTACCTACACCATTACCGATAAAGACATTAGATTCGAGCAGGGGATCTAAGGAAAGGGTCACCTCCAGCTCATCGTCCCTGGTAGTAGATCTTATCAGCCAGATGTATTCGACATTATCCACGAAGGTGACGTAAAAGGTGTAAAAGTGACGATCTATTTGATAGATCTTTCCGGACCAGCGGTCAAGCGCTTTCTTTCGGAAGTAGATCACCTGTCCGTAGGTGGCATCCACCTCAAAAAAATAGAGGCCCTCGCCATCGACGATCGCTGCAATATGCATAACGCCATTGTCTAGAAATAGCTCAATAGGGTTCAGATGAAACATATAATCCAGGGAGCTATCGAGGTTTTGCAGTGGTGTCTTCCAGAGCAGTTCTCCTGTGGGGGTGAACTTCCAGAGCCGCAGTGGCCCCCAGGCCGAGTTCGTTCGAGACACCCGTGAAACCACATAAATAGATTCGGAAGGGTCAATCAGAAGCTTAACCGGTGAATCATAAGAAATACCATTGGGATCACTAAAGCTGAACTCCCAAAGGAGGTTAAGCTGAGGGTCGAATTTCTGGAGGTGGAGGTCGATAAAGGTAGAATCGCGTTCGGTACCGCCAAGGGTGACGATAGCACCTGAAGGAGCTATTTCGGTAAACCAGGGTTCATCGCGGCTGGTGTGTTGATGATCGCCCCAGGAAACAGAAGTTTTAAAGCCTTCGGGGATATCAAGCTGGGCAAAGGCAAAACAGGAAGCTGCCAGAAAGAGCAGCAGGCTGAAGCAGGTGTGTTTGGTCATGGTTAGTCGATCTGAAAACGCCTGGCTCACAGGCAATCAAATCTACTAAAGAAAGTGTTTTTTGCCAAGGTTTTGATTACTATTTTCTATATTGGTGTCGCAATCAACTTACAGCGTCATGAGCGCCACCGGCAGTCTGATCACCAAATTCAACAGGGCCTTACGCCCCAGTAACCGCCGAACCTTTGGTGAGAGCCGTAGTAATGCTACCCTGAAATTCAAGGATCCTAAAAAGAAAAAAGGCACCCGGAAGACCGTTCCTGAGCTTCGGCTTAAAACCATCAAACGACAGATACAGGATCAAGCCAAAAGTGACCGCATTAAGTATTGGGTGCGGTTTACTGTGTTTATGGTGGTTATGGTGAGTTTGGCAGTGTGGGTTTTGGTGTTATTAACTTAGAAGCTTATTAAACTACTTTTTCTAATCTTTAAATAAGGTTCTCAAATAAAATTACAGGCCCAAAACTCAAGGAAATAAAACTATTACCTAAATTTGAACACCCCAGCCTTTAAACCTTCGCCAAGACCCTTATGATACCACACAACATCTCAAAAGTAGATCTTCAAAAAGCCGCAGACAAAATAATAAATGAAAGCATTCCTAAAGGAGCCCATTCAAGCACTTATGATGTGTTCTACAATGGTAAACTTCTCCCTCCAAAGCTAATTGTTTCTTACGCGAACATCTTTGCAAATGGAGAAGAGCTAGATCGCACTAGCTTTGAAGGAGGGGAAGGAACTCCGTGCTTTCAATTACTACGTGAAAACGGATTTACGATCGTAAAAAAAGATAGTGTCTACCCCCATTTGATCAACTTTCTGGAACAAACCGAAACAGACATTCTAAAAACTCAAGATTATCCCAAAACATTGAAGGGATATAAAATGCAAGTTAGCTTTGGCAAGGGAAACAAAGCTCGAATTCCATGGATATCATTCTTAAAACCTCCGAACACTACAAGCCACGGCATATATCCAGTTTACCTATATTTTAAGGAGCAACGTATTTTAATCCTTGCTTATGGAATAAGTGAAACTAATGAGCCCAATCACAGCTGGAACCTAACTCATCCGACAAGGATTTCAGACTATTTTAAAACGCAAAATCTAGGCGCTCCGGATCGCTATGGTGCTTCTTTTGTCTACAAAGTCTATGATGTAGAAAATTTGCCTGCCCCGTTAATCCTAGAAAAGGATCTTGAGCATCTTTTAAGCATTTACTCGGAAACACCTGTTTCAAAAAAAATAGAGCATGTACCCAAAGAGAAGATGCCTTTTGACATCAACTCCTTCTTAGCTGATCTAGAGTATTCCGGATTGCTTTACAGTTCTAAACTTATCAACAGGTTCGTCGCATCTTTAGGGACCAAACCATTTGTAATTCTAACCGGACTCTCTGGCTCGGGTAAGACCAAACTAGCACAATCCTTTGTGCAATGGATTTGCGCTTCTTCAGATCAATACAAAATCATTCCTGTGGGAGCCGATTGGACCAATCGGGAGCCTTTACTCGGTTACCCTAATGCACTCAACCCAAAGGAGTATGTAAAACCTGATAGCGGAGCGCTAGACATCATTCTAAGGGCTTTAAAACCTGAAAACGCGAATACCCCTCACTTTCTGATCCTTGACGAAATGAATCTGAGTCACGTGGAACGCTATTTCGCTGACTTCCTCAGCGCTATGGAATCAAAGGAAAGCATCCCTCTTTTCGCTGAAGGAAAAGTAAATAACGGAGTTCCTTCAGCTATAAAGCTACCCCCAAACCTCTTCCTTATTGGCACCGTAAATATTGATGAAACTACCAATATGTTTAGCCCGAAAGTACTTGACCGTGCAAACACCATTGAGTTCAGGGTTACAGCTGAAGAAATGATGACCTTTCTAAGCAACAGCAAGCCTATTGAAATATCAGTGCTTCAAGGCAATGGCGCTAGTATGAGCGAAAGCTTCTTGGAACTATGCAGGAAACAGGCAAGTGTTATCACCGATGCAAAAAACATCCATGAAACCCTGGTAAGATTTTTTGGCGAGTTGAAAAAAACAGGAGCAGAATTCGGCTATAGAAGTGCCTCAGAAATATTACGATTAATTGAAAAATTAGGAGAAGTAGATAACTCGCTTACAACTGAAGAGAAACTGGACTTTGCTATCATGCAGAAGTTATTGCCTAAGTTACATGGATCGCGAAGAAAACTATGCCCTATTCTTGAAACCCTGGGATCATTCTGTGTGACAGAAAAACTCGATATTTCCAAAGACATATTCGGCAACAAAGATTTCAACTTCCAGGAGGAAGCTTTGGTTAAATACCCATTGTCCCTGGAGAAAATCAGCCGGATGTACAATAGTGCAATTGATCACGGATTCGCCAGTTTCGCAGAGGCCTAATCATGACAACCCAATCAAGCATAGAAATACCTTTAGATGAGCTGAAGGAGGGCTTAATCCTGATCATCGACGCCCGAAAACGAAACACCCTCTTCGACTCATTGACAGATGCGGACCAGTATAATGAGGCCAGATTTCAAATCATTGAAGGTCACTTTTACGATTACACCTTTAACGATCCTGAGTTCCATTTCGCTGAGAGCACAAAACCAATAGTTCAGCCTCACAGCCGGTTAAAACATACAGGAGTAATTGCTCCTAACATCTATGTTGGAACCCTTAGACTACAGGTAGTCCACAAAGCAGAAAACCGGTCTCTCCATATCGAACTTGAGGTGCAGTCTGTCAAAGCCAATTACAGGCATGACTACCGCGATATGCTGGAGTTTATCACGGAGCAATGCACAGACATTCTTCTTCAGGCCAATGCCCCGGTCAGGCAGACTTTTGAAACAGATTTCACCAAAGACAGTGAAACACTTTACCAAAAATTTTCCTTTATAAAATCCATTCTAGGGTCTGATGAATTTGCAGAGTCCATTCACCGCATAGTCACTTCCCCGGTCACCCAATGGCAGGAAATTGCGGAGCAAAAAGATATTCGACGAGCAGGCAGAATCACCAATACCAACATAAGAGCGTTGCTAAGAGGAGGCAGTCGTACGCCACTATCCCAATCCCATCAATTACGGGAGCACGGACTTAATTCGCTACCTGAACGCATTTCCAGTATACGGAAAACAGATTCTGTTGATACTCCGGAAAACAGGTTTGTGAAACATGCTCTGGAAACCTTCCTGAAGTTTTGCGCTGACATTAACGCGAAATCGCAACCAGGGAGTCCCTTAAAAAGAGAGTCGGAACTCCTCATCCGGGATTTAGAGTCACAGCTTCACCATTCGATATTCAAGGAAATTTCAAGACCTCACTCTTTAAAACTAAACAGTCCTGTACTCCAACGCAAGGAGGGCTATCGCGAGGTGCTTCGCGCATGGCTTATGTTTGATCTCGCTGCAAAACTCATCTGGAGGGGTGGTGAAGACATCTACAAAGCGGGCAAAAAAGATATTGCCTCCCTCTACGAATACTGGGTGTTTTTTAAGCTCCTTGAACTATTCAAAGACCTGTTCAACATTGAACCAAAAGCGATTTCAGAACTGATAAAGACAACTTCTGATGGCCTGCATCTGGAACTAAAACAAGGGAAACAAACCGCTTTAAAAGGATTGTACAATTCGGGCTCAAGAAGATTAAAGATTCGCTTCAGCTACAACAGATCTTTTAGTGGAAAACAGCAATATCCCCAAGCAGGAAGCTGGACCACTACCCTAAGACCAGATTACACACTGTCCATTTGGCCTGAAGGAATTTCCGAAAGAGAAGCGGAACAGCAAGAGCTCATCACCCACATACATTTGGACGCTAAATACAAAGTTGCCAATCTACACGACTTTTTACCCGAGAGCAGTGATCAGCGCCTGGATGAAGAAAAAACAGAAAATAGGCAAGGTATTTACAAGAATGCCGACCTGTTAAAGATGCACGCATACAAAGACGCCATACGCCGAACGGGAGGGGCTTATGTACTATACCCCGGAGACGAAAGCCTGCGTCAAAAAGGCTTTCATGAAATCATACCCGGCTTAGGGGCCTTCCCGGTCAAGCCTTCAAAAACGGATGATGGCATCAACGAATTAAGGAGTTTTATCCTGGAGGTTATTGAACATTTCACCAACAGAAACTCCCAAAGAGAAAAAGTATCTTACCGAACCTATGATATCCATAGAAATCCACCGTCATCCAATAATGAAATAAAAGAACCACTCCCCGAAGCGTATAATGAGAATCGCAGCCTGATTCCTGATGAAACCTTTGTTTTGGTTGGGTACTATCAATCTGATGAACATTTACAATGGATTAAATCCAATAAACTTTACAATCTGCGGTTAGGTTTAATCAAGGGTTCACTTCGTTTAAATCCGCAAACCTTGGGTGCTAAATATCTCTTATTACACACCAAAGGCGATAAACGTTCGGGTGAACTGTGGCGAATCTCAGGAGATGGACCCAAGGTATTCTCAAAAAGGGATATGATGAAAAAGAAGTATCCTAAGGAAGAATCAAAGATCAGGGAGAATTATTTAATTTATGAAATTGAAGAGGTTTTAGATCCGGAGTTCTCAAGATTAGAATGGGACTTTAAAAACCTTAAAAACTACCCATCAGGCCGTGGTTCTGCCCTTCCATTCACTGCCACGCTTTCAGAATTGATGAAGCATGTAACTGACTAAAAAGTTTACAAACCAGAAGGCTCTTCAATATTATGCTTTCGTTCTTCAAGAAATCATATAAGGGTTAATTACTTAACCTTTTGCTCCTGCAAATACACTGCAGCCCTCCCTTCTAAACTTGCATGAAATCTATGTTATATGCGAGTTCTTATTTATGCCATCATTCTGATCTTACTTTCCATCATTATGACGTCCTGTACGCCGGAACCTACAGCCGCCCTGGACGCCCTATACGCCCCTGCTGCCCATGGCGGTGATGATGGCAACCTGGAGGAAGATCCGGATGCGTGATCATACCATTAAAAAGCACCAATAACATCAATAACTATCACCGCATGAGTAAATCAAAAAAACGTCCTTCCGGCCTAAGTGTTTTCACCTCCCTGTTCATCGTTATAGCGGTCATCGCCTTGGTCTGCCACATTGCTATCAACGGATTTGATCCGGTCGATCTGGCACTAACCTTTTTAAAGTGGGCAGGCATTATTATCCTGGCCCTGATCGCACTCATTTTCTATATTTTTTACCTTGATGCAAAATCACCACCTAAACCGATCGAGAAATCCCCACCACCCTTTGAACCGGATGAAAGGCACTATCCTGAATTCCCCTGGGAGGATGTGTTTGACAGCTATCGGCCTATCGAAAAACCAGGGCGTATTGAGCACCCAAAGCCATGCCCGAAATGCCATAAAAACGGTGAAAACCTGATATGGACCGATTTCAGTAGTCCGCCATGGACATGGGAGAATATGTGCGGCAGAGGCGGCCCTTTATCACTGTGTGCCGATTGTAGGGTACAAGTACAGTTTGTATGTGAAGTGATGAACTAGAATGCCAGGGTCATCCAACAACATGATAGCATCTTGATACAATTGATTTTCAAGACTGTTAAGGCCTACTGAGTGAAACTCACAACAAAACCTTGGCAGTATCCTGAACTTTCCGGAAATTCAATACGCAATAACCTTTTCATTATGCGCACACTTCTTTTCATTGCCCTGTGCATGCTACCCCTGCTCACCTATTCAGAATTTAACGCAGGGGCATCAGTTCAGGAACCCACGAGCGGTCCTGAACACCAATATTACCCAATTAAAAAGTTCGTAGACGGAGACACTTTTTGGATTGACAATGGGACGGAAAAAGGTGAAAAGATCAGACTTATTGGGATCGACGCCCCGGAATCCCGAAACATGTTCAACATAAAAAAAGAAGCATTCGGGAAAGAATCTTCCGATTATGTAAAGCAACTGCTCCAAGGAAAAAAGGTCCGACTGGAATACGATGTGGATAGAACTGATCGCTACGGACGAACCCTGGCGTATGTGTATCTGGAAGACGGTACTTTTTTAAATGCACACATGGTACAGCAAGGGTACGCAATGGTTTATACAGTCCCGCCTAATGTGAAGTATGCGGAGTTGTTCCTGAAACTTCAGAGAAAGGCGAGAGAGAATGAGGCAGGATTGTGGGGGTCTTATGAGTGACATTATGGAAATCCTCAATGGCGCATCACGGAATAAGTATTATCTTACATTTCATAAATTAACATTACCCAATCAACCACCATGGAAGTTATCATATTCCAATTAGGCGTTTTTGCTGCCATCTTTATAGGAGCTCTTTTTGGAAGAGGCGGCCGAAACCTAGCCATCATTGCATTATCAATTTTTACCATTGTCATGGTTTTTACCACATGGCTTATGATCCTGCAATTTATTACCATTTATATGGCTTACGAATTTACCGAAGGAATTCTTGACCGAATGGAAACCACCGCTTCAGATAATCAAAATCACACTTTCAAAGAAAACAATCAAAAGAGTCACCAACAGCCAAATCCATATCCTGGTTATGAAAATTCCAGCTTTGTTAAAGGTAGAGCAGTAACACGGAAGTCAGTTGAGAGAATTCTTGAAGAAGCAAATAGAAGTAAAGCGGTTGACGATGTAGTTAAAAATTTCCCAGATCTTTTGGCAGGTGCCTTGAATAATTCAGTTTACGACAAGAATGAAAACCCCAACCTGAAAACTAAATCTACCTTTAATACAAAAAGGAAGAATCCGAATGAGCTTGCCATTAAGCATATCCGGAAACTTTATAAAAATGATCCAGAAAAGGGCGAAGAGATCATACGAAACAGGTATGGCAAGGTAAATTTCTAAATGTTATGAACACTCTAAGCCTTACCACAAGTCAGCAAAACGAATTCGCTCGTATCTTTGAAGAATTAAAGTTTGCACTGAAGCATGCTTATACCAAAGAGAGCTTGGTCATATTATGTTATAAGTTGGCTTTAGAACCTGCTCATGACACCGCGGTATCAAAGGCCAGGTCAATGAAAAGCTTAGGTAAAGGGTTAATTCACTTTTCAAAAAGAACAGTCAGAGTTACTCAGGAAAAGCTCACAAAATACCAGAACAATGGGTGGAACAAGGAGTTCAAAAGTGACTTTAATTATCTCAATAAAAAACTCCACGATTCACCAGCGTACCTCTCCAAACAATATGATCGCATTAGCAGTAGTGCCAATACCTTATTAGTCGAATTACGAAATAAGTCGAAGGAAGAACTCATCGAAATGATCTGCGTGGCTGTCTTAGCAGTCCTGATCTTCTTTGCCTCTGCTGGTGGGTAGGATCTGGAAGGAGGTATTCCAGATTCAGACCTCAATCTCGGGATAGGTGTACACAGGCATATTCTTAGCCACTCCATTATCACTGGATTGATCGTAGAATTCGTTATGCGTTCCGGCATTGGATTAATTCAACAGACCTATGATCATCTTCCTGAAGAGCATCATCCATTTTGGGACAAGGCTTATTACTACATCAATAAGCACAAGGGTATTGCCATAGGTGCCATGTGGGCCGGATTGAGTGCGCATCTCTTAAAAGACTCCGGTATATTTGGACATGGAGTTAAACCCTACACTGGAATCCCTTTTGAAATGAGTATGGAAACGCATCAGGGCGTTTTTGCTGCCAATGGAATTGCCTCTTCTTTGTTTACATTGAGCAAGAACAAACCCTAAGATAGTCGGGTTTTAGAACTTCTCTCCCGAACCTCTAAGTCTATTTTTGATACGTCATCTCGATCCAAAACGTCAGAGTCGGTAGTAAATTCCATATGGATATAGTCGAAAACATCGTTATCCAAAGCTTCACGAAAAGAGCTGTAAGGACCGTAGCATTCCTCTTCAGTGATTACCAGAAACCAGCCCTTGTACTCATTGATACCGACCCAGCCACTGGCGCCGGGGAAATCTCCATCTAGGTCCAGTGACAAATGATTGGTTCCGTATTCTATGAATTCCTCGTGTTCGGGTGCATTTTGCATAAGTATTGGGTTTTAAATGACTAATTACATCACAAATGTCTTTATTTACTGTGCAGCTTATTTGCACTAACCAAAAGTTAATAGAAAAACCCGCTTAAAAACGCTTTTGTTTTAAGCCTTATGCGTGCATTTCTCATCTGCATTGAATTAATCAATCACAAATAATAGATTCAATAATTACATGTTCGTTCTTTGATCCTATATAAACTTCACTTCCTACGGTCTTACCTAATATCGCCTTAGCCACCGGAGCATCAAGGGCAACATAATTTAACTCCCCCTCTCGCTTTTTCTTCGAAGAGTATTTACGTTCTACGATTTTTATATTTACCCACCTATGATAATCCTTGTAAAAGAGCTTAACTTCACAATTTTGCTTAACAACCAATTCTCTGGGCTCCAGTTCATTTTGACTACCCTTCGTTTCGGATGAGTCCATTTCATTGTCAAGCCCCAATAATTTTATTTCATCTTTAACGTAAGCTTGATCAATTTTATACCCCATAGCCGTAAGGTGATTGCAATTCAACTTCTCGACACCATGTTGTTCAGATTTACTTATTTTTCGATAATCTATATCAGAAAAGGACACGTGGACGACTTTATCGCCCAGATGGGAGAGGGTTCGACGAGACTCTAATAGTCTTGTGCTATGGGTTTTAAAATAAACCTCTCCTTGATAAGCATACTTAATTCCGATAACCCCCTCTGCCTTATAACTTAAGATGCGTTTTAACCCTATTGGTTTTCCTAAATACAAGGCATTCTTAACTCCTACTTCCTTTTCAAATAGGGCCTTCATAGCCACCTTGTTGATTTGTCCATTCTCAAAACACAGTAAGAGAAAACCATGTTCCCAGTTCGACTTTAACTTTATCTTCTTCCTGGCGTTCTTAGCCTGATGCTCATAGTGGGTAAACTTATATTTCCCATTCCCGAAGTAGTTAAAATACCTTATTTCTGTAATCGATCCCGCACCAATACGATCCCTTTGCTCTTCTTTGTTGGCATTCTTTACTGGTTTTGGCTTATCCTCCTTTATACGATCCTCCCTTTCGATCACTGAGCCAAGAAAGGCACTCAACGGATCAAAAAGCGTAGGATCTTCCTGGCGAGGCTGAGATTGCATAGGATCTTTTCGCTTAGATTGCTCCTTCGCTTCAGATGACAAATCAACCTGGTCATCAGACGGCTCCTCCAAAGATGCATTCAGGTCAGAAACGATCTCGGTATTTGGCTCTTGAACCACTTGCAAAAAATTCCCCTCTTCGGGTTTTTCGATTTTTTCCAATAATTCCCACAGGGGTGCCATGGCCTTTTCCCGGTCCACATAGAAGGCATAGCCGCGAACCCGGAAGAACTGCCATCCACAACGCTCAAGCACCTTCTGTCGCATCATGTCACTTTGATACTTTTCCGGCCCATGCCAGCGATCGCCATCACATTCCACGGCCAGTTTGGTGCCATTAGGTAACACTATTGCCAGGTCGATAAAGTACATCCCATTGGCAACACTGTATTGAGGGATTACCGAATAGCCCTTAGCTACGATTTCGTTGTATACATGTACTTCAAACCAACTGTCAAAGGGGTTTGGAGGTGCTTCTTCTGATTGTTGTATTGGAGTATTAATAATCACGTCTTCCCGCGGACCATCCATAAAATGCCGTAATAACTTATACCGTAGATCCTCCTGATTTCCTAAATGATCAATTGTTACCGAGTGAAACAACCACATCTGCTCCTTTGCCCGACTCGCAGCCACATTAAATCTTCGTTTATCAGCGTCTGAAGAAAGCGCCCTTCTATTATGGTCATGCGCAGTTACCAGACTTAAGAACATGATATCGCGTTCATCCCCCTGAAAGGATGCCGAATTACCACAAACGATATTACGCTCCTGATAAGCCACCTCACCTATTTCCTGAATGAGAAGATGATCAATAAGCTTTGCCTGCTCATTCCCCTGTAAACAGATCACCCCAAAGGTCTTCCCTTCGTAGGCATCATCATCAATGAGTTCTTTGATCTTATCTACAATGGCTTGTGCTTCTGGCCTGTTGGTAATATTCGACCTTGATCCCGTTACATGCCCGTTTTCACAATACACACTTCGTAGGGGCTCTAATCGATTTTGGCTGTATTGTTTTAACGCATACAACGGCTTATTCTCAGGGGCATAAAAGTGTCTGTTGGAGAATTCAATAATTTCAGGCATACAGCGAAAATGCTCCCGTAAGACGGTCATTCCCCGACAAAAAGCGTGGGCATGATCAAAAAAGCTGAAATCGACGTTGTAATAATTCGAATAAGGAATATCGCTGAGATGATCCTTGATAAAAGGTTCCATGGTATCGTGACTCACCCCTACATATTCCGGAGAGGTTTGCTTGTCGTCTCCTACAATAATTATTTTTTTAGCGAGGAAAAACAATAAAATAGCATCGGGACCAAGCTGACTCGCCTCATCAACGATAATATAATCGTACAGCCCTTGTTGTGGGGTTACTGTTTCCACCACTTTATAAAGCGGCATGATCCAACACGGCACAGCCTCACGGCATTTTGGCATCTCTTTTTGAGCTTCCTTTCGGAACCTTAAAGCACGTTTTCCTCTGCCGGTCTTCCCAATTCTGCTCACTGCCTGAGACCACCGGGTAAGGCTTTGGCTCAATGCTGGTTTTTTACTTACCGTTTCTATAATACCCAACCATGATTTTATAGAAGCAAGTTTGGAGATCGTATCCTTTATCTTCAGCTCGATGGTTCGAATCTCACCCTCAATCACCGCACTCGGATTCGAAGCCGAGTAGTCCTCCACAAAGTTTTTGGCGTGGTTATGCAATATGGCATCACCCAATTCATCCTGATATTGTTGTGTATATGCTCCTTTTTCAATTAATCCGATTAGGGAAGGTGTCTGTTCTTTAATTTGGTCCTTGTCGTTCTTATAATTATCCCATTGCTCCTGGTGCTCTTCAAGTCCCTCCACTTCTTCAAGCAATGTCACGTAGGTATCCTTATCAAAATTATTTATCGCGCTAATGAGTTCATGTCTGATCTCATGTTCAACCTCTTCATTTAAATACTTAAGCACATCTTTTACAATGCTGTCAAACTTTTTCTTTTTCTCCTTAATATTGCTGTAATCCAATGCGAAAAGAACTTCATCTACATCCCCTACATTCCATGTATTAAAGGTAATCGCAGATGCATATTCAATTGCCTGCTTTCGTTTATTGGCCTCCCTAAGCACTTCAAGAAGTGCGCTAAGTTTAGCACAGAGGTCATCAAAGAAGCCTATAACCTGATGAGGCAATTTATCTTCGGGGTATTTAGACCATGCCTCCTTTAATTCCTGAAGATCCATTTTGATCTCCAAATCCTTTAACACAGCCTCAAATTCTTCAGTAGTATCGCAGGGGCTTCCATTGACCTTAACCTCTTTGATAAAGTACAGCCGTTCTTTAATTTCCGAAGGCCAGAATAACCGGTTCAGCTTAAAGCTTATCCCTTCAAAAGAATTCCCCTTTTTAAGATGCTGATACAACTTCATGGCATCTTGCTTTAGGTGCAGCAGCTTTCGTCCCTTAGGGTATTCGATATCTGTATTTCGATAAAAATCCTTAACCTCAAGATTTTTAAGGCGATCCAAAGGTTCTTGTAAATCCTTAAGTTTATTTTGCCATAACTTGAATTTGCCTTTTGCAATATCTTCAAGCACCTCATCCTTAAAACTCAGATACAGGGATGAAATTTGTTCCACATACTTCCGGAATTCCTCCAGCATCTCGATCAGGTCTTCCTTTTTATCAGCGGGAATATCATAATTAGCAACCTTGTCGGGATCTACCTCCTCAAGATGCTGATTACATTTTATATAATCGGAAAACTGCCTTTTGGTAAGCAGTTGAAAGGACTCCGGAATCGACCTTTTCAGGTTATCAAAGCCTATGGCATCTAACTCCTTATGTAACTCCCAAAAATCAGCTACTTTTTGAACCAATCCTTCGGGTGCATCGCTAGCGTAGGTGTCAGTAAACCATGAAAACTGTTCCCGCTCCTTTTCCAGCGTTTGGGCAATATCAGCGAGCTTACCCTCGTACTTTTGATTGATTGAAAATTCTCTTATAGAGTCTTCCTTAAGAGTGACCAATCGATTATTCTTTCGCGCCAAAGATTGTTTTAACTGCTCCAATTCAGCCTCAAGGTTCAAAATGCTTTTCTTATATTCTGAAACGCTGGCTCTTGAAATGGTATCCTGTATGGTGCTTACACTAGACTTCAAATCCAGCACCGAATCGCTATCGCCTCCCAGTAAATTCACGGAAAGCGGTTTAAAGTCATCGGGGAGCTTTTCCTTTAGGACTTCCAGCGCCCTTTTAGTATAGGCCGTAACTAAAACCTTATTATTTTCGGCCAGCAAATGACAAATAATGTTGGCAATGGTGTGTGACTTACCTGTTCCGGGAGGCCCTTGGACCAAAACCTTATCATGTATCAATGCTTTCTCGATAATCTCCCGCTGTTCGTCGTTGTATTCCAGGGGAAAATAAATGGTTTTATCTGCAATTGCATTGGCAAAGGCCTCATCAAAGTGTGGATTACCCCCCTCTGCTACTTTGGGATCTTTATAAATGATATCGTTTAGAATCGGGATATTCAGATCGTCTTCAGCAGCTTCCAGATTAGCAATAACACCCTCGAAAAAAGCCGTATAACTCCGCGTATTGCGCTTTCGTAAAATAATTGAAGGCGTATAACTTATGGCCGGAGTAGCACTGACTCTTTGTGGAAGATTAATCGTATGCGTATAAGTCCCATCAGAAGCCACCCGCTCTATAAACTTCTTTAGTTCTTCTTCGGGGATCTTAAAAATATCACCCGATTCCAAATCAGCAATAGCCTTCCCAAGTAGTTTCTCAGCCTCAAGCAGGGGCTCCGTTGGAAAAAGCTCTTCAAGATCCTTAATGGCCTCGGTTTCTATCTGAATTTCCGCTTCCGACAGGGGTTCAAGAACGATTTGAGAACGCCCTAATTTATGTTCATATCTCAGGTTGGCCTTTTGAGTAAGAATAGGCCTGTAAATCTTGTGGTGATCGGGACCTTTCTTGTAGTGCAGTAATCCAAGGCCCACAATGAGTTCATACTCTTCCCCAAACTTTTCAAACAAATTAGCCGTTTTGAATAAGTCGGCATAAAATTTATCTACAATCTCGTATTGCTTTCTATCTGCCAGGTACTGGAATACCTCTTGAGCGAAATCATATGCAATATCCTGCCACCTGCCCTCCTTGAAATCCTCAAAAGCCGCTTCAACTTCGGGATGATCCTCTAGCAATTCTCTCCTATTGCCCGTGGCTCGCAACTCCGACTTAATCTTCAATTCAGGAAATTCATTAAACAGGGCAAGATTATCAATCCAAGGTTCTAAAACCTTAGGTAATCCGCCAATTTTTGGCACCGCCGGAGGGGTCGGTTTTTTTATTTTCAGCCAGGTGTCATCAGTCTGCTCCTCATCGCCCAACACAACGTTGGCTATGCTGTCATCATCCGGAAACTCATGAAACCAAAGGGTTTTGGAATAGGTGGTAGCGTTTGTGATATCTCTTACCACCTTCGACCTCAGGTTAGAGAATTCCTTGAGGTATTTAAATATTTTTACGTACTTCTCCTTATTCGTCATTACACTATCAGGAATAGGTTTTCAATCTCATTTATGCTTCACAAAAGTCACCTCTGTGCCTTTACACCTTCTTCGTTCCTGTAGGTATTCACCGACATCAAACAGGCCTCCGGTTTTTTGCCAGATATCGAGACCACGGCCAAGGACAATTTTCCAGCCGTTATTCATGGTGATGGAGCGGTCGTGAATAGTATCGTCAAATTCGAAGGTAAAGTTGATGCCCAGGACTTCCATAGACTGGCCCATCTCTTCAAAAGATTCCTGGGCCTTATCCCGGTACTCTTCATCACTGGAAGTGACGAGATGAAGCTTAATCTCATGTCCTGGTTCCTTCTTCTCAGAAATGAGTTTGACGAACTCCATAAAATTACGCATTTGATATGGGAAACGAATGTATGGGTCGACCAAAGTATAGTCTGTTGCGCCAAGAAGATAAGCCCCGATCAAATTGTCGTAAGAGATCCCTGTCTGATTGTCGTGCACCAGTTTTTGACCTTCCTTTAATATTAAAGGTTCATCGGGTTCTGACGGAACAACTTCCTCTTTCTTTTCTTCCGCAGGAACAGGGGTAAACACCGCAGGCCTTGGGTTTCCAAATTCGATCTCCTCGAGGGTTTCCACCTCTACGCGTCTTCCGGTAGACTTTACCGTATAACTAAAATCGACCGCCTCAAAAGTCTCGTCCATCTTCTGGAGTTGCTCTTTAACCCGCTTCCGGTTTTCAATGGCAAAATCCAGCAGTTCTTTAGCTTCGGCTTCCGTCATATTCCCACCGGGATAGATCACCTTGGCCAGGCCGGAGAAAGTTTTGGTAATCGACGTTTTATCCCGGGTAGTAATACTATCCGACAGCTCAAAGAATTCAGCATAGTCGTGATTCCGGTCTTCCTTGCGCTGTTCTTTCAACACCTCTGCAAGGTAGTCTACAATAAAGCCGTAATCGGAGGTGAACATCTCATTACGCAGCTTCTGCACTTCCCATCCGGGAAGGTAGGCGTGGATACGATCCAGAAAGGCCGTATCGTAATAATCACGCGGCAAGGCATCAAAAAGGTTGGAGTGCTTCAGCATATAAGGCACCGAGTGGTCGGTATTCCCCACAAACACCATAGAAGCCGACGCCCCATAGATCTGGGTACCCCTGGAGAAGGACTTATTGGCCATATAGTTCTTCATGATATCCACGAGTCCGCGGTCGGCCTTTTTGGTTTTTCCTGCAAACTCATCATAGGCCACCACATCCCAATACCCTACCAGGCCGATATTGCCTGTACTATTATTCACAAAGAGTTTGGCCTTAGACACCTCCCCCCCTGAAATCAGGATGCCATGGGGTGACATCTCCGAATAAATATGCGATTTCCCGGTTCCCTTAGGGCCGAGTTCTATCAGGTTATAATTGTTTTCTACAAAGGGCACCAGACGGGTAAGCTGAAGCAGTTTGGACCGATCGGTAAACTCCTCCGGATTCAATCCGATGGATTGCAGCAGGACATCTATCCACTCTTCTTTTGAAAAGCCTTGTCTGGCCTGCTTGTACTCATCGACATCCACATTTGAGATCTGTATGGGCTTCAGGGATTCAATCACCCAGGGCGAACTGTGGTTATCATCATTCGAGAAATACCCTATCGTAAGTATGCACCATACCCCACCGGATAGCAGCTTTTGGTGTGCCTTTACAATCTCTTCGCCTATGGGGATCTTATTGAGCCCAAGATTCGCAAAACTGGCTTCATAGCGGTCCAGCTTATCATTGAGTTGTACCGCGATCTTATCAATAATACGGTGGGAGCCACGTTCCCTTATGGTCGATTTGATGATCTGCGCCTCGTCCCGGTGTACAAAGTGTTTTGCGATAATGCTTTTTACCGTTTCCACCCCCTCTTTAATGGTCTCCTCATCGTCGGTGGCGCAGTACTGCCCAAGCAGGTATTCCAATACGTATGTAGGTACAATGGCGTTCCCCTTAACCAGCTTGGTCAGGTCTTTACGCACTACTTTCCCTTCAAAATACCTGTTGAGTTTGGTGTCTAATGCCTTCATGAATTAAAAATCGTCAAAATCGTTGGTGAATGAGATGCTAAGCGTAAACGGGAAGGATTTATACGCCTTCCATTTGGAGGTGCCTTCTACGGATTCTTCAAGTTTCAGATGCACTCTTTGGTTCTTATACTTACCACTGGCTATGGCCATAAGCTGAAAACGATGCTTCACTTCCCGTTGCCGTTCAGTGCCTTCCTCAATATCAAAATTGTACTGAAACTGATCGCTCAATACGGTGTCATCGTCGGCATAAATGGCCGCACGGATCGTTCTGGGCAGGACCTTCTCAGAGATCAGATCACTCTGCAGGAAAGACACCGGCATGATATTGGTCGTGATTTTGTCGGTGGTTTTTATAATATCAATATCGACCTTAGTCACCGTATCCTTTTTCTTTTTATTGAGCTTAATCACGGGGACTACGATCTCCTGAGGCGAAGTACCTCCATGTACGAAACGGGAACCTGCCCCTTTTACCCGGAAGCGGTTAACCGATTTCGGGAAGAGCACTTCAGCTTCCCCTGCCAACCCGACCTGAGACGCTGAGAATTCCTTGGTAGAATTTTCTCCTTTAAGCCCTTTCCCCAATACAAAACGCCTGTTCTCTTTCCAGCAATCACCTTTGTATTCCGAAAGGGTAAAATCACTTTCCTCCAAAGCCATATGCTGATACAGGAATCCATGATCTGCCGTCACGAGGATGTTCGAGCCATTCACATTCATCACCTTTTTCACCACCTCCTTGAGGTGTTCGAACTCCTTTTCTACCGCTTCAAATACTTTCTGTTCAGAAATCTTATCATCGCCGGTTTTATCAATGGTATTGTGATAGATATAGATCAAGTCGTGCTCCTTGGCAAAAGTCCGTCCTTCAGATTTTGTTGGCATACTAAGAAAATCTTCAGCGGAGATCGCTGTAGACCGCACCCCGGAATTGGCTTCGAGGACTTTTTTGCGGTTTGGGGTGCCCGAAGTTGGCATCCCATCGGCCAGCACCTGATCGGTGCCCTCCTGCCAGCTGAGCTCTTTATGAGGCAACAAAGCAGCCATTCCCATCTGGGTGTAAGAGGGCACTGCACTTACCATATAATCCAGCTCGGCTTCTAAACGCTGAGCCCCCTGAAACTGCAAATAGAGCTCCTGAGCGCATTCATAACGCAGGGCGTCAGAGATGATTACAAACAACCGCTGATCCTGATTCAGATAAGGCTTTACGCGTGTGTCAAAAAATTTATGCTGACTGTTTAAGTTATCCGCCGGCCATGCTGTGAGGGTGTCTATCGATTTTTGCCATTGGTCGTTATAAGGGAGGAGCCAGTCATTGGCATACATTTTCCCCACCTTTTCCGTGAGGGCTGTAAGAAGGGGGTGTTGCTGACTATTACGCCAGAATACAATGTATTTACGATAATACTGATCGATAAGGTAGAAGGTGTCTGCATATCGCTTAAGGCCTTCTTCCATATCTTTAAAAGCCACCTCCTGCCAGGTGCGAATAACTGCTATCAGGGCAGAAGCATGGGACAACGCCTGATATAAATCGGCATATTTTGCATACCAAAACTTATTCTCGCGTTGTTTTACGTATAGCTGCAATTTATCGTCGGATATCTCTCCAGTACTAAGCAAGGCAGCGAGTTCGACAATGATTTTCTGCTCGGTGAGCTCGAAAAGGTCATTATCCATAATATCGGTGAGCTTTGCCTGTTGCAACATGGCTTCTACGCCAAGGTCTTCGGCTATTTTCCCGGACACTTCCTTAAAGCCTTCTTTGAATGCCACCGAATCTTTCCAGAGCTTCAGCATTAAACCCGCCTCTAGGGAAAGGTTGTGATTTTTTCCTTCACTAAAGTTATGCTCAAATACCTCCAGCATCAATTCATAGATCGAGCGGTTTTCGTCCTCCGCATTAAACTTAGCGGCGATCTGCTTCCAGTAAAAATCCTTGAGGTTATAGCGTTCGAGTTCCTTATCATACGTATCGTCGCCACCAACCGCTGCCACCACATGAGTTTGCAGGTAGTTATTGAGGTTAATATGGTCACTTTTAAAAAGTACTGCCAACATCTTAGAGCGGATCTCGTTTTCAGGATCATCCTTCCCGAGGATGTCTTTTAATTTTTTGCGGCGGTCTTTAGCCTTAAAAAATTCGAGGTGCTTACTCATAAACTCCTTCAGGTGATAGCCCAACCCTAACTCTTGCAGGTATAAGGCCTCCTGATCGGTAAAGAACACATCATGTGCCAGTTCAAGGTCCAGCAGCCAGTTGTCTTCATGCGCCGGTACGGGATAGCCCAGATACAAAAGGAAACGCCCATCCGGGGCCTCCCGAAGCACTTTGTGTTTTACCTCAAATTCATTCCCCTCTACAGCGATCTTCTCCACACCGTCCAGTACGAGTTCTTCAAAAAAAGAGGCAAACTCCTTTTTTTCGTCATACCAAAACACCAGGCGGTGTTTATCAAATTTCTGCAGGATGGCGCTTTTTATGTTTTCCACGTCTTAAATTAACTTTGATAGTATTACCGTAAAAGTAATAAAGACTGTAGCCCCAATCACCGTATACTGGATATTTCTGAATTGCTTCTCCTGTCGTTCTATCTGTTTTTCCTGAATCTCAAGCAAATTACGTTCCTGTAAAGCCAGGGCTTCTTTTAACAGATCTTGTTTCTGTTCCAGGTGCTCGAACTGTGCTTGCAGATCCTTGAAATTTTTCTCAAAATCTAATTCACTGATCTCATCCTTGGCCGCCAACAGATCTGTTTTTAAGTCTCTAAAACTGCGCAGTACGTCCTCAACACTTTTTTTCTGATCAGAGGCCCATCCCTCACTTTCCCTTTTAAATTTACCAGCCGACATTTCCAAAGAAGCTTTAAACGACTTCAACGACTTCTCAATATTAATCTGTACGCCGCCCTTTTCTTCATCGTAAAACTCCTTGATGGCTTCAACATTTTTCAATAGCGCAGCTACGGTAGTTACCAATTTATCGGTCTTCATCGTAACGGTCTCTACCTGTGACCTGGCTGAAGAAAGGTTTTTTAAATTCTCCTCCAGTTCTATTAAAGATTGGCTAAGTGTTGTATTATGCATATGCCTCGGTGTATTTTTCTGTTATTCGTTTGGTTTCTTCCAGGTGAACCAGGAAGTGAATTTCTTCTTTTAATTCGCTAAATCGAGTCGACTCTATATAATTTGCCAGCGTATCGGTAAAGGTGTCAAATAACTCCCAAAAGGCTTTGGGAGACTCCGATCTTTTCTTACTTTCCAGCATCCCTTCCCTTAATTTTATATAGAGTTGTTCTTCGAGATTTTTATTGTTCTTGGTTCCCATATATGCCAGACAAAAGACCTCCAGCAATGCGAGAGCGGGGTTACTGTCTGTTAGAGACCTGCTAATTAAACGCACCGCACCATAGAGGTGTTTTACATTATCTAATGGAGTTCCTGTACCTACAATTTCATCCTCAATTACCCGCAGATATTTAAACAAAACTTCAGGGGCACTAAATTTACCCTCATCGGTATCCACCACCAGGGAAAAGGGTTCTCCGTTATCGGCTATATAATCGTTTTTAGCATACTTCGAGTTGAAGTAGTAATAGATAAAATCTTTTAATTTTTCATTGGCTTCGATCCAGCTTCCTTCATGACTAATCCCTTCAATGCAGAAGTTTCGCATATCGTCCAGGGCCCGCTTTCGCTTTTCAGAGATCTTATCGTAAACAAATTCGGTGAGGTAGGCCAGACATCGATAGATCTCAGATTTAATTTCATCGGACTCCTCTGCTTTTAAGGAAATGCTTTTTACTTTTTCGATCTCCAGATCGGCTCGGTCGGCCGTGTAATACCTAAGCAGGAAGTTGCGAAGTCCTTTAAAGTAACCACCGGCAGATTTTCTTCGGGCAATTATACGAAACTGGTTTTTAACGTAATCCTGGGTAAAGTCTTCTATCAACTCTATACAGCACATCCTATAGATGGCCTTAGACAGATCGGCATAGTTCTCTTCTGTATAAGGCACAAAGACCATAACCTCTTCATCGGCCTCCGCTTCAGACAGACTCTCCAAAAACCCCTTTTTAAAAACTAACTGCTTGTTATCAACCACCTGGACTTCCGATAAATTCAACAACTGATGCATATAGGTTTTCTCCACCACATCTCCCTTAAAGGCGCCATTAAAGAAATACATCATAGCCTGATAGTCCGGATTGAGGTATTGGAAATGCTTTCGGGTAATGTTCAATTTTTGCTCCCGGATATCGTGAAGTAGTTCCGACTCCTGTTTCCAGCCTTTGGTTTCGGGCTTTACCTTTTTTAGATCACACCCTTTAAATCCACTACAATTTGCATTACACTTGCCAAAGCCGAACATCTTATTATCTGTCGCGCAGTATAACTTGGCAATATCATTGGCCGGAGTGGCTCTTAAGATATACTCTTCGGGTATATTCAGGTTATAATGAGTAAGAATAGTCTCCAGGTCTTCGCTTCTAAACCATTTATTTTTTAACATGGCTAAAGGAAAGTCTGTTAAAGGGCAATCTCTTCTAATACTTGCCAGGTTATAATCGGATAAGAGAATGGTTGAAAGTGCCATTTTCCGATCTCGACCCGATCGTCCGGCCTCCTGTACAAAGGCTTCTAATGAACCGGAATAGTTCATGTTTACGGTATAGCGTACATTAGGCTTATCGATCCCCATCCCGAAAGCCTTGGTGGCCACCATAAGCGGACTCCGGTTTTCTCTAAAAGCCTCTAAACTTTCAATTGCACTTTGATCATCATCCTGACCCGAAAACGATCTCACATCCTCAACGCCATTTGACCTCAGAACTGACGTGTTTCGTTCTACCGAAACCCCTGTTTTCCTCACATGCGGACAAAAGACAATTCCCGCCTGTTCGTATTGAGATTTTCCTGTATAATAATCTTCGGGCATCTCCGTAACCAGGTCAAATTCGGCCCCAATGTCATTCTGCTGTCGATCTACAAATTCCTTTTTTATATAGGCTACATTTTCAGGCTCATTAAGCTCGTTAAGGTATTCAGGGGTTTGTTTGTAATACGACCCTAAATAAGCGGCCTTAGTATCGTAAGCCGACCAATGATTGGTAATGTTCACCGCCATTGGCAAACCAGGGGCAAGCGCACCGCCTTTATCAAAAAATCCATCAGGTTCAAAGGATATAGGTACCCGCTCTACCTTATACTGCAATTCCAGTCTGTTTGTATTTTCGTATCGCACAATGGTATCTGCATCCAGGGAAAAAGCCCCGTTACCGGAAAGCTCCCGTTCTACATCGGCGAGCACATCGAACGAGGCAGTAGCCGTAAGTCCGAAAAGTGAGATCTCTCCTTCTTTTGCGCGAACGTAATTGTATAAATTTCGTCCCAGATGCAAATAGCTAAACCTAAAATCGTGTCCCCATTCTGATACACAGTGCACCTCATCAATAACCCCATAGGAGAAATACACATTGTAGTCGTGCATATTTCTTAATCGTTCCCGGAAAGAAGCAATGGAAAGCCGTTCCGGAGAAAGGAAAACAATGAGTAATTGAGAGCCTTCCAGTTTGGCCTCGTTCGTTTTCTTTTCTTCTGCAGAAAGAGAAGAATTAATATAGGCCACACAATCAATACCGTTAGCGATCAACCCATCATGCTGATCTTTCATCAAGGACTTTAACGGATCAATAACCATTGTAATTCCGGGCTGTAACATGGTCGCCAACTGATAGGTTAACGATTTACCGGCCCCTGTAGGTAATAGTCCAATAACGGCTTCATTCTTAAGCGCTCTATCAAGTATAGGCACTTGTCCCGGTCTGAACGCCTCTTTTCTGAACAGCAATTGCAGGAAGTAATTGAGGTGCTCCAGATTTTCTTCAAGCTCCTGATAATTGCCCTGGGCATCTTTGGATACCAGATCCTTATAAGTAATCAAGGAAGAGGTATACATAAGGCGATCAGCACGTACCTGATTGATCGTTCTGACCTTAAAATAGCAGTTGTTAAGACATCGATACTTACTGAAATTCTCTACGGTTTCAGACATTTTAGTCACCATCGATAAACTCACCACCATATCGAACTCCCGGGTTCTTTCAGCAGGAGGGAGTGCTGTAAGCACCTCCTCAGATTCATGAAGGGGAGAATCTTTAAACCGATCGTTACTGATCACCGTTAACGTAATTTCAGGAAGTTTGAACAACTCATACTCCCTTGAAAAGTCAGTCAGATGGTGGAACATTTGTTGAAAATCGGTAACGGCAAGACGTGCAAAGGGAACGTCCTTTTCTTCCACCAAAATATGCCATTTCTCCTTCTCCATATCCAAATGCCCTGTGATCAAGGCCTCGATCATCACCTTTTGGAAGCGGGCAATTGCAATAGGAGTGAGCACCGTTTGCAGGGCAAGCTTATCGGCCGCTGAAAGAGTAGAAGCATCCAATTCTTCGGTAGCTAAAAGCTGCAGCATTACTTCCTTTTGGGAAGTATCTTTGGCTTCAAAATCGATAGACCCCAAATAAGATGATCTTTTAGTCATTCCAAAAGCTCGTTCAAAGGCCTCCTCTATAAACACACTGGATCGGGTGGGCAGGCCACGGGTAATGATGTTATTGAGTACCGCAAGCACCGGATGTACATCATCGTAGATACTACCTCCAAGGTCAAAGGGCGCGGCGACTTCAAAATGAGTAAGATGTCCCTTTAAATCAAGCTTTAGTTTTCGCCTTGATTGCCTAACCATATCCAGCTCATGAGCCGCCAAAAACTGAACCGGCGGATAGTATTCGATAGGGATAAGGTGGCCTTTTTCGTTGTATTCTAACTTATATATTTTCCCTTTATAAGTCCAAACTGTCCCATGTCTTGTGTAATGGAAAAAGGAATTTTGATCCTCATATAGTTTTTTGATCAGGGTGTCATCGAAATAATCAAAAAAGTGATCGAGTCTATGATTATTAGGCTCTAAAGGCCCAACACATACCAAAAAATGATCGGAAAAAACCGTGCTATCTACCAGTTTGGATAGCTTTTTCAAATCAATTTGCGCAACATCCAGGATATTGGAGAAAATATGAATTACCGGTAAGCCACTATCACTTTTTAGTTGAGCCGGATCAATATTTTCGAAGAAAGAATTAATGCACACCACTTCAGCATCTTTTAAACCATAGGCCTCCACGTGTAATTGCCCCCGGTCTAATGCCATTTTTGAGGGTTCTATAAGAGTCACCCTTTTTACGAGATCTCTGCGCTCTTCCCCTAAATAATCCAACAAATTAATCGTGCCCATGGCCTGCCCACAACCCCAATCAATAACATCAAATGGCTGAGATAACAAATCTGCGGGTAATTGCCGGTAGGCTTCCAGCAATTTGGCCTGATGCATCCGGCCGTAAGATTTAAGGTACTGACATAACTTTTCATGAGAATCCAACAAAGCCAGGCCCCTTTCCAACTGATCATAAAGCTGATTGCGATAGTTCTCGGGCAATCCGTCCAATTCTGAATTAGCTACTTTTCGTATACCTTCAAAAGACGGTGGATTAAGTTTTAATAACTGATTTTGGTAGTTGGTCATAGATTAATCCTTAATCACTCTAAAAGTTAGGTTGATACGTTCACGGGTTACCCGTTTGGACTTAGGAATCTGGTGTTGCCAGAAATGTTGAAGGGCTCCTTTCATAATTAAAAGGCTTCCGTGTTTCAGAGGGATATCGATGCGCTCTTTGGTATGCATATGCCGAAGCTGGAATACCCTTTCGGCACCGAAGTTTACCGAGGCAATTACAGGGTTCCTGCCTAGTTCTTTTTCAGCATCGGTATGCCAGGATATAGAGTCGCTCCCGTCCCGATAGCGATTGAGTAAGACACTATTAAACACCTCATATGATAAGGCTTCAATCTCATTTTTAATTTCCAGCAATTCGGGTGTCCAGGAATGCGGATTAAGGGTAATGCCCGAAAAAGAATAGGGTTTATCGCTATCGCCATACCAAGCCGTCAAACGGGGAAACTTGACCTCCCGCCCATACATCATCATGGCTTCCTGTTTCCAGGCAATCTCCCCCATCAATTTTTTAAAATAGTGATCGGCCTTTGCCCCATTATAGAAATCCGGGATGTAGATGTATTCTCCATCCTGGATTTTTATAGTCGCGGTGGGGTCTTTAGGTTCTTCAAACAGGTTAAGCTGATCCATAAAATTTTAAAGTTGTTCGGTTTAGATGTAATTAGGTTAGACTACTTATCATTTCTACAAGTTCCGGCACTTTACTCATAAGTAACTTTTGGGTCATCTTTCTTAAAAATTCTACTCCCTCATCCGTCCCTTTATCCTTTGCTTTCTTGAATAAAGCTGCCATCCCTTCTTCAAAAACAGTCGGCGACAATTCCTTTTTATTTTTTAGAGCTTTCTTTATCAGGCTTTGTTCGTGCGCCTCATAAATTATGGTCTTCATTAACCTGGAATAATCATCTCCGGATATTTTCACAACTTCCGCGTTAAAAGAGCCATCGAAAAAACTACCCCCCTCTTTTAATGCCGCTTTAACAGTATCAAGCAAAACAGGGTCTTCAATTTGCATATACAACCATTTCCCTTCAAGCTTTAATATTGGGTCCTGAAAGTATTCCTTCATCCGATTTCTTAAATAGGCGTCATCGGTCAAATCTTCCTCCCCAAACCGAAGCACTGCCTCATACTTCAGGTTCTTGATTTTCCCGGGAGTGGTCTTCAACATCCTTGCAATCTCATAATTCGTTTTGTTTTCAAAAACCTTTTGCTGTTGAAGCAAATAAAAAATAAGAACATCCAACTCCCGTTTGGGCATATTTCCAAACCCTCGGGATAGGTACTCCTTTAAAAACTGATCTGAAAATTGTTCTTTTTGGGTTTTGTTTTTTAGCATAAACTTATCGTATCGTACTGGTATCTATCCAGTCAAACTTTTTGACCTTGGCTTTGGTTTTTTTATCGTTGAGTCCGCTAACTTCTTTGATGGCCTGGGCGAATTTGTTGTAGTTTACCAACACGCCATCATCCAGGTCGATGGCGATACGCTCAGTAGCCAGGGGATAGAGGATCTCCCGTTCATATTCCTGGAGTTCGCGGAGCACCTCCCGGATCTTATCCATTTCTTTGGTGGCTTTGGTTTGCTCGGAGGAAGAGCCGGTGGTGGCAATATGCTCCAAGTGATCCATACGTCCTTTTAGTTTTTCCCGGTATTCCTTGAGATAGCCGTTCAGGATATTGTTAAGGGTATCCGGGGTGTAGCGGTGCATATAGATAAGTACGTTAAACGATCCCTTGGGGGAGGAGAACATCCAGTAGATCGGACGCTTTTTATAGCGTTTAATATGGTCTTTATAAAAATCTTTGACGAAGTATTTGCGAATGTCTTTCCCCAAAGATTCTTCTACAAAAGCCAGGTTCTTTTCAAAGTTTTCCTCTCCAAAGCTGGCTTTAAGGAAGGCATAGAAACGACCCACAATATCGTCTTCAAACCACTCATCGTCGAGTACGGGGATAATGTTGTCGTCATCAGGCACAAACTGCAACTCAGCCTCCCCTTTCCCGACCTTTTTCAGGTAGTCTTCCAGGGTTTCTCCCTGATTAGCCAGGATGAGTCCTTCTTTGTCTAAAGAGTAGCGTCCAAACATACAGCCTACGGCATAGCTCACAAACTGGGCAAAGACCTCATCGGCATGGAAAACTAGCTCGCCATTTTCTATGCTGGTTTCTTCTTTAAGGATGGTGATTTCTTCAGGTGTTACTTTTGGAAAAATCTGATTGCTTAAATTATATATACGTATGAACTCATTATTGATTAGCTCTTCAAGTTTAAGCAGTTCAAAAAATAAGTTTCTCCATTTAGTTTTATATCTGTCAAGAACATCCCCAATATCATTACAATTTCTTACGACCAGAGAATTTCTGTCGAAATCCCAAAACAACTCCCTTTTTCTCCATTCATTCCTTGAAATTTCTACGCACCCTTTAATTGCATCTTCTAGTTCGACACTTATTTGTTTTAGAAAGGGTATCTTATCAATATCAGAAGTTTTAATATTCAAAGTAGGGGCCAATAATTCTAAAATATTAATTGAAACCCTAGAGTTCAATAATCCTAAAGCAAAGTATTTGTAATTTTCATTAATATACAAGCATGGGCTTGCATCTCCAGGTATTATACCTGGCTCATGTAATCTAAACGAAGGATTTCCCGATGATATTTTTGACCATACAATTCCACCCGTAAAATATAAATGTTCACTAGGAACAATAGGATTATGTCCATTTTTTATTTTGAAGCCATTATTCTCCCAATCAACAATAGATTCCAAATTACCATACCACTTTCTAGTTGAACCCCCACTATCAAAACGAAACCACTTTTTACGGCTTTGTACTGAATCTAATCTTGAATTCGATTCTAATTCTATCTTATCCAAAGTGACTTCATACCATTTACGAACAACTTTAGGGGTGTTCCCTGGTTGCAAGCCTCTTTTACTATTTCCATAATCACCGATCTTCTCTGATTCAAAAGAATGAATAAAATTCCCATCCAACCAATACCCAATCGGACTTCCCGGAATTTTCTGAAAGTCGGTTTGGGAGGCGGTATAGAACCAGCCGCAATCCATGTTTTGAATGGCTTCCAGGGTTTTGGTTCGCTTTAACTCCGTATTTCCATAATCCACCAAACGTATATACTTCCCTTCTTTATTGGGTTCTTCATTAACAAACGTGAAAGCTGCATTTTGAACTACTTCTCCTCCGATTTCCGGGAAGGTGCGCGTGCCCAGGTGAAGCATGGTATCAAAATGTGTATTTTCTACCAATTTGCCCCTCAGTTTTTCATAACTGCTCAAGAACATCCAGCTATGCTGATTGATCATTCCCAACAATCCTTTTGGCAACAACATCCTTAGTCCGGATTCCATAAAACAGGCCATCAGATCGGCCTTACTATCCGGATAATTCGTTTTAACGAAATCTGAAAGTGGTTTGTTCATATTTCCCCCGCCCATATAGGGCGGATTGGCCACCAGACAGGTGTACTTTTTACTAAGCAGGATTAATTGCTCCAGAGCCGCTATTATTTGATCCATGTCATACGCCATAAAGGCATCTGCTGTTTTACGAGCTTCCAGTACTTTTTCATATACTCGTTCTACTTCCTGAGGTTTCGACTTGGGTATAATCAGTGACCCCAGGTTGGTAGCCTGTTGCATGAGTTTGAGATCATGTATGAGAGCCTGGGATATGGTGATGTCGGAAGCTTTAAAAGATTCTTTTATTGCCTCCTCTTCCAAAGCAAGATCCTGATAACATAAAATATTTGGTTTCACCGCTTTTTTAAGCAGGCGGCGGTAAAATTCCCGGGCTTTCATCATCAGCGCAAATCCAGCTAACTGAGCGGCACGTTCATCAATCTCATACCCGAATAGGTTTTTTTCAATGATGAGTTGTGGAATCTCGCTAGGGTTGTACCCCTGTTCTTCATAGATCTTAGTTAACAGCTCAAAACCATACACCAGAATGTGTCCGCTACCACAGGCTGGATCGAGCAAAGTGATCTCCTCCGGGGAATTTATTTTTAGATAATCTCCATCATCTGAAGGTGACTCCAGATAATAGGGCATATGCTCTTTTATATTGGAATTGGGATTGTTTTGCAACCACAGTTTCCCGACCGTGTTTTGCACCATATACTCTACAATCCAACGGGGCGTAAACAGCTGGGTGGCAGCAGGTATATCTTCCTTACGCACCTTGCTTTTAGAAGCAAAAACCTCATCTTTGCGTTCAGAGATGTAAAACTGATACAACCAGCCCAAAACCTCTACTTCCTGGCAATCCTCTGTGGTCATCCCATCGCGTATATCCTGAATCACAGAAAACTCCGAGATCAGATCGTCCGGCAACAGGAGTTCGGTATAATCATTAATGCGTTCAAAAAGGAAGGGAAACACCTGATGCAGCTGATTACAGGCGGCGATGAGTAGTAACCGAAAGGCTTCGTTCTGAGGATCTGCTCCGGGGACTTTTCCGTCCAGCAGGTTGTATAAACGGTCTTTATCTACCTCAAGCTCCTCCGGCACATGGCCCTGCTTGGCTTCGTCCAGCAATTCGGGGAGGGTATAGCCCTCTTTCGGACTGATCACACTTACCCCTATGGGTTGGTAGGCATTGGCATCCATAAACCGGAGGGCTACCAGTCGGTTAAACCATGTATAGGCCACCTTATCGGCTACGGCTTGCTTTCCCTGAGCAGCAATGGCTTCCTTAAGTTGGCGCAAGGCCTCGGCCCGCTCCCGTAGTTCGGCACTATCGGTTTGCAGTACCCGCTCAAGTTTGGCGGTGACCTGTTGCAATAATTTTTTACGGGTTTCCTGGGCGAAGCGTTTGAGTTGGTTGGTGTTCATATGAATTATAGAGAGATTCTTCGTTTATCCTGAATATGTTTTTTAAGGGTTGCTCTAAGGGCTTCCACGTAAGCATCGACATCTTCTTCGGTACGTAATTCGGTTTTGGTAAATTTCACCGGAATATTCTTTTTGTCGATATAGTGTACTTCGGGTTCGGCTACTTTGGCCGTCTCCTTTTGGGGACTCTCCCCTCCGGATACCGGGACGGGCTCTGGTTTAGGCCGGGCAAAAACCATCAGGGCATTACGCTGGCTGGTAAGCATCTTACCACTCACATCGCTGGCCAGGGTACGCAGGTTGGCAATATACCTTTGTGCAGCTACCTTTTGCCGTTCCTGTTCAAAAGGTTTGAGCACCTTTTCCTGATATTCGTCATCCAGTTTGTCAAATTCTTCCATCTGGCGAATGGCCTCTATGGCCTGATCGATGGCCTGGTTGGCATTCTCCTTAGCCTCTTCAATCTTTTCGAGCACCTTCTTACTTAGGGCTTCCTGAGCTTCTTTTGCCTCCCTTAGTTTATTATCGACATAGGGCTTTGGGTCGTCCAGCAAATCTTTCAGGCTCTTCAACTCTTCTCCTTCCACATAGTCGAAGTTGGAAGTATCGGCCCTTAGCACTTTTTTCACCTCATCGTAAATCCTGAGTTGACTTCCATTCATAAATCGCATTACAGGCCCCAGTACATCTTCTTTGGCATCCAGAAGAGCGTCCTCAAATTCGGACTGATTTTGTAAAAACCAGGTATACTCCTTACCCGACCATCTCCCTAACTGTTCAGAAAATGGTTGTAACTCCTTTAAAAAAGGATATTCAGACTTGCGATACAAAAGTTTATCAACCTCTTTACCCATGTCCTTGAGTTTCTCTCTAAAGGCCAGGGCCACTTCTTTGGCCTCGTTTACCGGGCAGGATTCATCAAAAGCCTCGGCGTAAATGTCCCTGAGGCTTTTTACCAGGCGCGGGTCGATATCTACCTGAGGCTCCAACAAGGTATTATTGTGATGAGCACTATTGATGATAGCATTAAGAACCTCCTCATCTTCCAGGAGGTTTCCGTCTTTTTTGACCTCGATCTTACCGCGCTTGTACAGCTTAGCCGCCACGGTCCATATGGCATTGGGATACCACCCATAGGGTTTCTTCGAGAAATAATCTTTAAGGTCGGACAGCGTGGTGCGGTCGGATTGCATCTTCCTTCTTTTGATCTGGTTCAGCACCTCATTCTCGGCCTCTGTCATGGTTTGGTCGTCGGCACCAAAGAGGTCATCCTGCCGGCTGCGAAGGGTTTGCTTGATGGTATCTTCCGAATATTTTTCGGTACCCAGCATGCGCAGGTTGGTATATACCATTTTCACCAATTGCTGAAAGGCATTAATCACATAGGTTTTGGCATCGCTGCTTTTACTCACCTCCTGTTTGCCCCCATTCATGTAGACCGTAGCTTCTTTGAGTAAACGGCTGGCATCATTGAGCAGGTTGCGTTTGCGTGTGGCATTGAGCTGGCCCTTTTCTCCGAGGATGCGTTTGCGCTCCGGAGTATTTGAAGCGGTGCTGGATTGTTTGAGGTATTTTTCGGTTTGCAGATAGAGTTTAAGGTCTTTGGAAAAGGCAAAATCGGACGGTAAAACCATCTTCATTCCGGAAGTCCCCATGGTGTGGGAAGCCAATACCGTAGGATTGCCATGATCGGCAGCATTTCCGGTAACGATCTCTATTTCCAGTTCCTTTTCGCGGCCCATGACCACCCCATCGATCTTGTTGGTAAAATCGTAGTCCTGTTTGTTCTCCTGAAAGCGGATCTTATTGTCTCTGATGATCTCGTCAAAGAAGAGCTGTCGCAACAGTTGATTGGTGGCCTGGTCGTCGATATCAACTCCCTTGATCTCCTCTTCCACATCCTTTTCGTCGTCGGTAAGGAACTCGAACACCTCGCCGTTACGCTGAATGTAGCTCTGTCTTTCGAGAATTTCCAGGGCTTTTTCAATACGGTCGCCATGCTGTTTCAGATCGGCGTCCATATGATCGAGTAACAGGGTAGCAATATTGCGTTTGGTGGGTTTAAAGTTGCTGTAATACTTTACCATAAACAGGGTTTTAAGCACCCTGATGGCCATGGCATCATCCAGGTTCCTCTCGGCCAGGATGATGGCACTTTGGATCTCACTCTTTAATTCGTTGCGGATGCCTTCGAACATCTGATCGAAACTCACCAGGGTTTTCACTCCTTGTTCTTCGATATGCTGTATAACCTGTTGGAATACCCCCAACATGGAACGCTCTCCGGTAGACATCTGCTTTCCCTGGAAGGCGTTGTGGGTAGACAGTGCCTTGCGGCACTGCTGAAAAAGATCGAACTGATACGGGAGAAACGGATATTTATTACCAAAATCCTGGTCGCTTTTAAACCCTTTAAACTGCACGCCTATATCTGAAAAAGAGATGAGCGTTTCCAGGTGTGATTTCTCCTTTTTATAGAGATCGGTAAGGTTGCCTTGTACCTCACTTGTCTTTTTAAGCAAGCGCTTTTCGATTACCTCATCGACATTGGCCGAAGTGAGGGGCACCTTGATCTTAAAACGCGCCTGAATTCGGGAGAAGTCGTTTTGCTGTTGCTTGTTCATATCGCCCACAATGGTCTCCATGTCTTCCTGAGAGGTTACCAGGATCCATGAGCCCCCCTGGGTCTTGGTTGCCAGGGATTCGGCTATGGTTTGCAGGTTGAGCATGAGCTTGGTGTTGTCGCTGATGTACTGCCCCACCTCATCGACAAAAAAGTTCAGGCGGCACCCTTTGGGCTTGGTATCTATATATTCCTTTACCTTGAGGCTGAAATCTTCAATAGACTGTTTTTGCTTGTCTTCCAGCTCATCGAGGATATCCTCGTATTTTTCAGCCTGGGTGTTGTTGATCTCTGCCAGGGCTTCGGCCAGGTCGTCGGTCACCAAAGGGTCGAAGTAATCTCTTCGGGCTTCTTCCCAGGACTTGCCGTGAATAGCGGCGAACTTTTCTTTAAAAGGCTGGAATTTCTCCTGTTTATCCAGCCACATTTCAAATTCGGCAACATGAGGTTGGAAGCCGTAATACCCCAGATGGTCGTAAAACACCTTGTAAAAAACGGCCAGGATGGCATTCTCGTCGGTCTTGCTTTTGATCTGCGACTGTTGGTCGATGTTGAACAGGATGGATTCTGATGGAATGCGCACCGCATTTTGCACATCACCGCGCAGCAGGGCATCGTTTTCAATTTTACCGGCAAAAACCTCACCACTGTGCTGGCCGTCGAAGGCTTTGTTCTCTAACACATAAGAAAGGATCTTAAGCAGGTGCGATTTACCACTTCCGAAAAATCCGGATATCCACACCCCATTGGCGCCAGAGTAGTCGTTATACGCCTGGAAAAAATTCCGGGTCTTTTTAGCGATCTCATCAGTAATCACGTATTCAGCGACCTCGGTAGCTACATGGTCGCGATCGTCTGCCTTAATAACCGTTTCAATATTCCGGTTGATGTCCTTTTCAAAAAAATCCTTGATCTGCATGGGTGGTTAGGCTTTAATGTTTTCTATGTTAAATGCTCTGTAATAGTTGTCGTCTTTCAGTTTCCCGAACAAGTTCAGGGAGTGGCCGTTGTATTCACCGGGAAAGAAGGTCACGGTGGGCGCCTCCTTTGCAATATTCTGCAGGTTATTCAAAATGGTGTGCGAACGTATAAAGGGAAATACCTGTCCGATACCGGTTAGGAAATACACCTTAGCTTCGCCGTGCTCGGCAATCTTCGCCTGAATGGCTGGCATAAGCACCTCGTGGATGTTCAGGGACGATTGCAGGGCCCTGAGAAATTTATCCTTACCCTTTTTCCGTTCTACCCGAAACAGGCGGTCTATCAGGCTGCGTTCTTCCAACAGCTCACAAGAGAGGCTGTATAGGTTAATCTCCAGCACGGGGATGCCCTGGGTTTCCAGCTTGTTTTTAAGATAGCCAACGTTCCGGGAAATATCCAGTTCCTGCCGTGCATCGTAGGCTGCAATAAAGAAGGGGATCTCTCCGCCAAGGCTTTCCATTTTCAGGAAGCTGTCACGGGAGATGATCTCAAAGAGGTGGTTAAATTTATCGTTCAGGTTTTCCATGGATTATTGGTATTCCTTGATTTCAGCATCACTTAGTAATAAGACCTTGAGCCAAGAGGGGTGATCGGCTGCGATCTGGGCCCGAAGTTCCGGCCCTAAAAACTGAGGCGCTATATTTTTATCATTACGGTTGTCTATAAGCCCAGACTCAGCCATCATGTTAAAGGTGACCTGCCGGATCTTCTGGCGGGTGGAATCGGCCAGGGATTCAATTTCCGGATGCAATTCTGCTTTGGTTCTGAGAAAAGTGATGAACTCTCCCTCGGTGAGTACGGTATCATAAACAAAGGTCTTTTCGCGCACCACCTCGATCATAAAATCACGGATAAAATGATGGGCCTTACACACGGCATAAAAGGCCATGGCGTTTTGCTCATCCAGGCCCGTATTCAGGAAATACTCCATTTGTTCCGGACTTAATTGCTGCGCTCTTTTGGTTAGTTCAAGGGCCATACGCTTTCCGGTGGTAGATTTACCACCCCCTAAGGCCGATGCCAATTGATCTTGTTTCCCTGCTGTGATCATTTCAATGGTTGTCCTAAATTCTTTCGTTCGCAGCGATGCCGCGGTAAATCCAAAACTGTACGGTTTTTCTTCTATCATAATGCCATCTACTTTCCTTGCAGAACACAAGCAGCTCAAGGGTTGGGAATCCGTTAAGGCAATTTTCTCAACGGGACATAATATTACAACTCTAAGCTGCGATTTGCAAGGAATGTTTCCCGCAAATTTACGTCATCTTCCCCCATTACCCCGGGGTTCATGCCCCCTACTCTCCATACTCTTGTATATCAAACCCATACTTTTAAACCGTTATTTCAGGCTACGTAAAAATCTGCCTCATCTTCTTCCTGTTCCTTTCGGTACATCGAAGGGGACACCACACTTGTTTTCTGGCTTTTGTACACTGGCGATCCCGATTGCAAAACCTTCACCCCGCAAAACCCTTTAGGATTGCGGTCATCATGAGCAGGGTAATTGCTGATGAGCAGTCCGTACTCATACTGTTGCTTTTTAAAGAAGATGTTTCCGAAATCCGCATTCATCGTACACTCCCAATTATTGTATACCCGGTTGCTTTTGGAGTTGTAACTCGAAGCGATACGCACGGTTACCCCTTCTGTCTTAAAGCGCTCCCCTTTGGTATTGCGCTCATAGAATTCCGGCTTGAACATAGCCAGCAACCTGTCGTAGGCCTCTTCATCTAAAAAATACAGGGCTTCTTTCACCTTTTCGGTTAACAGGTCCTGGTAGGTGTACTGCTCCATCTTTACGATCGGGGTAAACATGCCCTGTTTTTGCTCCTGCTGGAACTTTGTGTGGGTACTTAAACCCTTTACCTTACCGTTATAGAGTCCGTTGCGCCATTCATCTTCTGCAAAAATCTCCCAGTCCTGTTCAAATTCGGCATAGTGTTCTAACAGGTGCACACTGGCCATGAGTTTAAAATTGCGGTTGTTATGATATCCGCAGAGTCGGCCGGTAATGCCCTGGGCACCATTGGCCAGCTGCTTATCTCGGGTCTCAATACCGAAACGCACTTTTTCTTTTAAAAGCTTGAGGTCTTTTCCAGCCGTGAGCGCTTGCACTACGATCAGCACCACGCGTTTCCCTTGCTTGGTGATCATCTTTTTTACCTCTTCCAGGCCTTCCTGGATTTTGTAATTGCATCCGGCATCCGAGCCAATAGCCACACAAGTAATACTGCGTTTATACATCTTGCGCAACTGATCTCTCAACTCCAGGGCTCTGGTGGTATTTGAGGTTCTGATAATTCCGAGTCCGTCTTCAAAGGCGAGCAAATGATCTACATATTCATGCACCTTAGGGTGAACGGTAAAGACCTCCTCGCCATCGACCATTTGGGATTGGAGGGGACGAAAGTTTTTTGGGTAATCTTCTACCACCCCTTCTTCCAGCATTTCGGTGATACCATAATACTGAGGCGGACGTTCCCCTTCCACAATATCGACATCGTAATGTTCTTCAGAAAAGTGCGCCTCCAGAATATCGTAAGGCGTAGCACTCACCGCCAGAAGTTTAATATCGGGCATGCGTCTTCGAAGCTCATCAAAAAAGGCCATCTTAAAACTGGATTCTTCCCCAGCCCCATACTGGTCCTCATCACGCACAATGAGCCGCACATCAAAATCGTTGACCACCTTATGAGGATTGGGATGTTTGAAGAACTCATTCATTTTGATCACCTGAATATATGAGGGCTTATGTTCCTGTGAAGCAAAATCGAAGAAATCGGCTTCCAGGTTTTTGCGGTTCTGTTCATACAGGTCGGTATCGCGCATGCTGGTGACAAAAAGGATGGATTCCTTCTCTTTGATAAACCCAATCTCTGGCAACACATAGTTACACAACACATAGGCCGTACCCGATTTACCACTTTGCATAGGCGCTACGAAGCCCACGTTTTTATGTCCTTCTTTGATGGAGAGTGCGATACGAAGGGCGTTGATGACCTGGTTGGGAAACACTCCGGTGAGCATGGAGTTTTGCAGCACTCCGATGATGTTGGTGCGCAAGCCTTCAGAAGCATCGATAGCGTTAAGGAGTTGGGTAATGGTGGTGTTCCAGTATTTTTGATAAGCCGTCATAAGCATTGGATTTTGATTACCCTACAAATATCCAATGTTACTGTGCAGTTTATTTGCACAGTTAATGGAAGACTGAATATGTGGCACCACTGAAACACCCTGTTGGTTTTAGGCCTTTCGAAATTACGGAATCCCTTACAAGATTAATTACGGGTTTCCGTATTCCTGTCTATCGAAAGACACTTATATTTAAAGAACCATAAATAAGCGCTTGACAGGACGAACTAACTGTGCAGCAAGACTGCAAGGCCCTATACTATATTTGTGGCCTAACCCATAAAAACCCTGCTATTATGAGCACGCATACCACCATACAATGCCCCGAATGTGGCAGCGATATTAATGTAAACGACATTCTGAAGCATCAGATCGAAGACCAGATGAAGCAGGAGTTTGCCCGCGAGCGCAAAAAGTTACTCGACGAGCAAAAGGCCAGGGAATCGATCCTGGAAAAGGCCAAACTCGAGCTCGAAGCCAGGAAAAAACAACAAGATGAATTGTTTCGCGAGCGCCTGGAGAAAGAAAAGCGCGAAGCTACCTTGGCAATTGAAAAACGACTCAAAGCGAAGCTGGAGGAAGACAATCAGGAACAGCTGCGTTTGATCCAGGAAGAGCTCAAGGAGAAATCAGAAAAAGTAAAAGATCTACTCAAAAAGGAGGCTGAGATCGAAAAGCTCAAGCGAGAAAAAGAGGAAGCCATGGAGTTGGCCAAGGTCGAAGCCCAAAAAGAACTCAATGCTGAGTTGGTTGCTCAAAAAGAAAGGATCAAAAAAGAGGCGGCTGCCGCTTCGGAACTACAGATTCTGGAACTCAAAAAGCAGTTGGAGGATCAGAAAAAGCTCACCGAAGAGATGAAGCGCAAGCAAGAGCAGGGGTCTATGCAGCTACAAGGAGAGGCGCAGGAGCTCGCCATTGAAGAATGGCTAATGACTAAATTCCCGTTAGACACTATTGATGAGGTCAAAAAAGGGGCTTTAGGAGGCGATTGCCTTCAGGTGGTGAATACCAGGGAGCAGGCCAACTGTGGCACCATCTACTACGAGAGCAAACGCACCAAGAATTTCCAGCCTTCATGGATCGAAAAGTTCAAGAATGACATCCGTGAGAAAGGGGCAGACATTGGTGTTTTAGTCACTGAGGTTATGCCTGCCGATATGGAACGTATGGGCATGAAGGAAGGCATCTGGATCTGCACGTTTGAAGAGTTTAAAAGCCTGTGTAATGTGCTGCGTCAATCTGTTGTGAAGTGGAGCACCTTAAAACTCCACCAGGAAAACAAGGGTGATAAGATGGGGATGCTTTACGATTTTCTCACCAGTACCGAATTTAAATTGCAGATGGAAGGGATCGTCGAAGGTTTTTCCCAGATGCAGCTGGACTTACAAAAAGAGAAAAACGCCATGAAGCGCATCTGGAAACAGCGCGAAAAGCAGATCGAAAAAGTAATCGGAAATGCCATTCATATGCATGCCTCCATAAGAGGCATTGCAGGGAGTGCCGTACAGAGCATTCCGGCATTGGAACTTGACAGGGAAGAACAGGAAGCTTTGGCGATCGAATCATAAAGCCCCATCCAGTATATTTATTTTCCAACCCTAAACCTCCAAAATTGTAAAAGGCCACCAACCTTATGAACAACCCACCTACTTCTCCATATCGATTTTCCCTGTTTGCAAATCTTAAAAGCTCCAAAACTCCGCAAGGAGAAATGGATATCACCAGCCTTGTGCAAATAATTAAGAACGGGAAGTTCAAGGAGGTGATCTCAAGATTGCGCAATACAAAGGATAAAAAAGCTAGAAATACGATCAAAACGTCGAACATCCCGGCGGTGACCCTATCGGGCATATTTTCTGAGCGAAGGGGCACAGGCTTGATTTGTCACAGCGGACTCATGCAGATCGATATTGACGACCTTTCTGATTACTTTGAAGCGTTCAGAAAACTAAAAGCAGACCCTTATACCTATGTGTGCTTTCGCAGCCCAGGTGGTGAGGGGATCAAGGCGATCGTAAAGATTCTCCCTTCAGATTCCTCTCACCGGGAACAATTCCTTGCCCTGGAGGGCTATTATCGAGACACACATAACATCACTATCGATCCATCCTGCAAGGATATTACCCGGTGTATGCTGCTCTCTTATGACCCCGACATTTACGTTAATGAAAGGGCTCAGGTCTTCACCAAACGCAAAGAAGCATCAAAGTCCGCTAACAGAAAGGTCGCGTATGCAAGTAATGTTATCACTCCTGGCAGTCCGGAAACGCGAGCAAAAATACAGGAGCTTACCAAAAAAATCGAAAATGATGGCCTTGACCTAACCGACAGTTACGACAACTGGATGCGCATAGGCTTTGCCCTGCACACGGAACTCGGGGAAGAGGGTCGGGAATATTTTCATCGCATATCCCAATTCCATCATGACTACAACGAGAGTTCCTGTGAAAATTTTTACACAGAACTTGGCTTAAGAAACAACGGTAGCATCACTGCCGGGTCCCTTTTTCATATCGCAGGCGAACAAGGTATAAAGATCAACCATGAACACGACAAACAGCCAATCGACGCCTCAGCCCCTGCTATTGCTGCAGAGCCCGATCCGGCCTATGAAACTCCTGATCTTAAGGAGGAACTTCGTAAGTTAAGAGACACCCTCAGAAAGGAGCAGGATTGCCTGGCATTCCAGATCTACAGCAATAAAATTCTGGACGCTATTGCCGATAGCCGCCCTGCATCCAAAGCAGAACTCATTTCGATCAAAGGGATCAGTGAAAAGAAAGCCGATGCGTTTGGAGATAGAATACTTGAAATCATGCGTCAGTGCCGCCCCAAATGAAGCTCCGCTTAAACATTTGTACAAACTGCCAGAAACCTCGTAAATGAAAAAGTATCATGGGTAAGGAAAGATCAAAAGGCAGAAGTCATATTTATTCAGGGTGATTCAAAAGCTTCGCAAACTTACACGATTGTCCGTTTTCGAAATCCACATCAAGAATCAGATTGAACTTCCCCTGGGTAAGCGGCGTTTGGCGATCTACCTTTTGGATGATGCCTAACCCTAAAGGATCGAAATACACCTCATCGCCTATAGCGTATTCATCATTTTTAATGGGCAACTCCAAAGAAGCCCTCATCAGATCTACCTTTTCATTGGATCGTATTAACACATACTTTCCCGATTGTATTTTCTCGATCTTATCCGCCATATTGCGCAGATAATCTGCATCCTGTACTCCGCACCATTGCTCCGGGATCACTTCATCATCATGTAAAGCACCAAGGAGTCCGCCGGTAAAAGCCGCCACACTATCGGTATCGGTGCCGATGGCATTGACCGCCACGAGGATTCCCTGCTTCGGTTCTTTAGGGTATTTCAGCGCCAGAAAGAGTCCGCCAACCACCGTAGCGATACCGGAACCTTTGGTTTCGGGAGCAAAACAGCCCAATTTTCTGAGCACCAAGGTATCGTCTTCCTGATCTCTCAATCCCATAAAGACCTGGCGTAAATGCACTACGACCTCCATTACTGTTTGGGCATATTCATCAGCAAAGCTCCTTCCCGCTTCCTTATCCCAGGTCAACATCCAATCCCGGATGGGCTTCTGATCAATATTGGAAAGCGAAAGTCTGTCACTTATTGTCTTTCCAAACCCAGTCAAAAAGTTTAGGGAATCAAAATCTTCATGGTTTTGCTTATGCAGGTCACTCACTGCCAAGCCGTAGAGCATAGCGCCAACAATAGCCCGAGGATGCCCATGGGTACTAATGCTATTGTAAAAGATCTCGTTTAACAGCTGGTTTTCCCTTTCACTATTAGCCAGGGCAATGGGCAGAATGCGCATGGCGGCTCCATTGGCCCCACTATCGGCATACTGCAAGGTGGTTTTACCCGCTTTATAACTAAAGAAATTATTATTCCAGTCGGCCGACTTTCGCTCTATTTTCCTGGCGGCATTTTTAATCGTTCGGCCGGCACCACGGGCATAATGCAGCCAGGTTGGCAATTCTGTTTTAGCAAAGTAGTGGTGATCCATGCTGCCATCCAAATTCAATGACCTGCAGACAGAAAGAATAAGCTGGGTATCGTCGGAATAACTTCCTGCTTTAATATAATCTACATACCCATTGAAACGGCCTCCAACAGGCTTTTGCCAATCCCTGAATTCTATAATTTCCGAAACACCGTAGCGCTTATAGAGATCCTCTTTTGAGCGTTCAAACTCGGTAATCCACCCCAGGGCATCACCTATAGCAGAAAGGAACAGGCTGTTATGTATTCTTTTATTCATGGTTAGGTTTTTCCGATCTGACCTACCTTGGGTAGAATCTGAATTAAGAAACGTTTGTTTTTTCCTTCATCATCTCCCATATATCTTCCGGCTCCGAACCAGCCACTGCCGGCCAGCATGATCTCGAAGGTATCTTCTCCGAAATCGATCCCCCTGGATTCCCAAAATTCATAGAGGGCTTTGGCCCGGTTATAGCTTAGGATATAGGTCCGTTGTATATACCCCGGATCTTCATTCTTCCATTGTTCTGAAGGGTTATTATACCTCGCGGCCATCCCTTCAATAATAACCAAATATTTAATATCCTTATGCTTTACGGGCACATTATCGATAAGCCGTTTTAATTCAAGACCCGCCTGATATAAGTCTTCCTTACTCTTTTCGGGTATTATCGAACTCCCTGAACGAAAAAGCACATCAACCACCAGCTCGTGGCGTTTGTTTATAGAATCGTACTCAAAGTACCTTTTATCCAGGTTGTTCAGTGCAGCTTTGATCTCTTCCAGCTTTTCAAACTCTTGTAATTTGATCTGCAGCCGGTGTTGTTCGTACTTCATGATCGAGAATACCAGTACAAAGAGCACCAGCATTACAAAAAACATACTGGTCATGAGATCGGAATAGCTCATCCAGAAGAGATCCCCACTTTTCTTCCTACTCATAAGACACCCCTTTTTGATGCGCCATGGTTTGTGTTAACTTTTCCAGGGCCATTTTAATTTCCACTAAATTCTTGTTCACCATTAGGAGGCTGTGATCATCCGACAAGAGCTTCGCGATATGTTCGAGTCCGCCTTCCACGTTGGTATAATGGGTGTGCGTCATTTCTGAATGGGCTGTAAATTTATCGAACAGCTGTTCAACAAACTTGAAATCCTTAAAGAATTCTCTGTTTTCTCCAAAGGCTTTTCTCAACCCTTCTTCCTCGGCAGCAATGTAATTTTTAAGTGCTTCTGATTCTTTCTCAACATATCGGGTGAGGACGCCAAAGACATTGGCAATATCCCCATTGAGTTGATCAACAGTTGAACGCCATTGATCATCCATAGCATCCTGCTGGGACAGTGTTTTTTCTGAGATCTCCTTCAGTTTTGCAGTAAGCACCTTATCGATCTGCTCCATGGCGCCGGTGAACACATTTTTACGGGCTTCCACTTCAGAGAAATGCGACTCCAAAAAGTCTTTAAACTGCTGGTAAAAATCAGACGACTCGATAATATGTCCTGAGACGAGCTCCAGGTTTTTATTAAACCCTGAAAACTTCTCAGAAACCTCATTGTATTCCTTTAGGATCCCTAATGATGCGCTGATGTTTTTATTGAGCCCAGCCTGATACTTTTGAAAATGATGAAAGTCGTTAGAAGCATCGCTGATCTGATCGAAAGTTTTCACTATTTGGGAAGAAAGCTTTTTAAGGCCTACCTGTTGAACGGCTTCGAGGAACTCCTTTTCCTTGGTCAGGTTATCATTAAGCAACTGAAAACTATCCTTATAGTGAATCAAGTTATCACCAAAGGCATTGTTAAAGTGATCGAGGTTGCTTTTGAGGGAGTTCAAACTATCAGAAACATCCTTTGAAAGTTTAGGCAGCAGACTACTTTGGAGAAAGTCGTAATAGGCATTTTTATCCACCTCGTTCCTGAATAATGCCGCCTTATAGGACCAAGCCGAATTAATTAGGGTAAGTATTAGACCACAGGCACTGGCCACCATAGCCACAATAACTCCATCGATCATGAGTCCAATACTTTCTGAAGAGATCACCGAACCACCGGGAGTCGAATTGATCGCCGCCTGAGTAGCTTGTGTAGCAGTGTCAGAGGCAAAATCCAAGAACGTAAGTCCGTAGATAATCCCGAAGAAGGTCCCAGCAAGCCCCAGGAAAAGCGGTACAGACACCGTGCTATTAATGGCATTGATAATGGTATCTACCTGCCTTTCGGTAATATCTTTCAAAATATTAAAATCGGCAGCACTCCCTTTATTATTAAAAAGGTAAGAATTGGTGGAGTTCAGCACTTCCTTAAATCCGGAAGATGTTTTTCCTTTTGCCTTCACCAGATCAACCTTGATGTTACCCCCGGGATGTTCAAAATCGGCCGCCTCAATGTAAAGGTTTGACTTTTTGGGGAAGTAATTCTTTAAGGTAGCGATTCTGTTATATACTTTAACAAAAACGATGATTTGCATAATGACAATAGCACCGATAATCACATATTCCATAGGGTTGTTGTTCTTTTAAAAAATCTACATTAATCTAAGTTTGTAATATATTGTAATGGCAAGTGTTGCTTTACCATAACCTCAGCCTGATAATAGGGGCTTTTTTCCTGGGTTACAGGATCCCATTGATTGGGTTGTTTAACGATCTCAAACCGAATATTGTTTTTAAGGAAGTGGTAATCACCACCTGTTTGATGTCCGTTTTTGGTAGCATTCATATCCGAGAAAAGGGTTGGTTTTAGTGTCGCGACCTCCGTATCTATTTCCAACCATTCAATCTTGCCAATCCTACCTTCCTTTTTGGCAAAATAAGACATGGGATGCTGATCGTTAAAGGCGAGGCGAACGTAATCTTCAAGGCCATATTTAACATCGTTATTACGTGAACTTTGATCGCCACCGAATCTTACAATCGGAACCCCCTTTTCTTCGATATATTTCCACGAAAACAATCCACCATTTTGGATGATCGAATTCAAATTGGCTGCATCGGTAAAGTGGTAAAACTTATGAATTCCTTTTTCTTTGAGAAGGGATCTTATCTGTTCGGCATCTTCCTTATACTTTTCGCGAAGTCGTCTTTGTTCTTCTGCCGCTTTTCTAAGCTTTTCTTCCAGTAATTTTTTCTGCCGGATCCGCTCTTCAACCTCTTGCAGCATGGCAGCCCCCCTTGAGGTATAGGATGCTATTTTTTTGACCTCCAAAGCTGCATTTCTTGCAGCCTCCCAGTTATTGGCTTTTTTGTATTCCTTAAAACTATTCCAGAGCGTTATATAGCGATTCAGATCCCGTTTAAAATCTTCCTGCTGCTTGAGCACTCCCTTTTTTAAGGCCTGGAATTCCCCTTTGCGCTCCGGTACCCAATCCGTAAGCTCATCGATATTAGTGAGGGCCAGGGCAAAATCATTTTGTTCAATGAGTTTGGTGATCTTTGCTATCCGGGCATTGACCTTGCGTTTTAATGCTAGCTTCCGTTTGCGCTCCTCCTCAATCTTACGAGTCTCCTTGATCTGAGTCAGGGCCCCAAAAACTTCCTGCTCCAACCGCTGATAATTTTTATCCCGTTGTCCGCTAAGTTCCCGCTTTCGTTCTTGCAAGGTAATAGCTACTGAGGTTATTTCATCTGGTCTGCCGCTTTGCTTAGGCAGTGAAAAAGGTCTAAGGGCTCGCTCTAGAATTATTTTTTCTGTGTGAGTAAAAGGCCTTGACACTGGATGCTCAATTTCCTTTTCCAGGCGATGCAGTTCCTTTTTCAGGGTGATATAAGCCGGAGATGGTGTAATAATAATAGGGGCGGGAGAAGATATGTCTTCATCGTATGTCTGTTCGACACCGATCCATTCTTTTAGCGTGCTTACCAGCTTATCAAAAAATCCCATGGCCACCTTTTAGCTTGAATAATGCAGAAATCAGAGCGTATCAAATGTAAGAAATATACGCCTGGCCCAATTACGGGTTTCCTCATTTTAAACATCATTTGTTCAATAAACAACACCTGCCATAAAAGCCTTCAGCACACCTGAGGATAAAGTATTTTAAACTGTGCATTTCCCATGCACATCTCCCGTTCATATTTGCCTCAGAAATGACAATGAAATTTGTTTTGTAGTCATTTTTTTACGCGAAATAATTTATAGCTTAGTACAGCAAAACACCCCAAATAACCCATGCATTCTATAAAAAAACTTTTGATCAATAACTTCAGGATCTTTAAAAACGAGACCAAATTTGATATACGCCCCATCACCTTACTTACAGGCCCGAATAACAGCGGAAAAAGTGCTCTAACTAAGCTCCTCCTACTATTAAAGAACGGAACAGATAAACTGGATTTCGAAAAAGGGATCCATAATCTGGAGAATTTTGAGGGCGTGGTCAACTGGGTTTCCAAAAAGAAGGAGTTCGAAGTAGGATTCCCTTTTGCATTGCCTTACTTCCATCAGGAGGTGATATCCAGACTAACCTATACAGATAGTAAACTTAAAAAAGTTACGGTTGAAGACGCAGAGGGTCCGATCTATTCTGTAGAAGAGATCAGTGATGAATTTTATGCCTCCCTGAAATTAAGCATCGACATTGACAAAGTGATAAAGACCTTGTACAAAAAGGAGATCAAGACCCCTGAGTACGTTACAAAACATGGGGTGATCACTCCAGATAATGGCAGATGGGCAAAACTTAAGGACATCCCAAAAATAGCGGTTTACGAAGATCTGACATTTGAAGAAGCCAAGCATCTCTCCGACGAAGAGATCTCCAGTTATTTTCATGCGATCGCCCTGTACAATGCCATAGATGATCTTGATAAAAACGGTTTGCTGTACCAGCTTACAGATCCATCTATAGAATTGAACCCTGAAAACCTTTATAAGATCCAATGTGGGGTTTTCCATGATCTCCATGTGGAGAATCAGGCTTTTTTCTTTCCGGATTATACCCTTCAAGGCCTGCGGTGGGATGATGAATTCAGGAATAACATTGAGCTCAGCTTTCAACAGCAATTCTTAAAGGCCATCGAAGATCGCTATGAGCTTAGGAACATCTCTTTAGAGCGAACCGCTTTAGGCGAACTATTCTTCAACACCCCAATGAAAGCTGGCTACACCTTACTCAATGACCCCGTGTTTACCCTTTTTGAGAAGCTGATCTCAAAACCTGTCCCTCACGAAACCTTTTTGAAAGACCTGCATTATGTGTCAGCACAGCGTGGAAGCCAGAATCGGGTCCTGATGAATGATTCAGCTAATGATATCGATCGGATCGTAGTGGACTACAGCAAAGCTTCATTAGACGACATTACCTTTCTCGAAAAAGCGCTTAAGATCCTCAACATTAAAGGGGAATTGGTTGTAGAGCGTTACCAGAATTACATTTCGGTGATCTATTTAAAGCAGGGGGATAAAAAGATCGCATTAGCTGACCTTGGATTTGGGTATGCACAACTTATTCCCATCCTGTTAAAGATCATCACCATCGAACCGCCGATTTCTATCCCCGTGGTTTACTCCCAAAATAAATACCTCATTCTGGAAGAACCCGAAGCCAACCTGCACCCCAACCTGCAATCCAAACTCGCTGATGTCCTGGTACTCGCCAGGGAACATTATAAGAACATTCATTTCATTATTGAAACACATAGTGAATACCTCATCCGAAAACTCCAGTACCTCACCGCAAAAGGAGCGGTAAAACCAGAAGAAACGGCCATTTATTATTTCAACGCAGATGAATATGTGAGTACCCTTGAGCCCAAGGTTAAACTAATCGAGATCACCAAAACAGGGAACCTGACCGATACCTTCGGGCCTGGTTTTTTCGATGAGGCTACCCAGCTGCAATTCGACCTGATGAAATTAAATTCCACCCAACTTAATTAAGTGCTATGCGTTTATTATTTGAAAAGGAATTCCTCGATCAGTTCTATCTGGATTTAAACGAAGAAAACCCCTCTCAGGGCCAGGCCATACTACTACGTATTATAAAAGTTTATCCCGAACTGGAATGGGGCATCGACGCTTCTATTGAAAGTCCGCGGGACCTGGAAGCCCTTTATCAGGAAAATCCACTTCTACGCCTGCTCGGGGTACAATATCCCCCTTCGCCTTATACAGATCTAAAGACAGAGTTTGAACGCTCGGAAGCATGCAGGCAACTGCTCATCTTTGCAGTAAAGGAACACGATTGGTTTTCAAAAGCCCGGGAACAGGGAGCCCTTTGCTTTACTTCAGAAAACTATGACCAATTGCTCATGCAGATTGTGCAAAAAACCTCCCTTCGATTCGACCTTTTTGAGCCCTTTGCCTGGAGTGCTTTTAAGAATTTTGCAGACATTCCTTTTAAAGAGATTATTGTGGCCGACAATTATATTGTAAGTGATAAGTCAGGGCAAAAAGTTGATGATAACCTGGTGCCTATGCTTCAAGAGCTGCTCAGCAAAAAGGAATCCACACCGTGTTCTGTGGCGATCTATACCAAAGATTTTAATCCGATTCGGGAGGAACCGGAAAAGGTGAAAGAAAAGGCAAAAAAGGTACATTCCAAACTGAACCGGGTCTTTGCCAGGCACCGCTCAAAGTTCAAATTGTATTCTACCGATAAGACGAATTTTAATACCCAGATTCACGACCGGCAGTTGCTCACAAATTACTTCATGGCCGAAAGTGGTGTGGGATTCAATTTGATCCCTCACAAGCCCTCGAATTCAGAGATCAAATGCGATTCGATCTTCGATCTGTATACCTACAAAAGGATGAAGCGATTGTTCCGGATGTTTGATGAGTTCAACAACTACCAACAAAAGCGAGAAACGCTGCAGTTTGTGAGTTATCCGTAATAGTAATTAATCAAGGGAGATTGCTAATTCGTATGCTCACTCCTGCTACGGATCTCATGATCAATATTGTCTACCTCTTCTTCTGAAAGTACCTTGGAACAGGTTTCAAAGGGCTCATTAATATTGTCGAAGATCTCATTTGCTAAGGCCTCTTCAAAAGATCTTACCGGCCAATACGCCTGATCATCGGCAATAACCATATACCAGCCTCGGAGCTCATACATCCAGATATAGTCCCCCGATTCCGGGTTATCACCATCGAGATCGAGGTAAAAAAGTACGGTTCCATGTTCTATAAATTCATGTAGTGAAGGTTCTTTAGTCATGTCCTTTGCATTTTTTAGTTTTATACCTGCAAGGTAGATAGACGGCATGCACTGATTTTGCACAACCCAAACTAACGGTAACTCTCAAGAAAATGTTGCAGGAACGATTTAATAACATCGTGAAACACTACTGCTTCTTCCAAACTCAACAGCGATGGATGTGCGGCTTTATTTCTAAAATCCTTCGTTAAACTTTGCAGAAGGTCCAGGAACTGATGATCATAAAGCACTTCACTGAAATACATTTTCACAAAAGAGCTGAAATCCTGAACTATCGGACTTCCTTTCAGATTGGGGTCAGTAATCATTCGGAGCGCCCGTTCCATAGCTCCCAATTCAAAGAATACTTCAAAATCCGGATTGGCCAGGTACAGACTTATCGTCTTCGCCAGCTTATACGTCTTGCTATTTACGGAGTCCCCGTTGACGATCTTCAGGTCTTCCTTAAAAACCTCATTCGCATAAAGACCTCTTCCTTTCACATTCTCGAAATAAGACATGAATACTTTGTGCAACAGTTCGTTTTCAACCGCCCTGCAGTATTGAAGTACAAAGGGGGAGAAGTCGGCCTGTTTTAGCCTTTGAAGATTGTCGTACAGGAATTCAGCCTGCGGCAAATAGGCCTTACTTTTAGGTTCCAGTTTGTCCCAGTCAACAAGCCACATTTTAATCTCGAGGAGATATATATCCAATTCCTTCTTCAAATTCCCCTGAACCTCATCTAAGGTGTTGTCCAGCTTGTGATAAAATCGAAGCAATTTCCCCTCCTGATCACGATTGGATTCACTTATGGATTTAAACGATTCTGAAAGTCCGCTAAGCGATGCCAATACCTGATCTACCTTCCCTTCGATACGATCAAGGCTCTCCTGCAACTTCTTCAGACGCTCTTGCAAGAAGGCCTGTGAATCGAGCTGATCCTGAAGGACACTCTTTTCATCACGAAGTGTTTCCAACTCCTTCTTTAAGGCCGCTAACGCTTCCTTTTCGGCATGCTCCAAATAGGCATCCGAGAGCGTATAGAGCTGTTCTACCGGCAAGATGGGGATGAGTATGTCTGATACATCCTGAATCGTGGCCGTAGGCATCACAGTTCCTGTAGCCACCCTTTTTAATTGCTCTGCAAGCACCTTCTTTCCTTCCCTGGTATTCAAATAGGCCGCGAGATAACCCGACTCCTCGGAACGCACTACGATGACGTCATTTCTTTCAACACCCGAGGTGTCTTCTTCTCCGTAGATATAGATCCTGGGGTAGAACTTAAATCGGCGTGGAATTAGAATATCTCCGGGTTGTAATTCGTCACTTTCCTCTGTTATTGATTGGGATTTGTCAACTTCTTTCGCCAACTGATAATAGACCTCACCGTCTACAGGCTTAACAGAAAACTCTTCACTATCCTCCAGGATTGGAATATCTTCTTCTTCCAGTTTTTGAAAATATTCTTCATCCTCCTCTAGTGCAGGGAAGTCCTCCTTCAGTGTCTTAAGGAATTCTTCCCTATCCTCCTTCTTTAACTCAGCATTTTCTTCCTCCGCGGACCTACTAAACTCCTCTTCATCAAGAATCGAAAAACTTCTTAAAACCCTGGATTCATTTATATCAATCCTGTTGTGCCTTACATCCGGTTTCTTCGCCTTTATCTCAGCAAGATCACCGAGGGTCTTGTAGCCCCCTGAACGTATCCTGGCCTCTCTGACCTTTTGTTCCGGATCGTGGTATTCAAAATCCCAACGTTTATGGAGGTCGTCCCTGGAAACCCAATAATAATCCTCTGCTCGAAATGGATCTGCGACATTGGAAACCCTTTCGAATTCCGTAATTAGGGTTGGAGCGGTATTAAATGTCTTTTCTACAACGAGTACAGAAGTTTTAATAGTAGAGGCTTTCAAGGTACCTGGTGGCAGGGAAAACACCGCCTTAAGGTGATGCTTTTCTAATATCTGTTTTCTCACTTTCTTAAATGACTTCCCCGAGAGGAAATCTTCCGGAACCAATGCAACCAGGATTCCGCTATCGGATAGCAGTGAAAGCCCCTTTGCCACAAATAACGCTTCCAGCGGTTGAGATTTACCCCACCAAACTTTGGTATACCCTGTCGGGAAGAAGGATACGATGGCGTCATACTGTTCATCGCTTTTAAAGGCAAGGCTATCCCCCTGAATCACCTTTACTTCAGGCATCATATACCGGGTGATGGCAGCAATATTCGGATCAAGCTCAATGCCCGTTTTCTCAATCGCCGGATTAAGATAGTACAGAATATTCCCCAGTCCGCAGGTAATGTCGATCACCTTTTTCGCCCCTCTGTTGTTCACGATACCCGCCATGAAAGCAGCGATCTCATTGGGCGTGCTGTGGTATTTAAGGTGACGGTTACCGGCAAGGTGATGGATGAGGTCGTCTTTATCTAATGAGATATTCAGCTTTTTTGATGTGAGGAGTATATCCTTGAGACTGAAGGGGTCTTTTCCTTCCTCCCTTATCTGCTCCACTAATTCTTCTAATACTTCCAATGATTCACATTTTTGGATTACCATTATGGAGTCCCTTTACACCTTGAGTGGTCAAAGGGGTGCCTTTATGTTCGTAAATTAAGCGCAATTCTTCATTTCACAATACGCTACTCCAACTTATAAACCATAGCTGAATACTGTTCCACCTTCAGGATACATTCTGTGCCGTAGCCTGCATACCCGAAATAGCCCATAAATGTAACGTACAGGTTAGTGCCCTTTATTTCATAGAGGTCACCATCGGCATCGGTAAGTTCGATCTGGTAATCCCCGGGATCCACTTCGGTTCTCACATAGATATGATCGATGGGATACCCATCATCATCAAGGGTTCCGTAGTCCAGATCGATCTTCTTATAAAACTCATCAACCCGGTATTGATCCAGGTCCTGAAGGGATTGTGCATACGTGATCGTTCCGGCGAAGCACAGCAGGAACAGGGTGTATATCATTCTCATGATCTCTTGTTTACCGGTTTAAATTTTGACCTCCCCTTTCTTATAGCGTTCCTTCCGGAGACGCTCCCCTGAGCTTAGGTCAAACACCTCTGTTGTGCCATGGCGTACACCATCCTTTACCGAACGCACCTCCCTGGTATTTGATTCCTCATCTACATAAATAAAATCGCCTGAAAATGGCGCTCCGGACAGTGTCAGGTACTTTTCAGTAACCAATTCATTATAGTACCCATATTCCTGAATGATCTTAACATCCTGGGGATAATAGTAATGTATCCATTTGCCGATCTTGTTTTCCTTGTACAGGAAACCTTCGACCACCGGGTCGCCGGAAGTATTCTCCACTTTATATGCCCCGTCAGGATAGAGATAATCCGAGTCTTCCTGAAGCATCCCTAAAATAACCAGCATATGGAACGACCGGAAATGCGGTTCGCCATCCTGATTCATCCGATATACCTTGTACTCCGTTTGATCAGGCCTGTGAAAGATCATTCGGAATTTTAAGTGATCGTTATTCACCTTTAAAATATCGAATTCCAATTCAGGGCTTTCTCCCAAGGAATCCAAAATAGCAATCCGATCGAGAGCATCATCATCAAAATGAACGATCTTTTCCAGATTACCATTTAGTGCATACCATTTCCACTCCCCCTCTCGCTTGTCCTTCACATAATTCCCTTCCATATAGAATGACTCCTCACGTAAAACGTCATTGTTATCAAACCGTTGCTTCCATTTGCCATTTTTCAGTCCATATCTGAACTCTCCTTTCGCCACAAGTTGTCCTAAAGAATCCTTAACTTCTAAAGGGCCATGAAGTTCGTCATTTCGATAGGATACCTTTTCAAAAACTTTGGTGTAAACAAATTTTGAACATGAATCCTGAACGGATTTTTCTTGTTCCTCCTTACAGGGGAAGTACTCCCGGTTTACATAGGAGTATCGCGTTGAAACACCATTCAACTTTCCATTTTCGTAATTCTCAGTGAGGTAATGTTTCCCGGAATAGGGGAGGTATTCATCATTCTCATCCATGTACTTGGAATAGTAGTATTTCCACTCTCCTGTCTTTGATCCGTTGCGGTAACTCCCTTCATTCTGAAGTCCGCCGGTGAGATCATAATTCTTCCAGTATCCTGTTTTTTCATCATCGGCATAACGCCCCTCCGAAACCAGGATGAGTTCTGCAGGATCTGTTGAACTGATCATACCCCCAAAAAGATTGGTCTTAATGTCAATATATACCTTATAATCGCCATGCAGCTTATCTGCAGCATAATTGGCGATGATCAGACTATCACCCTGTACATCCTGTGCCGGGCCATATTTCTCACCCTGCTTGTAGTTAAATTTCCGCAATACTCGTTCAGAGGCATCCTCGTCTATAAATGTCAATTGCCAGAGCCCTTCCCTTTCATCATCCATATACGATCCGAACTCCTTAAATCTCAGCTGCCCTTCATCGTAGTAATAATCGACAGACTCCCCCTGTGCAATCCCATTGACATAGGTGATCTCCTGATCTATTCTGTTGTCAACGTATTTGATGAGTTTCCCGTTTCGTTCCCCCTTCTTCATGGTCCATTCGAAAACCAAATTCCCAACCTCATCGAATTCCTGAAATTTACCATCAGCCAAACCGCCTCTGTAATTCCCTTTCGTCTTTAGAGCACCATTCTCATGATACATTTTAGAGGCTCCCTCAATGAGCCCGTTCACCAGGGTATATTCCGAGCTTATGGTGCCATCATCATAATAACTCACCTTTTTACCATTGAGCGGATCGTAGACACTGGATTTTTTAACCAACAGGAATCTGTACGCGGTAACACTCTTTTCCCAACTGTTTTCCTGCTCGCGTTTTTCGGTGGTGATGGTCAAAATAAACTTGCTGTTGGAATAGGTGGAAATGATCTCATTGTTCTCTATTTCACTATTATCCAGGGTGTAGCCACGTGAATTCAGGGCTTTCTGAATCAGGGTATACGCCGGTTTGTTGAAAACCGAATACCTTACCTTTACCGGGGTTTCATCATGGGTGTAGAGGTAAAACCATGCCTCTGCCTCATCGTTGTATGATTTGTTTAAAGACCAGACAATTGTACTGTAGTGATCGGAATCTCCCTTTTGAGATTCGTGGTATTCCCAATTCTTGTTCATTAGAAATTGGTTGACGCTGGTCCAGTTCGCCTTATTACAAATGGCTTCCATGTCTGCCAGGCTGATCTCCTGGCCAGCTCCACTAAAAGAGAGAAGCATCGACAGAATTAGCAGGTAATATTTCATGATTTTGGTGTTTATACAAAGTTCTTAAAATGGGGAAGAATATTCTTACGGAAAACCGTAAAGGGGGAAGGTCGTAGAGTGACATTTAAACAACTCGTTTCTTACCCTCAAATGGGGCGTGATTATTCTGATCCAAACCGATTCTCCCCATCCCACGTCGGAAGGTATTCTTCGATATAGTCGAGCAGTTCCGGGGCCATTGGCCCGATACGCCGGCATTCGTATTCGGTGACCTTCCCTTCCTCCCAGGCAATACGCATGAGCATAAGGGGCTTTTCATCGTTATTGATCAACAGTAAACATGCGGCCGGTTTGTAGGGTCGCCACAGGTCGGTGATCTTCCCTCCGTACCAATCGAAGGTAAATCCGTAGCCATCATTCTTATACTCCGGCTTGCCGAACTTATGGGTTACCCGAAAGCGCCTTACCATCCCATTTATGGCCGTGTCTTTTGCCAGTTCGGCTACCCTCAAATAGAGATCGCCTTCCTTTTTGTAAAAGCTCAGCATGGTGCTATTGAGAATGGCTTTTTTGGTGATATCCCTGCCATCGCGGGTCACCTTGGTCACCCCGTATTTGGCAAGGATAACCTCTTCTTTTTGGGCGTGACACAAAAGAGGAAGCACAAATAAGAACACTAAGAGTGTCGATCGTGATCTGAGCATAGCTTTGATGATTCAGTTATTAATCTTCAATACGTGTCCTGGGTTATTGGTCATTGGGGCGGATCTCTCCTTTCGGCATGCTGCTGCCAGTTGAAGATCATATTGTCCCATGCTTCTGAGCCCTGTACCAATTCCGCTTCCATGGCTATGTCGGGATACCACTCACCCTCGCTGAACAGCTTGAAGTGCAAAAAAAGAGGGCGATCCTTTCGCTGCAATAAGGCGATCAAGGCTTTGGCCGGGATATCCGCTCCACTGAACTTTTCACCCCCGTATTCATCGATCTGCATTTGCCAAATGAACTGAAAGGAGAGCATCCACTTTTCGTCGGCCTCACTTTCCATTAAAGTCATCGTACCCAAATGCTCCACATATCCATCGATCTCTGATTCCCCATTCAGACAGGTCCGGCTTATGCGTAACTGTCCGTTCCGTCTATGAAAAATAATGGCCATGTTACAATCCTTAGCGAATGGTGATATATCTTCACCCCGCAATTCGGAATAGTCGACCCTGAATATGCTGAGTAATTCCCTTTCCTGAGAAAGGGCGAAGGTGTTTGCCAGGAGCCCTAATAGCAAGCTTAAAAACAATCGCGTCCGGGAAGACCCCTTAACACCTAAATGATCAACCTTACACATCATTGCTATCGTCGTTGTTTTGTGCCAGCTGCTGTTGTTCTGTATTCATCTTACGCACCCATTCCGGTAGTTCGCTATCCTTTTTCGCCTTCTCATACCACACCAGGGCATCCTCAAAGAAATCGGTACGGCGGTACATTTCGGCCACCAGGTATTTATAGATGGCACAATATTGCGGTTCTGTACAGCTATTCTCGGACACCGCCTGTTCGAAAAAGCAGGCTGCCTTTAATTGCATTGCCCTGCGTTTTTCTTGCTGCTCCTTTACCCCTTTCAAGAAATAAGATGCCGTAAGCCAGTTGTCTGCAATCTCCTGTGGCGGATCGTTATAGAACTCCTTGATCCCTGCGTGGATCGCATATTCATCGGCTTCGTCTTCGGGCTTTCCGGCATTGGCCTTTAAATAAGCGCGAAGGGCTGCTTTCTCCGTTTCGGTATACTCCTTCTCAAAATCTTCCACATAGCCCGAAAAATAACAGGTAGGGCAACTGTTCACCAGTTCTTCATAATACGTGCCGATGGCACCGTAGAGCTGCATATCCTTTTGGCGGCCTTCGGTATACATACTTTTGGTGACACAGAAAAGGACCTCGGTGCCGTCCAGCGGACAATGATAGGTTTCCATATCACAACTGTGGGCAAAGACACTCTGAAGGGCACCGGCAAGCAACATGGCGGGAACCAGAAAATAGTGTTTAAAGGTGTTCATGTCTGATCGAATTATAGGGTTGTGTTTTAGTATTGTTTTCCTTGTTTCCACCAACCGGCTACGAACTCCTTCCAGACATCAGAGGTGGTCATATTGTACGCTTCGTAGGAAGCGAGTTCACTATCCCTGAAGGTATTGGTCATGAGCAGGTCGGGAAGGGATCCCCCGGTGTTTCCCGTGAGCATAAGCGTGACACCCAATTGGCCGTCATAATCCACACCGCGTATTTCCCAGTCACACTCCAAAATAAGCATCCAGGACTCCTCCATCGTTGTTCCCCTGGCATCGACTATCCGGATATTGGTAAGGGCACCCCAGATCTCTTCTTCTTTAAATACCCTTAATCGGGAAATGCACAGCTCTCCGTTCTCCTCAAAGAACATGAGTACCGTACCGTCCTTTACCGCATCTTCAGAAACATCACCATCCAGAAGGGTTTCCTGAGACACCTTATAGACGGACATTGGCGGTTCTTCCTGAGCGTTGAGGGGGAATGAAACAGCACAAAACAGAAGAAAAAGCACATGGCGCAGCGAGGAAGCAGGCATAAGATGAAAGGACATTGAAGGTTTTTTATTCACGGTTCGGTCAGGGTTTATAAAGTTAGTCAGAGCTGTAAGAAATACTTTACGGCTTCCCTCAATTGAGCACCTTTTATTTCCTCAAAAAGGAAACTCCGGATCGGTCGGTTTTTGAGGGGTATTGGTGCATTTACTGATGTTGTAATTCCCCATTCCGTCATGGGTGATCACCTTGCGCATTACGAACTCCTCCTTTTCATTGTAAAAGCTGAGCGCCGTTGCACCGGGATGACAATGCCTGCAGATATCTCCTTTGACATCGAGTTCGTGTATGCCCAGCTTTCGCAGAGCCTCAAACTCCCTTTCCAGTTCCGCTTCAAATTCCTTTGGGGTATTGCTGTTCACGCTCATGAGCGGCCGGCAGATGAGGCGGGCCACATAACTGTCCAGATCGCAGTAGGCTAACGCCACATAACCGATGAGCAGGTTCATGGGCATGATGAGTCGGCCCATGAGCTGAGGAATGCCCCTGCCGCGCTTGTGGTAGTCGGGTTCTACATGCCGGAACCAGTGAAACAGGCTGTCTGATCGTTCGTATTGGTAATTGAACAAACTCAGGGAGGGATCGTACCACGGATTATAAGGGTCAGTGGCCATGAGGAGCGAATAATTATCGTAAAGACTGTTTTCCGGATCGGGATTGAAACCCAGCATGATATCAGCTTCCGGATACAGGCGGTGCAATTGCTTCAAGCGCTCATTATCGAAGATATCATCTTCATAGGCATTTATAAAAAAGTATCCACCAATCCCTTCATTCACCGGCTCCATAAAGAGGTGCTCCAATACGGTTTTCGGGTCTTTGATGAGTTCCGGTAGTTCGATCATTGTACTGTAGTTTGAAGTTGAATATCAGGGTCGAGTTGTTCTGTGGTTTCAAGGAGCAAGGTCTCCTGCGGAAAGCAGATCACCGCACGGAGCTGTTCCAGTTCGGCCATCAGAGCGCATACGAAACTTTTGATGGTGCTGCTCAGAGTCGCTTCCTCCTGAGGGAATTTGGGATACTGAATAAAATGTAGCGTGAAGCAGGGCTCCCGCTGACCCAGGAAAAGGATCTCACTGAAGCTCAGCCTTACGCTAACCGGCACCCCGGTGGTGGCATACACATGACGCTGCACCCGCTCCACAGCACTCCTTACCTCCTCTTCTGAAAGGAGCAATTTGGTGAAACTTCGATAGCGGCCGAGGGTGGCTTCCACAGAAAATGAGGGCTGACTCAACACATTCACGATCATCGCTTAGGCTTTTTGGTCGAATTGGTCCATATCTTCTTTTTTCATAAAGGCATTACATAGCCTGAGATCCAAAAGCGCTCCATCTTCAATTCGACAAAGGATGGCAAAAGAGCGCCGCCTGTGTACCAGGTTATGAGGCTCCGGAGCGCCCGTGTGGTGATACGTATTGGTGTATACGGTAACGTGGCGACCGTATTCACATACCAAACAGCGGCTGGCATGGGTTTCATGGTCATATGTCCTTGTTTCCCATTCCGTTTTTTTCCAGGAATTGATATCTGCCCTCATGAGTTTATAAAACTCCTGAATGTCCGGATGATCGTAGATCTTAAATTGCCTCAGAAAAACTTCGAATCCTGCCGGGATGACCAGCCGACATACCTGTCCGAGCATTTTGCGGAATTTGGCTTCTTCTTCCGGGGTGAAGGTGCGAATGACTTCTTTCGCTTTGGTTTTCGGTGTGTTGTTCATGGTTTAAATTGGTTTTAGGTTGTAATGGCTATTATTTCGGTCTACTTCTGCACTATGGGTGCAATGACTTTTTGCTCATAGTCGATAGCTACCGGACTGTCAAAGCGCATATAATTCCTTCCGATAAAGGCACTGCAATCATAGCCGGTTTCCAGTAGCGTCTCTATAAGTTTCCTAAGGTGAATACCCCGCGTGCTCGTCCAGCTTTTCAGGGAAATCTCCTCATTATACACATCGACCAGGTAGGGAATATCCTTTTCCGGATCGATAATGCGGAAGCGTTCATTTGCGCGTATATGACTCTGCTCACGTGTCAATGGGATCTCCAGAAGGGGTTCCCCCTCACCTTCCGCAGGGAAGGTGAATGAGGAGGGAAGCATAAGCAGGTAGCGTATTTCTTTTTCCACCAGGTTGAAATCTAACAACCGGAGAGGATCTACTGATACCGGACGGCCTTTGACATTGAAGAAAAATAAGCCTCCTTTAACCTCCCCAAAGTCGGTTCCGGAAGTATCCTTTATGCCCCAGAGGTCGATCAATACCGGTTTCAGGTCTTTCAACACGTGCACCTCATCAGGAAGGCTTTGCATCCAGGGCCGCAGAAAGACATAGGCCGCACGAAGGGGTTTCAGGCTACCTTTGTTGAGGAGATTAATCGAAATAAATGGGGTCATAAAACAAAGATTATCGGTTAACAGGTACAAAGATGAAAAGAAGGTGTGCAACATATTTACACACCACAGTGGTCCGGTCACTAAGACTGCATCAGGGCGTTTACCTCCCCCCTTTTACAGCAGTATCCGCAGGTCCAGGTTGCTTTATCGGCCTCGATATACATATGGTGGTTTCCTCGCGGACATTTCACCATCAGTACGCGTTTAGATCCGCTTACTGAAATGGCGTGGATCCCGGCGGACTTCAACTTTTGGTACAAGGGATGCTGCTCCCAGAATTCTTGATCTGCCCTGGCTTCTGCCTCAAGGCCTTGCAGCACCTGTTCGTAATCTTCTTTTTGTGCAACACCCGGATGGCAGAATCGGGTTATACGATAAAAGCCTTTGGTGCCTCTCACATACACCCCCCACAATTGCAGGGCCTGGGTAACTTCGGGAAGGTCATTAAGCCTTTCCTGGGCAACAATATGAGGCGTATCCGGCCAATCCATTACGCGGTGCACCAACTGCAGGTATCCGTCGTCGGTGACCACCCAGGACACCTCGATCGTTACCAGCTCAATGGCCTGGATCTCCATGTCGACAGAGAACAGTGTTTTTAGTTGGGCATCCGGATGTAATGGCCCGAAATGTCTGGACATTGTAATTCCGGTTTCCTGAATAGTGGTAGTGATCATGAATTACGAATACAGTTTTACCGTTTCCTCCAGACGTTCTTTGAGGCGCTCGCGTAAGCTCATCGGCGCCAGGACTTCCACGCGTTCACCAAACGCCAGAAGGATACTTTCCAGTTCGTAATTAGGCACCAACTGCAATTCGAAGATCACGTGCTCCCCTTCTTCCCGCCCCAGGGTTTGAGATCCGTGGATAGGTTTGGTACGGATGTAATCTGCCTGTTGCTTCGTGGCCTTGAGTACGATCTTCTCCTCTTTATCCTCCGGATACCGGGTTACCCCTACGATCTCATCGAAGTAATCGGTAAAATCAATATCGGTATTCAGGATGTAGGCATCATCGGCCTCGGTGATCTTTTCGATACGATCCAGGCCGAGGTTGGTCATGTTTTCATATCCCGGACGATGGCCGAATACAAACCAACGGCGGTTGTACTGTCTGAGGTGCCAGGGATGAAAAACAAAGGTCTCTGCTTCCTCCCGGCGGAAGGAACGGTAAGTCACTATGACTGCCCGGCTGTTGTTAATGGCATTGAAGAGCGTTCCCGTATGGTCATTCCCTTTGAGGTAGGCACTGTGATCGAAGCTCATGATCGGATCCTTATGGGTCTCCTGTGTGGCCATGCCCTTATTTACCTTTTTCAGGAGTTCACTCACCCATTCGAACTGGGGCATGCCCTCGAATCGGCCCAACACCTGCATGGCTGCCTCCAGCTGTTGCATTTCGGCATCGTTCAGGGGTTTGTTATTAATCGAGAACTTTGGATCCTCATAACGGATATAGGTTTTATGCCCTTTCTCATACCGATAGCTCTGTATGGGCGCCGACCATCCCTGATCTGACTTCATAAAGCGGATATCCTCGTAAATGATGCGCTTCTTCACCCCATCCGATTCCGGGTCAAGCTCCCAAAGGGCGTTGTTACAGGCATCCACCAGATCGTCGATGGTGTAGGTGCGACCGAAATTACTGAAGCATCGGTCGAGGACGTTGTAGCGTAGTTGGGCGTTTTTATTCTTAGGCATGGCGGTTGGTTTTTATTCGCTTTTGCTATGGCTTTAGAGGAGCTCATGAGCGCTTTGCAGTTGATTTCAGGACAAATGTAGAAAATAACTGTGCGTTTTATTTGCACAGTTACTATTATACTCCCTTTAAAGATAGAATGTAGCCCTTAAGCATCCTTGAGGTTAGCCGTAATGGGATGCCAAAAATTCTTAACGAAAACTTGCTTTAACAGCTACTTTTTCTTTAAGTCAACGATACCTATATTTATACATATAAAAAAGCCTCACATGAATACAGCTTCTACCTCTAACCTCAGCAAAGCCCTGGTATTATTCATTCACGAGATCAGAACCTTTATCACAGAAGAATTAGGAGAGCATTGGGAAAGGAAATATGTGATGTCACTAGCTACCCAACAGCAAGAGTTTTGGGGTAAACAGCGAGCAGAATACGATGATCCAAAGTATTTAATTGATTTTGGGAATCTCAAATCGTTCGCCCTGAACAACAAAGATTTCTTTTGGAAGTATTTCGATGTAAAAGCCCATAATCTCCCCTCCAACTTTGATGAGATCGCGGAAGCCCGGAATATGGTAGCGCATTACTCCCCTTTTGATCGGGATAAAGCTGACCTGGCCTTTAATCATATGGTTCGGATCACCCAAAAATTAGGCCTGACCACATTATCTGAAACCATTATAAGCCTGAAAGAAGACAAAATGCTTATTACAAGCAATAGCCCTGTAAAACCTACTCCTGCCAAGCGGAATGCTATTCAGGGTAAAAAGGTGGTTAAAAACTTCTCATTAAGTAGAAGTAAATACGGTCAAAATCTTACCCTTTGCTTTACAGATATTCATGGCAATCAGATAGAATACGATCATGACGCTGTACTAGATCAATTAGGTGAAAGAATTACAGGCCTGCCTTGCTGGCATAAGTACGGTACCTATACGAACTCCAAAAAACTACCCAAGTTTGTCGAAGGGCTAGAAACGGTGAAAATTATTTATAGTTCATAATCTCCCTAAAGAAAATTAATTTTCACAAGACCCAACTCAGTGTTCAATAGTATTCACCACCTTCCCCCACTGGTCGTATTCATGTATGGTAATTCGCCTTTGAGTCTCCTCTTCATAAAACCGATGCACGTGTATTGGGCGATCTTTTCTACCTTTTTTAAAAACGATCTGGCCTCCACACGAATGCTTCACTATTGGAAAAGCATAAAAATGAACGGCGTTAATCTCCCTGTTATCATCACCATGCAGAAGCACCTCTTGCCAATGATCGAAAGGTGTTGCCAATGCATCTTTATGCCCACAACCCAAACATCGCGGAGCTGGCTTTAGATCCTCATAAAACTTCTCTGATTCAGAAACATTCACGTCCATCCCGGGAGATGATCTAAGCTCTTTCAACTGATGCTCTAATTCCTGCAACTCCGACATACTTGCTGGCACCGGCCTGGTTTCAGACCTTCGCCGTCTAAAATACCCCGATCTTCTGTCGACAGAGGATGTGTTATATTTTTTCTTTAACGCTACGATTTGTTCTTCCAACACCCCGATCTTTTCAAGATGCCCCCGGAAAACTTCAAAATGTACAAATCCGCTTCCCATGAACCATGGGGTAAGATCCTCACATTTTTGGCAATAACAATACTGAATTAAAGAAGGCAACACCCCTTCAACAGGGTGATATTCCACCGTGTGCAACCTCACCGTTCGAGTGGACCTGTATCTGGAAAAATCACAATTGGAACACGAGAGTTCTCCGAGAGGCCCATCGTTGATGTTGCCATCTGTAAAGGTGAAATTATTTTGTCTGATCATAACTTTAATGGATTGGTCGATAATAGTTTATAACGTGTAGCACCTTAATGCTCCAGATAAAGAAAGAACCCTTCAACAGGCTTATGCTCCGGGGTGTTGACCACCTTATTGCGCACCCCATTCAGGTTGGGGATCACCACCCAGGGGTTGTCCTTATTCTTTAAGAATTCCCGAACACCATGCAGCCTGGTGTCTCCATTTAAATAGTATTTCTTGCCACCAAGAGTCAACCACAAAACGGCCGTATTCCCAGTGGCTTCCTGTCCAATTTCTGCGTCTTCTATCCCATCCTTTCGCATAACCATGCTCCATGCTTTTAAAATATTGAAGAACGCTTCTTTGGAGGTTAAAGGCTTTGCCTTACTCATTTTTTTGATATGCCGGCCATCGCTCGTTAAAAACCGGCTAAAGATTTCCTGAGTTATCATAGGTTCAGACTTTGTATTAATTACTGCTGTCAGCTTCTGCATTATTGGCATCCATTGCCATAGGAAGCTCATTAATGATCTCTAAGAGGTCCGGATGGATGGCCCCCTCAAAAAAGGTCTCATATTCGAGCTTATATTCCGTAAACTCGGCGATAATTCCAAGATTAGGAGATTCGGCCTTCTCGGGCACCAGAAGTAGAAAGCCCTCTGCTGTTCCGGCTTCTTCCTCCATGCTATCCGAATATTCCCATGTAAAAGCCACTTTGTAGAAATCGAAATACTCTTCACTTTTAGCGATCTTTCCTATCACCTCGGTAAACGCGATCGGACCAATACAACTGCCTCCGTCTTCCAGCCAGATGAACTCCAGCCATATCACTTCGGGGGCATCTTTAAAACGGAAGATCTCAATGCGGGTATCCGATTCCAGGGTTTCCTCCGTATAGTCATAGCCGTTGATCCAGCCTGCCTGAACGGTGGCTTTGGCAAGGAGCTCCCGTTCCCGCTGGGCATGAAGGGAAACAAATACAAGAAGAAGGATAATGGTTACGTGTAGTCTCATGGTATTAGTAGATTATGATTTTTCAAACCGATCTGATCAGGAAACACTATCGCATCACCTTCAAATGCTTCCTCAACCCGCGGTGCTTTCCGGAGCTATACAAAGCAAATCTATAAGGGCGTAGTGCAGTGAATTTGCACGATCCAGATCACTCCATACACATCTGCTTCAGGTCTTCAAGTTGCCCCTTAAAATCGTTCCCATCAACAGTGGTTCCGATACCCTTCACCCGCACATGCTCTGTGAATTGATGGAACGTCCACGCTTCATTCTTTAAACGGTGCTTCCCGGAGTACGCTGCGATCCATAGTGGATAATCGTCTACATGATCTTTGAGGATGTCCTGGTAAAAGGTGAGTCCGGTATAGATCATAGGCTTCACCCCATAGGCTTCTTCGGCGAGCTTTAACCAATTCAAAACGCCCTTTACCAGGTTCTCCCTCCCGTAAATGCTTTCCTTTTCCACATCGAGAATAGGAATGAAGTCGCCGGTTCCCAGTGCTACCTGCGAGCGATAATTTTCAAATTGCCTAGTCGAGTTCTCATTAGGGCGGTAATAGTGGTATGCTCCGCGGATATAGTTGTGCTCCTTCGCCTTTTTCCAGTTCTCCTTAAAGTGCATATCGCGACCATCGGCACCCATGGTGGATCGTATAAATACATACTCAATAGGATGGCGGGAGGTTCGCACTTCCTTCCAGTTGATCCTGCCCTGATAATGGGACACATCGATTCCAAAAATGTATTCTGAACTGGAGATAGAGGTATTCTCTGCAATATATGCCAAAGTCATTCCGTCGTGCACTTTCAGGCCCACCAGCCCCAATATGATCAAGACCTGGATGACAATAACCGGGAGTAATACCTTGCGGCTTGCTGTCCTGGATCCCAATAACTTATTCTGCTGCGGACCATAAAGCCAACGTAATAAGAAAGCAAGGCCAATGATCAAAAGCACCAAGCCGATGGCGATCGCCCAGAATCGGAAGGGGTGGATGGCTTTGTAATCGATTAGTGTGTAAGAGAGGTTGCTCAAGGGTGGTTATTTTAAAATGTATATTGGAAAGGTGAGCACTCTCATCTTAAGAAACCACCTTCTCCGTCAGATACTTCTGCACCTCGTACACATCAATGCTTTTGTTGAACTTCTTGCTTACCGAAGGCGTGTTTTCGCTGGAGATCCAGATCTTGAGTTCGGCATCGAGGTCGAAGGTGCCAGCAGTCTCCAAAGAGTAGCGGGAAATGCTTTTATACGGCAAGGATTTGTATTCCACCTTGCTGCCGGTTAATCCCTGAACATCGATCAGGATCAGGCGTTTACTGGTGAACATGAACACATCGCGGAAGAGCTGGAATCCCAGCTCGATCTCCTCGGTATCAGTGAGAAGTCGTCCGTATTTTGCCTTAAGTTGCTCCGGGGTGACCTGACTGGCATTGCCCAGAATCTTATTGAAGAGTCCCATATTTCAGCAATTTTTAAGGGTTTTCGTTTATAACGTTAAGAAAGTGCCTGGATATAAAAACACGATATACAATCCTTTACTGTCGTAAGAATTCTGTCGTAGAGGCCTGTTTCCAAATAATGACGTTATCCCTTACCAACTCAAAACTGTAAACAACAGTTTGTCCGCCCGGAATATTCATCTTCATTTCATAAAAGGTTTCGGTACTTGTGTTTTCTACACTCACCTCTTCCCCTGCATTAACATAAAACTCTCCCGCCTCCTTAAGGCTGTATTCCAAAGTGGGCTGAAGGCTGATCACATCATCCGATGTAAACCGAAATCCCTGATCAGGACCACCAAAGGTATCTTCAACCAACCAAGTGCCCTGGATCCATTCCGGCGGACGAATACCGACGTCACCACCGGAAGCGTCGTCGTCCTTAGAACAGGAAACAAGGGTAAGCACAAAGATGAACAGAAAGCTAAACGTAATTTTTTTGATCATAGTCAGGTAAATTTGGAAGCACAAATTAGAACATTTTCTATTGCTTTCCTTGAGGAAACCCGTAATGATTTACCTACGCTGTGTGTTATTTTTGAACTGGGTTTCCGCTATCCCAGGAAAGCCCCAAAACCACCAACCTATGCAATCTGAAAAACTACTGACCCTTATTAACGGAAGTAACCGTATCACGATAAACGAATTAACTCTCGGAGACACTCATTATTACTTTTGGTTTAACGGCGAATTTGACCACGACCTCCCAAAACGAGGAAAAGGATCACTCTACCCCTGTTTTGAAGCCCTGTGGGATGCCTTTCCTTTTGATCCGTTTCAATGCACCCCGGAGATCGAAGCTCCCCTACCAGGTCATATTCGGGAGTTTCTATCTAATAATCTCGCTATTAAAAATGCCATCGACATGAAAGAGGTGCTGCACATGGATGCATGGGAGTCCTGTTTATCTGCTCTCGTCGCAATACCGGAGGCACATATCTGAAAAAACTTAAGCCAACGTCATCTCCTCCTTTGGGTTTGGCCCCCATTTATTGGTACCTGAATGCCCCTTGGTTATATACAGCACGAATAACCAGATCGTCCCGATCACAGGAATGACGCCAATTAACAACATCCAACCGCTTTCACCAACATCGTGTAATCGCCTTACCCTTACAGCTAAAGCGGGGATGAAAACTGCAAGCAAATACAACACAGAAAACACCCCGTACAAATTATCGGGGCTGCTGGTTCCCACAACATGATCGATCATCAGAGCCAAAAAAATAAGGATCTTATTGATCACAAAAAACATCCAAAATTCTGTTCTTCCCGCCCTGCCGGAAAAGTCGGCATATTGTTTAAAGCATTTTAAATACCAGTTCATCGTGTCATGTTCTTTAGGATCTTGTTAAAAGTTCTTTGAGTTGGATTTCAACCTGCAAGGAATACAACCGCATAGGATATCTGTTTCCTGATCTTATTGAAGCACCGCCTTTTTATTTATTCAGCGTTTAAAGTAAGAATTTTTATTCATTATGACGGATCCTTCTTGACTGCCGATCAGATGTTTACGGCAACGAAAGCAACTTCTCGCATGGACTTCTTCAAATAGGGCAGCTTCCTTTAGGGATTGATCTTTTCCTGTTTCAGAAGCTTTATTTACTCCTCCTTAGACGCCGTTGTAGACCATCAGTATTAAGAATATTTTCTTAGCTTAGACGAACACCAAATAAAACCACCATTACCAACCACTATCATGATAACCCGTACCCATTCCTTTTATTTGCTATTTCTTACCTTTTTTGCCCACGCCTCCCTGCTCATTGCACAACCCGCTGCAAAAGCGCAACCTGTTTTCGAGAACGGGGAAGCACAGATCGTCGATGCTTTTAATGATCCTGAGTCGTGGATCCGCCATGAGCTCTGGGTGGAAACCTCCTTTGATACCGATGGCGACGGGAAACCGGACCGCATGCATGTGGCCGTGACCCGCCCGGAACAAACAGAAACGGAAGGACTCAAATTACCCGTGATCTATGTGACCAGTCCGTACTTTGCCGGTGTAGCAAGAGGTTCCGACTGGTTCTGGGAAGTAGCACATGAGCTGGGCGAAATAAAAGAACGCACCTTCCACCCGGAAGTGACTCGCGTGGAACGTCCTTTTATCTCTAAATCACACATCAACAAATGGGTGCCACGGGGTTATATCGTGGTACACTCCTCCTCCCCGGGAACAGGTCTGTCACAAGGTGCACCTACCGTGGGTGGCGATAATGAATCCCTCGCCCCAAAAGCCGTGATCGAATGGCTTTGCGGCAGGGCTAAAGGATATACTGCGCCCTATGGCGGAGAACCTGTAGAAGCCTTCTGGAGCACCGGAAAGGTGGGAATGACCGGAACGTCCTATAACGGGACCCTGCCCCTGGCGGCAGCCACCACAGGAGTGGAAGGACTGGAAGCCATCATCCCTATTGCGCCCAACACCTCGTATTACCACTACTACCGCTCCAACGGACTCGTACGATCGCCTGGAGGCTATTTAGGGGAAGATATCGATGTGCTCTACGACTTCATTCACAGTGGTGAGGAATCAAAAAGACCCTATAACAATGCTACCGTAAGAGATTCCATCATGAAGAACGGTATGGATCGCATTACCGGAGACTATAACGACTTTTGGGCCGATCGCGATTACCTCAATGAAATGGCGCCCATGAAGGCCGCCCTGCTCATGTCGCATGGCTTCAATGACTGGAATGTGATGCCGGAACACAGTTACCGCATCTATAAAAAAGCAAAGGAAATGGGACTGCCTGCGCAAATCTATTATCATCAGGCTGGTCATGGCGGACCGCCACCGATCACCCTGATGAACCGATGGTTTACCCGCTACCTTCACGGCGTGGAAAATGGGGTGGAGAACGACCCTAAGGCCTGGATCGTGCGGGAAGATGCTCCGCGTGAGCAACCTACCCCCTATGCCGATTATCCGCATCCTGATGCTACCCCGGTTACCCTGCACCTGGCTGCAGGAAATCCTGAAGCAGGAGCTTTAACGCTTTCAGAGCCTAAAGAAGCTGCCACCGAAACCTTGGTGGATGACGTTACCTTTTCAGGAGCTGAGCTGGCCAAGACCGAAAGCTCTGCACACCGCCTGTTATACCTTACCCCTGAACTGAAGAGCGACCTTCATATTTCAGGGACGCCACAGGTTACCGTAACCCTGGCCAGTAATAAACCGGCTGCCAACCTTTCGGTATGGCTGGTATCCCTGCCATGGGAAGAAGGAAGCGATGTAAACATCTATGACAATATCATCACCCGCGGATGGGCAGATCCTCAGAATCACCAGTCGCTAAGAGAAAGTGAACCCCTGGAGCCCGGGAAATTCTACACCCTTACCTTCGACCTGAATCCGGATGACCAGGTGATCAGGGCGGGACAGCAGATCGGACTCATGATCTTTTCCAGTGACCAGGAGTTTACCCTGCACCCAAAACCCGGAACGGAACTTACCATTGACTTGAATAAAACCTCGATCACCTTGCCTGTTGTTGGTGGGGTTGAAAACTTTAAATAGAAAAAACCAACTATGAAAAATATTGCATTAACCCTTATTGCCCTGGCTACCCTCGGGGCCTGCGCTACACCTGAAGAGCAAAAAGAAGTGGTCCTGATCGAAGGGATCGATAACGCCATTAAACCCGGCGATAACTTTTTTCGCCATGTGAACGGCATCTGGTACGATTCCATTCAGATTCCGCCCTCTCAATCGGGGGTAGGTGCCTACCGCTTTATGAACTTTCCGCAGCGCATCCGACTGATGAACCTGTTGGACAGCGTTTCCAAACAGGAACATCCCATGGGAAGTATGGAGCAAAAAGTAGGTGACTTTTTCGCATCGGGAATGGATACCGCTACCATCAACAGCAGAGGCTATGAACCCGTAAAACCGGTATTGGAGCGTATTGACGCGATCACCGATGTGCCCTCTGTGATGCAACTGGTTGCTGAGGAATTCAAGGCCTACAATTCCTCTATTATGAGCATGTATGTAGGACCGGACGATAAGAACAGTACCATGAATATCGCCCATGCCACCCAAACCGGACTGGGTATGCCCGACCGTGATTATTATTTTAAATCAGACCCTACGGCCCAGGGCATTCAAGAAGCCTATAAGAACTACCTGGCCACCCTCTTTGAGCTTACCGGAGCAGATGCTGAAGCTGCTGCTGCCCAGGCGGAACTCGTATACGCTATCGAAAAGCAAATGGCCGAAGTACACCGTACCCGTGTGGAGCGTCGCGATGTAGAAGCCAATTACAACAAATTCGCAGTAGCCGACCTGGAAGCTAAACATCCGAATATCGGGTGGGAGGCCTTCCTAACCAACCTGGGAGCGAAAACTGATTCGATCGATGTGGGACAGCCCGACTATTACGACGCCCTGAACACCCTGTTAACCGCGATTCCGGTAGACCAGTGGAAGGTGTATTTGAAGGCGCATACTCTGAGCAATTACGCCAGCTACCTGAGTACGCCTTTTACCGATGCGCAGTTTGCCTACAGCAAGCTCCTTTCCGGACAGGCCGAACAGCAGGAACGCGGAGAGCAGATCGCCTCACAGATCGACGGGATGCTGGGAGAAGCCCTCGGACAGATCTACGTAAAGAAATACTTCCCGGAAGAAGCCAAAACGCGTATGCTGGAATTGGTGAACAATACCCAAAAAGCCTACGCCAAAAGGATCGATAACCTGGAATGGATGAACGACACCACCAAAATGAAGGCCAAGGAAAAACTCTTCGCCATCACCAAAAAGATCGGGTATCCCGATAAATGGCGCGATTACAGCGGGGTGGACATCCAACCCGGAAAATACTTTGAAAATGTAGCTGCGGCAACCAAAGCTGCTTTCCAATACAACCTCAACAAACTGGGCAAGCCGGTAGATCGTTCCGAATGGTATACCACACCTTCGACCGTTACCGCCTATTACAATCCGAGCGCCAATGAGATCGTATTCCCCGCAGGGATCCTGCAACCCCCGTATTTTGACTACAAAGCCGATGATGCCCTGAACTACGGAGGTATCGGAATGGTTATCGGCCATGAGCTATCCCATGCCTTTGACGACCAGGGAGCGCAGTTCGATAAGGACGGAAACGTGAAGAACTGGTGGACCGAAGAAGATTATGAGCAGTTTAAACAACGTACGGGAGCTGTAGCCGACCTCTATAGCACTTTTACCGTACTCGACACCCTGCACATTAACGGGGCGATGACCGTTGGAGAGAACACTGCTGATGTGAGTGGTGTTGCCGCGGCCTATGATGCCTTTAAGATGACCGCCCAGGGACAGGACACGACCAAAATAGGAGGATTTACCCCGGACCAGCGTTTCTTCCTATCGATCGCCAGGATCTGGAGGGTGAAGATGAAGGAGGAATATTTAAGATACTGGATACAGAACGATCCGCATTCCCCACCGATCTGGAGGGTTAACGGTCCGCTGATGAACACTCCGGCCTTTTATAGCGCCTTTGACGTTAAGGAAGGTGATGCCATGTATTTACCGGAAGAAGACCGTATCGTGGTTTGGTAGTTATCACCTTCGCTAACGCTCAGGTGAATTATAGATTTTAGATGATAAATTGTGAATGGTCTGAAGCATTACACTTCAGACCATTCTTTTTTTGACGGGCATTTCAATTCCAGTGGCTTACTTAAGCCAAAACCTCTCGATACGATTTCGCAAAACAAAATCACTCAAGGGGACACATTAAGCAATTACTCCTTAATCCTTATTCTTTCTCCCATACTTTGGGCTGAGAATTCCGGGGCGTACATACTTTTCAAGGTAGCAAACCCATTGGTGAAGGCCCCGGCGTGATTGGCACGCACCCGGTATTCGATCACATAAACGCCTTTAGGCATACTGTCAAAGAAAAAGTGGGTAGCCAGATCGCGCGTACTTTGATAATACCCCAGTCCGTCCTGCCATCGGTATCCTGAGATCACATCAACAGGTTCGAGTCCGCTGGCACGCAAATCTTCCAGGTGTAAGAACTCCAGGTCGCTACCTGCAGTGATCTCCAGGCGCACGGTTACCAGGTCGCCTACCTCGATGGGGGCTGTTTCATCAACCTTTACCAGGCGCGACCCTGCCATGGTCTCTTTTTGTACAAAAACCTTTTTTGTTACCGACAGGTCCTTACTACCCGAAGCCCTAACCTTATCGGCGGCTTCAAAATAGGTCCAGTACACCCCTCCGTAACCGGGTACCTCACTTTTATTCTTTACTGTTATCTCTGCCATCTCAGGAGTAACTTCCTTCGACGACCAACGTAACTGCATGTACCCTGTCCCTGCTTCTTTTTCGGTTTCACGTAGTTTAGCCGAACGAATGGTGTTATCGCCCAGACGAATTACCGTTTGATCTTTTACAGACAGCCAATCACTACCCTCCATAATGAGGGCATAGATAGCCTCAGTGGTAGCTTTGGTGGTGGGCCAGTTCTTTATTTGCTTCTGCCTTAACAACCATATTTTCATAGCGTCAAGTACTTCCTTCTTCTCTCCCGCCTTGGCAAATCCTTCGATGAGCAATGCCTGGGTCTCTACAGGACTGCGGTACCAGTACCAGCCTTTTTTATTGGCCTTCCAGTACATGCCGTATTGGGTTTCCATCACCGACTGTTCTTTTAAGGCAGTGATCATTTTTTGGGCCTGCTCTTCCTTATTCCAGGAGAACAGATAATTGACCATCAAGGCACGGACATACATTTCTTCCTTTAACCAATCTTGTGCGGCAACCGAAAGATACTCGTCAATCATGGCTGTAACCGCCTCCTCAGGAGGAAAGGCCTCCCGGTAAAAGGCACGCATATACAGGTAATGATGCACGGCAGTGGTGATCGCCGGTTTACCGTCCCTTTCTTTCATCCTCCGGAATCGTTCCAGGGCATAGGCGTCTGTCCAATGCAGGGCCTTTTCAATGATCTTCTTTTCCTGTGTTGTGTACTCTTTACGTTGTTCCAGCACCTTCAAGTGCCCGAATCCTGCCAGGATATGCCTGGTAATAAAGGCATTATCTCTCCCTCCGGAAAACCAGGGGAAAGCTCCGGAAGATAATTGCAACTCTTTGAGCTTTGCCAGGGTATTATTGCCCATGACCTCCAAGGTTGTTTCATCGAACAACGCCGACAGCCGTGCTCTCTGCTGCTTATCGCTCTGCAAGTCTTTAAGCCATGGGGTAGCCTTTAGCAGGGCTTGTTGCTTAGCTTCTTCTTGCTTATTGATGTTTTTACTGTCTGAAACCCATTGATCAAACACCGCCCTTATCTCCGGGTTCTTCGCGAGTAAATGTCCCCCGAGGGCATTAGCATAATAGCGGGCAAAGGTTTGTTCTGCACATTCATAGGGAAACTCGATCAGGTAGGGCAAAGAAGTAATGGCCGTCCACGTAGGGTTAGAGGTATACTCCAAGGAAAAAGAGAGGTCTTCTCTTGTAGCCGAAGGGACTTTCATATTCTCAAAACCTACGGTAGTGCTACTCCCCGGGGGCACCCACAGTGCATGGGATTCCATCAGCAACCTGCGGTTTTCGAGTACTGGGATAACACCCCCTTCTCCGTCGGTATGAGTGCCTGCACGGGCGGTGATCTTATATTCCAAACCTTGCAGTCCATTGGGTACCACAAGAGTCCAACGGGCCACACCTCCCCTTTTTGCGGGAATCGTAAGCAGCTGACTTTCGTTTTGCCCCTGGAAAAACATTTTCACCGACTTACCGGTGGTGGCATCGCGAAGTTCAAGACGTGCTTCTGCCTGCATGGAGCCTTCGGTGAGGTTTTGCAAGCGGGCGGTCAGTGTCAGGGTATCTCCTGAACGCATAAACCTGGGCAGGTTGGGCAACACACTAAGCTCTTTTTGGGTGACAGCATACTTTTCGGTATACCCCTTCTTAACCGCTTTGGTATGCCCCAGCAGCATCATTCGCCATTGGGTGAGGGCCTGGGGCGCCTTGAAGTTCAGGTAGAGACCTCCCTTTTCATCGGTAGTAAGGTGGGGCATAAAAAAGGCGGTTTCTCCAAGATCGGTTCTGACCTTCACCTCAGCCTCTCCCGGTGATACTGTTGTAAGCTGCTCTAAAATTTCTACTCCTGCTGCCTTTGAAACAAGGACACTGTCTGCCTCTTCTTCTATCGCATAACCCACAACGACCACCTCCTCAAGCGCCTGGGAATCGGCTTCAAGGCTTACATTAATCACTGCAGGTATTTTATCGATCACTATTCTTTGAGTTTTATAGCCGATGTAAGTAACCTCCAGCACATCACCTATTTTGGCATCCAGACTAAAAAGGCCATCGAAATCCGTTTGGGTACCCTGACTGGTGCCTTGAACTATAACGGTAGTTCCTGGAAGTGGAAGTCCGTCTTCATCAACCACTACCCCCTTAACATTTCCGGAGCCCTTATTGGTAATATCTCTGGGAATATACCTATTAAAACTTCGTTCCGGATCCCCAAGATCGAGTCCAAACCATTCCAGGTGAGGATAATTTTTTAGTTGTCTTGACAGGTTCTGTTTACGTCCATAATTCAACGATCTATAATTGCCAAGCATAAATTGGTCGGTGTAAAAATTAACCCCGACATAATAGGTATATGCCTCCCAGGTCAGGTCAGTCTCCCAACGATGCTCCTTGAATTCCTCCAGAGAGTAATCGTACATACTGGCCAGGAACTCTGCATTAGCCGCCTGCCCTACATGATCTGTTACCTTAAAGCTCCAGGTTTCCCCGGCATCGGGCAATAAGCGGTCACGAAAGCTCAGGGTCTCTACTTTTAGTCCGCCTTCAGTTTCCGGCAAACGTAGATTCTTATTATTTTGAAAGCTACTATTATTCCATACCGACAATACGCCTACCTGTATATTTCCTGAAATTTTTGACGATAAGGGTATCTTCAGGTTTGTGGTTCCCGGGGCGATCTCAATGACCTTGTCATAAAACAATTCGCCATTATGCACGGCATAAACCTGAACAGGTAGCCCATCAACAGCGGTACGAAGCGCAATTTTCAAGCGGCGCTCTTCACTTATTTTTAAGGGATCTGTCACCTCCCAGGACAGAAAGACAGGGTGGGTGATCGCTTTTTCATCAACCGGCAGTAATTTCAGGTCTTTACGCACCGAAAGGGTATCCCCGGCCTTGTTCTTTGCAAAAAGTTTCACCCTATAGGTGCCTGCTTTCCAGTTGGCAGCACCGGGCAATTCTACACGAATGGAATCATTGACCTCTCCTGTAAACTCAAAAACCGGATCCCCTTCAGGCCAGTGCTCTTGTAATTCGACAGCCTCATAAACCTCGTGAGGAAACAATTCGAGATACTTTTGCTTATCGAGATATTGCCAATCAACAAGATCCCATCGTTTTGCCAATAACAGTCGTTCCGGCGCAATTAAGGGAACCACCTGGATATCAACCGAAGCCTCTGCCGGCAAGCCGTTCAGATCGGTTGCCGTAAGCTCCAAAGCGATCTTTTCATCGATACGGAAGGCTTCTTTCTGATGCATGTCCACCCTTAAGTTCTGATATCCCATTCTGAAGTCGCGTTCCCCGGTTCGTGTTTCCCCACTGATATCGGTCACTGTTGCTTCTATGGTATAATTAAACACAGGATATTCTTTTTTATCGGCCGTAACATCCGGAAGTGCAGGGAAGCTGATCATAAAATTACCATCGGCATCAGTGGTTGTAGTATCTGTGATGATAATCGTAGTATTTGCCGACATATATTCCCAAGGATCGTAGGCCTCTGTTCTCCTGGTTACCTTATATCGCACTTCGGCCTGATCAACAGGTGTACCCATAAAGGCCTGTGCCAATCCTTTGATCTGTACTGTATCTCCCAGGGCATAGTTGGTGCCCGGGGCTTCAAGGGCTACCGAAAACCGCGGACGCTTGTATTCTTCAACAGAAAAGTACACTTCCCGGTATTCAAAGTCATCCGGTTTCTCCCACCAGGGGTCATCATCTCCATCCTCGTTATAATCCTCATCCATTTCAATTGAAAATTCCCCGGTAAGCAATCCCATCGGTAGGGTATAGCTCCCACTGACACTCCCAAATTCATTGGTCTTTAACCTTTCATAATGAATCTCATCTCCATTGGTATCATAGATGTTAATGGTGACATACACCCCGGGCACCACCGAGGACTTCCCTTTACGGGTTTGGATGAGTAGCCCCTTATAGTATACAGTCTGGCCGGGACGGTAGATTGATCGATCAAGGAACAAACTGGCCTTCGCTAAAAACTCCTCATCTTCATCATCATCCCCATACCTACGTAAAAACACCTCGCTGGTTTTCAGGGTATCTCCCGGAGCCATAAGTTCGAGATATATATCACGTGATTTTCCTTCAGGTTTCTTAAAACGTATACGTCCGCGGGAGTCTGATTTTCCACTTTTATATGGCACCCCGTGCTCATAGGCTGTATATGACAAGTTGGCGAGTGCCAGCCCTGACTGACGGTCTACTGCGCGATATTCGATGTACTTATTGGTACTCAGGGTAAGCACCGCTATGGATGATACTTGTAATTCCTGATACCCAAACAGATCTTTTGGCCCCGGTTCGGGTGTTTCTGAAGCAACAAGCAGGTAGCGCCCGAGTGACAATGCGGGGAGATCGATCTCTGTGGTGTGTTCAAAATAATCAGTTCTGGGTTGCAATTGATAGAACCTGGTGATCACCGGCTTATTTGCCATCATATACTTTATGGCCTCTGCATCTCTATTGCCATATCGAGGGTCAGGTATATCGTTATCTTTCAGGGTATAGATATTTATATACAGGCTGTCGACTGCCTTAAACGCTACTTTGCTCAAAACAGGTTTTCCGGGTAATACCGTTCCCTGGGTGGTGAGGCTCAACTTAGGCTTTGCAATTCGGGGTTTGAGTATTCGTGCCATAATACCGCCATCGCTATCCGGATGATTTTCAAGCGCCCAATTCACATACTCCAATGCCCGGATACGATACTGTTTTAGTTCAGGGTCATTTTTACTATTACCGTAAGTGGTCTTATCAAAGAGCATTGAGGCCAGGGTGTGGGCGATCAATGCAGAAGCGGGATGATCTTCGTACTTATCTAAGGCCTGTTGCAGGGAATTAAAGAACAGGGAATCCTTTTGTTCGAGAAGTGTCTTTTTCCGGGCCTTCTCGAGGCGAAGGAGAAAGACATCTATCATGGCGGTAGTATCTGCTCTTTGATTGTGAATCGCCTCCAGTCGCTGGTAACCATTGAACGCTCTTCCTATGGAATGCACAGTGTCTTCTTCTACGAAAGTTAACTGTTGAAATTGATCGGGAAGTCCCAAAAGATGAGGACTTTTCAAATTGACCGAATCGATCTTTCTCGGAAGTCCCGGCCAGCTGTCTTCATGAAAATCAATAGCGCGATGGGCAAGGAGGTCGTAAAGGGTAGGCCGGTATGGAGCAGGTTTGTCTGCTTTGGTGAGTAAGATCCCGGCATCGGTAACATCAATGGCAAGTAGCTCTGAGGCCGGGACGAGAGACGCATCATAGCGTTTGTTGATCTCTTTTACCATGGTCAGGATATCCCACGACTGAAAGTTTGCAATATCAGGTTCCGCGGAAGTACTCAGGGGGGTGCGACGACTGATCCTGTATCTATTCTTTCGCAGGTATTGCTCCAGCATCCCGGCATACACTGATCGTAGCAGGTTTTTTGCAGGCACTTCAGCCCTATCGATCTCTTGTTCCAACCGCTTCAACACCTCGATCTCCGTGTCTTCAAACAACATCAGTTTGTACTTGGACCAATGCAGGTAAGCCTTGACCAACTGATAGGAATCCTTTTTCTTCGAGGCCCTTTTAAATATGGATTCCACAATGGGATAAGCACTTTGGGAAAGGCCCTGGACCTCCTGCTGATACACTTCTTCCCATTTTTTATCATACCAGGATTGGGCACTGGTCAATTGCGGAAGGAAGAAAAAGAGAATGAAGGTGATCCTGATCACAGACTTAAAACAGGAGGCAAGAGAAGGTTGATACATACTCAGAATGATCATGTTATTAACTAGTTAAATGTAGCTTTTATTCTACAAAAATGTAGTCAATTCGCGAATCAATTCATAAGTTGTTTAGACCGGGATGTTATTAAAGTCAATTTGAAAGACTGGTCTGTAATACCTTTTCGGACAGGTCTTAAGGTTGGCGCGGGCCTTCCTACTTATCTTGGGAAAGCATCACGAAGATAATGCTACTCATGTAAACTGATCACCCGGTGAATCTTCCAACCATTGGGAGTGTCTTTCCAAACCACCACAAACGTACTGGGAGCCGGCCTGCTATCGCCCTCCATATGGTTAATGAATATATGCTTGCCGATCTCAACCGCTCCGAACCCTGGCACCGGCGACACCTGTATACTTCCTTCCACTAACTCACGGCTTACCTTTCCGCAGATATTGTCCTTTATTGACTGTAGAAGCGCCTCCTTATCGGTTGACAGTCCGCCGCTATCGTGATAAAATTCCAGGTCTTCATCATAGATATCGGCCTGGGTCTCCATGTCGCAATTATTATAGGCTTCAAAGTATTTTTGATCCATAGCCTTGATGGCCTCGGTGAGGTCATCCTGGGCAAAACAGAAGAACGCATTGCCTAATAACAAGGCTGCTCCGGTAAATAATAATTTCATGATTCCGGTTTTTAATTGATGTACCTGTTAGTTGCAGGGTGGCATACTTTGTTACAAAACCTTTACCTTGTAACTCATAACCCGTAACCCGTAACGTTCAACAATGAAACTCGCTCTCGCACAGATCGCCCCGGTATGGCTCGACAAGCAAAAGACCCTGGAAAAGGTGGTGACCTATATCCAAAAAGCAGGAACAGAAAAGGCCGACCTCGTGGTTTTCGGGGAGGCCTTACTTCCCGGGTATCCCTTTTGGCTGGCGCATTTCAAGGGAGCGGAATTCGAGGCGGAGCACAATAAGAAACTCCACGCCCACTACCTTAAAAACAGCGTGTGTATTGAAAACGGCGACCTCCAACCGATATGTGATGCGGCCAAAACATCGGGCACTGCGGTCTACCTGGGGATCATGGAAAAACCCCAGGATCGCGGAGGCCATTCCCTCTACTGTTCCCTGGTGTATGTCGATAAATCGGGAACCATACGATCGGTGCATCGCAAGCTACAACCCACTTACGAGGAGCGCCTGTGCTGGTCGCCCGGTGATGGTAACGGACTAAAAACGCACGCCCTCGAGGAGTTTACCGTGGGCGGACTCAATTGTTGGGAGAACTGGATGCCCATGCCACGGGCAGCCCTCTATGCACAAGGGGAAAACCTGCATATCGCCGTATGGCCCGGAAACCTCAGCAATACCAAAAACATCACCCGGTTTATCGCCAAAGAATCCCGTAGTTATGTGGTTTCCGTAAGCGGGCTCCATACCAAAAATGACATCCCTGAAAACACCCCTTATTACGAGGAGCTCATCAAGGTCATGCCCGAGGTATCTGCCAACGGAGGTTCGTGTATTGCCGGTCCTGACGGGGAATGGGTATTGGAACCCGTCGTGGAAAGGGAAGGCCTTTTTACCGCAGATATCAGCATTGACAAGGTGCTGGAGGAACGCCAGAATTTTGATCCCTCAGGGCATTATTCCCGTCCGGATGTATTAAAGCTTCAGCTGAATAACGAAAGACAAGGCGTATTGAATCAAGATTAAAGAGTAAAGAATAAAGACAGGTTCCGGGAGTTGGGGAATCGGCCATTTACCCATTGCCCATTCGCCCTTTTGCTTTCTCCGCTTTCTTAGCGACTTGGCGACTTTATCCTTTTACCCACATTTGGGAGATCGGTTTGTCGCTTCGCTCCTCGCGAAGACAATGCGTTCTCTGGATACGAAGCCGCTTAGCAAAGGATAGCTTATCATTACTTATCCACAACCCTACTCCAGCTGTCCAGATACATCTTCCAGCCTTCTGCGGTCTTTTTCCATACCACCACATATTTACCCTTCCAGACTACAGTTTCTCCATTTTCATCCTGAGACGTGCCCGAATAATACCCGTAATCGTATGCGGTATCGCCTGAGACATGGATCTCTTCCGGAAATAAGTTATGCGAGGTCACCTCAGCCTCATTCTCATTATTCCAGTAGGCTTTAAGGTCATCTCCGCTAAGGATCTTGCTACCTGCCGGAAAGATCTTGGCATTGTCGGTATACATATTTGTCAGGGCTTCCCCATCACCGGCCACCAAAGCAGCAGAAAATGCGCGCATTTGTTCCAGAATGGCCTTTCCTTCCGCCTCATCTCCTGAAATGATCTGGGCATTACTCATTAAACTAAAGGTCAGGGCAAACAGCAATACAATTCTTGATTTCATATCTAGTTGATTTATTTTCAACAAGTTACGAATGTTTTAGGGAATAGGGATTCCTCCTTCGCTAAAGCTTTCTCCTTCACTTATTAGTTTCGGAGAACAAGGCGGACGATGAAATAGGGAATGGGGAATAATTATAGAGGATAGATGCACTCCCTTACCTCTTCACCTCTTTACACCTTTACTTCCCTTTGGCAGATCGCTTCAGTCACCATGTTCCTTCGCGAAAACATTTCCCTTTCACCCTGCGTAGCTTTAGCGAAGTAGGGCTTTAGCAAAAAACCCGGGAAGATCTCCCGGGTTTCTGGTTAGTAGGTATGTAAAAAGGATATGCTAATTCGATATCACTCCTTCCAGGTAAGAAATAAACGCCGATGAACCGTACATGGCACCCGCATCATGGGCGGCGTTGGGTACGGTGATCAGCTCGGTATGGTTTCCTGAAAAGTAGGTGTTCAGGTAGTTGTTGTAATTTTTTCCGCGTTCGAGCCTGTTGCTTCCCAGCAGTACGGCAGCACAATCGTCGGTATTCAAGGTTCCCGTGGTCGAGGTGTCGTTCTCCCCGTGAAAGAGGGTCATGTTCACCGCCGACAATCGCTGTACCACCTCGTTCTTCTCTACCCCGTCCAAATAGGCCGGAGCATAATCGTATCCGTATGGCCAGGAGGTGTATCCCCCGCAATTGGCAGGAGTACTCCAGCTGCCATTGGATTCATCGAAGCGCTGGCCTGTGGGGTAGAAAAAGTACTGACTGTTCAGCACGCTGTACCCAAAGTTCAGACCGGGGTGTTGCGCTGCTACCTCGCTGGAGAGGGCGTAGTAATGGGTGAAGCTCGCTCCGGAAGAATGGCCGGTAACCATCACATTAGCCATATCGGGAAAACGGGTATCTCCCGTAAACTCGTTGATCAGGGCATCGATCACCGCAAAGGAACTTACCGAGGTGCCGGCATTGCTGGCATTGGCACCAAAACGCCATGAGCTGCCCCAGAACAATTCGTCTCCACCTGCTGCAGCATCATCTTTAAAATACGGGGCGATCACCAGGGTCTTCCCTTCCAGTGCCGTTCCAGTAATGGTCTGGTTCATGATCCTGAAATAATTATCGGCATCACGGTTTTGACCGTGTACCACCACGATAAGATTTTTGATCCCGGCCCACACCTGCTCCGGGTCACCGGTGACATCGTAATTGCTGTAGAACTGGAATCCGTGACCGGTGCCATTCGCATCGATGGAAAACGAACGCAAACAGGCTGCTGTTCCCGAAGTACACGCGCTAAAGCTATTATCGGCTACCGTAGTAAACCTAAAGGTGAGTGCCTCTTGCAGGCGTTCTCCTTTTTCGCCCAGGCTTCCGGTACGCAGTTCGAATTGGTGTTCGGCCATAGGCGCAAGGTCATTCAGAGTAATATTCGCCGTAGCAGCCGCATTGGAGTAACTCACCTCAAAGGGTACAGCCCCGTTAGGGTCTGTAATGCTCAGCGCACTCTCAAAGGCCGATCGCTTCAGGGCCGATGAGAAATTTATACTGATCGTGGTATTCAGGGCCACCCCTTCAGGATTGCTCCTGCCATTCATTCCGCTTACCGTTACCCCGAAAACCGAAAGCGCCGGGGCGTCAGTCTCTTCGCTGCCGGAGCTACACCCCACAAGGGTAAGTAAGACCAGGCACAAAGGCATGAGGCGTTTAAAAAGATCATTCATAATAGATAGGGTTGGTTAAAAGTATGGGGATAAATATCGGGATTTCTCCTTCCATTTACCCCCAATCCACTTCCTGAACTTTACACAAACTCCCGTTTTCCTGAAGATCCCGCGAGTCGTGCAACTAATTATATTTAATTACATTCCGGGTACGGACATGCAGAGTTGGCGTTGCTGGTTGCTGTCGCCGCACAATCGAGTCCGCCAACCGTCCAGATACCATCCATCTTATAGGCCCAGGTACCGCTGTATTCCCAGCCTTCACCGGTTCCGTCTACATTGGCATCCCCATAGGTTTCGATCACCACACCGTTCTCAAAGAGCTCGATGGCATCGTCACCATTCTGGTTGGCTGTATCCTGAGAGTCGATCACCAGGTCGAACTTATTGGCACAACCTCCGAAATATGCGGTGATGGTTCCCGGCTCACGGGCGATAAGGATATTATCACCTTCCTTAGCAGAAACTGCCGGAAGCGTAAATTCTTGTCCGTCGGTTCCTCCACCGTTATTGGCAACCCCAATTCCGTAGATACTGAGGTCTTCTACATCTTTATTCACTCTCAGGTGCCATGCCTTACCTCCGTTGGTTCCACTTCCGTCCCACAGGAGGGCAAGCACTCCCTTAAGCTCAACGGCCGGGGCACAAAGCGGATACACACAAGATGAAGCATCCATGGTCGTCGCTCCTACGGTACAATCCACACCACCGGTGATCCATTCACCGTCGTACTTATACGCCCAGCTTCCGGTATACTCCCATGGCTCTCCTGTTCCGTCTACATTGGCATCTCCATAGGTTTCGATCACCTGGTCGCCACTAAAGAGTTCGATGGCATCGTCTCCGTTCTGGGTTACAGCAGTAGCCACAGGGATCACATGGTCGAATTCTGCAAAGCAGGCTCCAAAATAAGCCTCCAGCAGGGCAGGCTCACGCACCACAAGAATATGGTCTCCGGCAGCAACGCTTATCGCAGGAAGGTCCAGCTCGCGACCGTCGGTTCCTCCACCGTTATTCGCAATACCGAGTCCGTAAACACTCAGGTCGGCAATCGCTTCATTAGCGATAAGGTGAATGGCCTTACCGTCATTGGTTCCTGAACCATCCCAGGTCATGGCCATGATCCCTTTAAGTGATAATGGGGCTGCCTGTTCCTGAATGGTTACAACAACAGAAGAAGGCTCTCCGGCATCGGCATTGGTCACAGAGGCGATACCGATAATGATCTCTTCATTGATCTCATTCTCGCTATCGAGTAATGAGGTGATGGTGGCTGTTGCTTCCAGGCTCCCTGCAGGGATCACCACACTAAGTGGATCCAGGGTGAAGTCGGCATCCAGGGTAGCTGAACCTACTGATTCCAGTACTACAGTTACGTCGTTATCGGCAGGCTTATCAAGCGCTGCGGTAAGGGTGGCAGAACCACCGTTCTCTTCGATCTCGATCGTAGTTACCGAAAGCGATACCTGAGGCGGAATAAAGGCCTGGGTGGTGAACGATACTGAAAAATCGTCATTCAGGGTTTCTCCTTTAGCTCCATAAGCACCTGCAGGCAGGCTAATGGTATAGGTGGTTTCATAGGCCAGTTCATCGCTACTGCTCAACAGCAGGGTCGAATTCGTATTGGTGAAATCCACGTTGAAATCGGCTGCACCGTTCCCGCCGCTAATGCTCAGATTATCGGTAACCGCTGCGGTAACCATTTCATGAGAAAAGATCAGGCTTATATCAACATTGGTAAGCACGTCGGTAGCGCTATCCTTAAATTCGGCGCCATTGAGTTCTCCTTCCATAAAGATCAGGTTGGAGTCGTCTATAGCCGCCTCATCGTCGTCGTCACAGGAAACGACCAGGGTAAACATCCCCAGCATAAAGGCGGGGGCGATATACTTCAAAAGGTTAGACATTTTTTTCATATCAAAGTTTTAATGATTTCTGTGTTGTTTAATTGGTTGTTTTTACAAATTCCTGACCGAGTGACAGCGGATCGAAATCCCATACCAAGGGTAGCAGGAAATAAACGAATACCGACAAGAGTACAATGGAAATGATGTTCATCCATATTCCGGTACGTATCATATCGGGTATTCTCAAATATCCCGATCCAAACACCACGGCATTGGGCGGAGTAGCCACCGGAAGCATAAAGGCACAGGAGGCTGCAACGGTCGTGGCGACCATCAGGATATACGGATTCACCCCCAGCGAGATGGCTACCGGTGCCAGGATAGGCAACAGCATGGCCGTGGTCGCCAGGTTGGAGGTCATTTCGGTAATGAAGTTCACACTGGCGATAATGAGCACTACCAGCAATACCAATGGGAGGAATTGCAGCAGGGTCATACTGTTACCCAGCCAAACTGCCAGACCGGACGATTCAAAGGCGGCGGCCAGGGCCATACCACCCCCAAAGAGGATGATGATCCCCCAGGGCATCTTTACGGCCTCTTCCCAATTGATCAGGTTGCGCGACCCTTTGGCCGGCAAACAGAACAGGGCGATACCTGCGCACATGGCTATGATAGTATCGTCTATAGCAGGGAAGATCTTTTGTAAGAAGAACGAGCGGGTGATCCAGGCAAAGGCGGTAAGTACGAAAATGGTAAGCACCATCTTCTCTTCCCTTTTCATGGGTCCGAGTTCTGCAATGAGTCTTTGGATCTCTGCCTTACCTCCCGGGAACTCCTTTTGTTTAAAGGTAAAAGCCTTACGCGTGAGGTAGTACCAGCTTATGGCCAGCAGGAATACCGAAATAGGCAGCCCGAACATCAACCACTGGAAAAAGGTGATCTCGATATCGTACACCTCCTGCACATATCCGGCCAGCACCAGGTTGGGTGGTGTCCCGATCAGGGTAGCAATACCACCAATGGAGGCCGAATAGGCGATGCTGAGCATCAGGGCCTTCCCGAAAATAGCATTCTCATCGGCTACGGTATCGGGGTTGTCTTTAAGCTGACTAATGATCGACATGGCAATAGGCAACATCATCACCGAGGTCGCGGTATTGGAGATCCACATACTCATAAAGGCCGTGGCTACCATAAACCCTAAGATGATTCGGGTCACATTGGTTCCGATCAGGCTAATAATGTGCAAGGCAATACGCTTGTGCAGTCCCCATTTCTCTATGGCTATGGCCAGCATAAATCCGCCCATATAGAGAAAGATGTACTTGTGCCCGTACGACGCCGTGGTGCTCACCAGGTCGTTCGCCCCGGTGAGGGGGAACAGCACGATGGGGAGCAGGGCCGTTACGGCAATAGGCACCGCTTCGGTAACCCACCACAAGGCGATCCACAGGGTGGCGCTTAGCACATCCCAGGCCGCATCCGGCATGCCTCCGGGGGTGTCTATCGCCTGCATGATCAGGAATAGCACAGGCCCCAGGATGATAAATAAGTTCTTTTTAGTTTGGTTCATCAATTCGAAAAATTAGTGTTCGCTACATCAAATCGTTCTACAAGGTCTCTCAGGAATTTTCCGTTCTCCGGCAGGATAAAGGTCAGGTACAACTTCTCTCCATCTGCTGTGATCACCGACAGTCGGTTCGGGATCTCTGCCACCGATCGCCCCGTGAGGGTCTTATAGATCAGTAAGGCATTGAGGTAGGTCCCTTCCGGGGTCTGATGCTTGTCGTCAAAGAAGAGGTCGAGGTCCGGACGCAGGTTTCTGGCCTGCTCCCATACCATTCCGGCAGGGATCACGCGAACGCCCTTTTCTTTACCCAGCTTCAGATACTCCTCGGTGATCTCGGGTTGCATCACCGGATTCGAGTCATAGGCCCAGGTGAGAAAGAGCACAGGCTCTGCCTGCTTTTCCCTTACCAGGTCGATAAACTTCCCGGCGTATTCGCGAAAGCGTTCGGTATGGGCTATGGTGCTGGTACTGTGATCCTGTATGATCACGCGGCTCCATGACTCTTCTTCTAAACGCTTGCGGGTTTGGGTGTTCTTTTCTCCCTCCCAGTGTTGTTTCAGGTGACTACCACCCACGGTACTTTGAAAAGCATCAAGGTTCACGCCCTGGTCTTTGGCCATGGCCTCTACCAGTTGGGGAGTATTCCAGAAAAAGGTGAAACTGTTACCGATGAACAATACGCGTTCTTCTTCATTGTCCTGAGCGCTAACGCTGAGGCTGGCAAGCCCCAGGGTTAGCAATAGGATGATCCATTGTATTCGGGATATCATGTTCGCAATTTTATTCATCTACTTATTGGTTTACCGGGGTCGGTGCAAAGAAGTCCGGAATTGGGTTCGGAGCATTCTCATTACGATCTACTTCGGTTTGCGGGATCAGGAAGCGCTGTGGCAACTGGCTACCCGTGTTTGGTGTTACCGGAACACGCACTGACGCTTCTCCCTCTGTTCTTCGGGTGTCATTAAAAGTTTCAATTTGACCGAAAAGGGTAATATAGCGCTCTTCGAGGATCTCTCTGAGCAGGGCATCGGCAGGAGCGATCCCGTCGGTATTCTCGATCCCTCCGTTATCAAAGTCGGCTGCCACATAGGCGTCGTATTGAATATCGGCCGCATCGGCGCTGGTCATATAACCACCTCCGGCCAGGTAGGCTCGGTATTCGTTAAGATGGGTGAGTCCGGTATCGAAGCCTCCCGAACGCAGTCCGGCCTCGGCCAGGATGAGCATGTTCTCTTCGAAGGTCACCAAAGGAGCAGAAGCCTCCATAGCTGCAAATCCGTTATTCGTATTCGGCTGTATCCCTACACTGTTCTTGGTGAGCAGGTATTTAAAGCGTCCGGCCTCATTGGTCTTAGCGTTACCGCGGTAGTTCGCCGGGATCGGATTTCCTGTTCCCGGTTCGATGAGGCTCGCCATAAAGTCGGATACTACGAGGTCTGCACCGCGGGTTTCCAGGGCAAAGAACTGATAATAGAGATTGTTGGCTTCCTGGGCCGAACCGGCGGGTGCCATCATATTGTTAGCAGGATCTGCGATCCCGTTCTGAGCGGCACTATAGGCCATGGCATATTCTCCGGTGTGCATATAAAAACGGGCTTTCAGGGTATATGCAGCAGCGATCCATTGTTGCGGATTCCCGTCAAAATAGATCTCTGTTCCCGATTGTGGTCTTCCGGTTCCCGCAGCGAGGTCGGCAATGGCTGCATCCAGCAGGCCTTGTACCTTGGCATATACTGTAAGCTGATCTTCGTATACCGGATTCAGCACGTTCTCTTCGGCTGCTTCGTCAAAAGGAATATTCCCGAAAAGGGAGGTTGCCGTTCCGAAGGCATAGGCCTGAAGTACGCGGGTGATACCTCGGGAAACGGGAGCTTCTTCCCCATTTTCAGCGATCACATCTTCGGCGATCTTGGCATTTCTAATGGTATTTACAAAGGTGGCATACCACAGCGGATCAAAATCACTCGCAATAACCGAGTATTGAGAGAATCCCAAATGCTGACGATCGATCCCGGTAAATTGTCCGGCGAAGATCCCGGCTCTTCGGGCCGATTCTCCTGTTTGCAATACGATATTTCCGACCTCAGCCCCTGTGATAATATTCTCGTACGGACTGCTGGTCACATTGTTGGGGTCCTGGTTGATGTCTCCCACTGCTTCACTGCAAGACCAGAGACACAGGGCGGCTCCTAAACTATATATTAGCGTTTTCATTTTCATCGTTTTAATAATTACAGGTTCAGGGTTAAACTAAATACATACGACTTGGTACCGGGGTTGTTGAAGTAATCGATACCTCTTGCTTTACTTACCCCTGAGAGGTTGGTATCGGGATCGTTCCCTTCGAATTCGGTCCATAAGAAGAGGTTTCTTCCCATTACCGAGAACTGTACAGACTCAAAAGAGGTCTTCTCTTTCAACCAGTCTGAAGACCAGTTGTAGGAAAGGGCGATCTCACGAATACGACTCCAGGAACCGTCTTCGATGTAGAGCTCATCATTTCCTCCTCCGAAGAATCCTCCTTCACCGTTATACCAGGTTTCGGTAAGCGCTACCGGTCCACCTCCAAAGTCGGCTACATTCCCACGGAAGGTCTCCCCGATATTGATAATGTTTCCGTTCGCCTCGAAATAGTTTCGGGTTGCAGTCACTTCATTGGCTGTACTCTCCCAACGACCAAGGTCGGTAAGTACCGATTTGGTACCGGCGTAGATATCTGCCCCCTGGTAGGTTTCGAACAATACGCGCAGGTTAAATCCTTTATAGCTCAATGAGCTGGTCAAGGCACCCTGCCAATCAGGGTTAGGGTCTCCGATCACGCCTTCGGTCTGATCCTGTACCGGGAAACCGTACTCATCGAGCACCACATTTCCGGCTTCGTCTCTAAGGCTTTTAGATCCCCAAAGCACACCCAGCGGATAGCCTTCAACGGCTCTTGAACTCACTGCTGCAAGTCCGCCCAGGTTAAGGGAAGCAATGCCGCGTAGCTCGGTAACCTCATTACGGATTCGGGTGTAGTTACCTCCGATCTCCCAGTTCCAGTCTTCTCCGGAAATGATCTGATAACCCATATCGACTTCGACCCCTTTGTTGGTGATCTCTCCGGCATTGTCGTAGATCTCTGCAAATCCGGTGGAATTGGCCAGGGAAATATCGAGTAAGACATCTTCTGTAACGTTATCAAAGTAGGTTCCGCTAAAAGAAAGACGATCGTTAAAGAAACGCAGGTCTACCCCTATTTCGAACTCTTTCTTACGCTCCGGTCTTAGCTGGTTGTTACCCAGTCTTGCGCTTGGCACAAAAGCACCGTTCCCAAAGAGTCCTGTATTTAACTCACCTCCCAGGTTATCGCCAAAGGTAGGCTGCACATAGTTATTAAGTGTCCTGTAAGGTCTTGGCTCAACCCCCACCTCTCCGTAGGAAGCTCTCAGCTTACCAAAAGACAGGGTGTTATTCTCAGGGAAAAGCTCGGTAAACTGCCATGCTGTAGATACCGATGGGAAGGTAAAGGTGTCTCCGGACTCCGAACCAAAGGTTGAAGCCGCTTCCGTACGCAGGGAAGCATTGAGGAAGAACATCTCATAGGCCGAGAAGTTCATGGTTCCGAATACGGCCGCCTTGCGCTGACTCGTACTTCCGTATCCCGCCTGGATGTTTTCAGGCAGGGAATTGTTAAGGTCTCTTATCCCGCTGGCCACATCGATGAATTGGATGAAATTGGTCGCGGTGGCAGAATTCACTACAGAACGATCTGAGAAATAGTTGAATCCGACGATCCCGTCGAGAGAAAAGTCTTTGTGGATCTTAGGATCGATCTTCGCCATCCAGGTGGTATTGAATACGGTATTGTGGGCCTGAGAAACCGCCATATATCCCGGGCGGAACTCACCTGCTGCCGATCCCGGTGTGAGGAACTGTGATCTTTCTTCGGTATACTGGTCTAAACCGGTTCTTGAGATCAGGTCTAACCACGGTGTTGGCGATGCCGTAAATTCTACATTGGTAATGTAACGGTCTACCACGGCCAGGTTTTCCTGTTCGTTAATGGTCCATAATGGGTTGTTGTAGGTTGGTGTGCCATCGGCTCCCAGCGGCTCTCTGTACGATCGGTGTCTGTTAGCGATCGGGGAAGCATCGGGTGAACTGTAGTAATCTCCTCTATATCCTGAGATATCGAAATCGGCCGGGGTTCTGAGCAATCCAAGGTAGAGCCCTGAAGAACTCGCTCCCTTACGAATACGGTTCGAGCTGGTACGCGAATAGTTCGAGGTGAACTTCATACGCAGCCAGTCGTTAAAACGGTGTTTTGCATTAAAACGAGCCGTTGTTCTTCTGTAGTCAGAATTGTTCTTGATGACCCCTTGTTGGTCAAGGTCTCCTAAACTGAAGAATACAGAAGTGTTCTTTCCTCCTCCTGTAATACTGAGGTTATTCTCGAAGAAGTATCCGTTATCGAATACCTGGTCAAAGTTCGAATCGTCGTAGATACGCTGTGAATTCTTATTGATGATCGGATAGTAGGTGCGCCCATCCTGGTCTACATAAAACTCTCCGGTCGTATCGAACTCATCTTCTCCGCCTGCACGGTCGGCGATCTTATCTCCCCAGGAGTCACGGGCACGTTGGTCGTAAACCCCGTTATCTCCTTGTCCGAACCTGGTTTGCAGCGGATAACGACGGTTGATCTCATCGTAAGAGAAGGTACTCTGGTAGCTGATCGACATTTTTTCATTGAACTTACCACTCTTGGTAGTGATCATGATCACCCCACCGAGGGCCTGCGTTCCCCATAGGGCTGCAGCAGAAGCTCCCTTAAGTACCGACATGCTTTCGATGTCGTTAGGGTTAAGGTCATTCAAACGTGATTGCTGAGATACCCCACTGCGGTCACTGTTACCACGGGTGTCATTACTAATAGGCACCCCATCTACAATAATAAGGGGCTGGGTAGAACGATCTATAGAAGACAATCCACGAATCTGAATATACGAACCGGCACCCGGGTCACCCGAGTTCCTGGTAATACGCACTCCTGAAGATTTCCCTGAGAGTCCGTTAAGCAGGGTAGCCTCCTTGGCCTGTACCACAGCTTCTCCTTCTACCAGGGTGTTGGCATAACCCAATTCATCAGATCGCTCTTCAAAACCAAGTGATGTCACCACCACACCTTCAAGGGTGGTCACATCGGTTTGCATAATAACTTGCAGAGGGACAGTAGCATTAGCCAACGCAATCGTTTGCGTTTTAAAGCCAATATAAGAAAACACGAGGTTGGCGTTACCTCCGGAGACGGTCAGGGTAAACTCGCCGTCAAAATTGGTCACCGTACCGTTGGAAGTTCCTTCTTCCATTACGGCAACCCCGGCCATTGGCAATTGGGTGTCGTCTAAGACCGTACCCGTAATGCGCTGTTGATCCTGGGCAAAACTGATATGGGCAAGCAAGATCCCTAATACCAGAAAAGTCTTTTTTAGGTAAATTTTCATTCGTAATTGATTTAAGTTTCGGGTGAAATAACGATTGTTTAACACGTAATTACCGTAATGTTCATACGGCAATTTTGTCAATATTATAAAAATGGCTTCTGCTGAGCGGTGTTTTAAGCGTTTTTATCAATTTTTAGTGAATTTTATCCATATTTGCACTATCAACCAAGGCCCTACACATCATGTCGGATAAGAACCACATCGCTGCACTGCATCAAAATTTTATCGAATTGCTGGAACGTATCTACGGTTGCTTCGACAGGGAGAAGAATAAATTTGAATCGACCAGTAATTCGAAGATCGCCCGCGACCTTTTTTACAGTGATTCGCAATTCTCCAGGTTGATCAACGGAACGGCTTCTGAGGGTGAATTCGGAAGAGCGGTACGCAATGTGCAACGTTCCCTGGAATTGATGAAAGCCAAAGAGCACAGTAATGAGGTTGTTGTTGAAGTAAAAAAGAATCCGTTAAACAAACTTTTACTTGCCCTGGTTGCTGCCCTTGTGCTTGGCGGGCTTTATTTAGTGTATAAGTATACCCCTGTGATGCCGGCAGAAAATGACGTGGTATCTACATCCGATTCGCGTTATGACATGCTGAAATGGAGTTTCGAAAACCACTATATCAATCCTTATGTAAAGCTGAAGGAACTCCCCGACGATTGCTATTATCCCTGTTATAAGTACCAGGGGAAGTGGACGCTAAAGCAGGAATATAAGATCCCGTTCTTCAGGGAGCGCAACGGATTTCACTATGTGGCCAAGGAAGCCACCATGTATACCAATTGTTTACAAACGGGCGACACGCAGAATGGCGAGGCTTTTGAGGGTTACGAATACCAAAAACACGAGATCTGGTATGATGTGAGGGAGCTCCCTATTGATTCCTTTCTGGTGGAAGCCGGATCGACCAAGGTGCGTCCGGAATACAATAATTCCCGTATGGAAGACGATCAGAACTTTGTCAAGATCGCCTACATCCACACCTTTTTCCGTAGTGAATACCAAATAGATTCATTGGGAATTCACCGCCAGGGAAAGGTGATCGGCAGGGATATCGAGTTTGTCGAGCAGACAGCACTACTCGACGGATTGGGAGATGCGAAACTGGTTAGTGATGTGAAGTCGGAAATGAATGCCATCGCACAAAACCGACTGGAAGACTTCTCCAAACCCATAAGCTGTGATCCCGGGAAACTCCCCAGGGCTGACTTCCATGCTATTGATGAAGGTGATGAACTCGAGTTTAATTGTCAGTTTAGCACCGGCCGATTCCTGGTAGACTACAAGAAGACCTATGTGCTGGATTACCAGTATATCAATAATGTGTGTAGGTAGTGGTTAGGGAGTAGGGAGTAGGGAGTAGTGAGTAGGGCTTACCCTCCTTTCAGCTCTTTACCCATTAACCTTTTCATCCTCCGAAACCTTGGTACAGGAGGGATTTTTCCCCTTTACCTTAGTGCAAACTGATCACGCGGTATATCTTCCAACCCTCGGGGGTGTCCTTCCAAACCACAACAAACTTACTGGGTTCAGACTTACTGTCGCCTTCCATGTGGTTGATAAAGGAGTGTTTCCCTATCGCTACGGCACCAAAGCCCGGTATGGCTGAGACTTCGATGCTCCCCTCTAACAGTTCCCTGCTCACCTTACCGCAAATATTCTCTTCGATAGACTTCAGCAAAGCCTGCTTGTCGGTGACCAATCCGCCACTATCGTGATAGAATTCAATATCCTCATGATAGAAATCGGCCTGAGTATCCATATCACATTCGTTATAGGCCTTAAAATAAAGACTGTCCATTTTTCTTATGGTATTGGTAAGATCGCTTTGCGCCAACACCCCTAAGGTGCCGCTAAGAAAAAGCATCATACTGAAAGTCATTATATGTTTCATATGGTGGTGCTATTGATGATTCATATTGGTTAGTATCAGAAACCCGGATTTGTTACAAGGGTGAAATAGAGCGTAGAGAATGGAGAATGGAGAGTAGAGAATAGGTAGGGCGGAGATTTCATCCTCGCGAGTTCACCTCCCGGAGAGAGGCGGGTGGAGGACGACGTGGCGATCTCATGAGTTTGGTAGATGGGCATATAGGCTTGGGAGTTTTTAGGGAATGGTGATTTGTTGGCCGTGAGAAAAGGATCGATCAATTTGATCATAATCCACCCAAGTGTAACAATTTTGTTTTGACATCATCTTTAAAAGACCGAAGCACTTCTTGTGCTTCTGAAGCAATACATCATCAATCAAAAAACAGTATTATGTTAAAATCCTTTTTGGCCTTGTTTATGGCCCTTTTGCCTTTATGCGCCATAGCCCAGGACATCCCCGCACTTGCAGGTATCCAAATGAACGCACCGCTTGCTGAAGTGGAGGCCCTTATGCAAGAACGGTCTGCTTCCACAAAACTGATCACCATTGCCGAACCGCGGTTTCCGCTGGCGGAAAAGGAAGAGGCTCACCTTATTTGCCATGGCGTTACTACAGCCACTGGTACGCTGGAAAAGGTGGTTTTCACCTTTGCAGATAACCAGTTAGTCTATGTCGAAGCGCGAGGGAATGCCTCCGAAATATTTCCGAAGGCCGCAACCGATTCGATTCGTACCTATATGGACTACGACGTCTTCTTTGCCGATAAACTATTTATTCAGAAGAAGCAAGATACCGCATGGATACTCAGTGATGCCGCCCTGCATGTGAATCTCTTCGCCTGGGAAAATCCGTTTTTGCAAAACCCCGACCGTACAGCTTATCCTCCAATAAAAGAAACCGGGATACCGGCCTTTCTCACCATGGGAGCTTCCCTGGAGACCATGACCCCGTTAATGGAACAGCACAGTATGGTCACCTTTAAAGAAACCCTTGACGGTTCGGACCCTAACGCCCAGGTACAGGTGAATTGCTTTGGGGTAGATTATATGGGATTTCCGAGGAAGGCAGAAGCGCGCTTTGGCGACAACATCCTGAACGTAGTGTGGATTCTCACCGGAAAGGGAGAGGAAGACCGCATTCGCAAAGCCCTTAGGACAGCATATGGAGCGCCGGTATACACCAACGACGACTGGGAGATCTACAACAACTGGCAGGTCGGATTGCGAAAAGACAAACCCGAGGTATTGCTTATGGAGCAGAGCATCGGATCAGGATATAAAAAGAGCTATTTTAATCAGTAAAGAGCATGGAATTCCCTTGGCGAAAGGATGTCCTTGAAATAAAAAAAGGGTTTAACCACCTGATGTGCTCAACCCTCCTTCTATTTTAACGCTAATTCGAACTTTTCTTATTCACAACGATCAAGACAATCGCTATTGAGCGATCGCAAACGTTCTCCGCTGTAATAGGTGTCTTCACCTTTCACATCATCGGCATCCAACGGATCGGGAAGCCATTGGTTGATCTCGGGATAATAGGTGCATCCACAAGATTCCAGTTCATCAGAATCGTTGGTACAGGCAATGACAAGCGTGGCCATACCGAATACGATAGCCATAGCCCAACCCATTTGAGATAACTTTCTGTTTTTCATCTTACTTCGTTTATTGACTATTACACCGCAATATTAAAACACGCGGTTCACCCTGTAGTTAAGGCTGTGTTAGGGAAAGGTTAGAATTTCTTACAGGAAGATTAAGTTGAAGTAAACTCAGGGGTGAGTTTATTAAAGATACGGAAAAGTCGGGAAAGAGGGAAAGAGGGAAATGGGGAAAGAGGGAAAGAGGGAAAGAGGGAAATGGGGAAAGAGGGAAATGGGGAAACGGGGAAACGGGAATTAGTTTTGATATTGACAATAATAAATATAGATTATTTTCTACATTTATAGAAATAAAATAAATTAAATGCATACAGATTTAGACGTTTATAATCGCAGTATGGATCTTGTTGAAGAGATCTATAACCTCACAAAACAGTTTCCTGATTATGAGAGGTACGGGCTTGTTTCTCAAATTAACCGAGCGGTAGTATCCATACCGTCGAATATAGCTGAAGGTGCTGCCAGAGGAAGTACTAAAGATTACTGTCGCTTTATAAATATTGCACTGGGATCTGCATCAGAATTAGAAACCTTGCTAAGGTTATCAGAACGTCTTCGACTTGCCAATACCGAGAATATCATTAAGGATCGTCTTATCCCAGTACAGAAAATGCTATATAAACAAAGAGTAGGGCTTCAAAGAAGAATATAATAATCCCTAAATCCCGATTTCCCTACTTCCCTAATTCCCCACTCAAAACCTCCCACACATTCTCCATCAACACCTTCTGCCCTTCGGCGGTGGGGTGAATGCCGTCTTCCTGGTTGAGGCTGGGATCGCCGGCTACGCCGTCTAATAAGAAGGGAATAAGCGGCAGGTTGTTTTCTTTGGCGAGTTCGGGGTATATATTCTTAAAGGTGGTGGTGTATTCCGGTCCCAGGTTGGGTGGCATTTGCATTCCTGCGAGGATAATGGTGGCTTCCGGATATTTGGCTTTTACCTTATCGATCATCGTTTGCAGGTTCTTACGCGTTTCTGTAAGTGGGATTCCGCGTAAACCATCATTGGCGCCGAGCTCCAGGATAAAGATATCGACCTCCCCTTCCAGCACCCAATCCAAACGGGAGAGTCCGCTGGCGGTCGTATCCCCGCTCAATCCGGCATTGATCACCTTATAGCCGAGCTGTAGCGAATCCAGACGATCCTGCACCAGGGCAGGAAAAGCTTCTTCAGTATCGAGTCCCATCCCTGCGGTAAGGCTGTTCCCAAAGAAGAGAATGGTTTTGGTTTGGGCCGGATTGATTTCCTCAGATGGTCCCTTTTCATTATCCGACTCACTACTCCCTACTCCCAACTCACTACTCCTTACTCCCTCTTTACTATCGGCTTTTTCCTTACATCCTATAAAGAGTATCGATATGAGGCATGCCATTAAGCCCACCCATTTTCTTATCTTCACCGTTCCCAATGTATTTCGATGCATTGTTTCCTGATTAATGTTTCTGCAAAATACCAAAAATGGCATACATACTAAAGGTCGACAACCTCACGAAATCCTATTCCAGCGGCAACAGGTCGCTTACCGTGCTTAACGACGTTTCTTTTGTGATCCCCGAAGGATCGTCCTTTTCGATAGTGGGGCCTTCCGGTTCCGGGAAAACAACCCTACTCGGACTCTGCGCCGGATTAGACACCACCGACAGCGGGAGTATTACCCTGTGCGGTACCGAACTAAAGACCTTGAGTGAAGACCAGCGGGCGGTCTTACGCAACCAGAAGGTAGGTTTTGTGTTCCAGGATTTTCAACTGCTACCAACCCTTACGGCCATTGAAAATGTGGTCGTTCCACTGGAATTACAGGGCGTAAAGAATGCCGATGCTACGGGGCGCGAGCTTCTGGAAAAAGTAGGCCTTGGAGAGCGTATGCACCACTATCCCAATCAGCTTTCCGGCGGAGAGCAACAGCGGGTAGCCCTGGCGCGGGCATTTTCGAACAAGCCACAGATCCTCTTTGCCGATGAGCCCACCGGGAACCTGGACGAAGCCACAGGAGAGAAGGTTACCGAACTGCTCTTTAACCTCAATAAAGAAGCCGGTACTACCCTGGTGATCGTTACCCACGATATGGAATTGGCGAGAATGACCGATCATATGATACGCCTTAAAGGCGGGAAACTCATCGAAAACAAAGCTGCCCTATGAGTACTCCACGCACCTCAAAAGCCGGTTTTGGATGGCTGCTAAAAATGGCATGGCGGGATGGCCGTGCCAGCTGGGGACGTATCCTCCTGTTCATGGCCTCGACCATCCTCGGGATCGCAGCCGTGGTCTCCATACAATCGTTTAGCGACACCTTGAAAGACAATATCGCCCTCCAGTCCAAAGAGCTTATGGGGGCCGATTTCACCATTGACACCGATAAGAAGCCCAATGAACGGGTGACCTTTTTAATGGACTCCCTCGGCGGATACGATGCCCGGGAGGTGAGTTTTGCCTCTATGGCTTCCTTTTCGAATACCGACCAGACGCGATTGGTGCGCGTTCGCGGGATCGAAGGGAACTTTCCCTTCTACGGGAGCCTGGAAACCGAACCGGCAACGGCGGCGGCAAACTACCAAAGCAATGGCGGCGCATTGGTTGACGCCACCCTGATGATGCAATTTGGCATCAGTCCCGGAGACACGATCAACCTCGGAGAGATCAGCCTTCCCGTTCTCGGCGCCCTGGAAAAGGCTCCCGGAAGCACCTCCATGTTCGGAGCCATCGCCCCACCGGTGATCATTCCGCATCAGTTTATCGGTCCGTCCCAACTCGTACAGCTGGGCAGCCGCGTCGATTACAACTTTTATTTTGAAGATACGACCACCAATCTCGAGCTCCTCGATCAAAAGGTCGATCCCATACTCGACGATGAGAATGCCGATATGGACACCCATACTTCTACCAGCAGCCGACTGGGAAGGCGGTATGAGAATTTCGGAAAGTTCCTGAACCTGGTCGCCTTTATCGCCCTGTTATTAGGGTGTGTGGGTATTGCAAGCTCCATACATATCTACATCAAAGAAAAACTACCTTCGGCAGCCCTGCTCAAATGCCTCGGTGCCAGCCGTAAACAAACCTTTATGATCTACCTCCTTCAGATCGCCTTTATGGGACTATTAGGAGGTATTCTCGGGGTGGTCATCGGCCTGCTCTTACAACAGCTCTTCCCTTATTTCCTGGAAGACCTGTTACCTGTAAGCCTTAGCCTGAGCATCTCGGTACCGGCCGTAGTTAGCGGACTTCTCCTGGGAGTACTTATGAGCGTGCTTTTCGCCTTGTATCCGCTATTGAGCACCCTGGGGGTTTCTCCCCTGGCGACACTGAGAAAGCAGGACACCCAAAATGCCCTGCCCAAAAAGTGGGGATGGGGCGTTTTTGCCCTCATCCTGCTCAGTATCTTTTTGATCTCGCTGTGGCTCCTCGATAATGCCAAATATGCCATTTGGTTCGTAGTAGGTATTGCCATCACCTTTGCCATACTCAGCGGGGTGGCCCACCTCTTTATGCAGGGAATCAAAAAGTTCTTCCCCAAGCATTGGAATTTCGAGGCGCGACAGAGCCTGCTGAACCTATTTCGTCCGCAAAACCAGACCCTCATCCTTATCCTTGCTATCGGGGTGGGAAGTTTTTTGATCTCTACCCTCTATTTTACCAAAGACATGCTGTTGCAGGAAGCCACCCTGGCCGACCAACAGGACAATCCGAACATCGTCTTGCTCGATGTGCAAAGTGATCAGCGCGAAGGGGTAGCACAAACCATTGAGGGGAACGAAATGAACGTGATCAGCGATATTCCCATTGTCACCATGCGGGTGGCCAGTATTAAGGGACGTTCGGTCAATGACCTGCGTCGCGATACCACCTCCACGATCAACCGCTGGGTGCTGAGTCATGAGTTTCGCACCACCTACCGCGATCATATGGTCAAGTCGGAAACCTTGCTGGAAGGAGAGTTCATCGACTCTGCATCAAGACAGGGAGTGATCCCCATCTCGGTGAGCGAGAATTTTGCCCGAGACACACAAACCAATGTAGGCGATACTGTAGCCTTCAATATTCAGGGCGTGGTGATGACCACGGAGGTGAAGAGTATCCGCACCGTAGACTGGAGCCGGATGGAGCCTAATTTTAATATCGTATTCCCGGCCGGGATCTTAGAGAATGCCCCCCAGTTCAGGGTGTTCACCACCAAGGCCGGAAGTGAAACGGTATCGGCACAATTTCAGCAGCAATTGGTGAAATTGTATCCCAATATCTCGGTATTAGACTTGCGTCAGCTCCTCAGTATCCTGCAGGACTTGCTGGCCAAGATCTCATGGATCATCAACTTTATAGCCTCCTTCAGCATCTTTACCGGGATCATTGTATTGTTCGGTGCCATTCGAAGCACGAAGTTCCAGCGTACTAAGGAAAGTGTATTGTTACGCACCTTAGGTGCCAAAGGCAAGCAGATCACCAAGATCGTCGCTTTGGAATACCTCTACCTGGGCGCTTTGGGAAGCCTGATCGGGATCCTGCTTTCGTTGATCGGTTGCTGGCTATTGGCGTGGTTTGCTTTTGAAACTACCTTTACCCCTTCGTGGTTCCCGTTCTTGGTGCTCTTCCCGGCGATCACCCTGCTCACCTTATTCATTGGGTGGAGTAACAGCCGTGGGGTGATCAAGAGTCCGCCGTTGCAGGTGCTTAGGCGGGGGTCGTAATATAATAACCTTGTTTCTTAAATTACCTCTCGATACGATCGCTACGCGATCACTCGAGGTGACAACCTCGTCAGTTCGAGTGCTGCGACGGAAGGAGCAGTATATCGAGAACGCTTCACCATATAAAAGGATTCCAAAAACCAATACCTCTCGATACGACCGCTACGCGATCATCATTCCTTCAATATGCAAGCATATTCTCGGTAGACAAGCTCGAGGTGACAAACCCGGTTATTTATTAAACTTCTTCTTAGCAAGCTCCGGTAATTTGTCATATTCTTCATTGATAAGGCATTCTTTCTTGGCTCTTGACCATCTCTTAATCATTTTCTCATATTCAAAAGCCTGTTCAATGTTGGTGAAATCACAATAGAACCTGAGAATAACAGGGCGCCGACTATGAGTATAACTACCTTTAAAGGTTCCGTTATTGTGCTGTTGCATACGTTGATCAAGATCTGTAGTTACTCCAGTGTAATAACTTCCATCCGCACACTCCAAAATATAAACATAACTGATGCGCATCTTATCGCGTTTTAATATAGAACTTCGCCCTAAGGGACGTCAGGCTATACCTGATACGAAGCATAAATCATAAATTGCCATCTTTATTCTTTACTCTTTGTTCTTCCATCTTTGCTCTTTGCTCCTGCATCTTAGACAGCACCACCCGGTGATGCAAATGCTTCTCACTTTCCGATAAGCCCAAAAACCTCGCGGCATTGAAGTACATGATGTCGCGCTTCTGAGCTTCGTTGAGCCAGCCGATATTGTAGATCACCCGAAGGTTGTCTTCGATGGTGCCTTCAAAATCGGAACCGAACATAAGCCGATCCCCGAGTCTGCTGGCATAAAGCATCCTGAGATTGGGTTCCCATACCTCTTTGGGCTGGTATAGGGAGATGGCACTGATATCGCAATACACCCCGGGGTAGTCACGCATGAGGGCCAGTGCCTGCTGTGAATAGGTGTCGCCGTAGTGCATAAGGTATAGCTTGAGATTGGGATATTTTTCCAGTACCGGCCTGAGCAATTCAGGATCGGCATAATCGGGACGGTAATTCGGACGCTCTCTTTCATTCACCTTATTCGGTCCTGCATCGGCATGCACCCCTATGGGTAGTTGTAGCGCTTCTGCCACCGCCCAATAGGGATCCAGACGCGGATCGGTAGGTGGAATGCCATAGTAATTGAACAGGGTTTCGCCCATGGCCCTGAGGTTGTGGTTGGCATAGAGCTCCTTAAGCTCCTCCAGGGTCATAAACTCTTTTTCACAAGGCCAGTCCCGGGCCACCTGCTTACTACACGGAAAGGTGATCCCCGCCCAGATACGCGTATCGGCTTTGGCGTATTCCTTAGCATATTTCACACTTCCGCCACCAATGGCCAGTACCACCTGGTTGCGATCGAGGGTTTCGATGAGCCAGGCTTCTCTCAGGCTATCCAAAGTCGCCCCGTTTTGAAGTCCGCCGGGATTGTAGTGTTCACTTTTCGCATCGCCCCGATACAGGTGGAGGTGCACATCGATGACCGGCTGACCGCGCATGAACTGTTCAAAGGTTTGTGCATTGACCGTGGGAAGGATGAGTAAGCAGCATGCTGAGAGCAATACCGCTGAGACATTTTTTATTTTTAACATATAAGGAGTTCCTGGATCGTTAGCTCAAATTACATAATTATGCCATGGCTTTCTCTTAGTGTTCTGTTAAGAGGTAAGTTTCAAGGCGTATCGTTACATTTACTCTAACTTACTTATATTTATCGGAAAACTATTACATATCATGAAGCACCTTATTCTTTCAACCTTTTTCCTCCTTACTGCCACTACCCTTTTGGCCCAAAAAGAACCGTATAAAATTTTTGACCAGAATGGGAAGAAGGTGCGATACAAAAAAATGCTTCGTGAAATGGAGAAGTCAGACCTTGTCTTTCTCGGGGAGCTGCACAACGACCCTATCGTCCACTGGCTACAACTGGAGATCACAAAAGACCTTAATGAAGACAGGGACCTGGTGCTGGGTGCAGAAATGTTCGAAGCCGACAATCAGGAAGCTGTAGATCGTTATCTGAAGGGAGAGATCGATCAAAAGGCCCTGGATACCCTGGCCCGACTTTGGCCTAATTATGCCACCGACTACGCCCCCTTACTGAACTACGCAAAAGACAACGACCTTAAATTTATCGCCACCAATATTCCGCGTCGCTATGCCAATATGGTATACAAAGGCGGATTCGAGGTGCTGGATTCTCTTAGCGATCAGGAAAAAAGCTGGATGGCACCGCTGCCTATGGCTTTCGAGCCTGAGCTACCCACTTATAAGAAGATCCTCGAGATGATGGGTGGCCACGGCTCACAGGCCCTGGTGATGGCACAGGCCACTAAAGATGCTACTATGGCGCATTTTATCCTGAACCATATGAAAGACGATGTGCTGTTCATTCACTACAACGGCTCTTACCATTCTGATTTTAAAGAGGGCATCGTTTGGTATATCAAGCGGCAAGAGCCGCAAACCAAGGTGATCACCTTTACCACCGTACTTCAGAAAGACCTGAAAAAGCTCAAGGAAGAACACGAGGGGAAAGCCGATTTTATCCTGGTGGTCGATGAGGATATGACGCGGACGTATTAACAAACTTCTTTGTATTTTTCTTAAATCAATTCATAAGCATGCAACTCAACCGGTCGATCGCTTTTACCGCTTCCTGGAAATACACCTTCCTGATCGCATTGATCCTGGGAGCGCTCATTAGCTTCATCCTGATCTTTTTGCAGCCTTTTGACACCTACCAGCATAACATTTCCAATAAAAACCTGTTGTTGAGCGGTTACGGCCTATGCATTGCCATCCCTGTATTACTCATTCATTTCCCTGAACTGTTTTGGTACAGGTCCCAAAGATCAAAGTGGTATCTATTCAATGAACTCCTCATTCTGGCTGTGGGGTTACTACTCATCACCGCTCTTTGCTTTGTGTATAACAATGTCGTGATCAACGGGTATCCGGTTACCTGGGCATACTTCTGGGAGTGGCTCATGACTTTTGGGCTTCCTTTCGTACCCTTTATCATGCCGGTTTGGATCTACCTTAGGTTTAGATTCAGCGGGGTCACCATTGCACAAGACATTGCAGACATGGCTCCTATTATCATCGAAGGGGAAAATGTGAACGAGCAATTACAGTTCACCCCGGAACAATTCATATTCGCCCAGGTGCAATCCAACTACGTGGATATCTACCTCCTGAATGATCAGAAAAAAGCGGAAAAACACGTACTGAGGAGTACCCTCTCGGCCCTGGTCGACCAGATCCCTCATGCCGAGCAGGTACACCGTTCCTACCTGGTGAATCCGCAATACATCACTTCCCTGGAGGGCAACACTCGTAAAGGTGCTGCGGTATTACAACACATTGCCGATCCCATTCCCGTTTCTCCAAAACACTTCAAAGGACTCAAATCCTACCTTCAGGATCGTCCCTGAAACTTCAATTTAGCCCCTGTTCATACGGGTTTATCACGAAATCTTCAATCCGGTCACACTTATTTTTTCATAAGGAATGAGTGGCATTACTTTGCTTCAAAATCATTCGAATCATGAAAATTATCATCACCATCATCATCAGTTTTTTAAGCCTGTTCGTGCAGGCTAATGACCCGATCAAAGAACGCAAGCAGTTATTAGACCAGATCTTTGAGATCCTGGAAACCAACATTGCCAATCCGGCCTGGTTGGAAGAAGACGCCTATGTGAAATTCAAGAACACCCTTTACAGTGAAAAGGTGTTACACCTAAGCGAGGAAAAATTCATTGCCCTGTTCAAACAGCAACGCCACACGTTGCCCTTTTCCCATTTTGACCTTAGGTTTCCGCAGGGTGCACCGGGAGGGGAAGCAGACAGCGACCAAACAAATACAGCCGAAAAACAGGAGGTCCTTACCTGGAAGGCCATCGACGAGCATACGGCCTACCTTGATGTGAATACCTTTGTTACCGATGCGGCGCCCATGATCAAAGCGGTGCAGGAAATTGGCATTGATCGCTACGAGAACCTCATCATTGACCTTCGTGGCAATGGAGGCGGTTCATTGGATGCTCCCGTGGTACTGGGGCAATTCCTAACAGACAAACCCATGGATGCAGGTGTGTATCTCACCCGTAAATGGTTTGAGCGGGAGGGCCGACAAGCCACCCATGAAGATATCGCGAAAATGCCCTTTTTGCAGGATATGACCTATCAGGGTATCGGAAAGATGTTTGCTGAAGAAGCCGCTTTTCGCATGGTACTCCCGGGTCATAACCGTCCCATATTCAAAGGAAAAGTATACGTGCTCATTGACGGTGCCACGGGAAGTGCCTGTGAGCCACTGGTAGACCTGTTCAAAAAAGAAAAGATCGGCACCCTGGTGGGAGAGAAGACGTTTGGAGGGATGCTGAGCGGAAAGACCTTCCCCCTAAATGAGAAGATCAAGGTGTTCTTACCCATAGCCGATTTTCAAACGGCTACCGGAGAGCGCATCGATAAGGTAGGGGTGTCGCCGGATATCCGTGTACTTGCAGATGACGCTTTGGACTATGTTCTGGAAAACCTGATCAAATAAGATAAATAGCGACTAAAAACCATACGTTGAATTGGTTCGCGAGCGTCCCGGAAGATGATTGATGTTGTCTTTGGGGCGCTCTTTTTTTGTCTTAAGGCTAAAGATCCCTACCCGTCCACACCAGATACCCGATGATCACGAATCCTAAAGCGGTTAATCCCGGCGCCGAGATGCGGTTGATCACAGCAAGAATAAACAGCCAGAGGGCCAAAAAGAATAACACAATTGCCAGTGCCTTTCGCATGTGATTTTTTTGAAAAGTTGCGCTAAGTTAATCTTTTATCACATTCCTAATCAGGTGTTTGGAGATAATTTTAAGATTGCATCTGTTTTAGGGCCGGTAACGGTAGAGGAGTAAAGCCCTTCTTCGCTAAAGCTACGAAGGGTGAAAAGGTTAAGGAGTGAAGACCATTCAATTTTTCATCAACCGGCGCGTTCGCCAAAACTCTAGTGAAGGAGAAAACCTTGGCGAAGGTTGACCGCCCTGACCGTCTACCTGCATACCCCTCTCGATACAATTGCTACGCAATCACTCGAGGTGACGATCTTGTTTCCCTATTTACCGGCCTACCTCTCTACCTGTCTACCCTCATTCAGGAGATCGCCACGTCCTCCTTCATCCTCTCCCTTCGGGAGACAGGCTCGCGAAGTCGAAATATTCAATCACCATAGTTCCCTACTCCCATTAACTAATCCCTCAAATACTTCCCGACGATAAATGCGATCACGGTAGTGAGATAGAACTGTCCGGCGAGGCCCAGGAGTACGACCGTTTTTTGGGCAAGCATGGAATTAGGTACAATATCACCATACCCGATCGTGAGCAGGGTAATAAAAGAGAAATACATAAGCTGAGAACCATCGCCAGGCGTAGTACCTGGGATATCTCTGGAAAATGAAATGGCATCAGGATTGCCCTGCATAATGAGCTGCAGCAGGAAGAGTCCGATAAATCCAAGGGTGACATAGCCGCTGAACATCCCCAGGATCACCCGAACTCCGACCTTTTGTTCCTGTATGATCTGGGAAATGATCTCTACGAACAATACCAGGTACAGTATAACGAACAAGGCTACCCTCAGGTTATCTAAAAATGAGAAGAGCCACGGCTGAAGGGCCAGCAGCAGTTCAATAACGATCAGGGAGATCAAAAAGTAGAACAGCTTCTTTCTCCTGAAAATAATGGTGAGCCCCGCAATGAGATTGCCGAGCATGAACAGGGACAAGACCAGTTTATGGAGGGCTTCGGCCTCCAGCAGGATCTTTTCAAATGGCACCAGCAAACTCCCGAACAATACCAGGAGCTGACTAAAGAAAAAGATGTGAAACCGCCAGCGGTAAATGGCCTTAAGAAATTTCATTAGCTATTCTTTCAGGAGTTCCGGATCGAATTCATAATCCTTATAGCTCACCTTGTACAGCAGTCCGTAAAGGGCCGGTACAAATACCAGGGTGATCACCGTACCAAAGAGGAGTCCGATCATAATACTCACGGCCATACCTTCCCACATATCCCCTCCGCTTATATACAAAGGTATAAGTCCTAATACCGTGGTAAAGGTCGCCAGTAATATCGGACGGAAGCGCTGTAAACAGGCGCTTATGATACCGTCTTGTGCACTTTTGCCCAATTGATTCTGTTCGATCTCCATCCGGTCGATGAGTACGATGGCGTTATTGATCACGATCCCTGCCAGGGAGATCACCCCTAAGAAAGGCATGAATCCGAAAGCCTGCCGGAAAAGCAAAAGACCGATCACCACCCCGATGATCCCCAGCGGAATGGTAAGCACGACGATGAGCATTTTTCGATAAGAGTTAAACTGAATCACCAACAGTAAAACGATAATAAAGGCACTCAGCGGAAGGTATTTCACCACGGCGCCCATATTCTCAGCCGTGTTTTTGGCATCTCCCCCCAGCTGGTAAAAGAAGCCCTGGGGCCAATCTTCCTGGATCTCATCTAACCAGGGCAGCATGGTCGACATCACCTCAGCCGCATTTCCGCTTGCCGTAAGCTCACTGGATACGGTGATGGTTCGAAACTGGTCAAAACGCACGATCTTGGCATACTGCCACAAGGGTACGATGCTGGCCACCTGTAAAAGCGGCACGCTTTGTCCCGTACTTTGAGAATAGACATTCAAGGTTTCGAGCGATTCCAGGCTTTGCTGCTGATCGCTGTCGCCACGCATCAGGATAGGTATAGACTTATCATCTTCGCGGTACTCCCCTGTTTTGAATCCGTCGAGTACGGTTTGCAGGGAGATCGCAATGTCCTGGCTGGTTACCCCTGCCAGTTGCGCCCGGTTCTGATCGATATTGATGAGCAGCTTTTTACTTTTCGGTCCCCAGTCGTCTTTGACGTTCTTGGTGCCCGGGAGCTTACTCAGTCTCCGGCGAATATCCAGGGAGATCTCCGACAAGACATCGGGATCTTCACCAGACACCCTGATCTCTATCGGGGTCCCTCCACCGCCACTGCCCAGAGACGACACCTTGATATCGGCATTCGGAAACGAATTAAAACAGTATTTGTCGAGCTTTTCGATCATGGCATTGTTCATTTCGAACGAACTGGTATTTACCAGCATATGCGCATAATTGGAGTTGGGCTCGTCGGGTGAGTACCCCAGGTCATAGGATTCCGGACCTTTGCCCACATAGGCCGACCAGTCTACAATACCTTCCTGCCTGTTATCATTTACCTGGAGGGAGTCCCGCATATAGGTTTCCAGGGTATGAATCAGGGCTTCTGTACTTTCAATACGCGTACCTTCGGGCAGGTTCACATCGACGGTGATCAGGTTCCTGTCGCTATCCGGGAAGAACAGAAAGGGGATGAGACCGAAGCCGATTATAGACAGTACGAACATAGCAAAGATGGCCGAGATCACCAACGCTTTTCGGGTAAGGGCGAACATGATCAGGTCCTTGTATTTCAGTTTGAGCTTATAGAGTACCTTATCGATAAATGAAGGTTCGGATTCCGCTGTTTTATTACTCGGTTTTAAAAAGAGGTAGCACAGCAATGGGATCACGGTAAGGGCGATGACCCATGAAGACAGGAGCGAGATGGAGATCACTACGAAGATCGGTCCTACGATGTCTCCCATGGTCGATTCGGCCAGGTAAAAGGCCAGGAAGGCAGCCGAGGTGGTCAGGGTCGATATCAGCAAGGGTACCGAAAGTTCGGAATACGCTTCTACGGCCGCCTGTTTGGGCGCAATTCCTTCATCCATTTTTACCATAATGGTCTCTGCGACCACGATGGCATTATCTACCATCATTCCCAGCGCCATGATGAGCGCTGCGAGGGTCACCTGGTTAAGACCGATATTCAGCACCCCCATGATCATGAGGGTCATTAGTATCACCATGGGGATCAAACTGGCGATCACCAGCCCGGAACGCAGTCCGAGGAAAAAGAGCATCACCAGAAGTACGATCACGACCGACTGCCCGAGGTTCACCACAAAGTCTTTGATCTTGAGGTCGATATAGGTATCCAGAGAAGAGATGCGTGTAAGCTTCATCCCGACGGGCAGGATGCCCTCCCATTTGGTCATCACCTTGTCTACATCGGCTCCAAGGTTGACGATATTTGCGCCTTCGATAAGGTTCACATGGATGGAGATCCCTTCCTTCCCTTCAATGGTCACGATCTGCGAAGGCGGATCAATATACCCTTTGGCAACGACGGCAAGATCACCCAGGGCCACCATTTGCTGACCCTGTTCCCCTACGGGAATAAGCATTTCCCTTATGTCGTCTATGCTGTTAAAGTTCCCTGTGGGCTCCAGGATAATACGTTCCTGTTCGAGGTTGATCTCTCCCCCGGAGCTCAGGATATTGGTTGAATTGATCAGATTCTGCAGGCGTCCGGAGGTGAGTCCGTACTCTTTGAGTTTTGCATCGTCGTATTCCACAAAGATCCTTTCGTCCTGCACCCCTCCAAGTTCTACTTTGGCGGCATCGGGAAGTTTGATCATCTCATCCTTGATATCGTCGGCGTAATCTTTAAGTTCGGCATAGGAGAATCCGTCGCCGGTGAGTCCGACCACGATCCCATACACATCACCGATCCCCTCATCGTCGAGGTAGGGGTTGACCCCATCCGGGAGGCCATCCATAGATTGAAGTTTTCTTCTGAGAAGGTCCCACACTTCCTGTAATCTTTCCGGAGGCACCTCATCTTTCAAGGTTACGGTAACCACAGAGAGTCCCGTTCTGGAGGTACTGCTCATCTCTTTGAGTTCCGGAAGCTCCTGGGCGATCTTTTCCACCCGGTCGGTCACCAAAAGCTCGGTACGTTCAGGTCCTGCCCCGGGGAACTGGGTGATGATATTGGCCACCCGCACCGTGTATGGCGGCATGCTATCCCGCGACAGGGAAACGAAAAGCGTGAGTCCGAGGATAATGATCGTACCCAGGACGGTAAAGGTAATTCGGTTGCTATCAATAGAAAATCGACTGAGATTCATACAGAGATCATTTATACAGTTTAACCTCCTGCCCGTCGAGCAGGGTTTGCAGTCCTGCCGTAGCGATACGCTCCCCTTTTTGGAGTCCGGAATTCACGATAAATCCTTCGGAGGTCAGTTCTCCCAGGTCTACGGGTTGCTTCCTAACGAAGAGGGCCGAATCTTCTTCCTTGATCACATAGACAAAGTTCGATTCGCTGTCTTCTCCCACGGCATAGGCGGGCACTACCAGTCTGTTCTTTTGTTCTTCGGGTGTATCAGAAAAGTTAAAGGTCACACTCGCTGCCATCCCGCTTTTTACCTCATCGGCATCTTCTTCCAGGCGTACCCGTACCGGATAGGTGGCGGTGGCAGCATCTACTGCAGGAGCCACTTCGGTCACCACTCCCTTATAGGCCCTTCCGGGCAGGGAGGTAAAGGTTACCAGGGTTTTTAGTCCTACCTTGACCTCATTGATCACACTCTCGGGAATACCGAGGCTGATCTCCATATCGGTACCCGCATTGAGGACGGCGACCACCTGTCCGGGACTCACATTTTCATCGACCTCGGCACTTATGCCGGAAATGGTTCCATTTTCGGGCGCATAGAGGTACCCAAACCGTATTTGTTCTTCCTGGATCGCCACACTTCTTTTTGCCGATTCAAAACTCTGCTGGGCGGTGCGGAAGGAGTTTCGCGCCGCTTCAAAATCGCTGAGTGACAAACTCCCTTCCTCATACAGTTTTTCTACCCTGTTGAGGTTAAGCTTAGCCGTATTCATTTGCGACATGGCACTGTTCTGCTGGGTAATAGCCTGTTCGTGCGCAAGTCTTGCCTGCACATTATCCAGTTCGCCGAGGAGCTCTCCCTTCTTCACGTTTTGTCCCAGGTTCATATCGAGATTGATAATGATCCCACTATTGCGAAAACTCAGGTTGATGATCTTTTCGGTGCGGGAAGATCCGCTAAAGGTGCGTATCCTGTCGCCTTTTAAATAGTCCACATCGGTATATTTAACAGGGCGAACGATCTTTTCTTCCTGAACCTCTTTCTTACAAGACGCCCCCATGAAGAGCATCATGGCGCATCCCAACATGCAGAGGCGATAAAAAGCGTGTTTTTTCATGTGATTAGTTTTGATCCAAGTATTCGATGAACCGTTGTTCAAATTCTATATTCTCTTCAGGCGTATGCAGCAGGAAGCTGTAACCGATAAGGCGCTCCAGCTGTATAGCGTTCAGCAAGTAGTTATAGGTGGCATTCGATTGGGCGAGCTGGGCCCTGAGCAGGTTGTTCTGCGCATCGATCAATTGCACGATGTTCACTGCTCCCTGGGTATACGACTCCTGGGTGAGTTGCAGCACTTCGCGGGCCGTTTCGGCCGAGATCTCTGATAAGCGAATGTTGGAGACCTGGTTGATCAGGTTGTACACCACAGCACGAATATTGGTCTCGTTATTCTGTACGAGTCCGCTACGCTGAATTTCCAATTGATCTTTTTGTATCTCCGAGGTTTGGCGCTCTATGCTGAACCGATTCTGCTGAAAAATAGGCAGGCTTACATTGACCCCGGCGGTGAGAAAGCCTTTGGGCCTGAGGTCTCCGGCACCTTCTCCCCATTGATTAAAGTCATAGGTGTAGCCACCTTGCAAGCCCAACTGCGGTAGAAGCCTGCCGGTGGTATTGAATTTAATATTGCGTTCTGTGGCCTCCAGGGTACGGTCGAGCACCTTAAATTCCGGGAGGTTGCGTTCGGCCTCCTCGATTAGAAAGGCAATAAAAGGCTCCCTAAGCTTCGGATTGTCCAGCAGGTCTGAAAGTTTATCGTAGTTATACGAGGTAAACACTCCCCGGCCAAGCTCGGCATCCTGAATAGCGATAGGGATATCCAGGGGAATATTGATCTGTCGTTTGATATCGATATAGGCCACGCTGAGCTGGTTACTCGCCTCGATCAGGCTTTGGGTGTTCTGGGCCATCTCACTGCGAAACCGCAGCATATCGGTTCTTCCCGATTGTCCCGCCCGGTAATTCTGTTCTGCCAGCTGAAGGTTTCTGCGGGTGAGGTCGCGGTTCTCCCTTTGAATGCTCAGATTGATCTTTGAGATGAGGGCATTGAAATAGAGGGAAGACACCTGGAGAATAGCGTCTAGTGTGGCTGTATTGAACTGTTCTTCCTGGGCTTCCCGAAGGCGCTTTTGAATGCTGATATTGGCATTGGCCGCCTCGGAGAACACCAGCTGATTTACCGAGAGGTTTCCCTGGGTGGCGAATTCCGGAAGTAAGGGTGAAAATGTACGACCGGCATCGCGATAGCTTCCGGAGGCGGCAGCATTGACATTAGGAAGATAGGAGCTGCCTGCAAATTTCACATCCTGACCGCTCAGTTCCACGTCTTTTTGCTGTTGCTGAAGCTGTAGGTTATCCCTAAGGGTCTTATCGATAAGCTCCAGGAGGTTATACGTGTAATCTACCGGAATACCGCTGTAATTCCCCAGGATATTAGATCCTGCCAGCAGGCTGTATTTCAGCGGAAGTTCGATCCGGTTGATGGTATTGATATTTAAGGTGAGTTGTTCGTTAAGGTCGAGGAATACTGGCATGTCTTCCAGGGGGGTGCCACTAATGTACTGCTGAACATTCAGGGCGATCCTTCTGAAGATCCTTGTAAAATTATCGGCTCCCTGGTTGGTCGCCATGATCCCATTGGACACATCATTGTAGAAGGAGGACGTAAAAGAAGGAATCTTACGGTCGATCAGGGCATTTGCCAAATCCTTGATCTCTGCATCGGTGAGGTAAAACGCTTCTGCCAGGTAAACAGCATCAACAGCATCCAGCTGAGGCGCCAGCTCTTCGGCCCGCTCATAGAACAGCAGCTCATGCTCTACCCCCAGCTCGGCCGTGACCTTATCGAAGGTTTCCTTAAGGTTGAGGGCTTCGTAAAAGGCCTTTCGCAACATGATCCCCACCTTGTTGAATTGGGTGAGTTTATGAAAGGTCTTGAGGTCATTTTCCAGGGATTGGTTGGTCACCAGGTAGTGAAAGTTGGGTACGCCGGATGTTTCACCTTCCAAAGGAAGCTTGAGGCCGGGAGCATTTATTCCTGCGAACGAGATCACCGGCTTGGGAAATACCGGATCTTTAAGGAGCACCTCATTATTCAGGGTTCCTATACTCAAGATGAGGTCGGCATCCGATACCTGTAGTTCCCGGTATTGGGCGCGTGCCGTTTCAATGTTAAAATTATTGACCTTGAATAATTCCTTAGGAAAGGTAACGCGTGCATCTTCTCCCACTACCCTTGTGATCTCCTGTTGCAATTCGCCGAGCAATTGTTCCGACTCTTCTGTCTGCACCTCCATCATGAGGGCAATTCTGAATTCAGGGGACTGCTGGGCATAGGCCGGATGCAATGTCAGCAACAAACTGAATACACAAGTGCCTATAAACAAAATGATTCTTGGATGCATGAAGACTGGTTATCTGATTGAAAGACTATTGATCTTTCAAAGTAGCAAGAACCGACTGAACCCTAAAGGTTTACCGATTAATTACTCATAAAATAGGGTAAATAAGACATGGATATTTATATCATTGTCCGTCAAAAATAAACCCCGGGATCACTTCTCTCGTTGAAGTAACCCCGGGGCAGATAACCACGATGAGATTGCAGGCTTTTGAATTATTTACCAATAAAGGTATCGATCACCTCATCTATGGACTCCTTGTCGCTATACGCCTCATTATCTAAGAGGTAATGAAACAGTGGTTTATCGTCGAGACTTTTTCTGAGTAAAAGGTCTTGTTTTTTGGCAAAGACCGTTTCCCATTTGCTGCGCACCTTCGCCCACTTTTCGGCATGTGCAGCCCAGTAATCGATGGCCGCCTTACATTTACTGCTGTCTACTTTTGTATAGGTATTGTACCCTTTCTCTTCTGCCAGCACCTGGTCTTCTGCATCGGCTTTGCGTATCACCTTCTGGTTGTCCTGCTCATGAACCCATCCGTTTGGGGTGATCTCATGGCGGTTTAATCTGGAGGTTACGTTATAATCCTTTCGAATAGAAAACTCCCTTCGCGGGAGGGGCGCATCGGCCTTGCTCTCCCAGTAGCTCTTGCCATCTACGTGTACCCAAGAGGCCGTGCCTTCGTATCGCGGACTGTCATCGACCTGGAAGACCTTTTGGGTCCACTGCCCTTTCACCGCTTCCGGGGTAAGGGAGGTGTAGGTCCACTTGTTCCCGTGATCGTAGGTGTAGAGGTCGGTATTCTCATAGATCCAATCCTGTCGCCAGTGTTTGACCACCTGTTTGGCCTGTGGGGGTCCCACCACGAGAAGGTGTTGCATGACGATCTTGTTATCGCTGTCTTCGACCAGTTCTACCCACTCAATGCCCCCGGAATGTTTGTCGGCAGAAGGCATATAGGTCGAGTCATTGGCGTAGTTGAAGGTTTCGGCAAAGTTGAACTTTACCTCATAACAGCCACACATGTCTTTGATGGCTTTTTTGTCCTGGGTTTTTTTGTCTTGGGCAGTTAAGGACAGGCTGCCGGCGAGGGCTAACGCAGTTACTACAAGTTTCGATCTCATAACTAATTTTTGTGATTTTAAGTTGACAGATTTAGCATCTGAGGTTGCATCGATCAAAATTATATGTAATGAGTCTAAATAAAAATAATAATGGTTTTATATTTTTTATGAATGCATAAATGCTGAAGGTCCGACGACTTTTTAACATGACAACCATCATATCTCAATTTAACAGCGGGCTGTATCTTGCTTAAAGTTCTGTAAGCATGTACATATGAAGTCTTCATTATTCTTATTCGCCGCCGCGCTTGTGTTGGCATTTACAGGTTGTAAATCGGAAACAAAGGAAAAGGAAACCTTCTCCTATGAGCAACCAAATACCTCATCTAAAAAAGCATCATCACAAAATGACGATGCATTAAAACCATCGCAGACCGTTGATCTTTCTACTAAAGGGATCGGCCCGGTAACGGAAGTTGTTCTTCCGGCAACCATAGATGCAGAAATGGCTGCCCGTGGCGAAAAGGTTTTTGTCAGAGCATGTACGGTTTGTCATACCACAGACAAGCGCATGGTTGGTCCTGCGATGAAGGGGATCACCAAAAAACGCACCCCGGAGTGGATCATGAATCTGATCATTAATCCGCAAAAAATGGCCATGGAAGATCCGTTAGCCAAAGCCTTGTTGGAAGAGTACAAGCAGGCCATCATGCCCAACCAGGGCATTACCGAAGCCCAGGCCAGAGACATCCTGGAGTATTTCAGGCAGATCGATGGGGAGTAAGGTCTTTTAACGTGAACCGAGAGTCGAGAGTCGCTCTTTTTACTTATTACCTATTACTTTTTACCCCTGGTAAAACCTTTACTGCTTTACGCTCCGAAGCTTAAGCGTAGGAGCTCTTTACCCCTTTACCTTCATTCATGAGATTGCCACGCCCTGCTATCGCATGGCTCGCAAAGACACGAGGATATCTTGCGTAGGAAGATTTTATCGAGAGGTGCTTCAGCAGTTGCTGTCATTTCCAATTTGTTCTCGATACACCGCCCCTTCAGGCCGGCACTCGAACTGACCCCTTTGTTACTCTTGTCACCCCTGTTACCCTTGTCACCTCTGTTACCCCTGTTACCTTTGTCACCTATCACCCTTTGTAACATTTCCGTCCCTCCATCGTCTTCTATAAAAACACATCAACATGAAAACAATAGTTATGACGCTTATGGCGCTTTTTATGGCCTCCTCTATGGTTGCCCAACAGCGTATTAAAGAAAAGGACGTTTTAGGAACGTGGAAATTCAAACTCGATCTTAAGGAGGCTATCGACGAAGAGTCGGAAGACATGGGCTTTTTTGAAGGAATGATCGCCAAAGCCGTTTCAGGAATGGCTCAGGATATTGTCAATGAAATGGACATCACCTTTAATTTTAAGCGCGATCATGTCGTACTCCTTACCATCAATAATATCGAAGAAGACAAAGAAGAAATTGAAGAACTCACCTGGCAGATCAACGACCGCGGATATGTTGTCATCGACGATATCGACAATGACAATGTACAGGTAAACAACGACGGCTACTGGATCGTTCAGGGCGACAAACTTATTGCCTATGACGACGATGGCTCTGAAGAAACTAAAGTTTGGATGGAGCGCGCTAGATAGCCCCACCCCATAAACAAACTGACAAAAGACCTCCCGCTCATCACGGGAGGTTTTTTTGTATCCATCCCCTCGAATTTTCGTAAATTAGATAGAAATAACTTCCTGATAACCAAAACGAAAAATCATGACCAATTCCAAGAATGATAAAACCACCTGGGCTATTGGCGGCGGTGTCCTTACCGGGCTCGGCGCAGGCTTCTTTTTTCTGAGCTCCTCCCCCGCCCTTTATTTTGTAGGCTCCATTATCGCCGGTTTAGGTATCGGACTCATCATTACCTCCATCCTCTCGGTGATACAAAGGTAATCAGAATAGCACTCTATTCCTTAAAGCAAACACAACTGCATAAAAAAAGAACCCCCTCCTGAACAGGAAGGGGTTGCATTCTTAAACTCCTATGTAGGCTTCCGGATTTCCTCTAAAAATCTACCACGATCCCGATACTCGGAATGGGTTGCCCTGTATCGCTATCCAGGGCCACCAGGGAGCGGGGCTCTACGATGCTTCCATCAGGGTTCCTGTTCAATCCGTATTCTGTAGGTTGGGGAATATTTTGCCCCAATACGTTCTGGGCTTCAAAGAATACGTTCAGGGCGAACTTTTTCAGGTTCCATTTCTTATCGATACGGATATCCAACTGACTGAAATTCGCTAGTTTTTCTTCCCCTAAACGATCGTAATCCAGTACCACTTCCGGGTAACGCTCCAGGGTAGCTTCTACATCGGTAGGCACGAATGGCGTTCTTCCCGCAAAGCGGTAGCGGGAACTGAACTCCCAGTTGCGTCCAAACTTATAGCCTCCGGTGAAGGATATCAGGTGACGGCTGTCCCATACCGATGGCAGGTATTCATCACTATCCAATCCGGTAAATTCACTAAAGAACCAGGTATAGGCAAAGATGCCATAGAAATTATCGGTGAGTTTTTGCTGGAACTGCAATTCGGCACCATAGCTTCTCCCTTGTCCGTTAGTCACCACATCTTCACTCCCCAAAACTTCGAATCCGCCCCCCTTATTGGCCAGGGAAACCCCATCGACCACAGAGACCGGGTAATCGTCATAGCGCTTGTAGAAGCCTTCAACCGAAATGGTAGCCGACGGACTAAAATAGTGCTCAACACCAAGCACGTAGTGATCACTCAGGGTATAATCCACGTCCTTGTTCAGCAGGTTTCCGGTATTGTCGCGGAAGCCAAGGATGGTATATGGAGGGATCTTGTAATAGCGCCCGAGGGAACCGTTAAGCCTCCAGTTCTTCACGAACTCATAAGAGAGGGCCAGGCGCGGGGAAAAGGTCGAGAGCAGGTCGTCGTTCTCCGTAAACGTATCGTCGTCCATACGGAAGCCAAAAGACACATCCAGCTTATCGTTGAAAAAGGATTTGGTGAGGTTGGAGAAGAGTCCGTATTTAAAGAAGTTAATGTTGGTATCGAATTGCAATCCGCCATTCACATCGATGGTCGAATTCTCGTAATCGGAGAACTGCGCATTGAAACCACTGGTCAGTTTCCATCCATTAAAAAAGTTGGTCATGGCATAGCGCAGCTTGGTTTCTGACTCTACAGCGTCGTTGTTAAAGAGCACCCCTTCTTCATTCTCAGAATCCTCATAACGGGTAAATTCATTGTTGAGCACGTTATTGCTCAGGGTGGTTTCCATGAAACCTGTACCGTCCTTGAAGCGCTTCCTCCATGTTACCCCGATGGCATTGGTACGCTGGTTGATAAACGGCGCCTGCTCCAGGGCAGCCTGCTGATTCTCATCGAATTCTTCAGGGGCTTCCAGGGTAAAATCGTCAATAGATCCGAGTCCGATGAAACTGATCTCGTTATAGGCATCGATCTTATGGTTCACCTTGTACTGGTAATCCCAGTAGCTGGGACGGAAAGGCAATCCGATCACGCTGAAGAGGAACTGCAGGTAGCTGCGACGTACCGAAGCGAGGAAGGTCGTTTTGGACTCATCATTGTTGCCCTTGAACAGTGGCCCTTCGAAGGTAAGGGCGGCCTCACTGGCACTCACACGGAAGTTCCCCCGGAACTGACGGGCGTTTCCGTTGCGCTGGCGGAATTGTAAAACTCCGGACAGCGGATTGTCGTACCGTGCACCAAAGGCCGAAGTAGACAGGGTTACATCTTCAATAAAAGAGACGTTAACCATCCCAACGGGTCCGCCCGCACTTCCCTGGGTTGAAAAGTGGTTGATGTTGGGAATTTCCATTCCGTCAAGGTAGTACACCGTTTCATTGGGCGCACCCCCGCGAATGATCAAGTCGTTTCGGAATCCGCCGATCGAGGGTGATACTCCGGGGAGCGACTGGGCTACCTGCACCACATCGTTATTACTCCCGGGATAAGTGGCGATCTCTACGGCCGAAAGCGATTTGGTAGAGAGGGGTGTTTCCTTGGGGCGGCTAATACGGTTGGTTTCGGTAACCACCACCTCATCGAGCACTTCGGTATCTTCTTCAAGGGTGAAGTTGTAATCGGGAGTTCCCACCGATCGCACGAGGATGTTGAATTTGGTTTGGGTTTTGAAGCCGATATAGCTCGCGATCAGGTTATAGGACCCGGGGCTTACGTTCTTGATCACGTACTTCCCGTCCATATCGGTCTGGGCACCTTGCTGTGTGCCTTCGAGAAATACGGAAGCCCCGGGAATGGGTTCCCCAAGCTTATCGGTAACCGTACCGTAAATATTAGTCTCCACCTGGGCCATGGTGAGCTGAAAGGCCAGGAGGGTAAGGATGAATGCAAAGAATCTTTGAATTGCCATTACATGTAAAGGGTTAAATATTTTTGTTTCAAAAATACGCCGCATCACTTAAACAATATTCTTTATTCATAGGTATTCTTTATACGGTTATAAATGCAGGTGTAAAGAGCTTAGGGTGAAGGGGGTGTTGACGGGGTTTAAGAAAATTTTAAAACGGGAAAAATCATCCCCTGGTCCTCCCGATACCGCGGACGTCCTCGTTAGTGGGGAATGCAAGTGAAGATATATATGCCTTGGTTAGCCCGCTGCGCTTCAGAAAAATGTTTTTAAGCGATTAAGGACATTCTTTTTTTTTGAGTAAAAAATCTATATTTGAATCTTTGAGGTAAAAATCCCACGAGATATTGCCATTATAGCCCTTCCCAGGCTTATTGCAGATCTTCATTTAAAAGCCTGCAGAGGCATTCGATCTTAGGAGGAAAAGAAATCGTTGAATCCGATCATAAAGAATATAGACATGAAGTCCCCAATATTAAGCATCGTATCTACTATAATTTTAATGGCTTTTTTCCAGAATGGATCAGCCCAAAATTCAGCGTCTCACACTTCCCTGGAGAACGTTTGGAGAGTTAAGTTCATTAATCCGGGTGTTGAGTATGAGCTTCCCGCAGGCAATACCACTTCCTTTATTTTTAATGCCGGAATTGGATATGGGGGCAGTTACCCGGAATTAGGGCGCGGCTCCGGATTTCAATATGTTATTGCTCCCTTCATTGATATAGAGTTCAGAAAATATTACAATCGGGAAAAGCAATTTTCAAAAGGCAGATCAGTACACTACAATTCGGGGAATTTCGTGTCTTTCAGAGCTGTCGGAAACGGATGGGCCATTGCTGAAAATGTGAATAGAAAAGATGATCTCGATTTTGCAATAGGGCCTACCTGGGGCCTGCAAAGAAACTTTAATAAATTACATTTCCTCATGAATCTTGGGCCAACATATTATTTCAATACCATAGGCAACTCCGGGTTTTATCCCTTAATGCTCCAACTAAATTTCGGCCTGAATCTTTAGATCTGCTAAAAATACAAGAAAAGGAAAGTTACTGCAGGTGCTCTTATCTGCGGCTTTTTTTATTGTTCTCCATGCTGAAGCCCAAACCCCACGCCCTTTCGCTAAACTGAACGGCTTCATCAGTAAAGAGCTCAATAACAATTTTTATCCGCAGATCGATCTGGGCCTGGAATTGTTCAGCATCCCGTTCTTTGCCCCTGAGGTTTCCTATTCCTATTTCGCAGCGCAAACCGATGAGATCGTCATTTTAACAAGCCCCAACCCATCCCGCATACAGATCAATTCCTGGGTTAAAGGCAGCCTGATCACCCTGACACCTAAAATAGCGATCCCTTTAGAGGAGTGGACACTATACTTTCTGCCGAATTATTCTTTTGGAAAAGCTACGGCCGATTCACGAAGGGAATCTTTGGTGAATGATGACGTCAATTTTGAAAGGGTTACCTATGCTGAACGTGTGCGTTTCTTCAGTTTTGGAGTGGGATTTGAGAAAGACCTAACAGAGAAGATCAGTTGGGGAGGACAGCTCATGTACACCCAAAACAATTCCGGAAGGATCCTGGAGAACATTGAGTTTAATGATCCTGAATTAGGATTAAAGGGTATTAATCTGGAAACTATCGGTTTTGGCGTAGTTGTCTATTACGACCTTTTTTGATCTATTGGGTTAGCTCGCTGCGCCCTTCGTAGCTGAAGCGAAGAAGGGCTGCGATCGCTGGGCCAGGGGACCGAGCGTTAAGAAAATAGCCTGTGGCTGTTTTTAGCGAAGGGGCCAGCCGGCGCGCTGGCGGAGTGAAAATGTTAACCCATGCCCTTTTACTGTATAATACATCAAAGTGTGGCTCCTTCCCCTGTCGGGGAAGGTGGCATTGCAAAGTAAAGACGGAAGGGGGGGGAATACGATCCAAAGCTCACTGGGTGTTTCACCTGGGTTAGCTCGCTGCGCCCTTCGTAGCTGAAGCGAAGAAGGGCTGCGGTCGCTGGGCCAGGGGTTCCCGCTCCTGAAAATGTTAAACCCACGCCCTGCTTCGCAGCGCTAGTTTTTTTATTACTCTTACACTCTCCAAAAGCAAGCTTTTTGTCCGTTTCAGAGCAATAAAAAAACCCCCACTCCATTCAGAGTGAGGGTTTACGCTTTAAGTGGTCCCACCTGGGCTCGAACCAGGGACCACCTGATTATGAGTCAGGTGCTCTAACCAACTGAGCTATAGGACCAATTCTTTTACGGGAAAAGAATTTTATTTTTGGTTATTCGCTTTCTTACAGAACGTCTTTCAGATTCGCACTTTCAAAGTACACATTTAATCTGAAAATCGGAGTGCAATATTACTACTAATTCTGCAACAGTGCAAACCTTTTACTCCTCAAATTAGGAGGGACAAGGCTTCACGCTTATTCTTCGATATCCTGACAAAGCTCGACCAGAACGCCATTCGTGTTCTTAGGGTGTAAGAAGGCTACCCACTTATTATCTGCTCCTCGTTTTGGGGTTTCATTCAATACGATGAAGCCCTCCCCTTTCAGGCGTTCGATCTCCTTATGGATATCGCTAACAGCAAATGCAATATGGTGGATCCCCTCCCCTTTCTTTTCAATGAATTTAGCTATAGGACTATCTTCTTTTGTGGCTTCCAGTAATTCGATCTTGCTCTCTCCCATTTCAAAGAAAGAGGTCTTTACCCCTTCTGATGCGACTTCTTCTTCTTTATATGGGGCAACGCCAAGGAGTTTGGAAAACAATTCGTTCGAGGCAGTAAGGTCCTTTACCGCAATGCCTAAGTGCTCTATTTTATGCATATCTGATGGTTCTTTATTTAAAGATTTCCTAAGTTTATAAGACGGAAATAATTGTAGTATGAAGGTACGATTTACCCCCTGAAACCTCCAACCTGTTTTTAATAAAATTAAAGATCTACGATGACCAGATCCGAATTCATCACGGCCTGCGAACGGTTAAATGTGAACATGCTGGAACCTTTGATCGAAGACCACGAGGAGTTCTGTGGTATGCCTAAATGGGAATTCCTGGCTTACCTCCGTGACCTATTTGCCGAACTGGACGATCAGGAAGTGGGTTCACTGAAAGCAGTGGAGCAGTTCTGTAGGGTCTGTCATCCCAAAATGGAGATCCTGGAATTTTACGAATTTACCCATGCATCCGAATACTGGCGATATCACAGGCGACTGGATGATAAGCGGGTCGTGATCCCTAAATTTGCCTTTGCCATAACCCGTAATACGAAAAACCATTTTGATATCGAACGATGCTTTAATTCCAGCGGATTTAAAGGACCCGGATCCTTTAAAGGTAAAATGGAACTCCTTAAGCTGATCCAGAAGAAAGTGTAATTGTCGATAGCCCGGATATTTCTTTATCACTTCATCATCCAACATAGCTTTAGCGAAGGTGGACATCACCTTATAATCCCTTCACTGTCCGGGCAGATCGCTTCGTCACTTCCCTACTCGCGAAGACAGCATAACTGTCTAACTCCCCCCCAAATAACCTCATAACCTTATAACTTCGTAACCTCGTAACTTTATTTCGTACTTTTGCATTTATGGAGACGAACAGACAGAAGAAGATCGCGGGGGTTTTACGGAAAGACCTGGCCGATATATTGCAGAGAGCAGCCCAGGGGGGCGGACTCACAAACACCCTGATCAGTGTGACCAAGGTAAAGGTGACCACCGACCTTTCAATTGCTAAGGTATATATTAGCTTTTTCCCGCCGGAGAAAGGAAAGGAGCTCCTGGACGGTATCCGTTCCAATCAGCCACTTATCAAGCACGACCTGGCACAGCGTACAAAGAACCAACTGCGCAGGGTTCCGGAACTGGAATTTTTTATTGACGACTCCCTGGAGTACATCAACAAGATCGAGCGCTCCCTGAAAGGAGATGACAACCCCATTGATAACCCTGACCTATTAGACAAAAGACAGCGTTCCTAAGCATTGAACATTGCCCTTTACATAGCCCAACGCTACCTGGTATCCAAAAGCTCCCAGAATGCCGTGAACATCATCAACCTGGTGACCTTCCTGGTGATCGTGATCGGAGCCGCGGCTTTGTTTATCGTACTTTCGGCCTTTGCCGGACTCAAAACCTTTAGTCTTTCCTTTGCGAATAATTTTGATCCCGACCTGAAGGCTACGGCCTCCACAGGGAAATACTTTGTACTTGAGCCGGAAGAAGAGCAGAAACTGGAAGACCTTGAAGGCGTAGCGGCCTTTTCTAAAGAGATCGAAGAACGCATCTTTCTCACCCATGACCAAAAAAATCACGTAGGCTGGATCAAGGCCGTAGATACCAACTATCCGCAGGTAGTGGCCGTTGATACCCTGGTCTATTTTGGCGATTGGATGCAGGACAACCCTTATGAGGTAGTTCCCGGAATCACCATTGCCAACCTGCTTAACCTGGGCATTAACGATTATCGGAGTCCGCTGCAGATCCTTGCACCAAAGCCCGGAGAAGGAAGTATTACCCGCAGTAAAAAGCCATACAATCAGCTATCGGTTACCGTTTCCGGGGTCTATGCCGTGAACGAGGAACTCGATAAGAAATATGTTTTTGCCTACCTGCCCACCGTGCAGCCCTTACTGGAAAAAGACAGCCTGGAGATCACCGGGATCAATTTTAAAATAACTCCGGAAGCCGATGAGGCTACCGTGATCGCCGGAATTCAAAACATTCTTGGGAATAAGACCATCGTGAAGAACAGGGCTCAGCTTAACGATGCCCTATACAAGATGCTCAATACCGAGAACCTGGCCATCTACCTCATCTTTACCCTGGTGCTTATCATTGCCCTCTTCAATGTCGTGGGAGCTATTATCATGATGATCCTCGATAAAAAAGGTAATCTCACCACCTTATTTAGCTTAGGCGTTCCTATTAAAAAACTACGAAGGATCTATTTCCTTCAGGGATTACTTGTAACCTCTGCAGGAGGCTTATTAGGGATCTTCCTCGCTTCGTTATTGGTATGGAGTCAGATCGCTTTCCAGTGGATACGCCTTACCCCTTCCCTGCCCTACCCCGTAGAATTCCAGTTTTCTAATGTACTCCTGGTATTCGCTACGATCTTTGTACTGGGCTTTATCGCCTCTAAGATCGCTTCGGCAAGGATCAATAAGGCGTTGCTTACGCTTTAGAATCAAGAACCAAGAATAAAGAGTAAGGAATAAAGATGATTTTGTGTGATTCGGGAGTCGAGAATCTGAATCGCCCTTATTACATATTACCTGTTACCGCTGTCACCCCTGTTACCTTTGTCACTTCTCTTTACCTCTTTACGCTCCGAAGCTTTAGCGCAGGAGGGCTTCTCCCCTTTACCATAAAAAAAAAGGCCCTCCATTTCCGGAAAGCCTTCTTCTATATTTTCGCGTCTCGCATCACGCGTCTCACATTTCACTCTTAGCTCTTAGCTCTTAACCCTTAGCCCGATCAAGCAAACTGAAAATCTGCAAAATCGGCCAGCGCTTCATCAAAAGCAGCAAACACATCGGCTGCCTCATCGCTGGTCACCATTTTGGTGCGGTGCTCCTTGAAGTGCGGAATGCCCTTAAAATAGTTCGTATAGTGACGACGGGTTTCAAACACCCCAAGCTTATCTCCCTTCCAGTCGATAGCCATCTGTAAATGCCTTCTCGCGGCCTCTACGCGCTCTTCCATAGTTGGAGGTGCCAGGTGTTCCCCGGTCTCGATAAAGTGCTTTACCTCCTTAAAAAACCACGGATAACCGATACTTGCACGACCGATCATCGCCCCATCGAGTCCGTACTCATCACGCATCTTCACCGCCATCTCAGGCGTGTTCACATCACCATTACCAAAAACAGGAATGTGCATGCGCTGATTATTCTTTACCTCAGCAATGGGACCCCAGTCGGCATTACCCTTATACATCTGGGTACGGGTACGGCCGTGAATAGAAATTGCCTTGATACCCACATCCTGGAGTCTTTCGGCTACCTCAACGATCTTAATGCTGTTGTGATCCCATCCCAGACGTGTCTTTACGGTCACAGGAAGGTCGGTACGCTTCACCATCTCTTCGGTGAGCTTTACCATAAGGGGAATATCTCTTAGAATACCGGCTCCGGCATTCTTACATACCACTTTCTTTACGGGACACCCGAAGTTGATATCAATAATATCGGGCTTGGATTCAGCAACGATATCTATAGCCTGCAGCATGGAATCCAGCTCCGAACCGAAGATCTGTATACCCACCGGACGCTCCTTTTCATAGATGTCCAGCTTCATGACGCTTTTGGCAGCATCGCGTATGAGTCCTTCCGAAGAAATAAACTCTGTATATACCACATCGGCCCCCTGCTCCTTGCATAACTTCCTGAAAGGCGGATCACTCACGTCTTCCATCGGTGCCAGCAGCAATGGGAAATCTCCTAATTCTATATCTCCGATCTTAACCAATTTCCTCTATTTTAGGGATTTGCGGTGCAAAGATAATCCATTTTAGCATATAACAAGAAGTTTAAGAATTCCTTAAACTAGCTTCCGGCGTTAAGTCGCTCCAGTTCAGCCGGATTGTTTCTGCTGCGGTTGTTGTCGTTGAGCCTGAAGTTTCCGAAGTTATAGCGAAAGGCCAGGAAGAATTTACGCGTTTCGGGACGTGCCAGGAAGCCATTATCCTGGTTGAGGTACCTGGAATTCATCTGTACGTTAGTGGTATTGAAAACATCATTAAGTCCCATAGTTAAAGAAGCCCTGTCGTTCCAGAGATTCTTGCGCACCGAAATGTCGAGGTAATGCATGTTCTGATATTTTTCAGACCCGGAGATCATATCACTAATAAAGACATAAGAGACATCCAGGTTGGTATCTTCCTTTTTACCTAAAGTGGTTCCACTGGAGAGGAAAGTCAGAAATCCGTTGGTATTGTTCTTCACCAGGATATTTCCGCTTTCCCTGGCTATAAATTGATTTTCCATATAATACCCCGAGGCCACCACATAGGCGTACCAATTGCGCATAATATTTAACGGCGCCATAAAATCCAGGTTATACTGCCTGAACTGCTGGATATTCTCTTCTCTTCTATACAACTGCCTGTTCCCATTGTCCTGGAAGGGCAGGCTGTTGATATCCCCGTCTATATTCTGGAACCCAATCTCAAAAGTATAGGTATTATTATAGGTGTAGCTCAGGGCCAATTTATCTTCAATGGCCCGGGTGAGCTCTGGATTTCCTTCATTGTAGCGATCTTCAATGATGTAATACCTGAACGGATTCAGACTCTGGTAGCGCGGACGCGTAAGGCTTCTTCCGTAACTCATGCCGTAGCTGTTCGCTTCTGAAGGAACATATTGCACACCCAGGGAAGGAAAGATCCCGAAATATTTTTGGGTGTTAACGTCGCCCAGGGCGATCGAATTGGCGGTAACATCGGTATACTCCATACGAGAGCCCAACTGAAGCTCCCACTTTTCCCATGATCGTCCGTATTCTGCATAGAACGCATAGATCGCCTCGTTATAGTCAAAATCATCATCCAGGGCGTTATCCGGTATAGAAGGTCCGGAAAAGCCGATACCACTGGAAGAATTGATGTTCACGAATTTGAGTCCCGTCTTTACATCGCCTCCGGCCCAGGTGCCTGAGAGATCGGTTTGCAGGGTGAAGATGTTGGTTTGCTGTTGCCCTTCGGTATCAAAGGCATTAAGATCTTCCGGTACGCCGAAAGGATCGAAGTAGGCCGTAGTAAGGGCTTGTAGCTGATCTTGTTCGTAATAAATATAATTGGCCACACTCTCCAGGGTGGTACCCTCATCATCGAGCTCGGTGTCGAATTCGGCACCAAACACGTAATTATAGGTGTCATACTCCATATCGCTATCGGTGTTGAAGTAAGACGCGAGGGTATTGTCCGGTCCTGCGATATTGGTAACCGCTGAATTGTCAAAGGTCTTGTCCGGAGACCAAAGCACATTGGCACTAAGACTTAGCGTACTGCTTTCGCCGGTATCGATATCGAGAATGGCATTTACGCTATGGTCGTTAAGACGAGTGATCTTTTTAAAGTTGGTATTCCACGCTTCGGTGCCCTCCCCTACATCGGTGAAATTGATGAACGACAGGTCGTTCTTGAACAACTTGCTGCGATTAAAATTGTAGTTGAAGAAAAAGTCAAGTCCTTTGGTCTTGTAGTAATGCTGGGTGTTGAAGTTGTATTTTGGATACACCGCGAAGGTTCCCCTGGTTTCCAGAGACCCCTTATACCCTATCGATACATTGCTACGGGTAACGATGTTGAGTACCACGCTCCCTTCGGCGTCATAGCTTGCCGGCGGATTGGTGATCACCTCTACGGCTTCGACATTTACCCCTGCAAATCCCTGCAGCAAACTGTTGAGTTCTGCATTGCTCAGGTATACGCGTTTATCGTTAAGATAGACCACCGGCTCTGAGTTCTTGACCATAAGCTGCTCGTTCATCACGATGACCCCCGGTGTTCGCTTCAGGATCTCATATCCCGATAATGAAGACAGGGTCGTATTGGCCACATTAAAAACGAGGCGGTCAGGACGTTTTTCTATGGTAGGCTTGCGATAGCTCACCGTTACCCCTTGAAGGGTTTCGGTAGCCGGCATGAGCTTTATGGTTTCTGTAGCGGTATTTCCATTAACCTCCACCGGCAAAAAATGGGTTTGATACCCTATATACGACGACTGGATCACATAATTCCCTGCAGTAACATCCTGAAAAAGGAAACGACCGTCGTCACCGGATATCACCCCGTTCACCAGGGTCGAATCCTGAGCATTCAACAAAAGAATATTTACAAAGGAAAGTGGAAGATCCTCACTGTCAGTGATCTTTCCGGAAAGATCATAATCTTGTGCAGTACTTAAAAAACTGCATAAGAAGAATATCCCGAAAATTTTAACAAAAGGTCGGTGCATAAAGTAGGTCGGCGGTTAATTTCGCTTAAAAATAATGCTTTATTAACAATATCAAACCCGAAAGGTCAAAATTGTGGTTTCTATCGGGCGGCATTCTTGAGCCTGCGTATTAAAATACCGTATATTTGCACACTCATTCGATGTAAAGACGGCTATGAAGCATATAAGAAACTTTTGTATCATCGCGCATATTGACCACGGTAAAAGTACCCTGGCCGACCGTTTACTTGATTTTACGGGAAGCGTTACCGAGCGCGAGAAACAAGACCAGTTACTTGACAATATGGACCTGGAGCGCGAGCGTGGAATTACCATTAAGAGCCACGCCATCCAGATGGAATATCACTATAAAGGGGAAGATTATATCTTAAACCTGATCGACACCCCCGGTCACGTGGATTTCTCTTACGAGGTGTCCCGCTCTATTGCGGCTTGTGAAGGGGCTTTGTTGATCGTTGATGCCGCCCAGAGTATCCAGGCACAGACCATCTCTAACCTCTACCTTGCCCTTGAGAACGACCTGGAGATCATTCCTGTGCTCAATAAGGTCGATCTGCCATCGGCGAATCCTGAAGAGGTAACAGATGACATCGTAGACCTGTTAGGTTGTGATCCTGAAGATGTGATCCCTGCCAGTGCCAAGACCGGTATCGGGATCGAAGAGATCCTCGAAGCTATTATCGAGCGCATTCCGGCACCCAAAGGAAACCCGGATGAGCCTTTACAGGCACTGATCTTTGACTCCGTATACAATCCGTTTCGCGGCGTAGAGACCTACTTCCGTGTGATCAATGGAGAGATCAAAAAAGGACAGAAGATCAAATTCCTCGCTACAGGTAAGAGTTACGATGCCGATGAAGTAGGAACCCTTAAGCTCAAACAACAGCCTAAGCAGGTGATCAAAACCGGTGATGTAGGATACCTGATCACAGGGATCAAAGATGCCCGTGAGGTAAAAGTGGGTGATACCATTACCGATGCGGCAAATCCAACTGCCAATATGATCGAAGGGTTCGAGAACGTAAAACCTATGGTATTTGCAGGGATCTACCCGGTAGATACGGAGGATTACGAAGAACTTCGAAGCGCTATGGAAAAGCTTCAGCTTAACGATGCTTCCCTCGTATTTGCGCCGGAGAGTTCTGCAGCCCTTGGTTTTGGATTCCGTTGCGGATTCCTGGGTATGCTTCACCTGGAGATCATCCAGGAGCGTTTGGAGCGCGAATTCGATATGACCGTGATCACCACGGTACCTAACGTAAGTTACCACGCCTATACCAAGAAGGAGCCCGATACGAAGATCATCGTGAACAATCCGTCAGACCTTCCGGAACCTTCAAAACTGGACAGGGTAGAAGAGCCGTATATCAAGGCTTCGATCATTACCAAAGCCGATTTCGTAGGACCTGTAATGTCCCTGTGTATCGAAAAAAGAGGGGTGATCACCAATCAAAGCTACCTCACACCAGAACGTGTGGAGCTGAGCTTTGACCTGCCTTTGGCCGAGATCGTATTCGACTTCTACGACCGTTTGAAAACGGTATCTAAAGGATATGCCTCTTTCGACTATTCGCCACTGGGTATGCGCGAATCCAAGCTTGTAAAAGTAGATGTACTTATCAACGCCCAGTCGGTAGATGCCCTGTCTGCGCTTATACATACCGACAACGCCTATAACATTGGTAAAAAGATGTGTGAAAAGCTCAGAGAACTTATCCCGAGACAGCAGTTCGATATTCCGATCCAGGCTGCTATCGGTGCCAAGATCATCTCCAGAGAGACCATCAAGGCCCTTAGAAAGGATGTAACCGCAAAATGTTACGGGGGTGATATCTCACGTAAGCGTAAGCTTCTTGAAAAGCAGAAAAAAGGTAAAAAGCGTATGCGCCAGGTAGGGAACGTAGAGATTCCGCAACAGGCGTTCATGGCCGTACTGAAACTCAACGACTAAACGTTAATCCACCATATAAAAAAAGCCTCCTGAACAGGGGGCTTTTTTTATGTTTGTTCTATTTGGGTATGTCCCTCCCGGTCAACGATGAGCACGTAATCCCGTTGTTCTTTGCTAAAGATATTTCGGTAGGAAAAATGGCAGTAAAGCCATTCTGAAGTGCTGCTCTCTTGGTCGATCTCAAAGGAAGTCAAACCCGCCAGGTTCCAGAAGGAGTCGTCTCCATCGTTCTTCAGGGCAAGGGCCTTTAATGACGTATTCCTGAGTAGTTCACGCTCGCGATAGCGGAAATCCAATAGGGTATCGTATACCGCAAACTCCGGATTAAACACCTTCGATTTAACGTCAAGAGATAAGGGCCTGTTGTTCTTTTGAGTACGAATGACCTTACTGGTAATTTTAAATCCGCTGGCCATAACGGTATCCGTAACCTTGTTAAACTGTGACCCCTCGCCAAAGTCCGGGGAGATACTGCGATCGGTATTCACCCAACGGGAAAGTCCGCTATCCGGATTTCCGCTCTTACCCAGGTGGGCAAAAACCATCACCAGGGAAAATACCAACACGGTAACCGGGATCAGACTTTTTGTTTTCATCAGGCCTTATTTGCTCTCAGGAACCTCCTCTTGTACACTATTCACTTCTTCTTTAAGTAATTCTAAGGGTTTCCCCAGGTAAACCAGCTTATAGCCGGGTTCGATCTCCATGGTTTGGGTAAAGGTGGCTATGATATGTAATTCGCCGGAAAGGTCTTTGACAAAGATCGGAATGGCTTCCTTGAGCTCGTTGAGCTTTTTCATTTGATCGAGGAAGTGCTCACGCGACTCCAGTTCGATCTCGTTGATCTTCGGATAATCACGGGCCACCTCACTCAGGTTAATGTAATCGTCCTTCTTAGAGAAGAGCAGTTCCAGGTTGGTATCGTCCGGATTCTTCATCTCTTCTGAAGTAATAAGCCTGAAGGCACCATTCTCACCCAGATGCTCTCTGAAGCGTTCTATGGAATGTTTATTTACCTCTTCACTGGCAGTTAATGCCATAAGGTATCCTATGTCGTTGAACTCGATATTATCGGTAAGCTCATCGGAGAAGATATTGGCCTCTTCAGCATCGAGGTCCATTCCCCTTGCCTTTTCCACATTCTCCTTATTACTGTCAATAAGCACCACGTGACGGTCGTTCTTTTGCAGGTATTTGGCAATAAGACGCGATACGTTCGAAGACCCCACAATAAGGATCCCGGTCGAATTCTTAAGGAATACACCCGATACCTTGGCAAATATCCTTGCCGTAGCGGCATTGAGCAATACCGTACCCAACACGATCATGAACACCAGGGGAGTAATGTATTCTGCACCGGGTTCTCCCTCCAGTGCCAGTCGTGTACCAAAGAGCGAGGCGATACCCGCAGCAACGATACCCCGGGGTCCTACCCAACTGATGAACATACGTTCATTGATCTTTAATCCGGAGCCGTAAGTACTCAGGAATACGCCCAGCGGACGAATAACAAAAACCACACAGGCAAACAGCACAAGGGTCTTCCAGTTGTAAACCAGGTATAGATCGGCCATATCAATATTGGCCGCCAACAGGATAAAGAGTATGGATATGAGCAGTACGCTCAGGGATTCTTTAAAGTACAGCAGTTCTTTGATGTTAGGGAGGTCGATATTCCCCAGAACCATTCCCATAACCACTACAGACAGCAGTCCCGATTCGTGCGCAAATTGTTCTGAAAGCACATAAACCCCCAGTACTACAGACAGGGTGAACACGTTCAAAAGGAAATGAGGCACCATTTTTCTTTTGATCACAAAATACAGGGCATAGGCAAAGAAGAATCCTTCTGAAAGTCCTACCACTACGGTTTTACTAAACTCGATCACGGCCTGTCGGGTATATTCTTCTCCTTGTCCCACCCTGATAAACTCAAACACCAGTACCGCTGCCACAGCTCCGATCGGGTCAATAAGGATCCCTTCCCACTTGAGTACTGCCGAAAGGTCTTTTTTAAGCGGTATGTTCCGCAATATGGGCGTAATTACTGTCGGTCCCGTTACGATGATCAAAGAGGCGAACAGGAAGGAGATCTCCCAGCTCAGGTCGAATAAAAAGTGAGATACCACCCCGGCCAGTAAGAAGGTAACGAGGGTTCCTACAGTAATAAGCTTAATGATCACCGGGCCAACGTTCAATACCTCGTTCTTCTTCAGGGTGAGTCCGCCCTCAAAAAGAATAATAGCGATAGCCAGGGAAACGAACTGAAACAACATTTCTCCGGGAAAGAGCCCTTTGTTGTACTCCGGGTGCCACACCGGCTCGATGAGCTTGGTACCATCGGTAGTGTACAAGGTGGCCAGCGGCCCCACGGTAAGGCCGATAAGAATTAAAGGTAAAATAGCTGGGATCTTAAACCTCCATGCTACCCATTGTGCGAATATTCCAAGTATTACAATCCCTGCGAGTTCTATCATATAATTTGCGGTAAACGCCGTTTTAAGAGCTACTAAAATATAAAAATGTTAAAAATAGGATAATAATCAACATGTATTTTACCAATCTTTGACGGTTTTCTTAATTTGCGTAACCTTAATTTAATAATTCAGGAATTGCGATATGCGTCTATATGCCATTGAAACCGGGAACTTCAAACTGGACGGGGGAGCCATGTTCGGAGTGGTTCCTAAAAGTCTCTGGTCCAGGACCAACCCTGCCGACCAGAACAATATGATCGATATCGCAGCCCGATCCCTGCTTATTGAAGACGGCAACAGGCTCATCCTCATCGATACCGGAATGGGGAATAAGCAGTCGGATAAATTCTTTAGCTATTACTACCTCTGGGGCGATCATTCGATAGACAAATCGCTTGCACAACACGGATTTCACCGCGATGACATTACCGATGTGTTCATGACCCACCTGCACTTTGACCATTGCGGAGGGAGTGTGGAGCGCCATGGGGAAGGCTACCGTCCCGCATTTAAGAATGCCAGGTTCTGGACCAATAAAGAACACTGGGACTGGGCCGTAAAACCCAATGCCCGGGAAAAAGCTTCGTTCTTATCAGAGAATATTCTGCCGCTGGAAGAAAGCGGACAATTGGAATTTATTGCTACCCCACAGGGGGATTTCGTTAAAGAGAGTGAATTGGGATTCGGGATCCTTTTTGTTGACGGACATACCGAAAAGCAGATGATCCCCCATATTCAATACCAGGGAAAGACGATCGTTTTCACAGCCGACCTCCTGCCCACAGCAGGACATATCCCATTACCTTATGTCATGGGTTACGATACGCGTCCGTTGCTTACCCTCGACGAAAAGGCTAAATTTCTCAAAAACGCAGTTAACAACGATTACTACCTCTTTCTGGAGCACGATGCACATAACGAGATCTGCACCCTCCGGGAAACCGAAAAAGGCATTCGCCTTGATAACATCATAAAATTCACAGATATCATATAACTATATAAACATGAACATTAGATCATCATTTGCCTATGGAGCCCTGGCAATGGGTATCCTGGCCGGATGTGGCCCCGCAGCCATCAAACTGGACCCTATGCAAAATACGGTAGGGACCGATTTTAATAAAAATAACTTCACAGAAGAGCAATATAAGAACTGGGGGCATGCCGACCTCCTTACCGATACCATCCCCGGGATGAGTGTTATGAAAGCCTATACCGATATTCTCGCAGAAAGAGAAGGGACCAAGGTGATAGTAGGGGTTGTAGATTCCGGTATCGATATCAATCACGAAGACCTTAGCAGTGTGATTTGGGTGAATAAAGATGAGATCGCAGGAAACGGCATCGACGACGATAAGAATGGTTTTATTGACGATATCCACGGATGGAACTTCCTGGGAGAATCGAACGATGAGAACCTCGAAATGACCCGTATTGTAAAGCGTGGAGACGACGGTTCTGAAATGTACAAGAAGGCTAAGGCCGAGTTCGATGAAAAACTTAATTATGCCAAGGCCGGACTTGCCCGCTACGAAGAGCTTATGGCCGGAATAGACGGTGCTCAGGGTGTGGTTAAGGAAGCCCTTGGAAAAGATGTTTATACTGTTGAAGAGCTTCAAAACATTACTTCGGAAGACGAGAGTGTGGCCCAGGCTGCGAAAACCCTCGAATACTGGATGACCCGTATTGGTTCTGTAGACGAGATCAAAGAGCAACTTCAGGGAGGGATCAACTATTTCTCTGATCAGCTCGAGTACAACCTCAATGCCGATTTCGACGGTAGAGCAGTAGTAGGAGACGATCCTTACGATATTAATGATACCGATTACGGTAACGGTGATGTGATCGGAGACCTGGAGCACGCCAAGCACGGTACCCACGTTGCCGGGATCATCGCTGCAGCCCGTAACAACGGCGTTGGAATGAACGGAGTAGCTCACAATGTAGAGATCATGGCGCTCAGAGCTGTTCCTAACGGTGATGAGTATGATAAAGATATCGCCCTGGCTATTCGCTATGCGGTTGATAACGGAGCTAAGGTGATCAACGGAAGTTTTGGTAAAGGATACTCTCCGAACAAGGAGTGGGTTTACGATGCCCTGAAGTACGCTGCCGAGAACGATGTGCTTTTTGTACACGCTGCCGGTAACGACAGCAAGTTTCTAGATGAAGCAGAGAACTATCCGAACGACCAGGAAAACAACGGTCCGGAATTCTTTGACAATGTGATCACCGTTGGAGCCCTGAACTGGGATTACGGACAAAATATGGTGGCTGGATTCTCAAACTACGGAAAAGTGAATGTAGACGTATTCGCTCCCGGAACCAAGATCTATGCGACCACTCCTGATAACGAATATGAGTACCTGCAGGGAACTTCTATGGCTGCACCGGGTGTTGCCGGAGTAGCTGCCCTCATTCGCTCATACTTCCCGAAGCTTACCGCTTCTCAGGTTAAGCATATCATCATGCAGTCAGGACTGGCCTCTGATGCTGAAGTAGTTGTTGGAGGAGACCCTGGTAACAAACAACCTTTCGGAGACCTTTCTAAATCAGGTAAAATGACCAACCTGTACAACGCCCTGATCATGGCCGATAAGGTTTCAAGAAAAAAGATCAAACTTTAATAATTCACCTGTGAACAAGGCCCCTTTACTGCGGTAAGGGGCCTTTTTTATTTTTAAAAAATTATGAAAAAGTTATTTCTAGTCATCCTCGGCCTGGGTATTTCCCTTACCGGCCGCGCACAATTCGAGAACGACCGTCCGTATTACTGGCAGCAACATGTAGATTATACTATGAACGTAGACATGGATGTTGAAACCTACCGGTTTACCGGAGACCAGGAATTGCGCTACACCAACAATTCTCCAGACACCCTGAAAACGGTATTCTACCACCTCTATTTTAACGCCTTCCAACCGGGAAGTGAAATGGATGTACGCAGCCGTAACCTGCCCGATCCGGACCGCAGGGTAGGATCGAGGATCAATGGTCTGAAACCCGATGAGATCGGATACCTCAAGGTAGGCACCCTCAAGCAGAACGGCGTAGCGATCAAACACCATACAGAAGGTACCATTCTTGAAGTGGAACTCCATAAACCTATTCTCCCCGGAGAAACGGTAACCTTCACCATGGATTTCGAAGGGCAGGTTCCTGTGCAGATCCGTCGTAGCGGTAGAAACAATGCCGAAGGCGTAGCCCTTTCCATGACCCAATGGTATCCTAAAATGGCTGAATACGACTTTGAAGGCTGGCAGGATCACGCCTATATCGCCAGGGAATTCCAGGGCGTATGGGGTGACTTTGATGTGAAGATCACCATCGATAAGGACTATGTGATCGGAGGTACCGGATACCTTCAAAATCCGCAGGAGATCGGACAAGGATACGAAACCGAAGGTATGAAGGTGAAAAGACCTAAAGGCGATAAGCTTACCTGGCATTTCAAAGCGCCTATGGTTCACGATTTTGCCTGGGCCGCAGATGCCAACTACGTTCACGATACCTACCAGGTGGAGAACGGACCCACCCTGCATTTCTTCTACCTCGATGAGGAGAAGTACGCCGAGAACTGGAAGAACCTTCAGCCAAAGACGGCAGCACTTATAGAATTCTTCAGCGAATATGTAGGGCCTTATCCGTGGGAGCAATACTCTGTGATCCAGGGGGGAGACGGTGGTATGGAATACGCTATGAGCACCCTGATCACCGGGGATCGCAGCTTTGGAAGCCTTGTAGGGGTAACCGCTCATGAAATGGCGCATACCTGGTTCCAGCAGATCCTGGCGACCAACGAATCAAAGCACGAATGGATGGATGAAGGATTTACCTCCTTCGTTTCTGACCTGGCCATGAACATTGTTATGGAGGAGAAAAAGGACAATCCGTTCGAAGGGGCGTACAAGGGCTACCTCAGACTGGCCAATTCTGAAATGCAGGAGCCACTTACCACACAGGCAGACCGTTACAGTATGAATGCCGTTTACGGGATCTCTGCCTACAGCAAGGGAGAGGTATTTTTGAGTCAGCTGGGGTATATCATCGGGCAGGATAAATTGCAAGAGACCCTGCAACGTTACTACGACGACTTTAAATTTACCCACCCAACGCCAAACGATATTATTCGTACCGCAGAGAAGGTTTCCGGCATTCAGCTATGGTGGTACCTCAACGAATGGGCACAAACCACCCATACCATAGACTACGGGATCAAAAGCGTGGAAGCCGAAGGGGAGAAGACCCGTATCACCCTGGAGCGTATTGGTAAAATGCCTATGCCGTTAGATATTCTCGTTAAATACAAGAACGGAGAAATGGAAACGTTTTACGCCCCATTGCGTATGATGAGAGGGGAGAAGGCTAATCCGTATACAGCCCTTAACAGACAGCTACTGGACGACTGGCCATGGGTATATCCTGAGTACAGTTTCAGTATCGAAAAGAACGCTGCTGAGATCGAGGCGATCTACATCGATCCTTCCGGACTTATGGCCGATACCAACAGAGATAATAACACCTATACTGCAGAATAAAGCATTAAGGATAACGCTTTACGTTTCAAAACCTCTCTTTTCAAGGGAGGTTTTGTTATTTTTGCCCCTTAATGTGGCGTATGGACCAGTCCTTTCCGAGAAAAGAAAAACTCAAAAGCAAAAAGCGCATAGAACAGGTGTTCACCGAAGGATCATCGGTGTCCAAATACCCCCTTAAATTGGTTTATCTGCCCTTTGAATTCCAGGAAGATACCAAAGTTCAGGTAGCCGTTTCTGTGCCTAAACGACGTTTTAAACGTGCGGTAGACCGCAACCGCGTAAAACGACTCATGCGTGAAAGCTGGCGCCTGCAAAAAGCGTCATGGCTTCCGGAAATGAAACAACCCCATGCCCTGTTATTCATCTATATCGGAAAAGAACTTCCCACGCTCAAGAAGCTGCAAAAAGCCATGGATGTAGCTATGCATAAATTTCTCCAAAAACAAGCATAAGACAGCCTGTTCTTCACCATTGTCTTAAAATTAACGTTAAAACTGTAGCGTTTAAAAGCAATTCTTTTTCTGAACCGGTCAATTTTGGTACTTTTAAAAAAGGCCTGAACCTGAAAAAGTATTGAGCATGATGATAAAGAAGATCCTGATCCCTGTCCTGTTACTATTTGTTACACTGACAGTTACGAGTTACCGCAATGATTATTTCGAGATCGCCAAACAGGTGGAGATCTTTACGACCATGTTCAAAGAACTCAATATGAACTATGTCGATGAGACCAATCCTGCCGAGCTTATGGACGGAGCGATCAAGAGCATGCTGGAAGACCTGGATCCCTACACCCGGTTCATGAACGAACAGGATGTGGAAACCTTTAAGATCAACAACAACGGAGAATATTCGGGCATAGGAGCCCTTGTACGCAGTTTTAACGACAAGTTACTGGTCATTGAACCCTATGAAGGCTATCCGGCCGATAAAGCCGGTTTAAAGGCCGGAGATGAGATCATTCAGATAGGAGATGTCAAAGTAGCCGATTTTAAGGATGATGCCACCGAACTTCTTAAAGGAGCTAAAAATTCATCTGTTGCTGTGGTATACAAACGACAGGGAAAAACAGAGAACACGACCGTAGAGCGCAGTGATATCGAAGTCGATGCCGTGCCCTTCTACCAAATGGCCGATGAACAGACCGGGTATATCGTACTTTCCAGGTTCAACAGAAAAGCCTACGAACAAACCAAGCAGGCCCTGATCGATCTCAAGGAACAGGGAGCATCTCAGATCGTTCTCGACCTGAGAGGAAATCCCGGCGGACTCCTGAGTGAGGCCATTAAGATCTGTAACCTTTTTGTACCCAAGGGAGAACTTATAGTAAGCACCCGTTCAAAGGTGAAAAAGTTCAACCAGGAATTCTCGACACGGAGTAAACCGGTAGATACCGAAATTCCGCTGGTGATCCTGATTGACGACCGCAGTGCTTCGGCCAGTGAGATCGTAAGTGGCGCCCTTCAGGACCTTGACCGTGCTGTAGTTGCCGGAAGCAGGAGCTTCGGAAAAGGCCTTGTTCAACGTCCGATCAATCTATCCTATGGCACCCAGCTTAAAGTGACCATCTCCAGATACTACACCCCCAGTGGCCGTTGTATCCAGGCTATGGATTACTGGAACCGGGACGAGCAGGGGAATGCCGTTTCCAAACGGTCTTATAGTGAATTTAAAACCAGGAATGGCAGGGTGGTATACGATAATGGTGGGGTAACTCCCGATGTGACCATTGAAGAACTGGAACAAAACTCCCTGACCAGGGCACTGGATAACAACCTGATCATTTTTGATTACGCCACCGATTACTACTATAAGCACCCGGATGTGGATCCGGAAACCTTTGAATTCACCGATAGTGATTACAAGCAGTTCAAAGCCTTTGTAAAGAATAAAGAACTCGAATATACTACTCCGGAAGAAGAACTGCTCAAGAAACAATTGAACCCTGAGGCCCTTGCAGATTTGGGAACTGATGTTGAAAAAGAATACAAAGAACTACTCAACAGCATTTCACAAAGTAAGCTGGCAGCCCTGGATAGCAGAGCTGAAAGAATTAAAAAGGATATTCGCGACGAGTTGGTTACCCGCTACGGATATCGCAACGGATTGTATACGTATTACCTCGATCACGACAAGACCATTCTTGAAGCCCGGAATATCCTGGCAGACAAGAGTAGGTATCAGGAGCTGTTGAAGTGAAAGAGGTAACCGGTTACAAGTAATGGGTAATAGGTAATGTGGTCGATGATCTCCTGCGAGTCATAACTCTCTATTCGTCACTCACTTCAAAAGATAATACTGCGTCTTTGCGAGCCGTGCGATAGCAGGGCGCGGCAATCTCATGAAAGAAGGTAAAACCCACCTTCGATAAAGCTAAGTGCTAAGAGTTACCATCCCTTGTGCCTTCGTACCTTCGTACCTCCGTCACCGTATCACTACAAAACCACCCCGACCACGTTTTAGACGTTGCCACTCCTCCTTAGATAGGAGGGGAGAAATCCCAACTTTTTAAAGTCTTTTGAACTACCCATCCCGACACAGCAGAAGAACGTTTGAACGATCCTTTAATACCATATACTACAGCGAACCGTATAACTGTTTAACTGTATAACAGCTAAGTGCTAAGAGTTACGATCCCTTGTGCCTTCGTAACCCCGTACCTTCGTACCTCCGTCACTGTATCACTGTATTACCCACCGAAGCTTCAGCGAAGGTGGACATCACCGCTTCACTGAATCACTGTGTTGCCCTTGCATTTCAGAAAATTCTCTCATAACTTATTCCATTTTAACCGCATAACTGTATAACCCCATAACCTTGTAACCTTGTAACCTTGTAACCTTGTAACCTTGTAACCTTGTAACCTTGTAACCTTGTAACCTTGTAACCTTCTAACCATTATGCCCGAAACCAGCTTTAAACTCTGTCTTACCATGGCCGGTGCCGTTTCTGCCGGAGCCTATACCGCTGGGGTTATGGATGAACTTCTCGGGGTTCTTGACCGATGGGAAAAAGCCAAAGCAAGGAACCTGGAACTGGGTATCGATCACCCTGATTACGATCACAGTATCCCTATGCACCGTGTAGAACTGGAAGTACTCAGTGGTGCCTCAGCAGGGGGGATCACCGCCACACTTGCCCTTAAAAAGATCCTGGATAGCAGTCATAGTACGCTTGAAAATAACAGCCTGCTTAAAGACTGTTGGGTAAGTATGGCCGATGATGAAACACACTATACCCTCGAAAAACTCCTGAGTACCAAGGATCTCAATAAGGAGAAAAACGTACGTTCCCTCCTCAATGCATACCCTATCGAAAACCTGGCCGACCGGTATTTAGCACCTCTGAAAAACCTTAAAAAACCTTCCTGGCTTTCTGAACAGGCCGAGGTGATACTCACCACGACCAACCTCGAAGGCATCGATGTGAATATTGACTTTAACGGGGCCGGAACCGAAAACGGTGGTCATACGATTACCCAGCACAGTAGTGTATTCAGATTTCACGCTATTACTGATGAAAAAGAACCTGTTCCAGAGCCTCACCGCTATGCCACCGACCTTCGGTTAAAAGAAGATGCCGCCCTGCTCAAAGCTGCTGCCCTGAGCACTTCGGCCTTCCCCATAGGATTACCTACCCGAAGCGTTACCTTGCCCCACGACCCCTACCTGAAATACCTGCCGGGGAAAGCTTCAGAAAGTAATCTGCACATCGATATAAAAAACCCTCATGCACATACACCCTTTCCGGCTATAGATGGGGGACTGCTCAATAATGAACCCTATGGTTGGGCATTAAAAGTACTCCGTGAGAACTGTGCACCCGCCTGTGAAAATAACCGGTATGCAGTGATCATGATCGATCCCCTTCCTTCAAAACCACCTTCCACGAAGTCTGTAGGATCCATGGGACTCTGGAATACCTTAACAGGAATGTTCCGCGCCTTGCGCAATGAGGTCATGCTCAACCAGGAAGGCCTGGCCGAAGCCATATCGCTTAAAGACCGCACCCGGTTTCTTATCGCTCCCCGAAAGGGAGGGGGTTACCCCGAAAAATGGAATGCCTTAGGCAAAGTCCTCGCCTCGGCACCCCTTGGCGGATTCGCAGGTTTTATAGGGAAAGACCTCAGGGCGCATGATTACGAACTGGGCAGAAGAAACTGCAGGGATTTTTTGAGATTTCACTTTACCCTTCCGGTAGAAACGGCAAAGGTGCGCCTGGATCAACTTCCGGTTGAAACCGCCCTTGACCGATTTTGTATTGTACGCCGGGATAAAAGTGCTGCTTCAGTTATGCACTTTCCCATCATTCCCGATGTGCGTTTAAAAGAAGCCCGTAACCAAATACTCCTGGAAGGCCAGGTGGAATCAAAAACATATCCGGTACTGCCGGAATTCTCGATGTCCGACTTCATTCAGCAATATCAACCCCTCATTAATAAGCGACTTATTGCACTGGTAAGGACCCTTTCCGGTAAATGGTGGCTCACCCTTGGTTTTCGTCTTTTCCTCCTTCGTCCGCTTCGAAAACAACTGTACAAGATCATCACCGGGGAAATGAAGTTCTTCGATCAAAATCAGGATGCCGTAGCAGCAAACAATGAGGTGACTTAAAAGGTCTGGACAACGTGGTTAAACCGTGTTAAAACGATTTAACTAACTGATTTATTGATACTTACAGTTAAGTGTTGTATTTTTATAGCTATGATAGCACTTGACAGAGAGAATAATAAAGATTTTTTGAATCAGACAGTAAGTTACCTTGAAAACAGAGGTTTTAACAACATCAAAGCAGCCTTAGACGGTTACGAATCTCCAAAATCGTTTACCAAAAAAGGTAGTGATGTGGTCGTAACCCCTGATATCGTAGCTCAGAAAATGGGGATCAAGTACTATTTTGAACTCAGTGTAAAGTCGGAAAAGCCCAATCTTCTAAAATCAAAATGGATGTTTTTGGATGCCTTGAGCAAAAGAAACTCCTCCCGCTTTAAGATCGTGACCACCAAGGGTCACTATAAGTTTACCAACACCATGTTAGACGATCTGAACCTTGAAAAGAACATGATCAAGATCAATTAGTCTCTGATCATACGAACATGAGGAATTCCATCCTCCAGGTACGTTTCTCCCACAGCCCTGAATTTGTGGTCGTTATAGAACTTCTCGAGATAGGTCTGCGCTGAGATCTCAATAGGCTGTTTGCCAAACCTGGTTTCTATCGTTTCGATAGAAGCCCTGAGTATGTCATGTCCAAAAGCCTTACCTCTGGCGGTTTCAGCTACCACCACACGGCCAATACTGGGTCTGTCAAAATAATCGCCACCGGTAAATAAACGGGTATAGGCTACCAATTGATCGCCTTCATAGCCCATAACGTGCAAGGCCTTTTGATCCTTGTTATCAACATCCTGGTACACACAATCCTGTTCTACTACAAATACGGCTGCACGTAAACGCAGCAATGCGTAGAGTTCATCAATATTGAGTTCATTAAAGGTTTTAACCACGATCTTCATAAAGCAACATTTTTAATCCTGAACAATATAATCCTTGGGATCTTCCTTGTTGAATTCCGGTTGAATATTCACATGATTGATCCCGTATTCTTCCTTAAGGATCGTTTCGATCTGTGCGAGGATCTCATTGAATCGACTAAGGGTGATATCTTTTTTAAAATCGAGATGGGCTTCCAGGTGCAGCTCATCATCGTTAAGTCCCCATACATGAATATGATGGAGTTTATTAACATCTTCCAGTTGGTGTACCGAACGCACCAGGGCTTTAACATCGATATGGTCCGGAGTAAATAACATAAGCATGCGGGTAGAGCTTCGCAAAAGATCATAGCCTACGTAAATAAGGTAGAGACCAATAAGAAAAGTAAGTACACTGTCTATCCAGTAGATGCCGAAAAATTTCATGAGCAATCCGCCTATCAGCACCGCAACACTGGCCATCATATCGGTTAACAAATGTAGGTAGGCAGAACGCATATTAATATTGCGGCCGGCATCCTTTTTAAGAATGAGCACACTTAAGCCGTTGGCAACGATACCTAAAATGGCAAGCCATATGACCAGGCCAGTGCCAATGGGTTGCGGATCGAGAATGCGTTTATACGCCTCGGCAATTAGAATAATAGCAATAACGATAAGGGATACCGCATTGATAAAAGCAGCGATGATCTCTGCGCGCTTGTACCCGAAAGTTCGGTGTGTAGAAGCCTTGGTACGCGCCAGCCTGTTAGCCACATAACTAATAATTAAGGAGATGACATCGGTAGCATTGTGAAGGGCATCAGACAGGAGGGCTAAACTTCCGGAGATCAACCCTCCTATAACCTGAGCCAGGGTAATACAGATATTGAGCAGGATCGAGATCAGTAGATTCTTACCCTTTAAAGGTTGATGAGCTCCGTGATCGTGACTATGCCCGTGTCCCATATTAACAACCTAATGGGATCTTGTTAATTCTTCCTTCGTGGCGTCCGCCCTCGAATTCAGTATTTAAAAAGGTTCTCACCATTTCAAGAACCTGTTCTTTAGCGGTAAAACGCGCAGGCATACATAATATGTTTGCATTATTGTGTAAGCGCGTAAGCTCAACGAGCTCTTTGCTCCAGCACAGGCCGGCTCTTACATTAGCGTGTTTGTTTGCCGTCATGGCTACCCCGTTACCACTACCGCAAAGAAGGATCCCGTAATCGACCTCTCCTTTATCTACTGCCGAAGCTACAGGATGCACAAAATCAGGATAATCAACACTGTCAGCAGCGTCGGTACCACTATTTATAACTTCAAAACCCATACCTTTTAACATGTCAACAATAGCGAACTTGTATTCGGTACCGGCATGGTCGTTTCCAATGGCAATTTTCATAGTTTGTTTTATTTAAATGAACACCCCACAAAGGTAGTAAATACCTACATCTTACACTTATAAACACCCCTTATTAACGATGTTCGGTAATGAACTGAAAAACAAAACCTTAATAAAACCCCCGAATTGTTGATAAATGGAAAGTTATTTCTACTAAAAAAATTTGGTGGGTTAAATGCAATTTTCCATTGGTGAAATTTTAGGTTTCTAACAAGTGGAAAATGTATTTTTTAATTGACAATTCTTAAACCGGTTTCACATACAAATCAACATTGTTAACAAGCATTATTTATTAAAAAACAACCACTGTTCACAGTTGTTCACAACTGTTAATTACATCTAAAAATCCCTTGATTCTTAACGCTATATCCGGTTAACGGATTGTTCATAACGATGTAAAACACTACTCTTAGTTAAAATACCAAATACTTCGGTAAAAAGTTATACCTGTTATGAACACCCTATAATAGACATCTAAAATTTTAATTTTAAAAAGAAGAAAAAAGAATATAATAGTATAATGGTTAATAAGTGAATAACCTGTTTTGAATTTTGAAGTGAGTGTTTGGTAGGAGAAAGGAAAAGGTTGAAAGGGTCCTGAAAGGTGTTTGGGAAAATGAGCGAAAGGAGAACTGGAAAGGTGAGGGATGTTTTGGAAAGTAGGGCTGGTGGCATGGTGAATCCGGAAAAGCGTTTTGGAAAGGATGGATATGGTGGCGCTGTGAATCCGGGAGGGTTTCAGAAAAAGGGGAGAGGCCTGCGGGATCAAACTACGCGTAGGTGAGAAGCGGGATCTTCGAGGTCGTTAATAAGTTCGGCGACGTAATCGGCGTAGTCCTTATGTACCAGCAAACGTATACCTCCCAAGGCATTCGAATAAAAAGGAGATATCCCTATCATGGTTTCGTTCTCGAAGACATAGGGTATACCTTCTTCCTCCATGATAAAACGCAATACCATGTATTCATGAGGATACGTAAAGGTGGCGATATGTTGAAAATGGGTCACTGCTAATCTATTGATTGTCAGTTCTAAAAATAAGAAAAAAATACGGAGGATAAACAGCCTTATGCATGTTTACCAAGAGAAGTGGTTACTCTTTCGATCTCTGCTGCCTTAGCCTTTTCTTTTTGATCCAGGCTGTAGTTAATATAGCCCGCAAGTGCACCTATCCCCAGAACAAAGAGGATGATAAAGAGCAGTAAGATGCGATAGAATCTTTTCACTTAAGTGGTGGCTTTATTATAAAGACGAATAAGTTCTTTAAACGTTACACTATTTTTAATATTATTTTAACGCTGGAAGTAATTAACAGGAGCTGTTTAATTATTCGTACTTTCGAAGTATAAAATTAGTATATGTCAAAACGTAAAAAGAGATCAGAAAAGCAACGGAAGAATGAGATCACGAAAGGAATCTTTTCTGTTCTTGAGAGTAATCCCGATAAATCTTATAACTACAAACAGATCGCTGCCAGACTGGATATTACCGATACCGCAGGTAGAAATCTCATCATCAAACGATTAGGAGAACTGGTTGGTAAGCAACGTATCGAACAAGTAGAAAAAGGAAAGTACAAAGTAATTCCCAGTCAGAACTATTACGAAGGTGTCGTAGACATGACCGGGAGAAGCAATGCCTATGTGATCTGTGAAGATCTCGATACCGATGTATTCGTACCCCAGAACTTATTGAACAAGGCCCTTCATGGCGATACCGTAGAAGTGTATGTATTTCCCAGACGTCGAAGAGGAAAGAAACTGGAAGGAGAGATCACCAGGATACTTCAACGTAAAAAGACCACCTTCGTAGGGGTGTTACAGATGCAAAAGAATTTTGGCTTCGTACTCACGTCCGACCATAAAATGTACACCGATATCTTTGTTCCCAAGAACAGGATAGGAAAGGCTGAACACGGCGACAAGGTGATCGTTGAGATCAACGACTGGCCAAAGAATGCCGATTCACCTTATGGTACTATCGTAGAAACCCTTGGTAAACCAGGGGAGCACGATACCGAGATGCACGCCATTCTTGCAGAGTATGGATTGCCTTATTCGTTTCCGGAAGAAGTAGAACACTTTGCCAATCAGATAGATACTTCTATTAAACCCGAAGAGATCGCTAAGCGAAGGGACATGCGTGAGGTGCCTACATTTACCATAGATCCTAAAGATGCAAAGGATTTCGACGATGCTTTGTCTTTCAGAAAGATCGATGATGAGTGGTACGAAGTAGGGATCCATATTGCCGATGTATCTCACTATGTACAGCCCGGAACTATTCTCGATGATGAGGCTTACGACAGGGCAACTTCTGTTTACCTGGTAGACAGGGTAGTGCCCATGCTGCCGGAGATCCTGTCGAATAATGCCTGTTCGCTAAGGCCTAATGAAGAAAAATACACCTTCTCTGCAGTTTTTACCATGAATAAGAAAGCAGAGATCAAAGACCAGTGGTTTGGGAGAACAGTGACCTATTCAGACCGGCGATTTGCCTATGAAGAGGCACAACAACTCATAGAGAACGGGGGTACCACCGTACCCGGATCGGTTTCTCTTACAGGGAAGGCTTATGAGGTCGAACCCCATATAGCTCAGGCCATTCAGCTTATGGATAGCATGGCGAAGACCATGAGAAAGAAACGTATGCAGGCTGGTGCTATCTCTTTCGATAAGGTAGAGGTGAAGTTCAACCTCAATGAAGAGAACGAACCGGTAGGGGTGTATTTTAAGACCTCCCAGGATGCCAATAAGATGATCGAGGAATTTATGTTGCTGGCCAATCGCAAGGTGGCCGAATTTATTGGGAAACAGAAAAAGACCTTTGTGTACAGGGTACACGACGACCCGGATGAAGAAAAATTAATGCAGTTACAAGGCGTTATTAAACGTTTTGGATACAGTCTTAATATGAAGAGCAGAAATACCATTACAAGCTCTTTAAACAGCCTTTTAAAAGATGTACAGGGTAAAAAGGAGCAGAATCTCGTAGACACCCTGGCTATAAGAACCATGAGTAAGGCTGAATACACTACGGAAAATATTGGGCATTACGGACTCGCCTTTGATTATTACACTCACTTTACTTCACCCATACGGAGGTATCCCGATGTGATGGTGCACAGACTATTACAGCACTATCTGGACCAGGGAGCTACAGTAAAGGAGGCCGATTACGAAGAGAAGTGTAAGCATTCGTCGAATATGGAATCCCTGGCAGCCAATGCAGAAAGAGATAGTATTAAGTACATGCAGATCAAGTTCATGGAAGATCATCAGGATGAAGACTTCCTGGGAGTGATCTCCGGGGTAACCGAATGGGGGATCTATGTGGAGATCATCGAGAATAAATGTGAAGGAATGATCAGAATACGGGATATCAAAGACGACTATTATGTGTTTGATGAAAAGTTGTATGCCATAGTAGGAGAAGTTACCAAGAATCAATATCAATTGGGAGATGAGGTGTATGTTCGCGTAAAGAATACAGACCTGGTAAAGCGCCATCTCGATTTTTCATTATTGGGTAAAAAGGACGAATATCAACCATAAATAATTAGCGTATCATGAAGCAGTTCATGGCAGCGATCGCAATGTTGATCGTATCATTTGCAATAGCCCAGGATGAGGTGGAATATCCTGTAGACGATTTTTCAGAACTCAAGGTATTTGACGGAATTTCGGTAAAACTAATTCCCGGAAAAGAGAACAAGGTCGTGATCAAAGGAGAAGATGCAAGATCGGTTACGGTAAGATGGGTTCGCGGGAAACTTAAGATCCGTATGGAGATTGAAAAGCTCTTTAGTGGGTATGCCACCTTTGCTGAAGTGTACTACAACAAACCCTTATCGGTATTGGATGTAAACGAGAATGCGCTTATTACCTCAGATGAGGTGATCGATCAGGTCGATCTCGAACTCAGGGCACAGGAAGCAGGTGAGATCGATCTAAAGGTTGCCCTGAAACGGCTACGTGTAAAATCGGTTACCGGAGCGACCATTGCGGTGGAAGGCTCAGCCAAAAATCAGGTGGTCGATGTGAATACCGGTGGTGGTTATGAAGCGGGAAACCTGGAAACCGAGCAAACCGAAGTGGAAGTGAATGCCGGAGGATATGCCGATATCAGGGCCTCAGAATATGTAGACGCTACCGTGCGTGCAGGCGGAAATATTAATATTTACGGGAAACCACGGGTGATAGACCAAACAAAATTTCTCGGCGGAACCATAAAAGAATTTTAAAAAGTAAATTTGTGTTGCGATAGGCCAACCCTTCACGGGTGAACTATGGTCATTATGTTTGCGATCTAATAAAATTGACCCCGTTTCATGATAGAAGATATTGCTTCGGGCATCCCATTAGGAATATTACTCTCTTTTACGATAGGCCCTGTTTTTTTTGTGTTATTAGAAACAGGTGCCCTTAAAGGATTCAGGGCTGCTATGAGCTTTGATGTAGGGGTGGTGTTGGGGGATATCCTCTTTATTCTTATCGCATACTTTAGTACCAACCGGATCCTTGAACGGATTAAGGACGATCCGTCCCTGTTTATTTTTGGGGGTGCGTTACTCATTACTTATGGGGTCATATCGTTTATACGATCTAAGAAGGCCTATAAGAAAGAAGTGGATAAGGATGTGGTCGAAGTGATCAATAAGAACAATTACCTGCATCTTATTCTCAAAGGATTTCTACTCAATTTTATCAATGTGGGAGTGCTTGGATTTTGGTTGGGGATCATTATTATTTTTGGTCCCAGATTAGAGATGAACGAAGGTCGTATCTTCGTCTTTATCAGCTCCATACTCATCACGTATATGCTGGTAGATGCAGTGAAGATCCTTTTGGCAAAACAATTAAAGCACAGGCTCACGCCTTACCTGATCTTCAGGGTCAAAAGGGTGATTAGCCTGGTGTTGATCTTTTTCGGAATGGTATTGATGTTTCAGGGGTTCTTTCCTAAGGAAAAGGAGAAGATCAAAGGAGTAATTGAGAATATTAGAACCTGATAATACCTAGGATTATGTTTTACTTAAAAATGCTTATTCTGCTATTTGTACTGATCACTTTTTTGCAAAGTGGTTTGGATAAGATCACCGATTGGAAAGGGAATGTTACCTGGTTGAACGATCATTTTAAAGACACGGTTATCAAAGGTATGGTGCCAGTTTCCCTCGGATTTATCGTACTGCTGGAGATAGCCACGACAGTGACCACGTTTTTGGCCTTTTATGAGCTGTTTACAGATGGTGGTAGTTATTGGGCACAAATGAGTTTAGTGATCTCAGGAGTTACCCTGTTAATGTTGTTACTAGGGCAGCGACTTGCTAAGGATTACGATGGGGCTAGAACCATAGTGATCTATCTGATGCCTGTCTTTTTCGGGTTATATCTCTTTGCGGCTTAGATCATATTCACTGTTATTCCTTTTTGAGCGCAAAGCCACATATAGTTAAAGAATGACCGCTCCTGATTACGGGTTATCGTGAACTTTTCTTCTTCATTGAGATCCCTCTTTTTTGGCACTATAAAATTAGCGATAGAACTCAGGATCTTTTTGGCTCCACCTGTTTTCTTGTTAACAAGTGTAACCTCGAATTCATCGTAATTAAGGTAGGATCTTCCCTTGGCACTTATATGATCCCCGGAGGCGTTGATGTAAGCATTATTTATAATGCCCTTGTTGGTCATGTTCATGTTCGTTTCGGTAAACGAATTGAACGTGGCAAAATTTACCTTGTGCATGTATAAATGCATGTCGAAATGTGCACTTTCAGAAGCCAGTGGTAGGGTACATGAGCCTTTTACAAGGCCCTGGCTACCTGAATTGGCACTAAAATTTATGAAGACAGTATCTTTTTCGATCGTATTAAGGCGATATATATTGTTTTGTATGTTGTTCAGGGTAACACTACCGTAATTGTTATTTTCCGGCATACGTTCTCCATAGGTTAGTTTACCATTGTTTATAAGTACCGAGTCTAAGGCGATCTTTAGTGGAATGTCATTCAGAAGGGTGGTTAACATGGGCTTTTGTGTATTCTTACGGGCGATATGTTTATCTCTGAATATATCCAGTTGAAGTCCGTTGATGGCGATATGATCAGCCTTGAAAACACTATCAGAAAGTTGGGTGATATCGGGTTGATGGAGTTCAAGGTTGTTAATCGTTCCTGAGATCCAATCGTCCTGATAGGGAATGAATTTACTGTAATTGTATTTGTCATGAGTAGGGCGTAATAAAAGATGTTCTAAGGTCCATTTTTCTTTCGTTAGTTCCATACGGGCCAGGGTTACCCGTGATAGGGTATTCGGTTTAATAATGGTATTTAAGATCGTTAGACGATACGCTCCAATTTTTGGGGGAGCGTTATTTTCCGGGTCTGTTGATAAGTCGGTTATCGCTATTCGGAGACTCGGGAGCGACATCAGGGTATCTTTTGATGTGTCCTGTCGAAGGATCTTTCCGTTATTTAGAAAGATGTGTTTGATCTGTATGAAGGGTTTGTTACTGTCGGTCTCGTTTACCGGGGGCAGGGGTAAGGTATCGTATCGGGTTATGTATAGCAGGGGACTATCGATGATAAGACTGTCTAAACGTACGGTGTTGTTAAAAATATAATCAGAGTAATGAATACCCTGTACTCGTATTTCCGGGATGGTAACCAGGATGGAATCTGTTGCTGTATATGTATTGATCTGCGCTTGTTGAATAGAGATGCTTCTGTTAAGCAGGTCTATTTCAGAATGGTTAGTACTCAGGGTAAAACCCGGAAATTCCAGGTAATTCAATTCTGATATAAATTGTTTCTTTTTGTATTCAACAAAAAGAAAAAGGATCAAGGCGATAAGCAGGAAGACAAGGAAGAACAGGCTTAAGCTTTTACGAGTAGCCATGATGTTCTTATTTAGGTATAATTTAAAAAATAAAACCCTCGTAATGAGGGTTTTATTTAATTATTTAAAGAAGCGAGTTGTTATTTTTCTTCTTTGTATGCGGTGTTCAGGGAACGTAGTACGTCGGCTGTGATATCTTTTGAGTTCTCACCGTAAAATACATTTCCACCTTCATTTTCTGCAAGGATGTATGTGTATCCGTTTTTCTTACCGTAGTCCTTAACGAATGTTCTTACTTTCTTTACGAGTGAATCTACTGCTTGTCCGCTCTCCTGACTAAGGAGCTGTTCTTCGTTTTGGAATTGTTGAGCGAGTTGTTGGCGCTTTTGCATCAATTCGTTGTATTTTTCCTGTGCTTTGTTCTGACTCATTTTCTGAGCGCTGTTTTGGAACGACTGGATCTCTTGTTGAAGAACGGCAGAAGAACTATCTAATTTTTGTTGGAACTTTTCGAATTTTACTTTGTACTTATTTTCTAGATCGATCTTCTCCTGGTATTCTTTGATCAGTTTGGTATTATCAACAAAAGCGATCTTGTCTTGGTTACATGAAGCAGCAAGCATCGCGGTAAGCAAAATTAAGGGAAGTTTTTTCATGAATAGGTTTTTGTTTTGTCTACGCCCAAAAATAGAAATTCTGGAGGGTTGAGGGTAGGGTTGTGCGTTTATTTTATGTTATAGATTTTACTTATAGATTTTTTAATACACATCAAAGTCTTTTATTTAAACTAACGTATTTAAACGACTTTTAAGCTATGTTTATAACTTTTTGAAGTAAGTTATCGTCTACTTAAAGTAAACCGTCTTAGATCTTATTTATTTGTGTTTTTACGGATAATATAGATCAAAGAAGAGCATTCACCATCAAAAAGTGAATTCAGGTTAGAAATGCTTCCGGTAATCGTGGCGCGTAAGGTGGTAAGTGAGTTTTTTCTGTATTTCTCACTAAGCAGACTTACATAGTAAGCGTCGAAATACATAGGTAAGATTTTTACTACATTTAATTTATGAGCCATACAAAGATTTTGAACGGAGCTTTTATCGTAGTGCCATAGATGTCTTGGTACATCATATCCTGCCCATTCTGGTCCGTAGTATTTTGCATCCCAACTTTTATAATTTGGCAAGGCGATGATAAGTGTTCCATGATCTGTTAGACGTTCCCTTAGTTTAGCAATGGTTTCATCCGGCTCATAAAGATGTTCCAAAACATGCCATAACGTGATCACGTCATATTGCGTTTCTGTTTCTTCTATGGATTTTATAATATGCAATCCTTTTTTACTAGCAATGCCTGCAGCTTTTGGATTAATCTCTATTCCTGTTTTCTGGTATGCTTTGGGCAGGTGATCCAGGAAGTCTCCTGTTCCACATCCAACATCCAGAACATTATGAATTTGATGCTGATATGTATTAAGGATACGCTCCTTTCGATTTAGATTGATCGATTTAATGGTTCGGTAGATCCTAGCAAAGAGGCCGGGTGCGGAATCGTCATGAGATAAATATTCCTCAGATTCGTAGTAGCGACCAATTTTTTCTTGTTCAGGTTGGGGTAGTGTCTTTAGAATGCCATAGGGAGGTACGGCTTTCAGTGTAAAGTTTTCTTTACTTAGGAAGTGATCTTTAACCTGAATGGATTTAGGTGTTTTCATGGGGTAAACTTACAGTAATTAGGTGGTAAAAAAAATAGCGTTCCACGTGGAACGCTATTTTTTTATTTTTACATGAGGTTAATTAGCGACCCATATATACAAGCATAACAGAAATATCACTTGGTGAAACACCACTAATTCTTGATGCCTGGGAGAGTGTCTTTGGCTGGATGCTTTTTAATTTTTCTCTGGCTTCGAATGAAAGTGATTTCAGTTTGTTGTAGTCAAAGTTATCAGGGATCACAATATTCTCTAAGCGATTCAGCTTGTCTGCATTGTTCTTTTCTTTTTCAATGTATCCTGAATATTTTACCTGGATCTCGGTTTGTTCCAATACCTCACTATCGAGAGCGTGCGCGGTAATATATTGATCAACTTCCGGTAGTCTTCGCATATGATCCAGGGTAACTTTTGGACGGCTATAGATCTTGAACATCTTGTCGGATTGTTTCATCGGTGAGGAGTTCAGATCTTCCAAAATAGGATTTATGGCCTCGGGGGTTACGCTGGTATTTTTAAAGAAATGGATGAAATCTTTCGCTTGTGTTTCTTTTTCCTCCATACGTTCCATACGGTCCTTTTTAGCAAGTCCGATCTCAAATGATCTTGGAGTCAGTCGGAGGTCGGCATTGTCCTGTCTAAGTAGCGTACGGTATTCTGCTCTTGAAGTAAACATTCGGTATGGTTCTTCGGTACCCTTTGTGATGAGGTCGTCGATAAGTACACCGATATATGCTTCGTTTCGTTTGAGGATAAAGGGATCTTTCTCTGCACATTTCAACGCAGCGTTGACTCCCGCCATTAGGCCCTGGGCAGCTGCCTCTTCGTAACCTGTGGTTCCGTTGATCTGTCCGGCGAAATATAGACCGGAGATCAGTTTGGTTTCGAGGGTATGTTGTAGCTGCGTAGGTGGGAAGTAGTCGTATTCGATGGCATATCCCGGACGGAAGAATTTGACGTTTTCGAATCCGTCAACAGAACGCAAGGCTTTGTATTGAACATCTTCCGGAAGGGAAGTAGAGAATCCGTTTACATATACCTCTACCGTATCCCAACCTTCGGGCTCTACGAATAATTGATGTCTGTCTTTATCTGCGAAGCGGTTGATCTTGTCTTCGATGGAAGGGCAGTATCTGGGTCCAATACTTTTAATACGGCCATTGAACATAGGAGAACGATCGAATCCTTCACGCAAGAGATCGTGTACCTCGGGTGAGGTATAAGACATATAACAATCGCGTTGTTGGGTGAGGGGTCGGGTTATGTTGGAGTAGGAGAATTTTTCCGGATGTTCATCACCTGGTTGAACAGTCATTTTACTATAATCTAATGATCTTCCGTCTACTCTTGGTGGTGTACCGGTTTTCATGCGACCTGCGTCAAAACCATATTTAATGAGATCTTCTGTAATACCTGTTGCTGCGCGTTCTCCTGCTCGTCCGCCACCAAATTGTTTCTCTCCAATATGGATGAGCCCGTTAAGAAAAGTACCATTGGTAAGTACTACGGTTTTAGCGTATACTTCCATGCCAAGTGAGGTGCGTACGCCTTTGATCTGGTCGTCTTCTATGATCAACCCGGAAACCATATCCTGATAAAAATCCAGGTTAGGGGTTTGCTCGAGCATCAATCGCCAGGTTTCTGCAAAGCGCATTCTGTCGCTTTGTGCTCTGGGAGACCACATGGCCGGACCTTTAGATTTGTTAAGCATCTTGAATTGTATAGCCGTTTTATCGGTTACAATTCCGGAGTATCCACCCATTGCATCGATCTCGCGAACGATCTGTCCTTTTGCAATTCCTCCCATGGCAGGATTACAGGACATTTGAGCAATGTTTTGAAGATTCATCGTAATGAGTAGGGTAGAGGCACCCATATTGGCAGCAGCTGCAGCAGCTTCTGAACCTGCATGGCCTCCGCCTACAACGATCACATCATAGGTTTGACTAAACATAGTGCAATTTTATTTTTAATGTTCCACGTGAAACAGCGCCATCTTTTCTTCTTCTTTGGCGCGCATTTGTTGGCTTTCTTTTTCGGTCTTATCCTTATATCCGCAATAATGAAGTACACCATGTATCATTACGCGTTTAAGTTCTTCCTGGAAGCTTACAGCAAATAAGTCGGCATTTTCGCTTACCCTTTCAACAGAAATAAAAATATCACCGCTAATGGTCTTGCCATCGGTGTAATCAAAACTGATGATGTCTGTTAGGGTGTCGTGGTCGAGGTATTCAATATTAATGCGGTGCAAGTACGCATCATCGCAAAAAATGTAATTGATCGCTCCGCAGGAAAGTCCTTCAGATGCAACAGACTTTTGGATCCATTCACGGTAAATGGATTCTTGTTCTAATGTGAAGTCGGTCTCGTAGTGAAAATCAATCATTCCCTTTAAAATAGCGCTGTACTTTTTGTTTGTAGATTTCGCGCAAAGGTAAGACTTGTCTTTGTAAAATCTCAAGCTCCTGATAAGATTCTTGAGTCTCAGGTGATTGATTAGAAGAGTTTTGTGTGTATTCCTTACGGTTTGTGGTGCTTTTACGTTCGTTTTGCTCCCCTTGAAGCTTTTCTGCCTGCTCTAATTCCATCAGGCGATGCTTCAGGTTTTGCATTTGTCGAAGGGTACGCTCACTGTAACCGTTGTTTAAAAGCGCATTCTCTGTACGCTCCATTTGTCGTAGTAATTCGTCGGCACGTTTACGTTCAGATTCTCCCGTTATATTTTTTAGTTGTTGCTTTAATGCTTCCCGAAGTTGTTGCTGTTGTTTGTAGATCTCAAATAGTTGTTCTGCATTTTCTTCACCTTGCTGTTGACCACCATTCTCACCTTTACCTTCACCTTCCTGTTCAGAAGGTTTTTGGCCATCCTGGTTTTTGTCGCCCTGTGATGGCTTCATTCCCTTTTGCATTTGCTCGTTGAGCTGTTCTTGCGACTTAATGATGTCGGGTAATTGAAAACTGTTTTCACCAGATCCCTGGCCCATCATCATGTTTTGCATTTGATCCATGGTGTTGCTTAAAAAGTCAGACAGATTGTTAGCAGCAGTAAGGGTATACTGTTGGTGGGTGACACCTTGATAGTATTGATTGTCGGCAAAACGTTCAAGTGCCTTGTTCATATTGTAATATACCTCGGTGATGTTGTTGTTCACCATTTCTCCAATATCCGGTTGTCTCAGGCTTAAAGCGAAAAGACTGTCATCTATGTGTTCAAAAAGTGCCTTAAGGTCGTTTTGTGCTTTTAGTTGCTGTGGTAATTGTGCCGTTTCCTGGTTGAAGGTGTTTAGGGTTTCCATGATCTCCTCCTGGTCAAATGTGAACTTGAGAAGATTATCGAGAATTTGCCGAAGCGTTGTGATATCCTCATTTAGGGTTGTAGCCCCTTCCATGCTCATAGCCGATTGCATTTCATTGGCCATTTTCTTTAATTTTTGAGCCGCCTTTTTTTGAGGAGAAGATGCTTGGGATGAATCGGCAGGTGTACTAAGTTTATCCAGCGCCTCTTTTTGGTCTGTTTTGATCTCATCTTCCTGGCGTTCATCCGTACCAAGATCCATGGGTTTTTTTAACTGCTGATTCTCTTTTTCCAGCACGCGTAATTCTTTTGCTGTTTTTTCGAATTTTTGATTCAGTTGGCTTTGTTCTTCTTTCTCGTTTTCTGTTTTGTAATTAGCCAAACTATCCTGGGCCTTTGCCTGCTCTTCTAATGCCTGGCGTATGTTTGCAGCCCTGGTTTGTACATAATAGCGCTTGGTAAGCTCTAATACCTGTTCTAAACTTCTTTTGTTGCTTTGCTGTTTTTTGGCTAATTCTTCCAGTTTTTGCTCCAATTCTTGTTTATTGAGCTTTTCTGTGTATTTATTTAATTCTTCCAGAAGCTTTTCGTTCTTTTCGATCTCCTCTTGTTGTCTTTCAAGACGCTCTTTTAGAAGCTCGTTAAATTCTTCGGTCTGGGGAGTTTCTCCCGGAAAGGTGTTCAGATCGTCTTGTAGCTTTTTCGTATACTCCTTCATAAGGGCCTCCTGCTGTTGTTGCCTGTCGAGGAAGTTTTGAAGCTTACGTTGATCGTTATAGTTTAATTCGTTCTTTTGGCGGTTTATATTCGTTATTTCCTCAAGCTTTTCCCCTTGAATTTGCATCTCCTTCAGGGATTTGCCCAGGTCTTTTAGTTGTTCTTTTTGGCGGTCTAATTGCTCTTTTTCCACAGCATTTTGTGTAAGCTTAAAGAATGCATACACACTGCTTTTTGCCGATTTCCCTCCCGGACGTAATCCGTCGTTATCGGTTACCCGGAAGTAATACAGGTAATTCTTCCCTGGTTCAAGGCTTAGATTCCCCGGAAATGTATAGCGAAACTTATCAATATTACCCTTAGGACGGCTAAGTACTATTGAGGTTTCAGCAGAAAGATCATCTTCAGGATAAACCACGAGTTCCAGTTTGGATAGTCCGTAGTCGTCGCTTATCTCCCCTGTGATCACCTGAGTGTTTATATCTTCCGCTGATTCGTCACGTTTGGTGCTGATCTTTGGAGCCTGATCGCGGATCACATTGATGTGAAATCCAAGCCATTCGTATCGCTGTAAATAATTGTTACTACTGCTGATTGCGTAGTTCATCGATTTATATACCTTATGGTATATTTTAAATTCGTTTGCGTTTTTAGCAAATGGCTTTACGGTATCCGGAAGCATTAATTCGACCCTTTCAGTATTCCGTGCACGTACATTCCAGGTGATCTTTGTGCCTTCCGGTACTGTAGCATTTCCCGAATTGTCCAGTTTTTCATCTTTTCTTCCGGTATATCCGGGAAAATCCAGTAGCATGTCAAAATGCAATAAGGACGGTACGGGAAGTACCTTTAGCGTATAGGGACCGTTAACCACGCCATTGGCCGTTAAATAGAATTGGGTGTTTCCTTTTTTGGGTTGCAGGGTATATTCAAAAATTCCCGATCTGTTCGGTTGCATATAGCTCAGTTTGCCTTCCCGTTCCAGTTGAACCATTTCCGGAGCGATATTCCCCTTGGTGGTTACTCTTAACCGAAACGCTTCCCCTTCAACAGCCGTTAAAGAATCGTTCAGGATCTCAAAATGAAAGGGTGCCGGCGGGGCATAAGCTGTGGTATGATCTACCATGCGATTATAACTGTCCTTAAAAGAAATTGCCTTCCCGCTTAACCATACCAAAAGTAGTATGGCCGCTGGTAATGTCAGGTATTTGAGGTATTTGATATTAGCGCTTAATTGGATGGCTTTTTGAAAAGGGATCGGTTTTAATTCTTCGGAACGTTGAGCGATGCTCGCCAGGAGTAATTCGTTCTTTTCAGATTGGGCATTGAGCTGAAGCAAATTCACCAATTTGTCATTTACTTCCGGAAAATGAGCGCCTATAAGCCTTGATGCGGTGAGTTCGTCAAGTCCTTTTCTGATCTTGAACAGGTACAACAAGGGAATAATGATAAATCGCACGAATAAAAAAAGTTCTACGGCGATAAAGCTCCAGAATAATACCCGGCGTAATCCGGGAGAAAGCCATAAGAAATATTCAACAGCCAGGGTGATTAAGAAATAGCATCCGCCCACCGACAAGAACATGATCATACCACGCAAGAGCATGCCTGTATAGTATTTCCTGAAAAAGGCATCCAGCTTGTTCTTTATATTTCTAATGTGATCTTCCATTTAATTGATCCTGTTACCTGTTTTTGGGAATAAATCTATGCACAGGAAATTGATCCCTGCCTGCTTGCTCAGGGCTTTTAAGCTGCCCTTAAAGCCCTGTATGCATTAAAATTACAATTTTAAGCAGGAAATCATATTTTAGTAGTGTTTAAAGTTCTTGTTAAAATTTTAGTGATATGAAATGGTCTGACCTCAAATATTTGGCAGCTTACTGCTTTCCGCTGGTAGCTATTGCCGGCTTTTTGGCCGGAGGTATATTTTATTGGGCTACGCCTGTGTTCGCATTCGTACTGGTTCCCATTTTGGAGATCACCTTTCCCGTAGATGCAAAGAATCTGGATAATGAAGATAAAGAGCAGCGTAAAGCCCATTGGTTCTTCGACCTCTTACTTTACCTGAATTTACCCCTTATCTACGGATTACTCGGCTACAGTTTATGGATGCTCACAGTGTCTGATCTTAGTGTCGCCGAAATAGGCGGAATTATTTTTTCCTGTGGCTTTGTCATGGGATCTAACGGAATTAATGTGGCTCACGAATTGGGTCACCGACAGGATCGTTTTTCAAGAACAATGGCCAAGATCCTGTTGTTACCCTCCTTGTACACCCATTTTTATATTGAGCACAATTTTGGTCATCATCTAAATGCTGCTACCCCTGAAGATCCGGCTACCGCAAGGCTTAACCAGACCGTTTATTCTTTTTGGTTTACCTCTGTAATCCGGCAATATTTCAGTGCCTGGCGTATTCAGTTGCGATTATTGAAGAATGAGGGGAATGCATTTTTTTCTGTAAAAAATGATATGCTTTGGGGAGGTATCGTCCAGGTGTGTTATCTGGTATTGGTAGGCTTTATCTTTGAACCATATACGGCTTTTTACGCTCTGGCGATTGCCGTTGTGAGTTTTGTATTACTCGAATCGATCAATTATATCGAGCATTACGGTTTGCTGAGAACCAAATTGGACAGTGGGCGATACGAAAGGGTGAAAGCCATTCATTCATGGAATTCCAATCATATCATGGGTAGGATCATGCTGTACGAACTAACCCGCCATAGTGATCATCATTACAGGGCCTCAAAAAAATACCAATTGCTGGACAACCATTTAGAAAGTCCGCAAATGCCCTATGGCTATCCAACCTCTATGGTCCTTTCCTTATGTCCGCCCTTGTGGTTTTACATTATGAACAAACGCATTCCTGAGGCCATGAAGGTCGATCCGGCATAAGGATTCGGTCTGTGTCGGTGGACTTTTATCCGTGAACGCTTATCTTTGCCAAAAATTTTGAAATGACTAAGCCAGTTCGCGTTCGTTTTGCGCCCAGTCCTACCGGGCCTTTGCATATAGGTGGGGTAAGAACAGCATTATTTAATTACCTCTTCGCTAAAAAACACGGCGGTACCTTTGTGTTGCGTATAGAAGATACCGATCAAAACCGCTACGTAGAGGGGGCAGAAGAGTATATTATTTCTTCGCTTAACTGGTGCGGAATGCCCTTTGATGAAGGCCCCGGAAAAGAAGGTTCCTTTGGACCTTACCGTCAGAGCGAGCGTAAAAGTCTGTATCAAAAGTACGCCGGCATCCTTTTAGAAAAAGGCCATGCGTATTACGCCTTTGATACGCCGGAAGAATTGAATGCACTGAGGAAGACCTATGAGGAAAAAGGTGATACGTTTATCTACAACTGGCATAACCGAAATGAACTTCAAAACAGTCTTTCCCTTTCACAGGATGAAGTGAATGCGCGCATTGAAAGGGGAGATCATTACGTTATACGTTTCAAATCGCCTCAAGACGAGAAGGTTCGTTTTACAGACCTGGTAAGGGGCTCAATGGAGATAGACAGTAATGTTCTTGACGATAAGATCCTGTTCAAAAGTGATGGGATGCCAACCTACCATCTAGCGAATATCGTTGATGACCACCTTATGGAGATCACCCACGTGATCAGGGGTGAAGAATGGCTTCCATCTCTGGCACTGCACGTATTGCTTTATCGTGCTTTTGGTTGGGATAGCCCTGAGTTCGCACACCTTCCGCTAATTTTAAAGCCTGCAGGAAAAGGCAAACTGAGTAAGAGGGACGGAGATAAATTAGGATTCCCTGTATTCCCGCTGGAGTGGAAGGACCCTGCAAGTCAGGAAATTTCTAAAGGCTATCGCGAAGAGGGGTATTTTCCTGAGGCTGTGGTTAACTTCCTTGCTTTACTGGGTTGGAATCCGGGAACCGATCAGGAGATCTTTAGTATGGAGGCGCTTATTAATGCCTTTGATATCGCGAGAGTAAATAAGTCTGGGGCGCGTTTTGATCCCGATAAGATCAAATGGTTTAACCAACACTACCTGCAGGAAAGTGATAATGGTGTTGTTGCTGAACTTTTTGGCAAGGAATTGGAAAAACACGGCGTAGAGCCTGATGCCGACTACGACCAAAAGGTGGTGGGATTGCTCAAGGAGCGTGCAGTTTTCGCAAACGATCTGTGGGATCTGGGCAGTTATTTTTACCAGGCGCCGGAAGCGTATGATGCGAAAGCCTCGAAAAAGAGCTGGAAGGAAAATACCAAAGAGTATATTCTAAAGGTAGCGGAAGTACTTAGAAATACCGAAGATTTCTCTTCAGAAAACACCGAAAAGGTGGTAAAAGCCTGGATCGCCGAGAATGAATTAGGATTCGGACAGGTAATGCCTCCGCTTAGATTGTCGTTGGTGGGAGCTATGAAAGGGCCACATGTATTCGATATTGTGGAACTGCTCGGTAAGGACGAAACCTTAGCGCGAATGAAGAAGATCTGTGATGTTCTGGGATAAGGAACTTTTACTCTAATGATATTTAAGCCGGGATGTTCCCGGCTTTTTTTATGAGAACAATTCGGCCACAGGCAGTTAAGTGTAAATAATGCTTAGACGTAGGAATTTTATTTCGTAATTTCATCACATGATCAAAATCCTTTAACAATGAGCTTTTATTATTTACCGTTTATAATTGTTACGACCCTGGTGATCGGGTTTGGAACCTTATTTATTGTCAAGCAGCAAACCGCGGCTGTGATCGAGCGTCTGGGACGTTTTCACAGTATTCGTAATTCCGGTTTACAATTAAAGATCCCCGTGATAGACCGTATTGCCGGAAAATTAAGTCTCAAGATCCAGCAATTAGATGTTATTGTAGAGACCAAAACGCTAGACGACGTTTTTGTTAAACTAAAAGTTTCTGTGCAATATGTGGTGATACGCAGCAAGGTCTATGAGGCGTTTTATATGCTTGAATATCCGCACGAACAAATAACTTCTTATGTTTTTGACGTTGTGCGTGCAGAGGTGCCTAAAATGAAGCTTGATGATGTATTTGTAAAGAAAGATGACATTGCTATTGCGGTAAAAGCAGAATTGCAGGATGCCATGCTGGAATACGGGTATGACATCATTAAAACCCTTGTAACCGATATTGACCCCGATGCGCAGGTAAAAGCTGCCATGAACCGTATTAATGCTTCGGAGCGGGAAAAGATCGCTGCACAGTTCGAAGGAGATGCGGCAAGAATTCTTATTGTGGAAAAAGCAAAAGCCGAGGCCGAAAGCAAGCGTTTGCAAGGGCAGGGTATTGCCGACCAAAGGCGTGAGATCGCCCGTGGACTCGAAGAATCGGTAGAAGTTTTAAATAAGGTAGGCATCAATTCTCAGGAAGCCTCGGCCCTGATCGTGGTCACCCAGCATTACGATACCTTACAGGCTATAGGTGAAGAGACCAATACGAATCTCATCCTGCTCCCGAATTCTCCACAGGCCGGAAGTGATATGCTTAACAATATGGTTGCTTCATTTACAGCAAGTAATCAGATAGGCGAGGCCATGAAAAAACAGAATGAAGAAAAGGATAATAGCTGATCTACAGGTAAGCAGCATCCTGAAAAAGCCCGGTTTATCCGGGCTTTTTTTATTTGAAAAGTTTGTTCATGATCCTGAAGATCAATGCTTTTTTGGCCATGGCACCCGCGACGGAACCCACCACACTAAAGATACTTAGTTGACTTCGCGCAGCGTCGTATTCCTGAGAAATGTGTGCTTTCTCCAGTTGTGCTTCTGTTTTGAGGATCTCCAGTTGGAGGTCGATCTCTTCGAAAGAATTATAGATATTTTTACTCATAATGCCGGGCGTTAATCAAAGAATTCTTTAGACGACTCCCGTAAAATATACCGGTTGAGACGTTTTTTTAAGATCGCCATAAAAAGAACCATCAGGAATATATAGAATCCGCCCACGATCACGAAAGCCAGTGGTACACTGCCTACCGCATCGGCCAAAGACCAGGCCACTGCCATGGAAAAGAAGATAATAGCCAGAAATACGATACTGCCCACTATAAGGTAAGAGGTCATAGCAGTAACGCCCTTCATGATCTTTTTGAACAGGCTTAACTTATAGTACTCCAGCTGCTTGACCAGATATTCCTGGCTGTGGTCGTTTATGTGCTGGACATTTTCCCTTAAATTGCTCAAAAGCGTTGTTTTAGATGATCCGGAAATGAACCCTAAGGCTTACTTCTGTAATTTATGGGTTTGAGCCTTGAGGTCTTTAAGTTTTGATTCTAAAGCCTCAATAATATCTTCCGATTTATAGCTCATGCTGGAGAGTGCATTCTCCAGGTTGGAGTCAAATCGCGATTTGGCCTCACTGAGCTTATGGCTCATATCGGCCTGGGTCTCTTTTAGCTGGCGCTCCATTTCCTGTTGGGCTTCCTTAGCTTTCTTTTTGATCTTTTTTCGGGTGTCTTCGCCTTTTTCAGGAGCGTATAACAACCCGATACCTGCACCGATCACGGCTCCGGTGAGCAGTGCGATAATGGTATTTCCTGTGTTATTGTTCATAATGATATGTTTTAACGGTTTTCTATAGTTAAATTAAGAAATTATGGTCGTTTCGCCATAAAAAAGTAAAGCTAATAGCCTAACAATGAGTTAAATACGATAAAATAAAAAAAGCACCCGATAAAGGGTGCTTTTCAACTATGCTAAGTGGCTTGAGGATCAGGATTTATTCTCGATCTTCGCCCAACTGTCTCTTAATCCTACCGTTTTATTAAATACGATCTTTTCTTCGGTACTATCGCGGTCTACGCAGAAATATCCAAGTCGCTGAAATTGATAGCGCTCCTCAGGTTGCGCGTTCTTAAGGCTTGGTTCGGCATAAGCCGTGGTTACCTTTAAGGATTCCGGATTGATGAAATCCATAAAATCCTTTTCCTTGTCTTCTTCAGGTTCTGCCACTGAGAATAAACGGTCGTAAAGACGCACTTCAACGGGAACGGCCTTGGCAACCGATACCCAGTGAAGGGTACCTTTTACTTTTCGGGTACTTTCCGGAGTTCCACTACCACTGCGGCTAAGCGGATCGTAAGTACAGTGTACTTCGGTAATATGACCGTCTTCATCTTTAACCACCGATTCGGCTTTGATAATGTAGGCATTCTTAAGCCTTACTTCACCACCGAGCTTGAGGCGGAAGAATTTTCTGTTGGCCTCTTCGCGGAAGTCTTCTCTTTCAATATAAATTTCTCTGGAGAAAGGCACCTTTCTGTAGGTTAGCGGATCTTCTTCAGGATTGTTTTCTGCTTCCAGTTCTTCGATCTGTCCTTCCGGATAGTTGGTGATAACCACCTTGATCGGATCAAGTACGGCCATTACCCGTGGAGCGATCTTATTCAAATGCTCTCTGGCACAGAATTCAAGCAGGGAAACATCGATAAGGTTCTCACGTTTTGCAATACCGATGGTATCGGCAAAGTTCCTGATCGATTCCGGAGTATACCCTCTTCTTCGCAATCCGCTAATAGTAGGCATACGCGGGTCATCCCAACCGGTAACCACGCCTTCCTGCACCAGGCGCAGGAGTTTACGCTTACTTACAACGGTATGGCTCAGATTTCTGCGGGCAAATTCACGCTGTTTCGGACGAACCTTGTTCGTGTCGTAAACCTGGTCCAAAAACCAGTCGTATAATTCGCGGTGCATAGCAAACTCCAGTGTACAGAAGGAATGTGATACTTGTTCGATATAATCACTTTCTCCGTGCGTCCAGTCATACATCGGGTAGATGCACCAATCGTTTCCGGTACGGTGATGTTCCTTGTGCATGATGCGGTACATGATCGGATCGCGCATAAGCATATTTTGATGCGCCATGTCGATCTTGGCCCTAAGCACATGTTCACCGGCCTGGAATTCCCCGTTTTTCATTTTTTCGAATAGTTCCAGATTCTCTTCAACGCTTCTGTTGCGAAACGGACTGTCACTTCCGGGAGTGGTAGGGGTGCCTTTTTGTTGTGCAATGGTGGCAGCATCCTGACTATCTACGTAGGCCTTTCCCTGTTTGATGAGAATAACCGCCCAATCGTACAATTGCTGGAAATAGTCGGAGGCATAACATTCTTTATCCCATTCAAATCCCAGCCATTCCACATCTCTCTTGATCGCATCGACAAATTCACGCTCCTCCTTTTCAGGATTCGTGTCGTCAAAGCGAAGATTTACGGGAGATTGGTAGTCTAATCCCAATCCGAAGTTCAAACAAATAGAACTGGCATGTCCTATATGCAGGTAACCGTTAGGTTCCGGAGGAAATCGAAATCTCAGGTTGTTTTTGTCAAAGCCACCGCGAAGATCTTCTTCTATGATGTGCTCGATAAAATTCAGTGATTTTACTTCTTCTGCCATTACAGTGATTTAGTCCGGCAAAATTAAGAAATTCGAAGATTTTTGAGAGTTATTAACAGTAATATTCAAATATTACGTGAATACCGATTGGTATATCGAAAAAAAGTTATATCGGAAAACCCTTATAACCAATAAGTTGATGTATAAAATAGGAGAATTCACCACATTTATCAACGATTGTTGAAAAATTCTAATAACTTTACCAAAATTAAGCGAAATAGGTTTACTTTGTATTTGCCCAAATTAACACTTATTTTATAATGAAAGCCCTACAGCCCCAAAGATTAATACATCTGCTTTTTGCGGCCCTCACTTTTGCGGGGGTAACCGCTGGCGCTGCGCAAACGCTGAACAAACCTACTCCAGACTTCTCAAATGCTTGTGCTTCTTCGTCGTTTAACGATTTTGCTATTTCATTTACCTGGCTGGCACCCGCAGTAAACTCCGATAACCAATTTATCCTTGAATTATCTGATGCGAACGGATCGTTTGATTCGCCGCTTGTACTCTCTACATTGTCAGATAAAAATTCAACATATGAATTCAAATTCAACATTAATTGGCCTCAGGATACCGCAGGTGATTCTTACAAAGTACGCGTGCGTAGTACGAGTCCTGCAAAAACGAGTCCCGAAAGTGACGCCTTTTCTGCCTATTATATGGCTGTTAACCAGGCGCTTATCATAAATAATTTCCAGGAAGCTTCTATATGCGATGGAAATTCGTATGTACTTAGTGTTGATAATTACCCCGATGAGCCCTCGTACAATTGGTATAAGGACATGACGCTCATTCCGGGAGAAAAATCGGCCTTTCTCGAAGTGACCGAACCCGGAATTTATTTTGCTGAACTGGACTACGGAGACCATTGCTCGGTGTCTACCGCTTCTAACCTTGTTGAGGTATATCAGGAAAGTGCCGTGGGCATTACTTTGGAGGGAGTTGCTTCCATTAACCTTTGCCAAGGCGATGTGTATACCCTCACTGCCAATATTAACGGTGCCAACTATGTGTATCAGTGGTATAAGGATGGAACCTTATTGGTTGAGAACGATAGCTACACCTACGATGTAGATGCCTCTACTCCCGGATTTGAAGGGGAGTACTATTTGGTTATCCAGGATAAACTAACAGCCTGTGAAGAAACTTCGAATACGATAACTATCGGTTCTACCGGATTTGATGCAGGGATCAATACACCAGACGGTGTGGTATTGCTACCAGGTGCTAATGTAAATCTGGAAGCTACTACGAATGCTGGTTCTGCAACTTACGAATGGTACAAGAACGATGTGCTCATCTCCGGTGAAACTGCGGCTCAATTAGCAGTGACAACACCCGGAACATACAAAGCAAAAGTGATCGCCAGCGGTTCTTGTGTCACTGAAAAATTTACTCCCGAAGTAGTGGTGATCGTTCCTGAGAACTACATTGTTGCTGTAGATGCCTCATCTTACAGCGAATGTATGACGGGATCACTGACCCTGGCCCTGGAATCGGTTAATGCCGTAGCCGGAGGAGAAACCTATGCGCTCGGTGAAAATGCACTGGGACTGTTCAATTATCAATGGACTCGAGATGGTGCTGCAATTGCAGGTGAAACCAACCGAACCCTTACCATTAGCGGACAGGACGCTTCCGGAAGTTACAATCTCAATGCTACCGTTGATGCACAGACCTACGCTGCTCAGGCTGTTGACGTGAGAATGGGGATCACAGAAACCCCCGCGATCACGAGTCCGATAGCGATCACATGTAATGACGGAACCTTATTCGATATCACTTCGAACATGACCGATACAGGCTATACCTATGTGTGGTACAGAAACGGGGTTGCCTTAACAGAAGACGGAACCTCCCTGCAAACATCACTTCCCGGAACCTATGTATTGGAAGTAGGATCTAACGGATGTACTGTTGCCTCTAATGAGGTGATCGTTGAGGAGATCAATACCGATATGGTACAACTCGATGTGCCGGAGAAGTTCTCTATCCCTGAAGGCGAGAGCAGAACAGTGAATGCCACCGGAGGAGATAGCTATGTATGGTACGATGCCAATTACCAGGAATTAAGTGTTACTTCATCGGTAACCCTTACCGAAGAAGGACAATATATGCTTATGGCTAAGGTGGGTAACTGCGATGTGATGAAAACCATCGAACTTACCTATCAGCTAAGCTATTCGGTACCTAATGCGATCACGCCAAACGGGGACGGATTCAACGACCTGTGGATATTACCTTCGGCTTACGCCTATCAGCCCGATATCCAGGTGAACATCTTTGATGAGAGTGGCGTTCAGGTATTCTCTGCTATAGAGTATCAGAATAACTGGCCACAATCGGTAGACAATATGACCTATAAAGGAGGAAGACCTCCTATCTATTACTATACGATCTCGAAAGGGAAGGAAATTGTAAAACGCGGAACGATAACCGTGGTAAAATAGCCTAAAAGCTAATGATCAGAAACTGGAGTTACATATTGATCCTTATGTTGTTCGGAACCTTGGCCTACGCCCAGGAAGAGGTTCCCGTGGCATCGATCGATATCCCTGCCCAGAACATGCTTAAGTTTAACCGCTTCCTGATCAACCCTACCTTCTCTACCGTAAATGAAGATAAATCGTATCTCAACCTATACCACCGCAACCAGTGGATCAAGTTCGACGATAACTACCAGACCTATCTGGGGAGTTATTCCGGACGTATTGGCGATCGCATGGGGGTTGGACTCAGCGTTTACCATCAGAAGTTTGCCACGATAGCCAACTTCGGAGTAATGGCTAACTATGCCTATGGTGTAAAACTTGCCGAAAAAAGCAATCTTACCTTCGGATTCAACCTTTCGTATTACGATAGCGGTATTGACCAAAGTGATGTGAATTCGGTACAACCCGATGATCCGCGCTTACAGGAACTTGATGGGAATTCCCTTTTGAGCTTCCAGCCGGGAATCAACCTTTCACTGGGAAGCTTCGACGTTGGGGTGTATGCAGAGAACCTCTTTGACTACAACCTGAAATCAGGAAGCTCGCTTACAGACTTTGATGAAAAGACCTATACCGGTCACCTCATGTATACCAATCGGTTTAAAAGTACCAATGGCCTCATGGAAAACGGTAGGTTTAGTGTATTGACCCGTGCCCGAAGCATTGCGGGAGACGATGTGAATCTTTCCGGAAGCCTTATCCTTGACCTGCCTAAACTGGGTTGGGTACAAACCGGATACGACGATTTCTACGGAATTGCTGCCGGACTCGGTTTTAATCTTACCGACAGGATCTCTATTGGTTATTCTATTGAAAAAGGACTGGACGACCAGGTGTCTAATTTCGGGGTTACCCACGAAGTGAACTTCGCATACTCGTTTACACCAACCCTTACAGAAAACCGTGTTTTCGAGGATTTCGAAGACCAAGACCAATTGGTATATTCTAAAGAGGAGAATGAAGAGGCTATTGGAGACAAGGATGCTGAGATCGCCAGGTTGAAAACGCTGGTAGAAGAAAATAATCTGATCATTGAAGAAATGATGTTCCGTCAGGATTCTATGGAAGCAGCGCGGAAAAAGGATATCAATAAGCGATTCGCTTATATGCAGAAGTTTGTTAAAGACTATGCCAACCGTGATAATCAGGCCGAGTTCCAGGAACAGCTCAAGCAGTTCAAAAAAGACCTGGATGAGGGCGTTGTCTTTACCGAGCCCACCATAGATACCACTCGGTATGCTAAGGCGGCCCCTGCTATTGCAGCACCTGTTTCTTATGCGATGAAACCGGTTAGTGAGTCGAACAACAACTCGAAGGAAAAAACCTACAGTTCATCTAAAGATGAGGTAAACAAACAGGAATCAGTTGTTACTTCGGTAAAGAAGACAGTGGTGCCAACTACAGATGATCAGTCTGCAGATGCTATTTCCGATAAGAATAAGGCTGTGGTTAAAAATTATAAGAACATAGATCCTATTGACCGTTCGAGGCCGGTACTAACTTCAACATCAACAGCTGAGGTAGTAGGTGCTTCCAAAGGATATTACCTGATCGTTGCTGCTTTCAGAAAGCCGTCAAATTTGAAGCGATTTATTTCCAAGCTTGAAGACCGGGGAATTGAAGCCTCTTACTTCACGAAGAACGGATTGAACTACGTGTATTTGAATCGTTACAATTCGCTTGCGGAGGCTAAAGAAGCCTATGCCACGAATATGGATGGCGTTTATCATGGTAAATCATGGGTGCTTAGTGTGCGGAAGGACAGCAATACTGCTCCAAAGGGAACCTTGCTCGCACAGAATGAAAGCAAGAAATCGACTAACATGCCGGTTATTGCCCAGGCAGAAGGTAAGCAAGATAACTATAAGCAATACATAGATCGCGACAGGGCAATACTTTCAGAATGTACCGATAGGTATGTTCAAAACTTGATCCGTCCTTTTATGAAACCGGAAGATCGCAAAGTATTGTATGCAGAGAACCGTATGCCGGAGACGAAGAAGCCACAAGGCATGAAGCGCTACTATATTGTGGCCAATGTTTATGAAAATGAAGGTTACGCCAACAGGTTTGTAGACTCATTGAAAAAACGCGGAATAGAAGCAAACATTTACATCAACCCAAGAAATAAATATAAGTATGTTTACCTGCAAAAGTGCGATTCGTGGCAGCAGGCCATGAGCTCGTACCGATCGGATGTCAACCAAACCTACTCGGACGACATCTGGATCATGCCGGTAGGAAGTTCATAGAGCTGCTAAAATTTCCCCCAAGTTTTTAGCGCCGCCCCAAAAAAGAACACTATGAAGAAAAACTACGCCAACTTAACCAATGCGTTACTCGTTGCTTGCATTATTTTTGCAGGCACTTTCGCGTTTAAGGTAACCCCTCAAATGCTTAGCCAAGAGCAACGCTCCTACCTAACGGGTCTTTCCGACGCCGTTGTCACTGAATTCAAAGAGATCTCTAATGAGGTTGCTGCGATCGGTAAATCTATAGAAGCTATTCCGGAACTCTTTACAGGAGTAGCAGCCAAGCCGTTTGCCAATGAGGTGAAACTGGTCAAAGAGGTCAATAATGCCGGAGGGGGAACCCTGCTCGGGGATGCCGATCCGGGACAAAACCTAATTTATACCCTTCGGTATGAAAATAGGGATGCCGGTCCTATCAACAATTATCAGATCGTAGATACCATTCCTGTCGGAGTTAACTATTTGGGGGATAATTCGGGCAATAGTACTTACGATCCTGCCACACGTGTATTGACCATTGATGTAGGGAACCTTGGCGGGGGCGCACAAGGAGCCATTAACATTAATGTACAGGTTAGTGAAGATCGCGGATTTTTCAGAGATCCATGTAGTTCAGCCATTAGTAATCAGGCGTATGGGGTGTACAACGGACTCGAAGAGCCGAGCTTCCTGAGTTTTTCTGACCCGAATCCTAATCCTGCGGTATTTTTCGTTTCTGCATCTGAGCTGAATTATACCTACACCGAAGCACTCTGTGGTACAGGAGCCGATATCTCTGCTACGCCCGGTTTCGATTCGTATATCTGGACCCTTAACGGGGCCTTTGTGGGTAATACACAAACCATAACAGCGACAGAGGCAGGAACCTACGTTGTTGAAAAAACTACAACTTGTCTTGGGAGAACCATTACATACACAGAAACGCTTAACCTCTATGATGTAAACGGGATTGCCAATCCAATCCTGAATTATGCCAATGATATAGGAACCTGTCCTAATAATGGAGATCAAATTCCTAACTTGTTGCTTTGTGGTGGAGAAACCAGCCGATTGTTGAATGTTGGGTTTACTTCGACTGCATCAAGTATTACCTGGAAGAAATTAAACTCGGCATGTACGGCCATTGATAATTGTGCCAACACTTCACCTGCCTGCTGGACGTCTGCCGATATTGTTGGATCCGGCGAAGATTTTACAGTTTCGGAAGCCGGAAGTTATCGTGTTGAGGTTATTTTTGAAGGTACCGGGGGCGCTATATGCCAAAAATTCTATTACTTTAACGTTTACCTAGGCCAGCTTAATGCCTCGGTTTCAGCTACCAGTTATTCGCCCGCTTCCTTGGGTACCATAACGATAGATGCCGGAGGTGTTGGACCTGAATATACCTATGCTATTGATGGTCCTGATGGTTATGACTATACTTTTGGTCCGACTACAGAGAACTCGCATACCTTCGAATACCTGATTTCAGGAGATTATGTAGTGACCGTTACTGCAGATAGCGGGTGTTCGTATACTGAGAACATTACCATTGTAGATAACAATACGCTTTATCTCGAGGCCAGCCTGTTCAACATCAAAAATTGTAATAGTGCAAGGATCCAGGTACAAAGAGGTGGGGGAGAACCTCCCTACCAATTCGCGATCTGGAGTGTGAATGGTGTTCCGAGATACGACTCCTTCCAGGATATTCCCGATTCTGTTTTCTCGAATGAGGAAAGTGAAAGTACCGGAGGTAGCCAGTCGCGTATCTTCGAATTCTTGCTGGAAGAAGAAGGGGACTATGTGTTCGTCATGCGTGACTTTAATGGCAATTATGCTGTATCTAATGTAGAGAATATTGGTCTTGATCCTGATTATCGCTTTGATGTGGAAACCCAGGATGTATTGTGTCATGGAGGAACCGATGGGGCAGTATCCCTAACCTTTTTCTCTAATAATGTAAAAGAGGTATTTACCGAACTATACGACGCCGACACCTATGTTTACGGAGGTACCAATACACCATTATATACTGGAAATGCCAGTGGTACCTATCCTAACCTTGATGCCGGAGATTATATCATCGAGGTGACCATGACCCTCAGGAAGGGAAATAAGACCTGTACCTTTACACGTCCGTTCACGATTAACGAACCAGGCGCTCCTTTAGAAGGATATGCAGGGGTACTTACCGATGTTTCCTGTATTACGAATATAGGAGCTTCTGAAGTAAAGATCTCGAATGTAAGCGGAGGAACACCTCCTTACCGTTTTATCATTAACGGAGTAGAGCAAACCAGCAACATTGGATACCTGGAAAATGACGGTTATGTTACCGTTATAGATGCTAACGGATGTAGCTTCGATATGTTTGTCGATGTAAATGCGGCTACCGAGATCCCAACAGTTGACTACGACCTAACCTATAATTGTGATGGAACAGGAAATGTTGCCCTTATTCCAACAATTGCCGATCCCAACCTGGTATACCTCTACGAATACAGTATGAATGGAGGTTTTCCGGTTACAGACAGTTTGTTCACCAACTTATCGCCGGGTAATTACAACTTCAGGATCTATTACGAGAATGCTACTCCCGACAATCCGACACCCGGATTACTATTGGTAGAAGACTTTGGGACAGGTGAAAATACAAGTCTGGATGAGATCAACCCTATTTACGACTATGAGTCTCAAGTTCAAGGGCAAGATCCACCCCAAGGGGATGATGATGCCAACCTTGATGATGGGGAGTATGTGGTAACCTCTAACCTGCAGTTTTGCTGTGGATGGCAATGGTATTCACCATCGGACGCGGATGGTGATCCTAACGGACGTTACCTCGCTGTTAACATTGGTGATGTTGTAGGAGCCGGAGGGGTGATCTACGAAAAACTGATCACAGATCTCTCAAGCGGTTCGGAGATCGAAGTAGAGATTAGTCTGGCAAATTTATTAACGGCGAGTTCTACCGAATGCGACCCTAACCTGATCATCGAATTACTGGATGTTACCGGACAGGTAGTAGATTCTAAACCTACGGGTGCCATTGAAAATAATGAGCAGTGGAACGATGTGTCCCTTACCCTTAATTCAGGCGGGAATAATCGTCTGCGTTTTAGAATACGAACCAATTCTACGTGTACACAGGGTAATGATATTGCTATTGATAACCTGAGAGTGTTCCAGGCTCCTGAGATCTGTACCGCAGCCATCGATGTACCGGTTGTGGTTCAGGATAACGAGGAGTTTAGTGGTGAGATCATCGCTCAGTCTGATCTGAGTTGTGCCAATATGGCTACTCCTGATGGATCTGTGACTTTTGCTGTGTACAACTTTGATCCTGCCGTAGGCTATGAATACAGCGTCAATGGCGCACCTTGGATCGCTACGACCGAGAGCCAGGTAACGGTTTCCGGACTACCATTAGGGAATGTATCTGTAGATGTGCGTATTGCAGGAGATCCTTCTTGTGATTTCACCATGGATGCTGCAGCTCCTATCGAGCAGCCACCCCTGCTCGAGCTGGATTACGATATTACCAAACAGATCACCTGTGACGCTTCGAATCCCGGAGGTGCTGTTAACCTTACAGCAACAGGTGGTACGCCACCCTATGAATACGGGATCGATGACGGCAGTGGTGCCGGTATCATTTATGGCGCTAATAGCTTATTTAACGGACTTATTGCCGGAAGTTATGAGTTCTGGGTACGCGATGCCAATGGTTGTGAGATCAATATCGGCACTCCGGTTGTGCTCGACCCGGTTCAGGATATTCTCTTTGACCTTACGCCAACCGTTTGTTACGACGGCACCAACGGAGAGATCGTTGTAAATGTTACCCAGGGGAATGGAGACTACCAGTTCAGCCTGAACGGTACGGCCTGGTTTAGTCCTGATGCTGCCACTCCAGCAACATATACCTTCACCGCTCTTAGCCCCGGTTCTTACACGGTTTATGTGAGAGATGGTTCTAATTGTGAGGCTACGGCTACAACCGCTATTGCGCCGCAGATCGCCCTTGCAGTAACATCGCAATCTAATGTAGATTGTATTGGAACTGCAACAGGATCGGCAGTATTAACCGTAACCGATTTTGTTGGTTCTTATACGTATACAGTAAATGGAGGAACTTTAGGTACTCAAAGCGGAAGCACCATCACCCTGGATGCTCTGGCAGCCGGTTCTTATACAGTAGAGGTTACCGATGCTAATGGTTGTTTTGCAACCAATACCATTGTGATCGATGCTCCTGCAGCTGCACTGACCACTACGCACGATGTAACCCCACTTACCTGTACGGCAGAGGCTTCAGTAACCATTACCGCCACAGGCGGATGGGGCAGCTACCAGTACCAGCTTACACAACCTGATGGTTCGGTAGTTGGTCCGCAATCGTCTGATATTTTTGGCGGACTTACCCAGGTTGGAACTTATTCGTATATCGTGATCGATGCGAACGGCTGTGATATTACCGACACCTTCGATATCGTTGACCCGGTACCACCAACGGCAACACTTGCTCCTGTTACCGATCTGTGTTATGATCCTGCAACGGGAATGAGTCTTGAGGTGAATGTAAGCGGGGGAGAAGCTCCTTTTGTATACAGCCTCAATGGCGGACCAAACCAGAACAGCAATGTATTTAACAACCTGACTCCTGGAAGCTATACCGTAGTGGTAACCGATGCTTTTGGATGTACAGCGACTACGAATACTATAGATGTAGCTCCTCAGTTAACAGCTTCGGCCCTTTTAATTAAAGAGCTGGATTGTAGCGCCTCTCCGGATGGTGTTATCGAAGTGACCATTAACGGAGGTACAGAAGTATTTGAATATGAAGTGAGCACCGATGGTGGAGCTACCTACACTGCTCCTGCGGTATTGGGTGCAGGTGTAACCACCATTACCTACACAGCGCCTGCTGCCGGAACCTATGATTTCCGTATTACCGACGCATTAGGATGTATCACGACCACTTCGGTAACGGTAGATCCGATCTCTAATCCTGTTGCTGCAGCTACTCCTACCGATGTGAGCTGTGCCGGACTTAGTGACGGTATTGCAACCATCACGGTAGATCCTGCCTTTGGAGCTGCGCCTTATGAGATCAGTTTTGACGGTGGAGCCTTCAGCAGTCAGACCACTTATACCGGTCTTGCTGCAGGAACCTATAATTACACGGTAAGAGACAGCAAAGGATGTCTGTTCAACGATACCGTAACCATCGGTGAGCCTGTAGCGCTTACTGCCGTTACGGCGATCACCCAGGATTTTGGTTGCGGACAAACCGGAACCATCGAGGTACAAGGTGTAAGCGGTGGAACCGCTCCTTACCAGTACAGTATCGACGGGGTGAACTTTGGAGCGAGCAATGTCTTTGCCGGATTAACAGACGGCACGTATACCTTAACGGTACGCGATGCGAACGGATGTACGCTTGACCTTCCTGAAACCATTGCACCCCTTGACCCTGTAACCGACCTTGATTTTAGTGTTACCGACATTACCTGTGCGGCGACCACAGCAGCGGTTACGGTAACCGCTACCGGAGGGAATGGGGTTCTGACCTATGAGATCATTGCTCCAGCTGCGGTAAACAACGGAACCAACAACGTATTTAGCGGACTGGCTCCCGATACGTATACCTTTAGAGTTACCGACGAGGATGGATGTTCTTACGAAGAAAACCTTACCATCAATCCGATCACTCCGGTAGCGGTTGCCGGATCCCTGGTAAGTGATGTTACCTGTTTATCCGGAGCCGACGGGGAACTGTCGTTCACCGTATCGAACTTCAGTACTTACGATTATACCGTAACCAATACCTCAGGAACCGTTGTTGCAAACGGTACCGGGGAAAGCACAGCTACGATCAACGTTGGCGGATTGCCGGCTGATGATTATACCATCGCAGTAACCGATAACACAAATAGTTGTACGGCTACCGATGCGGTAACCATTAATGAGCCAACCGCTCTTACCATATCCCTGAATGTAAGTCCGCTTACCTGTAACACCGGAGGACGTGTAGAAGTAACTGCCGGTGGTGGTTGGGGTAGCTATGAATACCAG
>NZ_JADMKT010000063.1 GCF_016786255.1 Robertkochia sediminum
GGTAAAGTTACTATGTTTGTTTTAGGCCACAGTTCCAATGAAATAAGAGGAAAGAATCAAAGGTAGAATTGGGGCATTATTAAACAAAAAAGCATAAGCCAAGTTTTTTATTTTAAGGTAATAACAATCTAAAAAACATTGACTTATGCCGACATTAGTTAAAGATACGCCGAGAGGATTTGATGGGCAAACAATTTATATTGGAATTGACTGTCATAAGAAGAGTTGGAAGGTCACGCTTTTAAGTGATAATTTTGAACTGAAGACGATGAGTAGGGATGCTGATGCTCAAGGGTTGGCAAAATACCTTCAAAAGCATTATCCCGGAGCTTGTTATAAGGCTGTTTACGAGGCGGGCTTCAATGGGTTTACTCCTTGCAGAACACTTCGTTCATTGGGTATAGATGCTCAGGTGGTACATGCAGCAGATATCCCTACAAGTCAGAAGGATCGCCAACGAAAGAATGATACGGTCGATAGTAGGAAACTAGCCAATACACTGCGATCCCAGTTACTTAAAGGGATCGATGTTCCGGATCGGCATTTGGAGTTAGACCGTAGTTTACTGCGTTTGCGTTATAGTTTAACGAAGGATCTTTCCAGGGTGAAGAATCGGATTAAGTCGCTTTTGTTTCAGTATGGGATTTCTATTCCTGAGGAACTTGACCGGGGGAGCAAGAGTTGGACTAAGGCTTATGTTGCGTGGTTGGAAAGTGAGATGGTAAAGTATCCGGATCTTAAATTCATTATTCAGGCTCATCTGGATTACGGCCAATATTTAAAGGTCAAGAAGAAAGAGGTGAGTTCTCGTTTAAGAGCTCTGGCAAAGAGTAATAATTACCGTGAGAATGTACTATTGCTGCAAAGCATACCTGGTATAGGTGTTGTGACAGCCATGACTTTGCTGACTCAAATTGGGGATATACATCGTTTTACCAACTTTGACCGTCTTTGCGGTTATTTTGGATTAATGCCTAAGGTACATGCTTCAGGAGATCGGGAGAGCTCCTCGGGTATAAGCTCCAGAGGTCGAACTAATGTAAAGAACACATTGATCGAAGCGGCCTGGAGTGCAGTTCGCAGCGATCCTGCACTGACTTTACGATTTACCAACTTGAGTAAACGGATGAAAAAGAATAAGGCTATCATTCGAATTGCCAAGAATCTTTTAAACCGGATTCGTTATGTATTAATTCATCGAGAGCCTTATAAGTATGGGGTCGTATGTTAAAAACAAATAGCGTGAATCAGAAAGCTTTAACTTTAATGGTACTATTTATAAACCTGGGAAAATTACAAAGGGGGAACGAACGTTCGTTTACAATTGCAGCACTTGAAGATCACTGATCTGCAAGCAGACTGTTCGGTGAAGTTTACGTCCCCCTTCCTTTTAAAGTGAACAATAAATTGCAGCTAATGCCTAAGCATTGAGACTGTTGATAGAAGATTAATTGAAAGGGTTTTTAGTAAAAAAGTAGTACCATCAAAGAGAAAGAGTGTTTGAATCATGAACAGAAATGGAAGCTTTGAAAAGGGCTTCCGAAAGACTATAATGGTAAAAAACAGGCTTTTTGCTTGGAAAACAACATAGAAGAGGTAAAGAAGTAAAGATGTAAAGAAGTAAAGGGGATGGTTATTTGACAACAACCTGCTTGTCTGAATTACCCAATAAAAAAAGCAGACGATCTCGCCTGCTCTTTTGTATAAAGTTTAGTCTTATGCAATTAAAAATCGTCTTTCATCCAATTATAGGGCTTGCGCTTTACCCAATTCCCTCGCGTGAAATCAGGGAAATCTTGTGGTTCACCATTGTTGGCGATCGACCTTTCCGATAATGGTGTTACGGCGCTCCATGCGGCTGCGTCGTATACGTCCATAGGAGGCGCGATATTCTGTTTTGCCGATTCTACAAAGGCATTCATCACAAAGAAATCCATACCTCCGTGTCCGGATCCTTCAGCATAGGTACCGAACTTTTTCCATAGGGGGTGGTCGTAGGTTTCCAGGTAGCTATCCATTTTTTCCCATCCGTGACCTTCGCTTTTACCCTCAACAAAGATGCGTCTGTTGTCATAATCGAACTCCGTGAGTCCCTTTACTCCCTGAACCCTGAAGCCCAGTGAGTACGGACGAGGAAGGTTGACGTCGTGGGTAATGATAATGGTCTCGCCCTTGGCGGTTTCTATAGTGGTTGTGATCACATCACCCTGCTTCCATTTTATAGCGGCATTAGGGTGATCTTTACCACCTTTTTCATGGTTTACGATATAGTCGTGCAGTCCGACAGCTTTTGTGGCGTGAGAGGTCAGGGATACGAAACGGTTACCCCTGTTGATATCGGCCATAGTAGCCACCGGCCCAAGACCATGGGTCGGATAAACATCGGCATTTCTAAGTTCGGAGTGCTTTGTACGCCAGCGTGCTTCAGAGATTCCTTTTTCACCATACTCAACACCTCCGCCATATGGTTGTTTGCCGTCGTTAAATTTTACATGGCGAAGATCGTGCTGGTAACCACATCTAAAGTGTACCAATTCTCCGAAAAGTCCTTCCTTCACCATGTTAAGTACGGCAAGTACATCTCTTCGGTAGTTTACATTTTCCAGGATCATCAGGTGCGATCCGGTTTCTTCATGGGTATTCACCAGGTCCCAGCATTCGGTCAGGGTATTGGCTGCAGATACTTCTACTCCTGTGTATTTTCCGGCTCTCATGGCATCTTTTGACATGCGTACATGCCATAACCACGGCGTAGAGATCACTACGGCATCTACCTCTTTTAGCTCGAGGAGGTTTCTGTAATCGTAGTCATCTTTTCCGAAGGTCTTTGGTGCTGGTTTCCCCGCTTTTTTGATCGACTTAAGATTTAACGCTATACGCTCGGGATCTGTATCGCAAATAGCGGTGATGTTCACATCATCTCTTAGTAAAAGATTATTGAGGTGGTTGGTTCCCCGGAGTCCTACGCCTATAAGGGCTACGTTTAGTTTTTCCTTACCTGCATTCCTGGAAAAAGCCAGTTCAGGCATGAATAAAAGTCCGGTACCTGCCGCGGTGGTGGTGCGAATAAAATCTCTTCTCGAATTCATTATGCTTGTTTGGTTAGTAGTTTTTTTAGTTTAAGGTTTTTCACAGGTTGATCAGAAGATCACGGTTTTGATCTTTTTCCACAATCGGGTAAGGATCACGGCTCCTACAATGGCTAAGGCTGTTAGTATGGCGGCCTTGGTATACCTTCCGTAGATCCAGTATCCCGTGGCGAACAAGCTGCTGTAGATCACGAGACACCCCACCAGGGTGGCTGCGATCCCTGCAGGTACGTTCCAGGCTTCTTTACCGGATACCCCTTCTTTCGTGTCAATAACTTCTTTCTCGATGACCTTGGTCCAACCCGGGCCACCGGGGTTGATCTTTTTATAAAAATTGATCAGGGTTTCCTGGGTTTCGGGTGCGGTAAGGTAGGTTGTGGCGATCCAGATAGCAGACGATACGGCGACCACGAACGGATAGGTCATCCATCCCGGCATAAGGCCTTCGGTGCCGTCCTGACCAAAGAGTATAGCGCCCACAGCTGTAAAGTTGATGAGCAGGGAAATGATTCCGGAGGCAAACATGGCCGAGATCTCGCTCCACGCATTGATACGCCACCAGAACCATCTTAAAATAAAGATGAGTCCGGTTCCGGCCCCGAACATCAGGATGATATTGAAAAGTTGCAGGGCATTGTTAAGAAGTAAGGCCAAACCGGCAGAAACCACCATAAGTAATACCGTGGCCAGACGCCCTATGTTTACCTGCTCTTTTTGGGAAGCTTTGGGATTGATGTGCTGGATGTAAAAATCGTTTACTACATAAGACGACCCCCAGTTGAGGTGGGTAGAGATGGTCGACATATAGGCGGCTACCAGGGAAGTAAGCACCACACCTAAGAGTCCGTTGGGCAGTTTGGTAAGCATTGCCGAATAGGCGAGGTCATGTCCCAGCTTATCTTCGGTCACATTGGGGAAGGCTTCGTGTATACTGGCTACATCCGGGTATACGACCAGGGAAGCGAGGGCCACGAGGATCCATGGCCACGGACGCAGGGCATAGTGCAGGATGTTAAAGAAAAAGGTAGCGCCAATGGCGTGGTTCTCATCTTTGGCAGCGAGCATACGCTGAGCGATATAGCCACCCCCTCCAGGTTCAGCTCCCGGATACCAGGCACTCCACCATTGCACGGCCAGTGGAATGATAAGGAGGGTGATCAGGGCACTTTTATTGTCCAGGTCGGGCAGGATATCGAGTTTTCCGACTACGTTCTCATGGGTGATCAGGGCTTGTAAACCACCCACTTCAGGTAGGTTCACGCAATACCATGCGGCTCCGATCCCTCCGGCCATAGCCACAAAGAACAAGATGAAATCGGTATATACCACCCCTTTGAATCCACCAGCTGTACTGAAGATCACTGTAACGATACCGGCGATCCCGATGGTTTCAAGGGGAGAAAGGCCCAGCATGATCTGTCCGATCTTGATCGCTGCAAGGGTTACTGCCGACATGGCCAGAACATTAAAGATCACCCCGAGATATACGGCTCGGAATCCTCTTAAAAAGCGCGCTGGTTTTCCTCCGTAACGAAGTTCATAGAATTCGATGTCGGTATTTACGCCCGATCTCCTCCATAATTTTGCATAGATAAAAACGGTAAGCAGGCCGGTGATCAGAAAGGCCCACCACACCCAGTTACCACTAACACCACTGTTACGAACAATGTCGGTTACCAGGTTAGGGGTATCGGTAGAAAAGGTGGTTGCCACCATAGAGACTCCGAGAAGCCACCAGGGCATGGTTCTTCCTGAAAGGAAGTATTCTGAGGAACTTTTTCCCGATTGACGGGAAACGTAAAATCCTATACCAAGGGAAATGGTGAAAAAGGCACCAATGAACAGGTAGTCCAGGGTATTTAGTGAGATCATGGGTATGGGTTTAAGGTTGATCGGGCACCTGTTCAAGCGGTGCCCGGAGCTTAGAACCAAAAATACTTTTTTCGACCAATACCCGAAATTTTTTCGCCCGGCAACTTCCCTGAAAAGCCCAGCGCGAGATCTGAAGGGCAGAACTAATCCCAGAGCCTTTCAGGGTAGTGGTCCCTGATGCGCTTTTTTAAGATTGCAATGTCTTCTTTTGAGGTGAGGTCCGGAACATGTTCGGCCAGGGGAAGCGCTAAAACGCTTTGCTCATGGTCGTGTACCATATTGAGCAGTGCCGTTGGTAATTCTTTTTCCCGGCGTTCCGGGTTCATAGGACAATTCACGAGATAAGGATAGATCTGATCTCCGGAAAACATAAAAATGTTCATGCTCACCCTGAACTTGCCTTCAGGATCACGGTACAGCGCTGCCTCGCTCGCCGTTGGCTTTTCAATGATGTCGGCCAGATAATTGTCTGTGTCAGTTTTTACCAGGGCAAAACGGTTGATGCGTTCTGTTGAGAATTCTAGTGCGTCCCGGTCATAAGAGATAAAGGCGTTCGGAGCCCTGGTGCCCTTAAGCAGCGAAAAGGCTTCTGTCGAATACAGGTTATCGCTGTTGCAAACAATAAACCGCTCCTTTTTGAGCCAAGGTTGTTGGTCCAGGGTTTGCACAAGAGCATCTGCTGTCCCCAGGGGTTTTACCCTTCCTTCCGGAATATGCTGTAGTGCGAAATGGGTTTCAAGCCCGTGGTAATCGTTCTGGTCTCCTTTAAAGTGTTCTCTGAAAGGCAAACTATTTGGACCGGTGAGGAAGACGACCTTTTTAATGCCTGCCTCCCTGGCGTTAAAGAGGAGGTAATCGATAAGGGGATAGCCGCTATCGCCAAGTTTAATGAGGCCTTTACTGCGTTCATTGGCCTGTGCGATCTCTTCAGGAGACAAGTGTTTGTTGGCTTCTGCCATAGAGCGTTTCATACGTGAGGATGCACCCCCGGCAAGAATGACTAGAGATTGAATGGTTTTCATAGGGTTGTTTGTGGTTATACGATTCGTACTCCAGGGTCGGTAGCCACCAGGTAGGCATCTCTTGCCCCGGATCGTTTGATAGCGTCAATTACTGCTAGCTCTTTTCCTTCGGGTGCAAGGGCAATGATACTTCCTCCAAGTCCGGAGCCTACGATCTTGGCACCAAGGGCACCGGCATCGAGGGCGGCTTCGATCATTTTATCGATCAGTGGCACCGTGATCCCCAGGTTATCGCGCAATAAGGCATGGTGTTCATTGATCAGGGAACCTATCAAAGCCATATCGGGATGTTCTTTTCTGATCTCTGTCAGAGCGGTACGGGTGATCGAATGGTTGCATACGGCGGCTTCAAAAACTTTTTTCAGTGGTTCGGGCACCAGGGGCAGCAAGGTGTCGAGGTCTTCGTTACGGGCGTCGGCAATTTCGAAATCAGGATGGGTATTTTGTATGGCCTTTATGGCTTCCCATGCTTTTGTTCTCAACTCCCCAAGAAGCGAAAGGGTGGGTTTAGGAATACCGGATTCACCAACGATGAGCCCGGGAACCTCTTTTTTATAGGTTTCATAGGAGGCATTATCGTCGGTTTCCAGGTAAATGATGTCCCCAAGAGCAATGGCATATTGATCCATTCGTCCGCCGGGACTCCTTTGCTCGGTTACCTCAGCTTCATAGGCCAGTTGTGCGATATACTCACGGTCTTTCTTCATCGGGGTAGAAGAGGCAGCGAGCAGGAAGTTTACCCATCCAACCACCACGGCCGAAGAGCTGGAGATCCCTGCATTAATGGCCACGTTACCTTTAACGATGATTTTGTATCCGTTTGCCAATTGGCCTCCCTGAGCCTTAAACACCTTATAAGCGGCCAGCAAGTGATCGCCGATAACGCCCTCGCCAAAATTTTCATCCAGGGCAATGTATTTTTCTTTATTGATATCGGGTAAGACAACATGGAGGTGGTTTTCGGCTATTGGGGTTGCGGTGAGATCGATATGGCGGTCAATGGCACAGGCGATCACAGGCAGGTACATATAGTCCTGGTGATCTCCGAATAAACAGGTTCTTGCTGGACTCTTGATCCGGATCACTCCCTTTTGGTTGTGTTCTTCTGGGTTTGTTTTCATAGGTACTACTAGAGGGAACTCTAACAATAGGGTATTTGATATGCCTTGCCCAATGGCAATGGTAGAAGGGTTTGTCTTGAATAAAGTGATCAGAACCTGGCGCTGTTGAGCACTTCACTGATCTTATTGCGGAAGATGAGCAGTAAGGCACCGCAAATAAGTTGCAATCCGCTTATCGCCAGATTAGCAGATGGTTCTATGGCAGGTTTATTACGACCGATGAATCTTTCCCATGCTGAAGGTTCAGACTGATTTTTCATCAGGTTGAAGGTCTGGTAAATAAACTCAGGAAATTTACTTACCACAAGAACCCCTCCGGCAAGGATAACCCCCAGTTTGATGAGAGTAAGGGTATCGATCTTACCAAAGTGTACTTCTTTCTCTTCAAATCCCTGGTCCAACTCCAACAGGTCGATAATGGCATCACTACGAAAAACGATCACCAAAAAGAATCCGATCATAATAACGGAAACAACAAAGATCCATATGAAAGAAGAGATCTCGAAATCGGAGATACTGAAGGCCTTGGGTAAAAAAGTGAACAGGCTGATGATCAATGCATAGACCCCAAAGAGTTTTAAAATGAGCCTAAAAAGGTCACGAAGTAGCATGGAATAAGGATTTAGGTTTGTTCAAATATAGCATTTTTTCGAAATAATGTAGGTGCTAATTAGATTATTGGTAGCTATTGAACCATGTATGAAACCGTTTGGTCGAAAATGCAAAGGGACACTACCTTTGGCGTTCCCAAGGTAATGCCCCCTTTATCTGATGCATCAAAAGACGAATACCGAAGTTGTTCCCGTCCGGAGAATTTAATCTTCCTTTCCTAAAAATTTATAAGTAATCCCTGCAAGGGCAGCACCTGCAATAGGGGCAACCCAGAATAACCAGAGCTGTTGTAAAGCCATACCGCCGGCAAAAAGCGCCTGGCTGGTACTACGAGCCGGATTTACAGAGGTATTGGTTACGGGAATACTGATCAAATGGATCAGGGTAAGGGCGAGACCGATGGCGATCCCTGCAAATCCTGCCGGAGCCTTCGGATGTGTGGCCCCAAGGATCACGATAAGAAACATAAAGGTGAGTACAACCTCGGCCAGTAAAGCCGCCATCATGGAGTAGCCATCCGGAGATAAGGCGTCGTAACCATTGGCAGCAAAGGTGCCGATCTCGAATCCGGCCTTTCCGGAAGCAATACCGTAGAGTACCGCTGCTCCGGCAATTCCGCCGATGACCTGGGCACTGATGTAGGGAAGAAGTTCTTTACTTTCAAAACGTCCACCGATCCACAATCCGATAGAAACAGCCGGATTCAGGTGACATCCGGAAATGTGGCCAATGGCATAGACCATGGTTAATACTGTTAAACCAAAGGCGAGGGAAACCCCGGCAAAACCAATACCGAGTTCCGGAATACCGGCGGCGAGTACGGCACTACCGCAACCACCGAATACCAGCCAAAAAGTGCCGATGAATTCTGCGATAAATTTTTTCATAGTTCAAGTTTTAGTTGGTTGTTGCAGGATCGACCATTTCATGGATATACATATGTCATGTCCTGCGAATACGCCCGGATCCTGTATGAAAATTAACTTAAAAATATGTAAAAATACTGATTCACAGTGTGTTGTGTGTTTTCGGGGTGTTTTTATTACTCTTCCCGATGCGCCATTTCCAGTTGAAAAGCAGGGGTGCAAACCGCGAGGTACTCGCAAGGTTCATTAAACGGATTCGAATATTGAATGCGGGCTCCTTTTTGGATCACGATCGATTGCCCGGCTTCAAGCACAACGGTCTCGCCGTCGATGATGAATTGTTTTTTTCCTTTGATCACATAGGTGTACTCATCGAATTCCGGATTTTGAAAAGGCTCGCTCCATCCCGGGGGAGCGATCATATGGGCGATACTCAGGGTCTTATTCCCTGTACTCGCAAGTCCGTGGTGTTCTTCGATTAGTTTTCCGTCGGTGGTAGGTACCACAAAGGGAGCCGATTGTACGGTGTATTTTTTCATAGTGATTATCGTCTGCTTATGGCTTTATTAAGAATTCCCATGACCCCGCGAATAAAGGTGGCGCTGGTCAATACCTTTACGACCGGATTCATCCTGCTGCTTCTTGCGCGGGAAGAAGTACTTCGCCTTTCGGTCTTTGCCTTCTCTTGCATTTCTTCCTGTTGTGCGGTCTTGATCTTTTCATTGAGCATTTCATAGGCACTCTCCCGGTCGGTGGTTTCATTGTACCGGGGTGCAAGTTGTGAGCGTTTGATGAGGTCACGGAGTTCGGTATCGGTGAGGACATCCATACGGCTTTGGGGTGCACGCATCATAGTGGCGGCCAAAGGGGTAGGGCGACCTTTCTCGTCGAGCGCTGTAACCAGGGCTTCACCTATCCCCAAACTAGTGAGCACTTCGGTGGTATCGTAAAACTCGGTTAGCGGATAATTCTCTGCTGTAAGTTTGATCGCTTTTCGGTCTTTGGCGGTAAAGGCCCTCAGGGCGTGTTGTATTTTGAGTCCCAGCTGGGAGAGCACTTCATCGGGAATATCGGTTGGCGTCTGAGTGATAAAGAAGAGTCCTACACCTTTAGATCTTATGAGCTTAACAATGCTGTTGATCTGGTCGAGCAAGGCAGAGGTCGCCTTATCAAAAACCAGGTGGGCCTCATCGATAAAGATCACCAGTTCCGGCCGGTCGCTATCGCCCCGCTCCGGGAAGGTACTGTAGATCTCTGCCAGCAGGCTCAGCATAAAGGTCGAGAACATTTTGGGCTTGTCTTGTATGTCGGTAAGTCGTATCACATTAATATAACCCTGTCCGTTCTCATCTACCCGTACCAGGTCGTTCGTGTCGAAAGACCTTTCACCAAAGAACATTTCGGCACCTTGTTGTTCCAGGGCAACGATCTTACGTAAAATGGCTCCGGTAGATGCGGTTGATATCCTGCCATACGTTTCTTCAAATTCGGCCTTCCCTTGATCTGTCGCATATTGAAGTATTTTCTTGAGGTCTTTCAGATCGAGCAGCGGCAATTCGTTATCGTCACAATATTTAAAGATCACTGCCATGATGCCCTGCTGGGTTTCAGAGAGGTCCAGGATACGGGAGAGGAGTTCCGGTCCAAATTCAGACACTGTTGCCCGAAGCCGAACCCCTTCCTGCTCAGAGATACTAAGGATCTCCACCGGGTATCCCTTGGCCGTAAATTCGAGTCCGATAGCCTGCATACGTTCATCGATCTTTGGATGCGGATTCCCCGGAACTGCGAGTCCGCTAAGATCACCCTTAAGGTCCATGAGCAGCACAGGAACGCCTTTTTCTGATAGCTGTTCGGCCATAACCTGTAGCGATTTGGTCTTTCCGGTACCGGTGGCACCCGCGATAAGACCGTGGCGGTTCATGGTTTTTAACGGGATTTTTATCAGGGAGTTGGTAAGGGTTTCGCCGTCAAGCATGGCGGCTCCGATCTCCAGGGCCTCGCCCTTGGTGGTATAGCCTTTAGTAATCGATTCCCTGAATTGGTCTGCAGTAGTCATAAATTAATGCTTTGTACTAAAATACATTAAATTGACCAAAAATGATACTGCAGCAGATGAGTGGCAAAAGGCGGAGTCTAAAGGTGAAGAAAAAGGTGTAGTGCCCTCTTGTAACATCCAAAGTAGTTGTATCTTTGCCGCATGGAAAAAAGTGAGGTTTTAGCGTTGGTAGATCAGGGGGAAATGCTCCCGCTAATGGAAGAATTCTACACCATTCAGGGAGAGGGATACCACAAGGGTACCGCTGCGTATTTTATTCGCGTGGGCGGTTGCGATGTGGGGTGTCACTGGTGCGACGTGAAGGAGAGCTGGAACGCCGCTACCCACCCGCCTACACATGTGGACCATATTGTGGATAATGCCGCGAAGTATTCAGATACCATTGTGATCACCGGGGGAGAACCCCTCACCTGGGATATGGAGCCCCTTACTTCCCGATTAAAATCCAGAGGACTCAAAACTCACATAGAAACTTCAGGGGCTTATCCGCTTACCGGACAATGGGACTGGATCTGCCTTTCACCTAAAAAGATGAAGCTCCCCAAGGATGAAGTGTACCGAAACGCTCATGAGTTAAAGGTGATCATCTATAACCATCACGATTTTAAGTTTGCTGAAGAGCAGGCTGCCAAGGTGAATAAGGATTGTATACTCTATATGCAGCCGGAATGGAGTAAGCGCGATAAGATGATCCCTGAGATCGTTGACTACGTGATGAAACATCCGAAGTGGAAGGTCTCGTTGCAGACCCACAAGTATTTGAATATTCCTTAGAGAAGGTAAAGCCCTCCTTCGCTGAAGCTACGGAGGATAAAGAGGGGATTATGAATTATAGATTATAAATTTTGAATTGGACGGGCATTAAATTTGTCTACCTGTCTACCTGTCTACCTGTCTACCTGTCTACCTGTCTACCCGTCTACCCGTCTACCTGTCTACCTGTCTACCTGTCTACCTGTCTACCCGTCTACCCGTCTACCCGTCTACCCGTCTACCTGTCTACCCGTCTACCCGTCTACCTGTCTACCTGTCTACCCGTCTACCTGTCTACCTTCTTGGTGATCCGCGCCAAATAGTCGTAGTGATCGCCTTCATATACCATTTCACAATCCAGTCCGATCTCGCCGGCGAGTTCCTTTAGGCGAGGGTAGTCTATGTAGAGCCAGGGAAACGATTCAGATTCACCTTCGTAATGAACGGTAAATTCCAGCTCACCGTAATACCTGTCGGCCGGTACCCATTTCCCGCCATCATCGTCTTCATCGTACATATAGATAATATCAGAAGAGTCGATCAGGATCTGTCCGCCGGGATTGAGCAGGGAAGCCAGATGTTGTAAGGCGGATCTAACATTATTAAGAGCTCCGAAAAGGCCTGTACCGTTCATGAGCATGAGGATGGTATCATATCGGTCGGACTTGCAATGCATAAAATCGCCCACCACCGTTTTGAGCACGCCTCTTTCATTTGCTACTCTTACGGCAGAGGGGGAGATATCTATTGCAGTAACATGCAGTCCCTGATCCTGAAGCCATAGGGCGTGACTTCCTGCACCGCACCCTACATCGAATACATTGCCGCGACAGAGGTCGAGTGCCTTTTGTTCGATAGCAGGCATTTCGTCGTAATCCCTGAACATATAGGATACCGGGAATTCGTCGGCTTCTGAGATAGTCGTTTCTGCCATGACAGGTGCTGTTCGTACCCCTGTAAACTCATCATATACCGCCTTTCCTATAAGGTCTTTCATAACCATTTGTTTTTGTACTTACCTTTGCAACATGGAAGAGATGTTGAAGGCCTTACCGCAGTTAGCCAAAGATAAGCATAAAGAGAACAAGAAGTTTTTCGCCAAGCTGAAGAAAAAGCCGCCAAAGCATTTGGATGTGCTCATGCAGGAATTGCACGAAGAAGAATTCGAGCGCACCGATTGCCTGGAGTGTGCGAATTGCTGTAAGACCACCGGGCCTTTGTTCACCAATGCCGATATTGAACGTATTTCGAAATTTCTGCGGATGAAACCGCAGCAGTTCATCGAAAAATACCTTCGGGTAGATGAAGACAACGATCATGTACTGCAAAGCGTACCCTGCACCTTTCTGGACGACCAGAACTACTGCCTGATCTACGAAGTGCGCCCCAAGGCCTGCCGGGAGTACCCGCATACCGATCGAAAGAACTTTCACCAGATCACGAACCTTACCTTGAAGAACACCTCGATATGTCCGGCAGCCTTTCGCATTGTTGAAGAAATGAAAAAGCGATTGCCTAAGTAAGTCGAATGGGTTATATTTCGCCTATGGAAACCATTATCAACTACTTTGAAACCATTCCCTCATCACACCGGAGTCTGATCCTGGTGTCGGGAATTACATTTTTCTGGTTGCTGGAATATGCAGCCCCTTTATTCAAGTTCGACTACAAGAAGTTCAGGCATGCCTGGCCTAATATCTTCTTTACGCTCACCACCATTGTGATCAATTTCGTGCTGGCTTTTATCCTGCTGCAAACCAGCGACTGGACGGTGGCCAATAATTTCGGTGTCTTACAATGGCTGGATGCCCCCTTATGGGTAAGGGTGGTTTTGGGAGTTATGCTTATGGACCTCATTGGAGCCTGGCTCGCCCACTGGGTACAGCACAAGATCAAGCCCCTTTGGATGTTCCACCTCATTCACCATACCGACAATCACGTAGATACCACCACGGCCAATCGCCACCATCCGGGAGAAAGTGTGGTACGATTTCTTTTCACCACTCTGGCAACTTTGGTACTTGGGGCTCCGGTAGCCATTATCATGCTTTATCAATCCCTGTCGGTAGTATTCTCTCAGTTTAATCACGCCAACATCGAACTGCCCAAAAAGCTGGACGATGTGATAAGCTGGATCATTGTTTCTCCGGATATGCACAAGGTGCATCATCATTATGTATTGCCGTACACCGATACCAATTACGGAAATATCTTTTCTATCTGGGACCGACTCTTTGGTACGTTTGCCAAAATGCGTAATGACGAATTGATCTATGGGGTAGACACCTATCCGGATGTCGATTCGAACGCGAAGATCGACAAGCTGTTAAAACTTCCTTTCGGGAAGTACCGTGCTCCTGAAGGTGCCAAGTTCGAAGCCGATTCAGGGGTAGAGGAGGTAAGGAGCTCGTAATTCGAGGAAGGCTTTGATCCCTTCCTGCCAGGTATCGCGAATCGCTTCGGCGGTCATGCCCCCTTCGATCTGCCTGCGCAGTACATCGGTACCGGCATGAAGGGTAAACGACCGGTCTTTAAAAAAAGTTTCTTTTTGGTCTGTCTGGGCATAGGCTTCTACAAGCCATCTCAGATCGACCATTTTTTTTGGGGTCACCTGAGAGAGGTCTCTGCCGTAACATACTTCCCCCTCGTGTTTTGGGTGCTTAGCCCCGAAGTTAGGTTCAGGAGTGTATTGAAAGTCGAAATGTTCCTTATTCAGAAATGGTGCACCAAAACGTTGAAACTGGAATTCGGTGCCTCTCCCGGCATTGATATGGGTGCCTTCAAATAAGCCCAGGCTGGGATACAGGGCTATAGACTGGTCATTAGGCAGGTTGGGCGATGGCCTTACCGGAAGTGAGTAAGTCATATTTCTGTTGTAACCTTCCATGGTGATCACCTGCAGTTCGCATTGCATGCTATTTTCGAGCCATCCTTCACCATTGATCATTTGGGCGTATTCGCCAATGGTCATCCCATGTACCAGTGGTATGGGGTGTTTGCCGAGAAAACTGCTGTGTTCTTTTTCCAGCGTAGGACCATCTACCCACGCCCCGTTGGGGTTAGGGCGGTCCAGAACCATAACCGGAATACCCAGTGCTGCACAGGCTTCCATAACCAGATGGAGGGTAGAAATATAGGTGTAAAAGCGCACTCCGACATCCTGAATATCGAATACCACCATGTCAACGTTCTCCAGCTGTGCTGCAGTTGGTTTTTTATTACTGCCATATAGTGAGATCAGGGGGAGTCCTGTTTTTTTATCGGTGCCATCGGCTACGGTTTCTCCGGCATCGACATCTCCTCGAAAGCCGTGCTCCGGAGCAAAGACCTTGGTCAGGGTAATGCCACTGCTCATAAGGGTATCTACCAGGTGGGTGTGTTTTCCGTGCCTGTTGGTGATCACCGAGGTAGGATTGGCTACTACGGCGATTTGCTTTCCTTTTAATTGCTCAAGGTAGGTTGCCGTGTTTTGGGCAGCAGGTACCGGAACGTTCCGGCCGACGCTATTTTCCTGGGCAGGTTGCCGGTGCGAGCGGGCGTTCGACGTACTGCAGGCCAGGATGATGAAAAACGATAATAAAAATGTATTTTTGAGGCTTACTAAGCGGATCATACTTTGAATTTAGAATATTTTATTGCCAAACGCCTGATCAAAGGCAAGGAGCATAAAAGTAGCATTTCGGCCCCAATTATAAAAATAGCTATCGCCGCCATCGCTATAGGTCTGGTGATGATGATGATCGCCGTGGCTACCGGGATCGGACTACAGCGAAAGATCCGCGAAAAAGTATCGGCCTTTAACGGCCATATACAGATCTACAACTACGACAACAATCAAAGTGATGTATCGGTAAATCCGGTGTCTCTCGACCAGGAATTCTATCCCGAGTTCAAGGATATCGAAGGCATATCTCATGTGCAGGCAGTTGCCACCAAAGGAGGGATCATACGTACCCCTGAGACCTTTGAGGGGATCATTGCCAAGGGTGTAGGTGCCGATTACAACTGGGCGCCTTTCGAAGAATATCTCAAGGCGGGACGATTACCCGACTATAGCGGAAAACGAAATGAAGAAGCCCTGATCTCGGCCTACCTTGCCGGCAGACTGAAATTAAAGGTGGGCGATTCGTTCTGGGCATTCTTTCTAAAAGAAAAGACCAGCGATCTGCCTAACCAGGTTAGATTCGAGGTCGTTGGGATCTACGATAGCGGATTCCGGGATTTTGATGCGAATTATATGTTTACCGATCTCCGCCATATTCAGCGTATGAACCGGTGGAGCGAAGATCAGGTGGGGGCTTTTGAGGTTTTTATAGAAGATTTTGATCGATTGGAGGAAAAAGGACGTGAAGTGTACGGCAGTACATTATCGACACTGGATTCACAGACCATATCCAATAAATACTACGCCATTTTTGAATGGTTATCACTCTTCGATTTTAATATTGCGATCATTATCGGGATCATGATCATTGTCGGGGGCATCAATATGATCACGGCACTTTTAGTGCTCATTCTTGAACGTACCCCTATGATCGGGATACTGAAAGCCCAGGGTTGTTCTAACTGGAGTATTCGAAAGATCTTTCTCTATAATGCGGCCTATCTTATCGGGGTCGGACTCTTTTGGGGTAACCTGGTGGGGCTCGGTATTTTGTTGCTCCAAAAGTATTTCGGCATCATCCCATTGGATCCCGAAACCTATTATGTGGCCTCAGCACCGGTCTATATTAATCCGCTGCACATCCTGGTGCTCAATGGGGGTACCCTTTTACTGTGCTTGCTCATGCTACTGGTGCCCTCTTACATCATTACCAAAATTTCACCGGCCAGGTCCATCAAGTTCGAATAGGGGGGATTATCGCTCTTGTATAAGGGGATGTAATTAACTAACTTACAACGTAAATAACCCCTTATGAATTACGCCGAGAACATTCTGCAAACCATTGGGAATACTCCCCTTGTAAAACTCAACACCATTACCGGTGAGATCGATGCCCTGGTACTTGCCAAGGTAGAGACCTTTAATCCCGGAAATTCGGTAAAGGACCGCATGGCCGTAAAAATGATCGAGGATGCCGAGGCAGACGGTCGTTTAAAACCGGGAGGGACCATCATCGAGGGTACCAGCGGGAATACCGGAATGGGACTTGCCCTGGGCGCCATCGTTAAAGGGTATAAACTTATTTGTGTGATCAGTGATAAGCAGTCGCGTGAAAAGATCGATATCTTGAGAGCGGTAGGGGCTGAGGTAGTCGTATGCCCTACGAACGTAGCTCCAGACGACCCACGGTCCTATTATTCGGTATCCAAACGTCTGGCGGAAGAAACCCCGAATTCCTGGTATGTGAATCAATACGATAACCTGTCGAACACCAAAGCCCATTACGAGCAAACAGGCCCGGAGATCTGGGCGCAGACCGATGGCAAGATCGATCATTTTGTGGTAGGGGTAGGGACCGGAGGTACCATAAGTGGGGTAGGGCGGTACCTGAAAGAAAAGAATCCGGAGGTGAAGATCTGGGGAATCGACACTTATGGTTCGGTGTTTAAAAAATACCACGAGACCGGAGAATTCGATGAGAACGAGATCTATCCCTACATCACCGAAGGGATCGGAGAGGATATCCTTCCTGCCAACGTTGATTTTAAGCTTATTGACGGCTTCACCAAGGTTACCGATAAAGATGCAGCGGTGTACACGCGCAAACTGGCCAGGGAAGAAGGGATCTTTTGTGGCAATTCTGCCGGGGCAGCGGTCAAAGGATTGTTACAACTAAAGGAACAATTTAAACCCGGAGAAGTTGTTGTCGTTCTTTTTCACGATTCAGGAACGCGGTATGTAGGTAAGATGTTCAATGATGACTGGATGCGGGAACGCGGATTTCTGGAAGAAACGGTTAAGAATGCCGGAGATCTTACGGCCAGGAGGGAAGGAGAATTGATCACTGTGCGAACCGAAGAGCTGGTAGGCCATGCCATTGAGCGTATGAAAAAATACAATATATCGCAGCTGCCTGTACTCGATGCTGAAGGATTTGCAGGTTCTTTGGATGAATCGACCCTGTTCAAGGCCTATATCGATAATAAGGAAATTGCCGATCTGCCGGTAAAACATATCATGCAGCCCGCTTTTCCCGTGGTCAATAAACATACCTCCCTGGATGAGGTCTCCAGGTTGATCAACCGGGAGAATAAAGCAGTACTGGTAGACCTGCATAACGGGAAGTTCAGTATTGTGACCAAACACGATATCATTAGTGCCATCTAGCAAAATGGGGAGCGTTAAGAGACACCGGCCCGTTAGCGTTAATTGTGATAACACCTGTGTTTACAGCATTGATGCCGGCTTTATACAGGAGCTTCACGCCTTTAAATAACTTCCCGCGGTGCAGTGAATTCTTACAAATTTGTAACATTATCGGTGATACTTGTCATCTTTTCTTGTTACTAATTTTGGATTTAGTCATTTTTTTCCTATATTTATTACGTATTTATTATGCCCCAAATCGATAAAATAAATACACTTGAGTAGGAAAAAACCACATTTTAGAACAAGAAATATCAACTTTTATTATATATCAACTCTTTAAATTTTCAACATTATGGGGCAAACATTACATAAACAAGAATCAACCTTACTGGTTTATGCACTTAGATTTATCGTATTTATCCTGATTTCCATGCTTTCATGGACGTTCATTTCAGCACTTTTCGGTATTGTAGGTATTTTATAATAACTGGTAAGTAAGACCCAAAAGGCTTCCATGTAGGAGGCCTTTTTTTTTGGTGTATAAGTATGGTCACCAGGGGTTGAATAACTTTCATGTTTCCCGGTGGGTGAGACGTTAAAAATTTCTTAACTTCTCCCCCTGATAACTATGCCTGTATTATAAAATGATAAAAAGTTTGATCAAGCGATTCGGTATCTGGAATATATTAATGATCCTGGTAGTATTGGTCACCATTGTAGTGGCTGAGTATGTCTTTCTCACAGGAGAGAAACTTTCAGGGATCTTTATAGGACTATGGGCACCGACTATTCTTGGATTCATGAATTATTTTAAACCAAAGGAATGATGACCGATTTTGTGCTATACTATTCTATGATCGTAGGAGCCTTCTTCCTTGGGTGGTTGGTCTATGTGATCAAGCTCTACAATAAAATGGGCCGGGGCAAGTAGTCCTGAATTGCCCCAACCCTTATGTACGTCGTTATTGCTGTGCTTTATTGAGGGTGTCGGTAACACTTCCACAAGTTAACATCATGTCGCCGTAGTACGGATTAAGAATATGCTCTTGTTTGCTCAGCCAGTCTGCTCCTTTGTTCTGATTGGCCATCGGGCAGTTTTGTACGTATAGGGTTTCCGGCAGGTCTTCCATGCGAGATGCCAGGGTAACCATAAGATCGGAAAGGATCACCAGATGTGTTCTCTGGTCTTCAATGTCACTACTGCGGGCAATGGCCGCGATCATCTGACCTGTTTTTTTAACTGCTGTACCTTCTGTTTCCCCCAGGGCCGATCGGTCTAAAGTTTCATATTGTTTTAAAAGTGCTCCTGCTTGTTCTTGTACCAAGTCCGGAGCGGAGGCTACAAAGGCATCATTCATTCGAATATACCCATCGATAAGTGGCCAGAATTCCTTTTGAAATTTTGAAGGCAGGGTAATATCCTGCATTTGGAGGGCCTCCGTTTTTTGTTCGCGATTCATCATTGATGGTTTGTCCTGTAACTGGGCAGCGGCATCTACGGTAAAAGTGCCGTTACTCACTACGTACTCCCCATCTTCGAGTCCTCCAAGTAAGGCGTACACATCCCCTTGTTCTTGACCTAGGTCGACCTCCCGAAGTTCAAATACGGGTAGGTTTGGGTCGGGTTGAACGTATACAACAGAGCGTTTGCCCGTCCACATCACGGCCGACTTAGGAACGGTGACCTCTGAGGAGGTATCGTTAGTGGCTATTTCTCCCTTAATAAACATGCCCGGTTTAAGGCGTTGATCTCTATTGGTGAGTTCTACGCGCACATCGATGGACCTGCTGGAGGTATTCATGATCGGGTCTACCAGATCGATGACGCCATTAAATGCGGTGCCGGGATAAGCGTTGGTGGTGATGGTAACTTCCTGCCCTTTTTCAAGCATGGGAATCTGTTTTTCCCAGGCGTCGAGCACTGCCCAAACGCTATTGAGATTTGCCACTTTGAAGAGGGGCTGCCCTGCGTTGATATAATCACCTTCTTTAACCAATTTCTCGGTTACCGTACCGGAGATCGTGGCGTATACTGGGAAGTATTCTGTAACGGTACCACGGGATTCTATGGCATTGATCTGTTGGTCTGAAAGCTTCCAGAGCTTTAATTTTTTACGCACAGCCTGGTAGAGTTCGGGTTGCTCACTTTTCATGGCCATGGTGGTGAGGAGTTCCTGCTGGGCAGTAATAAGCTCAGGAGCATAGAGGGTAGCCAGGAGTTGTCCCTGGTTTACTGTTTCTCCTGACGCACTTACATAAAGCTTTTCGATTCGCCCTTTAAAATAAGCCGACTGTATGGTTGAGGTCTTTTCGTTTGCTTCAATAGTTCCCGATAACACGAGGCGGTTGCTATCCTCGGTTTGAGCTCCTACCTGAGTGGTTTCGATATTTGCCAAAGCCATTGCGTGATCACTCATCTTAAATTGATTGGCGGCGAGGCCGTCTGCACCGGCTTCTGCGGGGATCAGATCCATTCCGCAAATGGGACAGTCGCCCGGTTCGGGCTGCATGATCTGTGGGTGCATCGAACAGGTGTACATGGTTGTTCCCGATTCTTCTGCCTGCTGGTGTTCGTGTGTCGCGTCTCCTTTAAAAAGGAAGTACCCTGATAGGAGCCCTATGGCCAGGGCCATACCGGTATATACGATGATCTTTTTCATGATTCAGAATTTATAGATGCCTGCTATCTATCTTGCGATGGCGGTCTTTTTGCGTTTCTTTTTAGGTTTTATAAGTTTTCTAACGGTCGGAGAAGAGATGAACCAGAGTGCAAATCCGCTCATTACCGTAATAAGTCCGAGGGCAGAAAAGGCTCTTAATACCATGGTGTTAAAATTATCCCTGCCTTCGTAATCCATGGTATGTGTCATCCACAGAAAATCGAACCACCTCCAGCTGTTGTGTCTTACCTTTTGAAAACTCCCGTCTTTAGCCGATACATAGGCGGTAAGGTCTTCGGGGTGATCAAAATCGATGCGGTAGGCGGGTAGGGGTCTTCCGCGATATTCATCATGGGCACCGGTGGTTTCGATAAGTGTGGTATTTCTCACCGGAAAGGATTCGCTCATATGTTCACGTGCTACCTCCAGGGCCTGAGCTTCTGTAATGACTTTAACTTCTTTTCCGCTTTCTGCTTCTACCAAAACAGCGTCGTTCACCCAGTAATAGGGGGTTCCTCCGATGTTTCTTAACTCGAGACTGTTTATGGCCTCTACCGGAAGGTCAAGCGTTAACGCTCCCGGTGCGAATGCCGGCGGGGCAACTTCAGAAAGGAACTGGTCTCCGTGAATTTCATCAATATCGGTCCAGCTAAAATACATACCACTTATGGTCCATATAAGGAATTGTATGCCCAGGAATATGCCGAGGTATCGATGTGCTTGCCTGATCAGGAGGGCTTTTTTTCTGTTTATCATGCTATGCTGTTAATTTGGTGTTTTTAAGTCGTAAGGCATTAGAGATCACCGATACCGAACTGAAGCTCATGGCAAGGGCAGCGATCATGGGAGAGAGCAGTAGTCCGAAAAAAGGATACAGGATCCCGGCTGCAACAGGAACCCCAATGGTATTGTAAATAAGGGCAAAAAAGAGGTTTTGCTTGATGTTCTTCATGACCTGTTCACTGAGCAGTCGCGCCTTAACGAGTCCGCCAATATCGCCTTTTAGCAGGGTAAGGGAAGCGCTTTCAATGGCTACATCGGTACCGGTGCCCATGGCGATACCTATATCGCTCTGTGCCAGGGCCGGGGCGTCGTTGATCCCGTCGCCGGTCATGGCAACGACCGCTCCTTTTTCCTGAAGTTCTTTTACCACCTTGAGCTTATCTTCCGGGAGCATACCTGCGCGATAGCTTTTGATGTTTAGTTCATCGGCTACAGCCTTGGCCGTAGCTTCGTGATCCCCGGTGAGCATGATCACTTTAATACCGTGATCCTGGAGGGATCTGATAGCGCCCTTACTCTGTTCTCTGATACGGTCGCCAATGCTTACCGAACCACAAATCACCCCATCTATAGCAATAAGGGAGACCGTATATCCTTTTTGTTGTTCCTTTTCAAAGGCAGCTTGCTGGGTAGCGCTCATGGTTACCTGATGTTGTTGCATAAGACTCAGGTTCCCTACGAGTACCTCGCTCTTCACAATGAGGGCCCTCACTCCCTTTCCGGTAATGGATTTGAACTGGCTGGCTTCGAGAAGGGTTACACCTTCTTTTTGGGCGTGTGTTGTTATGGCATTGGCCAGGGGGTGTTCACTGTTCTTATTAACAGAGGCCAGGTATTGCAGGAGGTATTGCTCACTACAGGCTTCATCCAGCGGGGTAATGGCAACCACCTCGGGCTTACCTTCGGTCAGGGTACCTGTTTTATCTACGATCAGGGTGTTTGCCTTTTGAAGGGTTTCCAGGGCTTCGGCATTCTTGACCAATACCCCGTTTCGTGCACCTTTACCAACTCCAACCATCACCGACATAGGCGTGGCGAGTCCCAGGGCACATGGGCAAGCGATAATGAGCACTGCGATGGCATTGATCAGCGCATACGTATAGCGGGGTTCCGGTCCGAGTATTGCCCAGATGATGAAGGTGAGTATTGCTGTGATCACTACAATAGGAACGAACCATGCCGCAATACGGTCGGCAAGTTTCTGGATGGGAGCGCGTGAGCGACTTGCCTGGTTGACCATGTCTATGATCTGTGCTAACAGGGTTTCTTCTCCTACCTTTTCTGCTTCCATTAGGAAGGAGCGGGTCCCGTTTATCGTACCTGCCTTAACAGTGTCGCCCTGAGTCTTATCGACTGTGAGGGGTTCCCCGGTGATCATCGACTCGTCAATATGCGTCTCTCCTTCGGTGATCCGGCCGTCTACCGGTATTTTACCTCCCGGTTTAACTTTTAGGATATCTCCTTTCTGAATATGGGCTACGGCAATGATCTCTTCTTTTCCGTCTTTGAGGCGAATGGCTTCGTTCGGACTCAGTTTCAGGAGCTCTTTTATGGCGCTGTTCGTTTTTTTATGCGCCCTTGCTTCCAGCACCTGGCCCAGGAGTACAAGGGTGAGAATCACGGTAGCCGATTCAAAATACAGGTGAACATCGCCTCCTTCGGTTCTGAATTGTGGGGGGAAGAACGCGGGGAATAACAGGGCGATCACACTGTAGGTCCAGGCCACTCCGGCACCGATCCCGATCAGGGTGAACATATTGAGGTTCCAGGTTACGATCGATCGCCAGGCGCGTTCAAAGAACATCCATGTGGCGTAGAATACCACCGGTATAGACAGGGCCAGCTGGATCCAATTCCAATATTTCGCATCCATGATATGGTACAGCGGATTGGGCTGTATCATATCAGACATGGCTATCATAAATATGGGCAGGGTGAAGGCAACGGCCAGCTTAAATTTCGTTAAGAGGCGCTTATAAGATTCATCTTCTTCTTCCCGGGGTTGCTGTGGTACCAGGTCCATGCCGCATTTCGGACAGCTTCCCGGCGTATCCTGAACCACTTCCGGGTGCATAGGGCAGGTATAGCTTGCACTGGTGGGGATGGCAGATTCTGCCTTGACCAGGTCCATGCCGCAAACCGGGCAATCGCGGTAATGGTCGTAGGTTTTATCGCCTTCGCATTGCATCGGGCAATACCAGGTTCCGGGCCCCTGATCGGTAGGGGCAGATTGCGCCTTTTGCGCTTCCGGATCGGGAGTGTGATCCCCGGGGAGTATTTGATAGCGTTCACCTTCAAAGGCCTTTTGCAGGGATTCGAGGGAAATAGGTTTGTGCACGGTAACCGTGGCCTTTTTCTCTTCAAGGTCGACATGGGCATCGGCGATCTCCGGTTGGGCCTGAAGCAGCTCTTCGACATGCTTGCGACAACCGTTGCAGCTCATGCCTTCTATATGGTAGGTTTGTGTCTTAGGTGTTGTGGGGGGGGTGTATCCCTCGGGGTGAATCTGGTATCGGCCTCCATCATCGGAAAAAGCTTTCTGTAGCGACTCCAGGGAAAGGTGATGCTCCATGGTTACCGTGGCTCTTTTTTCCTTCAGATCAACCTGGACATCAGTGATCCCGGGTTGCGCGCTCAACAGGTCTTCAACATGCTTGCGGCATCCGTTGCAACTCATTCCTTCTATATGATAGGTGTGTTTCATTTTTCGTGATGATTAAAATTGATAGAGCAAATACCCCAACAAGGAGCCTCCCAGAACGATCCAGATCACACTGATCTTCTTATATCCAAATACGGCTATGGCACCGAGTATTGCGATAAGTGCAGTACGCCAGTCGACAATACTGTCTTGTCCCATTTTAAACAGCACCGCCAGCATAATAGCTACGGCAGCTACATTGACACAATCCAGGAAATATCCCAACACCTTTGACTGGCGCATTTTAGGGACCAGCGGATTCAAGAGCCAGACAAATAAAAATGATGGCAGGAAGATCCCTGCTGTTGCAGCCAGAGCTCCGGGGAAGCCTCCTAATTGCCACCCGATAAAGGTGGCGGTAGAAAGTACCGGTCCCGGTGTAAATTGCCCCACGGCAATGGCATCGAGAAGTTCGGGCCTGCTCAACAATCCCGTTTGTACCAGCTCGGCATCGAGGTAGGCGAAAAGTACATATCCGCTACCGTAGAGAATGGCCCCTACTTTAAGGAAGGACCAAAAGATCTTTGCAGAACCTATCCCTTTGACCCCATAAGTCATCAGCGCGCCCAGGGCGATGGGGTTGAGTGACAGTGTTTTGTCGGTTTTGATCGAATGCTTTACCATAAAATACAGCGTTCCCGCTACACCTCCAAGGAGCAGGGCTGTGATCTCATTCACACCAAGGACGCTGGCAATGATCACCAGGATACCCAGGGTGAGCAATTCGTAATTCTTTATGGCTTTTTTGCCCAGCTTGTATATGGCTGAGGCAATGATGGCCAGTACTGCGGGTTTTATTCCCCCCATAAAAGGAGCTACTTCGGGTAGTGCTCCGTAGGTGGTATAGGCCCAGGCAAGGAGCCCTGTGATGACCACGGCTGGAAAGATAAAACTGATCCCGGCCACGAACAAACCGGCGGCACCACCGCGCTCATGGCCGCAATGCATGGTCATTTCGGTAGAGTTCGGACCGGGAATCAGATTGGTGGCGCCCATGAGATCCAGGAAATGTTCGCGGTCGATCCATTTTCGTTTTTCAACGATCTCCTTGTCCATCATGGCAATATGGGCAGCAGGACCGCCAAAGGCCACGCAGCCAAGTTTAAAGAATACGGCAGCTATTTCCTTAAGATGATTCATGAGTACTCAGTTTTGTTGATAACCGGGACTTCAGATCAAGATCTGAAGTCCCGATATGACTAAAGATTACTTATTTGATGGTTTCCTTAACGGTACCACAGTGCAGCATTTTGTTTCCAAAATACGGATTCATGATCTCTTTTTCTGCAGAAAACCATGCAGCTCCGGCATTGTTAAACGCCATCGGACAATATTGCTTATAGATCTCACCGCTTTCAAGAGCACCTTCGAGCATTTCACCCATAGCTTCTGTAACAGTTTCAAAAGCCTTGCGTTGTGCTTCTACATCGGTGCTTGCCGCGATAGTACCGGCAGCATTGGCTAAAGCCTCATTGTTGGCGGCTTTTTCAGAAAGGATTTTGGCAGCAGTGGCAGCAGCTCCGGCATCGGTAGCTACCAGCGCATCTTTTAATGAAAGGTATGCTCCGAATGCCGCTTCAACCTCTTTGTCTTTAAAGTTTGCAGCCATGGCCATGTCACCTTCTTTGGCTTCAGGATCCATCTCGTGATCCATATCTTCATGGTTCATGTCGTGGTCCATATGCATTTCGGTAGCTTCAGGAGTAGCAGCTTCTTCAGATTTCTTTTTTGATTCACCGCAAGAGGTCATTCCAAAAGAAAGGATCCCTGTAGCGAGTAGTAATACGAATGTTTTGTTGACGTTTTTCATGATATTACTTATTTACTTAAATAATTTACGGTTAATAATTGTTGATAGTAAGTATTTATTTCCTTTTGAATGTTGAGTTCCAGGTCCAGCTGTAGCTCAAGTATCTCGAGGAGCTCGGTCATACGTATGGATCCCGTTTGAAAGCGTTGCTTCATGATAGCGAGTACCTTATTGGTCTCCCCGATGTTCTTTAGGGCGGTTTCTACGTTTAGTCGTGCTGCCCTGGTTTTCTCTGTGGCATTGCTTAGCAGGGTTTGCAGCTGGTTGATACGTTCCTGCTTTTCGAGTTCCAGTTTTTGTTTTTGCAGTTCGGTCTGGCGATCTACAGAACGGTACTTTTTGTTAAAGATGGGAATCGATAGGGAGACCATGGGCATAATGATATCCTTTCCGTTATCTGATAGTTGTACATCGGTTCGTTCAGCTACGGGAATATAATCCAGTCCTATCCCCAGGTTAGGGCTGCCTTCCTTGCGGTTAAGTGCTTCCATCTGCACAACCGATTCATAGAGTTGATCGTATTTAAGTAACTCCGGGTGGACCGCCGAAATTTCATAGGGCCTGTCAAGGTCTTCAGGGAGCAGGGTCAAGGTATCGGGAAGTGCGATATGCTGTTCCGGTGATGTCCCTATAAGGTTTATAAAATTCACCTCGGTAGCGTTGTGTCGGGTTTCGAGGATCGCTTTTTTGTTCTTTAATTCGTTTTCGCGTATTTGTAATTTTAGTACATCGGCAATTCCTGCATTACCACTTTCCACGGCGGCCAGTATCACCTGCCTGTAGGCTTCCAGCAGAGCCAGCTGATCGTCAATAACCTCCTGTTGCGCCTTAAGGGTGTACAGGTTGTAGTATGCCGCCGAAAGGTCTTTTACCAGTTGGCGTTTCAGGATGGCAATGTTCTGGTATTCGGCCTCAGCCATCGAGGAGGCATAATGCTCACGGGAGGTAATGCTTCCGAACCACGGGATCATTTGTTTTACGGAAAACTTCGCCTTTTGGGCTCCGGTTCTGGTTTCCGGTTCACTTACAAAGTATCCAAAACCAAATTCAGTATTGGGCAGGGTTTGCACCTCTTCCTGCTTTTCCTTGCTTATTTCATACTGCAACCTGGATGCTTCCAGGCGCGGATTATGGGTCATGGCAAGGGCAATATAATCCTCGAGGTGGCCTTCCTGGGCGTAGGCGGCTGTCGCATGGATCATGCAGCATGCCAGCACAGGGATAAGTGATCTTATGATGCGATTATTTTTCATGCGTTCTTTCTTTTTAGTTGCTGTTCTTTAACCATACTAAAGATCACAGGGACCACAAACAGGGTGATCAGGGCAATGGTCATTCCTCCAAATGCCGGGATGGCCATAGGGATCATGATATCGCTTCCGCGTCCTGTGGATGTAAGGATCGGGATCAATGCCAGCAGGGTAGTGGCTGTGGTCATCAGGCAGGGGCGGATACGCTTTTCTCCGGCCTGAACTACCGAGTTTCTAATGCTTTCTACGGTATCGGGTTCATTCTGCTCAAACGTTTGGGTAAGGTAGGTTGCCATAACCACCCCATCGTCTGTAGCGATCCCGAAGAGGGCAATAAATCCAACCCACACAGCAACACTGAGATTGATGGTTTTGATATTGAATAGTTCCCTGAACTGAATGCCAAAAAGTTCGAAGTTCATGAACCACCCTTGTCCGTAAAGCCAGATCATGATAAATCCGCCGGAAAAAGCAACTGCAATACCGGTGAACACCATAAGCGAAGTACCTACCGATCTGAACTGGAAATACAGGATCAAAAAGATGATGAGCAGTGATAGGGGGACCACCAGCATAAGCGTCTTTTCGGCTCTGAGCTGATTTTCATAGGTGCCGGTGAACTGGAAATTGATGCCGGAAGGAACGGTAAGCGCTCCTGAGTCGATATGTTCGCGAATTACTTTTTGGGCATCTTCGACCACATCGACCTCTGCATAGCCGTCGAGTTTATCAAACAATACATAGCCCACGAGGAAGGTATCTTCACTTTTGATCATTTGCGGACCTTTCTCATAGCGAATTGCTGCAACTTCACTAAGCGGGATCTCCCCACCTCCGGGTAAGGGCAGGAGAATGCCTTCAAGGGTTCCCGGATCGTTGCGTAGTTCACGCGGATAGCGCACGCGTACCCCATAACGCTCGCGGCCTTCGACGGTTTGTGTAAGGGTCATTCCACCCACAACAACTTCAAGCGTTTGCTGTACGGTTTCAATATGAAGTCCGTAACGGGCCAGTTTCTCCCTGTCGAGATCGATAAGAAGGTATGGCTTTCCAACGATACGGTCTGCAAATACGGCTTCTGTCTTTACTCCCGGGGTTTGGCGTAGTAGGCGTTCGAGTTCCATCCCAAAGGCTTCTATCTTCGCGAGGTCCTGCCCTTTGATCTTGATACCCATGGGTGCGCGCATTCCGGTTTGTAGCATCACCAATCGTGTTTCAATGGGTTGCAGTTTTGGGGCTGAGGTCACCCCGGGAAGTTTGGTCACACGAACGATCTCATTCCAGATGTCATCGGGCGATTGTATCGAGGGCCTCCAGTTTCTGTAGTATTCACCCGAATTATCGGGGATAAGGTCCTGATGTTCTACCGGGAATTCTGAAGGGATCACCTCCGGTGTGTTGCTCAGGTTTGGATTTATGGTAGTGCCCCCGAGCTTCAGTACAAACTTACCTTGTTCATCGATGCGGTAGCGTTGTTTGTTCCCTTCTTCATTTTCCATATACTCAGGAGCATAGAGAATTACGTTTTCGTACATGGAAAGGGGCGCTGGATCCAATGCGCTTTCTGTGCGTCCTGCCTTTCCAACGACCGTTTCGATCTCGGGAATGGAGGCCACCGCCATGTCCAGTTGTTGCAAGACCCTTTTGTTCTCAGCTACTCCCGAATGGGGCAGGGAGGTTGGCATCAGGAGGAAGGAACCTTCGTTAAGGGCCGGCATGAATTCTTTACCCGTATTTTTCCAGATACCTATCCCCAGGGCGATCAGGGTGGCGGGCAGAAGCAGGAAAAGGAACTTATTCCTGAGGGTCCACCGCAGCATTTGCACATAATACCTTTTGAAAAGCGTAAAGATGCCCAATAGTCCGAAACAGATCACCGAAACAAACAACAAATTAGGCAGGAAAGAGCGGTTGAAGCCCAGAGGGCGCCAATAAGAAGCCAAAAGGCTAATGATCGCCAGGACCACCAATAAGGTTCTTAGTTGCACCGTTTGTTTTGGAGTGATCTTTCCGTAGATCCCTAAATAGTTGATTACCGGAAATAGGATCAGGATGACTCCGGAGTAATATCCCATCCAAATGGCGAAACCTCCTAAGAGCAGCAGTAGTACATTCACCCCTGTTCTCAGGAGTTTTGAGGTGTTTCGCTTTCTGAACAATATGGCCGCAAATGGAGGGATCAGGAACAAAGTGATCAGGATCGAAGCGGTAAGGGCCATGGTCTTGGTGAATGCTAATGGCCGAAATAGTTTTCCTTCGGCTCCGATCATGGTGAATACGGGTATAAAGCTAATGATGGTCGTTAGTACAGCGGTAATGATGGCTCCGGAAACTTCTACCGTAGCATGGTATACGGTGGTGTTTACCGGAGTGTTCGATGTGTCTTCATCCAGGTGGCGGATAATATTTTCAGAGAGGATCACTCCAACATCGACCATGGTACCTATGGCAATGGCAATTCCCGACAGGGCCACGATATTGGCATCGACATCAAAGAGCTTCATGGCTATAAAGACCATTAGCACGGCAATAGGCAATAAACCGGAGATGAGTACACTTGCCCTGAGGTTGTATACCATGATAATGATCACCAGGATCGTGATCAGGATCTCGAAGGTGAGGGCTTCATTTAGTGTGTTAAGCGTTTCTTCAATAAGCTCTGTACGATCGTAAAAGGGGACAATAGTGAGCTTGGACACCCTACCGTCTTTTAGTTCTTTGGATGGGAGGCCATCCTTGAGTTCTGCGATCCTGTCCTTTACGTTATTGATCACCTCCATAGGGTTAGCGCCATATCTGGCGACGACGGCACCTCCAACCACCTCGGCACCCTCCTTGTCCAGAATTCCTCTTCGTTCGGCAGGACCCATGCTCACCCTGGCAATATCGGCAATGCGCACCGGGGTATAATCGTAATTGGCCACTACGGTATTTTCCAGATCTTCTATAGAGCGAACGTACCCCAGCCCTCTGACCAGGTATTCGGCCTGGTTGATCTCTATGGTTTGGGCCCCTACATCGCGATTGGTCTTTTTTACGGACTGAACCAGCTGATTCAGATCGATCTGATACTGTCGCATGAGTTCCGGGTCCAGGTCGATCTGGTATTCCTGAACATAACCTCCTATGGAACTAACTTCTGATACTCCTGAGGCAGCAGAAAGCGCATATTTAACGTAGTAATCCTGTATGCTACGCAGTTCATTGAGATCCCATCCTCCGGTGGGGTTGCCTTGCTCGTCTCTTCCTTCGAGCGTATACCAGAAGATCTGTCCAAGTCCGGTAGCATCGGGGCCCAGGGTCGGGCTCACCCCGTCGGGGAGTAATCCGGAAGGGAGGGAATTTAGTTTTTCCAGAATTCTGGAGCGACTCCAGTAGAATTCCACATCCTCTTCAAAAATGATATAGATACTGGAAAATCCGAACATGGAGGAACTCCTGATGGTACGTACACCGGGAATTCCCAATAGGGAAGTGGTAAGCGGGTAGGTTACCTGGTCCTGGATGTCTTGTGGTGAGCGGCCCGGCCATTTGGAAAAAACGATCTGTTGGTTCTCTCCAATGTCGGGAATAGCATCTACGGCTACAGGGTCGTTAGGGAGAAGCGGATTTTCCCAGTTAAAAGGCGCCACCATGATTCCCCATCCGGTAAGGATCACCAGAAGGATAACAGCAATAAGTTTGTTCTCTATGAGAAATTTTATGATGCGGTTGAGCATAAGGTCTTGATGTGTTTTTTAGACAATAGAAAAAGACAGCACATTTTTTGAATGCACCTGTCCGGGTTGCTAAAAAAACAGATCAAATAAGGTAGGTCTCGTAGATCACGGGAAGGTCTTTGGTGATCAACGGCGGACTGTAGTCCGGGAATACAAACACCCGGGGAGTCTCTTCGGTAAAAAGCATTTGGTAGCTAACTGCGAAGGAGGCAACAACCATTTTAAGGTCTTCAGGAGACCATTGGGTTGAAGGTTTCACTTCATCCTGACCCTTGATGGCGATATGCTCATCCTGGCAGCAGGCGCTATTTGTGATCTGGAGGTCCTGATCAAGATCTGTTGCATACATATCCATACCGCAGGTGCTGGCGGGAAGTACAACAGATACATCAACCAGCATATCCATACAATAATGTTTATTGATGGCGAAAGACATGGTAGACAGGAGTACTACCATGGCCATGAGGATCGCTGATATTTTTGTGAAAAAGGCCTTCATTACAGCTCAAAAATACAATTCTTTTTGAAACTGCGAACTTAATGTTGTGAAAGTGCTGTTGATCAGCGTGATCGGATCAAAGAGTCCGGGTAGGGTTTTGAACGCTTCTTAGAGGGCTCCTTCCCAGCAGATATTGGCTTTGTCTACTTCGGCAATTGTCTTGTAATGATTAAAGGTAGCCTCATCTATCGCTACTTCAGACTTAACACCTGTTGCATCGTGCTCGAGTGTGGCCGTATACTCGCAGGAGTCGGTCCCGCATTGAAAGCTGAGTCCGGCAAGGTAATATTCACAGGCGGCATCATTTTCCATGGTGTCTTCAGTTTTGCTGCAGGAAGAAAGGAATAAGGAGGCCACAGCAGTAAGGCAAAGAATTGATTTGGATAGGTTGGGGATGTTCATGGCAGTAAAATTTAAAAATTTGGGTACTGCAATAAACATAATTCCCCGCTTTTTGTAAACTTTTTCGGGATAAAATTGGAATGGGGAATGGGGAATGGGGAATGGGGAAAGGGAATGGGGAATCGACTAAGAAAGTCCGATAGTCTTGGCAGGCCTATGGGAATTTAACATTTTTACGATTCAGCGATTTTGCAAATCTTCGTACCCTCGTACCCTCGTACCCTCGTACCCTCGTACCCTCGTACCCTCGTACCCTCGTACCCTCGTACCCTCGTACCCTCGTACCCTCGTACCCTCGTATCATCGTACCCTCGTCACTTCGTATTCCTCACAAATACTAAATTCTTATTGCCTTTGGGATTCTTTCTGATCTCCACCTGGAATTGAGGGATCGATTTAATAAGGGGTGTGAGTTTGGCGAATCCGTAGTTTCGAGAGTCGAAATTGGGTTGCTTCTTTTGAAGCAAGGCGCCTACTTCTCCTAAGAATGCCCATCCTTCATCGTCTTCAAGGTCGGCGATGGTATTGGCAATAAAGCGAATCACCTTTGCATTGATCTTGTCGATCCTGCCGTTAGAAGCACGCTCTGTAGTTTCTTTCTGCGGGTCGTTTTCCGGAGCTTCATGAAGGATCTCCAGGTAAATGAACCTGTCACAGGATGCGATAAAAGGTTCGGGAGTTTTCTTCTCTCCGATACCAAAAACGGTCATTCCGGCTTCACGGAGCCTGATGGCCAGGCGGGTAAAATCGCTGTCACTGGATACGAGGCAGAATCCGTTGACCTTGCCCGAATACAGAATATCCATGGCATCAATGATCATAGCCGAATCTGTAGCATTCTTACCGCGGGTGTACCCGTATTGCTGAACCGGAGAAATGGCGTTCTCAAGCAGCACCTTCTTCCATTTGCCCAGACTGGGTTTCGTCCAATCGCCATAGATACGCTTCAGGGTAGGATTACCGTATTTAGCGATCTCCTGAAGCATTTCTTTGACATAGGTAGAAGGGACATTATCGCCGTCAATGAGAACGGCCAAATTGAGGTCTGCAATATGCATTTACTCCTCGTTGCGTCTTTCGTACTCCAGCTTGTATTTAGCTTTAGCAAGTTCTACCCTGCGTGCAGCAGACGGCTTTGTAAATTGTTGTCTTTCCCTGAGATTCTGGATCTGCTTGGTCTTTCTAACCTTTTGCTTGTAACGCTTTAACGCGCGATCGATGTGTTCTCCGGGTTTCAGGTTTATAATAAGCATATATTAATGGTTTTTAATATGAGTAAAATCGAAAGGTGAGGTCTTCACTTCACCTTTCAAAATTCAATAAATTTAGTCTAAGATCTCTACGTTAATAGCGTTGATCCCTTTCTTACCTCTTTCAGTTTCATATTGAACACGGTCATTGTCTGCGATCTCGTCAATAAGACCTGAGGCATGTACAAATACGTCTTCTCCACCATCTTCAGGGGTAATAAAACCAAATCCTTTTGTTCTGTTAAAGAACTTTACTGTTCCTTCTTTCATGTGTATGTTATATAAAATATATTAAGGCACGGCCTTAAGGATGAAGTCAACCTCCAATGGGGTTGGTTTCAGCTTAGGTCGTTTAAAAGCAAAAAATAAAAAAAGGAAATAATTGATCTGGTAGGAAAAAAGATTTCTTAATCTGATTAGATCTTCTGCTATCTGGGCGCAAAGTAACGACATTCACACTGCAATTACTAATAATCAGCGTGAATACTTTAAAACTTCTCTTTTTAAGGGGGGTGATTACCGGTTGATTACATGGATTGTTTACCCTGTGTGCCGCCTGTCTTCAGGCATATCCCGACGGCTGATCCCCGACAGGCTATTTTAGTTTGAATACCAATCCTCCCCCAAGCGAGAACTGGTAAATGGTGGAATAGGTGCTGATATTGGTTCCTATACCTCCAGTGCCAATATAGATCCCGCCGCCAACGGCTTCGACTACAGAGATCAGGGTGGCCTGGAAGCGGAGAGCTACTGCTTCGGTAAGCCATAGATTGGCACCCCCTCGTATTTGCCAGGCGAACTTGGTTTCTGAATCACCGGAAAATTCCGGGCTTTTTGCACTGAAGATCCCCATACCGAGACCGCCCCCTACAAAGGGTTCAAGTTGCGGATTCACGGGAAAATACCGGGTGCTGTTGAACATGATGTAGTTCATGGCCAGGTCAAGATCTGTAAATTGTACTGGCTCGTTGCGGTTAATACGATAGGTGAGTGGAACATTAGTGTCCTGACGCAGGTATTGCAGCTCCAGCGCCGTTTTTCCCTGGATGAGGTATTCGGCACCTGCACCCCAGCGAAACCCGTCTTCAATGCGTCCCTGGTAATATCCGCCATTCACAAAGTTTTCGTTGAACTTGTCTTTGAAAACATAATCTCCGTAAGCGTTAATTCGAATTTCCTGAGCAGTCGTAATTCCGCTAATGAGGAGGATAAAAAGAAGTGTTAGAATATTTCTCATCGTTGCTTTTTTTTTGGTCCCGGGATGCTTATTCTCGGGAACATACAGTTAGAATGATGAATTTAATGTACTTATAATAAGGTAGATATACGCTCTTTTGCAGGGATAAGTCTATTAATATCGGTGAATTGTTAGATGGGTATCCGGTTGTATGAAGTTAAGGTCTGCCCATATAAAAAAAGTCTGCCAGACAACTAAATTGCCGAACAGACTTTTGAGGTTCCCCCAAACCTATTTTTTTCAAGATGGAAAGCGTATTGTTTCCGATCTTTATATGCGAAACAGTGAGTTTTTTAGAAGTAATTTACCCGCTGTTTTGATCTTTCAGGAAATAGGATATAAACTTATAGACTATTATCTTTATTTCATATAACCATTTTTGGGTATATTGCTGATAATTATTAAATAGACTGCGAAAAATAATCTATATGAAATCTTCAGAGATCATCCAGTTCTGGGAATCTAAGTATTCCACAGTGGAGGTCGCACAAAGCAACTTTAACCTTCAGCCCTTCTTGCATGGGTTCCTCTCGGCCTTTAGTCCGGGGCACTCCTATCATTACGTAGCCAACTTTAAGAATCTGGAACTGAAATTCGTATCCGATACCGTTATAGACTTTACAGGGGTCTCTAAGGAGAAGGTCACTTTTCATGACCTGCTGGCTGTGGCGGACGATGATCAGCATGAAATGATCAAATTGAAAGAACAGGTAACCTATGACTTTTACTTTAACTACCTCAGTTTGGAGGAACGTAAGAAATTCAAGGTGGTCTATCTTTATAAAATGCACGACCCCGAAGGGCGTTCCCGAATTATATTGGCCCAAGCATTACCCTTAAGTCTCGATGAGGATGGAAATCTGGAGAATGTACTCAGCGTGCATACCGATGTAAGTTATCTTTGTGTACAGCCCGATAATTCGGTGTCCTACTTTAGCCTTGATGGACGAAAATCTTATGTCAACATCAATACCGCACAGGGTAAGTTCGATCCGGATGCGCAACCCTCCCGTAATTTACTCGATGTGCTCACCCCCAGGGAAAAGGAGATCGTATCCTTGCTCGCTAAGGGACTCAGCTCAAAAGAGATCTCGGGGCAGCTTCATGTTTCTGTTCACACCGTGAACAAGCACCGCAAGAACATTCTGGCAAAGACTCAGTGTGCCAATACGTCTGAATTGGTGGGGCATTGTATCATGGCCGGATTGCTGGTGTAGGTACGACCACTTCCGCTTTATGATTATGCCACAGACGGATGGGTGAATTAGATACTGCTGGATCTGTTGGCAAAAAGTCGTTTTGAAGCTGATGCCGGAATCACCGAAAACAAAGAGCGTAAGGGAGGCAATTTTACCTGTTCGCCAAGATATCACAAGCTCTGATCACCAGCCTGATCCATTTGTCATCTAAGGCGGTTGCCGGGAAGATCATAATAATGCTAAATGCACAATTGTCTCTTATCATCGATGAGTTGGCATAGGGAAGGAAAGAACAAAGTATTGTTAAATACCTCCAGGCCTAATATCGCTACATGGAGAATGATTACCTTTCCATACCAATCGATCAAATGAATCTAAATCGCATTCAACTTCTTACCGGAATTGTATTTCTGAGTTCTTTGTTAATCCGGGCACAAGTTCGCGATCAGTCCCACCTGGAGAGTATTATTGACACCAAACTACAAAAACACATCAGGCTTTTTCCACCTCAAACTGAGGTAGCCTTGGGAATGATCTGTGGCGGGAAGGTTACTTTTAAAGGAATCCGGATGGGCATTGAGCGTCTTGAGGCAATTGAAAATTCAGAAAGTGTTTTTGAAATAGGATCGGTAACTAAGGTGTTTACTTCGGCCTTATTGGCCCATGAGGTGCTCGATGGAAGATTACATCTGGACGATCGTATTGACTTACACCTGCAGAAACCTTTGGCGGGAGACACCAAGATCACCTTTCTGCAGCTGGCCAATCATACCTCTGGTCTGCCGCGTTCTCCATCTAATTACGATCTTTCCAAAATACCGGAGAATCCATATAGGGACTTTAGCGAACAACTTCTTGAAGATTACCTGTTTAAGCACATCGATCTCGATCCCGATCACTCACCTTCCTATGCATACTCCAATTTAGGCATGGGGATTCTGGGGTATGTGTTGTCCAGGCTTGAAGATGCTCCCTACGAGCAGCTGCTCCAAACGAAAATTTTTTCGCCATACCATATGGAACGATCTGTTTTGGATGCCGGTCGTGTTGAACGTTTTATGGTAGAAGGCCGGGATCTTTATGGACAGCCCACACGGCACTGGGAGCTTTCTGCACTGGCGGGTGCAGGGGCCATCCTGTCTACGGTGAATGACCTCACTAAATTTATGCAGGCGCATTTTGATCCGGATCAGAAGGCCCTGGCCCTGACCAGGGAACCTACATATACCCTTGACCATATCTCTGATGTTGGCCTGGGGTGGGAGATCATTAAGAGGAGATCCGGAGACACCTGGTATAAGCACAGCGGACGCACGGGAGGCTATACAGCGATCATGATCATGGATGTGGCCCAAAAGAACGGAATTGTTATCCTATCGAATGTTTCCGGGTATCACCCCCGTCATGGAACGATATTTGATCTTGGGTTCGAACTCATGAACAACCTGAAACCAAAAACAAAACACCAATGAAAATAATTTTAATGGCCATTACGGCCATATGCCTGGCCGTTACCTCCTGTGGTACCGAGGGCGGAAGTCAGCCAAAACAAAAGCCGGTAACAGAGATCCACGAAATGAAAACCTTTACCGTAGACCTGGTGGCACAACTGGATAGCATCTGGATCGCTGAACAAGGCCCTTTAAGAAAACGGGATGCCATGTTTAAAAAATACGGAGCCGATTCTGAACAATACGCCAAATACCAGGCCATTTATGAAAGGAATCATGTTGTAAATGAAGCCAAGATCAAAAAGATCCTGGCCGATGGGTGGCCGGAACTACAGGTGATAGGAGACATGGGCAACCGCACCATCTGCAATGTCTTACAGCATTCCGACTACGAGACCCGCATGGCATACCTCCCGCTAATGAAGCAGGCGGTAAAAGACGGGCAATTAAGTGCGCCGCTTTTGGTAAGGGCCGAAGACCGTCTGGCCACCGACAGGGGTGAATTACAGATCTATGGGGGGCAGATAAAATACGATCCCGAAACAAAAAGTCTCGAGCTTTGGCCGGTGTTAGACCCTGAAAATATCGACAAGCGCAGGGCTGCTGTGGGATTGGGGCCTATTGCTGAATTCCTGAAGGAACGGTTTGATCTTGAATGGAACCTCGAGGAACAATTGCAGCGAACGGAGGCGTTCGTCAAAGCGAAAGAAAAGGCAGCCCTGAAAAGTAATTAAGGCAGGGAACACCTTTTTGTAACCACATAGAATCTTTATTTTCTATTATCTTTGCGCCTTCTAAAAAACGGAGCAGATGATCACCATAGATGGATTGGCAGTAGAATTTGGAGGAACCACCTTGTTTAGTGATGTTTCCTTTTCGATCAATGAAAAAGACAAGATCGCCCTTATGGGGAAGAACGGGGCGGGGAAGTCGACCCTGCTCAAGATCATTGCCGGGGTGAATAAGCCTACCCGCGGACAAGTTTCTGCGCCCAAAGAAGCGGTGATCGCCTACTTGCCACAACATTTGCTCACTACAGACGACGCTACCGTTTTTGAAGAGACTTCCAAGGCCTTTGCTTCCCTCTTTAAAATGAAGGAGGAGATCGATGCCCTCAATGAAGAGCTTACCGTGCGTACCGATTACGAGAGCGACGAGTATATGAAGCTCATCGAAAAGGTCACCGAACTCAGTGAAAAATACTATTCGATCGAAGAGGTGAACTACGAGGCTGAGGTCGAACAGGTGTTGCTCGGACTCGGATTCCTGCGTGAAGATTTTACAAGGCCTACTTCAGAATTTAGTGGAGGATGGCGCATGCGTATCGAGCTGGCCAAGATCCTCCTGCAAAAGCCGGACCTGATCCTGCTGGATGAGCCTACCAACCACATGGATATTGAGAGTATTCAATGGCTGGAAGACTTTCTGGTGAACCAGGCGAAGGCAGTAATGGTGATCTCCCATGACCGTGCCTTTGTCGATAATATCACCACACGAACCATTGAGGTGACCATGGGGCGCATCTATGATTATAAGGCGAAGTATTCCCATTACCTGGAACTGCGTAAAGATCGCCGCGCACATCAGCAAAAGGCCTATGAGGAGCAGCAAAAGATGATCGCCGAAACCAAAGAGTTCATCGAGCGTTTTAAGGGGACCTACTCCAAAACCCTTCAGGTTCAATCGCGGGTAAAGATGCTCGAAAAATTGGAATTGGTAGAGGTGGATGAGGTTGATACTTCGGCCCTCAACTTAAAATTCCCTCCTGCACCCCGAGCCGGTAAATACCCGGTAGTGGTAGAAGATCTCACCAAGTCCTACGAGGATCATCTGGTGTTCAAGAATGCCAATATGGTGATCGAACGCGGACAAAAAGTGGCCTTCGTGGGAAGAAACGGAGAAGGGAAATCGACCATGATCAAGGCTATCATGAATGAGATCGATTTTCAGGGGAACCTGGAAGTGGGCCACAATGTGAAGATCGGCTACTTTGCCCAGAATCAGGCTTCCTTACTCGATGAATCCCTGACGGTATTCGAAACCATAGACCGCATTGCCGAGGGCGATATCCGCACCAAGATCAAGGATATTCTCGGGGCTTTTATGTTTGGTGGCGATAACAGTACCAAGAAGGTGAAAGTCCTTTCCGGGGGAGAGAAGACCCGTCTGGCGATGATCAAACTCCTGCTCGAACCGGTAAACCTGCTCATTCTCGATGAGCCTACGAACCACCTCGATATGAAAACAAAGGATATCATCAAAGAGGCCCTGCAGGACTTCGACGGCACCCTTATTCTGGTGTCTCACGACCGTGATTTCTTATCCGGACTTGCAACCAAGGTGTTTGAATTTGGGAATAAGCGGGTGAAGGAGCACTTCGAAGATATTAATGGTTTCCTGGAGCTTAAAAAGATGGAGAATCTAAGAGAGATCGAAAGGAAGAACGCCTAGAGAAGATCTGCTTCAGTTCGTCATTTACCATGGGGGTATTTTCGAAATTCCGTCAGGGAAGTTGTAATTACTTGGTATTATAAGTACTTTAATTGCAAATTCTTATGGATTAAGGTGCGCATTGCATCCCTGACGCCAGTCTTCGATGATTAGGAAATGGATTTTCTATATACTGCTCATTGTTTTGGCCGTTTTATTGTTTGTATACCCAAACTTTGAAACGATCGGAGCCGGTATTGCCATTCTGCTTTTTGGCATGATCATGCTGGAAGAGGGGTTTAAAGCCTTTGCCAAAGGTCCGCTGCGCAAAATCCTTAAAAAGACCACCAATAAACTGTATAAAAGCATTACAGCCGGTGCTTTGGTCACCGCCATCATGCAATCCAGTTCCTTGGTGTCGGTGATCGCTATTTCCTTTATCAGTGCCGGACTCATAAGTCTGAGTGGTGGTATGGGGCTCATTTTTGGTGCTAATATCGGTACCACAGCCACAGCCTGGCTGGTGGCTGTTTTTGGTCTGAAAGTAAAAATATCGGCCCTGTCCATGCCCTTGTTGGTGTTTGGTATCGTGTTTTCATTTCAGAAAAAAGATACCTTTCGGGGCTTTGGAAATATCCTTGCCGGTTTGGGATTTTTCTTCCTCGGGATCCATTACATGAAGGAAGGTTTTGATGCCTTTAAAGCGTATACAGACCTGACCCAATACGCCATTTCCGGGTTTTCCGGGATCGTGGTATTTACCCTCCTAGGAATCCTCATTACCACCATACTACAGTCGAGCAGTGCTACCATGGCTTTGATCCTCACCGCCCTTGCTGCCGGGCAAATAGAATATGAGAACGCCTTGTCGCTTGCTATAGGAGCTAATATCGGTACAACGATCACTGCGGTCATAGGTTCCATAGGGACTAATACTGCAGGAAGACGACTGGCAGGGGCGCATTTGATTTTTAATCTGGTCACGGGGATCTTCGCACTATCCCTGATCTATCCGCTGGCCCATTTGGTAGATTATCTTTCGAGGGTTACGGGTATAGCCGATGATAATTATACCCTTAAACTGGCATTGTTTCATACCATATTCAATGTGATGGGGGTGCTTATCATGCTGCCGCTCATGAAGATCACTGGGCGGTTGCTGGAACGCCTTATAAAAGACCGGGAGGATAAGGCCATAGAAAGGCCCAAATACCTCAATAAAAGTATCCTTGAGTTCCCGGGCACTGCTATCACCGCCTTGATCGATGAGTCGAAATACCTTTTTGAGAATGCTGTTTTTGAAATTCTTACCCACGCTTTAAATATTCGCAGAACGAATATCAAATCTGACCTGAAACCTAAGGAAGTCGTGAATGTCTCCACTGAGGATTTTAACATCGACGTTCGAAAACTGTATTACAAAAAGATGAAGACCATTTACGGAGAGATCCTCCGTTATGCCACTACCGCCCAGAGTAAACTGGAGATGGGTGAAGGGCAAAGCGACAGGATCGCAGAGCTCATTGTCGCCAACCGGAAAATGGTGGAGATCATAAAAGCGGCCTTTGAAATTGGTAAGAATGTCTCTCTTTTTCATGATTCAGAAAACCCATATATCGTTAAGGAATACGATAAGTTTCGTAAAAAGATCGTGACTGTACTGCGCAGTATTTATAAGTTCAGAACAGACGAAAATAGGGAGCGTTACCATGCCAAGCTTATCGCCCTTAAAGAAGAAGCGAGAAAGGATCGATACCTGGCTAATAAAAGTATCAATAAGCTTATTCGAAACGATCTGATCGATGCCGAGATGGCCTCTTCCCTGGTGAACGATAAAGACAATCTGAATCTGATCATCAAGAATCTTATTTCTGTGGCCGAACTCCTCTACAGTGAAAAAGATTCACTTTTAGAAAGTGAGGTAGAAGGCAACCACGATATCGAAGTTTCATAACCCATACCTCCCTTGGCCAAGGCCTGATTTTTAATTCCTTACGACATAAATTATTTTTAGGCCATCTATCCGTTATTTAGCGTGTCACTTTTATAGTGTAAGTGAGTTTTCTTCCAACTTCGCTCAAGCGAGCTTAACTTAGTATTATGACCTCGATATTCCGAGGACGTCCTCGTCCCTGGTTGTAAGTTTATGAATAGAATGAGAGTATTCACTGCTTTGTGTTCGTGATCTCCACAGCCATCAAGGCTGTCAAACTAATGAAGGGAATAGATGAAATCATTTGGATATGGGTGACCAAAATCTATGGCAACATTTTTGGGTCCCGATTTGCCCCCGATATAACAATTTTTCTGCCAAAAATGGATCGATCTAGGAAAGGGAGATTACCTGCGTCGCTGGGCTCCTCAGTGTTCTCCAGTGACACCAATCCTGCAATTACAAACCCAGCCAAAGGCTTTGCTTTTGTCGGTTTTGTGTTTCCATCCGCCGAGCTCAAGCAAGCTTGGCTCATCGTCTGAAAACACAAAACCCCACAGCTTTCGCTGCGGGGTTTGTGAGTGATTGTGGAGTCGGGGAGATTCGAACAAAATCCGTAATCGTACTGTTTATAGGGCTTCCGGGAGGAGGTGATTTTCATACTCCCGAATTGCCACCTTTTTAACATAGTTTAACATTCTACGATTTAAATTATATGATTTTGCCCCTATATACGGTATGATTTCATGGGTTAGCTAGGTATTGTAAAATGTTCGATCCGTGGTTCAATTATTAAATTTTAACCGAATTTCAACCCCCTAATCTTCCATAACTAACCTATGAAATGCCTGTACTAAAATGTTACTATAAACATCGAAAAGTTGTAGTAAGATAGAATATAGGACGGCTTCAATGTTTATTGGGGTTAAGCGGAATCTGTAGTAATGCGTAACATGCCTTGGCGTGTTACCCTCTCGCTATTCCGCCTCTTTTTATACTAAGATGTTTAAGAAAAGGAGGGAAGAACCTTTGAATAATAGCATATATAAACTATATTCGATACAACGTAAGTGATAGTGTTTTACCTCTGGATTTAGGGAGATATAAACCACAAAACTAATTATATAAACAAGTTGGCAACAAGCCTGAAAAAATTCATTAATTTGAAAATCAATCGAACATATTTAAAAGGAAAGTCAATATTCATCATTTCGCTCATAGTTATAGCTATTACAATTTTGACTGTTTACATCACTGGAATTAATTATAACAGAAGTTTGACTGCTAATCTTTACATTTCACTTAGTATTATTGCTTCTGTTCTTTTCCTTTTCATTACCTATGGACTTTATAAAGGCATAGGATTAGTGGATAACTATCCGAAATTTAGAAACTTTAAAAGCGGTGATTTATTTTCACAAACCGGCGACCTTCCAGATCTTCCAAGTATTAGTGTTGGTGACGGAATAGGTGGGCTTTTGTTATCAATTCTTCTATGGATCGGCATGACAATTATTTTCATTTTTTTATTAATCGCCTTGGAAGCAGTTTTTTGGTTTTCCCTATTCATAATTTTAGCAATGCTCTATTGGGTATTCTTTAGGGCTCTGAAACTAGTTTTCAATAAATCGCAAGCGACAAAAGGTGATATTAGTACTTCAGCTTTTTACGCCTTGACCTATACTGTGCTATATACCGGATGGATATTCGGAATTGTATATTTGACGGAAATAATAAAATAAAGCCAGTTGCCAACAATGGCTATAAGCCATGGCTTACTTCTTACAAGTTTCGACTATTTTCCTATATTTAAATTCATAACTAATATGAGCCTGGCAACACAGTGGCTCGAGCCCGGCAAGAGGTAATGGCCAACGATCGGCTCGATCCACTCACCCACCACGGCTCATAGCCTAACCGTTACCTGCAAGCTTGAAAACACCATCCCGAATAAGAAATGAATAATCTTAATGACTTAAATATTAACCAGGAAATTTTGCCCTTATTCGATTTTTCGTTGAACGTATTTGCGAAAAATAAAATTCTTGAGATACTTCAAACACCATTAAAGTCGACAGAAGAAATAACTGAACGTCAAAATATATTACAAGGGTATGCCCTAAATAGTGAAATCTTAAAGGACTACTCTTACACGGTTTTATATTTAAATGAAGTTTATTATTTCCTCAATGAGGAAGAAATAGATGATCTTTCGCAAAAAAAACTTAGTTACATATTGTTTGGATCAAAACAAGCAAAAACAAGATATGTAAGTAAGTTCAATCAATTGATTCTTTTTTTCCATCGCCTGGAATCAAAGTATTTTACCAGGTTAAAATTAGAGGCTTTCCCAAATGAATACGCTTCAAGTATTAAAGCAATATTGCAGTTCTTATCTCATTTCAAACTTCATAAATATGAGGCTCTTGTTCGAGATAATGGATTAAAGGACAGACACATAATTGAACTAACTCAAATAATCAATACGATAAGGGAAAAGGAATTGCTAATACCTTTTTGGGAAGATTTCTTTCTGTTCGAAGCCTACTTGTCAATTAATGTCGGTATAAAAAAACACAATTTCTCATATCCAACCTTTATACAAGGACAGATCAAGCTCCATAATTTCTATCATCCATTATTGGAGAATCCCGTCAAAAATAACCTTGAAACGAGTAGTAACGTAATTGTATTGAACGGCCCGAATATGTCTGGAAAATCAACCTTTCTTAAGGCTGTTGCTTTATGTATCTATTTTGGTCATTTAGGAATTGGTATACCTGCATCAAAAGGAGAGATCCCCTTTTGTGATTGCTTTTCCATTGAGATAAACAGAAGAGATGATATTTTAAATGGTTACAGTCATTTTATGACTGAAATTCTGAACTTGAAAAGGGTAGTTGAACAAGCATCAAGAGAAAAAAGATGCTTTGCTGTTTTTGATGAGCTTTTTAGTGGGACTAATATAGAGGATGGTTTTGAAATTTGTAAAACAACAATAAACGGATTGACCAAATTCGACAATTCATACTTCTTCATTTCTACTCATATTCAAGACCTGAAACAAGTTTCAAACGGGAAAATAGAAAACTATTACATCAATTGTGAATTGATTGAAAATAAGCCAACTTTTACTTATCAACTAAAAAAAGGTTGGTCAGATATAAAAGTTGGCCGAATTTTATTTGAAAAGGAAGGGTTAAATTTAATGTTGAAAAAGTAAAGCCAGCAGGTAACACTGGCTATATCTCATGGCTAGTTTCTTACTCCAAAAAATAATAAATTCATGAACTCAACCAGGCTTTCCGTCTCCGTCGGACACAGCATTAAAAACGCCCGCCACGAGCCATAGCCTGACCGTTGTAGCTAATCTTAAAAAAACACATGAAAAACATCCTACTTACTTTCATTGTCTTGATTCTTTGCCAAAATATTTCAGCACAGATAGACCCTCAAAAAACATCTCAGTTAATAGAAGAAAATACAGATTACGATAAAATTGACAGTATCGCTAAAGTTCTAAATCTTAAAGGAGGTGATAAAATTAGAGTCTACACTAATTTCCAAATAGATAGTACTGGTAAATTGAAAGTACTTAAGGTTAGGGCACCACATAAAGCCTTTGAAGAAGAAGCAATAAAACTATTAAATATGGTTCCTACATTAGACCCACCGAAAAGTAAAAGTGGTGAGTTTATAGGTCCAGTAACCTTCTCCATGCCTATTGTCTTTGTAATTGAGACTGAAAAACAAAAAAAGAAAAGATTAAAAAGGGAAGCACTTAAAACAGAAAAGGAAGTAAAAAAAGACTAGCTACAACATCGGCTATATCTCATGGCTAGTGTAGTACTTCTAAAAAAGAAAAAAATATTCATGAACCCAACCAGGCTATTCGTTTCCATTGGACGCATTAATCAACCCGCCCGCCACGAGCAATAGCCTGACCGTTATGTGTAAGTTTTAAAAACACCCCAACTCAATGTCTGAAACATTTATTTTAAGAAATAAGCCAGAATTAAAAATTGTCTTGAAAGAAAACGGCATTGAAATTTTCGACGCATATGATTCCATCAATAGCGATAAATACCATTACAGCCAGATTAAAAATGTAACCTATCATGAACCAAAACCCAGCTGGTTCCTTTCTACCTTTAGTTGGCTGATCGACATTCTGATAAATACCAGCTCAGGTAAAAAATACAACAGTAAGCCTTACCTAAAATTCCAATTAATAAATAAGACGTTTAAAATCTGGCTTCTTGAGTCCGATCTAGAGAAATCAAAAGCCTTAACAGAACTCATAAAAAACAAAACCTACACATAACATATGTGTATAAAGCCATTGCTCCCTTCCTACTTCATTTAGAATATTTTCTTAGATTAGTCTGCAGAACCAAAATGAACCAACCCGTCACAGCGGCTCAAGCTCTGCCAGCGCCAAAGGCCAACGCGCAAAAGCTTGATCCGCCCAACCGCAACGGTTCATACACTGACCGTTGGGATGCAATTTAACGCGCTTTCAACGTGTTTTGTTCGGAAGTACAGTGGCCTTACGGCCAGGAGTCGTAGGGGTATCGCAAGGGCGCGGATCGCCTATGATGGCCTTTGGTAAACCAAGTCGTGTTCGAAGCGGAGCCGTCGAGCGAAGCTCGATCGGTAACGAGACGTTACCCGACTTGTAGAAGATAACGGAATTATGGCAAAGGGCCAAGAATAACAGCGGACTCGCTTTCTTTTGCGATGAACACCAAATGGACTGTCCTCCCCGCCCTGCAACGGCCTAATAGCCGAAGCTATAAGGCATACCAGGACGGTTCCTTCCCTAAAAAGGAGAAATCGGTTAAACTCCGTTTATCCATTGGGGAAAACATAAAAAAACAAGTCCCAGGGTTTGGGAAAGGAGCCAGAGAAAAGAAAACCCAAGGATAAACTGCACCCAACAACGGCTAGGACCCCATGCCTAGAGTAGGGTCTGGGGATTCCTTAAGGGATGCGAAACGAACTAAGTAAAACCTAAACCATCATAGAACGGGTTCAGGCACGGTGCCTAGCCCGGTCGTT
>NZ_JADMKT010000064.1 GCF_016786255.1 Robertkochia sediminum
CTTCTATGTTGTTTTCCAAGCAAAAAGCCTGTTTTTTACCATTATAGTCTTTCGGAAGCCCTTTTCAAAGCTTCCATTTCTGTTCATGATTCAAACACTCTTTCTCTTTGATGGTACTACTTTTTTACTAAAAACCCTTTCAATTAATCTTCTATCAACAGTCTCAATGCTTAGGCATTAGCTGCAATTTATTGTTCACTTTAAAAGGAAGGGGGACGTAAACTTCACCGAACAGTCTGCTTGCAGATCAGTGATCTTCAAGTGCTGCAATTGTAAACGAACGTTCGTTCCCCCTTTGTAATTTTCCCAGGTTTATAAATAGTACCATTAAAGTTAAAGCTTTCTGATTCACGCTATTTGTTTTTAACATACGACCCCATACTTATAAGGCTCTCGATGAATTAATACATAACGAATCCGGTTTAAAAGATTCTTGGCAATTCGAATGATAGCCTTATTCTTTTTCATCCGTTTACTCAAGTTGGTAAATCGTAAAGTCAGTGCAGGATCGCTGCGAACTGCACTCCAGGCCGCTTCGATCAATGTGTTCTTTACATTAGTTCGACCTCTGGAGCTTATACCCGAGGAGCTCTCCCGATCTCCTGAAGCATGTACCTTAGGCATTAATCCAAAATAACCGCAAAGACGGTCAAAGTTGGTAAAACGATGTATATCCCCAATTTGAGTCAGCAAAGTCATGGCTGTCACAACACCTATACCAGGTATGCTTTGCAGCAATAGTACATTCTCACGGTAATTATTACTCTTTGCCAGAGCTCTTAAACGAGAACTCACCTCTTTCTTCTTGACCTTTAAATATTGGCCGTAATCCAGATGAGCCTGAATAATGAATTTAAGATCCGGATACTTTACCATCTCACTTTCCAACCACGCAACATAAGCCTTAGTCCAACTCTTGCTCCCCCGGTCAAGTTCCTCAGGAATAGAAATCCCATACTGAAACAAAAGCGACTTAATCCGATTCTTCACCCTGGAAAGATCCTTCGTTAAACTATAACGCAAACGCAGTAAACTACGGTCTAACTCCAAATGCCGATCCGGAACATCGATCCCTTTAAGTAACTGGGATCGCAGTGTATTGGCTAGTTTCCTACTATCGACCGTATCATTCTTTCGTTGGCGATCCTTCTGACTTGTAGGGATATCTGCTGCATGTACCACCTGAGCATCTATACCCAATGAACGAAGTGTTCTGCAAGGAGTAAACCCATTGAAGCCCGCCTCGTAAACAGCCTTATAACAAGCTCCGGGATAATGCTTTTGAAGGTATTTTGCCAACCCTTGAGCATCAGCATCCCTACTCATCGTCTTCAGTTCAAAATTATCACTTAAAAGCGTGACCTTCCAACTCTTCTTATGACAGTCAATTCCAATATAAATTGTTTGCCCATCAAATCCTCTCGGCGTATCTTTAACTAATGTCGGCATAAGTCAATGTTTTTTAGATTGTTATTACCTTAAAATAAAAAACTTGGCTTATGCTTTTTTGTTTAATAATGCCCCAATTCTACCTTTGATTCTTTCCTCTTATTTCATTGGAACTGTGGCCTAAAACAAACATAGTAACTTTACCCTTTCAGCAGATTACTTCGTCCCTTCGCTCCTCGCAAAGACATCTATTCATTACAGCATCAACGTGTCACCGTATCACCGCGTCACTGCATCACAGTTTCACCTCATAACCTCGTAACCCCCATAACTTTTCCCTATCCCTCATCGAAAAATCCAATTAAAACCCTCATTTTGTGTCACTTATGTTACACGTAACCGTTGTAGGAAGTCCTATTTTTGACTAACTTTAAAAATCACTATTCAAATGGAAACAATAAATAACACAGATCAACAAATCTATAGCATGCCAAGAATTGGTGATCAGGCTCCCGATTTTGAGGCTGTAACGACCAAAGGAAAGATCAAATTTTCTGATTTCGCCAAAGATAAATGGGTGGTCATGTTTTCTCACCCGGCCGATTTCACCCCGGTATGTACCACCGAGATGAGCGGTTTCGCAGAGCGCAAATCCGAATTTGAAGCGCTTAACACCGAATTATTGGGACTGAGTATCGACAGTATTCACGCCCACCTGGGATGGGTGCAAAACGTAAGACAGAATACCGGCGTGTATTTTGACTTTCCAATCATTGCCGATCTCGACATGAAGGTGGCCAAATTATACGGAATGCTTCAGCCTAACGAGAGTGAAACTGCCGCCGTACGTGCCGTATTCTTTATCGACCCTTCCAAAAAGATACGCCTCATCATGTATTATCCGCTTAATGTAGGGCGTAATATGGACGAGATCTTAAGGTCATTGCACGCCTTGCAGGTTTCTGATAAGCACGGAGTGGCACTACCCCTCAACTGGAAACAAGGAGACAAGGCTATTGTACCACCACCAAAATCACTTGATGAACTCAACGACCGCCTGGCCGATACCACGCTTGAAAAGGTAGATTGGTACCTGGCGAAAAAAGATATTCCTAACAGCTAAACCACAAAGAAAAAAATCACGCTATGAAAGTAAAACAGTTTGAAGATAAGCCACTTGCACATTATTCTTATGCCATCGTTAGTGGCGATAAAATGGCCGTTGTCGATCCGGCGAGAGATCCTATGCCGTATTACAAATACGCCGAGGAGAATAAAGCACGTATCGTAGCGGTATTCGAAACCCACCCACATGCCGATTTTGTGAGTAGTCATCTGCAAATTCACAAAGAAACAGGAGCTACCATCTATACCAGTGCCATGGTGGGGGCCGATTATCCGCATCAGGCCTTTGACGAAGGCGATAGCTTCACCATGGGCGAGATCACGTTTATCTCGATACATACTCCCGGACACTCCCCCGACGGGATCACTATTCTGGCCAAACAAGACCAAACCCAGGCCCTTTTCACCGGAGACACCTTGTTCATTGGTGATGTAGGACGCCCTGACCTGAGAGAGAAAGCCGGAAACATGCAGGCCAAAAGAGAGGAGCTTGCCAAAATGATGTATCACACCATTCAAAACAAGTTCAACGATATTCCCGATGGCGCCATGGTCTATCCGGCCCACGGGTCAGGATCCCTATGCGGAAAGAACCTCAGCGAGGCATCCAGCAGTACTCTGGGGAATGAACGTATGGGGAACTGGGCCTTCAGAAAACAAACAGAAGAAGAATTCGTAAATGAGATCCTGAAAGATCAGCCTTTCATTCCTTCTTACTTCGGTTATGATGTAGGGATCAACAAAGCAGGAGCGCCTAACTTTGAAGGAAGCATTACCGGCATTCCCTTTTACATGAATCAAAACCCGAAACCCAACGGAACGCTTATCGTAGACACACGTCCGGGAGATGCCTTTAAAAAAGGCCATGTTAAGGGAAGTATCAATATCCAGGGCAATGGTATCGACGACAAGATCGAAACCTGGCTGGGGTCTATCGTAAAACCGGAAGAGAAATTCATCCTCGTGATCCCTTCGGCTCAGGAAAGGGAAGACTTGCTGAGCAGGATCGCCAAGATCGGGTATGAAGCACAGATCCTGGCGGTATACACCCTTGATATGGAAGGTGACCTGGAGACCGACAAGTCATTAGATCTGGAAAAATTCAGATCAACTCCGGAAGACTTTACGATCGTAGACATACGAAACAGCGGAGAAGTGGCTGAAGCCGAATTCTTTAAAGACACCATTCATATTCCACTCAATGAACTTCGCGAGCGCTTTAAGGAAGTACCTGCCAACAAACCATTGGTAGTGCATTGTGCCGGAGGGTATCGCAGCGCTGCAGGAAGCAGTATCCTCGAAGGACTCGTCGATGGAGATGTATTCGACCTCAGTGTAGCGGTGGAAGAATTTAAATAATCCCCCACCCCCAGACCTATCTTAAATTCTACCTTAAGCGACTTATTATCAGTTCTTAAGGTAGAATTTTCTATTTTTACGGTAATCGTTATTGCTAACCTCTAACTCCTCCGGAATTTTAATGGAAACCGAAATATTAGCACGTATTCAATTTGCCTTTACCGTAGCCTTTCACTATATCTATCCGCCCCTCAGCATTGGCCTCGGACTCATGCTGGTGATCTTCGAAAGCCAGTATATTCGTACCGGGAAGGAGATCTACCACAGCCTGGCGCGCTTCTGGACCAAGATCTTTGCACTCACCTTTGGGATCGGCGTGGTTACGGGGATCGTGATGGAGTTCGAATTCGGCACCAATTGGGCTGTATATTCCCGCTATGTGGGTGATATCTTTGGTAGTGCCCTTGCTGCGGAAGGGATCTTTGCCTTTGCCCTGGAAAGCGGATTTCTAGGAGTGCTTCTATTTGGATGGAACCGGGTAAAACCCTGGGTTCATCTGGTCGCTACCATTGGTGTGTTCCTGGGATCCATGTTCTCTGCAGTATGGATCGTGGTTGCCAACAGCTGGCAGCAAACTCCTGCCGGTTATCATATTGTCGGGGAAGGGATGAATGCCCGCGCAGAGATCACCGATTTCTGGGAAATGGTTTTTAATCCGTCGAGTGTAGACCGCCTGCTTCACGTGTGGTTAGGGGCTTTCCTGGCCGGTACCTTTCTTGTACTGAGCGTGCATGCCTGGTACCTGGTAAAGAACAAACACGTAGCCATTTCTAAAAAAGCTTTTAAGATCGCCCTGTCTGTGGCCCTGGTGTGTTCCCTGGCGCAACTTTTCGCCGGTCACCGCTCGGCAGAGGGGGTAGCAGAAAATCAGCCTGCCAAGCTCGCTGCTCTTGAAGGTCATTATCCGGCCGAAGCCCCTGCCGACCTTTACATTATGGGATGGGTGGATAACGATACGCAGGAAGTCAACGGACTGGCCATGCCCGGGATGCTATCTTTTTTGATCCATGGCGATACCGAAACTCCGGTAACCGGCCTCAATGCCTTCCCCGAAGATGAACGCCCGGGACAGGTCAATGCTGTTTTCCAATTCTATCACATCATGGTGGCCATAGGGATGTTCCTCATCCTGCTTACCGGCTACGCAGCCTTTAGCTGGTGGCGAGGCACCCTCTTTAGTCAGAAGTGGCTCATGTGGCTCTTTGTTTTTTCAGTTCTTCTCCCCCAGATCGCAAATCAAACCGGATGGTTTGCCGCCGAAATGGGCAGGCAACCATGGGTAGTATACGGATTACTGCGTACCAGTGATGCCTTTTCACAGGCCGTTACAAGCAATCAGATCCTCTTTTCATTGATCATGTTCTTTGTGATCTATGCGCTGTTATTCGTTTTGTTTCTCTACCTGCTCAATAAGAAGATCAAACACGGACCTTACGATACCCGTGAGATAGACGACCGCCCCCATACCAAAGAATTTACAGAAAGTTTAACGCGTTAAAACAAATTTATGGAAACCCTTTTAGGACTCGATTACCCCACCTGGTGGTTCCTTGTTGTAGGGGCACTGTTTTCGGGATATGCCATTCTCGACGGATTTGATTTTGGGGCGGGGGCCTGGCACCTGTTCTTCAAGAATGAGCTCGACAGGCGTATCGCTTTGAACGCGGTCGGACCCGTTTGGGATGGGAACGAGGTTTGGCTTGTTATTGGTGGCGGGGCCTTGTTTGCAGGATTTCCGCTCATGTACGCCACATTCTTCTCTTCCCTCTATATTCCCTTCATGCTCTTTTTGATGTTCATCATCTTCAGAGCTATCGCTATTGAATTCCGCAGTAAGGAACCCATGAAATGGTGGCGTTCCATGTGGGATGTGACCTATAGTATCTCCAGTATCATGCTGGCCTTTTTATTGGGCGTGGTTTTGGGGAACGTACTTCAGGGTATCGCCATCGACGAGCAATACAACTATGCAGGGAGCGGATTCTTTGAATTCCTCAATCCTTATGCCCTCCTAACCGGCATCACGACCCTCTTTCTCTTTATGATGCACGGGGCCATTTATTTGTTGCTTAAAACGGAGGGTAAAATGTTTACCCTGCTTACCTTCTTACTGAAAAAAGGGATGATCTTTTTTATGGTAAGCTTCGGAGTAACCACCCTGTTCACCCTGCTTTATATTCCACACCTTTCCGACGATTTTAAGAGTAACCCGGTGTTATTCATCATTCCCCTGCTCACCTTTCTGAGTATCGCCAATGTACCCCGACTGGCGAGTAAAAGAAGGTACCGACTCGCATTCGTGTTCTCTGCCCTTACCATAAGTTTAATGCTTATGCTGGTAGCCATAGAGCTCTATCCCACCTTATTGATCTCTACCATATCTCCCGAAAACAATATCGATATCTACAAGGCTGCCGCGTCGACCAAAACCCTGAAGATCATGATGACCATTGTAGCCATAGGAGCTCCTTTGGTTGCAGGATACACCATATTTGTTTACCGTACGTTTAAAGGTAAGGTTCAGCTCGACGAAACGAGCTATTGATCTGCGCGTTTCGGCAATTTGTAGTTGAGATAATCAAATTGATCTGCTTCTCTTATTGGTGATCAGCCCAACTGTGTTTGAACAATACCGGATTGATCTTGATCTGCGCCCACCCCCAGTAATTGGTATTGTCGTTGGTGGTTCCACCTTTGATAAGCGACATACTGTCTGAAGCGAACATATGCGAGTAGCCGAGATTCAGGGTGGCGAAGGTGAATAATTTTTGAGTGAACACCAGGTCGAGCTCCGTTCCCAGGTATTTATCGGTGCCTCCGCTCAGGTCGGCATTGGCTGCAAAATAATGGCCTTTGACCAGTAAATTACTTTTTTCTCCCGTCTTAAAAGTGACCCTTGCAAAAAGATCGTTCAATCCTACGTTATTGGCGTGATTACCTACGTAGAAATAATCCATGAATCCGTTAAACTTGTGATTGGTACCGTATAGCGGAAAGAAGGATTTATTCTTGCTCTCACCATCCTGGTCGGTCCCCGAGAGCATCTCGAACCCTAAACCAAATAAGGTATTTCCGGGCTTATAAGTAGCTTCTAACCCCACATCGTAGGCACTGAGATCGGTCTCGTTGGTCGCCTTACCAAATTGCAGATAAGCAAATCCTTCCAAAGCCAGATCCTCCCCCACCGGGTTTTTAGTGTACAATCCCGTAGTTTGCCTGTAGTATACCCCATCGGCAATATCATTATCAGGACCTGTAAAATTCTGGAAGCCATTATTCAGAAACAAAAAGCTGGTACTGCCCTTTTCCCAGCTCTTGGTCATATGTAAAAACTGCATGGTCTTATAGGAGAAGAAACCTGTCACGGGATAGGCATTACCAATTAGCGGCTCATTTTGCTGATTAAAGGCAAAGGCAAGATCGATCTTTAAACCGTTGTTCTGATGACGAATAAGTGCCGCATCATGCGTACGCCCCTGCATGGCCCAATCGAGTCCCCCGAGAATACGCTGGTCGTCGTAAGAGATCACCTGCCGTCCCAATTTTAAACTCCATTTTTCCTGCCATTTTAATTTGGCCCAGGCTTCAAAGATCATCAGGGACCCATTGTCGTCCTGAGGCAGGATCTGCCGGGTATCACCCCAGGTACTGATATCCTGCACCGAAAATTGCAGGTCGACCCAATCGTGGGTATAGCCTACATTCAACCGGGCTCTTTGTCGTACAAAGGCAGCGGGTTCGGCCCCATCAGGAAATAACGTACCGAAGCCGTGGCGCAATTCAAAACGATCGCGAAAATCCAGGGAGGTCTGAAATTCCTGGGCGCTCATCATAAGGCACCCTGAAATAACGAAGAGGAAAGTAATTATTGATCTCATGAGGTTGGTTTTTATAAGGATCGCTCCTGTTTAGTGTGTATTAAAGGTATAAATTTTCAACCTACTGAAGGTTAATCACCTGTTGATCAACATTTAAAACACATTTTACCCCTCTTTGTAGGTCCACCGTCTTAAAATTTTACTAATTTTAAAGAAACTCTCTCACTTTGAGTCTATTAGGCAAAATATTACCACCCAGATCCTCGCGATGGAGAACCGTTGCCGTTTTCTTTATTGCGGTGATCCTTGGGGCCGCAGCTTTCACTGCGAATGAGGCCAAGGTGTTTTCCTATATGAAAGACGATCCCCAAGCGTGCGTGAACTGCCACGTGATGACCCCTGTCTATAACAGTTGGATGCATAGTTCGCACCGGGAGTGGGCATCATGTAACGATTGCCACGTACCCCATGACAATATTTTCAACCAATACTTTTTCAAAGCGAAAGATGGCCTCTACCACGCTTCCATTTTTACGCTCCGTGCAGAACCTGAGGTGATCTTTATGCGTGAAGAATCGGCAGAGGTAGTACAGGATAACTGTCTTCGATGCCATGTGCAACAGGTTACCGAAACCAAATATGTAGGTTGGCTGGACACCCATACCAGCAATCGTACCGACCGTAAATGCTGGAGTTGCCACCGGGAAGTTCCCCACGGAAAGATCCACGGGCTCTCCACCGTAAAATACAATATTGCTCCCCTACCCACCGATCAACCGGAAGAGATCGTACCCGAGTGGTTGGAAGCAGAGTTAAACAATAAAAACGCAACCGATGAAAAATAAAGTCCTTTTCCTGGTGACCCTGGTCGTAGTATTTCTTCTTGGACTTTTGGCGTCCAGTATAATCAATCGCAAGAGTGAAGCCAAGTTCAAATACGCGCCTAAGGTAAAGATCAGTCAGTACGAACCCAGAAATGCCGTTTGGGGAGAAAATTATCCTGCAGAATACCAATCGTCTTTGCAAACCTCAGACACCTCTTTTGTGTCTTACCAGGGAGGGTCGGCCATGAGAGATATGCTGGAAGAAGATCCCAATCTGGTGATCTTATGGGCCGGATATGGCTTTGCTAAGGATTACAACCAGGGACGCGGACACTTTTACGCTGTTGAGGACATTCACAATACGCTGAGAACCGGCGGACCAAAAGGTCCGGGTGATGGCCCTATGCCGGCCACCTGCTGGACCTGTAAGAGTCCCGATGTACCCAGACTCATGAACGAGATCGGGGTAGCAGAGTTCTACAAGGGGAAATGGGCCGATAAAGGTGCCGAGATCGTAAACCCCATTGGATGTGCCGATTGTCACAACCCCGATAATATGAAATTGAGAATTACCCGCCCGGCATTGATCGAAGCCTTTGATGCCATGGGTAAGGATATTACCAAAGTAACTCACCAGGAAATGCGTTCGTTGGTTTGTGCCCAATGTCATGTGGAATACTATTTCAACAAAAACCTCCCGGGAAAAGAAGGTACGCCTTACCTGGTATTCCCATGGAAGAACGGGATGAAGGCTGAAGAAATGGAGGCATATTTTGATGAGATCGAATTTTCCGATTGGACGCATGCCTTAAGTAAAACCCCCATGCTCAAAGCGCAGCACCCGGGGTACGAAACCTACCTTACCGGAGTGCACGCCGACAGAGGGGTGAGTTGTGCCGATTGCCATATGCCTTATAAAAGCTCCGGCGGACAAAAATATACCGACCACCACCTTCAGTCGCCTTTAAACAACATCTCCAACGCATGCCAGGTATGCCACCGGGAAGATGCCGAAAAACTTCGCGCCAATGTGTATGAGCGTCAGGCTAAGGCCAATGAGAACAGGCTTAAACTGGAGACCATGCTGGTGAAAGCCCACCTGGAAGCCAAAAAATGCTGGGACCTGGGCGCTACAGAAGAGCAGATGCAACCCATCCTGATGGATATTCGTCATGCCCAATGGCGATGGGATTATGCGGCAGCCTCCCACGGAGCCTCGTTCCACTCCCCCGTAGAAACCGCCAGGGTGATCGGGAGCGGACTCGAAAAAGCTCAGGAAGCACGGGTAAAATTAGCCCGAATGCTGGCCAGCCTTGGTTTTAATCAAGAGGTTCCTGTTCCGGATATCTCCACCAAAGAGAAAGCTCAGGCCTTCCTGGGAATGGATATGGAGAAACTCGAAGCTGAGAAAAAAGAATTCAAGGAAAATCTGCTGCCTAAGTGGCTGGAAGAAGCCCGTGAGCGCGAAAGCCAGATGGGAGTAGATAAGGTAGCCGACGCTTCCAATTAACCGATACCACCACCAAACATATAGCAACAACCGCCCGTAATCAAATTTTTGAATCGATCTAAACTTTTGCTGATGCAGAAATTGTATAAAGTATTTGCCTCGCCCCTGCTCGCCCTTATTTTATTGATGTTGTTTGCCATAGCCATGGCTACAGCCACCTTTGTGGAAAACGATTTCGGCACACCCACTGCCTGGGCGATCATCTATGACAGCTGGTGGTTCGAGCTTATTATGGTCGGACTCGCCCTCTGCTTCGTAGCGAACATATTCAAATACAGGCTCTTTCGAAAAGAAAAATGGAGCATGCTGTTATTTCACCTGGCATTTATCATCATCATTCTCGGAGCTGCCATAACCCGCTACACCTCCGAAGGGGGAGTCATGCGTATTCGTGAAGGCGAGCAGTCGTCTACCATAATTTCTGATAAAACCTTTCTCAGGATCCATCTCACCAGCAACAGCATTCATCACGACTTTACCCAACCATTAAAGCTCATCCCGCTTCAGGATCCTTATCACTCCTGGAATACCGAGATCGACGGCCAACCCCTGGAGGTGCGTGTAGAAGGATTTATTCCCGATGCCGAAACCCGCATCGTAGACGACCAAGAGCATGGAAAACCCATGATCGAAATGGTGGTGAGCAAAGGACAGGGAAGGGAAACCCTGCTGCTCGAATACGGCGAGACAGAGATCTTATCTCCCTCGATCAAAGTAGGATTTGAGGTGGATAGCCCGGGAGTAGTGAATATTCAACGATCGGAAGAAGGATTCACGATGACCTCACCAACAGAACTTGACTTCTTCATCATGGCACAACAGGTCGCCGGAAAGATCAGCACAGACTCTGTACAACCCATGCAACTCAGAACACTGTATCGCAAAGGAGACATCTCTTTTGTGCCCTTAAATTATCACCCTAACGGCCGAATAGATTTTATAAGCACTTCCGAAAAACCGGGTAATAATGAAGAAACCAAAGACGATATCGTCCAGGTCACACTCCAATTGGGAGAAGAAGAAGTTAGTACCAATCTCCTGTTCCGCTCCGGTTTTCTGCCCGTGCAACACCCCATAGCGATAGGGCCATACACCGGTCACATTTCTTACGGGTCGGATGCCATAAACCTACCGTTCGCACTTTACCTGGAAGACTTCCAGCTGGAAAGGTACCCCGGTTCTACGAGTCCGTCGTCTTACGCCAGCGAAGTCAGGATCATTGAAGGAGAACAGCAGGAAAACTACAACATACATATGAACCATGTGCTGGATCACCGGGGTTACCGTTTTTACCAGGCGAGCTACGACACCGACGAACTGGGTACCGTGCTGGCCGTAAATAAGGACCGTCCGGGTACGTATATCACCTATTTGGGATACCTGCTCATGGGGCTGGGGATGTTCCTTACACTCTTTGGGAAAGGCTCGCACTTTTGGGTGATCAACAAAAAACTTAAAAAATTAAAGCGCATCGGTACGGCCATCGTCGCACTAATAGCCATGCAATTCGCTGCAGCACAAAGTGAAGATGCTGAAGGGACCATTGCTCAGAATATCGTTTTCCCTATCGAACAGGCAGAAAATTTCTCCAGGGTGCTGGTCCAGGATCTCGACGGACGCATCAAACCGCTCAATTCTTTGGCGTCTGAATTCCTTAGAAAGATCTCCAGGAAGAACTACCTTGAACTCGAGCAGTCCGGAAACTCCTTCCGGCTAACTCCAGACCAGGTATTTTTATCTATGCAAATGTACCCCGAGCAATGGCGAACCCTACCCCTGATCAAGGTAGATAGCAAGAAGCTCTCGCCCGTAACCGAAGAACTTCCGGAACACCCCAACGAACTGGTAGCCTTTAACGACCTGTTGGAAGCCGATGGGAGTTACATCCTCTCTGAAGCTGTAGAAAAGGCCAATCTTAAAAAACCGGCAGAGCGCAATGAGACCGATAAAGAACTGATCAAGGTTGATGAACGATTTAATATCGTTTTCGGTATCCTCCAGGGAGATTTTATGAAGATCTTCCCCAATAAGAATGATGAAAACGACACCTGGTTTGCGACCAATCACCACTTTCAGGACTTCTCCCCGGAAGATGCACGATTCGCGAAGAATGTACTTCCCTTGTATTTCCTGGACATACACAATGGCGACTATGCTGAGGCTTTTGAAAAGGCACGATATATAAAAACCTACCAGGAGACCCTGGCAGCCGATATCATTCCCGGTGAGAAAAAGATCAACGCCGAACTCCTGTACAACGATTTGAACATTAACTTCTGGATGTTCCAGTTCCTGTTCACTATAGGAGCTGTATTACTGGTGCTTGCCATTACCTTCATCTTTAAGACGAATAAGTTCCTGAAAGTCCTTTGGAATGGCGCCATCCTGATCACCCTGGTCGGATTCCTGGTCTTTACCGGAAACCTTATCCTCAGATGGTATATCGGCGGACATGCCCCTTGGAGTAACGGTTACGAGATGTTGGTCTTTGTGGCCTGGGTATTGCTCCTATGCGGATTCCTCACCTTCAGGAAATCTGACTTTGCCTTACCGCTTGCCACCTTGTTCTCGGGAGCCTTACTATTTGTGAGTTACCTCGACTGGCTCAACCCGGAGATCACCAACCTCATGCCCGTACTAAAATCGTATTGGCTCAAGGTGCACGTGGCTACTATTGTAAGCAGTTATGCCCCCCTGGCCCTTTCGGCCGTATTAGGGATCATGGTGCTTATCCTCATGATCATCCGCACCCCATCGATCGCGGGGAATGTAGATAAACGCATCAAAGAACTCACCTATATCAATGAGATCTCCATGACCATCGGACTCTTTGTTCTGGCAGTGGGAACCTTTTTGGGAGGGGTCTGGGCCAACGAATCCTGGGGGCGCTACTGGGCGTGGGATCCTAAGGAAACCTGGGCGCTTATAAGCATCATCATATACAGTGTCGTACTTCATTTAAGGCTCATCCCAAAACTCCACAATCCCTATGTAGTCAATGCGAGCAGTATGTTTGCCTTCTGGTCGATCATCATGACCTCCTTTGGGGTGAACTACTATTTATCAGGCCTCCATAGCTACGCTGCAGGAGATCCAATGCCGGTACCTACGTTTGTCTATGTGATCGCAGCCCTTATGATACTTTTATCGGTAATGGCTTGGTTTCGTTTTGGAAAGAAGGTGACCCTACGCCTGTAAGTAACAGTATTCGAAATTATATTCCATACGAGTTGAATGTCTCACATATAGCCCTTATGAATTAAGAACCGGTATTAGAAGTTATAGTTCAAAACCAGGTTGATGTTCCACATATCGGCCTTATTGATAATGAAGTTGGGATTATCGGGATAGTCCCCATTGGCCACCTTATAGGTTACCAGAAGCTCAGGCCGGAATCCTTTTAACTTATCGAACTCAAAGAAGAGGTCGGCATTAAAATGGGCATAGCTGGAAAAAGCGTACTTATTGAGCGCAGGATCGGTGGTGGAATCTTTCCAGTTTTGCCCGGCGCTCCAAAAGGCCTTCATACGGGTGCGTAATTTGGAAAAATAGGTATTGGTATGAAAGTAGGCCACCAGGGCGTGATTCCCGGCTGTACCCTCGCTGCGCTCGCGCTTTTGAAAGCTAAAAAGAAATTCTCGCCCCCATTCTCTGGGAAAAAGAAAACGCCCCGCTCCGGTAATACGGTCATAGGCAAGAGACAATGAAGAACGCTTCATCTTGTAGGTTACTCTTCCCCCGATAACATCAGAAAATTTATTACTAAAATAGGTCAATGAATCTATGGCATTCCCCCCGTTGTTCACCCGGTTTTGGTGCAACCACTCCACCTCTGCCTTCCAGCGATCGCTTAGGTCATACCCGGATCGCACGTAGAAAGAATTAAACACATTATCTACGTACAGGTCCCAAACATTAAGGGTCATCTTTTCGCCCAGATCGAAATCTGCACTGGCTACGGCAATAAGATCAGAGTTTACATTCTCCAGGTATCCTGAAGGATCTCCAACGACATCCCGACCTACCGGGTAGAGGCCAATACTTTCTCCTATATTGTAGAACCTGGCTGTAGACCGGGGAGCTATTCTCCCTATGAGTCCCAGTTGCAAATGAGTATGATCGCCGGGGCTATAGGTATACCATACACCTTCTACCAGGGTTGGGATCATTCGGCCATCCTGTGCATTCAAGAATGGGGTATTCACCTTCATCCTTCCCAGCTGAATTTCGTGATGATTCGACCTGTATCCCAGGTAAAATTCACCCACAAGCCATATAAAGGGATCTTCAATATCAGTAACATCGAAAAGCCCCACCTCGTAGCGGCTGGTTTTTCCTGTGGTTCTATCGGCAAGGGTAAGGTCTTGAATTTGCAGATTTGCAGAAGTATAGAATGCAGCCCCAATGCGCCACCGGTCAGAAAAGCGATATTGATAACGTATATGCCCTCCTGTGGCCATGGCGTAGTAGTCCTTGAGATCGCCCTTGTTTTGGGTGGTCATGTAGAAGGTTCTCCACTGTCCGCTCAATGTTCCGCGGTAGGGTCTGTTCTGTTCCTCCTGGGATCGGAGGGATAGACTGATCAGCAAGAAAATGAAGATCAGGGCCGGTTTGTACATTACTTTGTTTTTGTGATTCCGTATTCCTTCTTGTAGTACTCCATGATCGGCTTGAAGGGTCCGTATTTGTGTTGTTGCGGACTAAATTCGTCGCTCCACGGGCCATAAGGTGTCGATACGGGTTTCAGCTTTTTATCCGGAAAGTCTTCTGCCAGGTTACCTTTTTCGGGACGCATAAAACTGTTGATATAGCCGGCCACGTGATAGGCCTCCTCATCGGTGAGTTTAGGGTTATCCCATGTAGCTTCAAGATAGGGCATATTAGACTTGATAAATTCGGCAGCGGTGATCACGCGGTGCATCCCTGCCCCGTTATTATAGGTGTCTGTACCCCATAAGGGCGGATAAACATACCCCGGGCCATCGGGCTTTGGAGCTCCCTGACCATTCTCACCGTGGCAGATCACACAATGCTGGGTATATACGGCCTTTCCTTTTTCCAGATCTACCGCTTCTTCCGGGATCACCAGCTTTGGATACCCCTTGAATTTTGCTACCTGATCTTCAGGCAGCCCATTCCCCAGCCAGTCCATATAGGCGACCATGGCCTTCATTTCTTTACCTGTTCCAGGTAATTTCCTTCCATTCATACTTCGCTCCATACAACCGTTAATACGTTCTTCGATGGTGCCGATCTTGTTTTCCCTGCCCCGAAACTGCGGATAGCGTTGGGTGACACCCACCCATGATGCCGATCCGGCCTGGGTACCTCCGGCGAGGTGGCAATTGGTACAGGAAAGGGTGTTTCCTGTATAGCGCATTTCCGGATCTTCCACTCCGGGACCGATCCATCGCGCTGTTTCGGACAACAGCAAGTAGCCGTACTTGACATCGGGATCCATGACACCTGCAGCAAATTCTTCCTCAGGAACCTTTAATTCCCAGGTAGTGGGTTCGGTATTTAAAAATGAAAATAATTGCGGATTATAACTGTAGTAAAAGATAAAGACCGATACCAGCATAATGAGCCCCATAAGCAGGGCCAGCTTTTTTCGCAGTGATTCGATAAGGGTGCCAAAATCTTCCATTGCTATGGTGTTTTATCTTCCTATTGCTCAGAAACAAAGTTAAGATAAAGACCAGAGAGGCTCTGTGATAAATGTTACATAACGTACGGATATTCGGCAAGTTAGCTTTTAACAGCGTGTTAAAGCAGTATCGATCGCATGAAAAGCAGACTGTATCATGTAAAAAAAGCCTCCCGGTATGGAAGGCTTTTTCTTGTATGATATAGATACGGTATTAAAAACGGTATTGCAGGAAAACGGAAATATTTCTTCCCGGATCGGTGATCGGGGTTCTTTGGAACCCTTGCTGGTTCACAAATGAGAAATTAAGGTGGTCGCTATAGGTCTCATCGAAAAGATTGAGCGCTGCAACCCCCAGGCTAATGCCTTTCCAGGGTTTAACACCGGCGCGTATGTCTGTGGTTTGATATGCCGGGGTGCTGGTCTCTCCAAAGGAAGGGGCGATCTCATCTTGCGCAGAAACAAAATTCTGATCAATACCCAACCAGTACTTTTTCCCTTCGTACATGAACTGTACACGACTGCGTAATGGAGGTGTTAGCGGAAGGGACTCTCCCAGGTCTTCGTTCCTGGTGTAAACATAAGCCATGAATCCGTTGAGGCTTAGCTCAGGAGTCAATTCAAAACCTACCTCGGCTTCTGCTCCGTACTTGTAGGCCTTATCGAGGTTTGTAAAACGCTTTACCTCACTTGGCTGTGCCATAGGCATGTATTTACGATCCAGCTCCGGATCGATCACGGCAACGATATAATTCTCAAAACGCGAGTAATATCCGGAAACCCCGTAATTGAATGCATGCAATCCTTTAAATGCCGGTTCCACTTTTCCTCTGAGGGCTACCTCAACCTGGTTGTTCACCTCGGCATCAAGGTTAGGATTACCCACGTATTCATAGGGATCCTGCCCCACTGTAAAATGATTGATATACCTTTCGATCATATTTGCCGAACGCATCCCTCTACCATAAGCCACTTCCAAAAGCATTCCCTGCTGAATTCTGTACTTCAGGGAAGCTGTTCCGCTCAGGTTGTATTCGGTGCGCTGGTCCAATTCCGGATAGAGCGCTGCAAAATCGGCCTCAGGGTCGCGGATATCCGAGGCCACGATATCATATCGGATACCGGTGGTTAAGGTAAGATCGTTCGAAAGCTGCCAGTTCCCTTCGGAGAACAAACCATAGTCGTTTACATAGGAATCCTGCCAAACCTTATCATTAAACACCCTTGGTTCCGGTAACAGGTCTCCTGCCATATTGCGTTTTACCATGCGGGTACGACCTCCATCGCGAAATACGAGTTGGGCATCGACTCCGGAAAACACTTTTAAATGAGACACCGGACTCCAGGTTACTTCGACCTTACCGCCCATAGTTGTAGCCTCCACGGCTGCTACAGCCTCGGTCATCATAAAACTCGGCCTCAGGGCATTGGTCATGATATGATCTACATACGAATAGTAGGCCTTGGCGTGCAGATTACTCACCTTTTCACTCACGTTCTTACGGGTATAATCAAGGGAGATCATGCTGGAGTTATCTTCTTCTGTATCCATAGGCAGGGCCGCATGTAAGACGTCTCTTCCGAAAGATTGTCGCCACTTTAACTGCAGGTAATCGTTTGGTGTAAACGCATAGCCGGTATGTACGGCATAATCTGTACTGCGAAAAGCAGATGGGATCTCTGTTCCATCACCATCTTCATAATTACCAAAATCGCGGTAGGTACCTTCTAAAGAAATATCGAATTGCTTGCCAACATGAGCAAGATGCAACATTTCTACATGCGAATTCCCATTACCTTCATATCCTGTACTAAAACTACCCTGGAGTCCGCGCTCATTACGATCAGGGCGTTTACTCACCAGGTTGATCACCCCTCCGAAATTCGCACCATAGCGCACAGAATAAGGTCCTTTGATCACCTGGATATTTTCAATTGACTCAGGCACTACGTGGGTCGTAATGGGGTCCATGCGATTCGGACAGGCATGCATGACCTTTGTACCTCCGTCAAATTGCACATTGAGCTGCTCGTATTGGGCTGCACGGAAAGAAGGATCTATGGCGTAATTCCCCCTTTTTACCAGGGAGAATCCGTTGAGATTATTGAACATATCGGCTACGTTTCGGGGCTGTACCACCCGCTTCATATAATCGTAGTGTTCTGTGCTCATTACAGGGTCCTGAAGTTTGTTACCATAAAGGATCACAGCCCCTAAGGTATTGATGGTATTTTGGGTGGTATCAACCGCCACCGGCTCTGCCTCCTGACCAAAGGCCATAGCAGTAGTAAGCATCAGTACAGATGCCTTGATTAGCTGTTTCATTACTAGTATAATTAGGTTATAAATTATCGGAACCTGTTAGGGTTCTTCACACCGGAATTATGCAGCAACAGCGTTGGGCGGATGGAATACCGCCTTGGAAAGTAATAGGTGATAAAAGTTAATGTAACTGCCATACGACAAGATCTCAGGTTCCTCTAAAACAGGCTGGGTCTTGTTTTCAAAAGCAACGAACAAAATGTTCTTAGGCCAGGAAAAGTGTTCTTTAGGCAGCGGATTCTCTTCGGTATCGGCCTCCTGTAACATCTTTGCCAGGTAACATTTCCCGTCACAGTTGAGTTCCGGACGATCCTTGTTCTCACAAAGTCGCTCGATAAAATCGTCTGTAGCAGTGATGTAGTAGAGGTACGTCGCAGGAACCCTTAAATTGTGCGCCAGCACAATGAGGGTGAACAGCAGTAGTATGAGCTGAGGACGCAGTTTCATGGATTTGCAAAAATAATGCAACTCCTGATATGCGCGTGTTACTTAAGTTACAATGAATTAACTATGGCTGATTTTTATGAGACCAGCTTCAATTTAGGAACTTTAATGAAAAATATGTAACGGTTATCCTAAAGTGTTATCCTGATTTCAACCGAAAACGTTAATCGTTATAGGCCCCCGATGAATAGGTGAGCTCATAACTGTGGGTATAGATCTCGAAAACCACCCCGAACGGATCTTCCACATAGACCATTTGATACGGCTTCTCTCCCGGATAATAACTGCGGATGGGCATACGTTGCTTTCCCCCGGCATCTACGATCTTTTTGGTGAGCCCTTCGATATCCGGATCCTGGACGCAAAAGTGAAAAAGGCCGGTGCGGAAGGGATCAAACTCAGGTCGATCGCCTTTATTGGTCAGGTGAAAAGAGAACAATTCGACCCCGATCCCGTCTGAAGTCGCCATATGGGCGATCATAAATTCTTTCCAGCCCTCTCCGAAAACATCGATACACATCACACCGATAGGCGTTTCTTTTTCCTCTTTAACCAGGGTTGGAGGCATGATCACATACCAGCCCATAATGTCCTGGTAAAATTGTACTGCTTTTTCAATATCCGGAACCGAGATCCCTATATGTGAAAATGTCCTTGGGTATGCACTCATAATACGCTGATTTTTAACGAATTAAAATTAGACATAATAATCTGATAATCAGCATGAAACGACAACAAAACACCTCCCTTTATGGTTACTTGGCGAAATAAGTGTGGAATATGTATCTTCACAAAAAATATTCCCATGAAGATCATCTCCTGGAACGTAAACGGTATTCGCGCCGTGATCAAGAAAGATTTTTTTGAAACTGTTGAAGTCCTGGATCCGGAAATTCTTTGCCTGCAGGAAACCAAAGCCCAGGTACACGAAACCGAAAAGGCCCTTGAACCGATTAGTGAGGCTTATGGTATCACAGCCAATGCCGCTGAGCAAAAGGGGTATTCCGGCACCGCCATTCTGAGTAAACCGGAGGTGATCATTACAACTGAAGGCATCGGGAAACTGGAACACGACAATGAAGGACGGGTGATCTGCAACGAATACGAACACTTTTACCTGGTGAACGTCTATGTACCTAACAGCGGACAAAAACTGGTGCGGTTGGATTACAGGGAAACCTGGGATAAAGACTTTCTAAGCTACCTAAAGGCACTGGAAAAGAAAAAACCGGTGATCGTATGCGGGGATATGAATGTGGCCCATCAGGCCATCGACCTAAAAAACGACAAATCCAACTACAATAAGACCGCCGGATACACCCAAAAGGAGATCGATGGGATGACCCGTTTCCTGGAAAGCGGATTCGTAGACACCTTCCGTCATTTTCACCCGGAAGAAGAAGCGTATACCTATTGGAGCTACCGCTTCAGCGCCCGTAAAAAGAACATCGGATGGCGACTGGATTATTTCCTCATTAGTGAATCCCTGGTCGATAAGGTACAAAAGATCGAGATCCTCTCAGACATCATGGGATCTGATCATTGTCCGGTGGCACTCACCCTGACTTTTTAAGGACTATAGAACGATCTGGTGGCAAGTACTTATTTGGGACTCAAAATCACCCCATACCTGTATCAAACAAAGTGTAAATGCTGAAATTTCGTATCTTAAGGAGATCGGCATTAAGCCGAGTCACTTAAAGTAAATACATGACCGATCAGCACAAAACCAGCTTTCAATTCATAAGCGAACCCACCGATGTCAACTTCGGAGGTAAAGTCCACGGAGGAGTCGTCATGAAATGGATCGACCAGACGGCCTATACCTGCGCCCGCACCTGGGCTTCGACCTATTGCGTAACTGTTTATGTAGGAGGAATACGTTTCTATAAACCTATTAATATCGGGGAGGTCATCAAGATCGATGCCTATGTGATCTATACCGGAAAGACCAGTATTCATATTGCCGTTGATGTCTACTCAAGGGATTTTGAACAAGAAGGATTTGAAAAGAAGACCCATTGTGTGATCGTATTCGTATCGGTAGACCCCCAGGGAAAACCTGTGCCGGTTAGAAAATGGGAACCCAAAACGCAAACCCAGATGCAATTGGCCAACTATGCCAAAAAACTGAAAGAACTGCGCGAACAGATCGGCAAAGAAATGGCACCTTTTTTTAGCGAATGATCTGCGCTGTCGCAGTCGCTCCCTTCTTTTATTCGAGGGTAGCTATCGGAAAATCAATGCCGGCAATTTCCCTGATCCTGTCCAGCAAGCTTATCAGGTTAAGGGTGTCCTTATGCGACCACAATTCGCTTTCTGTCTTCCCCCCGCGAATACACTGGTGTACCTCTTCGATCTCATAGGTATATCCCTTACCGTTAAGTGGAAAAGAGAACGGCTGAGACTTACCTTCCCTGGTCAGGGTAAAGCCCGTGGTCTGAAACCAGAAGGGATCAACAATGATCTGTCCCTCCTCCCCGCAAATATTTGCGCGGTTATCACTGGTGTGTGCAAAAGAACTGTGCAACACCGACTGTGCCCATGGATGGTGTAATATCATGGATGTCTGGATCTCTGCACCCGTATGAAAGAACCGTGACTGGGCGCTGATCTTTTCCGGCATCCCTAATAGGAGGTAGGATAAAAAGACCGGATATATCCCGATATCCAGCAGTGAGCCTCCGGCCAGTTCTGGGTTTAATAACCGTCCCTTAGGATCGGCATCCAGTCCGTAAAAACAAAAATCGGCCTGAACAGATCTAAGTGTTCCCAGAGCGCCCTCATCGACCATCTCCTTGATCTTTCTAAGGGATGGATTAAATCGCGACCATAGGGCTTCCATAAAGAAAACCTCATTGGTTCGGGAAGCTTCGATCATGGCTTCAGCTTCGGTAGCATTGATCGCCGCAGGTTTTTCGCAAAGTACATGTTTACCGTACTTCATAGCTTCAATGCTATATCGGGCGTGCAGATGGTGGTAGGTTGCTACGTAAACCACATCGACCTCCTCGCATTCAAAAAGCTCTTGATAGGAACCAAAGGCATAATTCGCTCCGAATTCCTGTGCAAAATCTTCTGCCCGCTCTGCAGCATGTGACGCTACTGCTACTAATTCGGCATCCGGAACTAAAGCGAGATCTCTGGCCAATTCACGGGCAATATTCCCTAATCCAATAATACCCCAACGAATTTGTTTTGCTTGTTCTGCCATAGTTGTAAAGATTTAGTGCACTGAAAAGGTAACATCTGTCTGATAAAGGTAGGAATTACCTTCGAAAGTATACAATTCCACATGGAGCGCAGGTAAACACCTCCGAGGCTTCCCTGATCAGGATGCCAACAGCAATTAACCGTAACTGTGAGTTGTGCTCATCATTGGCTCCCTTTTGAAAAGAATAAAACGGGAGTAAACAGCCGTATAAAGACCCCGGCGATAACTATGAAAAACCTATATTGTAGTCAGATTCCAAATACCAGCCAATGACCAAGCCAATGCAACTTAACCAGAAAAAGATCGGACTCGCCCTTTCAGGGGGCGGGGTCAAGGGTATCGCCCATATCGGGATCCTTAAAGCCCTTAACGAGCACGATATCCATCCGCATTACATTTCAGGGGTTAGTGCCGGTGCCCTTGTAGGGGCTCTATATGCCAATAATTATGCGCCTGAAGACATGCTGGCGTTCTTCAAGGAAACCCCCTTATTTCAATACAACTTTGTAACGATCAATAAGCCGGGACTCTTTGACACCGAAAAGTATGTTGGTGCGCTTGAAAACTATTTTCCGGAAAACAGGTTCGAAGCCTTACACCGGCCTTTATATGTTACGGCAACCAACCTTCAACAGGGAAAACCGGTATATTTTCAAACCGGTGAGCTCATTCACCCCTTACTAGCCTCTGCTGCCCTGCCCCCCGTATTCAGTCCTGTAGAGATCAGGGGCGAACTGTATTCAGACGGTGGGGTCATGAATAATTTCCCGGTAGAGCCCTTACAAGAACAAGCAGACTTTATCATTGGCAGCTACACCTCCTCTATGGGAGTGATGCGTAAAAAAGACCTCAGCAATTCCCTGCAGATCTCTCAGCGCGCCAATTTGCTAATGCTCCATGCCAGTGCGATCAATAAGCTCCATATTCCCGATATGCTCTTCCGACCGGAGGGACTCGGACTCATAGGGGTGTTGGATAAAAAGGGGATCGACAAGGCTTTTGAAATAGGCTATGAACACGGCTCCAGGCATCTGGAAGAGGTGCTAAGCGAAAGTATTTAGCTCATTTTCAGTGTTTTAGTTGCTTTTTTGGTGATTTTTCCTATATTTAGTAACCTTATCTTTCCGCATCATCTGCTTTCACTATGGTATTTCTAAAGACCGGCGTAGTGAATTTAAGATACCAACTATACGATTATTTTTTTGGCAGAACAGAAAAAGAAACATGCCACAAGGTGTTCTCAAAGCGTATTGCTTATTACCAGCATCTCGATGAAAAGGGACAACGGGAATTTGTGATACGTACCCTGGTTTTTCTTAAATCGGTAAACATACAGTCGGAACCTGGATTTTATGTATCCCGGGAAATGAAACTCCTCCTGGGAAGCGCCTTTGTTCAGATCACCTTCGGTCTGCGAAGGGATGTTCTGGAACATTTTAAACGCATTTTTATTTTTTCACGTCCCTACAGCTACAAGAATATGAACACGCTTTTTAATGGCGACGTAAATCCGCTAACGGGAAGTGTTAACCTGAGCTGGCCGGCGGTAGAAATGGGATTCGTGGTTCCAACGGAAGGGGCCAACCTTGCCATTCATGAATTCGGGCATTGCCTTATCCTGGAGAACCGCCTGTGCGGCATCATTAAAAAGATACTCCACCCAAAGCACTTGCAGTCATGGGAGCGTTTGGGATTAAAACAATTGGTGAAAATCCGCCAGGGAAAATCAGAACTCTTTAGACGTTATGCCGGTACCAACCTCATGGAGCTCTTTTCTGCCTCTTTGGAAAATTTCTTCGAAAAACCATACGCTTTTTATGCAGAGAACCCCGCCTTGTACAAAAGCATGTGCCTGCTATTAAGACAAGATCCAAGAGACCCTAAAACACCGACAGGATTTCTGCACTTATTAAAATAGGGCATTTCATTTATGGCCTTCCCCTGAAACGGGATACCTCATACTTCTTCAAGATCCTTCTTATCCGATCAGGAAAAGGACAGTAATTTGCGGGTGAGGGTATATACTGCGAGAAATAAATTATTTACACGGACTTCCTCTTCGCTTTTCACCATGATCGTTCTTGAAATAATACGATCAGCACCACTGGCTATGGCCGGCCAGGCGTAGTTAAAGGTCGGGTAATAGTACATGCGACGCAGGTAATCAAGATCTTCCTTGAGTTCACGAACCGCGATCAAAGCATCGGGATCGATCTCATTTTCCCTGCTCAGGCAAACATAGGCAAGGGTTTCTGCCAAAAGTCGCAACCGCTCTTCCGGACTTCGTCTACCCCAGGAATATACCAGTTCTTCTTTGCAATCCTTACGAAGGTTATTAAAATAGATGCGATCCAGGATGCGCCTCCTACGCTCTTTTGAAACCCCGTCCTTCCCTGTGTGATAGCCCATACAGGCCAGTAAGGCCATGGCATCTCTGTCGGTGACCTCATGAAGGCCAAAGGCGTTTAATTTCTTAAGTCGGTGGCTGTAGCTTTTAGATTGCTTCTCGCGTGAAGCCTCTGCTTTGGTGAAGAATGCTTTGAAAGTAAGCGGTTGGTTGGTCGTTTCGGGTCGCTCGAAAAGAGCATTCCGGCTCTCTGTTAAATGCGGGGGCAAAGCTATAGCATGTTCGTCTTCAAACCTGCTAAGATGCATCCGTCGCATACGCTGTAATCTATCCATCATGGTCCATTACTTTCGCAAAAGGAAAAGAACAGGCATCGACAGGGGGCATACATAAATTACCATGTACTCATCAAATATAGCATTTTCACCGCAAACACGCATTGTAAATAACTGATTATCAGTTTGCTCGACGTTTTGCCCAGTTAAAATCACCTAATTACACCCTTTATATGCTCCATCGCCTTACCTATAATTAGGATGACCTGTTAAACACCAACATCCATTTTATCGTATTTTTACTCCGTACTTTATGAAAGAAATGGGGCTTATGCGATTCACTCTAAAGATCTTCATCTGTTTAATACTATTGTATCCCCATTCAGGTACGGGGCAATCGAATCCGGGTAAAAATGACAGTACAGGGGTGATCAGCAAGACCTTTTCCCAACGTTGGGAATTAGATAAGAAAGATAAACGAGGTACATTCAGGCTGGTGTCCTACAAGCCCACGTATTTTTCTGTAGCCCGATGGTCCAATCGTCCCAACCTCCAACCTGTAAGTGAGAATCCGGAATACACCGTACCCGAGTCAAATCCGTATAATACCTGGGAGGCCAAATTTCAGGTTAGTTTTAAGACCAAGGTATTTCAGTCCATGTTTCGGGGTAAGGCCGACCTCTGGGTGGCGTTTACGCAGGTAGCCCATTGGCAACTTTACAATCCGGACCTTTCCAGGCCCTTTCGGGAGCTCAACTATGAACCGGAGATCATTTTTAACGTCCCTCTCAAGATGGACCTCCTCGGTGGTAAGATCCGTATGGCCGGGTTAGCCTTCAACCACCAATCTAACGGACGCGACCTACCGCGCTCCCGCAGCTGGAACCGTATTATGTTTCATGTAGGGTATGAAAGGGGTCCCTTGAGTCTATACCTCCGCCCCTGGCTGCGTATTAGTGACGATGATGATGAGAATCCCGACATCACCAAATACATCGGCAACGGAGAACTCACGGCCACTTACACGCTAAATCGCCATGCCCTGTATATGGTAGCTACCAATACGCTAACCTTTAAAGACAACAGGGGTAGTATCCAGCTCAATTACCTCTTCCCTATCCGCGGTAACCTTAGGGGACAGGCCCAGTTCTTCCACGGCTATGGAGAAACCCTGATCGATTACAACCACCTGCAAACCACCATTGGGATCGGGGTGTCTTTTATCGATTGGTAAAAGTCAAAAAAGAAGTAAAAGCCGTATGGCAACCCTTCATAAACCTTCACCCCTTCTAATACCTTTAGCAATGCCTTCAACCTTCCAATCCTACATGGAGACTTTTCCGTACAATTTGATCTGTGATTGCCAGTTGAGTACTATATAAGCCATCATCGAAACACACATCCCGATCAGGATATCGCGAGGAGTCGAAAGAAGTAAGGAAGCACCTACAATAGCAAAGGTTATTACTGTATTCCGAATAATAGCATACCGATACTCCGGAATGTTCACAAAATAAGCCACCTGTTTTCCGATATAAAAGGAAACCATTCCGGCTATGGCCATAAACCGGAAGGCGGTTATATCAAGGTCCATCAGGATCGTATGACGAATCATATTGGCGAGGATGGCAAAAGCCATATAAGTAAACAGCTGGGAATACAATATGGCAAAACCATTGGGATCCCGTTTGCTATGGATAAGCAAAGGAAAGGAATCGAAATAGATCCACCAGATCATACAGATAAGGAAAAAGCCCAAAGAAGCCGTAATAATAGTAGTGGTATCCCATGCCACATCATTAATTCCCTGAGAAAGGGAGATCACCGATTCACCCAAAAGAATAATGGCCAGGAGTCCGGCCCTTTCTACCAGATGTTCCCGGTCTATGGGACAAAAATTTAATTTACTCCGCACCAAAAAAGGTACCACCATATCAAACAGGATTCCGGCAAAGAACACCACCACCGAATAAGGGGAGGTAAATAGCAGCGAACTAAGACTGATCAGGGCACCGATGATGATAAGCAATCCCTTTTTTCCCGCAAATACCTCCTTTTCTTTGGCAGAACTGGCCGAAGTGAAATAAAAGCCTGCGATCATAAGTCTGGCTACCACATAAAGCCCCACGAAGAGGGCATTGTTTTTACCCATCTCAATATCTACCGTTCCGGAGATCAGGATCACAATAAACATGAGTGCCAGGGTAGCTACCCTATGCTTCCGGGCATCGGTGTCAAAGCGATTGGAATAGACCGTATGCCCTACCCAGATCCACCACAGGGCGATAAATATCAAAAGAAACCGGGACCAGACCCCATCGAACAAGTGACCATCATGAGCATGAGAGAAAAAGTGGGTGACCTGCCCAAGGGCTACCACAAAAATTAGATCAAAAAAAAGCTCAAGCCAGGTGGCATGACGCCCTTCTGTGTTATAAAGAAATTGTTTTGACATAACTTAAACCTTACGTAACAAGCAAGTTACACCATATCCTCCAAAAATTAAAAATCAGGGAGTTATGTCAAAAAAAAAGGTTTTAATGCAAAAAACGTCCCCATAAGGTATGGAGGCGCTGTGTTTAATCATTTCTTTTTAAAGGTGGATTCACCCAGGTTCCGGAAAGTGCTTCCTCTTTAGGGCCATACAATCGCAGTACACAATAAAACGGACCATCGGGAGCAGGCAGCCAGTTCGGATCCAGGGCTTTTCCCGGAGATTCCTTCTGAATATACAGGGTTAAAGAACCATCATCTCCAAACACGAACTGATCTGTGTTATTCGAATTCAACAAATACCGGTTCAGTTCATTTTCAATAAAAAGCTGGGTCTTACCATCGTACATGCTCAGCGACCAAAAGGCGTTCACCGGAGGCATGGAATCCCTATGGAAGGTAAGTGTATACTTATGCTCTGCTGCGTTATAAGGGGTGCCGGGAGCTTCCATGATGTAAGTAGGATAAATGGCTTCCGCACCCGAATTTCCATATAACCCTGTATGTGCGGCAGCAGCTCTAAGTATATAATGATCTTTCTTATTAAAATCACCGGCGATCTTCGACAGGTATTTTCTGGTACCAAAGATCTTCGCACTCATTAAGGCATCATTGCTGTTTTCTGTAATAAAGGTTTCGATAGCCTTAAACCCTTCTGCTACGCCTTCTTCGATCGCTTTTTGTACTTCGGGATCGAAGTTATTCATATCGAATGTTTCCGGTGTTCCCAGATCCAGTAATGCCAACCGGTCTCTAAACGCTTTTTCATCGGGATTCGGATTGGTAAAATTGAGCATATAATCCAGGTAGGCAAAAGCCTTAGGAGTAAATTGCGCCCCTTCTTCCCATTCGGGATATGCAGGGAGTTCAGCCCTGGTTAAAGGGTCCTGCCCCAGAAAAACACTTAATGGCTGTACTTTATATCCATCCATCAAAGCCTTCACATTGGCCATATCGTCCGCGTTCATCAACTGGGTACGGATCACCGAGAAGAACATATCGGTCTCGCAGGTGATCACCTCAGCAATGCCCTCAGGCACTTCACCCTTCCAGTCGGAAGAGGCTACTAAATAATCGCCCCCTTGATTCCCCGTGGTCAGGCTGCCCAGGTACGCAAAATTATGCGTGTAGAGGTCGATCAACTGGAAATGAAAGAAGCGGTCGGGATCCACCTCCGGGATCGAGATCACCACAGGCTCACTTCTCATATCAACCCAAAGCATACAGTACGGGGTATCTGAGTTCGGGGTGACCACTGTTTTGTCTTTGGGCCCCAGCAATCGCGCATCGCAGACCATCTGATTAAAATCACCTTTATACTCCGGCGAATTTTCATCAAGCACATACATATTCATGGTCTTGTAATTCACGACCATCGGGAAGCCGTAAACATAGGCTTCCTTGGCGATCTCCTTCGCCTGTTCGGGGCTTAGTGCCTCTTCGGTCTTACAGGCGCTGAGAACCATCCCTGCCAACCATACCAGAAGCAGGGGAAACCGTAAAAAATGAAGTGTGTTCATATCAATCGTTTTTGGTCAGTACCAAAGTCGTATAACAGCGGACTGATGATTATCGTATGATTTTCCAGCAGATCGGCAATAAAGAGGGAAGGATTAAAGCAAATGGTAAGGTACGATGTCGAACGCCCGATTAAAATGATGTCCATCAGTACTATGAATGGAATTCAATTATTTTAAAGTGTTTTGCATATTTAAAACCAGAGTATTCCCTACGACACCTGATCTATTTCGCCCCATATCAGCTAGTGAATTGAGCTTTAGTCCTTAGGGCACAATCTCCATGGTTCTCTAAAAAATTAAAGTTTTTACTCAAAACAACTTTCAGAACAAAATTGTGAACAACTCCCCGGGTATTTAACTTTCATGCATTGGCAGAAACCCTATTTTTGAAGCCCTTAAAAATTTTTAGCTATGAGCGTAACCTGGTTTGAATGCAAAGTAAAGTACCGTAAGACCCACGAGACGGGCGAACAAAAAGTAACTTCTGAGACCTACCTGCTGGATGCGGTTTCCTATACAGAGGCCGAGGCCCGTATGAACGAAGAAATGACCGCCCTGACCAGTGAGGAATTCCAGATCATGAACATCAAAGTGGCCAACTTTTCGGAGATCCACCCTTTTGAAAATTCCGACCGTTGGTTCAAATCGAAGGTGAGTCTTGTAGCCATCGATGAGGAAAGCGGAAAAGAGCGCAAGACCAATATCTACCTGCTGGTGCAGGCCAACGATATCAAGGAGGCCTTTGACAACACCACCTTTGCCATGAAGGACACTATGGGCGATTACACCATTCCGATGATCTCCGAATCGCCTATCGTAGACGTATTCCCATACTTCTCGGGAGAAGAGGGTGAAGAGATCCCGGAGCGTTTGCTGCAAAGACCTGAAGAAGACACAGTGGATGCCGGTACTGCTGATGCAGACCTCGAAGAGGAAATGGTTGAGGAGGCTGAAGTATAGCTCACCCTTTCGAAAAGTACCTTATAACATCGTGATCAGCGAACCGGTCACAAAGGAAAAACGCACCTCTTGGGTGCGTTTTTTTATGGAAGCAAATGCTTCTGAATGGGTGGTTAGCCTGTGTTTACCTAGCAGCCTCCTTCCATGGGGCGCTTCTTTTTCTTTTTCTTAGGAACCACTTCTTTTGGTGGAGGCGGAGCTGCTGCAGCTGCAGCCTTAGCGGCTTCTATGGCCGCCTCTCTGGCCATTTCTTTCGCTCTCGCCTGGTCTATGGCTTCAGCCTTTTGTGCAGAGGCATCGATAAATGCCCTGATATCGGCAACAGGAGTTTCAACCACCGCAGGGGTTACCTTTAATGTATTTTGGGCATAGACTACCTCGGCTTGTAATAGCTTGAGATTGTCATACCCCATCTGAAAGAGCATAAGAAAAGGCATATTGGCCTCTTCCACAGTACTGCCGTAGAGCACAACGGTGGTTCCCGAAGCTTTCCAGGCTTCGAACTGGGCCATATTCGCCTCCTCCAGGATGGTGGGGGTAGGTATGTTGAGGGCATGACCCAGATACCCCTTTTCAAAGTCGTGCTGATCTCTGACATCCACCAATACTACCTCCTCATTCTCAAGGACATCCAAAGGCAGCATATAGGTGCCGGAGGCCAGGGTTTCAAGGGTAGACGCCGTGGTGGTTGTGAATAAAGGCTCAGCATATCGGTAGGCCATCACAGCGATCACGGCCAAACCCATGAATACGAGCGAACCGAAGGAAATCCTTTTTACATGTTTTGATTCTTTCATAAAAAAGTACTTATACATTTAAAAAATTAACAACCTCCTTCCATAGGTCTTTTCTTTTTCTTCTTCTTGGGAACCACTTCAACAGGGGCCGGCTTTTTTACTACAGGTATTTTTACCACCGGTTCTTTAAGAAAGGTTTCCGGGTACTTGACTCCGAAGTACATACTCGAGGCTTTTCGTGTCGTGTACAGCTCAAAAGCTTCGGCCGGCATGCTTTCATCGGGTACGGTGGGGTTAATGATATCGGTATACCAGGCATTGAGGCCTCCCTCAAGCACCTTCATATGAGAATACCCTTCCCGGCAGCACAATACCCAGGCCTGATCGGCAAAAAGATGATCGTTAGAATAGAAGATCACATCTCTTTTATCCTGGTCCAGGTGGATCTTATGTTCCTCATCGAGTAATTGCGCCAGGGGAATATGAACCGCCCCCGGGATGGCATAGGCATTAAAATCTTCTTCATTACGCACATCGACCAAAATGAAGGACGGATCGTTACCGATGATCATTTGAGCCACCTCATCGGCCGAGATATAGCGTTCTGAACTAATGGCCCTGTTGAGCAGATGCGAGAGTTCAAGACCTTCTTGTTCCGGGGGTGTGGCACATTGGGTGAGCACCCCTGAAAAAGCCATGAGGAGCACGGCCGCAAAAAGCCTTTTGTTAAATAGTATCATTTTCAGTTTTTTCTTAACCATGCTGTTTATCATTTAAACCCAGACCCTGCTGAGTAGGAGAAGTTAAATAATATATTTTTTATTATCACAAGACAATCAATACAGGTAACGGGTTAACTGGCCGGCTTCGACCATGACGAACCTGAATACCAATCCGCCGATGATCACCAGTAGCGCAGGAATGATCACCGGGATCTTAATCCCCATGATCTCTCCCACTTCCAGGAAGGCCGGCAGCAATAATCCGAGGAGCACGACCACTCCGAAAAAGATCAAGGTAAATTCGCCTCCTACCAGTAATTCGACCGCTTCCAACTGTACCTGTGAACCTGCGTAATACCCCATGATCATATGGGCGATCAAGGCCAATTCTACAATGATCAATCCGAGATCGATCTTACCAAAGAGGTGCTTCTCCTTCATGCTCTTAGACATGATGATAATGGCCGCAGCTCCGGTAGACAGTCCTGAGACCAGGAACAAAGGCCCGAGAATGGCGTTGTTCCATAGGGGTCTTGCATTGAAGGCTGATAATAAAATTCCGGTATACACCCCGAGGATGAGCGATAGCGGAATTAAGGCATAGGCCATGTTCATCCGGTTTTTGATCACCCAGGCTTCAAAAGTGTTCAAAAACTTAAGCTTATTGAATAGTTTTAGTTTTGATTCTATCCCTCCAAAGGCTTCGCGGTAGTAGCTAAAGGTCCATAAGAAGGCAATGGGCGTTACGATCAATAAGACCCAGGCACCCCATGACATGGGCGATTCAATTCTGAATGTGGTATACAACTGCCAGGCGTAAAGCGGATGGGTAAGATCGTATATAAGTGCGAGCAGCCCAACAGACAAGGCAATGGGAGGTATCACAGTTGCTTTCTTGACTGCTCCCGGATACACCTCATCTTTACCCAGGATATAGAATAAGGCCGCAAAGAACAGGATACCTGCTGCCAATCCTCCTAAGAACAGATAGAGTGCAATGGGCCAGTGCCATACATCCAAATAGGGATCAATATTCGGGATATTGCGTCCGCTGGTAAATAATTCTTCTTGCATAATGGTACGGCTTTAGATTAAATAAAATACGTGAGGTTTGGTTCCTGCCTCAGGGGCTAAGGTTTTATACTTTCGGTCTTTCAACAACTGTGACACCTCACTGTTCGGGTCGTCGAGATCACCAAAGTACATGCACTTGGTTGGACAAACCGATACACAGGCCGGCAACTGCCCCTTCTTTAACCTGTGATGGCAGAAGGTACACTTGTCTACATGGCCGTCGGGATGCTGAAAACGCGCATCGTACGGACAAGAAGCGATACAGGCTCCACAGCCTATACATTCTGAAGCATTGACGAGTACGATCCCGCCTTCGACCACGTGACTGGCTCCGGTTGGGCAGCATCGCACACAAGGTGCCTCTTCACAGTGATTACAGCGTTCCGATCGCAGCTCTAATTCGAGGTTGGGATATGAGCCGCTTACCACTTCGGTGATCCAGTCTCTGCAAAATCCTTCCGGCACATTATTTTCGGTTTGGCAAGCCACAACACAATCGCTACAACCAACACATTTCTTGGTATCTATGACCATTGCATATCTCATATCACTGAATTTTTATGTGGATCTTCGGTTAAAATGGTGACAAAATTTCCGCGGAGTCCGGTACCTCCCATCAGGGGGTCTACCGCAGTTCTGGTGATGAGCTGGGAATCACTGGCCCCTTTGCCAAAAGCCCTTGAAAGCTTTTTATTGGCGTGGCCAAAGCCGTGATACATATATACCGAATCCCAGCGTATACGTTCGGTAACCCTTACTTTGATAGGGAAATCGGAAACTACCCCGTCCTGATTCTTCAACCATACCTCCTGAGTCTTTTGCAGTCCGCGAATACGGGCCACTTTTGGGTGTACCCACAGCGTATTCTCATCTTTTAAAGCACTGAGGTTCGGATTGTTAATAGTTCGGCTAAACGTATGTACCGGAGACCTGCCGTAATTCAGACGGTAATACCCTTCCGGCGGCTCCGGATGCGGGGTATAAACGGGCATAGGATCAAAGCCTTTGCTCTTAAGGTCTTTGGAATAGAATTCCACCTTCCCGCTGGACGTAAAAAATTCATGGTCCTGATCCTCCTTCAGATAGAGAGGCCCTGAGGTTCTTTCAAAGTTTTTCACCCCGATCTTTTTCATCTCTTCCAGGGAAGTCCCCAGTTGTTTGAGCTGCCATTCAATGACCTCCTCGTAATCGTCGTAGTCAAAATACGCACCCAGGCCGAGGCGTTCCCCGATCTGTTTGCTTATCCACCACGCCGGTTTCGACTGGTATTTAGGTTTCACCGCCGGGATCCTTACAGCGATCGACGGATTCCTGTTCGGTGCCGAACGAATGCCGTCATAGCGTTCCAGGTAGGTACATTCGGGCAGTACCACATCGGCATATCCCGTGATATCCATGGGCATGGTATCAACCACAACCAGGAAGTCGAGGTTATTGATCGCCTCAATGGTCTTTTCCTGTTGTGGCAGGGATTGCGTCAAATTGGTTCCCGCCACCATCCAGGCTTTGATCGGATGCTCGTTGTGCTCACTTTCTATAGTAGCCTTGATCAATTCCTGGGTGATCCCCATTTGTGCATAGGGGTATTTCTCTCCGATGGCTTCCCAACCCCATTTCGGTTTCGGATACTCAGGATGCGGATATTTAGGCACTTTCAGGCCTTCTTTAAAGTAGAATCCGCCGCGATTACCCCATGAACCGAGTAGGCCGTTCAACATGGCCACAGCACGGGCGCGTTGCGCATCGTCACCATACCAGGTAACATGACGTCCCGGATGCACAATGGTCGCAGGTGCAGCAGCAGCCATGGCCCGGGCAGTTTTTCTGATCACCTCCGGCTCTATGGTCGTAATAGCATAAGCCCATTCGGGGGTACAGGTTCTCACATGCTCCTTTAGCTTATTAAAGCCGGTGGTGTATTTTTCTACGTAGTCTTTATTATAGAGGTCCTCATAAATGAGTACGTGCATCCACGCGAGCAGCAAAGCCATATCGGTTCCCGGTTTGATCGGCAACCAGTGGTCTGACTTACTTGCAGCAGTAGACAGCCGCGGATCGACCGTAATGATGGTCGCCCCCCTGTCTATGGCATCCGACATTTCCTGAACCTGGGTGTTGTGCATATTCTCTCCGATATGCGAACCTATAAGCACCAGGCATTCGGTATCGCGAATATCTGTTGGTTCGGGGGAACCTACCCACGACCCGAAGGTCAGTGCAAATCCGGTTTCTCTCGGACCACGACACTGTGCATAGGCCGGTTCGGCAATGGTATCCGAACCGTAAGCCTTAAATAAATGCTCCAGGTGTTTTCCCGGAGACCCGTGCTTGAGTAAGGCAAAAGATTCCGGTCCGTATTTTTCCCTTACCTCGGTAAATTTCGATGCGATAAGATCCAGTGCTTCCTCCCAGCTGACTTCCCTGAAGGTTTCTTCTCCATTCACGATGCTTCTGATGAGGGGTGTTTTAAGACGGTCTTCATCGGTATACATACCAATGCCCCCTGTTCCGCGCGGACAAAGCCTTCCGTTACAGTGGGGATCGTCATCATTCCCTAAGATCTTGGTGATATTTTGTTGTTCATCGGTATACACCCACCCGGCGCATTTCCAAAAACACACTTCGCAATAGGTGGGGGTCCTGCTCAACTTTCTGGCTACATTTTCCTTAACAGCCGCGTCCAGAAGCGGATTCATTCCCATGAGATTCATAGCGCCTCCTGTGGCTGCCAATCCTCCCAATCCCAAGGCTGATATTTTGATGAACTTTCGTCTCGATGTAGGCATAACTTTGGAATATTTTTACATCCGAAAGTTATTGGCAAATGACCCGTTAAAGCATGATAAAAGTCAGATTAGTAGCACTTAGAATGTGACTATTGTTACATAAACACCCTTAAAATCAAGAGGTGGGGAAATGTCATGTTTTCAGAATCAGGAATCCTATAAATTTGGTGGTAGTCATTGAAAAGATGAATAAAAAGTATACACAGATCGTCTTTGTTTCGGCCATCATCCTGGTGATCGCCGCTTTGCTTTACGTGCGGAATAAAAATACCATTCACCAATACGTAGATCCGGAAGGCGCGTATACACAAGTCGCTGTGGGTGATTTGGAATCATGCCTGCACTGCCATCAAAATACTACAGGCTACTCCAATTACCACAATCCCGAGGTGATCGGTTGTTCAAGTTGTCACCTGGGGAATACCACCACACTCGATAAGTCTGAAGCGCATGCAGGAATGATCCTGATCCCCGGTAATCTGGCCGACGCTAAGGAAACCTGTGGAAAGTGCCATGCCGACGAACTTGATAAGGTGAACTCCTCCTTAATGACCTCCAATAGCGGGATCATTGCCGTAGACAAATTCGCCTTCGGGGAAGCCGATTCGCCTAACCACCATTTCCACATTAAAGACCTGGCGCATTCGGCGTCCGATAAACATATACGGGACCTATGTGCCAACTGCCACCTTGGGGCTGAAAAACCGGAATACGGGGCCATAGATCAGCTAAGCCGTGGAGGTGGCTGTATAGCCTGCCATTTAAATTACAGCGATCAGGCAGCCTCCGACCTCGAACGCTATATCGCCTCCGGAAAGATGGAATTACCCAGGGTACATCCCGCTACAGATATCTTCGTGAACGACATGCACTGCTTTGGTTGTCATAGCCGCTCCAGCCGGATCTCCACAAATTATATGGGCTTGCAGGAAACCTTATTGGAAGAAGCCGAGGTGGCAAAAACTCCGGGCTATACGGTTATGGATGATAAACGCGTATACAAACACCAACAGGCCGATGTGCATCACAAAAAAGGCCTTCTCTGCATAGACTGCCATTCGTCTCATGAGGTGATGGGTACCGGCGAACGCTACACCCACCAGGAAGATGCAGTAGCCCTGCAGTGCAGCGATTGTCATTTTAAAGAAGCGCCCAATACCATCCCTTACGATTCGCTGGACCGGGAAAGTTTCCTGGTGTTCATGCACCGCGAATATGAGCATACCGATAAGGAGATCATTGCCGTTGAAAAAGACGGACACCCCCTGGTGAATACCTTTATCGACACCTCAGGAAATGCATGGCTTATCGGTAAAAAAGACGGAGCTATTCATCCGTTAAAAAAGCAACCGGAGGTCTGTTCGGGTAATGCCCACCAAAACGTGAGCTGCAGCGCCTGCCACTCCTCCTGGGCGTCGCGCTGTATAGGGTGTCACAACCAGTTTGACCCCGATAAAAAAGGAGCATTTGACCTCCTGGATAAGGAGTTCGTAACCGGTGCCTGGGATGAATACGTAGCCGAATTTTCAGCCTCACAACCCGCACTTGGTGTAAGGGAACACAATGGCGTTATGGTGATCGAACCGGCCATTCCGGGGATGATCATGACCATAGACAAGGGTAGCTATACCGGAAATCCCGGGGAAGATGTCTCTTTTCACCGCCTCTATGCACCCAACTCCCCCCATACCACCGCCAAACAAGTGAGAGATTGTAAATCGTGTCATGCCGATGCGGCAACGCTGGGATATGGAATGGGGAGCCTGGTATATGAAACTTTGAACGGGAAAGGTTCCTGGAGTTTTACGCCAGACTATGCCCTTAATCCCAACGACGATCTCCCTGAAGATGCCTGGATCCCTTTTATGAAACCGGTGGATAACGATGTGGTTACGTCTACCCGAACCGATTTCAGGCCTTTCAGCGTAACAGAACAAAAGCGTATGTTATTTGTGGGTGCCTGCCTGCAGTGTCATGAAGACGATTCAAAGGTCATGGATCAAACGCTGGAATTCGGATTAGACGCCATGCTCAAGAAAGTCGCTCCGGACTGTATATTACCCGAATAGAAAGAATATTCCAATTTGAAAGAGGACTGTCTTCACAGAAATACTCCTGATGGAAATAATGACCTCAGGAACTACCCTCCGATAGCGATCATACTGCGGTTCCTGCCGTGCAATTCAGGTTCCTTTAGCTTTTCAAGGTCGTCCATACCGGCTCTGACCTTAAACTTGCTCTGCACCGCCTTCTGAATTATGGGCTCGATGGCACCACCCTTTCTGAATGTGGTAAGAAGATCGGATTCTGTAGCAGAGAAGAGGCAGTTTTTGAGCTTACCATCGGCGGTTAAGCGCAGACGGTTACAGGAATCACAGAACGGATTGGTCACCGAACTGATCACGGCAAAGCTACCCTTATAGCCTTTGATCTTGTAATTTTTTGCCGTATCGTTAGGCGCATCTTGTAAGCGCTCGACCTCAGCCGGATCGAAGGCAGCGTTTAAACGTTCCATGATCGAAGCGTAAGACACGAGTTTAGACATATCCCACCTATTGCCATCAAAAGGCATGAACTCGATAAAGCGCACACTAACAGGTAAGTCTTTGGTCAGGTGAATAAAATCGACGATCTCATCGTCATTGACACCTTTCATAAGCACGGCATTTACCTTGACCTTAAATCCTTCATCAACCAACCGGAGAAGGTTTTCATAGACGATATCAAAATTATCCCTGAGGGTGATCTTTTTAAACTTTTCCTTTTGAAGGGAATCCAGGCTCAGGTTAATGTGATTCAAACGGTTGGCCTTAAGCAGGTCTATGAATTTGTGAACGATCACGGCATTGGTGGTCATGGACAACTCAACAGGTAAAGTCGCCAGTTTTTCAAGAATGAGTCCGATATCTTTTCGCACCAGGGGTTCTCCTCCCGTAAGCCTGATCTTATTGACCCCATGAGCCACAAAGGTTTTCGCGATCTCGTAGATCTCCTCATAGGTCATTAGATGACTGCGGGGCACTAAGGGTATTCCTTCAGCCGGCATGCAATAAAAGCAGCGCAGATTGCAACGTTCGGTCAGGGAGATCCTCAGGTAGGCATGATCCCTGCCGTGGGTATCGCGTAATATGTTATCCTCCTTTTTCATTTAATCGTGCCTTGCGCCTTTTAGTATTCTGAATATATGCAAAACCGATGGAAATACAGCATCCATAGATTCTTTAGCTCCGTTAGTAGAACCGGGAAGCCCCAATACCAGGGTGTTTTTTACAGTCCCCGCGATACTTCGGGAGAGCATAGAAAAGGGCGTTCGGTCTTGTCCGTAATTGCGAATAGCCTCTTCAATGCCCGGTATACGACGATCCAGCAGAGGTTCCAGGGCTTCCGGGGTAACGTCCCGTTTTGAAAGGCCGGTACCTCCGGTAAAGATCACCAGGTCCATACCCTCCTGCTGAAAGGCCCTGGTCTTTTCACGGATCTCTTCGACCTCATCAGGAATAATAAGATAGTGTTCCACCTTCACCTCACAGGATTCCAACTTCTTCATGATGGCCTTTCCTGCCCGGTCTTCCTTTTCTCCTGCCGATATGCTGTCTGAACATACGATCACCGCGGCCTTCAGGTCTTTTCTAAAGCGGTCCCGGAAGTCTGATTTTCCGCCTTTTTTCTTCAGTAATCGGATGTGATCGATCTCGATATCCTTGTCAATAGGCTTAAGCATATCGTACATATTAAGCGCCACCACACTGGCCCCATGCATGGCCTCTACTTCTACCCCGGTCTTATAGATCGTCTTCACGGTAAACAGCACCGTAATTTCGAGTCCGTCGATCTCATACTCCACCCCCGTATATTCTATGGGCAGGGGGTGACAATCGGGGAGGATATCAGGAGTACGCTTCACTCCCAATAAACCGGCAGCCTTGCTCATGGCAAATACGTTGCCTTTAGGAACGGTATCGTTCTTAATGGCGTCGATCGTTTCCTGCTTGCTCACCCTGACCACGGCCTGGGCAATAGCAGTTCTTAGCGTGGTGCTTTTATGTGTGATATCTACCATGACCTAACTGTTTACTTTCCATTGATGAGTATCGTCTTCAAAGATCTCCCGTCCAAAAACAGGCACCTCAGCCTTGATGGCTTCCACCACATATTCCAGGGCTTCAAAAACCTGCTTTCTCCTGGGGGAAGAAACAAAGACGAATAAACAGATCTCTCCGGTTTTTACCTCGCCAAGACTATGATAGATATGCATACAGGTGAGCTCGAACTTATCGAAAGTAGCCTCCCTGATCTCGTGAAATTTGGCATTGGCCATAGCCTCATAGGCCGTATAATCTATGGCTTTGACCGTTTTGTCGTCGATCACATCGGCCCTTACCTGTCCCAAAAAGATATTATGAGCTCCTATATTGGTCTTCACCTGGTGTTTTGCTATGGAGTTCGAAATGAATTCAGGAGAGATCGCCCCCTGAACAAAAACGTTCTTTACTTTCTTTTTTTCCATATGTATGATTTTACGAAGAAGCTGCGTTTTGAATATTAAAGCTCACCCCTCGCCTGTCTTGCTGATTTATAAATTCCTTATGGCTTTCATTTGTTGGTCGAGAAATTCACGACAATTTAAATTCATTTGATCAAAGGCCGCGATCAACGACTTTCCATAGGGTGTTAAAGCTGTACCTCCCCCTCCTTTACCACCCACACTGTTAGTAGTGACCGGCTTTTTGGCACAACGGTTCACACCATCGAGAAGATGCCATGCTTTTTTATAAGACATATTGATCGATCTGGCCCCCTTAGACAATGACCCTGTTTGTTCTATGGCCTTTAGCAAGCGCACCTTACCTTCGCCCAGGAATTCCTGCCCACCGACTTCGATCCAGATCTTACTTTTTACCTTGAAACTCATCGTACGCTGTTGGTTACCGGCAGCAGGATCACTTCTACCGAATCATTTACTTTTATCTCCTTAAGCTCTTCAGGCACTGCGACAAGGGCATTTGCTATCGCAAAGGTTTGTAGCATGGCCGAACTTTGCCCCTCGAGAATGGTTACCCGGCCTGCATCGCATATCGCCTTTAAGAACTGCGGACGGTCTCCACTTTTGATAAAATGGGTGTCTGACAAGGCCTGTACCTTATGCAACCGATGATCTCTGCGGGTCATTTTCTGCAGGGCCGGATGCACATACAGGTAAAAACAGCTTAATGAAGCCGCTGGATTTCCGGGTAGTGCGAACAGTATGGTGTTGTTCTTTTTACCGAAGAACAAAGGCTTCCCCGGTTTTTGCTTCACCTTGTAAAAAACCTGTTCCACTTCAAGAGCCTTCAATGCTTTCCCTACGAAGTCGTAATCTCCTACCGATATGCCTCCGGTCATGATCACCACATCGTTTTGATCTGTAAGTCCCTTTATGGTTTGGTAGGTATGTTCGTAATTGTCGTCGACCTTATGGATGGAAACCTTTTTAAAACCAAGTCCCTTCAGAGCACTTTGCAACATGGCCGAATTGCTCTCATAAATTTTCCCGTAAGTAAGCGGTTCACCGGGTGTTATAAGTTCATCTCCCGTAGTTACGATGGCGATAGAGGGTGCTTTATAAACAGAAACCTCTTTGATACCCAAAGCACTCAAATAGCCAATGGCAGCCGGGGTCAATATGGTTCCTTCCGACAAAGCAAGATCGTTTTTACCGACCTGCTCTCCGGCGGGGCGAATGTTATGTTCAACGGGAGGCTGTTGTTCGATGCTTATGTGCGTTCCATTTACGGTTACCTTTTCCTGCATTTCTATAGCATTCGCGGTATCGGGTACCGGAGCTCCGGTAAAGATCCGCACCGCTTCACCGGGAGCGAGAACGGGATGATATCCGTCTCCTGCCTTGACCTCTCCAACTACCTTGTAATGAAGATCATCGTGGAGGCAAAGCGCGTATCCGTCCATTGCCGACTGCCTGAAGGGCGGCATCTTAATGGGGGAAAAAACATCGGCAGCCAGCACGGCATTTCCGCTTTTAGCAACGGGTGCGGTGATGGTTGATGCTATGTTGTGGGTATGCTGAATGACAGCTTTAAAGGCCTCTTCGATACTGATCATGGCAATAGCGTTATGTCATATCAAACATAGCGAATTTCTCCCTAAAAAGCATATGACCTTTGTCATATCTTCGCTTGAAAACTAGACTTTTAAGAGGTATTTGAGCCAAGAACTTAAAGAGGATAAGCCTATTCGAAAAATTCCAGGACCCGAACCCTGTTTCTTGTTGAATAGATCTTTTCTTCTTCGTGTAGTTTCTTAAGGATCCTGGTAATAACCACCCTCGTGGAGTTTAGGTCCTCTGCGATCTGTTGGTGGGTAAGCTCAAGATCGACCTCATTAGAGATCTTCACCTTATCGGTGAGGTATTTCCAGATGCGCTGTTCCATTTTAAGGAAGGCCAGGGAGTCTACCGTTTCCACCATTTCCAGCAATCTGAAGTGGTAGCTATCTATAATAAAATGGCGCCAGGACTTATATTTCACCAGCCAATCGTCGATAAGGTCAACCGGGATCGCAAGTACATGGACCTCAGTTTCAGCAAGACCCTTAAAAATACTGGTCTTTTTATTGATACAATTCGCGAAGGAAATGGAACAGGTATCCCCGGGCTCGAGGTAATAGATGGACAATTCGCACCCGTGTTTATCTTTTCTGATGATCTTTACGACCCCGTCCAGGATCAGGGGGATATGCGTAAGTTCATCGCCAATATCGATGAGTAATTCTCCTTCTTGAATTGTTCTGGGCATACCTACTTCAAGCATCTCTTCGAGCAGGTTCTTTTCAAGCAATTCGCTATAGGTATCGAAGAGCTTGCTTTTCACTGTTTCAGTCTGGCTCATTATCGTTTTGTTAGGGACTTTAAAGATACGAAACACGGCTGAAAAAGTAAATAACCCCTCTGAAAAACAGAGGGGTTATTCCCATAACAAAACTATCTATTAAAAAAGAATTAAAACTTAACCTGAACCTGTGTGAGCAGTGCGTCATTTTGAACACTTGCCACAGTTTCGATATTAGCCAGATAGTTTACTTGGAAGCGAACTTTAGGGTTCACGAAATAGTTAAATCCAACGGTCATTCGTTCCTGATAGCCGATATTGTTTTTGATCGTGCTATCCGGATCGAAGAATTCGTATTTGAATACGGGTTGGAATTTTTCACTTACATTATATGCAGCCAGGAAATAGCCACCTTCGCGCTCCTCTCCCAGGGCTACCGGGGTCGATCCACAACCACCGGCCGCACCGGCGAAATAAGCACCTTCATCGTAGATATACTCTCCCTGGAACCAGAATTTACCGGGTTTATAAACGATCTCCCCACCAAAAGAGTTTCTGTCGTCATCGTTGTTGTTTGGAATGGGGTAACCATGTCGGAAACTCGCACCTACGCTGAGGTTCCTGAGCAGCTTATAGGTTACCCTACCGATGATATCTTTTCGGGTGTTATCGTCTCTTACTCCTAACCCACGACCATTCATCAGGGCAACGGAATAATTCAACCTGTTAAATTTGTTACCTCCCCAGATACCCAGACCAAAGTCACGCTGTGGAGCCACCAGCTGGTCGGCCACGATCGATCTTTCGATCGTTGGCAACATATGACAAGGTGTAGCCACATCTAAACTAAAGGGTTGTTTATACGTACCGAGGGAGATCCTGGCCCAGTTATTGGCTTCATAGGTAACGAAGGCGTCCATGAGGTACGCATCGCCCGTCTGACCAATAAATGGACTGGTCTCCATCATAAAGAAATATGAGAATTTGTTCAGAACCTTTCCGGTAACCCCGATACGCGCCCTCTTGAACCGTAGGGTATTGGCTTGATCACCCTCGGTAAAGAAGTAATCGTATTGCGGTTGGATATATCCGAAAAGTCTGATCGAAGGAGTGCTCGCAGCGCCGTCTGAAGCTCCGGGCAGGTCCACCTCACATCCTTGTGAAAACATTGTACTCACCTGGAATACAAATGCCAGTGCAAATGCTTTTTTTAATATATTTTTCATCGTTTAATAGTTCTGAAGCTTAGTTAGCGAGAACAGGGAGACTTTTCGGATGAGAATCTCCTCCCCACTGATTTGTTTTCCATGATGGATTGTCATTATACAATCCGTTCATTCCGAACTTCAGACTCGCAGCGTTATACCCAAGAACATTGAGCACTGCAGATAAAACCGCTGAGGTCTGACCGGTATAACAATAGGTCACAACCGTGTTGGCATTTGGGTCCAGTGACTTATAGCCACCATCGGCCAGGGTAAATGGCTGGATCCTGTAGGCATTGCTAATGTGTCCAAATCCGGAATAATCGGCTTCACTGAAATAGTTATTGATGAAATATCCTCCTGGGTTATTCAGCACATCACCTCCGTTCACGCCTTTAAATCCGGCTGCCACAGCAGCTTCAACACGCTCCTTAAGGATCAGTTCCCCATCGGTAAACGTAGTGGAGATCTTAGGATCCTCGAAGGTGATATTGGCCGGAGCTGCACCATAGGTCCAGTTATTGCTGTTTTGGGCAATGTTGCCAATATTGTTATTCCATGGCCCCGAGGTCGCTTCGTTCCATCCTGACATCCCCCACTTCAGGGCACGGGTATGAGCATAGCCGTAAAGACGGAGCAAGGCTGTAGCGTAACAAGCGGTCTGGCCGGTATAGCACACCACCAAAATAGGCTTGGAAGTGGTTGCGGCAGTAGTCAGAATATCAGAAAAGGCCACGTTCTGTGCTCCTTCTATATGAGCGGTGAGGAAGTCGGCACTACTTCTGATATCCATAATAAAATACTTATCGAGGAATGCCGGAAGGTCTGCTTCAGCAGGGGCACCAACAACGAATTTCTCGCCATCGGCATTTACGAGGATCTTATCGATATCGAGGTTGTTCTCGATCATAAAATCGGTCATGAGTTCAAATGCAGGTGTTGCCACCACATTATCCGTAACGTCATCCCCGCGATCACAAGAAGTAAATAACAGGGCGGGTAATAAAAGTAGTCCGAATAAGAAAATTGATAATTTTTTCATGAGATTGGATTTTTAAAGTTTTTTAGATAATTGTTTTATTCGATCACAGGGAACATGTTGATCTCTTTGGTAGTGAAAGCATCACTTCCGGCTTTTTTAAGCGACTTGTTCTTAAAGCCGTTTTCCCCGTAAGCGATGTTTCCGGCGTCATACCCCAATACATTGAGATACGCCAGCACATAGGCAGCTTCCTGACCTGTGGTGGTGTATAGCGCCACTTTTTTGTCGGTTGGCAGCGTCATCAAGCTGGTGTTAGCACGTAATGAATTCGCCTCGTAAAGCACCGATCCGGGAATGTGACCGTTGGTGTAGCTCTCCGGCTGTCCGAAATAAAGGGTGAAATACTCCTGCGGAGTTTCAAATACGGCCTCAGACTTAAGGATGAACTCGCTGTAAGGTACCTCGAACAGTTCCTGTAGTCTTGCTTTGAGGATCTCCTCTCCACTGGCTTTTCCGGTAGCAAGTTGTGGATGCTCTGACGCTTCAGGCATGGCGTTCATGGCCGTTTCCAGCTGATCTTCAAATGAAGGTTGGGTATTGTTGATCCATGGATCGGCAAAATCCTCTCTCCAGGAACTCATCCCCCACTTCATGCTGTATACGTTATCGTACCCGGCGATTCTCAGCAATCCGGCAAAATACGCAGCCGACTGTCCGCTGTAACATACCAGTACGATCTTTTCGTAATCGGCAGGACTGATCTGTGTTTCGAAATAGTTGAGCAGGTCGGCGGCCTTTACATTGGCAGCATCCTTAATATGCCCGTAATCGAACCAGCCTTCATTGCGGATGTCGATAATGTGATAGGCCTCGTTCTTGAGGTTCTTTTTAACCTCATCGGCCGGAACAATAGGAAATTCACCATTTAGAAAATCAGTACGTCCCTGCAGGAACTCTGCTAAGGTGATAAACTCATTTGGCGGATCTGTATCCAGCTGAAGGTTGTTGGCATATGTGGTGCCAAGCACTCCAACAGATAAGAACATGAGGAGCAGAAAATACTTTAACTGTTTCATGACTAATATGTATTTAACGGTTAGAATTAATAATTTTTTAACACCATAAAATTATGTTCAGGCCCATTTCAAATATGTGACATATGTCATATTTGGCTAATACATAACGTGTCAATTCTGTAACATTTGTAACATATCCAAACCCTATAAGACTGATATTCTTACAGATAAAAAGTAGGGCCTGATGAAGGGGAAGCACTACTGAAGAAAAAATGATAGCTATTGAAAAAGACAGGAGGTTAGGCAGTTATTCCCTTATGCGGTGATGCAGTAAAACGGTTATGAGATGACGAGGGGAGAAGGAGGAAAATTTCAGGTCCAAAAAAACAAATTCCAAACTGTAGAGTAGTTATCAGGTTATAAGGTTACAATTAGTAAGGTAAAGCTGATACCTCCATCTGAATAGAAATTACACTATATTGAAGCCTGAACCGACCATACAATCCAACAATCTACTATGCCCGGCCTGTTAAAAAGTACCCTGCTCAACGTCAAACACCGGTTGATCGACCTGTTCTTAAGTTCATCTAAAAAAGCGTATTACCACGAAGTACTCTTGAGGAACAATCCGTATTACAGGGCATTGGACCAGGACCGAAAAAGGAATTTTATTGTACGTACGCACCTCTTTCTGGTGACCACTACATTTGGTTCACCCCATGGATTTCCGGTTACCCTGCCTATGAAGATCATTCTCTCCGGCGGATTCGTGCAGATCACCTTTGGATTAAAGGCAGACGTACTGGATTACTTTAACCGCATCATGATCTTTTCAGGGCCTTACTCCTATAAGAACAACACCCGGCGATATAAAGGCGATGTAAACCCCATGACCAAGACCATCAACCTCAGCTGGCCTGCAGTGACCCATGGATTTGAAGATTATAAGGACGGGATCAACCTCGTTCTCCACGAATTTGCCCATTGTTTGGTTTTGGAAAACTCAAGGCGCGGTTACCTGGACAGAATCTTTGACGAAAGCACCTTGAACGTATGGAAGCAACAAGGAAAGGCACTGATCCCCGAAATTCGTAATAGAAAGGCATCGCTTTTCCGGGAATATGGAGGCACGAATTTGATGGAGCTTTTTGCCGTTTCTCTGGAGCTCTTCTTTGAAAGGCCCGGGGCTTTTCATCGGGAACATGAAGAATTCTTTCAAACCATGAGCAACCTGCTTAACCAGGATCCGAGGTATGCTCCGAATCCGGTGTTGCCCTGAAATAATCATCAATCCGTTAGAAAGAAACTCTTCCTACATAAAGGAAAGGTTTATCATAATAAGATTTTGATGATGACAGGATAGGCTGTTTTATGTTGTGCTAAAATGATTCTGCTAAGAAGCTTTCGGAACATACCTCCAACTGAAATTAAAGGTGTCAAGACTTATCATCTTTCTGTTAAGTGCTTCTCTTTCACTTTATCAACTTTTGTCCGAAAATTCTTTATATTTAACTCTAATTAATTTAATACATCTCACTCCCCCTTTTTAATTAAAAGAGAACTCATCTGTTTTCACTTTATAAGCTCATGAATTTCAAGTATGCTTATCTCATAGCATTTACCTTATTCACCTCATTGGTGTTTTCACAGCAAGGTACCGTTTCAGGAACATTATATGACGACAATGATTTCCCCCTGCCCGGAGTTACTGTTCTGATCAAAGGAACTTTGCAGGCTACACAAACAGATTTTGACGGATTCTACAGTATAGAGTGCCAGGTCGGAGATATTCTGACTTTCTCCTTTATTGGCATGAAAACCAGGGAGGTTACGGTTACCCCTGAAATGTTTGACGGAGCGATCAAAGATGAAGATCATGAATACCTCCCTGTCGAGCGGATAACCTCAGAAGCCTATGCTGACCGGATCAGGAATTTGAACAAAAAAGGACATTCCATTCGCGGATTGGAAGATGCTGATCACACCTACAACCGTCTGGGGAACGATTTTCCATATAGAAGGATCAAAGGGATTGATATAGAAAAAAACAAGGTCAACCTACAATACTTCAAGCCTGATATTTATTTCGAAACCGGAGTTAACACCTCTTTTGGAATGCGCTTTTTGCAAGACCGCAATCTTCCCAGATTACAAAATACCTACAGCCAGGGAATCCCCGTAGGCGGATCGCTTGCTTTCCAAGGGCCTGATACCGATAATATATTCTCCTATGGTCCGGCTCTGAGTACCCTGGAATTTGACGGCAGCAATTATCCATGGGATGAGAACGGGGCTTTGGTCAACCAGGGTAATGGTAACGGAGAACCTGCCATCCCCTATTCCCCTTCATATTTTGACCCCACCCTGATCAATTCGAACCATTTTTTCTTCAATGTATCTACTGACAATAAATTCCTGGGTATTGAATTATCTCATGACAACGCAAAGGACATCTTTAAACGGGAACGTCGGTTTAACAACCAACTGAAATTAGATTTTACCAGAGATACCGGTGAAAAAGGATTTCGATGGAAGGCACTGCTGAGTTACAAGGATGATCGTGATAACCAACCCAACATCAACGGATTCTATAACAATTTCTTTCTCAATCTATGGGCTACCCCCCCCTCATTCAGCAATCAACAAGGGACACTGCTATCCAACGATGATCAGCGAAGGTTTAGCACATTGTTTAATAATCCTGAATGGTTACTCACCTACAATCGCAATGCGCTCAACAACCGGTTTCTGGTAGCAAGCATTCAAAACGACATCTTCTTTCCATCTGAAATTACCCTAAAGACAAAGGCCAGCCACACCTACCGCGATCAGGATCAGCGTTTTGGATTGGCAAGTGGTACCGCAGGATTCGAGTCTGGCTTTGCGAGTAATAAAAGTATCAAGGAACGTATATTTAACTTTCATACCGATTTTGCCGCATCAGTCTACACAGGCAATGGCAACGAATTCGAATTCCGCTCTTCCCTAAATTACCGATATGATGCCTTGGATTTCAACCTGGTCGAATCTTCAGGCCTATCCCCGTTCTCATTCACTAATGCTCTTAACGAAGTGATCACTGCTGAGGATAGATCAAGAAATACGGTACAATTATTCAACAGCATCTCCTATACTTTAGATTATAACACAGAATTTACCCTTGGAGCAAATTCGTATTACTCATCGGTTCAGAACAGTAATTGGTTCTTACCCTTAGCACGTGTAACCACCAACCTAAAAGATCTTTTAGATATTTATGGCCCTTTTGACAAGATCAGACTTTCCGCCAGCGCAGCCCTGGATGTCAATGATACCCCACTATACTATTCCAACCTGAGCCATAATAGCTTGTTGTTGTCTCCTGCACAAAGCCTGAGTTATACCTCCAATAACGACCTGTTTATTGCCCCTTCCATCGCCCTTGAGAAAGTAGAGAATTATGAAATTGGAACTACCATTGGGTTTTACCTCGGTAATGGCAGCACAACAGAATTGGATCTCACCTATTACAACACCACTATAAACGGAAGTGTGTTTCCGGTGATCAATGGGGGCGCCTTCATGTTGGACAATATTGCAGATATCCGAAAAGAAGGGATTGAGCTGAACCTGGACACCTATCTTCGTTTTGGTGAGTTTGAATTCGACTCCCGGATATCTTTCTCCTCCTATGATACCAGGGTACTGGAATTATTCAACGGGGCTCAAAGCGTACCTATTGCCGGTTTTTCGACCACGTCAAAGAACCTGATTGTTGGGCAACCCGCTGGGGTGATCACTGGTTCGGCCTATCTGAGAGATGCTCAAAACAATGTGGTCATCGGGGCCGATGGCTTTCCCCTGGTAGATCCTGTACCCCGGGTAATAGGCGATCCTGTACCCGACTTCAATATGGGGTTCGCCAATACCCTGAAGTGGGAGCGTCTCTCGCTTAAAATAGTGGTCGACCTTCAAAAAGGTGGTGACTTCTGGAACGGAACCCAGAATGTGCTGGACTACCTGGGAACATCCCTCCGGTCGGCAGAAGAACGGGAGATCACCAATTACGTATTTCCCGGGGTCACCCAACAAGGTAATTTCAATACAGTCCCGGTCAACTTCTATGATCCTGCCACTCCCATATCGGAAAACAGGTTCGTGAGATACGGCTTTGAAGGTGTGGCAGAGGAGGCTATCGTTGATGCAGGGTATGTTAATATCCGATCGGTCGATCTCTCTTATGAATTTACCGACCGGGATGAGGAAGCCCCGCTATTCAGGTCGTTCAAAGTGGGAGTCTATGGTAAAAACCTTTTAACATGGTCAAAATTTGAGGGCAACAACCCCTACTCTTCCCTTTACGGGAATATCACCGGCCAGGAACTCAATTTTTTTAACACCCCGCTTTTTAGTGAGGTCGGGATCTCATTAAATATCAAAATTTAATGTATGAAGTCATTCGTATTTAATCGCACCTCAGCAGTCATACTTCTTTTCCTGGCCACTTTTATCTCCCTAAATACCAGGGGGCAGTCTGAACCGACCGTCGGAGAATGGTCAGAGAAAATATATACCCATACCGACAGGCCTTTTTACTTTCCCGGAGAAACGATCTGGTTCAAATCGTATATCGTCAATGCCGATAACACCGCATCGGGCATTGGAGAGATTATGTACACCCAATTGATAGCCCCCGATGGCAGTACGGTAAAAACGTTCAGATCGGCCATCACCCAGGGTTATTCTTACGGCCAGATCAACATCGGAAAAGATTGGATCGGTGGTATATACAAACTCAGATCGTTTACCAACTGGATGCGAAATCAAGGGGAAGAAAGCTTTTTCACCAAAGAAATCACCATTCAAAAGGCAGTAAAGCCAAACCTGCTGCTGCACCTGGATTTTGAGAAGGAGAGTTATGGTCCGCTATCCAATGTTTCCGGGTCGTTCGAAGCAAAAGACCTGAAAAACAACCCGATTACCGACACTCCGATCTCATATACGGTAGCGGTGCAAGGAGTCGAGGTTATAAAAGAGAAGGTGAGCACCGATGAGAACGGTAAAGCTGAGATCACATTCTGCCTACCTGCCAATTTGCAAAGCAGGGATGTGGTACTCAATATCGTGATCGCTCATAAAGGGAGTAATGAATCTATCTCCCGAAGTATACCGGTGGTATTAGATAACATTGACCTGCAATTTCTCCCGGAGGGAGGTAAGATCGTTGCAGACGCCATCAATCGCATCGCTTTTAAGGCTGTAGACGAGTTTGGCAAGCCTGCAGATGTTGAGGGAGAAATTTTTGATAAAGAAGGAAATCAGATCACGACCTTTAAAAGCTTCCACGATGGAATGGGCGCTTTTAAAATGGATCCAGATCACGATCAAAAGTACTATGCCTTAATAACAGCCCCATTCCGATCAGAAAAGAAAATACTCCTGCCAGAAGTGCATAAGGAAGGAGTCAGCCTCAGGGTAGAAACAGACTCTTTGCTTACCCGGGTAAGGGTGCATTCTACCCTTAACCGATTACTATTCCTGGAGATCGCTAATGCCAATGGGGTATTAGAACGGGAAAGTATCGCTAAGGGCCAGGACCTGCTGGAAATTGACACTTCAGATCTTCCGGTAGGGATCACCAGGTTTCGGATTTCCGATGACTTCGGAACACCCCTGTCAGAACGCCTGGTCTTTTTAAATGCACACAGGCAACTGAAAGTCACCCTGGAGCTTGATAAAAAAATATATCAAACCCGGGAGAAAGTTCATGTCACTGTCACCTCTAAAGATATTCATGATGAGCCCGTACCGGCTAATTTATCCGTAGCGGTGGTCGATAATAAATTGTTATCCTTTGCTGATGATAAACAGGATCACATTCTTTCCAGTTTGCTGCTCACCTCAGAGCTTCAGGGCAAGATACATGAGCCTGATTTTTATTTTAACCCGGAAGAAGAGCTTTCCTATGAGGCCCTAGATTACGTTATGCTTACCCATGGCTGGAGAAACTACATTCTCAACCCGGTGAGTTTGTCAAAAGCCCTATTCAAACCGGAAAGGTTAGCCGTACAAAGCGGCAAGATCGTGGATCAAAAGGGCAACCCTGTAATAGCCGACCTACTTTTATTTGACCAAAGCGGTAGAAAAGTATTGGTATTTAAAACGGATGATCGAGGTAGGTATTCCTTCAAATACGACAAATCTAACCTACTGATCCTAATTGCTTATACAGCAGACGGAAGGAAGCTAAGAATCACAGAAGAAGAAAAGGTAAAAGGTTATACCTCCAGCAGAGCTACAGGACCTAAGGCTAAAACAAAAGATCCTGACAACCCGTTGCTGAAATATAATAAAGGGACCGAAGAAACCATTAAAAAGAAAGCCACGGCGTCCCTATCGCTGAACAGTGATTCTCAAAACCTTGATGAAATAGTGGTTGTAGGATATAGTGCAGAATCCAGAAGTAAATTGACCGGTGCATCGGTAACCATGATCAATTCTTCCGAGCTAGAGCTGGAATCTTCATTAGGTAATGCATTACAAGGGCGTGTGGCAGGCGTACAGATCGTCAATGAAGCAGGGACTCCTGGAAACACCACGGCCGTGAGGGTCAGGGGTATAAACTCCTTATCCGGAAACAATCAACCCCTAATCATTGTAGACGGCACTCCCTATCCTTTGGAAACCCTTGAAGACATTTCTGCCCACCAGGTAGATCAGGTCACCGTATTGAAAAATGCGGCGGCTCAAGCCCTTTATGGCAGTGCAGCCACCAACGGTGTGATTGTGGTCACCACAAAAAACAATAGCTATTGGCGTAATAATTGGCGTAAAAAGAAACTCAATAATGCTAAATACAATAACTATGCGATCAAAACCTTTTATAATAGATCGGTTACAGATTTTGACATGGCCAGGCAATTTTATATGCCTAAATACGAGGGAGAAAAACTTCCTGAAGAGCGAAACGACTTCAGGCAAACCATTTACTGGAACCCGGTAGTTCAAACGGATGAAAACGGGATTGCTGATTTTGAATTCTACAATTCGGACGCTATTACCTCATTTGAGATCATCACAGAAGGTGTGGGCTATAATGGTCTGGCGGGAAGAGTGAAAAGATCCTATGCCACCAAAAAACTACTAAACACCGATTTCAAACTGCCTAATTACATGGCATTGAACGATACTATTTCCCTGCCGGTCACCATAAACAATGAATCTGATGAGTCTATAACGGTTAACCTGGAACTTGAGTTCCCCGAAGAAATTAAGATCGTCGATGCTCCTGAAAACGAGTTGATAATTCCTGCCAGAGGTTCTGCAGTAAGAAACGTTGTGATAATACCGCAAAGAAAACTTGAAACCGGCTCCTTAACGATACGTGCTAAGGCTGGTGAGATGACCGATATTGTGGAAAAAGAGACGGTTATTATCAGTCCCTATTTCCCTACAGAAATAGCGGCATCGGGCATGCGATCGGCGAACTATGAATTCTCAGTTGATCAAATGGTTGAGGGTAGCCTGAAGGCCGACCTCACCCTTTACTTAGATGTCATCGGAGATGTCATGGATGGTGTTGAGGGGATGATCCGAGCACCATGGGGCTGTTTTGAACAGGTCTCTTCAAGCACCTACCCCAATATCCTGGTACTTAAATACCTGAGGACTTCGGGAAAAAGCAACCCTGAAATAGAGAAAAAGGCCCTGGGCTTTATTAAAAAGGGGTATACAAAACTAGCTGGTTATGAAACCAGAAAAAATGGTTTCGAATGGTATGGAAATACCCCACCTCATGAAGCCTTATCGGCATATGGGCTTATGGAATTCACCGAAATGAAGGAGGTGTATGATGGGGTAAGTCAGCCGATGATCAAACGAACCATCGAATTTTTATTAAGCCGCAGAGACGGAAAAGGCGGATTTAAACAAAACCGGGGGAAATACGGATTTTCCGCAGCTCCCGAAAACGTGAACAATGCCTATATCGTATACGCCATAAGTGAATCGGGTGTAGATGTGGACATTGACTCCGAATACCAATATAATTACGAGCAGGCTTTAAAAGATAAAGACGCTTACAGAATGGCCTTGATGACGTGCGCCAGTTACAACCTCAATAAGGAGGAAAATGCCATTATTCTGACCGAGAAGCTTAAGGAAACCATTACAACCTTTGGTTTTGCCGATCTACCGGTAGAGCATACCATTACCCGCTCATACTGGAATTCCAAAAACGTGGAAACCGCTGCCTTTACTCTATTGGCATTAATGAAACAGGAGGTGCCGGATATGGCATCGATCACTTCCGGGATCGAATATTTAATGACACAAAGAAAAAACGGTCGTTTTGGATCTACTCAGGCCACCTCCATGGTTTTAAAAGTACTTATCGAATACCAAAAATATCAGAATGAACTCTTTAATGGTTCAAACCAAACGGTTGAGCTCACCATCAATGGAGAGACGTTAAGCAAGGCCCTGAAGATCACCGAGGATGGTAAGATCCATATTTCAGGGCTGGAACAGTTCATTACGGAAGGCCAGCAGGAATTCGGGCTAAAATTAAGCGATAAAGAAACCACCATCCCGTATACCTTAAATGTTTCTTATGACAGCTATCTACCCGACTCGTCAGAGGCCTGTCCTCTAAAAATGGAAACCGTCATTACAGGAAAAACTTACCAGGTGGGTGATAATGTCAGAATGAATATTGCTATTACAAACGAAAGTAAAGACCCTCTGGGGATGGTCACTGCGATCATCGGCATCCCTTCCGGTACCACGGCGCAACCCTGGCAACTGAAAGAACTGTTAGAAGAAGAACAGGTAGCCTACTATGAAATATTTGATAACTACCTGGTGTTTTACTGGCGATCCATGCAGACCGAGGAGAATAAAACGATCAACCTGGACCTGAAAGCAGATATACCCGGACAATACCAGGCACCGGCAAGTACCATTTACCTTTATTACGGGGATGAGCACAAGAGCTGGATCCCAGGAAATTCTGTAGAGATAAAATAGAATTCAGTATCCTGCAATACAAGAAAGGCCATACGCTTGTAAAAGCAAGCACAGGATTAGAGATCCTGAACAAACTCCCTGATGCAAATAGAAAACAACAAGACGGCCTCCGCCGTCTTGTTGTTTTTTTATTCCCCCTTCGCTTACAAGTGCAAGCACAGGATTAGAGATCCTGAATAAACTCCCTGATGCAAATAGAAAACCCAAGACGGCCTCCGCCGTCTTGTTGTTTTTTTTATTCCCCCTTCGCTTACAAGTGCAAGCACAGGATTAGAGATCCTGAATAAACTCCCTGATGCAAATAGAAAACCCAAGACGGCCTCCGCCGTCTTGTTGTTTTTTTTATTCCCCCTTCGCTTACAAGTGCAAGCACTTGACGCTTGGGGGAATAAAAAAACCCATCGCTTACACGATGGGTTTTCTGCTTGATGTGACCTCGACAGGATTCAAACCTGTAACCTTCTGAGCCGTAATCAGATGCGCTATTCAGTTGCGCCACGAGGCCTTTAAAAATCACATCTACTGAACTGCAAATGCGGGTGCAAATATAATGTTTTTCTTTTCTTTTTTCCAAAGGGAAAATCAATTTTTTTACGCCTTTTTTCGTTTTAAACCCTCAGTCTCCTCTTTATCAGTAGTTTCCTCATTCTTATAACAAACATCATGTTCCATCCTTTTTCAAATATGTAAATTTGTAGAAACTAAATACCATTTTATTTATGGAAGCAATATTAGAACCGTGGCCATGGTACGTTGCCGGGCCATTGATCGCCCTGACCATGTTCTTACTCCTTTGGTTCGGGAAAGAATTCGGAATGTCGGCCAACCTCAGAACCATGTGTTCTGCTGTCGGAGCCGGAAAAAAAGTAAAGTTCTTTGATTTCGACTGGAAATCGCAAACCTGGAACCTCGTGATCGTGCTCGGGGCTATTATCGGGGGCTACATTGCCGTTACATACCTGTCGAACCCCATTGACATAGACCTCAACCCAAATACCGTAGCCACCCTGGAATCTTACGGTTGGGATAATGTTGGAAAAAGCCTGGTACCACCCGAAGTATTTGACCTTACCGGTGCCGATGCCTTTAAAAGCATGGCTATCCTGGTGATCGCCGGATTCCTCGTTGGCTTCGGAGCCCGCTACGCCGGAGGTTGTACCTCAGGACATGCTATTTCCGGGATCAGTAACCTGCAGTTACCTTCCCTGGTAGCCGTTATCGGATTTTTTATCGGTGGTCTGATCATGACCTTTTTCATCATCCCTCTAATTTTTGGTTAATATGAAGTATTTAAAATTCTTACTCGTCGGTATATTCTTCGGTATCATCATGGTAAAATCGGAAGCCGTTTCCTGGTACCGCATCTTTGAAATGTTCCGTTTTGAATCCTTCCATATGTATGGCATCATCGGCTCGGCAGTGATCCTCGGGGTCATTATCGTTGCCCTGATCAAAAAGTCAGGTATGCATTCTATAGAAGGAAACGCGATAACCTTCAATCCTAAAGACAAAACATGGCCGCGATACATCATCGGAGGAACATTTTTCGGACTCGGATGGGCGCTCGCAGGTGCTTGCCCCGGCCCTATGTATGTACTGCTCGGATCCGGGGTGTTTTCCATCCTGTTGGTGATCGCCGGATCCCTGATTGGGACCTATGTTTACGGATTGCTTAGAGATAAACTTCCTCATTAATGGGGTATGAAGATCTACTGGGGTACGGTGGTGCCCTGGCAATAGGTATGATCATTGGTTTATTAGGGGGCGGTGGGTCCATACTTACCGTACCCCTTCTTGTTTACCTGTTGCATTTCAATCCGGTTACGGCTACCGCCTATTCCCTTTTTGTGGTGGGGATCTCTTCCCTTTTCGGTACGGTTCAAAAATACCGCAAGGGCCTGGTAGATATAAAGACCGGACTCGCATTTTGCTTTCCTTCCTTTATGGCAGTATACCTCTCCCGAAGATACCTGGTACCCTACCTGCCTGAAACCATCGTTGACCTGCCCGGATTTACCATGTCTAAAGAAATGCTCATCATGGTGTTCTTTGCGGCGGTCATGTTCCTGGCTTCCCTGTCGATGATCCGCAATAAAAAGCCCAGCGCTAATACCTACGAGCATGAACGACAGCCCTATTATATGACCTTTATCCAGGGATTGGTGATCGGGGTGATCACCGGATTCATCGGAGCCGGTGGCGGATTTCTCTATGTTCCTGCCCTGGCGCTTTGGGCAAAACTCCCTATAAAAACTGCTGTGGGCACCTCCCTGGTGATCGTGACCATTAATTCGCTGGTGGGATTCTCGGGAGATATGCAAACCCTCTCTATTGCCTGGGATTTTCTATTGCGCTTTTCTGCCTTCACCATTACCGGAACCCTTATCGGAGGCATGCTCTCCCAGTATGTTCCGGCTCAGAGTCTCAAAAAAGCCTTTGGCGTGCTCATATTGCTCATGAGCTTCTTTATTATTGGTAAGGAAGTGCTCAACTAGCCGTCTAACATTCCAGTTACATCATCGATTATTGGAATTTAGTATATTTGGCAAAAATGCAGCATATGAAAATAGAACAGATCTACACCGGATGCCTTTCTCAAGGTGCCTATTATATCGAATCTGAAGGGGAAGCAGCGATCATTGACCCGCTGAGAGAAACCACTCCCTACCTTGAGCGCGCAAAGGTTGAAGGCGCAACCATCAAATACGTATTCGAAACCCACTTTCACGCCGATTTCGTTTCAGGACACCTCGACCTGGCAAAGAAGACCGGAGCAACGATCGTTTACGGCCCCGATGCCGAAACTTCCTATAAAACATACAACGCCAAAGACGGGGAGACCTTCCAACTCGGAAAGGTCACCATCAAGGCGCTGCATACCCCGGGACATACCCTGGAGTCTACCACCTACCTGCTGATCGATGAGAACGGAAAGAACCACGCCATTTTCACCGGAGACACCCTATTCTTAGGTGATGTAGGACGTCCTGATCTTGCGATCAAATCGACCCTCACCAAAGAAGATCTGGCAGGAATGCTTTTCCATTCGCTACGCGATAAGATCATGCCTCTTGAAGACGAGGTGATCGTTTATCCTGCACACGGTGCCGGATCGGCTTGTGGTAAGAACCTCAGCAGTGAGACCGTGGATACCCTTGGTAATCAAAAGGCTACGAACTACGCACTGAGAGCAGATATGACCAAAGAGGAATTTGTTGCCGAAGTACTCGACGGTATCCTTCCTCCACCGCAATACTTTGCCAAAAACGCCATGCTCAACAAGCAGGGTTACACCTCTTTTGACGATGTGCTCAAAAAAGGAAACGCTCCACTCGGTGCCGATGCCTTTGAAGCGATGGCCGAGCACGAAAGCGCCCTGGTGCTCGATGTGCGTTCACCCCAGGATTTTGCTGAAGAACACATCCCAAATTCGATGTTCATCGGCCTGGATAACTCCTTTGCCCCATGGGTAGGAGCGCTTATTGCCGATCTTAATCAGCCAATCCTCCTGGTAGTTCCTGAAGGAAGAGAGCAGGAAGCCGTAACCCGCCTTTCACGTGTGGGATACGACAACGCCCTGGGTTACCTTCAGGGAGGTATGATGGCCTGGAAGCGCGCAGGGAAGCCTACGTCTACCCTTCGTTCTATCAGTGCGCACATCTTTGAAAAGGAATACGATGGAGAAACAACCATCCTCGATGTTCGCAGACCCGGAGAGTATGCGTCAGAACACCTTGAAGATGCTGTTTCCCTACCGCTGGATTACCTACAGGAAAAAATGGATACCCTCGATAAAGACAAACCGTATTACGTACACTGTGCCGGTGGTTACCGCTCGGTGATCGCTGCCTCTATCATGATCCCGGCAGGATTTAAAAATCTTACCGATGTGGCGGGAGGATACGGAGCCATACAGGAAACAGACCTGAAGCGCACCGACTATGTTTGTCCGAGTACCCTAAAATAATTGCAGCGACAATGGCACTCAGAAAGAATATGGGACAGAGAGATAAGCTCATACGGGTGGTGATCGCCTTTGTGATCGCTATGCTCTATTATTACAACATCATAAGCGGATACCTCGGTATCGCCTTTATGATCGTCGCCATTGTGCTATTGCTCACCAGCTTGTTCCGGTTTTGTCCGGTATACGGGATCCTGGGTAAAGATACCCGGGAAGACAAGAACTAAAAAAAGGGAGTGCTTATCGCACTCCCTTTTTGTTTTATGGTTCCTTGTCCATACGATCGCATTACACGATCTCGGCACTCAGTCCTTCATCCAGTAATTTTTCGCACCGCGGACGCAGATCTTCATAAGAACCGGTCTTAACGGTACACTTACCCTTATAATGAACAATCAGGGAACACTGCTCGGCCTGAAGTGGCGTATGATCACACGCAATGATGAGGGTTTCGATCACATGATCAAAGGTATTTACATCATCATTGTAAAGTACGATCTCATTCTCTTTCTTCACATCCTCCTCCAGCAACAGCTCTTCGGAGACCTTTTCTTTCGTACTCATAATCAATGTATTTCTACTAATTTAAAAATTTTAGGGCAACCCAAAGATTCTTTTCCAGTTTTTGACCAAACTTTAACCCGAGCGATTCACATTTCTCACGGATCATAGGGATATCTCCTTCATAGAATCCGCTAAGCAGTAACACCCCTCCCTTACGCAGGCAGGAAACGTAAACCGGCAGGTCTGCTAACAGGATATTTCGGTTGATATTGGCGATAATCACATCGTACTCCCTCCCGGGAAGCAGGGATGCATCACCTTCAAAAACACGGATATGGTTGCATGCATTTCGCGCTGCATTCTCTACGGAATTCTCATAGCACCAGCGATCGATATCTATGGCATCGACAGCCTTAGCGCCTTCCTTTTCGGCCAGGATCGCCAATACGCCCGTTCCACACCCCATGTCGAGGACTTCCTTCCCCTTCAGGTCGGTATCCATAAGGTGCTGGATCATCATATGGGTAGTTTCGTGGTGTCCGGTACCAAAGCTCATCTTTGGCTCGATCACGATATCGTATTGGGTATCGCCTTCAGGATGAAAAGGGGCGCGAACGGTACACTTCCCGTCTACCACAATGGGATCGAAATTCTTCTCCCACTCTTCATTCCAGTTTACCTGGGCCACCTCCTTTTGGGTGTGGCTTATCGTTACATCAGGCATCTCCGGGGTGTAGAGTCCGTCGAGCAGGGTTTCGTTCCACAGGTCTTTTTGGATATAGGCTAAAAGCCCATCTTCCTCTTCCATGAAACTTTCAAAACCTACCTCACCTAACTCCGCCATCAGGAGATCCGCAAAGGGATCCCTGGGAGCTACCTTAAACTGAAACTCCAGGTATATTGCAGACATGCTTTTCTAAAATTAAATGGCTTTAACGATGGCTCCAAAATCGGCCGCAGCAAGTGCCGCTCCACCAATGAGACCACCATCAACATCAGGTTTACCAAAGATCTCTTCTGCATTGGCAGGCTTCACACTTCCACCGTACAAAATAGACACTTCGTTAGCCAGGGCTTCATCATATGCTTCGGCAATGGTCTTTCTGATAAATTCGTGCATTTCCTGAGCTTGCTCCGGACTTGCAGTTTCTCCGGTACCAATAGCCCAAACAGGCTCATAAGCCAGGATGATATTTTTCCACGCATCGGCCGGTAAATGGAACAGCGCATTCTTTAATTGGGATCCAACCACGTTAAAGTGATTATCAGACTTGCGGTCTTCCAGTTCCTCTCCAAAACAGAAAACGATCTCCATCCCGTGCTTCAATGCAGTATCGACTTTTTTAGCAAGGATCCCATCGGTCTCACCAAAATAGGCACGACGCTCTGAATGTCCGAGGATCACAGTCTTCACCCCTACACTTTTTAGCATAGCTGCAGAGATCTCTCCGGTAAAGGCTCCACTTTCTTCAAAGTGCATGTTCTGAGCGATCACCTCGATCTTATTGTTCTTTAAAAGCTCAAATGCTCTGTACAGATTTACAAAGGTTGGTGCGATCATTACTTCTGCATCCGATTCCGGAAGGGTCTTCATCAGATCGTCTATTAATGATTCTGTTTGGGAAAGGTCCATATTCATCTTCCAGTTCCCGGCTACTATTTTTCTCCTCATGAGTTTATCATATTCTTCAGAGGTATCTCTGAAATTGGTAAATAATTTATACGGTTACTACATCCAAAATTGGCAGGCAGCACCTATACAAAAATATTAATAAAGACCAACATAGCAGGCATCAAACACCCTACTTCTTTAGTAGAATAGTCACCTTTTACTGCAGAAAACGGGAAAAGTGGTATTCCCTCACAACTTTTGAAGTGCCCCTCTCAGAGACTCAATTCACCTACATCGTTGTAGTGATATTTCCCGGAAATAGTGCCTTTTTCCAGGGTAAGGATACCCGGATTCGAACGCACTATGGTCTTGAGGGTGGTGAGGTCACAAAAGTAAAAATCGAGTTCCCATCCGGAAACTGAATTCAAGGTTTCGGTAGCCTCAGGAGAAGACGCCGAGAGTCCGATAACGGTATACCCTTTTGCCTTTGCCTCGTCGATCTTTGCTTTTACCGCTTCGTAAGATTCCGGAATGGCCTTCTCGGCAACACGGGTTACCACGACCATTAATTTGGGTTCTTCCATGAAGAAGGAGATATGGTCTTCGCCATCCTTTTCCATCGTGAAATCATGGATGGGCGGTTCATATCCCTTCTGAATTTCTTTGGTTTCTACCGCTACAAATTCACCATCGACCTCAGGATAGGCGCCCTGTGTCTTAAAGATCTTCTCCTGGCCATCGATCTTAAACTTCCATGCGTATTCATAGACAGGTTCCGGTGCGCCTTCGGGAATACTCATCCCCTCGATGATATTAGCGCCCGTGTGATAAGGCCTGAAATCGACCGCCGGCAGGTGTTCCATGACGTAATAACTAAATCCGAAACACGCGAACAACACAGCAAGCATGGCACCACTGGTCACATTGTTATGGAATACAGGAGTAATATAGCGCTTGCCGGCAAACAGGATCAGGATAAGTACTAATAATACCACGTCCTTGGTGAACGACTCCCAGGGGGTAAGTTTAATGGCATCGCCAAAACAACCGCAATCGGTTACCTTATTGAACCAGGCAGAATAAAAGGTGAGGAAGGTAAAGAATACGATCATCCCCAATAAACTCCAAAGGGTCAGGTTCTTTTTATACCCCAACAAAAGGGCCACCCCCAACAGCACTTCCAGGATCACCAGGAGCACAGCAAAGGCAAGCGCCCAGGGCTGCAGAAATTCCAGGTTGAGTACATCGGGCCCAAAGTATTCATCGAGTTTAAAAGAGAACCCAACAGGGTCGTTCATCTTGATGAGTCCGCTCAGTATAAAAATGAGCCCCACAAGGGTCCTTGTGGTCTGAGTAAGTATTTTCATGGTGGTTTAGGTTAGTTCAATGGTGATTCTAGCGGTTTATTCAAAGGCTTCCATATGGATCAGGGCAAAAATGGCGTAGTTGATCATATCCTGGTAATTGGCATCGATCCCTTCACTCACGAGGGTCTTTCCTTTATTATCTTCGATCTGCTTTACCCTTAAAAGCTTCTGCAGTATCAGGTCGGTCAGGGAGCTTACGCGCATATCTCGCCACGCCTCTCCGTAATCGTGGTTCTTATCTTCCATGAGCTTTTTGGTACGGGATACCATCTCGTCATAGAGCGCAACGGCCTCATCTACATCGAGGTCCGGTTCTTTGGCGACCCCCTTCTCCATTTGGATCAGGGCCATGACCGAGTAATTGATGATCCCGATAAATTCTGAAACCTCTCCTTCATCAACCTTACGTTCGGTGTTCTCCTGAAGGGAACGTATGCGCTGTGCCTTGATAAAGATCTGATCGGTAAGTGAAGGCAGGCGTAATATCCTCCAGGCACTTCCGTAGTCCTGCATCTTTTTGGTATAGAGTTCACGGCAACGGCTCACAACGGCATCGTATTGTTTTGAGGTGTCATGCATGAGAATGGTCGAATTTTGATTAAATTTCGCTTGTACTAATGATCTGTTCAAAAATAAGGGGTTTTCCTGATAGATACCCCCTGTATCTCTCCCTATCGAGGAGAATTTACTAACAAGTTATGACCATAAACTGCAACGGACAACTCGTCGATCTGAATACCCCAAAAGTCATGGGGATCCTTAATGTAACGCCCGACTCTTTTTTTGATGGGGGCAGGTATACCAGTGACGTCGCCTTTTTAAAGCAGGCCGAAAGCATGATCGCCAACGGAGCCCAGTTTATCGATATTGGAGGCTATAGCTCCAGGCCGGGTGCCGATGATATCACTGAAGAAGAAGAACTAAAAAGAACGGTCAGGGCTACGGAAGCCATACGGCGGCATTTTCCCGAAGTACTGATCTCCATAGACACCTTCCGGTCGAAGGTTGCTGAAGCGAACATTAATGCCGGAGCCGCCCTGATCAACGATATTTCAGGAGGAACCCTGGATGAAGGGATGATCCCCACAGCCGGTAAATTAGGAGTTCCCTATATCATGATGCATATGAAGGGTACCCCGCAAACCATGAAGTCGCTCAACCAATACGACGACCTGCTCAAGGAGATGACCTATTTCTTTTCACAACAGATCGCCAAAGCACGGGACCACAAGGTGAATGATGTGATCATTGACCCGGGATTTGGCTTCGCTAAGAATATCGAACAGAACTTTCATCTATTGAAGCATATGGATCACCTGAAGATCCTCGACAAACCCATCCTGGCTGGGATCAGCCGAAAATCGATGATCTACAAAACCCTGGACATCACCCCCGACGAAGCCCTGAACGGCACCACTGTGCTCAATACCCTATGCCTGGAAAAGGGTGCGAATATATTGAGGGTGCACGATGTAAAAGAAGCCGTAGAGTGTGTGAAGTTGTGGGAAAGGGTTACTGGAAGTAGTGAGTAGGGAGTCAACCTTCGCTAAAGCTACGGTTGATGGAATAGGGAGTAGTGAGAAGATAGTTGAGAATTGAGAGTCGGGAGTCGTATCGGGAGTCGGGAATCTCCATCGCTAAACGTAAAAAACTTAAATATGATCACCCTAAAAGGAGCATTTAAATACCTCCCCACAATAGGAATTTTTGCCTTCTTCGGAATTTACATTATTGCGGCAAAATTATATCCCGGAGGTTCGATAGCAGATATAGATTCTACAGGTTTTGATTGGCGTAGTAATCATTGGTGTAATCTTATGCGTGAAAATGCTATAAACGGGGTGGAAAATCAAGATAGATCCCTCGCCATTACCGGAATAACTATACTTTGCATCAGCATGATCGTCTTTTTCTTTCAGTTTGCCAACCATTTCGAAAAGACGAGACATTGGAAATTGATCATTAAAATTTCAGGCGCCTTGGCCATGATCTCGGCTACCTTCATTTTTACCAAATATCACAATGTAATGACCACCATACTCAGTATCTCCGGAAGTTTAGTGATCATAGGAATGATCAGGGCATTACACAACAATCACTTAAACTTCTTCAAGGTAATGGGGGTGCTTTGTATTTTCATTATAGCACTCAACAACTTTTTCTACTTCAACGAAGCTCTTACCCGATACTCTCCTGTAATCCAAAAAATTGCCTTTGTACTTATACTTTCATGGACCATTGGCCTGAATGCAATTATGAATAGAAAAAAGGGATCACAACTTTCGCCTTAACTCCCGGTCATGTTCGCCGTTCAAAAAAATGACTAAATCCAACTCCCTGTGTCCTTATAGCGCTATCGCTTTACCTCCTCACACCTTTACCCCTTTACCCCTTTACCTCTTTACCCCTTCACCCTTCCACACTCCGAAGCTTTAGCGAAGAAGGGCTTCACCTCGTAACCTCATAACTTCATAACCTCGAAACTCCATAAGCCCCACAACTTTTTCCTATATTCGATAAGAAATGTATTTTTACATAAAACCTGCCTACTTTGGAGCTATTTGACTTTCTTGAATTTAAGATCATCGATATCATCGATATCGTGCTCGTAGCCTTTTTGATGTACTACCTCTACAAGCTCTTGAGGGGTACGGTGGCCATCAACATCTTTTTGGGTATCGTGATCATTTACATCATCTACCTGATCACCGAGGCCCTCGGCATGAAAGTACTCAGCAATATTTTTGGGAAATTTATCGGGGTCGGATTCTTTGCTTTGATCGTGGTATTCCAGCAGGAGATCCGGAAATTCCTTTTAATGGTTGGTTCTACCAATATCGGTGGTAAAAAGGGGCTTGCCCGTTACTTTAAATTTTTGCGCCAACAACAACCCATACAGCCGGAGACCAATGTAGATGCCATTGTTAAGGCCTGCGAAAAAATGGGCCGATCCTATACCGGGGCCATTATCGTACTGGAGCGCAACAATCCGCTGGATTTCGTGAAAAATACCGGAGACAGCATGAATATCGAGGTCACCCAACCTATTCTGGAGAGCATCTTCTTTAAGAACAGTCCGCTCCACGACGGGGCTGCCATCATCGAAGACAACCGCATTACAGCTACGAGGGTTATTCTCCCGGTTTCTAATGAGCGAACTATCCCTTTGCGCTTCGGATTAAGACACCGGGCCGCGGTAGGGATCACTGAGAAAACAGATGCCCTGGCACTGGTGGTAAGTGAAGAAACAGGACAGATATCTTATATCAAGAATGGAGAATTCGTACTCTTTGAAGATCTTGATGAACTGGCAGAATCCCTCAAAAAAGATCTGGCATAGAGCTCCCGAAGTAACCACCAATAAGTAAAAAAAAAGCCCCCGAACCGGAGGCTGTTTTTCTTTATCAGATCAGGAAATGACCTCTCCCCTGGCGGGATAATTATTTTCTGCAATATACTGCACGCCCTTCACGAAGGTTGGCAGGTACGGTCGTCCCCACGGATTAGAATTTATTGAGGCGTAATACACCGTTTGATCGGGCCTGATCAGGAATAATCCGGGCTCACTGAAAAGATCCGGCTCTGCGTCCTTTACAGCTGCACTTAAATACAGTCCCCATTCCGTTGCGGTTTCTTTGCTAAGGCCGTATCCCAAGGGAAGATCGCCCAGTTCCCACTGCATACGGGCTGCGCGGGCACGTGCCTGAGAATCCATACTTATTGCGATCACGTCTACTCCTATGGCAGCAAATTCACCTCTGAGTTCTTCCAGTTGTTTTAAATACTTTTTGCATAGCGGACAATGAAGGCCGCGATAAAAAACAACAAGGGTAAAAGCCTCCGGCTTTTGCTCAGCAAGGTTCCAGGTACTGCCTCCTAACAGTTCTACCACTAAGGATGGCGCCTGTTGTTTGGGTGTTGGTCGGTGTGTCTCACTCATGATTACCTGTTTAATATTTCTTCTTGTAAATGCTTTTCAAATCGCTTAAAATCCACTTCCACTTCCGGATTCTTCATGACATCATAGGCCATAAAGGTCTTTAGCGGACGAAGTCCGAACCACTTAAAATTAAGATGCATCGGGAATAACAGATCGTCTTCACTCGCGCCATTAAAGAATTTCTCTTCAGGATCATTGAAGGCTTCCTTAGGCGCATTGGCCGTTACCGACAGCATGTACTGCCCGTTCAATTTACCTCCTAGTCCGTAATTCTTCTTAGGAGCTGCCGAAGTGCGACCATCCCCATCTGAAAGGCTTCCCATCATACCGGCAGAAAACACCTCATCCATATATTTCTTGAATGACCAGCTTACGCCCATCCAATTCAATGGCATCTGAACAAATACGAGGTCGGCCCATAAAAACTTTCCGACCTCTTCTTCCACATCATATTCGTCCTGGGTTTTGGTAACTTTTACCTCATAACCAGCGGCCTTAAAAGCCTCCATTGCCTTTTCTGCAAGACTTGTATTTAACTTACCCTCTGAAAACGGATAATACTGGTGTCCGTTGATCACTAATACTTTTTTCATATGTTATTCCTCTTAATTGTTTCGCAAAGTAACTTATAATAGTTTATATTTGAAACCAATTTAAAGACCTGTATATCAAATAGTAGTAACCCCAAAGTAACCTATATGTCAAGAAAATATATTGAAAATCCCAATGCGTGCACGCTCGTGCATACCATGAACATTATCGGAAATAAATGGAAACCGATACTCATTTATCTGCTCTCTAATGGAAAACTGCGTTTTGGAAAGCTCCTCCTTTTTACTCCCGGGATCTCCAAAAAGGTGCTCACCACTCAATTAAGGGAATTAGAAGATGACGGACTAATCATCAGAGAAAAGTTTAACGAGACCCCTCCGAGGGTAGAATATTCCCTTTCTGAAAAAGGGCTTGCCTTACTCCCCATTCTACGCGAACTAAGCAGGTGGGCAGAAAACATGTATCCCGAGATCGCATTTGAAGAATGTAGGATCGCCAGCGGCATAGATCTCAAAGTCGGGAAATTCAACAAGGAATAACAGGGAGGCGGAATGCGCCTTCGAGGGGCTATATCGCCTCCTCCTCTTCGGCCATGAATTGCACCTCGTAAAGCTTGCGATACTTCCCATCCTCACGCTGCAGCAACTCGTCGTGGGTACCTTCTTCCACGATATGACCGGCCTCCATGACCAGGATCTTATCGGCTTTTTTCACGGTTGCCAAACGGTGGGCGATCACGATAGAGGTGCGCCCTTTGGTCACCCTGTCGGTAGCCTGTTGAATGAGTTTTTCAGAATGGCCGTCTACCGAAGAGGTCGCCTCGTCGAGGATCAGGATCGACGGGTTACTAACGTATGCTCGTAAAAAGGCGATCAACTGTCGCTGACCACTGGAAAGCATACTTCCCCTTTCCTTTACATTGTAGTGATACCCTCCCGGAAGACTGGAGATAAAATCATGTATCCCGATCTCCTTGGCAGCGGCAACCACTTCTTGTTCGGTGATCTTTGGATCTTTCAGGGTAATATTATGATAAATGGTATCGGCAAAGAGAAATACATCCTGTAGCACGACCGCGATCTGATCTCTTAATGAATGAACGGTAAAGTCGTTGATATTTTGGCCGTCAATACGTATCGCTCCGTTCTTGATATCGTAGAAACGATTAAGCAGATTGATAATGGTCGATTTCCCGGCACCGGTAGCCCCTACAATGGCTACGGTCTGTCCCGCATTGGCATTGAAGCTAATGCCGTGCAGCACCTCTTCTCCTTTTACATACTCGAAGCGTACCTTGTCAAATTCCAGGTCGCCCTTGAAGTGACCGGCAACAATAGTTCCGGTTTCCTCTACCCTGCTTTTGGTATCGAGTACATCAAAGACCCTGTTGGCAGCCACCATTCCCATCTGCAAGGTGTTGAACTTATCGGCGATCTGACGCAGCGGACGAAAGATCATCCCCGAGAGCATGATAAACATAAAAACATCACCGAGCTTGGTAATATCATCCTGAAGCACGGCCTGCAGGCCCCCGTACCATACGATAAGACCGGTAGTCACAGCCGACATCAACTCTACAACAGCGATGAATATGGAATTGTACCACACCGTATTGATCCAGGCTTTTTTGTGCTTTTCGTTGATCTCAACAAAAGAATCGTATTCTCTTTTTTCCCTCACAAAGAGATGAACGATCTTCATCCCTGTAAGGCGCTCTTGTACGAACGAATTCAGGTTTGCCACCTCTTTACGCACCTCGATAAAGGCTTTTTTCATGGCTTTTTGAAATACGCGGGTGGCGTAAAGCATAAGGGGTAATACCGCAAATATAATGACCGAAAGTTTCCAGTTGTAGTACAACATCACCCCTGCAACCACCAGCATTTTTAACAGGTCACTAATGATCATAAAGAGTCCGTCGCTAAAGATCGCTGCAATTCGTTCAATATCACTCACCGCACGGGTAACGAGGATCCCAACAGAAGAACTGTCAAAATACTTCATGCGAAAACGCACCATATGATCAAAAAGCTTGATACGGATATCGCGAATTACCGATTGGCCCAGCCAGTTAGCAAAATAGATAAAAGACAGTTGAGAGATCACCTCCAGAAACAACGATGCCGTCATAAGCAGCACGAAGAACAAAAGGCCTTCGGCGTCTTTCCCTAAGATATAGTCATTTACGGTATAGCGAAGGATCACCGGACGTACGGTCGAGAACGCAGACAACATGATCGCAGCCAGGGCCACAGCAAAAAATGTAAGCTTATAGGGCCTGGTATACTTGAGTATCCTGCTAAAAAGGTTCAGGTCAAAAGATTTTCCGGTAGTATCTTTACTCATTATCGTTCAGAATAGTCTTTGGATAGGAAACATCCGTTAAATATAGTCCGTGTGCAGGTACCGATGCACCCGCCTCACTTCTGTTCTTACTGTTAATAATGGCGCGTAGTCCATGCTCATCAAGCCTACCCTGTCCTACTTCGAGCAGGGTACCTACTACGGCCCTAACCATATTGCGCAAAAAACGGTCTGCAGTGATATGAAAAACAAGCTTATCTTCACCTTCCTGCACCCATTTGGCCCTGGTGATCTTGCAAAAATAGGTCTTTACATCGGTCTTTGATCGCGAAAAGCATTCAAAGTCTTCGTATTCCATCATAATGGCAGCCGCATAATTCATGGCATCCACATCGAGGGGTGCCCTGAACTCATAGGCCAGGTCGCGAAGAAACGGGTCTTTTTGGCGCACCAGGTGATATTCATAGCTCCTGGACTCAGCATCGAACCGGGCATGGGCATCTGCCTTTACCTCATAGATACGAAAAACCGCAATATCGGGAGGCAGAAAGCGATTAAGCCGGTATGCCAGTTCGGTAACGTCCTGTGCTGTTGCTGTATCAAAATGCGCTGCCATGAAACGGGCGTGTACCCCGGCGTCTGTTCTTCCTGCCGCCGTTAAAGGAGATTCGCCACGCAACAGGGTGCTTAGCGCTTTTTCAAGAACCTCCTGAACAGAAACAGCGTTAGGCTGGCGTTGCCATCCGTGATACGCTTTTCCGTGGTATGCAAACTCAATGAAATATCTCAAGGCAAAATGCTACTTTTGTACAGACCTGCAAAGTTATTCAATATATAACATTCACTGTACTGCATCCCTTTATTTAATGATTTTTTAAGTTTTATGACCCGAATCCTTCTTTTATCAGATACCCACAGCCATATAGACGAGAAGATCCTGAAATACGCAAACCAGGCAGACGAGGTGTGGCATGCCGGCGATATTGGAGATCTTGCGGTGACCGACACCCTGAAGAAGCTAAAACCACTACGCGCCGTTTGGGGCAATATTGACAACCACGAGGCCCGAACCGAATTTCCCGAGAACAACCGGTTTATGTGCGAGGGCGTCGATGTGTGGATCACCCATATTGGCGGATATCCGGGCAGGTACGACAGGCGCATTCGCGAGGCCATCAAAAAGGACCCTCCTAAATTATTTATCTGTGGCCATTCACATATCCTGAAGGTCATGTGGGATAAAAGCCTGGGACTACTGCATATGAATCCGGGAGCCGCAGGGAAACACGGATTTCACAAGGTGCGTACCATGTTGCGCTTTAATATCGACGGGGAAGAGATCAAAGACCTGGAGATCGTGGAAATGGAAAAATAGCCACTGCAGAGAGGGTTGCTAATATACCCTGTTCGTTAGATCTTTAGCAACCTTACACGCCACCGATAAAACCTGTTTTTCAAAGACATTTACTTTCTTAGAAATGAAAAATAGATACATTCGGCGTGTTTATGCCCCAAACCAAAACCTATATTGCCAATACCCTCACCATCCTGATGCTTGCCTCAGGGATCTTTGGTGTGATCTTCAGAAATATTCTGGTATACCTTGTCGGGGCTATTACTCCCGGATATTCGCCGATCTCCGGACTCATAAGCGAACTATCTGCAGAAGGCATGGCTTACGAGCATCTTATGAACACAGGTAGCCTTATGGCTTTCGGAGCTTTTACCATTATCGCGTCCAAAGCCCTGCAACTTCGATTGCCCGGCCGGGAAACGGCATTATCAACAGCCTATATGGCTGTTGCCGGGGTGAGCTTTATCGGAATAGGCCTGTTCCCTTGTCCGCCCGGATGTGATCCCGAGATCGCTTCTAACCAGATGATGGTCCATGCGCTTTGCGGCTTTATTGCATCCCTATCGCTTAGCCTCTCAGCCTTTGTTTATGGTATCGGGTTTCTAAAAGGCAATAGATCGCGTATCTACAAGATCGCTTTGATCCTCGGCATAATTGGCGTTATCGCTTTTACCACCCTCTGGGCCGGGATCATTGCCGCAGAATACGGAGTGAACAATGTACTCTATGAATGGAAAGGTATGCTACAAAGACTAAATATTGCTGCGGGCGATCTGTGGGTGGTTATTGCCTGTGTATACACCTTGATAAAAAGACCTCCGGCACGAGCTCCCGAGGTATTCAGAGCTGAACAGACGCAGGCCGGGGACATGCGCTAAAGAAACCTTCGAAAAGGGTATAATAGGTTATTTTTAGCTAAATTTGAACAACTCCTCCCCTTTCCGATCTTCGAACACCCAGGGGTTATTATCCCGAACAAAGGGCATCCGCCTGAACTAACCGCTTTCAAAAAACAGAGTACATGAAGACAGCAGCAAGCGGTAACAGCGGTAAAGACACCTATCCTTTCAAAATAGTTAAGAAAGACGAAGGCTTACGCCTGAACGTCATGGGCGACCATCAAACCATAAAGCTTACCGGGGAAGACACCGACGGAAAATTTACCCTGGTGGAACAAAACAACCTCCCGGGAACTCAGATCCCTATGCACTTTCACGAAAACGAAGCTGAGATCTTTAAAGTAGAATCGGGAGAAGTTATCTTTTCCCTGCCAAAAAAAACCTTTACCCTGAGGGCAGGAGAAATGATCTACCTCCCTCCGCTAACACCACACGGCTTTCACGTAAGTGGCGACAGCCCTGCCAGGGTTTCACTAAGCATTTATCCATCAGGGATCGAAGGGATGTTCCGGGAACTCAGTGCACTCCCGGAAGGCCCACCCGATTTTGCAAGGATCACGGAGATCTGCGGAAATTATGGGGTACGTTTTATCATGTAATCTACATTACCGTAGTATTCCTTCCCGAAAGTGCTGGAATTTGAAATAAAGAGGGCTGAAAACCTCGTGAAAAGACGGCTTGTAAAATAGAGGCGGTAAAAACAGGAATACAAAGTAAGGCAACCTTACCTACTCACTACTAACCACTACTAACCACTACTAACCACTACCTACTCACTTCCAAAATCACGCCTCTCCCGTAGGCCCAAAATTCATAGGCACCGGTGGCTGGTCGTAATCTTTGATCTCGCCGTGAGCCTGCTCAAATCGGTGTACGTTATCGGCCAACGCCTTTAAGAAACGCTTGGCGTGTTGTGGGGTGAGTATGATACGGCTCTTTACCTTAGCCTTAGGCTTTCCGGGCATGATGTTCACAAAATCTACAACGAACTCCGAAACCGAATGGTTTATAATGGCCAGGTTAGAATAAGTTCCTTCTGCTACCTGCTCGTCGAGTTCTATATTGATCTGTCCTTTATTTTGTTCTTTCTTATCGCTCATGGGTACGTATTAATTTGTGTTTAAAGTTAAGTATAATCCAAAAAAATACCCCGGCCAAAACCGGGGTATTCATTGAAATTATATAAGGATGATCTTAGAAGTTCACTTCCGGCTTCTTATGCGCCATGATCTCTTCGTATTCTTCCTTAGATCCTACGATGATGTTATCATAGTCTCTCATACCGGTACCGGCTGGGATCTTATGACCAACGATCACGTTCTCTTTGAGTCCTTCAAGGTTATCTACCTTACCGTTTACTGCAGCCTCGTTAAGTACCTTAGTGGTTTCCTGGAAGGAAGCCGCTGAGATGAACGATTTGGTTTGCAGCGACGCTCTGGTAATACCTTGCAGAATTGGCGTTGCTACTGCAGGAACAGCTTCTCTTGCCGTTACCAGTGCCTTATCTGCACGTCTCAGGATAGAGTTCTCATCTCTGAGTTCACGTGGCGTAATGATCTGACCAGGCTTCAGTCTTTCTGAATCTCCTGCATCTTCTACCACTTTCATTCCAAAGATCCTGTCGTTCTCTTCGATAAAGTCGTCTTTGTGAACCAGTTGTTGCTCGAGGAAGATGGTATCTCCCGAATCATTGATTCGTACTTTACGCATCATCTGGCGAACAACCACCTCAAAGTGCTTATCGTTGATCTTCACCCCTTGTAAACGATATACTTCCTGTACTTCGTTCACCAGGTACTGTTGTACGGCAGAAGGCCCTTTAATTCTCAGGATATCCTCAGGAGTTACCGAACCGTCTGATAGCGGCATACCGGCACGAACGTAGTCGTTCTCCTGTACGAGGATCTGGTTAGAGAGTTTAACAAGGTACTTCTTGATCTCTCCGAGTTTAGACTCAACGATGATCTCGCGGTTACCACGCTTGATCTTACCGAATGAAACCACACCGTCGATCTCTGATACTACGGCCGGGTTCGATGGGTTACGCGCTTCGAAAAGCTCGGTTACCCTTGGAAGACCACCGGTAATATCTCCTGCCTTAGACGACTTACGAGGGATCTTAACAAGGATCTTACCTTCTTTGATCTTCTCGTTGTCATCTACCATAAGGTGAGCACCAACAGGAAGGTTATAGGAACGCATCACTTCTCCTTTTGCATCTTTAATATGCAGGGTCGGGATGAGTTTCTTGTTTCTCGATTCAGAGATCACCTTCTCCTGGAATCCGGTTTGCTCATCGATCTCCACCTGGTAAGTAACACCTTGCTCGATGTTCTCATAACCAACGTTTCCGGAGAATTCAGAGATGATCACCGCGTTATACGGATCCCACTGACAAACCACATCACCTTTCTCAAGGGTCTGACCTTCTTTAACGAAGATCTGCGAACCGTAAGGTACGTTGTTGGTACCCAGGGTAATTCCGGTTTTCTCATCGATAAATTTCACCTCTGCCGTTCTGGAGATCACGATATCCACTTTGTTTCCTTCGCTGTCTTCTCCTTTTACGGTCTTCAGGTCCTCGATCTCGATCTTCGACTTGAAGCGGGCAATGATCTTGTTCTCCTCAGAGATGTTCCCCGCAATACCCCCTACGTGGAAGGTACGCAGTGTAAGCTGTGTTCCGGGCTCCCCAATAGACTGGGCAGCTACAACACCTACAGCCTCACCTCGCTGAACCATCTTACCGGTAGCCAGGTTTCGTCCGTAACACTTAGAACAAATTCCCTGCTTAGCCTCACAGGTAAGTGGCGAACGCACTTCTACGCGCTCAACCGGAGAAGCTTCGATCTTTTTCATCGTTACCTCATCGATCTCTTCACCTGCTCCAACAAGGAGTTCTTCGGTAAGCGGATCGTATACATCGTGAAGCGATACACGACCGAGGATACGTTCTCCAAGGCTTTCTACCACTTCTTCGTTCTTCTTCAATGGAGCAACCTCCACACCTCTAAGCGTACCACAATCTTCTGAGTTCACGATAACGTCTTGTGAAACGTCAACCAGACGACGGGTCAGATAACCTGCATCTGCCGTCTTAAGTGCCGTATCCGCAAGTCCTTTACGGGCACCGTGAGTCGAAATAAAGTACTCGAGGATGGAAAGACCTTCCTTAAAGTTCGAAAGGATGGGGTTCTCAATAATTTCACCACCACCGGCAGTCGATTTCTTCGGTTTTGCCATCAGACCTCGCATCCCGGTAAGCTGACGGATCTGCTCTTTAGATCCCCTCGCTCCCGAGTCAAGCATCATAAATACCGAGTTAAATCCTTGGTTATCCTCGCGGATACGCTTCATGGCAAGCTCGGTAAGCATGGCATTGGTAGAGGTCCATACGTCGATCACCTGGTTATAACGCTCGTTATTAGTGATAAGACCCATGTTATAGTTCATCATAATACCGTCTACCTGGCCGTTGGCCTCCTCGATCATACCCTGCTTTTCTGCAGGAATGATGATATCTCCAAGTGAGAATGACAATCCGCCTTTGAATGCGAAGTTGTATCCCATGTTCTTGATCTTATCAAGGAAATCGGCAGTTGTAGGTACGTCGGTAGCCTTAAGGATGTTACCAATAATATCACGAAGCGATTTCTTGGTCAGCAGTTCGTTAACGAACCCGGCACTCTCAGGCACCACCTGGTTGAACAGGATACGTCCTACGGTAGTTTCAATGATCTTGTAAACAAGCTCTCCCTCTTCGTTGAAGTCCTTGGCACGCACTTTTACAAAGGCGTTCAGGGCAACACGCTTCTCATTGAAGGCGATATTCACCTCTTCTGCAGAATAGAAGGTAAGTCCTTCTCCTTTGATCGGCTGCTCAGGGGTCGACCTACGACCTTTGGTCATATAGTACAGCCCCAGTACCATATCCTGTGAAGGTACGGTAATTGGCGAACCATTCGCAGGGTTCAGGATGTTGTGAGAGGCAAGCATCAATAACTGTGCTTCCAGGATCGCCTCCGGTCCTAACGGAAGGTGAACAGCCATCTGGTCACCGTCAAAGTCGGCGTTAAATGCCGTACATACTAACGGGTGCAGCTGGATCGCTTTTCCTTCGATCAATTTAGGCTGGAAGGCCTGGATACCCAAACGGTGAAGTGTGGGGGCCCGGTTAAGCAGTACCGGATGTCCTTTAAGTACGTTCTCAAGGATATCCCAAACTACAGGCTCGCGCTTGTCGATAATTTTCTTGGCCGACTTAACGGTCTTCACAATACCTCTTTCGATAAGCTTTCTGATCACGAAAGGCTTGTAAAGCTCGGCAGCCATATTCTTAGGCAGACCACACTCATAGAGTTTCAGCTCAGGACCTACAACGATAACCGAACGTGCCGAATAGTCAACACGCTTACCGAGGAGGTTCTGACGGAAACGACCTTGCTTACCTTTCAGGGAGTCTGAAAGTGATTTAAGTGGTCTGTTTGATTCTGTTTTAACCGCAGAAGACTTACGGGTGTTGTCGAAGAGCGAGTCTACAGATTCCTGCAGCATACGCTTCTCGTTTCTAAGGATCACCTCAGGAGCTTTGATCTCCATAAGACGCTTCAAACGATTGTTTCTGATGATCACCCTTCTGTAGAGGTCATTCAGATCGGAAGTCGCAAAACGACCACCGTCAAGTGGCACCAACGGACGTAATTCCGGCGGAATTACAGGAACCACCTTCATGATCATCCACTCCGGATTGTTTTCGCGGTTCTTCTGAGAATCACGGAAAGCCTCAACTACCTGAAGACGCTTAAGCGCTTCGGTCTTACGCTGCTTCGAGGTTTCGTTGTGTGCTTTGTGTCTCAGCTCATATGAAAGGGCGTCAAGATCGATGCGTTGAAGCAGTTCGATCAAACACTCAGCTCCCATCTTAGCGATGAACTTGTTCGGATCGGAGTCGTCCAGGTACTGGTTCTCCATAGGGATCGAGTCGAGAATGTTCAGGTACTCCTCTTCAGTAAGGAAGTCCATTTTCTCAACAGGATCACCGTCGGCATTCTTAGCGATACCGGGTTGAATTACTACGTAACGCTCGTAGTAAATGATCATATCAAGTTTCTTGGATGGCAACCCAAGAAGGTAACCAATCTTGTTTGGTAAGGAACGGAAATACCAGATATGTGCTACAGGTACTACCAGGTTAATGTGACCTACTCTGTCTCTACGTACCTTTTTCTCGGTAACTTCAACTCCACATCGATCACAAACAATACCCTTGTAACGAATTCGCTTATACTTACCGCAGGCACACTCATAATCCTTTACAGGACCAAAGATGCGCTCACAGAACAGACCGTCACGCTCTGGCTTATGGGTACGGTAGTTAATGGTTTCCGGCTTGAGCACCTCTCCTCTGGATTCCGCCAGAATGGCTTCGGGAGATGACAGACCGATCGAGATCTTGTTAAATCTCTGTACTGTATTCTTATCTTTATTTCTAGCCATAATAAATGGTGATAATGAATTAAGTGTAATTTAAATTACGTTTTAAACCGCTGTCCCCGGTAAAGGAGACAGCGATCCAAAATTTATTCTTCTAATCTGATGTCGAGTCCGAGACCTTTAAGTTCATGCATCAATACATTGAACGATTCAGGTAATCCCGGTTCCGGCATGGTTTCTCCTTTTACGATCGACTCGTAAGTCTTGGCTCTACCAATTACATCATCAGATTTAACGGTCAAGATCTCTCTAAGCGTGCTCGATGCACCGTAAGCCTCAAGGGCCCACACCTCCATCTCACCAAAACGCTGACCCCCGAACTGTGCTTTACCTCCAAGAGGTTGTTGGGTAATGAGCGAGTATGGTCCGATAGAACGGGCGTGCATCTTATCATCCACCATGTGACCTAGTTTAAGCATGTAAATCACACCAACTGTAGCAGCCTGGTCAAAACGCTCCCCGGTACCTCCGTCGTAGAGGTGGGTGTGACCGAAACGTGGAATTCCGGCCTCATCTGTAAGTTCATTGATCTGATCCAGAGATGCTCCGTCAAAGATCGGGGTAGCAAACTTCTTACCGAGTTTCTTACCAGCCCATCCAAGAACGGTCTCATAGATCTGTCCGATGTTCATACGCGATGGTACCCCTAGTGGGTTAAGAACGATATCTACAGGAGTACCGTCTTCTAAGAACGGCATATCCTCCTCACGTACGATACGCGCTACAATACCCTTGTTACCGTGGCGTCCTGCCATCTTATCACCTACTTTAAGCTTACGCTTTTTGGCGATATAAACCTTAGCAAGCTTCATGATCCCTGCAGGAAGTTCATCACCGACAGAGATGGTAAACTTATCTCTTCTCAGTGCCCCTTGCAGGTCATTCAATTTGATCTTATAGTTGTGCAGAAGATCATTGATCAATGCATTGGTCTCATCGTCGGTAGTCCAGGTTCCGCTCACCAGGTGGGCGAAATCGTCTACGGCGTTAAGCATCTTCAGGGTGTACTTTTTCCCTTTTGGAAGTACCTCTTCTCCAAGGTCGTTAAATACCCCTTGCGAGGTCTTACCGTTTACAATAGAGAACAGTTTTTCTACCAATACATCTTTCAGCTGACTGAACTTGGTTTCGTATTCCAGTTCCAGTTTCGCGATATCTTCCTTATCCTTAGCGCGCTTGCGCTTGTCTTTAATAGCTCTCGAGAACAACTTCTTGTCGATAACTACCCCGTTAAGCGATGGAGAAGCCTTAAGAGAGGCGTCTTTAACATCACCTGCCTTATCACCAAAGATGGCGCGAAGCAGTTTTTCTTCAGGAGTCGGATCAGATTCTCCCTTAGGAGTGATCTTACCGATAAGAATGTCGCCAGGGGTTACCTCGGCTCCGATTCTGATCATACCGTTCTCATCGAGTTCCTTGGTCGCTTCTTCCGATACGTTAGGAATATCGTTGGTAAGCTCCTCTGCTCCGAGTTTGGTATCTCTCACTTCAAGCGAGTACTCATCGATGTGGATCGAAGTAAAGATATCTTCTCTTACCACCTTCTCTGAGATCACGATCGCATCCTCGAAGTTATATCCTTTCCAAGGCATGAAGGCCACCTGAAGGTTTCTACCTAGTGCAAGTTCTCCTTGCTGTGTAGCATACCCTTCACAAAGTACCTGTCCTTTCTTAACGCGATCGCCTTTCCTTACGTTAGGCTTCAGGTTAATAGAGGTACCCTGGTTGGTCTTACGGAATTTTACGAGATCATAGGTCTTGTAATCATCGTCGAAACTTACCAATCTGTCCGTATCGGTACGATCGTACTTGATCACAATTTTCTTTGCATCTACGTAATCTACTTCTCCGTCGCCTTCAGCATTTACAAGTACCCTCGAATCTGAGGCTACCTGACGCTCTAATCCGGTACCTACGATAGGTGAATCAGGACGCAAAAGCGGTACTGCCTGGCGCATCATGTTGGATCCCATCAGGGCACGGTTCGCATCATCGTGTTCCAGGAACGGAATAAGCGATGCCGAGATGGAAGCGATCTGGTTAGGAGCAACGTCGGTGTAGTCTACCTCTGAAGGATCAACCACCGGGAAGTCACCTTCCTCACGTGCAATAACCTTATCATTTTCAATAGTCCCATCGTCTGTCAATGGAATGTTTGCCTGAGCAATTTTCTTACCTTCTTCTTCTTCCGCACTCAGGTAAAGCACTTCACCGAGGTTCACCTTACCTTCCTTAACCGTACGGTAAGGGGTTTCGATGAATCCCATATTGTTCACTTTCGCGAATACAGAAAGAGAAGAGATCAGACCAATGTTCGGTCCTTCAGGGGTTTCGATCGGACAAAGACGACCGTAGTGCGTATAGTGAACGTCACGCACCTCGAATCCTGCGCGTTCTCTGGAAAGACCACCTGGTCCGAGTGCAGAAAGACGACGCTTGTGCGTGATCTCTGCCAGCGGGTTGGTCTGGTCCATGAACTGAGACAACTGGTTGGTTCCGAAGAACGAGTTGATCACCGACGACAGGGTCTTGGCGTTGATCAGATCGATAGGTGTAAACACCTCGTTATCACGAACGTTCATTCGTTCGCGGATCGTTCTCGCCATACGAGCCAATCCTACACCGAACTGGGTAGAAAGCTGCTCTCCAACAGTACGTACACGACGGTTGGAAAGGTGGTCGATATCATCGATCTCTGCCTTAGAGTTTATAAGCTCGATAAGGTACTTGATAATGGTAATGATATCCTGCTTGGTAAGCACCTGCTTATCCATATCGATATCAAGACCGAGCTTCTTGTTCATTCTGTAACGTCCTACCTCACCGAGGTTGTAACGCTGATCAGAGAAGAAGAGCTTATCGATGATACCACGAGCGGTTTCCTCATCTGGCGGTTCTGCATTACGCAGCTGTCTGTATATATGTTCTACAGCCTCTTTTTCAGAGTTTGTAGGGTCTTTTTGGAGGGTATTGTAAATAATGGCATAATCTCCGGTCTGGCTATCCTCCTTGTGAAGAAGAATGGTCTTCACATCGGTATCCAGGATCTCGTCTAGGTGATCTTTCTCAAGGATGGTATCCCTGTCAAGGATGATCTCGTTACGTTCGATCGATACAACCTCACCTGTATCCTCGTCTACAAAATCTTCATGCCATGTTTTAAGCACACGGGCCGCAAGTTTACGTCCGAGTACTTTCTTAAGTCCGGTCTTAGTCACCTTAACCTCTTCTGCAAGGTCAAAGATCTCAAGGATGTCCTTATCACGCTCGAATCCGATAGCGCGGAAAAGGGTAGTTACCGGTAATTTCTTTTTACGATCGATATAGGCGTACATCACGCTGTTGATATCGGTCGCGAATTCGATCCATGAACCTTTAAAAGGAATTACCCTGGCCGAATATAGTTTGGTACCGTTCGCGTGGAATGATTGTCCAAAGAACACACCTGGTGAACGGTGCAACTGAGACACTACCACACGCTCTGCTCCATTGATCACAAAAGTACCACTGGGAGTCATGTAAGGGATCGTTCCCAGATATACGTCTTGCACGATCGTTTCGAAATCTTCGTGCTCAGGATCTGTACAATAGAGCTTAAGACGAGCTTTAAGGGGTACACTGTAGGTAAGTCCTCTTTCGATACACTCCTGGATGGAGTAACGTGGAGGATCAATAAAGTAGTCTAAGAATTCGAGTACAAATTGATTGCGCGTATCAGTAATGGGGAAGTTCTCCATGAAGGTGTTGTAAAGACCTTCGTTACCTCGCTCTTCAGATTTGGTTTCCAGCTGGAAGAAGTCCTGGAACGACTTAATCTGAATGTCCAAGAAATCCGGGTAGTCCGGAGTGCTTTTTGCTGAGGCGAAATTAATTCTTTCAGTCTGATTTGTGAACATCAATGGACAGTATTATGATTAAAATAAACGTTAACTTACGCATATAAATATATATACGCAAAAGGGTTTAGGTCTAAACCCCACTTTCGGGGTAAGACCTAAACCGTATTTTTACAGCTTGCGCTGTAGAGCAAAATTACTTCACTTCTACTTCAGCACCAGCCTCTTCTAAAGACTTCTTAAGACCTTCAGCCTCGTCTTTAGAGATACCTTCTTTGATAGCTTTAGGAGCGCCATCTACCATTTCTTTAGCATCTTTAAGCCCAAGACCGGTAAGCTCTTTTACAAGCTTAACAACAGCAAGCTTAGATGATCCAGCTGACTTAAGGATAACGTCAAATTCAGTTTTCTCCTCAGCAGCTTCTCCACCACCAGCGGCAGCACCACCAGCAACAGCTACTGCAGCAGCAGCAGGCTCGATACCATATTCTTCTTTAAGGATGTCAGCTAACTCGTTTACTTCTTTAACGGTTAGGTTAACCAATTGTTCTGCAAAATCTTTCAAATCTGCCATTTTCTATCGTTTTTAATGTAAATTTTTAATATAATAGTTTAAAGTGCGTTCTTAGGACTCTTTTTCTGAAAGGGTCTTCAGGATACCTGCCAGTTTACCACCACCACTCTTAAGTCCGCTAATAACGTTCTTAGCAGGTGATTGTAGCAATCCGATGATATCTCCGATAACTTCTTCTTTCGACTTGATCGCTACCAGGGTCTCAAGCTGCTCGTCTCCGATAAAGATAGCCTCTTCGATGAAGGCACCTTTAAGTAGAGGTTTTTCAGATTTCTTTCTGAAATTCTTGATCAGCTTCGCCGGAGCATTTCCAGTTTCCGAAAGCATCAGAGAGGTATTTCCTTTCAAGGTAGAAGGAAGTTCTCCGAAATCCTTATCAGAAGCTTCCATTGCTTTTGCAAGCAAGGTATTCTTAACAACTGCGAGTTTGATGTTCGCTTTAAAACAAGCTCTTCTTAGGTTAGAGGTTGTTTGAGCGTCTAATCCTGATATATCTGCGAGGTAGATCACCCCACTATCAGCTAACTGTGCAGTCAAATCTTCTATTACCGTTAACTTTTCTTCTCTAGTCATGATCTCAAAAATTTATAACTGCCAATTAAACTGCTTTAGGATCAACAGGCACTCCGGGACTCATCGTGCTCGACATAGCGATGCTCTTGATGTAAGTACCCTTAGCCGCAGTTGGCTTAAGCTTAATTAAAGTTTGAATTAATTCGTTCGCGTTTCCGGCGATCTTCTCAGCAGAGAAAGATGCTTTACCGATAGAAGCGTGTACGATTCCGGTCTTATCTACTTTGAAGTCGATCTTACCAGCTTTAACTTCTCCTACCGCCTTAGCTACATCCATAGTAACCGTACCGGTCTTTGGGTTAGGCATCAAACCTCTTGGTCCGAGGATACGTCCGAGTGGCCCAAGTTTACCCATAACGCTTGGCATAGTGATGATCACATCAACATCTGTCCAACCGTCTTTGATCTTTTGTAGATACTCATCTAATCCAACATAGTCTGCACCAGCTTCTTTTGCTTCAGCCTCCTTATCAGGAGTAACAAGCGCAAGAACCTTAACATCTTTCCCTGTACCGTGAGGAAGGGTAACAACCCCTCTAACCATTTGGTTAGCCTTACGTGGATCTACTCCAAGACGTACAGCGATATCTACAGATGCATCAAAGTTTACGTTAGTGATATCTTTTACTAATTGAGACGCTTCAGAAACAGAGTACAATTTACTTCTGTCGATCTTAGCAGCTGCCTCTTTTTGTTTTTTCGTTAATCTTGCCATTTCCAGATACTTTTAAGATTTAAAAAGGTCTTTCACCTGAAACCGTTAGACCCATTGATCTTGCGGTACCTGCAACCATGCTCATAGCTGATTCTACGGTAAACGCATTAAGATCCTGCATTTTGTCTTCTGCGATAGCACGTACCTGATCCCAGGTTACGCTTGCTACTTTCTTACGGTTTGGCTCTCCTGAACCTTTTTTAACCTTAGCCGCTTCCATGAGCTGAACTGCCGCTGGCGGTGTCTTTACAACGAAGTCGAATGACTTATCAGAGTAAACCGTGATAACAACAGGTAAAACTTTACCTTGTTTGTCCTGTGTACGAGCATTAAACTGCTTACAGAACTCCATGATGTTAACGCCGGCAGCACCTAGAGCGGGTCCAACCGGTGGCGACGGATTCGCAGCACCTCCCCTAACTTGTAGCTTAACTACTTTACTAACTTCTTTTGCCATTGTTTAATAGTTCAATTTAAAAATTCGAAACGCCCAATTGGAAGCCAGGCGCATCTGGTATATAATGTAACAATTATATCTTCTCTACTTGCATATAGCTGAGCTCCAGCGGCGTCTTTCTTCCGAAGATCTTCACCATCACTTCCAGCTTACGCTTTTCTTCATTTACCTTCTCAACAGTTCCGTTGAAGCCGTTGAACGGCCCGTCAACAACCTTAACGGTTTCACCTATGACGTAAGGAATCGCAACATTGTCAGTTTTAACAGTAAGCTCATCGACCTTACCTAACATACGATTCACTTCCGATTTTCTCAACGGAACAGGATCTCCTCCTTTTACCTCCCCGAGAAAACCAATAACGCCGGTGATCGATTTTATCACGTGAACAACTTCACCACCGAGGTTGGCCTTCACCATAACGTATCCCGGGAAATACACACGCTCTTTGCTGATCTTTTTCCCGTTACGGATCTGAATTACTTTCTCTGTTGGCACCAGCACTTCATCCACATAGTCAGCATAACCGTGACGCTCTACCTCTTGCTCGATGTATCCTTTCACTTTGTTTTCCTGACCGCTTACGGCTCTAACCACGTACCATTGTTTAGCTAATGCTTCTGCCATTGCAATAGAAATGCTTTAAAATAATTCTTAGTTGATTAAACCGAAATAGAAACTTATGGCCTTACTAAACACCGTATCTATTCCCCATATTGCCAGTGCAAAGAGAATCGAAAACACAGCTACTACCACCATCAGGTTCTGTCCTTCAGCCCAGCTCGGCCATGATACATTCGATTTTAACTCTTCGAACGACTCTTTTATATAATTAACCATAGTACAATTGTCTAACTATTCGCACGGGTGGAGAGATTCGAACTCCCATCAACGGTTTTGGAGACCGCTATTCTACCCTTGAACTACACCCGTCTATTCAAGTTTAAAGGCATCCCATCTTACGACAGGATACCCTTAACCTGAAATATATCTATAAAGAACTTAGTCTAAGATCTCAGTAACCTGACCAGCACCTACAGTTCTACCACCTTCACGGATCGCGAAGCGAAGACCTTTGTTAAGTGCGATTGGAGAAAGAAGATCTACAGTAATAGTAAGGTTATCACCTGGCATTACCATCTCTACTCCGTCAGGAAGTGAAATTGTTCCTGTTACGTCAGTTGTACGAACGTAGAACTGAGGACGGTAGTTGTTGTGGAATGGAGTGTGACGACCACCTTCTTCTTTTTTCAGGATATACACCTCTGCTTTGAATTTAGCGTGAGGAGTAATTGAACCTGGCTTACAGATAACCATACCTCTCTTGATGTCTGATTTCTCAATACCTCTAAGAAGGATACCTACGTTATCTCCAGCTTCACCTCTGTCAAGGATCTTACGGAACATCTCAACCCCGGTGATGGTAGAAGTAAGCTTTTCAGCTCCCATACCAATGATCTCTACAGGATCACCAGTGTTAGCAACTCCAGACTCGATACGTCCGGTAGCTACAGTACCACGACCAGTAATGGTGAATACGTCCTCAACAGGCATAAGGAAATCCTTATCTACATCACGCTCAGGAAGTTCGATCCAGCTATCAACAGCAGCCATAAGCTCCATAACTGTATCTACCCACTTCTGCTCTCCGTTAAGAGCACCAAGAGCAGATCCTGAAACTACAGGTCCGTTATCTCCATCGTACTCGTAGAAAGAAAGAAGTTCTCTAACCTCCATCTCAACAAGCTCGAGAAGCTCCTCATCGTCTACCATATCCACTTTGTTAAGGAATACAACGATTCTTGGAACACCTACCTGACGTCCAAGAAGGATGTGCTCACGAGTTTGTGGCATAGGACCATCAGTAGCAGCAACTACCAGGATAGCTCCGTCCATCTGAGCAGCACCAGTTACCATGTTCTTCACGTAGTCGGCGTGACCAGGACAGTCAACGTGCGCATAGTGACGATTCTCAGTCTGATACTCCACGTGTGAAGTGTTAATAGTAATACCTCTCTCTTTTTCCTCAGGCGCGTTATCGATAGAATCGAATGAACGAGTCTCAGAAAGACCAGCGTCTGCCAATACCTTAGTAATGGCAGCGGTCAAAGTAGTTTTACCGTGATCTACGTGTCCAATAGTACCTATATTTAAGTGCGGTTTGGAACGATCAAAAGTTTCCTTTGCCATGATTTAATAATTTAATCTTAGTTATATATTAGTGTTCAAATTTAAACGCAACAAGAGCCAATGACGAGAGTTGAACTCGTGACCTCTTCCTTACCAAGGAAGCGCTCTACCCCTGAGCTACATCGGCTGATTAGTATTTACCAAAAATGCCCGCCTAAACGGCCGGCTTTGGAAACACAAAAGGCTCTTTAAGTTTTATGCACCCTCAAAAGGTGCACAAATATAAAACTCTTTAAGCACTTTAGAAAACCGAAACTAGTTAAAGTCCGGTAAGATTTTTTGAGCGGGAGACGAGGTTCGAACTCGCGACATTCAGCTTGGAAGGCTGACGCTCTACCAACTGAGCTACTCCCGCCTGATACAAACAAATTTTAAACTTGCTTGATCTTGATTTTGTGGGGAGAGCAGGATTCGAACCTGCGAAGGTAAAAACCAACAGATTTACAGTCTGTCCTCGTTGGCCGCTTGAGTATCTCCCCAAGTCGTATTTGAAATACAACCTTAATTGTTTGAGCGGGCAAATATAGTAGTAAACCCGACTCTAGACAAGTTTTTTTATGTCTTTTTCGCGATTTTTTTTCGTCTTTTTTTTAAGCACTTAAAACTCAGTAAAAAACGAACACTTTCGCGATCAGTTATCAAAATTTCAAGGAACCTGAAACCGGACTTTTACCACCGGTAGTTCTGAAAGACCTAAGCCTTCAAAAACTTCTCCGGAACGTACTATCGAAACCGGAATTCAACCTTTCAAAGAGAGCCGATAGAGGGACTCGAACCCACGACCTGCTGATTACAAATCAGCTGCTCTAGCCAGCTGAGCTACATCGGCATTTTTCACTAAAAAAGCCCGCTATTTCTAACGGACTGCAAATGTATAGAATTTATTGTTTCCACAAAATAAATTTCATTTTTTTTTGCTTCAGCTGTGAGGCCTTAGTTTTTGCTTGCGTTTGGTGAGTACCCGCTCGAGCGAACTGGCCGCCGCATCAACCGCCTCCTCAAAGGTCTTACATTGCTTGGTCACCACAAACTCATCGCCGGGAACATGAACTTTGATCTCTGCGATCTTGTTCTCTTTGGCGCTGGTGTTTTGAAGCTTTAAATACACATCAGAATGAATTACCCTGTCGTAAAAGTGATCCAACTTGTCCATTCGCTTCTGGACAAAATTAATGAGATCCGGCTGAACATTGAAGTTCACAGATTGCGTGTTTACTTCCATCTCTGGTGTTTTAAGGGTTAGACGTAATCGAAGGTCAGGATTCCTGGTTGTTCCGTGGATGCCTCGCAAATTGCTTTCGTAGTTCTGCCAGGTTGTTATGTGTATACACCTGGGTAGAAGCCAGACTGGAATGCCCTAATAACTCCTTGACCGAGTTCAGGTCTGCCCCATTATTCAATAAATGAGTAGCAAAACTGTGCCGCAGGATATGCGGACTCTTTTTTGCCTTAACAGACACCTTACTAAAATAGGTATTTATCAACCTATATACAAACGAATCATAGAGTTTAAGTCCGTTATCGCGTAGAAAAAGCCAGTCGTCAGAATCCTCCTGCAAGACCGATCTCCGTGCCTTTAAATAGGTTCGCAACAACGACACACTACCTTCCAGCAAAGGAACCAGACGCTCCTTATTGCGCTTACCCAATACCCTGAGCTCTCCGACCTCCAGATCCACATCGGCACAACGAAGTCCGATAAGCTCACTACGCCTTAGCCCGGCAACATAGAATAAGGTAATGATCAAACGGTCTCTCATTCCGGAAAAACCTTCAGGGAAATCCAGCTCATCCAGCACCTCCCTAACCTCCTGCTCTGAAAAAGGCAACTGCGCCTTTTTAGCCACCTTCAACGCCCTGTGTCCCGCCAGGGGATGTACCTCTATAACACCCACCTTCAACAAAAACTTATAATACGCCTTAAGCGAAGACACCTTCCTGTTCACAGACACCGTACTGAGCCCCGAATCGACCAGGGAAACGATCCAGGCGCGTATCTCACCGTAAACAGCCTTATCGGGATCACTCCCGCCGGAGTAATCCGCATAAAATTCAAAAAAGGATCCCAGGTCGGCACAATAGGCCGTGATGGTATGCTCGGCATAATGCCGCTCTAATCGAAGATAGTCGGTAAACTCAGGAAGCTCCATGAGATAAAAATAACCAAAAAAAATCCCGCACCGTTAATTCGATGCGGGATCTTAAAGTCTTTATAGCTTCAGCGCTACTAGATCTCTTCCTGCTCTCTCAGGTGCTGAACATACTCAGCTTTCTGAACTTGCTTTCTTTTCTCAACGGAAGGCTTAGTAAACTGCTGACGGCTTCTTAGCTGACGCATAGTTCCTGTTCTGTCGAACTTTCGCTTGTAACGCTTCAGCGCTCTATCTATATTTTCTCCTTCTTTTACTGGTATAATTAACATAAGCTTATCACCTCCTTTCTTTTACCGGCGGCAAATATATATCAAAATCCAAATACCAAACAAAAAATTATTTCAAAATATTTCTGGAGATCACCAGCTTCTGAATTTCGGTGGTTCCCTCCCCTATCGTACACAATTTAGAATCGCGGTAAAACTTCTCTACAGGGAACTCTTTGGTGTAACCATACCCCCCATGGATCTGCACGGCCTCATTGGCAATGCGCACACATGCTTCTGAAGCGAACATCTTACACATGGCACTCAAAGTAGTCATCTTACGACCTGCATTCTTCTCATAACCGGCTTTGTGTAACAACAACTCCGATGCTTCGATCTCTGTAGCCATATCGGCCAGCTTAAAAGAGACTCCCTGGAAGGATGCGATCGGCTTGCCGAACTGCACTCTTTCCTTGGCGTACTTCTTAGCCGCCTTGTAAGCTCCCTTTGCTATACCTAACGATAATGCTCCAATAGAGATACGACCTCCATCGAGGATCTTCATGGACTGAATAAATCCTTCCCCAACTTCTCCCAGGCGATTTGCATCGGGAATACGGCAGTCTGAAAATACCAATTCTGCCGTTTCACTTGCGCGCATTCCAAGCTTATCTTCTTTTTTACCGCTACTGAATCCCGGTGTCCCTTTCTCAATAACAAAGGCGGTCATACCATGCGAATCACCTTTTTCTCCGGTGCGCACGATCACAACGGCCACATCACCACTCTTACCGTGGGTAATAAAGTTCTTAGCACCATTGATCACCCACTCATCACCATCTTTAACCGCAGTGGTATTCATACCTCCTGCATCCGAACCGGTATTGTGCTCGGTAAGCCCCCAGGCTCCGATCCACTCTCCGGTAGCGAGCTTGGGCAACCATCGCTTTTTTTGCTCTTCATTCCCGAAAGAAAGAATGTGATTGGTACAAAGTGAATTGTGTGCCGCAACAGACAGTCCTATGGACGGATCTACCTGCGAGATCTCGTCAACAATAGCAATATACTCGTGGTATCCCATCCCGGAACCACCATAGATCTCGGGCACGAGGACACCCATAAAACCGAGCTCCCCTGCTTTTTTAAAGACCTCTACAGGGAATTCCTGAGACTCATCCCATTTCATCACATGCGGACGAATATATTGTTCAGCAAAATCTCTGGCAGCGGCCGCCACCATTTGCTGGGTTTCTGAAGCATCAAAGTTCATTTGCGTCGCAACATCTAAATCCATAAAAGCAATTTTTATTCAACCACCAAATATAGGCCAATTCTGCCTAAATCTTTTTCAGATAAATTGTGAAATTTTGTTAATTCTCCAAGACTGTCGATCCTTTTATGCATCGACCTGTATGCCAGGATCTTGGACGCAAGCGACTGTGAAACATATGGGATCGCAGAAAGCGCTTTAAGGTCTGCCGTATTTATATCGAGCTTCTCATAGCTCACAGGGAGGTCGAGATGAAACTTCTGCCACAATTCCGGCAACACCTCCTGCGGCAACCCGTACACTTCCTCCAGCTGCCCCTTAACAGCGAATCCGCCGAGGCGTTCCCTGTAGGCCACGATACGCCCGGCCAACACCGGTCCGATACCGTACACCTTTTCCAGGTCTGAGGCACTAGCTGCATTTATATCTACCCCGGGAGTAGCGACAATCCGTTTTTTTGAAGACCCCGCAAAACGGGGAAATTGAAAATAGGGCGCCATTTTGGCCAGCAGGGTATCGTGAATTCCGGTAACCTCCTGAAACTGCTTTGCCGTGTTCACAAAACCACCTTTCTCCCTGAAGGCGAACAAACGATCGATAGCCTCCGTGGTCATCCCAAATCCGTAGCCTTTCTGGTCGCTCATGTAATTCGGATTAAAAGGACGCTGCTTATAAACCACCCTGGCCTCACGATCCAGCGAATCGAGGTAGACATTGAGCCGTTCCATATAAGACGCATCTGCATGAGCCTCCTGCTCTGCCCTGTCAAAAAAGCCCTGCCAGATAAGCACCTGCACAACAACTACGCATATCCCTAAAAAAAATATCCCACTTCGCTGGGACTTTGAGAACCGGAAGTGGGATGATCTTTTCATATGTTTTAAAGACTTATGAGGCCTTTTGTACTTTTTGCTTTTTAAATAGCTTGTTCGCTTTGAGATCACTAAGATACTTAGAAAGATCTTTTCTCACCTCACCACTCATAATATAGAGTCCGATGATATTCGGGAACGACATGGCCAGGATCATCATATCCGAGAAGTCAAGTACAGCTCCAAGACTCACAGAAGCTCCAACCACTACGAAGAATAGGAATAAGATCTTATAAATGAGCTCAGTTCTTTTGCTCTTACCGAACAGGTAGGTCCAGGCTCTCATGCCGTAGTACGACCATGAGATCATAGTAGAGAACGCGAACAGGAACACGGCTGCAGCCAATACATAAGGGAACCAGCTGATCACACTTCCGAAGGCATCAGAAGTAAGTTGAGCTCCGGCTACACCAGACACCTCGTGCATTCCTGTAAAGATCAATACCAGGGCAGTAAGCGTACACACCACTACGGTATCGATAAACGGCTCCAGAAGCGCAACGAAACCTTCAGACGGCGGGTGGTTGGTCTTAGCGGCACTGTGAGCGATCGCAGCAGACCCTACACCGGCTTCATTCGAGAAGGCCGCACGTTGGAAACCAACTACGAGCACCCCGATAACACCACCTTTAAGAGCACTTGGACTAAAAGCACCATCGATGATCGCTCCAAAAGCAGGACCGATATTATCAATATTTACGATGATCACCGCAAGCGCTCCCAGTACGTAAACCGCGGCCATAAATGGTACGATCTTCCCGGTTACCTTAGCAATACTGTCTATACCTCCGATGATCACAACACCTACAAGGATAGAAATAAGCACTCCGAACATGAATCCGTTACCTTCAAGCACAGGGAACTGTCCTGAAAGGATCTCGAAACTCTGGTTTGCCTGAAACATATTCCCACCACCAAAAGAAGCTCCTACTCCAAGAATGGCGAAGAATACCGCCAGACCTTTACCAAGTCCGGTCAGGTTGCGTTTCTCCAGTCCGTAACGCAGGTAGTTCATAGGCCCACCGAATACACGCCCGTCAGGAAGAATGTCCCTGTATTTCACACCCAGGGTACACTCTACGAACTTAGACGACATACCGAGCAATCCGGCAACGATCATCCAGAACGTAGCTCCGGCACCTCCAAGAGAGATCGCCACAGCCACCCCGGCGATGTTACCCAAACCAACCGTAGCAGATACTGCAGTGGCAAGTGCCTGGAAGTGGGTGATCTTTCCGGGTGCATCAGGATCGTCGTATTTTCCTTTAGCAAGATCAAGTGAGTGCTTGAATCCGCGAATATTGATAAAGCCCATTTTGATCGTAAAGAAAGCAGCACCAAATACCAGCCAGATCACGATAAACGGGATCGCCATGGTCTTTTTGTCTCCATTAGGATGCAGCAAAGGCTCTTTTTCATCATAAACGATATCGGCAAAAACATCGGCATTGGTTTCGATCTTATCAGAAGTACTCGTACCGTCATAGATCACCTTACCAGCAGCCAGACGATATTCCAGCTCTCCACTGGTAATTGCCTTGGCTACGATCTCTTCTCCCTCACCGGTCTCGATCACTGCGATCTCATCTCCCTTATTTACGTGAGCTCCTTCTTCAACGAGCAACTTCTTAAGGGTATAGGTCTTATTAGTGGTCGTAGTCCATCCAGGGATAGAAACCATTTTCTTATCGGCATACATTACCGGGTCGTAGATACCCATAGCCGCGAACGGATCCCAGAAAAGTACCGATCCCAATCCTGCAACGGCAGGAGTCATGGTACTGTTAAATACCTCTACAATAGATTCTGCGGGAACTTCATAAGTTCCGGTTACAGCAGTACCTTCGCTATCGGTTACGGTAACGGTATAAGGAATACCTTCTGTAAGCCCGACAGCCTCATTAGACTTAAGAGGCGTAGACTGGTTATTCCATTTGAATTGATATGGTGGCACACCCCCCTGAACATCAAGGGATACAGCGGCATCGTTAATTTTTTTAGAAGGATTAATCAGGGTTTCCTGTACCGCAAGAGGAAGTACTTCAGGAGCTTCCTGAACTACCAACGTGTCCTGTACAGCGAGCGTATCCTGCACGGCAGTATCCTGTGCAAAGAGCGCTACACCACATAGCGTAAGAAGAAATGAGAGAAATGGTTTTCTCATAAAAAACTGTTGTTTAGGTTAATTTTTCGTAAGGTTTTTGCAAATCGTCACGCAATATGTGAAAAATAAAGCGCTTAATCAAGTAATAGATGCTAAATAAAACTAAGCGTTCTTGAAGAGAATCGAGTTTAATTTTATGATCTGCTCGGGCCTTCCCAGTACTACAAGCTTTGAGTGTGGAAGCAATTTGGTGTCTGCCTCCGGGTTAATGATATATGATCCGGAAGGCTCTTTATAACCGATCACCGTACAACCGGAATGTTTGCGAATATCAAGGTCACGGATCGAACGGTAGCTGAAGTCCTCTGAAAGATCATCAATAGCGATCTCTTCGAGGTTAATACTATTATCGCCGTCAATAGACAGCTGGTCGAGGAATTCAATAAGATCGGGCATCACCACAAGAGAAGCCATATGATCGCCCCCGATCTTGTCGGGCATAATGGTCTTATTGGCACCGGCAAGGTGCAATTTCTTTACGGTCGATTCGCTAGAGGCCCGGCTAATAATGATCATATCCTTATTGAGTTGCCGCGACGAGAGCACCACGAACAGGTTGTCGGCATCATTGGGCAGGGATGCAATAAGGCATTTAGCGCGGTTGATACCTGCCGCCTCAAGCACCTCATCTTCATTCGCGTCACCAGGAACGAACAATACATCGTCTGTACAGCGATCTATGATCTCTTCATCTCTCTCGATCACCACGAAAGGCCTTCTGTAAGCTTTGAGCTTCGCTGCTGCCTGACGGCCATTACGGCCATAACCGCAAATGATCACATGGTTGTTCAGGTGTTCGATCTGTTTTTTCATTTTCCGGTATTTTATGTTCTGAAAGTTGCTTTTGGAGAGAATGTATTCGGTGATCACCGAAATGGCATAGGCAAAAATAAAGACACTTAAGATGATCAGGGCAATGGTAAACAATTTGGTCGGGGGATCGGAAGGGTGCACCTCCTGGAAACCTACCGTAGTTACAGTGATCACGGTCATATACAAGGCATCGATCCATTCGTAGCCCGAGATCAGCCGATACCCCAGGGTGCCCGAAACGAGTACCAGTAATAGAAAGGACAGGGCGGTGTAAAATTTGGAACGGAAAAACTGAAACATAGACTAGAGATCAAAAACTGTACTCCTTTTGGTATAGACCAGATCCTTGAGCTTTAACCAAAAGGCCAGCACGAGGTAAAACAGAAACCAGATCCCAAAGGTGGCAAAGGTGGTATAGATAAAGAACAAGCGTACGTTCTTGGCCTTCATTCCCAGCCGGTCGGCAAGACGTGAGGTCACTGCAAAACCATGCCTTTCAAAAAAATACCTTAGATCTGTAAACCATTTCATATTACAAATATAAAATTATCCCCCAATAATAAACTGTCCGACCTCACATTGCAGGCACTTGTTCTTTGAACAGTAATTGGTGTAAAGCTCCAAAGCCGCCTGGGCATGCGCTGCATTACCTACCGGTACCCCTTCGTCTTTCAAGGCAAAGAGGATCTTATTGTGCTCTGCCGGCATGGCCGAGGCCCATTCCACCACCCGATGCATCTTATCGGAACCCCGGTATTTGTAATAGGCATACAGGATGGGTAAAACCGCATTGAGAAGCAAAAGATCGATGCGTTCCCTCGAGAGTCGCTTGCTCCGGGCCTTATGCCCTTTCGAAGTATAGGTATACCGCGTATCCCAGTACGAAGAAGCCGAAACCTCGAACACCGATCGCATGGCAGAAGGCGTATCACAAAGCAGCAGCCTGGCGAACAAGCCTTTGCGATCTCCGTAGATACGGGCGAGTTGTGAAAGTCGGATGGTAGGGAACCCCGCAGGACGAAGCCTGAAAAACACAGGTCTTACAACCCTTTCGGGTACCAGTCGATACTTTTTACACAAATAATGGTACTCCCGTTTTCGTTCCGACACCTCCTCCCCCGCTTCAGGATCTTCAAAAAAGCCAGCAAGGCCGTGCAAAACGACCTCGAGATCTTCTCCTGCCGCCACCATTTTCCGAACCTGTTCGATCCCCAGAGTTTCAGCTATACTGTAAAATGCATCGGCATTAACACGCGCTCCCATATAACGAAAAACAGCCCGAAATAAGAGGGCCTCCCAATGCGTGCGCAAGGCCGGATCCAGGCGATGCATGGCCGCTGTACGATGTTCCATACGACTCACAAAGAGCCGGTCGAACCACGAATACCATTGCACCAGGGGATAATCCTGCAACTGACCTGAGCAATTCAAAAACCGGGCTTGCATGCCGGAAAGCGAATGATACTTTTCCAGAAAATGTCGGGGGATCTCCCCCTGAAGTTCGAGCACCGGAAGCAGAGACCCGTCGGCCAGGTAAACCTCCCGGTCATGCCGCCATACCACATGCAATACCACATTGCGGTATGCCGGGTCTAAGTGATGCTCATGAGCATACCATGAAGACGAATCAAGGTGCATCTCTACGTGCCCCGCCCACAGGGTCTCTCCTATATATAACGAAGCATTTAAAAAATCGGGCCCCGCATTGCTATTATGTACCCCCTTGTCTACCAGCATAACAGGCAAATTACCGGTAGTTCTCATGGCGCCAAACGGGATCTTCCCGGCACCCCACAGGTAATGAAGAAAATCTTCTTTCATTTATAGATTATTTTCTATAAAAATAAAAAATCCTGCCGAAACAGGATGATTTAATTTATAACGTGAAAGAAGATCGAAGTTCGGCGCACTTAGGGCATCACCACTTCTCCTTCCCAGTCAAGCATGCCTCCCATGAGGTTATACGCTTCGGGAATACCTAATTGGTTCATGATCTCACAAGCCTTACCGCTGCGATTACCGGAACGGCAATACACGTAGTAGTGCTTGTTCTTATCCAGTTTTTCCAGCTCCTGAATAAAATCCCGTCCCTGGTAAAAGTCAAGGTGCAATGCCTTTGGGATCATCCCTGAGCGCAACTCACCCGGAGTTCTCACGTCGATGATAACAGCGTTATCATCAGCTTCCAGTTTAGATACCCATTCTTGTTGTGTTAGATCTGCCATGTCTTTTTCAATAGATTTTTTATACAAAGGTCTGAATCCGTCGGGATTCGGAGCGCAAATGTAAGGCTTTCTATCTATTTGTCATATTTTTATGGAACAGCCTATAGCCTTGGTATTCTCTACCTTGATCGCCTCTCCGGCCAACATCGCTTCGATGGCATTCGCCACATAAGTGGTCTCTACTGCCGAGGCATCCTGATAATTGTCGTCTATGGCTCCATTATACCTTACCACATTGCCTTTGTCGGTCTTTTCAAGTAAGAAACAATGAGGTGTTCTGGTAGCGCCATACTGCGGAAAGATCTTTTGACCGGCATCCAGCAAATATGGAAAGGTAAATCCCTTTTCTGCCGCACGTTTCTTCATTTCCTCAAAACTATCCTTGGGTTGTACCTTCGGATTATTGGGATTAATGGCGATCACCGGCACCCCCTTTTCTTTGAACTCCTTATCCAATGCGATGATACGATCTTCGTATGCCACGGCATAAGGACAACTGTTACAGGTGAAGATCACCAGGTAACCGCGAACATCGTCGTAATCGGCGAGGGACACCACCGAACCATCGGTGCTTTGCAGTTTAAAGTCGGTCGCCAGGTCTCCAACTTCATAGCCGCCGGTATCCTGTGCATAAACTCCGCGAACAGAGGTCATCAGGAGCACCCCTATAAGCAATAAAATTCGTGATGTTTTCATATTCAAGATCGTATTAGTTGATAAAGCTAAGTAGTTCGGTTTCTAATTCGTCAAAATTAAATGATTTTTCATAAAACACCTTACGGTCCTTGTTGAAGATAAGGGTTGCCGGAATAGCTCCGGACCACTTCGGATCTACCTTTGGGATCCAGGTGTTCTGCTTAGGGTCGTCCAGCAACAACACATCGCTCTTTATATTCTTCTTCTCTACAAAGGAGAGCAACAATTCTTCGGCACGAGACGGAAAGTCGAGACTCACCAGCACCACCTCTACATTCTTACCGGCATATTTATCGTTGAGCTTTTCAAAAAAAGGAAGCTCTTCCACACAAGGTTTACACCAGGTGGCCCAAAAGTTCACCACGTAAACCTTTTCGTCTTTTCGCTCCAATAACTCCGACAGGCCATCGAAATCGTATATCGCGATCTTTTTATTCTCACTTTCAAGCACTCCTTTTGGGGTGGTTTCCATAACCAATGCTCCCGGCTCATTTGCCTTTTGCCCCTGCCCCTCCCCACAAGAAACAAAGACCATTAAACCTGCGAGTGCATATAAAATGTATTTCATAACTGCCTTTTTTACACGCCCTCTAAAATAGGCATGAATAACCCCGATCGTATTCCTTTAACTTTTTTTTATCACCCCGCCATTTGGCGAAACGCAAAATTTACATACATTTGTACCTACAAATATTGTTGATACAAACATGAAGATCGAAGATCTTATACAATCAGAGAATTTGCCGGAAGGGAGAAGAACGGTGATCAGCATCATATACACCGCCAATATGCTAAGTGAAGAAAGTGCTGCCGTACTTAAGCCGTTCAAACTTACCCTGCCGCAGTTCAATGTACTTCGCATTTTAAGAGGGCGAAAAGGAAAACCGGCAAACCTCTCTTCCATTCAAAAGCGTATGGTCAACAAAATGAGTAACACCACCAGGATCGTAGATAAGCTCATAGAGAAAGGGCTGGCCGAACGAACCATTTGTCCGGAGAACCGTCGAAAGGTCGAGATCACCATAACGAAAGCAGGACTTAGCCTGCTCGCTAAGATCGACGAACCCATGGATAGTGTTAACCGGGAGGCTATTGCCGGTCTTACCCCGGACGAAGTACAAACCATAAACAATCTGTTGGAAAAAATAAGAAGTTAATACATAAATCAGCTCATATGAACACGTATAACGAAGCACTGCAATGGCGTTATGCCACCAAAAAATTTGACGCGGGAAAAAAGCTGGACAAGGAAACCCTTGACCAATTAAAGGAGGCTATTCGACTTAGCGCTTCCTCTTATGGCTTACAACCTTATAAGGTATTTATTATTGAAGACGCCGCTTTGAGAGAACAACTGCGTCCTGCTGCATGGAATCAGCCACAGATCACCGATGCATCTCAGCTCGTTGTTTTTGCTAACGACACCGACTTTGGTGATGCACAAATAGACGACTACATCAACAATGTAGCTACCACCAGGAACCTGGAAGCCGAAGGTCTGAAGGGATATGCCGATTTTATGAAATCCAAGATCACTCCGCTTCCCGCAGAAGTAAGAGCTGCCTGGACCGCCAAACAAACCTATATCGCCTTAGGCAACCTTCTTTCTGCCGCTGCCCATCTTAAGGTAGATGTGTGCCCTATGGAAGGATTCGAGGCAGAGAAGTTTGACGAGATCCTTGGTCTGAAAGAAAAGAACCTAAGCACGGCCGTGATCGCTACTGTGGGCTATCGCTCAGAAGAAGACGACACCCAGCATTACGCCAAAGTGCGCAAGCCCGCATCTGAATTATTTGAAACCATTTAATTACGAATATTTATCACTACACATCATGAAAAAGTTTGCAACAACTATCCTGGCGATCGTAATCGCCTCAGCAACCACTGCATTTACCGTTCCGGTGGAAGAAAAAACCGTTAATACCGAAACCAGCACCATTACCTGGAAGGGGTATAAGGTTACCGGATCTCACGAAGGTACCGTGCAACTTGAAAGCGGAAAGTTAGAGTTTGACGGAGACCAACTTACCGGAGGTGCATTTACCGTAGCAATGTCTACCCTAATTTCTACAGACCTTACCGGGGAGTATAAAGGTAAACTTGAAGGACACCTGAAATCTGACGATTTCTTCGGGGTTGAAAAATTCCCTACCGCCACCCTTGAATTCACCGAGGTGAAAGCTACAGGTAAGAATGCCTATGAGGTAACTGCCAACATGACCATCAAAGGACAAACCCATCCGGTGACCTTCGATATGTCTGTTTACGGAAGCAAGGCTACTGCCAACCTTAAGATCGACCGCACCAAGTACGACATCCGTTACGGATCAGGATCTTTCTTTGATAATTTAGGAGACAAGACCATCTACGACGAATTCGACCTGGTAGCCGACCTCGAATTCTAATAACATATGGTATCTGTTTGGGCTTCACTTGACAATTAGTAGCCCACAGCTATACGGGAAGCTGTATAAATATTTTTAACCCGAATTATGATATTTAAATTTTGGTCTCTATATTTGAGCAATGCAAAACATTAAAAATCATATTTGGTGGTGGAAAAACTTACGTCTGACGTCGTGAGAAGGACCGCTGCATGAAAATATTTTTCAGAAAGCCTGTCGATCACGACAGGCTTTTTTTATACCATTTTGTTAAAAAATTGCAACCGATATAGCGTTCAAAAGCATGAAAAAATACCATTTATCAACCGCCTACAAAAAGATCCTTGCCGACACCATTACCCCGGTGAGCATCTACCTGAAAATTCGGGATCGCTTCCCTAACAGCATCCTGCTCGAATCGAGTGACTACCACGCTAACGACAACAGTTTCTCATACATCTGTTTTAATCCGATAGCGCACCTCAGGGTAGAGCACCGAAATCTGATCACGGCCTATCCCGATGCCGAAGAGATCACCCGTCCCCTGGATACCGGAAAAGGTGCCTTGCCCAATATGGTCGCCGAATTCGCATCGGCTTTTGAAACCGATCAAAGTGCATTTCCTTTTATACATAATGGCCTTTTCGGGTATATGGCATATGATGCCGTACAGTACTTTGAAGATATCACCATTACCCAAAAGAAAGATCGCATTGCCATCCCCGACATGTATTACGCCGTTTACAAAAATATCATTGCCATTAACCATTTTAAGAACGAGGCCTACATCTTCTCCCACTCCTATGACGGCGATCACAACCTGGAGGAGATCGATCAGCTCATTCGCTCGCGCAATTTCGCTTCTTATGATTTTCGTACGGAAGGTGAAGCAACTTCTGCACTCACAGACAACGACTACATAGAGCTGGTGCACAAAGCCAAACAACACTGCGCTCGTGGCGATGTTTTTCAGCTGGTGCTATCAAGAAGGTTCAGTCAGAAGTTCAAAGGCGATGAATTCAATGTTTACCGCGCCTTGCGCTCGGTGAATCCGTCTCCTTACCTCTTCTATTTTGACTACGGAAATTTCAGGATCTTCGGAAGCTCACCCGAATCCCAATTGGTGATCAAAGACCACAAGGCAGAGATCCACCCTATTGCGGGGACCTTTAAGCGGACAGGTAATGATGAAGAAGACGCAAAACTTGCTCGTGCTCTGGCCGACGATGAGAAAGAGAACAGCGAGCATGTCATGCTCGTAGACCTGGCCCGTAACGACCTCAGTCGGAACGGTAACCGGGTAGAAGTACAAAAGAACAGGGAGATACAGTTCTTTTCTCATGTGATACACCTCGTATCAAAGGTGGTAGGACAGGTAAAACCGGAGATCCCTACCATGCAGGTTGTTGCCGACACCTTTCCTGCCGGCACCCTAAGCGGAGCTCCAAAGTATATGGCCATGCAACTCATTGACCGTTACGAACCGGGCAACCGGAATTTCTACGGCGGGGCTATCGGATTTATGGACTTTAAAGGGAATTTTAATCACGCCATTATGATCAGAACATTCCTGAGCAAGGATCACCACCTGTACTACCAGGCCGGTGCCGGATTGGTAGCTGCCTCCGATCCCGAAACCGAATTACAGGAAACTTATAATAAACTGGGAGCACTGACCACCGCCCTCGAACTGGCCGGCAACCTTTAAAAGCAACGCACGACAATGAAAAAAGTATTAGTTATAGACAATTACGACAGCTTTACCTACAACCTGGTACACTACCTGGAAGACCTGGGATGTGAGGTTACGGTAAAACGCAATGACCAGCTGAGTCTCGAAGAGGTGAGGCCCTTTCACAAAATACTTTTATCACCCGGCCCGGGTATTCCCGATGAAGCAGGACTTTTAAAAGAGATCATCAGGGAATACGCTCCCTCCCACAGTATCCTGGGCGTATGCCTGGGACAGCAGGCCATAGGTGAGGTTTTTGGAGGAACCATCAAAAATATCGAACGGGTATACCACGGCGTATCGACCCCGATAAAGATCATTGCCAAAGACCCGATCTACAAAGACCTGCCCGAAGAGCTGGAGGTGGGCCGATACCACAGCTGGGTCGTGTCAGAGAGCCTCCCCGATAGCCTTATCGCCACTTCGGTAGATGATAACGGCCAGGTGATGTCTTTAAAACACGACACCTACGATGTGCGCGGCGTACAGTACCACCCTGAATCGGTACTCACCCCTGAAGGAAAAAAAATACTGGAAAACTGGATCAAAATATAGATCGCTATGAAAGCTATACTCAACAGACTTATCAATCATGAGACCATAAGCCGGGAAGAAGCCCGAACGGTACTCATCAATATATCCAGAGGCAACTACAACCACAGTCAGATCGCTGCTTTTCTCACCGTTTATATGATGCGAAGCATCACCATCGAAGAGTTGGAAGGATTTAGAGATGCCCTCCTGGAACTTTGTATTCCGGTCGATCTCAACGGTCATGAAACCATTGACCTTTGCGGTACCGGGGGCGATGGCAAGGATACTTTTAATATCTCTACCCTGGCGTCTTTTGTTACCGCCGGGGCCGGAGTTGCGGTAACCAAGCACGGAAATTATGGGGTATCGTCTACCTGTGGGTCCAGTAATGTTCTGGAATACCTCGGGATCGAATTCACCAACAAGCAGGATCAACTCAGACGCGCCCTGGATAAGGCGGGCATTTGTATTCTCCATGCTCCCCTCTTTCACCCCGCCATGAAAGAGGTAGCCCCTATTCGCAGGGAATTGGCTGTAAAGACCTTTTTTAATATGCTCGGCCCCATGGTTAATCCGGCCTTCCCGAAAAACCAGATGGTCGGCGTATTCAACCTGGAGCTGGCACGTATCTATGGCTACCTCTACCAGAATACCGATAAGAATTACACCATTCTCCATGCCCTTGATGGCTATGATGAAGTGTCGCTCACCGGACCGGTCAAGGTCATAGGCAACAGCAGTGAAAAAGTATTACAGGCAGACGACCTCGGTATGAAATTACTGCGACCGGAAGAAATAGCCGGAGGAAAAAGTATTGAGGAGAATGCACAGATATTCATGAACATCCTCAAAGGTGAAGGCAGTGAAGCTCAAAATTCGGTGGTATGCGCCAACGCCGCTATGGCCATTGCCACGGCTACCGGAAAAGACCTTTCTTCGGCCACCTCCCTTGCCTATGAATCCCTGAGATCCGGCAAAGCGCTGGAGCGATTCACAACCCTGAAAAACCTGAGTGCTTAAAATGACATCCATGGAAAAACCCACCATACTCGAACGAATTATCAGAGATAAAAAAGAAGAGGTCGCTCTAAAAAAGAAAGTGGTTCCCCCTTCCCAACTTCAGGCCTCCGCTCTTTTAAAAGACAGCGGCAGATCGCTTAGCAATGCCTTACGCGATAGCGAAACCGGGATCATTACAGAACATAAACGAAGATCGCCTTCCAAATCTGTGATCAACCATTCCCTCACCGTGAGCGATGTTGCGAAAGGCTATGAAGTCGCAGGGGCATGCGGGATGTCGGTGCTCACCGACGGAAAATACTTCGGTGGATCCCTGGACGATCTCCTGCTGGTACGGGCGAGCTGTAACCTCCCCCTGCTGCGCAAGGATTTTACCGTAGACCCTTACCAGTTGCTGGAAGCCAAAGCTTATGGAGCCGATGTGATCCTCCTGATAGCCGCGGCCCTTACTCCCCGATCGACAAGAGAACTGGCTCAACAAGCTAAAGACCTTGGTCTGGAAGTGTTGCTCGAAGTGCACTCCCGTGAAGAACTGGAGACCCACCTTAACGATCACTGCGACATGATCGGGGTGAACAACCGCGATCTTAAGACCTTTGAAGTAGATATTGCCATAAGCAAGACATTAGCCGCCGATATTCCCGACTCCTTTGTTAAGGTTTCAGAAAGTGGCATCTCCCATGAGGAGGTCATTGCAGAACTCCGTCCATACGGTTACCGCGGCTTTCTGGTTGGAGAGCATTTCATGAAAACAGGAGACCCCGGATTATTCGCAAAACAGTTTATCGAATCCATTCAAAAGATATCGCTATGAAACTAAAGGTATGCGGAATGAAAGATCAGGAAAACATGAAGGCCCTGGCCTCCCTGCACCCCGATATGATGGGACTGATCTTTTATGAAAAGTCGCCGCGTTACTTTAACGGAGTACTCCCCGAATTTGAAAAGGCTCCCGAGCTAACAGGTGTTTTTGTGAACACCCCTGTTATGGAGATCGTGGAAAAAACAAAACAATACGGCCTCAAATACATTCAACTGCACGGGGAAGAGAGTCCTGATTACTGCAGGCAATTAAAGCAGCAACTAGCAAATGAGGGAATATCATGCCCCCTGATCAAAGCTTTTGCCATTTCCGAAGCTTCAGACCTTGAAGGCCTGCCACCTTATGTGGCCTACGTCGATATTTTTCTGTTCGACAGTAAGGGAAAATACCGTGGAGGTAACGGAACCGCTTTTAACTGGGATCTCCTAAGTGCCTATACCCTTGACGTGCCTTACCTGTTAAGCGGAGGCATAGGTCCCGAAGATGCTGAAAAGCTCCGGGAATTCACCAATAGCAAAGAAGCAGTGAGATGTATAGGTATTGACGTGAACAGCAAATTCGAAACCGCTCCGGGCCAAAAAGACATTGCATTACTGAGATCATTTATCGAAAAGTTCGTTCCCGCCGGAGGGAGCACCAAAAAATAAAACCACTATGAGTTATCACGTAGATCAAAACGGTTATTACGGCAATTTTGGGGGTGCTTTTATTCCCGAAATGCTATATCCTAATGTGGAGGAGTTACGCACGAATTATTTACAGATCATGAACGACCCCTCATTTAAAAAAGATTTCGACCAATTACTTAAGGACTATGTCGGGAGGCCTACCCCGTTATATTTTGCCAAGCGCCTTTCTGAAAAGTACGGCACCCGTATTTACTTTAAGCGGGAAGACCTCAATCACACCGGTGCCCACAAGGTGAATAACACCATCGGTCAGATCCTCCTGGCCCGTAAACTGGGTAAAAAACGTATCATTGCAGAGACCGGTGCCGGACAGCACGGGGTGGCTACCGCAACGGTATGTGCCCTGATGGGAATGCAGTGCGTAGTATATATGGGGGAGATCGATATTGCCAGGCAGGCCCCTAATGTAGCCCGTATGAAAATGCTGGGGGCAGAGGTAAGACCCGCGCTTTCGGGAAGTCGCACCCTCAAGGATGCCACCAATGAGGCCATTCGCGACTGGATCAACAATCCTTTAGACACCCATTACATTATTGGTTCGGCTATTGGGCCGCATCCATACCCCGATATGGTTACCCGTTTTCAAAGCGTGATCTCTGAGGAGATCAGGAAACAACTCCTGGAGAAAGAAGGCAGGGACTACCCGGACCATGTGGTTGCCTGTATTGGAGGTGGTAGTAATGCCGCGGGGTCCTACTATCATTTTCTTGACGATACCCGCGTAAATATCATTGCGGTAGAGGCTGCCGGAAAAGGTATCGACAGCGGTGAAAGTGCTGCCACATCTGCACTGGGCAGAGAAGGGATCATTCACGGTTGTAAAACGTTGCTCATGCAAACCGACGACGGTCAGATCACCGAGCCCTATTCGATCTCTGCAGGACTGGATTACCCGGGAGTAGGCCCCATGCACGCCCACCTATACGCCTCAAAAAGAGGAGAGTTCATTTCGGTTACCGACGACGATGCGATGAATGCCGGACTGGAGCTCACCCGCCTGGAAGGTATTATTCCGGCCATAGAGACCGCACATGCCCTGGCCGTACCCCAACAACGTCCCTTTAAAAAAGATGAAGTGGTGGTGATCAACCTTTCCGGACGCGGCGACAAAGACCTCAACACCTATATCGATCATTTTAACCTCTAGATCATGAACAACAGAATTCACGCAAAACTTCGCGAGCAGAAAAAAGTGCTTTCCATATATTTTACAGCGGGCTACCCTAAACTGGAAGATACCACCCGCATCATACGCGAACTGCAAAGCAGCGGTGTCGATATGATCGAGATCGGACTCCCTTTTAGCGATCCCCTTGCCGACGGTCCAACCATCCAGGATAGTTCGACCAAAGCCCTGCATAATGGGATGACCACCGAAAAACTTTTTGAACAACTGGAAGACATCCGTGAGGATGTAGACATCCCGCTTATTATCATGGGATATTTCAATCCGATGCTGCAATACGGGGTAGAAGCCTTTTGCAAGCGCTGTGCGGCAATAGGGATCGACGGACTCATTATCCCCGATCTTCCTGTAGAGGTCTATGAAGCCTCCTACAAGGACATCTTCGAAACATACGGCCTGGCCAATATCTTCCTGATCACGCCCCAAACCTCTGAAGCCCGGGTACGTAAGATCGACGCTACCTCAGAAGGATTTATATACATGGTGAGTTCGGCATCGGTCACGGGGGCAAAGAGCACCTTTGGCAATGCGCAAGAGGAATATTTTGACCGCATCGCTGCTCTTAACCTGGAAACACCGAGGATCGTTGGCTTCGGGATCAGTAATGCTGAAACCTTTAACACGGCCACCAAAAAGGCCGATGGGGCGATCATTGGGTCGGCCTTTATCAAACACCTTACCCACCACGGGGTAGAAAAGATCAAGGATTTTATTGCCGCGATCAGATAACCAAGAAAATTCTCTAAATTTCATCAAAATCAACACCATGAGAAAAACGCTTATCTGCGCCGTGATCTTCACCCTGGCCCAATGGCAGTACACACTGGCACAAAAGGCTCATCCGTCTATCATCAAAACCATCCACGAGATCGGTGAATTCATTGCTATTCCCAACGATGCCGATCATCCGGAAGACATGACAGACAACCTCATATGGCTAAAAAAGGCCTTTCAGAAAAGAGGCTTCAGCTTTATGGAAGTCCCCACTTCCAACATCCCGCTTTTCTTTGCCAACAACACCATCAAAGAAGGCCGGCCTACCGTGCTGTTCTATATGCATTTTGACGGACAAGCAGTGGATCCCGAAAAATGGGACCAGGAAAACCCCTATAAGATGGTGATCAAAGCCAGAGAAGGAGATGGCTGGAAAACCATTCCCGATAGCGACCTGGAGAAGGACCTCAACCTGGACTGGCGGCTATTCGGAAGATCGGTTTCCGACGATAAAGGCCCGATCGTGATGTTTCTCAATGCCTATGATCATTTGATAAGCAGTGGCAAGACTCCGGCTTTTAATATCAAGGTGATCCTTGACGGCGAGGAAGAAAAATCAAGCAAGCCCCTCCCGGAGGCAGTGGCCAATTACAGGGAACTTTTTGAAGCCGACCTCCTGATCATCAACGACGGCCCCGTTCACACCTCCGGAGCTCCGACCATTGTATATGGTTGTCGCGGGATCACTACCCTTACCCTCACCACCTATGGCCCGGTAAAACCGCAACACAGTGGCCACTTTGGCAATTACGCTCCCAACCCGGCTTTTATCATGGCCAAAGTCCTGAATACCCTTAAAGACGAAGCCGGCAAAGTGACCGTGCCGGGATATTACGACGGGATCACCCTCGACACTGAGATAAAAGCCCTTCTGGCCCAAGTACCGGAAGATGAGAGCGCACTCAAACAAAGACTTCAAATACATAACCCGGAAAGCGTTGGCGGGAATTACCAGGAGTCCCTGCAATTTCCTTCCCTCAATGTTCGAGGACTTAGCAGCGGATGGACCGGAACTAAGGCGCGTACCATTATTCCTGAAAAGACCGTTGCCGAGATCGACCTTCGCCTGGTGCCGGAAACACCGGGACAACGTCAAAAGGACTTTATCCGCACCCACCTCGAAAACCTCGGATACTTCCTCGTAGGTCAGGAACCCGATGAGACCACCCGGATGCAACACGACAAGATCATAAAATTTGAGGAAGGATCTGTAACAGAAGCTTTCCGTTCAGATATGAACAGTTCGGGAGCATTGTGGCTGCAAAGCACCCTGAAAAATGCATTTGGCACCGACCCTGTAAACATCAGGATCATGGGAGGCACCGTACCCATTGCCCCGTTTATCAATGTACTCGACATCCCCGCTTATATCGTTCCCATGGTAAATCCGGATAACAACCAACACAGTCCGAACGAAAACATCACCCTGGAACGAATAGACTACGGACTAAGAGCTTATGAAGCCCTCTTTTCCAGTAATTTAACAGGACTTTAAATCGATTTTAAGAAGAATTCGCTGTCTAAACTGTATATTAAAGATGAATCACTGAATTATTAATGACTATAAAAACATCAACATATGGGACAGATAGCAGACAAAAAATGGAGAAGAAGAAAAGAACAAACCAACCCAACGAATCCAACGGGTAAAACAAACGCAGATCTGAACGACTTTGATATTGATGAGAAGACGATCAAGAGGCAGCAAAATAAAAGGTAATTTCAAACACCTACTCGAAATTACCATGCAAAACCTCCGGAGCATATAATGTTCCGGAGGTTTTATGTTTTAGAGCAACTCCCAGAAGGCTTCGCGGAAATAAGGCGTATACTGCTGTACCCTGAAATCAAGGGTAGTGAATGAAGGATCTTTGGCCTTCTTCATCTTATAGGCATCCATGCCCCCAATGGCGCGGTTTGCTGAGCCCGAAGGTGCGGTCAGGGAAACCGTATAAATAGTTCGGGAATCGAGATCGAACTGGTGTATACGGGGAATCTCGTTTGCGATACGCTTCAATTGGATCCCCCTGGCTTTAAGATGCTTTCTGAAGAAATATTCGGGACCATTCTTAGAATTGCCTCCTGTAAAAAGTAAGGCCTTTACCTTTGTCAATTCGCTCAGGGCACCGGTGAGGTTGCGAAGTTCCACATCCTGCATCCCAAGGTCTGAAGCATCGATCTTTTCCCGCTTTGCAGAAGCCACGATATCAAAAACCCCTACCCCCTTCGATGTCAATAACTGCTTACGCTCCATTACTGCGGCTTCATCGTTCTGATAGTGCAGGGAGGTTTGGTAAACACGTTCAAGAACCGGCCAAAGTAATCCATCGCGACTGCCGTAGCAAAAGTTCACATCTTCTTCCCGTAACCTCCCCAAACTAAATCGCGGTGGTGGCAGGGTGCCTACGATCAACCGGTCGGCTCCCTCCGGTAAAAAAGGCTCATATGGATGTTGATGTAAAAACAAAACGATAGCGTTTAAAACGAACGTAAAACTACTTTCTTTTTTATTGGAAATCAAAACACAGAGACCACCGGAGTTATCATGCCCTACCCCGGTTGATTTGACAAGCGCTATTATAATTATTAACTTTAGAAGGCAACAACAAAATCAACGATATGGGAAAAGGAGATAAAAAGACCAAAAGAGGAAAGATCAATCGCGGTACCTACGGAACGAGTCGTCGAAGAAAGATCAAAAAAAGACGTCCCACCGAAGAGCAACTCAGCGTTGACACCAAAAAATAAAGACCGGTTTTACACCGGTCTTTAGCTTCATATCATGTTGTGGTTCTCTTCAGTTTAAAAGAACCAGTGCGACTTTTACCTTACAAATACAGGCTCATTGGCCTTCTTGGTATATTCTTCACTAAACCGGTAACCTTCCCAGTTAAAGGCTTTCAGCTCGTCAAGGGTCTGCACGTCATTATCGATAATGTATCGCACCATAGCCCCTCTGGCTTTTTTGGCAAAAAAGCTGATCACCTTAAGCTTGTCGTTCTTCCAATCTTTAAACGCAGGCGTGATCACAGGTACCTTCAGCCCTTTTTTATCTACGGCCTTGAAATACTCATTACTCGCCAGGTTTACGAACAACTCGTCGTCTTCCAGTTCTTCATTTAACTTAGCAGTAACCTTTTCTTTCCAGAATCCATAAAGGTTCTTACTGCCATTGACCCCAAAAAACGTCCCCATCTCCAGGCGATAAGGTTGCATCAGGTCAAGAGGTTTCAACACTCCGTAGAGTCCGCTTAAAATTCGTAACCTGTCCTGCAGGGCATCCAGCTTTTCTTCCGGGAGGGAGTAAGCATCGAGGCCAGTATACACATCTCCGTTAAAGGCATAAACTGCCTGACGTGAATTTTCGGTAGTAAAAGGCAATGAAAATTCCTGGTTGCGCTCCCAGTTCAAATTCGCCAGGGCATCAGAAATACTCATAAGCTTAGACAGATCTGCCGGCTTAAGGTCCTTCAGCGCTTTATTAAGCGTAGCTGCCTCTTCCTGAAAAACGGGCTGGGACATTCTTTGTGTAGGAACCTTAGATTCGTAGTCTAATGATTTTGCTGGTGATATTACGATCTTCATATAGGGTTATTTATAGCTGTTAGCATCTCGTTATTGTATTCAAAATTAAAATCGCCGCGCACACGTAAATGGGCAGGCATGACCTTATCGCCCGTGGGAAACCAGTCTTTTTCATACGGATTCACCATGATGAACAAACCTTGTGGGTCTCCGGCGGCACCAAAACGATTAAAATCGCCATCGTACTTCGGCAAATAGTCCAGGGTATTAAGGTCCCTGTACAACTTTTCAAGATCCTGCGCCGGTAATCCCACCTCTCCTATCTGAAGCACCTCCCCTGCCCAAAAGGTGGCCGGAGCTTTCCCTTCCACATCACGGCGGGCGATAAACTCTACGATGTTCTTATCGGCATCATAAAAGTATTGGGCTTTCGCATGCCAGTTAGGAAAATCGATTATTTCTTCGTCCTCAAAGGGCAAAAGCTCCACCCGCTGTCTTAGCCATTTGTTGGCCTGAGTAAAGCTATCGCCGGGAATTAAAAAGGCGAAGTGAACAGGATGCGTATGCGATGCCTTTTCAAATACCAACCGGGAATTACCCGCCTGCAAGACCAACCTGTAGTCATTCGACAGCACACAAGGAAATCCCATCTCGCGGACATAGAAATGCTCCTGAGCAGCAAGGTCTGAAGAAAACAAGGTGAGCTCTTCGATTTTCATGACTTAAAAGTACGGCAACCGACGGGGCAGACAAAGCCCCTTAAAGAATCATTTTCTATGGCCGGATAATCCCTGCCTATTACATATCGCGGTGCTTGGCATAATGCTGCCACTTAGCAATAGCCTCCTGCATATCGTCCGGAATTTCCGAATCGAATCTCATAAACTCCCCGGAAACGGGATGTGTGAATCCAAGACTTTTGGCATGCAGGGCCTGTCGCGGCAATGCTTTAAAGCAATTCTCCACGAACTGTTTGTATTTGGTAAAGGTAGTTCCCTTCAGGATCTTATCACCGCCATAACGCTCGTCGTTGAAGAGCGTATGCCCGGCGTATTTCATATGTGCCCTGATCTGGTGGGTACGACCGGTCTCAAGCCTGCATGACACCAGGGTTACATACCCCAGGCGCTCCAGTACCTTATAGTGGGTAACGGCCTCTTTCCCCTGATCACCTTCAGGGAATACCGCCATCTGCAGTCTGTTCTTCGGATTCCTGCCAATATGCCCTTCAATAGTACCTTCCTCTTCTTCGATATTTCCCCAGACCAAGGCGATATATTCACGTTCGCTGGTTTTCTCAAAGAATTGACGGGACAAATGATTGAGGGCGTGTTCGGTCTTAGCCACCACCAGCAAGCCGCTGGTATCCTTATCGATACGGTGCACCAGTCCCGGACGCTCATTACTGTTGAGGGGGAGGTTATTAAAATGATAGATCAAGGCATTGATCAGGGTTCCTGAATAATTACCATGTCCCGGGTGTACCACCATCCCGGCCGGCTTATTGATCACCAATAATGTGTCGTCTTCATAAACGATATCGAGCGGAATATCTTCGGGTGTGAGCAAATACTCATGAGGTGGATGTTCAAAAAGCACCTTGACCACATCAAAGGCCTTGACCTTATAATTGGATTTTACCACGGTACCGTTCACATAGATATTCCCGCTTTTGGCTGCCTGTTGTATCTTATTACGGGTAGCATTCTCGATAAAGTTCATGAGGAACTTATCTACCCTAAGGGGTTCCTGCCCTTTACCGGCAGTAAAACTGTAATGCTCATAGAGCTCATCGTCCTGCTGCAACTCATCGGTTTGATCTATCGATGCCATATATTATTCGTTTACCTTAACCTGATCCCTGTTTCCGTTTCCGCATATCAAAACCACCTTGGTCGTTTTTGGTAGCTGAATTCCCGGGTTAATGCGCTTACCGTCGTGTTCCAGGTAATACACCATATCCTTACCGAGTTCATTGATGTATTCCACACGGTCTACTTCAAGGCCTACAGCTTTAAGCATGGATTCGGCATTTCGCTTGGTCTTTTGGATCACATCGGGCACACTCACCTTACGATATCCCGACGGATTCAAAGTAAGGTAGATCTTGCGTCCCTCCTTTACCTGCTTGTTAGGCACGGGGTTCTGCTCGATCACCGAAAAACTGGGGTATTGCGGATTGTAATTGGTAGAGTCCAGCACGACAGAACGCAGTCCTGCATCACCCAGGATCTCGTTCACCTCACGAAGGGTCTTCTTCGAAAGGTCGGGTACCAGCACGTACTCACCGTGATTGGTGGTTTGTTTAAGATATTGAAGTACTCCGATGATCAGGGCAAAGAGAACCACCACAGCAATAAGGATCTGCTTCAGAAGGGTCTTACTAAAGAGGAATTTCAAAAAGTTCATGCGTAGAATTTATTTGACAAAGATATAAAAACCAACCCCATCTCAGAGAGTACATATTTTTAAGATTTAGTCAAAAGAGGCTTTTTATTTATTGTGCAATTAATAATACATTTGGGTTACCTAATAAACATACGATCGGGATATGACCAAAAAGAACATTGGGGTGATCATGGGAGGCTACACCTCAGAAGCCGGGATCTCCATGAAAAGCGGACAGGTAGTTTGCGAAACCCTCAATCAGGAACGCTACAATGTGTATGCGTTACACCTCCTTAAAGAAAGGTGGGTGGGAATACTTGAAGACGGTACAGAACAGGAACTGGACCGTGCCGACTTTTCCCTGAACACCCCAAACGGGAAAATACACTTTGATTGTGTCTTTAACGCCATTCACGGTTCTCCCGGAGAGAACGGATACATACAAGCCTACCTTGAATTGCTGGGTATCCCACAAACCTCCTGCGACATGTATCAGTCGGCCCTCACTTACAATAAAAGGGATTGTCTTGCGGTATTACGTTCCTACGGCATCAAAACAGCAAAGTTTCACTACCTGAACAAAGGAGACCACGCCGACCCTGAGGCGATCGTAGCCAAAGTCGGCCTGCCTTGTTTTGTAAAGGCCAATAAGGCCGGTTCCAGTTTTGGGATCTCTAAGGTGAACCATATTAAAGACCTCCCTGCAGCCATAGAAACCTCGTTCAAAGAAGACGATGAGATCCTTATCGAATCCTTCCTTGACGGGACGGAAGTCTCGGTCGGAGTGATCACCTGGAAAGGAGAAGTTACTGTTTTACCGATCACCGAGATCGTATCAGAAAACGACTTTTTTGACTACGAGGCCAAATACCAGGGAAAATCACAGGAGATCACTCCTGCCCGCATCACTGCTGAAGAAGAAAGAAAGGTTACTGAGGTTGCCGAACGCATATACAGGATCCTGCGCATGAAAGGCTTTTCCCGAAGCGAATTCATCTTTGTGAACGGAGAGCCTCACCTGCTCGAGATGAACACCGTTCCCGGACTCACCAAAGAGAGTATACTCCCTCAGCAGGCGGGGGTAGCAGGCATCTCACTGGAAGAGCTCTTTGGCAATGCCATTGAAGAGGCATTAAAAAGCTAAGCGCTTATTTTTATTAACTTTACACAAACCTTATCATCGCTATGCGAAGAGCCATATTCCCGGGATCCTTTGATCCCATAACCCTGGGGCATTACGATATCATTAGCAGAGGTGTTACCCTGTTCGATGAGCTCATTATTGCCATCGGGATCAATGCCGATAAAAAATACATGTTCTCCCTCGAAGAGCGCAAGCGTTTTGTAGAGGAGGCCTTTAAACACGAAAAAAAGATCCGTGTTATGACCTATGAAGGCCTTACGGTGGATTTCTGCAAGAAGGTGGAAGCCGAATTCATTCTTCGTGGCCTGCGCAATCCGGCCGACTTCGAATTTGAAAAGGCCATTGCTCACACCAACAGGAAGCTCAGTGAGATCGAGACGGTTTTCCTCCTCACCTCATCAGGAAAGAGCTATATCTCTTCTTCTATTGTTCGCGACGTAATTCGCAACGGCGGAGACGTTTCCGGACTCGTGCCGGAGACCGTACGAATAAATGGGAATGGGGAGTAGTTAGTGGTTAGTAGGGAGTAGGGAATAGGGAATAGGGAATAGGGAGTAGTTAGTAGTGGGAAGGGAGAAATCAGCTCTTACGACTCACGACTCACCATTCACCACTCGCGATTCTGGACTCTCGACTCTCGACTCTTTACTATTTAATCTTGACTCTTTAATCTTTGATCATAAAAAAAAGGCTGCCTTAACGGGCAGCCTTTTTTATTATTTCATGACATCGGCCATCACGTGATAGCGCGGATCGTCTATATCTTCTTCAATGACCTGGGCCAGTCTTGGCGAAGCCTTGATCATTAATCGCTGACATTCTTCACTAAGGTGTTTTATCTTCACCTTCTTCCCGGCGAGCTCGTATTTCTCTACCAGGTTAAAGAGCGCTTCGATAGCCGAGTGGTCGGTTACACGAGATTCTATAAAATCGATCTCTACATACTCCGGATCGTTCTTCACATCGAATTTACTGCTAAAAGCCTGGATAGAACCAAAGAACAATGGTCCCCAGATCTCGTAAACCTTAGTACCATCTTCACGAAGGTACTTTCTGGCGCGAATACGCTTGGCGTTCTCCCAGGCAAATACAAGAGCCGAGATAATTACTCCGGCGATCACAGCAATAGCGAGATCGAAGAATACCGTAAGCGAAGATACCGCCACAAGCACAACTGCGTCACTCATAGGGATCTTATTGAGTATCCTAAAGCTACTCCACGCAAAGGTCCCGATAACCACCATAAACATCACCCCTACAAGGGCAGCAATAGGCACCTGCTCGATAAGGGAACTGGCAAAAAGGATAAAGAACAACAGGGTTACTGCCGCAACGATCCCCGATAGTCGGGTTCTACCACCACCTTTTATGTTGATAATAGATTGTCCGATCATGGCACAACCTCCCATACCACCAAAGAGTCCGGTGATGATATTGGCACCTCCCTGAGCCATACACTCTCGGTTAGAATTACCGTTGGTTTCGGTAAGCTCATCTAAAAGGTTCAGGGTCATAAGCGATTCTATAAGTCCGATGGCAGCGAGTATCAATGCATACGGCCCGATGAATCTCAGGGTCTCCAGGTTCAAGGGCACCTTGGTAAATATATCCGACTGGAATTGTGGCAATCCACCTTTAAGGCCTTCCCCACCTCCGTCTCTGATGAATGAACCAACGGTGGCCACATCCAGATCACCAAAGATCACAATCGCAGAAACTACCAGAATGGCTATAAGGGCCTCGGGAAGTTTTTTATTCAGTTTAGGAAGTCCCCACATGATCAACATGGTAAGCCCTACAAATCCGACCATGAGCCACAGATCGGCACCTTGCATCCACACGCGGTCACCATCAACCACGTGCTTGAACATGCCCAGCTGAGAAAGGAAGATCACAATGGCAAGACCATTTACAAATCCCATCATTACCGGGTGTGGAATAAGACGTACAAATTTCCCGAGCTTAAGCACCCCGGCAAGCATCTGAATGATCCCCATAAGGATCACTGTAAGGAACAGGTAGTACAATCCGAGGTTCTCCCCTTCGGCTCCCATGGCGTTACCCTGGGCAACCAAAGTAACCATAACCACCGCCAGGGCTCCGGTAGCACCGGAGATCATACCCGGTCTACCTCCAAAGATCGAGGTGATCAATCCGATCATAAAAGCTGCGTACAACCCCACCAATGGAGGTACTCCTGCCACAAAGGCAAAGGCTACCGCCTCCGGAATAAGGGCCAGGGCCACGGTTAAACCACTAAAAATATCATTCTTGGCGTTGGCCGCCCTTTTTCTGATAAATTCTGTCATCGATGCAATAAATTTTTAAGCCTGCAAAACTACTTCAATTTTTGACATGGACAAGATATTATTTTGTGTACATCACCCTGAACTTCAATTAAGTAAATAAAACAAGCACGTAACACCACCGCCACAGCTTCACAACAAGGGTTTGGCATCAGGAGGAATTCGCTATTTTTGGTTTCAAATCGCAAAAACCAACATGCTGAAAAAAATATTCTTCCTCGCCCTTGTACTCTTTCTGACCAAAACAAGATCTCAAAATGTCACCAACGACCTTCAAACCATATTCGAAGCCACCGATGGTAAAGAAACCGCAACATATAACCAGGTAGTAGCGTATTACCAGATGCTGGCCGAACGTTTTGAGGAGATCAAGGTTACCCAAAAAGGCCTTACCGACAGCGAAGAGCCGTTAATGCTGGTGACCTTCACTCCAAAAGCCGTAGCAGTGAACAAGGAGCAAGAAGAAAAACCACTCACAGTATTGATCAATAACGGGATCCACCCGGGGGAACCCGATGGTATCGATGCGACCATGATGCTTTTTCGCGACCTGGCCACAGGCAAACTCCCAGCCCTACAACACACAGTAGTGGCCACCATCCCTGTTTATAATATTGGAGGTGCTTTGAATCGCAACAGCCATAGCCGCACCAACCAGAACGGCCCGGAAGCATACGGATTCCGGGGTAATGCCAGAAACTATGACCTCAACAGGGATTTTATAAAGTCAGACACCCGCAATGCCAGCGCCTTTGCAGGCATCTATCACGAGCTGGAGCCAGACATTTTTATCGACAACCACGTGAGTAACGGGGCCGACTACCAGTATACCCTGACGCATCTATTTACCCAACACAATAAACTGGGAGGACAAGCAGGAGATTTTCTCCACAAGCAGCTTCGCCCTGAGCTGGAAAACAAACTCCTCGATGCACAATGGGACATTACTCCGTATGTGAATGTATTTAATTCGGTTCCTGAAAAAGGCTTTTCTCAATTCTTTGACTCACCCCGCTATTCCACGGGCTATACCACCCTTTGGAACACCCTGGGAATGATGGTGGAAACACACATGCTTAAACCCTACAAACCCCGCGTAGAAGGCACCTATCAACTCATGGTGTCCATGCTGGAGATCGCCGAAACCAATTACAAGACCATCAGAACCGTTCGCCGGGAACGATTGAAAGAACTCTACGTTGCAACCACCTACCCCCTGACCTGGGAAAATGACACCACGGCCCAACGCAGCCTGCTCTTTAAGGGGTATGAAGCCGATATCATTAAAAGTGAGGTTACCGGATTGGACCGACTCAAATACGACCGCTCACGGCCTTTTGAAAAAGAGGTCGCCTATCGCGATCAATTTAAACCGGTGAAAGCGGTCACTATCCCCGAAGCCTATCTTATCCCGGTGGGATGGCACCAGGTGATCACCCTGCTCAGGGAGAATGCGATCGAAATGGAACTCATAGAAAACGATACGGTTCTGGAAGTTGAAGCCTACAGGATCGCAGATTACAAAACCCGCTCTTCGGCCTATGAAGGACATTACCAGCACTACAACACCCGGGTGGAAACCACCACCCCAATGGTAACCCTGAGAGCAGGTATGTACTACCGCGTTCCAACCAGGCAAAAAGGCATTCGCTACCTTCTGGAAACCCTGGAGCCGGAAGCGACAGACTCTTTCTTCAATTGGAATTTCTTTGACACGATACTACAACAAAAGGAAGGATTTTCGCCGTATGTATGGGAAGACAAAGCAAAAGCATTACTGGAATCCAATAGTGAACTCGCTAAGGCATTCAGGTTAAAACGCGAGCAAGATCCTGAATTTGCAACCAATTGGTATGCCCAACTGGACTGGCTGCACAAACGATCTGAAAATTACGAAAAAGCGCACCTGAATTATCCGGTATACCGCATTATGAAGCAACGGCCTTAGAAGTAAAGAAGCCTTTGATATTCTCATAAGAATTCTCAAGGGCTTTTTTGGCCTCCCCCTCATCCAGCCAAACGGCCTTTTCGATACCTTCTTCCCCCTGGGGCTTAAGCTTCCCGGAGTATTTGGTATGCATAAGGTACCAATGGGTCTCTTTTAGTTTGTACACCCCGTTGCGCTTAAAGATATGGTAGGTCTTTTTAAGAAACTGATCCAGCTTGAGCTTTTTAACCCCGGTTTCTTCTTCCACCTCCCGAATAGCGGCATCGGCTATGGCCTCGCCCTTATCGACCTTGCCTTTTGGAAGATCCCATTTTCCGTTTCTGAAAATAAACAGGGTATCGCCCTCAGGATTCAGAGCGAGTCCGCCGGCAGCGATGACCAAAGGCACTTTCTTGGTGAATTTCTTCAGCAGGCTATCGGCATCGGGATGGTAGATCCTGGCAGATGATATCCTGCCCTTTTCGAGCTGATCGATGACCTCGGCGATATCTACAGTGTCCATAAGAAACAGCTTAAAATCGGTTTCTTTAGTAAGTTCAGAGGTCAAAAAAATGCGATGTCCATTTACAAAAACTTCATACATTTGCATCATGATTTTAAACAAAGATACCGCCAGGAAAACAGCAGAGCTTTTGTTGCAAATTAAGGCAATAAAGTTGAATCCCAAAAATCCCTTCACTTGGGCTTCAGGCTGGAAATCACCCATCTATTGCGACAACCGCATCATCCTTTCTTATCCGCCCATAAGAAACTACGTCAGAGAACAGATGGCAAGACAGATCGAAGAGCTCTACGGCACACCCGATGTGATCGCCGGAGTTGCTACCGGTGCCATTGGCGTTGGAATGCTGGTGGCCGACTACCTCAACCTCCCCTTCGTATACGTACGACCCGAACCTAAAAAGCACGGTCGTGGTAACCAGATCGAGGGAGCTCTCGAGGCCGGACAGAACGTGGTGGTGGTAGAAGATCTTATAAGTACCGGTAAGAGCAGCCTTAATGCCGTTACCGCCCTGGAAGAAGCAGGTGCACGTGTAAAAGGGATGATCGCCATCTTTACCTATGGCTTTGATGTGGCGACCGAAAACTTTGAAGACCGAAAAATACAACTACACACCTTGAGCAACTATGAAAATCTGTTGCAGCAGGCGGTAGACACCCATTATATCACAGAAAAAGAATTGCACACCCTTCAGGACTGGAGAGTAGCTCCACAATCCTGGAATAAAACTGAAAAAGAATGACCATAGACACTCCAAAAACTCAGGTAAACCTCGGAGCTTCTGAACTCTTTGATTTTCTTGCGGATGTAAAAAACTTTGAAAAGCTTATGCCTGAAAGCATCAGTAAGTTCGAAGTACTGGAAGAAGAAAAATTCCTCTTCGCCCTCAAAGGCATGCCGGAGATCGTACTGAAGATCAAGGAAAAGAGCCCAAGCAACCAGATCGTCCTGGGAGCGGCTTCAGATAAGCTGCCTTTTACCCTGACCGCAAATATTGCAGAAACTTCGGCATCTACCAGTGAAGTAGACCTGGTATTTAATGGCGAATTCAATGCCATGATGGGAATGATGATCAAAGGCCCCATTACTTCCTTCATCAATACGCTTACCGAAAATATGGGGAAATTGTAGTCCCATATGCATATAGAAAAACAACTGGATAACCCTGCTCCGATGAGTAGGGTTATTTTTTTGCATTCAGTTCGCCGGTAGCCCGGTTCCCGGCTAATGTGACCACGCCATTGTTAAAGCGACCTTTACCACTATGGCATCAGACCAAAGAATAGTTTAAATTAGCGCTAAAAAGAAACGCTATGAACTTTTATGATCACGAAGCCCTTAAGCTAAACGGGGAACCCCAGGACATGAGCGCATATAAGGGGAAAACCATTATAGTGGTTAACACGGCCAGCAAATGCGGCTTCACTCCCCAATACAAAGGTTTAGAAAAACTGTACCAGAAGTACAAGGACGACGGACTGGTGATCCTCGGGTTTCCATGCAACCAATTCGGCAAGCAGGAATCGGGATCTTCCGATGAAATACAAGAGTTCTGCGAAATGAATTACGGGGTAACCTTTCCTATGTTCGAAAAGGTAAGAGTGAACGGGGTAAACGCCCATCCGATCTTTAAGCACTTACGATCCAGCCTTCCCGGCGGATTATTCGGTAGCAGGATCAAATGGAATTTCACCAAGTTCGTGATCGATAAGAAGGGTAAACCCGTAAAGCGGTTCTCTCCCACCACTAAACCCGAGAAAATGGAAGGATACATTCAACGGGTGTTGAAAAGGTGAGTAGGGAGAGGGAGTAGTGAATAGGGAGTGGTGAGTGGATGATTATTTCTAACCGCATCACAGTTTCATCCTCTGGAGCTTTAGCGAAAGAGGGCATAACCGTATCACAGAACCAAGAACCAAGAGTAATGAGGAAAGAGCTAAGGGTTAAGAGTTAAGGGCTAAGGGCTAAGGGCTAAGGGCTAAGAAAGTTGAATTTTGGGTTTTGGATTTTGGGTTTTAAAATCCTCGTAACCGCTTCACTGCGTCACCGCTTCACTGCTTCACTGCTTCACTGCGTCACCTTGTAACTACGTAACATCGTAACTCAGTACAACAACGTGATCTCTTTGAGATCAAAGCTCCCCATGACCTCATCTTCCATCAACACCTGTAGCTTACCATCCTTATCGATCCCTTTAATGAAGCCCATAAAGAGTTTGCCTTCGGTATCTTTAAAGGTTGAGGGTTTATCCTTTCGGAAGAGCCGGGACTCGTAGTGGGTTTTAAGGGCATCGAAGCGACCTTCCCTGATCCAGGGAATATAATTGCGAAACTCGTCGACCAGTTTATAGAGCACTTCTTCCCGCACATAGTGCACCCCGGTGATCTTTTTGAGGGATGATGCGTTGAGCAATCCGGGAAATTCTGTTTGATTCAGGTTGAGTCCTACCCCGATCACTGCAGCGCTTAACCTTGCATTCCTGAAGATATTTTCGATAAGAATACCCCCCACCTTGTGGTTTGCTGACAAAATGTCGTTAGGCCATTTGATCTTGACATCGGGCACTGAAAAGTGATTCAGGGTGTCATAAACGGCCAGAGAAATGGCCATACTCAAGGTAAACATCTGCTCGGTATCCAGGCCCGAAAGCTCCTTATACAGGCTAAACGTTAGGTTTTTACCGGGTTCAGTCTCCCAGGTAGTTCCCATTTGTCCGCGTCCCATAGTCTGCCGGTCGGCCATAACCACCGTGTAATCTTCCAGGGGTACCTGGGCCTCCAACAGCCTTAAATAGGTGTTGGTGGAATCAATGGCATCAAGTTTGATTAAATTCATACAGCGCCCATCATTTATTATGTTGTAATCTTATGTTAATGGAGGTAGGGCCAAAAACAAAAAAATAATAACTTTGTGAAAATACTATTAATTAATGGCAAAAACGAGCAGTAGCGCAGATCAGTTGATCACACATATCTTAAAGGGGATTGAAGAAGTAAAGGGACAGGATGTTAATATTTTAGATTTAAGAGAATTAGACAACACGGTTTGCGATTACTTCATTATCTGTAACGGAACCTCTAACACACAGGTAAACGCCATCGTAAATTCTATCCAAAAAACAGTCAGCAAAGATCTTAAAGACAAACCATGGCACGTTGAAGGTACTGATAACGCCGAATGGGTTTTGATCGACTACGTGAACGTAGTGGTTCACGTATTCCAGAAGCACATTCGCGAGTATTACGATATCGAAGGCCTTTGGGGAGACGCCAAGGTTACTGCTGTTCCCATGAATTAATCACCACACCTATTAACTTAAAGAATTAAATGGCAAAAGACACAAACAATACAAGTCCAAAAAAGCCTAAGTTCAGTTCGTACTGGATCTATGGAGTAATTCTGCTTTTCATTGTCGGAATGCAATTGTTTTCCGGAGGAAGCAGCTGGTCGACTCCACCAGAGATCACCCCTTCTAAGATGGAACAGTACCTGGCGGAAGGCGACATTGAGAAGATACTCATAATAAACAACACCAAAAGCGCAAAGATCTTCCTTACACAGGAAGCCCTCAATAAAGACATTCATAAGAGTGCACAGGGAAAATCACTGCTTCCAAGTTCCTCTCAGGCACCTTCGTATCTGGTAAAATTCGGAGATGCTAAAAACTTTGAAGACGGAATTAAGGAGATCAAAGAGGAGAACCCGGAGATCAAAGACAACGTTGAAGTTCGATTTGACCAGGAATCCAATTTACTGGGAGATCTTTTGATCACCCTGCTTCCTTTCGTACTGATCATCGCCATCTGGATCTTCCTGATGCGTAGAATGTCCGGAGGAGCTGCAGGTGGAGCCGGCGGACAGATATTCAATATCGGGAAATCGAAGGCTAAGCTCTTTGACGAAAAGACCGATATGAAGGTAACCTTTAAGGACGTTGCCGGACTGGAAGGGGCGAAAGAAGAGGTTCAGGAGATCGTAGATTTCCTTAAGAATCCTGAAAAATACACCTCTCTTGGTGGTAAGATCCCGAAAGGAGCCCTCCTCGTAGGACCTCCGGGAACCGGTAAGACCCTTCTCGCCAAAGCTGTGGCGGGAGAGGCTAAAGTGCCGTTCTTCTCCCTTTCAGGATCAGACTTTGTAGAGATGTTCGTTGGGGTTGGTGCCTCAAGAGTACGTGACCTCTTTAAGCAAGCTAAAGACAAATCGCCTGCCATCATCTTTATCGATGAGATCGATGCCATCGGTAGAGCGAGAGGTAAGAATAATTTCACCGGTAGTAATGACGAAAGGGAAAATACCCTTAACCAGCTGCTTACCGAAATGGACGGATTCGGAACGAACACCAATGTGATCGTGCTTGCCGCGACCAACAGAGCCGATGTCCTCGACAAGGCACTGATGCGTGCCGGGCGTTTCGACCGCCAGATCTATGTTGACCTTCCCGATATCAGGGAAAGAAAAGAGATCTTCGAGGTACACCTAAGACCCATCAAAAATTCAGAAACCCTGGACCTGGATTTCCTTGCTAAGCAAACTCCCGGATTCTCCGGCGCCGATATCGCCAACGTATGTAATGAGGCGGCACTGATCGCTGCGAGAAATGGTAAGAAGGCCGTAGACAAGCAAGATTTTCTGGATGCAGTAGATCGTATCGTAGGGGGTCTGGAGAAAAAGAACAAGATCATTACCGCCGATGAGAAAAAGACCATCGCATACCACGAAGCCGGTCACGCTACCGTAAGCTGGTTATTGGAGCACGCTGCTCCCCTGGTGAAGGTTACCATCGTTCCTCGTGGTCAAAGTCTTGGTGCCGCATGGTACCTGCCCGAAGAACGCCTTATCGTAAGACCGGAACAAATGGCCGACGAGATGTGTGCGACCATGGGTGGCCGTGCCGCAGAAAAAGTGATGTTCAACAAGATCTCTACGGGAGCACTGAGCGACCTGGAAAAGGTAACCAAACAGGCACGTGCCATGGTCACTATTTACGGACTTAATGACAAGATCGGGAATCTCACCTATTACGATTCAACAGGGCAATCAGACTACACCTTCTCAAAACCGTATAGTGAAGAGACTGCCAAGACCATCGACGAGGAGATCTCCAACATTATAGAAGAACAATACCAGCGAGCCATTAAACTCCTGGAAGACAACAAGGATAAGCTCACCACATTGGCCGACAGACTCCTTGAAAAAGAGGTGATCTTTAAAGATGACCTGGAGCGAATTTTCGGAAAACGTCCGTTTGAAAAGGAGGAGAATACTCCAAAAAATGAAGACGATTCTGAAAAACCGGAAGAAGAACTTCAGGAAAAAGAATAAGTTTAAAAGGGCGTAAAGGTAATTTTTACGCCCTTTTTGTACTTTATCGGTTCAGATTTCATAATTTTATGAAAAGAGAACATTATAAATCTGCATCCCCCATAAATTCATAAATGAACTTTTTCAGACGACTTTTTGGATCGAAAGAAAATAAAAACAAGGAAACTCCTGTCGCCACTGAGCGCGGCAAGTTCATGCCTGAGGTCCAATTACCTACCGATGAGAAATTCACTATAAACTTCAAAAAGAACGGCGGCAAATTCCTTTACTGTGACTCTAAGGAAGAAGTATTGGAAGCCTTCCGAAATATCCTTAATGAAAATGCCTGGACACCTAACGATGTATGTTGTATCGACGACAACCTGGCTTCTGTGTTCCGGAATTTCCAGATCGGCAGCCGCACACACTGCTACAATACCAATCTTTTTCTCACCCGATGTGAAAATCTTGTTGCCGATAACGGATCGATCCTGATCAGTTCGAACCAGATCAAAGAAAGCAAACTACACGATCTACCCGACAATTTTATCGTCTTTGCCACTACGAGTCAGCTCATTGACAATTTGGGCGAAGGATTACACGGAATAAAATCGAAGAACAAAGGGCACATCCCTACCAATATTACCACCATAAAACACTTCAGCAACCAGGAAGAAAAAGATTTTCTGTCTTACGGGAGTACCTCAAAAAACCTATATTTGCTCTTATTGGAAGATTTATAAGATGCGAGAACTCTTAAAGCGCGCCATTACTGGTGTTTTATATATTTTACTGTTACTGGCGGCAGTGTTCCTTAGCGACGACGCCTTCGATTTCCTTTTCATGATATTTGGTCTTACCTGTCTTTATGAGTTTAAAAAGATCATACGCCTGCAGGGGTATTATATCTTTTTAGGATTCATGGTTCTCTGGTGGCTTCACATCTATCTCTTACACGGACTCCCTAAAAGGATCCTGATCAGCGGCATCCTTCTGGTGTGCACCCTGATCACCGATATTTTAATGGTAAGAATGCTGTACAGCCATAACAGGCCACGCTTTTCGAATCTTCAAAAATTCTTTATCGCCCTGTTCTACATTGGTGGCGGATGCATCTTCCTGACCATGATCCCCTATAGCCATGAAGGATTTTCCAAGTCGCTCATTATCGGGATCTTTATCCTGATCTGGGTAAACGACTCCTTTGCTTATCTCGTGGGGCGTACCTTCGGAAAACACAAACTCTTTGAAAGGGTATCCCCTAAAAAGACCATTGAAGGCTTCCTGGGCGGATTCGTTTTTGCATTAATTGCTTCCTATTTTTTATTCATATATACGAAAGAATTAACTTTGTTACACTGGATCGCTCTGGGAATGGTTGTTGTTATTGCCGGTACCCTGGGAGATCTTGTCGAATCAAAATTTAAACGGATGGCAGGCGTGAAAGACAGTGGCGCTATTCTCCCCGGACACGGCGGATTATTAGACCGACTGGATAGTTTGGTCTTCGCAGCACCATTTGCCTATTTAACCCTGCAAATTTTCACCTATGTTTCATAAAGAAGGATATAAGATCATTGTAGCGACCCTGTTAACGGTCATTATTGGTATTTTGCTGGCTCAGTATTACATTCCGGTTAATTGGATACAGAAAACCGTGCAGGTTGTATTGCTATTGCTCCTGGTTACCGTACTGCAATTCTTCAGAAATCCAAAACGAGTGGGGGCGCTCTCAGATGAGCATATCGTATCTCCAGTAGATGGCAAGGTCGTGGTGATCGAAGAAGTATACGAAAAAGAATACTTCAAAGACCAGCGCATACAGGTATCGATCTTTATGTCTCCGGTAAACGTACACGTTACCCGATACGCCCTGAGCGGTCTGGTAAAATTCAGCAAATACCATCCCGGGAAATACCTCGTTGCCTGGCATCCTAAAGCTTCAGAAGAGAACGAACGTACCACCATCGTGGTAGAGAACCCTGTTTTTGGAGCGGTCCTATACAGACAGATCGCCGGTGCACTTGCCAAAAGAATCGTAAATTACGCTAAAGAAGGCATGCAAGTCACCCAGGGTGAAGATGCCGGATTTATTAAGTTTGGGTCCAGAGTAGACCTGTTCCTGCCCCTTGATGCTAAAATACACGTGAGCCTTAACCAGAAAGTTAAAGGAGGAATCGATCGTATTGCAAGCAAATAGAACATGGAAAAAGACACTTTGGAAAAAGAATTCAACAAAGCCGTAGAATTCATGAATAATTACTACGAGCCCTTGCCTGCCGATCTGTTGCTTAGGCTATACGCCTATTATAAAAAGGCTACCAGCAGTGACGCTCCTCCACGTAGCCGAAGAGCTATCATCAATGCCTTTAAGACCAATGCCCTATTTCAAGCGGGGAATATTAGTGAAGACGAAGCCAAAAAGAAATACACCGACCTGGTAAGTTCCTACTTTGGCAAAGCATTCACCGACAGCTAAAATCAAAAAGAAAAAAAACCATAAAAAAAAGCCCGCTGGACTACAGCGGGCTTTTTTTATGCTGACACACCTGTAACAGCACATGTGTTATTCGTACTATTTCAATGAAGCGAGGCTTTCGCGAAGGGTTTCGATCTTAGCCTTGGCATCTGCTTCTTTCTTCTTCTCCATGGCAACTACCTGCTCAGGAGCATTGTTCACAAAACGCTCGTTCGAAAGCTTTTTCTGTACACTCTTCAGGAATCCTTCGGTATACTTAAGCTCTTCTTCCAGCTTTTGAATTTCCTCTTCTACGTTCACGGCTCCTGTCACAGGAATAAAATACTCGTTGGAACGCACGCGGAACGACAAGGCCCCTTCCGGCTTCTCTTCCACATAGGTAAGGTTTTCTACATTCCCCAGCTTGGAGATCACAGGATCTAAGTGGGTCCCTGCCTTTTCGTTATTGAGCACCATCAGGTCGATAGTGTTCTTAAAGGCGATGTTCTTCTCCTTACGAATATTTCGTATCCCGGAGATCACCCCCGCTGCCAGATCAAAGTCGGCGATAAGATCGGCATCTACAGCTCCTTTTTCAGGCCATGATGCGATGATCAACGCATCTTCGGGAGTTCTCACTTTCATAAGCTGCCAGATCTCCTCGGTAAGGAAAGGCATGAACGGATGAAGGATCTTCAGGTTGTCTTCAAAAAGTGAAAGCACCTCCTCATAGGTCTTCTTATCGATAGGTTGCTGATAGGCCGGCTTTACCATCTCAAGCAGCCAGGAACAGAAATCGTCCCAAATAAGCTTATAAGTCGCCATAAGCGCATCAGAGATCCTGTACTTATCAAATTGATCTTCAATATTTTCCAGGGTAGCATTAAATCGGCTCTTATACCAACTAATAGCGCTCTTGGCTACCTCCGGTTGCTCCAGGGTGTCGCTTACCTCCCAGCCTTTTACCAAACGGAAGGCATTCCAGATCTTATTGGCAAATCCTTTCCCCTGCTGACAAAGGCCTTCATCGAACAACAGGTCATTTCCCGCTGCAGAACTCAGCAATAATCCAACACGAACCCCATCGGCTCCGTATTCCTTGATCAATCCTAGAGCATCGGGCGAATTCCCAAGTGATTTTGACATCTTACGACGTTGCTTATCGCGAACAAGTCCGGTGAGATATACATTACTAAAAGGCTTTTCTCCCCTAAACTCGTAACCGGCAATGATCATACGAGCCACCCAGAAAAAGAGGATGTCCGGACCGGTAACCAGGTCATTGGTCGGATAGTAATATTCGATCTCTTCATTTTCGGGTTCCAAAACACCTCCGAAAACACTAATAGGCCATAACCACGAAGAGAACCAGGTATCCAGAGAATCTTCCTCCTGTCTCAAGTCATTTACTGTGAGACCGGCATTACCCGTCGCCTCTTTAGCCTTTTCCAGGGCCTGCTCCACCGTTTCAGCCACTACGAAATCATTTTGTCCGTCGCCGTAGTACCATGCAGGGATCTGATGTCCCCACCACAGCTGGCGCGAAATGTTCCAGTCACGGATATTCTCCATCCAGTGGCGGTACGTATTTTCAAATTTCTTAGGAAAGAGCTTTACGTCTTCATCTTCAAGCACCGCTTTGATCGCAGGCTTCACCAACTCTTCCATTTTCAGGAACCACTGCTCAGAAAGTCGGGGCTCGATAACTGCCTTGGTACGCTCTGAGGTTCCTACTTTATTGACGTGGTTTTCGGTCTTTACCAAAAATCCTTTTTGTTCCAGTTCTTTAGAGATCGCCTTACGCACATCAAAGCGATCCATGCCTTCGTAATGCATTCCGAAGCTGTTCAGGGTGGCATCGTCGTTAAAGATATCGATCACCTCCAGTTGATGCTTCTCCCCTAACACCTTATCGTTCTCATCGTGGGCCGGGGTCACTTTAAGACATCCCGTACCGAATTCCAGGTCTACATACTCATCTTCGATGATCGGGATCTCCCTGTTCACCAATGGTACGATAGCCTTTTTCCCTTTAAGGTGGGTATAACGCTCATCGTTAGGATTAATACAGATAGCAGTATCTCCAAGGATGGTTTCCGGACGCGTCGTGGCAATGGTCACTTTTTCATCACTTCCAACGATCGAGTATTCCAGGTAATATAACAGCCCCTGACGTTCTTCGTAGATCACCTCCTCATCAGAAAGGGTGGTCTTGGCTTCCGGATCCCAGTTCACCATGCGATGACCGCGATAGATGAGTCCCTTTTCATAGAGGTCAACGAACACCTTGATCACCGAGGTCGACATATCGTCGTCCATCGTAAACTTAGTACGATCCCAATCACATGAGCATCCCAATTTTTTAAGCTGCTCCAGGATCACTCCTCCGTACTCTTCTGTCCAGTCCCAGGCGTGTTTCAGAAATTCTTCACGGGTAAGGTCGCTCTTATTGATCCCATGCTCCTTCAATCGGGCCACTACCTTGGCTTCGGTTGCGATAGATGCGTGATCGGTTCCGGGCACCCAACAGGCGTTAAACCCTTTGAGTCTTGCCCTTCTTATCAGGACATCCTGTATGGTATTGTTGAGCATATGCCCCATGTGCAATACCCCGGTCACGTTTGGCGGAGGAATTACAATGGTGTAAGGCTCCCTACCATCAGGTACCGAGCGAAAATAATTGTGCTGCATCCAGTATTCATACCACTTACCCTCAACGGTATTGGCCTCGTATTTAGAAGGAATATTCATCTTCGGAAACTGTGTTTTGGCATTAAAGTTGCAAAAGTAGCCATAAGGGCAGGATTTTAAAAGAAAAGATTAAATTTTGAAGACTGTCTAAAATCGATTACATTTACTTTTCACTTAAATCTTATAATGATGAAAAAATTACTAATGCTTTTATTTGTGGGACTCACCTACCTCAGTGTGTCTGCACAGGAAAAAGTAGCCAAGATCGAATTTAAGAGCGATGTTATCGACTACGGTGAGATCGCCCGAGGCAGTGATGGAATACGTGTGTTCGAATTCACGAATACTGGAGACGCTCCTTTGATCATCTCTAAAGTAACTTCATCCTGCGGATGCACCATCCCGAAGAAACCGGAAGAACCGATCATGCCAGGAGCAACTGGCCAGATCGAAGTTAAATACGACACGCAAAGAGTTGGGCATATCAGAAAGACCATCATGGTAACTTCTAATGCCGCTACCCCTAAAGTCCCATTAAAAATTAAGGGGCAAGTAATGCCGGACTCAGGAAAATAAACACCTGCTTAACACACCAAAAGGCTCGCCATCGCGGGCCTTTTTTTATAACAATAAAAAACACTCCTCTTCCGATATGAAAATTATGATCAGCCTACTCGCTTCCATCGCGTTCACGCTAAATATGAATAGCCAGTCAGATCATGAATTTATATTTAGCCTGCATTTCCAGGATTATTTTGACAACGATACGGTTAGCTTTCACATTAACGACCGCAAGGTGTTTCAGCATGAAATTCTGGATAGCGATAAATCGGTCGGAATTACCGATTTCACTTATACTGCCTACAAGAAAGGAGACACCATCGTGATCTATCGGAATAAAACACGGGAAAGCACATGGGTAATTTCAGAAAAAGCTACGTTATCATTTACCATTCTTATAAATGATGTGAAGACAATTATTCCGGTAGATCTAAAAAGAGGAACCTTCCTGGGGATCGAAAAAGGAATTGATGGCCAGGTCTTATTAAATCAGGCTACCCGGGCCTTCTTTTACGATTAGCAATAAGGCGCACTTCGGAAAGTAGCATCTCAAGAAAACGGTTCACAAATTCTGATTCCGCCTTAAGATCAATGCTTAGAATACCGAAACGGATAACGGTCTTTTTTAGACTCCCGTTCCCGGTTGTACACCAGCAAATGGTCTTTATCTTCCTGTACTTCGCGGTAGCCCAGCAGGTGAAAGACCGACTTAGCCATAAAACGCGCCACCTTAAGATCGACCCTTAATCCGTTCTTTGTACTGTCGATCCACTCCACCCCTGGCAGCGCTGCCAGCAAACTGTCTAATTTCATCAACCTGAACAAGGCCGAAAGTTTGAGCATCGGATAAGGTACTTTTCTAACAAAAAAATAGCCGTCTTCCCCCTGCTGCTGATAGAGCGGCATAAATATGATGGTCGATTCCGGGGCTACCAGGGTCTGCCCTTTACTTTCTGCCAATAATGCGCCTTCTTCTATGGATTGGAAATTCTGAAATCCGGGAAACATCTTAAAGCCTTCGTCAGGTTTAAGGGCATAGCGAAAGGTGACCTCATAGAAATTCTGGTAACCCCGGGTAATATCGGCCAGACGTTTTCGATGGGCAACTCCAACTCCTTCTGGCAACTCCAAAACGCCTGCTACATCCAACACCAGCCAAAGAAAACTCTCGGCATTCAACACCGATTGTTCTGCATCGTGACTTCCCGCTTCAAATCCGAGACTCACAAACCCCAGCTGGTTGATAAAGCTAAGCAAGGCACCCCGCAAGTATTCTTCGATACCCAGCACCACCGGCACAGGAAATACCGAGGTAAACCGTCGGTTGATCAAGGCATCGTCTATGGTGATAAAAGGTATGGAGGCCGCAGAGGTGGTATGAATATCAATAAAATATAAGGGGCCTTTTACGTGATTGCTTATATCGGAGATGATCCCGAGCAATTCCCGGCGGTCCTTGTGTTCTGAGACCTTGGTGCCTCCCAGAACAGGACCTGAAAATAGGTTTCTTGACCACACGCGATTAAGGTCCTTATCTATAAAACGCTGTCCGCGTCTAATGGCGGGAATATTCCCGCTTAAGATATAAAGCGACCCTTTAAAGTTTGCCGCTCTCAGCGCATCCTTCATGCGGGCCACGGCCTTAAGTCCGGCTTGTTCATTCCCGTGAACACCACAAAACACAACCACACAAGGGGCTTCGGCACTTTCGTAATGTTCATAGATCACCCTGTTTATATCTTTAGCTACAGGTAGTATGGTCGATTTGGTTTCAGACATCATTCTTGGTTATTATTCCTACCAGGTATCCCTCCTGAACTACGGGTAAGCTCCCGATATGATGAAGCAACAGCATCTCTCGCGCCTTGCTTATGTGTTCGTATGGAGAAATGGTGATCACATTCTTTTTCATAATACTGGCCACGCATAACTGCTCCAGGTCGCCTTCGGTCTGGTCGAGATCGGTCGTGGTCACGATCCCTCGTAACACCCCCTTATCATCGATCACCGGCATATGATGGATCCCGCGCCAAAGCATCAACTGTTCAATGAACCCCGCATTATCGTCGATCCTTACCGTTTGCACATTACGGTTCATATATTGATTAACGTACTTTTCTGATTCCAGCTTTATATCCATATCCTCTTTCAACACCTTCCAGGCCGATACGGGAATCCCCCTGAACTGATAGGTGTGAATGGCTGCACTAAGCGCCCTGCAGGCATCGGTTTTCTTCATATGGGTTCTCAGGGCACGGTAGCTTTTACGCATCCAGGTACTACCATCCTGATGGTGGATGCGGTTACGGATCACCCTCAGGAAGTAGGAGGCGTCTTCATGATCCACCCCACAATCTATAAGTCCTCTGTAAGCTATTGGGATCAGGACCTCTTCGAGTAGCGTATCGGCGGCGATCAATTCGCCGGCCCAATGAAACCGCGTCGCCATTCCGTGTCTCGCCGCCTGAAGAAAATTACTTTTCACATCACGGAAATCGTATTTAAGATGAAGGTCATCATATTGCTTCGGACGCCCTTTCATGAGTCCTACCCAAAACGCCATATTGGCCACCTCATCGGTCACGGTAGGTCCGGCAGGCAGGTACCTGTTCTCGATCCTCAGGTGTGGTTTTCCTTCGGTAACCCCATAGCAAGCGCGATTCCAGCGGTATATGGTTCCGTTATGCAGGTTAAGCGCCTTGAGCTTAGGGATCTTTCCTTCGGCCAGCTGTTCATCGCTAAAGCCTTCAAAATCGGAAGTTAACAAGCTGCGAAAACGCAGTACCTCCTGTTTGAACAGGTCGGCAACATTCTCCGGCGCCCAGTTATCGCCAAAGCTAACGCGGGCTTCCCGTTCATTCAGGTAAAACGAACTCGCCCGGGTATCAATACTTTGGGTGAAAAGTGCGATACGGGTCTCATCCCAGAGCTCTTTTCCCAGTAATAAAGGAGAATTGGTACAGATACTCAACACTGGTCCGGAGATCATCTGCGCCCAGTTATAACTATTGCAGAAATCTTTGGCACCTATCTGCAGGTGGGCCTGAAAGCTCGTATTACACCCTTCGAACAATACCGAATCGTGTTTAAGGGATACCTCATCAATGCCCTTGATATGCAGATCGAACTCCCGCCCGCGCAGTTCACGCATGAGCTTATTCAAAGCGTGATACCGGTCTATAGGAGCCATATAATCTATACGCAGATGCTTCAGGCTAATAGTGGGCAGAATACCCGTGAGCAGCACTTTAGTATCCAGCTCTGCTCCTTTTTCGGCCACGTATTTAAGGTCGGCCCTCAGTCCGCGCAAGAGCGTCCTGAAGCATTTCCCCTCTAACACGAGCGGATCCAGATTGATCTCCAGGTTGTATTTGGCGATCTCCGTAGTAAAACGTTCGTTATCGAGCCTTTCCAGTAATTCCATGGCCAGAGGTGCCGGATACCAGTTGCGGTCTACCAAACACAATTCCTGCTCGGCGCCGATACGAACCACATCTTCTTCGATGAGGCCTTGCCGGCAAATGGTTTCTAACGCCCGAATATCGGCGAGCAAATGCTCGTTATAGCGTTTACGCTCTTCGACAGAGTCAATTTTACGCACGACTTTAATTCCCATATCCCAGATTTTCCTGCAGGAAATTAGTCCAAATCCCCGATGAATTCTATGATAATTATCAACTCGAAAGGATTGAAAATCAATTAAAGGACTTCGCGAAGCGTGAAGGCAAAGGTTAACCGCTCACCATTGCGGTCCACCTCGAGACGCACGGTTTTTCCCGGCTTTTTATTCAGCATTTCTTTTACCTCCTGAATATTGAAATTATGGGTTTCTTTTCCATTTACACTCAGGAGCACATCTCCTTCCCGCAGACCAACTTCCTTCGCTGGACTTTCTTCTCTAAGGGCAGCGATCTGTAAGGCCGGTTTTAACTGCAGGGAAAGGGCTTTGGACATCGAAAAAACAACACCCCCATCGTTAGTTCCCGAACGGTCCTTGAACACGGTACCGAGATTAGACATTGTCGTTTCGGCCACCATACGCATGCCGTTATGTTCCAGCTCGATACCGCTCATGTTGTAGTGAAAAGGATCTTTAAAATTGGAATTCTTCGTGAGGGTGATACGTTCATACGGATAATCGATGACGAGGTTGAAACGCTTGAGGATCTCCGACCCCAGGCTACCACTGCGGCCACCAGAAAACGTAATGTGCTGCACACTGGTCGAATCGGGAAATGCCACCTTGGCATCTTCGAACTCAAAATTCCCGATCTGAAACCGATCGATCCTGGAGCGCTTGCCGTAGACCTCTCCACTGAGCCCCCTGCCCATGTAGTCGTCAAAATGCTTTTCGGGAACTTCGATCCCTCTGTCGCTGTTCTCAAAAAGCCACAATGCATCAGAGCTACCACTGTCTACCAACAGGTACACCGGGGTATTCCCTTCTTCACCAAACCCGACCTCAGCCTTAACAAATGGTTTGTTCCCAATAATGTCCAGACGATAGGTTTCACAGTTCTTGCAATTCTTATATCGGTATTCCTCCGGATCATGAAATCGCAGAACCTTACGGTTGTATTTCACTTCCACAATAAAATTCTTGAGGAGATCGTAACCTATGATCCCGTGAATAGGAATCCCCAATTGGGGTGAAAAATTAATATCACTGTCCAGGAGCATATACAACTCCTGGCGGCTGTTCATCAGGTTCTTCAGCCTGAACGTATTCCCTGTAGACCTGACAGCCTTGATGGGCTCCCCCTCCCCTAATCCCTTAACCATAATGGTTTCGGCATTGCGAAGTTCGAGTCCTTCCTCTCCGGTCACATTGAACATAATAGGCGTGCTTACTCCGGTATCGAGAATAAACGACAACGCTACCCCGTTAACTTCTACGGGAACAATGATCAGGTTATTGATGAATTGAAAACGGATGGTCTCCCGGCTCTCACCTGCCTTTAAATGATATCCCTGCTGGGCCTGTAATGAAGAAAAGGCCAACGCAAAGAATATCCATATGACTTGGATTGAACGCAAAATTGACAATAGATTGATGAATGCTATTCAAGATACACATTATTATAGCTTTTGACTATCTGTTTAACACACTTTAACGAGCGGAATTTTACCCTGAAAACCGGCTATAATATTGAAATATATTTTGCAAATTTGCTGGCGTTAAACCGGAAGGATATGCCACAAATTTCAACCAAGGGCCAGGCGATGCCCGAATCTCCAATTAGAAAATTAGTTCCCTTTGCAGAAGCTGCTAAGAAAAAAGGAACACACGTATACCACCTGAATATAGGTCAGCCTGATATCAAAACCCCGCAGGTAGCGCTTGACGCGATAAAGAACAACACGCTGGAAGTACTCGCTTACAGTCCAAGTGAAGGTACAGCCTCTTACCGCAGTAAGATCGCAGAAAACTTTAACCAAAAGGGTATTGCAGTAAAACCGGAAGAGATCATTGTCACCACAGGTGGATCGGAAGCTTTGTTATTCACCATGGGAAGCATTTGTGACCCGGGAGATGAAGTGATCATCCCTGAACCCTTTTACGCCAATTACAACGGATTTGCTACGGCATCGGGAGTGACGGTGGTCCCGGTAGTTTCCAAGATCGAAGATAATTTTGCCCTGCCTCCTATTGCAGAGTTCGAAAAGCTTATTACGTCAAAAACACGTGCTATCCTCATCTGCAACCCCGGCAACCCGACCGGTTACCTGTACTCTGCAGAAGAGATCGCAGAGCTTGCAGCCATGGTAAAAAAATACGACCTCTTCCTGATCGCAGACGAAGTATACCGCGAGTTTACCTACGACGGCAGGTCGCACGTATCCATACTGGAGCGCAAAGACCTTGACGATCATGCCATCGTTGTCGACTCGGTTTCTAAACGCTACAGCATGTGCGGGGCACGAATCGGATATATGATCTCCAGAAATAAGGAAGTCATGACCACGGCTCTCAAATTTGCCCAGGCACGACTCTCTCCCCCTACCTTTGCGCAGATCGCCGGAGAGGCAGCTCTCGAAACGCCTCAGAGCTATTTCGACGAGGTGATCACAGAGTATGTAGAACGCAGAGACCTGTTGATCAAGGAACTTTCTGAGATCGATGGCGTAAGAGTAGCCGTTCCGCAAGGCGCCTTTTATTGTATCGCCGAACTTCCGGTGGAAGATGCCGACGATTTTGCTAAATGGCTTTTAGAAGATTTCAACATTGACGGGGAGACCATCATGGTTGCTCCGGCTGCAGGCTTTTATTCCACACCGGGGATCGGATCGAACCAGGTGCGTATTGCATATGTCCTGAAAAAGGAAGACCTTTCAAAGGCAGTAAACATCCTGAAAGAAGGCCTCAAAAAATACAATGGATAATCTTTTTCAAAAGAACGTATCACTAAAACCATACAACACCTTTGGCATTGATGTCAAGGCCGCTCAATTCTTCTCTGCAAAAACGGTAGAAGATCTGCGCGAGGCCCTACTTAACGCCCCGGGTGAAAAATTCATCCTGGGTGGGGGAAGCAATATGCTACTCACCCGGGAGATCACCAGCCCCGTGATACACATCGCACTCAAGGGCATTGAGATCATCTCACAGACCAAAGAGAAGGCCCTTGTACGAGTTGCAGGAGGTGAATCCTGGCATGAATTCGTGCTTTGGGCTATTGCCAACGACCTTGGCGGGGTAGAGAACATGTCGCTTATCCCCGGAAATACCGGTACCGCCCCTGTACAGAACATCGGAGCCTACGGGGTGGAGCTCAAAGACGTTTTTCACAGCTGTGAGGCCATGTCTGTAAGCACCGGAGATCTTAGAACCTTCACCCTAGAAGAATGTCAATTCGGATACCGCGACTCGATCTTCAAAAGGGAGATCAAAGGCCAGTACGTGATCACTTCGGTGACCATGGAGCTCACCACCAAAGGACATCATAAAATAAATACCGCATACGGGGCCATAACCAACGAGCTGGAACGAATGGGGATCAACAACCCGGAGATCGGAGATGTCTCCAGGGCAGTTATTGCCATAAGGCAAAGCAAACTTCCCGACCCTGCTCAACTGGGCAACAGCGGTAGTTTCTTTAAAAACCCCATCCTCCCGAAAGCCACCTTCGAAAAACTACTAGAAAATAGTCCCGAGCTCCCTCATTATCCCGCCGGAACCGATATGGTAAAGGTTCCCGCAGGTTGGCTTATTGACCAGTGCGGACTCAAAGGCTATCGGGAGGGCGATGCCGGCGTACATGAGAAACAGGCCCTGGTATTGGTGAACCACGGTAACGCCAGTGGATCCGACATCCTGAGACTTTCAAGATACGTACAGGAGAAAGTACAGCAAACCTACGGCATCTCTATAACCCCCGAGGTCAATATATTTTAACCCCCCTTCTTCACGCTGACCCTCAGCGTATTACATTAAATTGATACCTTTGCTCATGGCAAAAGCATTATTATTTTGTTACTTAGTAATTCTGTAACCCCTGTTTTACCTAAAATAGAATAGCATGAGCAAATTGCTTGAAAGAAATATCATTGATCTGCTCCGGGAACGGAACGAGAAAGGTATGGAATTGCTCTTCGATCACTATGGCGACACCCTTTTTGGGGTAGCCTACAAAGTCACTAAGGATGAAGATCTGGCTAAGGATGTGGTACAACTGAGCCTGATGAAGATCTGGGACAAGATAGACACCTACAACCAGGAAAAATCAAAGCTTTTTACGTGGATATTTCGCATTACGAGGAACACCGCCATCGATAAATTGCGTAGTGCAAATTTAAAAAGCGATCAGGAGATCCAAATCGAAGTTTCTGACGTATATAACTTAGGGACTGAATCGGTTAATCCGGATCACCTGGACCTGAGAAAGCATTTAGCCTCACTCGACGAGAAGTACCAGGTGGTGATGGAAGCCTTGTTTTTTCAAGGCATGACCCAACAGGAAGCCAGCGAAGCACTAGATATGCCGCTGGGAACCATCAAGTCAAGATTAAAGATCGGCCTGAGAGAGCTCAGAAAGATCTACGACCCGGCCCTGGTTATTTTGATATGTAGTATGTTGATGAATTATTTACCATGAAAGAAGCTGTGAAAATTTTTCTGGAGGAAGATATTCTGGAGCGTTACGTGATGGGCGCTGCAGATTATGAGGAGAGCCTCCAGGCCGAGCACTTTATTTCTACTTACCCCCAAGTAAAAGAGGAATACGATAAGTTACAGGAAGACCTGGAACAATTCGCTCGCGCCTACGCCAAACCCCTTCCTGCATCCGTGAGGAACTCCGTGCTGGAAGAGATCAAGACCCAAAACACATCTGAAGTAACATTTGAAGCACCAAAGAAAAAGTTCGCTACCTGGTATATGGCTGCCGCCATAATCAGTACGCTTCTTATGGGGGCAGCGACCGTTACCCTATGGAAGCAAAATCAAATGCTCAATTCTGAGAAACACAATATCACAGAACAGGTCAATTTGCTTAAGAACGATATCGTAGAGACCAATTCCAAAATGGAAGTGCTCAAAAGTAAATTCGCCGTATTAAGCGATCCGGATACCAGGCAATACGTTTTTGAAGGAAACGAAAGAGCCAAGAATCTGAGGTCTGTTGCCTATATCAATCCGAAAGACGGACTAAGTGCCATTAACATCGTATCGCTACCCGATCTGCCTAAGGAGAAGGAATTTAAGATGTGGGCAGAGGTCGACGGTAATATGGTACTTCTCGGAGTACTCGAAAAAGCCGATCAAAAGCTCATGTCATTACCTTTAACAGATAAAGCCTCGAGCATACAGATCACCATCGATAATAAAGGAAATAAAGATTTTGCCGCCATCGATACCGAGGTAGCAAGAATCGATTTCACCAAAGAGTGAACCGGCTATTGAAAACAGCTATAAAAGCAGTAAAACCCTACGTTTTGCTGCTTTTTTTTATGTCACTCATCAGCTTCCGTGAAGCGCTGTTAAATGGCAAATTTTTAACTGCTTAAGAAATATGATATCTGCGGATTTTCGTATTTTTGCCACAAATTTGAATGTATGAAACTCGTATTGATAAGTGTCGTATTATTAGCAATTGCTTTTGCAGGAATCGCCATTAAGATCTGGGCCAAAAAGGACGGTAAATTTGCAGGAACCTGCGCCAGCCAATCGCCATATCTTAACAAGGACGGTCAGGCCTGCAGTTTCTGTGGAAAACTACCCGAGGAGCAAGAATGCAAAAGCCCCGAGCTTAACTAACCGCTTCCCCTCCCTACGTTATCCCATTTCAGAGCGCGCCGGATCTGCTATGGGTTTTCAGAATCCTGAAAAACTTCTGAGATCCCACAGATTTCTTATATTTAAACGACATCAAACACCATCCTTTTGGAGCTCACGCCGGAACTGATAACATCACATATAGAAAAAGCCAGACAAGGAGATCAGAAGTCCTTCAGTTTTCTCCTTAACTCTTTTTGGAACTACGTATACGGTTATCAACTGCTCCGCACCAAGGATGAAAACCTTACGGAAGACATTACTATAAGAACCTTCACCAAAGCCTTCGATAAGATCGAAACCTACAAGGAAGAGTACGATTTTAAGACCTGGCTTATCACCATTTCCAAGAATATTCACATCGACCTGTTGCGTAAACAAAAAAGTAGAGGGGAGCACAAAAGGCAGGGCGAGGACGAAAGCGGTATTTACGAATTACCCGACGACACCCCTACAGCAGAAGACCAGCTTATTAAAGAGCAGCACCTTGCCTCCCTGCTGGAAGACATTAAAAAACTGAAGCCACACTATCAAAAAGTGATCAACCTGCGCTACTTCCAGGAATTGTCGTACCAGGAGATCTCTGACGAACTTGCAGAGCCGCTAAACAGTGTAAAAGTGAAGCTGCTTCGGGCGAGAAAACTCCTCGCAGAGATCATTAAGCAGAAATAAAAACCTCACCCCTTTTAAATTTCCGTTATAATATTGTCTGAAAAACATTATTTTTCAGAAAACTAACCAACCTATGCATTTTCTGAAAAGAATAGGCCCCGGCCTACTTTTTGCCGGTGCAGCCATCGGGGTTTCTCACCTGGTCCAGTCTACACGTGCCGGTGCCTCTTTTGGGTACGGACTGTTATGGGCCCTACTCCTCGTTCACCTTTTTAAATACCCTTTCTTTCAATTCGGCCCCAGATATGCCCTGGCTACAGGAGAAAGTTTACTGGAAGGCTACCTTAAATTAGGAAAGGGCGTACTCCTGGCGTATTTCACCATTACCCTGGCCACCATGTTCACTATACAAACAGCAGTGACCATAGTTACAGCAGGGTTGGCGGCCAACCTCTTTGGCATTACTGCAGATCCGGTGATCTGGAGCGTGATCATTACCGTGATCAGTACGGTGATCCTTTTACTGGGGCATTACAAACTCTTGGACCGCCTTATGAAATACATCGTGCTCACCCTTACCCTCTGCACCTTGCTGGCGGTGATCATCGCGCTAAGAGGAGAGCAATCGCCTCCCCTTACCCAGGTATTCCCTACCGAAGCCGCCTCCGTAGCATTCCTCATAGCATTTATGGGATGGATGCCTGCCCCCATGGACATATCGGTCTGGCATTCGCTGTGGGCAATAGAAAAGAAAAAGATCCAACCCGATTACCAGATCAAACATGCCCTTGGCGACTTCAATCTTGGCTACCTCAGCACCATCGTACTGGGGATATTCTTCCTGAGCCTGGGAGCCTTGGTCATGTTCGGTTCAGGAACCACCTTCAGCCCGGGAGCAGGTGCCTTTGCCGGTGAGTTCATCGACCTGTATACCTCCAACCTGGGCAGCAATACCTTTTTGATCATTGCACTATCCGGATTTACAGCCATGTTCAGCACCACCCTCACCACCCTGGATGCCTCCCCCAGAACCATGGCCAGGGCCACGCAATTGCTCACAGGGAGAAAAACACCCTTTAACTTCGTATTCTGGATCGCGATCCTGGCAACGGGAACTATAAGCATCCTGCTATTCCTGCGGTCAGAAATGAAAACCCTGATCGATCTGGCCACCATCCTTTCGTTTGTTACGGCTCCGTTTTATGCCATTGTCAATTACACATTGGTGACCTCCCGCCATATGCCGGAAGGCGAAAGACCTCATACGTCTATGCGCATATTAAGTTGTGCAGGGATCTTATTCTTATCGGGATTCAGTATTTGGTATATCACAACCCTTTAAGACATTTTATGATCTGAACTTTGTATCTTTGCCGGAAGAAAATTTCAGCTATGAGTACAGAAACTGTATCCAAAAGTGTTGCACCAAAAAAAGGTAAACCGAAATGGCTGCGGGTAAAGCTGCCCACAGGCAAGAAATACACCGAGCTTCGAGGCCTGGTAGATAAATATAACCTCCACACTATTTGTACCTCAGGAAGTTGCCCGAACATGGGTGAGTGCTGGGGAGAAGGTACCGCCACCTTCATGATCCTCGGAAACACCTGCACCCGTTCCTGCGGATTTTGCGGAGTGAAGACCGGGCGTCCGGAAACGGTAGATTGGGAAGAACCCGAAAAGGTAGCCCGATCGATCAAGATCATGAAGATCAAGCACGCCGTGATCACCTCTGTAGACCGTGACGACCTTAAAGATATGGGGTCTATTATCTGGGCAGAGACCGTGAAGGCGATCCGAAGAATGAACCCCGAAACCACCCTCGAAACCCTTATTCCCGACTTTCAGGGCGTAGAACGCAATATTGATCGTATTATCGAGGTAGCTCCTGAGGTGGTATCTCACAACATGGAAACCGTAAGAAGGTTAACCCGTGAGGTTCGTATCCAGGCAAAGTACGACCGAAGCCTTGGCGTACTTAAATACCTGAAAGAACAGGGGATCAACAGAACGAAATCGGGCATCATGCTCGGTCTTGGGGAAACCGAAGAAGAAGTGATCCAAACCCTTCACGACCTTAAGGAAGCACAGGTAGATATCGTAACTATCGGTCAGTACCTCCAGCCTTCGAAAAAACACCTTCCGGTACGTTCGTTCATCACTCCCGATCAGTTTGACAAATACCGTCAGATCGGTTTGGACCTTGGGTTCCGCCATGTAGAAAGTGGAGCACTGGTGCGTTCGTCATACAAGGCTCAAAAACATATTGAATAAATAACACCAACACTATACTCACCCCGCCACGGCGGGGTTTTTTATCTTTAACCACCACACCTTGAAGAAGATCGCTATCGGAATAAACGGCTTTGGCCGCATCGGAAGAACGCTTTTCCGCATTTTACAAGACCACCCATTTATTGAGGTAACAGCTATAAATGACCTCGCCGATGCCCGTACGCTGGCCCATCTCTTAAAATACGACAGCATACACGGAGTCATGAAAGCAGACATTACTCATGCTTCGGGAAGGATCATTGTGAACGGCAGGGAGATCCCCTTATCCAACGATCGCACCCCGGATGCCATCGCATGGCCCGAAACTGTGACTCTTGTAGTGGAGGCTACCGGGAAGTTCAAAACCAAGGCCTCCCTTGAAGGTCACCTCAAGAACGGAGTAAAAAAGGTGATCCTGAGTGTCCCCCCCGAAGATCACGACATAAAAATGGTCGTATTAGGCGTTAACCAGCACGAGATCACCGGAGAAGAAGATATTATTTCCAATGCTTCCTGCACCACCAACAATGCGGCCCCGATGATCAAGGTGATCAGGGACCTTTGTGGCATCGAGCAGGCGTATATCACCACCGTGCATTCCTATACTACCGATCAAAGTTTACACGATCAACCACACCGGGACCTGCGAAGAGCCAGGGCTGCCGGACAAAGTATTGTGCCCACCACGACTGGTGCTGCGAAAGCACTCACGCAGATCTTCCCCGACCTGGCCGATGTGATCGGTGGCTGTGGTATTCGCGTTCCCGTTCCGGACGGATCCCTAACCGATATCACCCTGAACGTAACCCGGGACACGAGTATCGAAGCGATCAACAACGCTTTTAAGGAAGCAGCCTCCACCACTTTAAAGAACATTTTGGTGTATACAGAAGACCCGGTAGTTTCGGTAGACATGATCGGAAATCCGGCATCGTGTACCTTCGATGCCCAAATGACCTCAGTGATCGGAAAAATGGTTAAGATCATTGGGTGGTACGATAACGAGTACGGTTACAGCAGCAGAATCGTCAATTTAATTGAACTGTTAAGTCAGAAATAGCTATATTTAATTTTCTTAACTTACCTCTATGCGGTTCATTATACTCCTCATAGCACTACTTTTCGCACCCTTTTCCGGGGTGGCACAGACCGACCTCATCAACAAGGACAGTCTGCAAGGCATCATTGAAAAATTTTACAAACAAAAGAATCTGGCCAACTACGAAGGAGCCCTTACAGAGCTCAACCGGGCAACAGAGCTGGCTTCGATCATAGATGACGAGAGGGTACTCGTTGACCTGTATAACCTGAACACCATCCTCAACCTGGAGTTCAACAAAAACATAAGCCCCTCTCTGAGCTTGCGGCTGGCTAAGGACGACCTCAACGGTTCAGGCACCTACCCCCAGGCCGATGCTCTGACTTCGGTTCTTGCAGCCTATGTTCAAGCCAGGAACAACAACCCAGGTAACGCCCTCAAAGAGGTAAACCGCGCCAAAGAACTCCTTGCCAAGGTCGACCCGGAATTACTCAATCCCAACACACAGACCTCAATCAATTTCTATTTAGGTCTCACCTATAAGGAGCTGGAGAACTACGCTAAGGCCAAGGTTTATTTCAGTAAGGTAGGTCAACAAGAACACAGCTTCGAAAAAGAATACCTCAAAGCAATGTCAAATCTGCGCATGGCCGAGATCTTTTTCGAGAATGACAATTTTGCAAGTGCCCGCCCACAGCTGGAAAATGCCTTACAAATAGCCTCTGCACGAGAGTACCCGAAGATCTTAAAAGACGCCCACTTGCTCAGTTATAAGATCCTTGAAGAACAAGGAGAATACCAGAAGGCGTTGTACCAATTTAAACAAGCCGATAGCATTATTGCCTTGTACTTTAATCCGGATATCCTGCAATCACAGGAAAGAGCTTCCCACGAGAACGACATCGAAATGATGCAGCGAACGTTTGATGAACTGAATGCGCAAATAAAGCAAGGGGAAGCAACCTCCAACAAACAAAAGCTCACTACGGTTCTGAGTTCTGCCCTGCTTATTATTATCTCTTTACTTACCATCTCCCTTTACAGGAACAACCAGATCAAGATCAAATCGAATGACCTTCTGATCATCAAGAATAAAGAATTACAGTTGGCTAAAGAAGAGGCCGAAAAGGCGATGAAAGCCAAAAGTCAGTTTCTTTCTACCGTGAGTCACGAGTTACGCACGCCACTCTATGCGGTTACCGGACTCACCCACCTGTTGCTGGAAGAAGACCCTAAAGAAAGTCAGAAGGCACACCTGAAATCATTAAAATTCTCCGGAGAATACCTGCTTGATTTCATCAATGACATCCTTCAGATCAATAAGATCGACGCCAATAAGGTATCTCTCGAAAATCAGCCCTTTGACCTGCGCAACTCCCTTGAAGATGTATCGCATTCACTGGAGCAAACGGCCAGAGAGAACAACAACCGTATTGAACTGGATATTTCTCCTGACATACCTCCGAAGATCATTGGAGATTCACTCAAACTCTCACAGATCTTCCTGAACCTGGTCGGAAATGCACTAAAATTCACCAATAACGGTACTGTAACCCTTAAAGCCCTTACCACAGAGAAAACCGATAAATTGATCAAGATCCATTTCGAGGTGGTCGATGAGGGGATAGGGATCTCTAAAGAAATGCAACAAACCATTTTTGAAAGCTTCTCTCAGGGATCGGTACAGATCAACCGTAAATACGGGGGTACCGGTTTGGGCCTCACGATAGTCAAGAGCTTGCTAGGTCTCTTTAACAGTGAGATCGACCTGGAGAGTGAACTCGGAAAAGGAAGCCGTTTCTTTTTTGATATCACCTTCGATCTTCCTGAAGAAAAGGTGGCAGTGGCCGAAAAAGAAGAAACTCCGGAGCCCTTGCCTGTCATGGAAAGCACCGACCTCGACATTCTTAAAGGCCTCCACATTCTCATCGTGGAAGACAATAAGATCAACCAGGTGATCACCAAAAAAATGCTCGATAAAAAAGATATCACCTGTGAGATCGCCAATGACGGATATGAGGCTGTAGATATGGCAAAAAGCAACGAATACGACCTCATACTCATGGATATTCATATGCCCGGAATTAGCGGACTCGTTGCTACGGGGCAGATCCGGGAATTCGACACGAACATTCCGATCATTGCACTTACTGCCATCTCCCTCGATGAGAATACCGATGATTTCTTTGAGGCCGGATGTACAGACATCATCACCAAGCCTTTTAAACCGGATACCTTTTACCATACCATAGCCCGCGTTATTGGAGACTCAAGGGCCAGCGTCTAGTAAAAACAGAAAGTTTCTAGTTTGAATACCCCGCAATAAAGGAATTGAGATGTTCCAGGAACTGCTCTTCCCGGTCGAGTAATCGCAACTTAATGGGCAAGTACCAAAGGTCGTCCAATTGGTCTTCCAGCCGCATAAAGTCTTTTTCGGTAGTGAAATTGAAGCTATTCTTTTTTAGCACCTTTATTTCATGGGGTGCAAAATTATGATGGTCCGGATATCCCAGGTGCTTAAACTCAAGGTCCAGCGACTTCAAATAATGCAATAGCGGTCCCGGGGTCGCAATACCCGTGATCAGGCTGGCGTCCTGAGGTATGGCGGTAAGCGGCAACTTTTCTCCCTTTTTGTTGTACAGGTATTGATCGTAATCGATAGTGGCAAAATACACCTCCTGCCCGGGCAAGGGATCCAAATGTGCTTTTACATCTTTCATCTCGGTGTCCATGAGATGCGAAGGACACTTAGTTACCACGATAATATCGGCCCTGGCAGCCTGGTTCTTCGTATCTCTGAGATTTCCTGCCGGCAACACACGATCGTCTACATAGAGATCGCCATATACAGTTAGCAGGATATTTAATCCCGCTGTTACCTTGCGATGCTGAAAGGCATCATCCAACAGAATAACTTCGGGAGCCACCTCTTTCAGTAGCATAGCGATACCCTCTGTCCTGTTGGCATCGACCGCAACCGCCACTTCCGGAAACTTCCGAAAGAACTGAAACGGTTCATCGCCCAGATCTTCAACCCTGGTATCGGGACCGCCCAGCACATAGCCTGAAGACCTCCGCTTATACCCGCGACTCAGCAGTGCCGTCCTGTACCGGTCCTTGATATGATCGGCAATAAATTCGGTCATTGGGGTCTTTCCCGTACCCCCTACCCTGAGATTTCCGATACAGATCACGGGAAGATCGTATCGCTTTGTGGCAAACCAGCCCCAGTCGTAGCATTTATTGCGCACCAGGATCACAGCTCCATAAAGCCAAGTAAAGGGAAGTAGTATTTTTCGCCAGGCACGCACAATAGCGAAATTAGAATAATTATATTTGAAAATAAAACCTGTCTATGACAATAAAGCAGATCACCGATCACATTGAGGCTTTTGCGCCCCTGCCCTATGCTGAAGATTTTGACAACGTAGGCCTGTTGGTAGGCAATGCCCATGCAGACTGCACCGGGGTTCTGGTTTCCCTCGACACCCTTGAAGCGGTGGTCGATGAAGCCATCGAAAAAGCGTGCAACCTGATCGTGAGCTTTCATCCCATTATTTTTAGCGGACTCAAAAAGATCACCGGAAAGACATATGTAGAAAGGGTGGTATTAAAAGCCATAAGAAACGATATTGCCATTTATGCCATACACACGGCACTGGACAATAGCTTTGAAGGCGTTAACGCCAGGATCTGTGATGTATTGGGATTAAGCAATAAGAAGGTACTTATTCCTCAAAAGGCAACCATCAAAAAACTCACCACCTTCGTGCCCGTTGAACATGCCGAAAAACTTCGCCAGGCCCTATTCGAGGCCGGCGCCGGTAACATAGGCAATTACAGCCATTGCAGCTTTAATCTCGAAGGTGACGGCACCTTTAAAGGTGAGGAAGGTGCAGATCCGGTATACGGAAAAAAAGGTGAGGTACATACCGAAAAAGAGGTCATGGTAGGGGTAACCTATGCACGTCACACCGAATCTCAGGTACTGCAAGGTCTTTTTAAAGCCCACCCGTACGAAGAGGTGGCTTATGAGATCCATACCCTGGAAAACACCAACCAGCATATCGGGATCGGAATGACCGGTACCTTTGAAGCTCCAATGGAAGAGACAACATTCCTGGATCACGTGAAATCGGTTTTTAAAACCGGCTGTGTGCGACACTCAGCCCTTAGAGGAAAACCGGTAAAAAAGGTAGCTGTATTAGGCGGAAGCGGAGCCTTTGGTATAGGTAATGCCCTGGCTGCCGGTGCCGACGCCTACATTACCGGAGACCTTAAGTATCACGACTTTTACAAGGCCGAAGGCAAGATCCTGCTCGCTGATCCGGGTCATTTTGAAACGGAACAATATACAAAAGAACTATTAGTTGAGCATCTTAGAAAAAAAATCCCTAATTTTGCAATCGTTTTATCAGTTTGCAATACAAATCCCGTCAAGTATTTATAATTCATATGGCAAAGAAAACAGACGTAACCGTTGAAGAAAAGTTAAGGACACTTTACGACCTTCAGCTCATAGATTCCAGGGTAGATGAGATCAGAAATGTAAGAGGAGAACTTCCTCTTGAAGTGGAAGACCTGGAAGATGAGGTAGAAGGCCTGAATACCAGGTTAGAAAAGCTGAACGGGAATCTTGACGATATCCACACGGAGATCGCCAACAAGAAGAACCTGATCGAAGAAGCCAAGTCGCTGATCAAGAAGTACAGCGAACAACAAAAGAACGTTAGAAATAACAGAGAGTTCAACTCGCTTTCCAAAGAGATCGAGTACCAGGAGCTTGAGATCCAATTGGCTGAAAAGCACATCAAGGAATTCAAGGTACAGATCGAGCAGAAAAAAGAGGTTATCGCTCAGACCAAAGAGCGTCTGACCGAGCGCGAAACGCACCTTAAGCACAAGAAAGACGAGCTGAATGATATCCTTGCAGAGACCGAGAAGGAAGAAAAAGCCCTGATCGAAAAGAGCGAAGAATACCAAAATCAGATCGAAGATCGTTTGCTACAGGCGTACAAAAGAATTCGCGGAAGTGTGAAGAACGGACTGGCAGTAGTGCCGATCGAGCGTGGCGCTTCAGGAGGTTCTTTCTTTACCATTCCACCACAGGTGCAAATGGAGATCGCTGCCCGCAAAAAGATCATCATCGACGAGCACAGTGGTCGTATCCTTGTAGACCCTGCTTTGGCAGATGAAGAAAAAGAGAAAATGCAAAACCTTTTCGAATCGTTCTAAGAAGGTTTTCCAAATATTGAAAAAGGCCGCTGATCTCAGTGGCCTTTTTTTATGCTATCAATTATAATGGGCAAATCAACCGGATGATCACCAACGCCCTCCGTTGTAAACACCTACGCTAATATTTGGCTGTACCCTGGGTCCTCCCGGCCCCCAAACCACATCGACTCCCGCACTGGTACCCCAGTGAGAATTTCCGCAACCTGCCAGACTAAATCCGGCCAGTAAAACGATCGCTATGATCAGGGCATATCTGTACTTTTTCATCTTTCTACTTTTTAATTCACATTATTTCTTTTGTACACAAACGATAGCTCCTGCAGGATCCTGAAAGATCCCGAACTTCCCGTCACGTATGTCTTCTGCAGGCTCCAGCACAATAAAAGCGCCACCTTGCTCAGCGCGTTCAACAACCCCGGAAGGGTCCGACACCAGCACATAAGGTACCCATTGTGTCCCCTGGTTGGTTATCGGATTCTCAATCATTCCCGCGATCTTCTCTCCATTGTTCTCAAACACCCAATAGGGTTTTCCATCAACCTCCTGATCATTTGTAGCCACTCCGAAAGCAGTCTCATAAAAGCTTTTTGACGTAGCGGGATCGTCGGCCCATAGTTCCGACCAGGCGAGAGGATGTTTGTCGGCCATACCACCACCGCTAAACGCGGGATCAACATTTCCGATAAAGGCAAATTCTTCTCCTTCAGCCCCTTCCAGAACTACCTGGGTTCCACGACCGGGTATATTCGCCGGCGGCAGGATCACCCTGCCTCCGTTCTGCTTCACCATGTCAACCCTTTGCTCAAGGTCATTTACAGGGATCAATTTGATCCATACGGCCTGATTGGCTCTCGGAACTTCTATAACACCTCCTATTCGGGTCCCTCCCGAATAGATACCGGCCAATCGCAGCCCCTTAACTTTTATATCCTTAAAGGTCCACCCAAATACCGATTCATAAAACTTTTTGGAGGCATCCAGGTCCGGGGTCACCAGATCATGCCAAATAAAAGGCCGGGTAGGCGCCTCCTCCCCGGTAGGCTCTGGAATATCTTCATAGGCAGACAAGGTCAAGAACAAGATCACGATCAGGGGCCATTGAAGATACCGTGTACATTTCATTGCTGGTGGTTTTAATTTATTAAGAAGGTCTAACGTACCTCTAGTCAAGCCGTTAAACCCTTTGTTAAAGATAAAACAACCAAAATAAAAATCCTACCAACCACCTGATCCATAGCTGTTTACACCTCGAGAGATCATAAACTATGGATGATTAGTGATGCGAAATGCGTAGTGCGGGATGCGTACAGCGTATAGCGGGATGCGGGATGCGGGATGGGTAAAACTACCGCCTCTCATTAACTAAGAAGAAAAATAGTTTATACCCTGTAAAAACGATCAGTGCGATTCGAGAAGCTCCAGGATCTTTTGCTCTACTTCATCGGTAGCCCATTGGTCTCGTATGCCTTCCATAGCCATCACCTGGTCCATGATCGCCTTTTGTCGATCTCCCTCTTTCAGAGCTTCGGCATAAGGCTTCGTGCTAAAGGTTACCCGGGTGTATAGCGGCACCCACTTATCCGGATGACGTTCAGAGAACCATTTTTCGATCTGTTTACGCAGTAAAAAGTCAGGATCTGCAGTTTTGGAACTCATCTCCATAAAATTATTCAGGCTGAGTTGTGCAATGGCATCTGCATTGGGTTTACGCAGTTTCTGATAGGCTTTGAATATAAGTTCCCAATCGTCCTGATAAGCGTTCATAAGATCATTCAGGGTCATAATATCTTCGAATCCCGCATTCATGCCCTGACCGTAAAAAGGTACTATCGCATGGGCGGCATCCCCCACCAGGGCCACCTTGTCCCAGTAGGTCCAGGGATCACATTTAATAGTGACCAAGGTACTGGTTGGGTTCTTAAAAAAGTCTTTTTTCAGATTTTCGATCTCGTGGCGCACATCGGCAAAATAGTGGCTAAAGAATTCCTCAACGATCTTTTCATCGGTCAAAGCCTCGAAAGAATACTTGCCCTCCAACGGCATGAACAAGGTACACGTAAAACTCCCGTCCAGGTTAGGCAAGGCAATGAGCATGAACTTACCCCTTGGCCAGATGTGCAGCGAATGCTTGTCGAGCTTATGCGATCCATCTGCATTTGCCGGGATGGTGAGCTCCTTGTATCCCGATTCGAGAAAGGACTGACTGTAATTGAACAAACTACGACGTTGCATTTTGTGCCGAACCCTTGAAAAAGCACCGTCGGCCCCAAAAACATGATCGTACTTTACAGGAGTCCATGGAGCATTCTCCTCGTCTCCGAGGTAGATCTTAGCTTCCGGAAGATCGACATCCCAAACCCTGGAGTTGAAAATAAACCGGGCCCCGGTAGCTTCTGCCAGATCGATCATTTTTTTGTTTAACACCCCACGGGATATAGAATAGATAGCCTCCCTTTCTTTTCCATAGGGTTGAAAATATACCTCCCCTTCCATAGGATGAATGGCGCGCTTATCCATGGGGATCCCCAATTTACGGATCTCCTCCTCAATACCCACCTCAGCCAGGGCTTTCCACCCGCGAACAGACATGGCAAGGTTGATAGACCTACCGGAAAAAGCGGTATGCCGTATGTCAGGACGTCGGTCATAAACATCGACTTCGTGACCCCTCTTCTTGAGATAAATAGCCAGTAAACTTCCTACGAGTCCGCTGCCAATGACAGCGATATTTTTGGGCGTTTGCATATCGTGTATAAAAAAATGCCCGCCATAGCGGGTTTTTACAAAGTTAACAAATAAATACGGGTTTACTCTTCCCATATTACAAACCTCAGCACACCCATCTTACACCGATCTTCAAAAGACGAAACAAGACCCTACGCCCCTGTACAAAAGCACTTTAAACAAAATTTTGTATTTTATAGAGAATCCAAAAATTCAAATATTATGGACCAAGCGAAACTTGAGGTCATGCGTAAGCTCCTCACAAAACTTGAAGACATTAAAAACACCCAGGAAAGCAGCATCGATAAGATCAACCATGTGATCACCGATCTGTTTCAACACCCTGACCCTAAACTGGAAAAGGTCATGGAAGACGCCCACCAAAGAGCATCAGACAATGTAGACATGGTTCGTGCAGCCATGCACGAATATGAAGAACGCTTGAAAAAGTTAACACCATCAGAATAATTTTGTTTAATATTAACTTTAAAAAGTTAGACATTTTATATTTTAGAGGGGTCGGATAGTTCCGGCCCTTATTTATGAAACACAAAAAGAAAGGAGACCTGCCGGAAAAGATATGCCTGACCTGTGAAAGACCATTCAGCTGGAGAAAAAAATGGCAGCGCAACTGGGAGCAGGTCAAATACTGTAGCGAACGATGCAGGAGAAACAGAAAAAACACGGAATCGTCTGGTTCAGAAACAACCTTCGGGTAAAAGACAATACGAGTCTCCATGAAGCCCTGGCCTCATGCCATCAGGTTACCGGGGTGTATTGCTTTGACCCCGTACAACTGGGCACAACGCCCTGGGGCTTTCCAAAAACCGGAGGTCACCGAAGACGTTTCTTTCTGGAAACCCTGAAAGACCTTAAGGAGGAACTGCTTACCCTGAACATCCCATTGCACTTTGGCTCAGGGCGACCGGGAGAAGTACTTCCGGAATTGGTAAGATCCTGGCATGTCGATGCCATTTACACCCAAAAAGAATGGACTTCAGAAGAAGAATGGGATAACAGGCATATAAAAGCGCATACCTTGCCTCCCCTGATCGAACATTACGATCAGTTTCTCATACACCCCGATCACCTGCCTTTTGAACCGGAGAATGTTCCCGAAGTCTTTACGAGATTCCGAAAACAGGTGGAAGCCCATTCGGAGGTGAAGCCTGTCGTGCATATTACGGGCAGCTCTTCGGCTGAAAATCCGCTACCGGGATTGAACACCCAACTCCCCCAGCCCGACGATCTAGGCGTCGTGATCAGTGAGCCTGACAACAGGACTGCTTTCCCGTGCAAGGGTGGTACCTCACAAGCCCTGGAACGTATAGATCATTATTTCTGGAAAACGAAAAAACTGCAATACTATAAGCGCACAAGGAATGGACTAACAGGTATAGATTACAGCTCCAAGCTTTCCCCATGGTTGGCCAATGGAAGTATTTCTGCGCGAATGATCTACCACGAGGTAAAACAATTCGAAAAAAAGGTGGTGAGTAATCAGGATACTTACTGGTTGATCTTTGAACTCCTCTGGCGGGATTACTTTAAATACATCTCCATGAAACACGGTAACCGCATCTTTCTGCAGGGAGGTATCAAAAACCGGGAATACGAATGGAGGTTTAACAAGCACGCCTTTAAACGCTGGACCAGCGGGAACACCGGTAATGATTTTGTCGATGCCAACATGATCGAACTGGCCCGCACCGGATGGATGAGTAACAGGGGGCGGCAAAATGTGGCTTCATACTGGGCAAAAGACCTGGAACAGGATTGGCGCGCAGGTGCGGCGTGGTTCGAAAGCCAACTGATCGATTACGATGTGCACAGCAATTGGGGCAACTGGAACTATGTAAGCGGGGTAGGTAACGATCCCAGAAACCGGAAGTTCAATACCAAAAGCCAGGCAGAACGCTACGACACCAATGGCTCCTTTAGAAAACTATGGCTGCAAAACACCTTATTCTAAACCCATACCTATGACCATTGTCCGACTTATTCTAGGCGATCAACTCAATAGCCAACACTCCTGGTTTAAAGAAAAGAACGAGGAGGTGATCTACCTAATGGCCGAAATGAGACCGGAAGCGACCTATGTGACTCATCACCTGCAGAAACTTATCGGCTTCTTCGCTGCCATGCGCAATTTTTCTGAGCACCTTGAGCAAGAGGGGCATCGGGTACACTACCTCCGCATTAATGACCCTGAGAATCCGCACACCCTTAAAGAAGTGATCCACAAGTGCATCACACAATACCAGGCAGAGCAATTCGAATACCAACTACCCGATGAATATCGCCTTGACAAGGAACTTCGGGAAATTTGCAAAACCCTGAATATCTCCTCGGCGACTGCCGACACAGAGCACTTTCTCACCACCCGCGATACGCTGAAGAACTTCTTTAAAGGCAAGAAGCAACTGCTTATGGAGCATTTTTATCGCATGATGCGAAAAGAACACAACATCCTTATCGACGCTAACGGGAAGCCTGTAGGGGGAGCGTGGAATTACGATAAAAGCAACAGAAAAAAATGGAAGGGAGACCCTGAAATTCCGGAACTACCTCATTTTAGCCGAAACACGGTCACTGTATTAAAGGACATCGATGAAGCTGAATTATCGTCAATCGGTGAGGCCGACCCCGATAATTTTCAATGGCCATTAAACAGATCTGAAGCCCGGGAACTCCTCGATCACTTTTGCGAATACCTGCTCCCCAACTTCGGCGACTATCAGGATGCCATGCACACTGAGACCGTATACCTGTTTCACTCCCGCCTGTCGTTTGCCCTGAACACCAAGATCCTCCATCCCCGGGAAGTTATCGATCAGGTCGTTCATACCTATGAAAAGGATCCAGACCGTATCGACATAAGCCAGGTAGAAGGGTTTGTTCGCCAGATCCTCGGGTGGCGAGAATACATGAGAGGCATCTATTGGATGGAAATGCCCGGGTATAATGATCAAAACTTTTTTAAGAACAAGAACAAATTACCCGGTTTCTACTGGACCGGAAACACACGAATGAACTGCCTGAGCAACTGCATAAAGAACAGCCTGGACCACGCCTATGCCCACCATATACAACGGCTGATGGTTACCGGAAATTTTGCCCTGCTCAATCAAACCGACCCGGATATGGTAGACGAGTGGTATCTCGGCATCTATATAGATGCTATAGAATGGGTAGAGATCACCAACACACGAGGCATGAGCCAGTATGCAGATGGCGGACTTCTCGCTACAAAACCCTATATATCCTCTGCCAACTACATCAACAAAATGAGTGATTACTGTAAAGGGTGTACATACGATCACAAAAAAAGAACGGGATCAGATGCCTGTCCGTTTAATGCCCTGTACTGGAATTTCCTCCATGATAAAAGAGCACAACTGGAATCAAACAGACGCATGGGAATAATGTACCGATTACTCGACAAGATCGAACCGGAAGAGCTGGATGCGATCAAAAAACGCAGCCAGGCGATCATGAGCGATCCGGATGAATTTTAATTTCTGAAAGGCCTTCACCTTGTATGACAGCGCTTAACCCAATAGTATAAATCATTTACTTACAACCACTTTAGGAGGTTTCAGCAAATTGTAAAAAACAAGCATTTTTTTTCAAAAAAAACACATTATCGAGATCCAAAACCAAAAAGCGCACGTATATAAAGTAATCATTACATAGTAGTAGGTATTAGTTTAGGGAAGAAAGCCCTTTGGTCTTTTAAGGTCAAAGGGCTTTTTGTTGGTTAATACTTCCCATAACCGGACTTCGCACTAAACCACTTTCTGCAGCACCTTAATCTTTGCAGCATCATCTTTCACCTCCCTTCGCACTGTAACCGTTTTCCTGTCAACACGATCTCCTACCTCTTTGTTTTCAGATGTTCTTGTACGCCACGACCTCATTTGTACGCCACAGCCTCAAAGGAGATTATTACAGTTTACCTATCTTAGTTGAAAAGCAAAGAACACGATGTGGGATCTTAAAAATAAAACAGCTTTGATCACTGGCGGCTCTAAAGGCATAGGCCTGGCCTGTGTAGCAGAATTTGCGGCACTGGGCGCACGGGTGATCTTTACAGGACGAAATGAAGACGTACTCAAAAAGGAAGAAACCCGGCTAAAGAAAAAAGGCTACAAGGTTATTGGTGTAGCCGGCGATGTAACCCTGGATAGTGATAGGGCGAGATTACGGGACGCCATCGAAAAGAACTTCAGCAGCCTGGACATCCTGGTGAACAACGCAGGAACCAACATTCGCAAGGCCACGACAGGCTATAAGGAAGAAGAGTACCGAAAGGTGATCGAACTCAACCTCATGGCTCCATTCGAATTATGTCGTATCTGCTTTCCCTTTCTTAAAATTTCAGGAAAAGCATCTGTGATCAACATTTCTTCGGTAGCGGCTATCGTAGACGATCACACAGGTGCCCCCTACGGTATGGCCAAATCGGGGATCCTTCAAATGACGCGAAGTCTTGCCGTAGAATGGGCGCAACACGGCATTCGCGTTAACGCTGTATCTCCCTGGTTTACCCTTACCCCTTTAACAGAAGGACTCCTAAAGCAACCTGAAAAAATAGACCCCGTACTTCAACGCACGCCATTGCGACGCGTTGCCGATGCTTCAGAGGTGGCAGCAGCTGTTGCGTTCCTGGCTATGGACAAATCATCATATATTACCGGGCACAATCTCGTAACCGATGGCGGCATGAGCATCAATGCCCTGTTGTGATCTCCTTATCCTTTAAAACCGGCTTTGCGGTGTGCTCCATCACAATATGGTTTGTTCGCAGATGCTCCACATCGGCAAAAGGCGGTGGTCTTTTCCTTTTCCTCGGTGTCGCCGTTAGGATGTGCCACATGGAGCTTACCGTGTACCAGTAACGGTCCGTTCTCCATGATCTCAACCAGGGTATCTTTATCGTGCCCTGCGGTTACAGCCTGCTCTTCGCTATCCTTCATAAAAAAGCTCAATGCGCCGGACGGACATTTTTTCACCTGTTCTACAATGGCATCTGTCCCCGCCCCGTCCATGGTTATCCACGGTTTTTCATCAGGCTTAAAAACGCCGGGAAGTCCCTTAACACAAATGGCAGAATGAATACAAATTCCGGGTTTCCAAACCACGGTAACCTCGCCGTTGGTATACTCTTTTTTTGACATGTCTTCGATTTTCTCTTAAAGATACCAAAAATGGAGACTCTTCCCCGGGCCGGGGAATGAAAAATACACCCAACCGTTACAACCTCCTGTACTTACAGGCTGGTCACCTTAAAAGAATGTACATTAGGCTGATACCCGATAATTCTTTAATTTTATCAAAAATCATCTACTATGAAATACCTGTTTCCGATCGCCATGATCCTCCTCACCATTATTTCCTGTAAAGAGGAAAAGGCCAAACCCTTAAGTTTTGTTGAAAAAGTGGCCCAAGCCAATGGTATTGAACACTGGAAAGATGTTTCAGAATTGCGCTTCACCTTCAATGTAGACCGGGATACCATTCACTTTGAAAGGGACTGGGCATGGAATCCGAAAACCGGCCAGGTGGCTATGACCTATAACGGAGAGACTACCACCTACAACAGGGATGCTGTAGACGAACGCTCACTTAAAGCCGATAAGGCCTTTGTAAATGACACCTATTGGCTGCTTGCTCCCTTCAAGCTCATTTGGGACGAAGGGTATACCAGGGATTCTATCATCAGGGATGAAGCGCCAATTAGCAAAGATACCCTGTACAAGCTCACCATACACTACACCGGGGATGGCGGATACACGCCGGGAGATGCCTACGATTTCTTTATTGACGACGACCATATGATCAGAGAATGGATCTACCGGGAAGACAATTCTACCAGCAATTGTTTTATCACCACATGGGAAGACTATACAGAAGAAGGAAAAATGAAGTTCGCTACGCTTCATCAGGATGAGACGGGAGGCTTCAAACTTTACTTCAGCGACATAGAAGTGATCAAAGATTAGATCAAAAAATAAAGGGCTCTTGTTAAGAGCCCTTTATTTTTTTATACGACATGGTAAGCGCGGCTATGACCGCCCCCACCAGCAATGCGATAAAACTCAAACGCAGGGAAGCGTATTGTGCCAAAAATCCTAAAAACACAGGCCCCATTAAGAATCCGAGAAATCCACTTCCGGCGATAAAAGAAATCCCTTGAGAAGCTGCCACCCCCTTAACTTTTCCTCCCAGGCGAAACAGCTCAGGAACGATCACCGAAAATCCGATACCTACAAGTCCGAACCCTCCAATAGCCAACAGGGTAGATCCGCTCAGGATAAGCAAATACCCCCCAATACCAATGAGAAGGCCATAAATGATTATCGCAAAAGAGCCAAAGCGGTTACTCACCTCATCACCAAAGAACCTGCCCAGGGTCATACAGGCCGAAAAAACAGTATACCCCATACCTATGAGCAATGCCGTTTGTGCCAGGGTTACCTTTTCGAGATACAAGCCGCTCCAATCGACCATTGCACCTTCACTGGCCATAATGATAAAAGCCACTAATCCGAGTGCGAAGAGCGGTTTAAAGTGTTTAAAGCTAAAGTGACCATCAGACTTCACGGGTGACCGCTCAGCAATGTAGTTGCGCGAGAGCAATACGTTCACAACAAGCACCAGGGAAGCGACCACCAACATATACATCAATGGGGTTGGGAACAGAGGCGATAAGATACTTCCTACTCCCGCTCCGATAACACCTCCAAGACTAAAAAATCCGTGCGCTGCAGACATGATCTGTACCTGCTTCTTAGCTTCCAGTTCAGACACCAGGGTATTCATGGCAATATCGGTAAATCCCGAAGCCAGCCCCACTCCGAACAAAGCTGCCGACAAACCGATATGGCTTGTGGCCAGAAACGGAAAAACAAAGGCGACACAAAACAGGGAGATCCCCACGATGGTGGATCTTCCAAGACCTAAACGGCCCACGAGGTAAGGAGATACAGGAAGACCTAATAAGGTCCCGAAAGCCAGAAAGAACAGGGAAATTCCTAATTGTCCTTCATTGATCGCCAGTTTCTGAGCGATCTCCGGAATATAAATAGCCCATGTACCAATAAGGATATTGATAGAAGCAAACACCCATGCAACGCCAAAGTACAAGGGTTTGGTCAGGATTAATTTCAGTGATCTCATAGACTTAAAAAAGTGCAAAAATAAAACTATTCATTGTGTAACTCACTGTGTTTCCATTATTTTTGATGATCACACCACAAGAAATCCCCGGCTACGCATGCGGTTAATGCAATTTGAAAACACCTTCGAGAGAGATCCCTTTTTTCACATTACCTTGGTTAACCGGGAAGCAGATGGCGAACCACCCAAGACCTATGCACCTCACAGCCATGATTACTACGTGATCATGGTTACCCGAAACGGCACCGGCATGCACCTTATCGATTTCCGGGAATACGAGATCACTCCGGGTAGTGTATTCTTTTTAAGCCCGAACCAAGTACACCGGGTCATCGAAGAAAAGGGATTGAGTGGATACACCATCGCCTTTAACGATGAGTTCTTACTGCACTCCAATATCAGCAGGCATTTCCTGGAACACATCAACCTCTTCAGGCCTTATGGAGAGAGTCCTCCCCTGCTCCCTGACCCCGACACCATGACCTTACTGGAGCAGTACTGCCGTGATATGGAGACCTGCTTTAACGAAGAGCAGGCTTTCAGGTACGAGGCATTGGGGGCACACCTACGTCTGTTTCTTATTAGTTGCAATACCGTTTGCAACCTGAATTCGACCGATATCAACCAAACGCTTGACAGCGCTATGACCACCATAAGCGCATTCAAGGACCTGGTCGAAAAAAAGATCAACACCTGGCATAAGGCATCCCAATATGCCGAAGCCCTGCACATTAGCACCAATTACCTCAACAAGCTCAACCGGGAGTACCTGCATACCTCCACCAAGGAATACCTGCAGAACCGACTGGTACTGGAAACCAAGCGCAAGCTGCTTACCTCCGGTGCATCGGCCAAGGAGATCGCTTACGACCTGGGCTTTCAAGACCCTTCACACCTCAGCAAAATGTTCAGAAATTGTACGGGAACCTCTATCTCCGACTTCCGCCAGGGCATCAGGAGTTAGATCTACACCAATATTCCGCTTTTTTACATGGACTCAGGTTTGGTTATTCCTGATCTTTGTTAAAAAATAAGATCCTATGAAAACACTACTTCATAAAGCAGATACCCGCGGTCATGCAGATCACGGATGGTTAAAGAGTTATCACACCTTTAGTTTCGCCAATTACTACAACCCTGAGCGCATGCATTTTGGTGTACTACGCGTACTCAACGACGACAGTGTAGCCCCGGGCATGGGATTTGGAAAGCATCCTCATGACAATATGGAGATCATTTCCATCCCGCTCTACGGTGACCTGGAGCACCAGGACAGTATGGGAAACAAAACGGTGATCAAAGAAGGTGACATACAGTCCATGACTGCCGGAACCGGAGTTTTTCACAGCGAATACAACAAGAACAAAGACAAAGAAGTGAAATTTCTCCAGATATGGATACTCCCTAAAAAGAGAAACGTCACCCCTTCTTACGATCAGATCACCTTATCGTTAGAAGACCGTCACAATACCCTGCAACAGATCGTATCTCCCGATAAGGACGACAGTGGGGTGACCATTAACCAGGACGCCTGGTTTCACCTCTCGAATCTCGATAGCGGAAAAAGCCTGGACTACACCCTGAAAGGGGAGAATACAGGAGTATACGCCTTCGTTCTTAAAGGAGACGTATCGATCAATGGGGTAGCGCTCTCCACCCGCGACGGATTGGGGATCAGTGAAACCGACAGCCTCAAAATTGAAGCAGGTACCGATGCCGAGTTTTTGCTTATGGAGGTGCCCATGCAGCTTCCTTCTATTAATGGATGATTATAAAAAACGCCCGGCACAAGCCGGGCGTTTTTTTTATTTCTTAAGGATCCCTTCTTTCAGGATCTGGCCGAAGCGATACATATCTTCGAACGAATTGTAGAATGGCACCGGTGCCAGTCGTATCACATTAGGCTCCCTCCAGTCGGGAAGCACTCCCTTGCTCATTAAAAAATCAAACAACGACCGTCCTTGTCCGTGCAGGAACACCGAAAGCTGGCATCCGCGTTCTTCCGGAGTAATGATCTCAAAACTTCCCTGGACCTCAGTCTCGACCGTTTTAAGGATGAACTCCAGGTAAGCAGTGAGCTTCTGGCTCTTAGCTCTGAGGGCATCCATCCCAACTTCCTCGAACATGGTAAGAGAAGCAAGATATGGAGCCATAGCCATAACAGGAGCATTACTCAACTGCCAGGCCTCTGCATTGGCCATAGGTTCAAACTCGGGCTTCATCAAGAAGCGGGTTTCTTTTTTAGTTCCCCACCATCCCTCGAAACGCGGAATATCTTTACGATCCAGGTAGCGCTGATTGATAAAGACTCCCGAAAGGTTTCCGGGACCACTGTTCATATATTTATAGCTGCACCACGCAGCAAAATCAACATCCCAATCGTGTAATTTCAGCTCCACATTACCGGCAGCATGTGCCAGGTCCCAACCGATCATTACACCACAGGCTTTGGCCTTAGCCGTAATGGCCTCCATATCTAGCACCTGACCGTTGTAGTAATTAACGCCTCCAAGCAAAACAAGAGCGAGCTCATCTTTATGTTCCTCGATAGCATCTAAAAAATCCTCGGTATGCCAATGGTGCTCACCGGGGCGTTTTTGAACTTCTACCAGGGCAGTTTCCGGGTCATACCCATGAAACCTCGCCTGACTTTTTAACATATACTGATCAGACGGAAAGGCCTTCTCCTCGCACAAGATCTTATAGCGCCCTTTTTCCGGACGGTAGAAAGACACCATGAGCAAGTGCAGGTTCACGGTGAGGGTATTCATAACGGTTACCTCTTCTTCCCGAGCCCCTACGATCTTTGCCAGGGGAGCCGCCAGCCTTTCATGGTAATCCCACCAGGGTTTGTCGGCCTCAAAATGCCCCTCTACACCAAGGTTGGCCCAATCGGCCATGATCTCATTGACATAGGCACTGCTTCGTTTGGGCTGCAAGCCCAGGGAGTTCCCCGTAAAATAGATCACCGGATGCCCCTCGTGTTGCGGAAAAATAAATTCCGAACGGTACGAGGCCAGAGGATCAGAAGCATCCATCTTCTTAGCAAAATCCAACGTATTCTCGAATGTCATGCGTTTATTTTGTTTTGGGCTAAAAATACAAAGAAGAATAGGTTTGGGTCGAAAAATGGCAAAAACTATATCCTTTTGTTTCCTGGTTATGACATCTGTGTTCCAGGTAGTACCTTTGCAAAAATTTCTGGATATGCATTTTTTACCCGAGGAACTGGAAGTATATGTCGAAAAGCATTCACAACAGGAACCTGCTATCTTAAAAAAGCTGAGCCGGGAGACGCATCTCAAGGTGCTTCAACCCCGAATGATCAGCGGTCATTTTCAAGGCAGAGTACTCAGCATGTTGTCAAAGATCATTGCCCCTGAGCAGGTATTGGAGATCGGCACCTATACGGGTTATTCGGCCATATGCCTGGCCGAAGGACTAGCCAGCGGTGGAAAGGTGCATACCATCGACGTAAACGAGGAGCTTCACGACTTTCAAAGAAAGTACTTCGATCTGAGTGGCTGGGGCGAACAGATCGTTCAATATACCGGGAACGCCCTGGACATCATCCCCGACATGCCTCAGAAATTCGATCTGGTCTTTATAGATGCCGATAAGGTAAACTACCCCGCATACTTCGACCTGATCATCGAAAAGATGAATCCCGGAGGCGTGATCCTAACAGACAATGTATTGTGGAGCGGTAAGGTTTTGGAAGAAGTGAAGCCCAACGACAAGCAAACCAACGCCCTGCTGGAGTACAACAAGCTACTTAATGAAGATCCAAGGGTAGAAACCGTATTATTGCCTATACGCGACGGACTCACCGTTACGCGGGTACGCTAACGCCATACACAAAAGCATTCACCTTCCGGTAGCTGCTCTCCAGGAATTATGCGCCCGGTACCCAAGGGTTCCAAGTAATATCCCCACCAGCATTCCGGCAAGGATGTCTGAGGGGTAATGTACGCCCACATATATCCGGCTGAAACTAAACGCCAAAGGCCACAGAAAGAACAAGAATGCCCAGGGATATTTGCGCTGCACCAGGAACACCACAATGGTGGTAAGTGCGAATGAGCTGGCGGCATGCCCCGAAAAAAAGCTAAAGGTATCAGATTGGGTAAGTACGCGAAGTAATTTGGAAAATTCTTCATCGCCACTGGGCCGTATACGGGCCACCAGAGTTTTAACTACAACGGTAAGTAATAAGGTAAAAAGCAAGGTGCTTACGGCAGTAACCTGTCCCATCCAGGGTTTATTACCCCACCAAGCTTTATAGATCAGGAACAGGAACAAAAAAAACAAAGGGGTCCAGAAAATGGGTTGGGTAATGGTGCTCCAGAAAAGATCGTATTCTTCAATTCCCAGATTATTGAGGTATACGAGCAGCTGCCTGTCGTATTCCAGCAATTGCTCGAACATCAGAGTTTGCGTTTAACCGAGCCGGTGAATTTTTCAAGATCGTCTTTCACCCCTTCTACAGATTCCTTGATCTCTTTGGTAAAATCGGTATCTATGCCTTGGCTTTCGGCACTGCGCTGGATCTCTCTCTTTACATCTTCTGTCGCGTCTTTCAACTGTCGCATCCCCTTCCCGAGTCCGCGAGCGATCTCAGGTAATTTATCGGCACCAAAAACCATGATCACGATAAACAGGATAAATACGATCTCACCTCCGCTGATAAATAAAAACATAGCTACTTCGATTATATGAAGCTGCCGGCAGGAGCCGGCAGCCATTTGAGTCTACAAATATAAGGAAGAAATATTTTGCTTCCTGCAATTACCACGCATAGGCGTGCTTATAATCTTCACCTTTAAGAATGCTTAACATATCCTCTTCAAGAGACTCGATAGGATATTCTACGATCCTGTTGAGCTCTTTACCCTCCTTCATAAATATGATGGTAGGTACATTGGTTACATCCAGACCTTCCTCCAGGTTGTCCGGAGTGGTCTTTTCGGTATCCATGGTGATAAGGGTCACCTTATCTGCCGGAAATTCCAACGCGTCTAAAAGTTTGAAGAAGGCCGGTACTTCACGCTTACTATCACCGCACCAGGTCCCCATGAACATTTTGATCTCGAGGTCTTGTGTGAGTGGCTTGAGCTTTTGGACCATCGCGACATCCGGACGATACTCCTCGTAATTCACATCAAACCAGCTATTGAACGGTGGTTGCTGAAGGGCTTCGCGATCCTGAAGTCCGAGGAGTAACTTATCCTGCGCTTCAGCGTGATCTGCCGCAGATTCGGCTTCTTCCGCCATAGCCGATGCCCCGGCCATAGCCGCTTCATCAGCAACGGCAGCCTCTGCAGCTACCTCAGCCTGTTTTCCTTCTTTATTGTTTTGGCCTGCGCACGAAAGCATGATGGCAGCAAGCACTACATAAGCAATTTTATACATGGTATGGTTTTAATTGGTTTTTATACTAGAGCATCCTGGGTCATGGCCTCAGGTTTTGCTACCCCCATAAGCTTCAGTACGGTTGGAGCAATATCCCCAAGGATCCCTGATGCCACTTTTTTAACGTCATTATCTACAAGAATGATCGGCACCAGGTTGGTGGTATGCGCCGTGTTTGGCGAACCGTCCGGATTGATCATGGTATCGCAGTTTCCGTGATCTGCGATCACGATGGTGGCATATCCGCTCTCAAGGGCAGCCGAGATCACCTCTTTCGCACAGGCATCAACGGTTTCACAAGCCTTGACGGCAGCTTCCATTACTCCGGTATGTCCAACCATATCCGGATTGGCGAAATTAAGACAAATAAAATCGGCCGAATCGTCTTTTTTGATCTCCGGAATGATCTGATCGCGAATGTCAAAGGCACTCATTTCCGGCTGAAGATCATAGGTAGCCACTTTTGGCGACGGACAAAGAATGCGCTGTTCTCCTTCAAAAGGTTCCTCGCGCCCTCCGTTAAAGAAGAAGGTTACGTGCGGATACTTCTCCGTTTCTGCGATCCTGATCTGTGTTTTACCGGCCGCGGCGAGCGTAGCACCAAGGGTGTCGGAGATATTTTCCTTATCGTAAACCACATGAACGTTCTTGAAGGTATCGTCGTAATTGGTCATGGTCACGTAATACAGATCGAGCTTATGCATATTTTGCTCGTGGTAATCCTGCTGGGTAAGTGCCATGGAGATCTGACGACCACGGTCTGTACGGAAGTTAAAATTGATCACCACATCGCCCGCTGCGATCGTAGCCACCGGTTCCTTATTGTCATCTACCACAACGATCGGCTCAACAAATTCATCGGTAACCCCGTTATCGTAGCTGTCCTGCATCGCTTTTACCGGATCTGTGTATGCTGCACCTTCTCCGTGTACCATAAGGTCGTAAGCCTTTTTAACACGCTCCCATCGCTTATCGCGGTCCATGGCAAAATAACGCCCTATAACCGATGCCAGCTGGCAATGGGTCTTTTTACCGTGTAAGATCACATCGGCAATAAAATCCTTACCACTTTTCGGGTCAACATCCCGACCATCGGTAAAGGCGTGTATGTAAACCTGCTTATCAAGACCGGCACTATGAGCAGCATCCATAAGCCCCTTCAGGTGATCCACATGAGAGTGTACCCCTCCGTTACTCACAAGACCTATAAAATGAACGTTCTTATTGTTCTTTTTAGCGTGATCAAAGGCATCTCTGATCTCCTTTTCGTCTGCCAGGGTATTGTTCTTTACCGCAAGGTTGATCTTCGCAAGGTCCTGGTAAACGATACGGCCGGCACCAATATTCATATGCCCTACTTCACTGTTTCCCATCTGACCTTCCGGAAGGCCTACATTAAGACCATCGGTACGCAGGGTAGCGTTCGGGTATTTGTCATAAAGACTATCAACAAAAGGAGTTTTGGCCTGTGCAATGGCCGATACGTTCTTATCGGGTGAGATCCCCCATCCGTCGAGGATCATCAATAATACTTTTTTATCCATTTTCAACATTAATCTTATCTCCCAAAGATACTAACATATATGCTCTTCTGAAAGCTGAGAGCCCTTGGATTTAAGCCTCACGAAGGGTTTTTACGCAAACGTTTGACTTTCTTAAAGTATTGATAAAGAAGTGATTGATTTCGTTAAATCCAAGTTAATACCCTCCAAATACTGAAACATCACACTTTCTGAGGCGTCTATTAAATCGTATAACCAATAACATTCATCAATCATGAAAACATTATCAATTATCGCAGCATTCCTGCTCACAGTAACTGCCGTACAGGCAAACAACGACAACTCCATCGATCCTGACAAAACCAATCCTTATACCGAGGTAGCGTCTTACAACCTAACCCCCTTGTGTTATGCCGCTGCCAAAGGCGATGTTGCGAAGGTTAAAGAACTTATCGAACTGGGGGCCGATGTAGACGCCACCTCCAGAGGCTATACACCACTAATGTATGCCGCTCGATACAATCACTGCAAGGTGGTTAAAGCGCTTCTTAATGCGGGAGCTGAAGAAGATGTAAAGCACAGCGTTCTGAAAAAGACCGCTTACGATTTTGCCGCGATCTCCAATGCCGATGAGGCCATGACAATACTTGATCAGTAAAAGAGGAGACTGAAAATAACTATTTTGATTTAGCGCAAAAAAAACCCCGGGATATCCCGGGGTTTTTTCCTTTAAAGCACCGTGATCCCTTAGAAAGTGAATCCGGTTGCCAACCTGTATACAAATGCGTATAACACTACCATAAGCCCTGCGAAGCTTACGATACTAATGAATTTTAACAGAACAGCCGCAGTGCGGTTATTCAATTCTTCAAAAGAGGTACGGTAAAGATTTTTTAGAAGTAAAAATGTTGTCATAAAGTGCTATTACTAATTAAACAAAACGTTTTGATTAGCATACAGCAGATCGTTCTGGTGAAGAAGTCAGGGAAAAAAAGCTATTTAACCTTTAAAGATCCTCAATACTATCCGGGACCAGAAATAAGAAAATGGGGCATTCTTAATTCTGCCTTCTAAGCTAAATTAAAATCAATTTTTGAAGAAAAATTCTTACGATTTCCCGATGAAATACCAATTATATAGACGTACGAAACTTATTGCGGGTATCCGTATTTTTCGATCGCAGCGCGAATATGAGCGATTCGGTTGTCCGGATCGGGGTGAGTACTCTGAAACTCAGGGGTTCTGTTCGGTCCTGCTGCCGATTTAAGGATCTGCTGTACTCCGATCATGTCATGAGGGTCGTAACCCGACCGGATCATAAACCGTACACCGAGGTCGTCACTCTCCAGCTCGTCACTACGACCATACTTCATATTGATCATATTGGCGACTACTGCAGCCATTTGTGTGGTGGCAACGCTTTCTGACCCGATGGCCACTCCACTTAAAATACCCTGGGTTAGCCCTTGTTTTGACATCTGGTCTGCACTATGGCGCCCAACCACATGACCTATCTCATGCCCCAGCACTCCGGCTAACTGCCCTTCGGTCTCCAGCTTTGTGAAAAGCCCATAGGTAATAAAGATCTGTCCGCCAGGCAGTGCAAAAGCATTGATCGTTGACGGATCTGCCAACAAGTGAAATTCAAAACTATAAGGGGTTTCCCTGGCCACGGTATTGGCCACCAGTTTATTTCCCACGGCATCTACCAGGGCCTGTGCCTCGCGACTGGGATGAAGACCTCCGAACTGAGCAGCCATTTGCGGGGCACTGCGCAACCCCAGGGCTACCTCTTCATCCGGCGATATGGTAATGTGTTGTTCCTTTCCGGTATAGGGATTGGTCTCGGCAGAAGAGCAGTATTTAAAGACCGCAAAAAGCACGATCACCACTCCGATCATAAAACGGAAGCCTACTTTTGTTCTCATGAGCTAAACATTTATAACACAGCAGTGCAGGAAGATCGTAAGGAGGTGGTTCAATTTACAAAAAATTAGTTTTTGAGCTGCGGATTTATATCCATGATATGTTCATTTTTATAGGCTTCCAGCAATCGTCCGCGTAGTAATTGTCCGCCATAGAGTTCAGCAGGTTCAATGAGCGATTCCAGTTCAAGCTCCAGAAAAGCCTTCAACATGGGTTTGGAGAGCGGAGCATAGCTGTAGTGCCAGGGCTCATAATGAAATCCCTTTCGATCCGGGTCGTTCGTATAGACCAGGAAAAATCCGTAATCACCGGCATGGGCATCCATCCATTGCTTCATCTTCGCGAATGGGCCGCCATCCTCAAATTTATCGGCCACGAGCAACCCCTCTGTTTCTCCGGCTGCCTCATCGACAAGATCCATATCGGTACCCCAATGATGCCGCGATGTACCGGGAATGGTAGAATACTCGGTAATGCGTTCTACTACCTGCAAGGGGGTAAGACCTTCTTTCCTGTATGTCTTGTATTTGTCGTTCCATATCTCTGCCTGTCGGCTGTAACTGCGAAATCCGGACACCACTTTTAAAACGACACCTTCTTTTGCGGCAGCTTCAGCCATCTTCTTAAATGCCTCCACCACCTCAGGCTGCAATCCTGAAAGGTCGTCGCGCATCGCTACTGCGACCCTTCCGCTTAAAAGATCTACAGAAAATTCCTGAGCATGCGAGCAGAGCACACTCGTAAAAACCCAACACAGCAGGAACACTTTAATTTTCATCATTTTGCCTGTTTTCCCGAATTTAAAGATTTCTCCATATAAAAATGCGGTCCTATTTTGGGGATATCGAATAAAGGACCGATAGTACGATATTCGGCCCGCTTGTAAAATCCAACCGCCTTTTCACGGGCATTCATCCAGATAAGATCCCCACCGCGGGCGACCACCTCGTTTTCCGCCTTATTCAACAGGGCACCACCAACGCCTTTACCACGATATTCATCGATTATGGCCATTCCCCTTAACTGGTACACCCCGTCTTCCTGTTTTCCGGGACGGCCGGTAAGCATAAGGGTTGCCACCCCCACCAACCGACTTTCATAGTAGGCTCCGAGGTGAAAGGTCGTTGCCAGCTCATCACCATTGAAAACAGCGCTCTCCGGCGGCCTTCCGCTTCGCAGCACCGGATGACGTACCTCCAGTACAGTGCTTTTATCAACCAGTCGCAGGTGGTAGTTCGGATTGACCCTGGCAAACAACTTCGCCGGCAAACCTTCGTAATCAAAATCTTTTATATGAAGCATCCCAAGTTTTTCGACCACCCTTAATGAAGCTACATTATCCACATGCACATGGGCGTAAATACGCCATAACCGCAACCTGAAAAATCCGTAGTCCATAGAAGCTTCGGCCGCTTCTGTGGCATAGCCCTGTCCCCAGTATTTTTTAAAAAAGCGATACCCCACCTCTGTGATACCCTCTGCGGGATGAAGTTTGAGTCCGCACCACCCCAGAAAGGCATTATCTTCTTTACGGATCACCGCCCACCGGCCGATACCGTACTTCCTGTAATCTTCATACCGTTGCAAAAACGCTTCCGCTTCGGCGGTTGAGGCAAAAGGGCTGTCTCCGGTAAATTGCAGTACTTCACTATCGGCATTGAGCGCGTAAAGCTCCATCCCGTCGCCGGGCATGAACTCCCTCAGGTAGACCCTAACCCCCTCTGTAATTCGCTTCATAAAGAAAAATATGAGCCTTTAAGATAATCTTTATTTCACAAATCCGGAGCCCTTACCTGAAGAAGGATCCTGAGAATCAACACCCTTAGCACCTCCTCCTTTTTGAGGGGCTGTTTTTGCCAAAATGACTGCAATTTTTTTTTGGTTATAATTTCAAAGAATTTATATATTTGCACCCGGAATGCGGGAGTAGCTCAGTTGGTAGAGCGTCAGCCTTCCAAGCTGAATGTCGCGAGTTCGAACCTCGTCTCCCGCTCTAAGCCCAACCTTATGGTTGGGTTTTTTTTTGCCATAAACCGGGAGGTAAACCTCTTTCATATTATGTAACTTTACGATTATGAACGAAAAAGCGCTTACACGCATTAACAAATACCTGAGCGAAGTAGGATTTTGCTCCCGCCGGGAAGCCGATAAACTGATCGCCCAGGGCCGGGTTACGGTTAATGGGGAGCTTCCCGAAATGGGCTCCAAGGTGAGTCCCGAAGACGAGATCAGAGTAAATGGCAAACTCATTAACGAGCCTGAAGAAGCTCCAGTATACCTCGCTTTCAATAAACCCGTGGGTATTGTTTGCACCACAGACACCAGGGTCGAAAAAGACAACATCATTGACTACATCAATTACCCAAAGCGCATCTTTCCCATAGGTCGGCTTGACAAGCCCAGTGAAGGCCTCATCTTTCTTACCAACGATGGCGACATCGTTAACAAGATCCTGCGGGCGCGCAACAATCACGAAAAAGAGTACGTGGTAAGGGTGAACAAACCGGTAAATAAAGATTTTATAAGACGTATGCGCAGCGGTGTTCCCATTTTAGGAACAGTTACCAGAAAATGCTTTGCCGAGCAAACCGGGCGTTACGAGTTCAGGATCATACTCACCCAGGGACTCAACCGCCAGATCAGGCGTATGTGCGAATACTTCGATTACAGAGTAACCAAACTTAAACGGGTGCGCATCATGAATGTAAACCTTGATGTGGAACCGGGTAAATGGCGCTACCTGACCCCTAAAGAGGTTGGCGAGATCAAAAATATGGTCTCCGATTCGTCAAAGACCCACCGCTAGCAGCCCCTGGAGACAGGTTAAACCCAAACTCCGCAGACTCTGGAAAAGAGACAACCCTAAGTTAGCTCAATACACCAACAGTCCACCAACAGCTTCCCTGCAACAGGTCGGGAGAAGTTAACTTCGGCCCCGGGTTCGAGTTTTCCGGCAACAGGTCAGGACAAATTAACTCCGGCCCCGGGCTCAAGTTCCCAGGCATCTTTTCCCTGCTCAAAGATACGGGCGGTAAGAGGGCCGCGAAGCACGATGTTATCTCCCTTAACTTCCAGCCAGCTGCCTTCGCGCAATCCCACCACAGGAATGCGATTAAGGGTATGAAACTCCTTGATCCTGGTCTCCCGGGTCTCGCCCATATGGGTACTCCCCTCCACAGGATCGAGATAATGCGGATTCAAATTAAAAGGTATGGCCCCAAGGGTTTTAAAGCTGGGCGGATAAATAATAGGCATGTCGTTGGTGGTTTGCATACTGAGCCCCGTAATGTTAGATCCGGCACTGGTACCCAGGTAAGGCATTCCCGAATAGATCTTTTCACGCAACACCTCCATAACGCCCTCCCCGTAGAGCTTTGTTACCAGCAAAAATGTATTTCCTCCACCCGTAAACACAGCCTCGGCATTTTTAAGACCTTCCACGGGATCCTCATAGGTGTGAAGTCCCACCACCTTCTTCCCCAAGGGCGACAAACCCTTTGCAGCCACTTCGGTATAGGCATCTTCAGAGATACCTCCAGGGCGGGCATAGGGTATAAAAGTAATCGTATCGACCTGCTCGAACATGGATTCAAGCGCCGGTAAAAGGTATTCAAGATAAGAAGCGCCGTGTACTGTAGAAGTACTGGCTACGATCATATTTTTCATGAGAAGAACGTTTTGCTGTCCCTGCAAAGATGGGCATTTTATTGTTTTTAAAACAACTTCAGGAGAAGCCTGCATCGATCATCCTTCAAACACAAGCACCTCGCTTCCCGCTGTTTTTATTTTGATTAGATCTTTTTAATGGTTAATTTCAATAAAAAATTTGCTCTTGAAACATTTACTTACCATAACACTCTGCCTCTTCACCCTCCTCGGTCATACTCAGGACGATCGCGTTCCGATCATCGGAAAGGTGCTCTACATCAACACGAATGTACCCAATGAGAATGTGATCAATATCACTGCAGAAACCGCTACAGCCACAGACGACAACGGGGAATTCATGATCGACGTAAAAGAAGGAGACATCCTGGCCTTTACTTCGCTTAACTACCAGTTCAAAACGGTAACCATCACTGCAGATATGATCGAAAAGAACAGGATCGTGGTCACCGTCGATGAAAAGATAACCGAACTGGACGAGGTGGTGATCACCCCCGAGAACAGGGAGAAATTCCTGGAGCTCAAAGGAGAGGAGTTCAAGAAGATCGATTACCAGACCGATATGTCTACCAAGGTAGATAATGTAGCCCTCCCGCTGCAGGACCAGGGAATGCAATACGGACTCAATTTTGTTAACATCTTTAAAGCCCTTTTCAACGCCAACAATAAGAATGGGGAAAACCTGCCGACCATTAAGGTATCGGAGGTATTGAGGCAGGTATACGATGACGAATTCTTCGTAACCGACCTCAGCATTCCTCAGGATAAGATCAACGAATTTCTGGTCTATATCGATCAGAACACCCCTCCCAGGGAGCTCTTGCGAAAAGATCAGGAATTTCAACTTATCGATTACCTGGTCAATCAGAGCAGGAGCTTTAACGAACTGCTAAAAGAAGGACAATAGCCCACCGGAAAACACCCTCAGCTTTACATTCAGACACCCCACCCTCTTAAACAAGAGCGATGCAGTTCGTGGCTAATGGCAGAAGTTATCATCTTTTTAACATGATAAATGCCAAAAAAGGGATACTTTTCGCGCGTTCAAAAAAATCGCATGAAAAGAATTTTAGCCCTCCTCCTATGCTGCTTGCCCTTGCTTTCAGCAGGTATCCTGCACAAATATTACGTAAGTGTAACCGACATCAACTACAACGCAGAAAGCCGTTCGATACAGATCATTGCACGTTATTTTACAGACGATCTCGACCTGTTACTAAGCGAGCGATACGGCATTAAAGCTGGCCTAATGACCGATGAAGAATCGGCTCAAGCCGACTTTTTCATTGAAAAATACCTTAAAACAAAGTTCAGGATATACCTGGATGGTGAATTACAAACCTTCGAATTCCTCGGAAAGGAATACGACTCCGATCTCACCAAATGCTACCTGGAGATCAAAAGTATCGATCCGGGCAGCTATAGCAGTATCCGGGTTGAAAATGAGGTGATGACAGAACTTTTTGAAGAGCAGAAACACATTACCCATATTAAATTTCCGGAAGGAAAGAAGAGTTTTCTCTTACACAAGGGGAATGATAAAGCTTTGTTAAACTTTTAACGTAAAAACCATTAAAAGCTAAAAATTTATATTTTTCGCGACTTAAATCACTTAAAAACAACTATGAAAAGAACCAAGTTTCTCTTTGCAGCTATTGCAACAGCCTCTTTCGGTTTGTTGCAGGCCCAGGAACAGGAACAGGAGGCTACCCCTGAAGGGCACCTCAACAATAACAGATTCCGCCAACTGTACCAGGAGTTTGCTACTCCTAACCAGTACAGAACAGGAGCCGGTGCTCCCGGTCATGCATACTACCAGCAACAAGCCGATTATAAAATGGATATTGAGCTGGATGACGAAACCCAGAAACTTTATGGTAGAGAGGTGATCACCTATACCAATAATTCTCCTGATGTTCTTGAATACCTGTGGCTACAGCTCGACCAGAACATCCGTAAGAAAGATTCACCTGCATTATTAAAAAATTCGGCTTCTGCCTCTTCTGCAGATATGGCCGGCCGTTTTGCCGACAAATACCTGGGAGAGCCTTTTGACGGAGGTTTCAACATCGAAGCTGTTACCGACACCAAAGGGAATCCGCTTACATACACCATCAACCAAACCATGATGCGCGTTGACATCAAGCAACCGCTTCAGCCGGGAGAAAGCATGTCTTTTGAGATCAAATGGTGGTACAACGTGAACAACCACGTTGTGAACAGAGCCCGTAGTGGTTATGAGCACTTTGAAGAAAATGGGAACAACGCCTATGTTATTGCCCAGTTCTTCCCAAGAATGGCCGTTTACAACGACGTTGAAGGTTGGCAGAACTATCAGTTCTGGGGGAATGGGGAATTCGCTCTTCCTTTCGGAAACTACGAAGTGAACATCACCGTACCGGAAGACCATATCATGGAAGCTACCGGTACGCTGCAAAACGCTAAAGACGTACTTACTAAAGAGCAGTACAAGCGTTTTGAAGCTTCAGCTTCATCTTATGATAAGCCCGTATTTATCGTTACGGAAGAAGAGGCCAGAGTTAATGAAACAGAAAAGGCTTCTAAAAAGAATACCTGGACCTTCAAGGCCGAGAATGTAAGAGACTTTGCTTTTGCAACTTCCAGAAAATTTATCTGGGAGCGTCAGGCAGTAAAAATGAATAACGGAAAAACCGTTATGGCCGTTTCTTTGTATCCTAAAGAAGGAAATCCGCTTTGGGAAGAATATTCTACTAAGGCAGTGATCCAGACCTTAAAAACCTATTCGCGTCATACCTTCGACTACCCCTATCCTAAGGCTGTTTCGGTTCACGCTAAGAATCAGGGAATGGAATACCCAATGATATGCTGGAACTACGGACGTCCTAATGCAGAAGGAGAATACAGCGACAGAACCAAGTTCGGAATGATCTCTGTGATCATCCACGAGGTAGGTCACAACTTCTTCCCGATGATCGTTAACTCTGACGAGCGTCAGTGGGGATGGATGGACGAAGGTCTTGACACCTTTATGCAGTACCTTGCAGAGCAGGATTTCGGTAAAAACTACCCGGAGTCTATCGACGGATACGAAAACTACCCATCGCGAAGAGGAGCACCTAAAAAGATCGTTCCTTACATGAAGGGAGACCAAAACTTTATCTCTCCGATCATGTCGAACCCGGAGAACGTATACCAGCTTGGACCTAATGCATATAGCAAGCCGGCAACAGCACTCAACATCCTTCGTGAAACCGTAATGGGGAAAGAGCTGTTTGATCACGCTTTCAAAACCTATGCGCAGCGCTGGATGTTCAAGCACCCAACTCCTGAAGATTTCTTCCGTACTATGGAAGATGCGTCTGCAGTAGACCTTGATTGGTTCTGGAGAGGATGGTTCTATTCTACGGAGGTTGTAGATATGGGCGTTAAGAACATTTCTAAACTCGTGGTTACCTCTACGCCTACCCAAAAGATCAAAGAAGCCATCGAGCAGAGAGGTTACTCCCTTTCAGATCTGCCTCCAATGGTTTACATGGTAGACGAAAACAGCGAAGAATACGCTAACGAGGTTGCCAAACAAAGTGAAGCTGAGCGTTTCAAAACGCTTACAGAATACATGATCGACAACTTTGATGCCGAAGCACGTGCCAATATGGAGATCCCTAAGTATTTCTACGAGATTACCTTTAACAAGCCGGGAGGAATCCCAATGCCGCTTATCGTTGAGTATAACTACAAAGACGGAAGCAAAGACCTCATGAAATACCCGGTACAGATCTGGAGAAAGAACGATCAGGAGGTTAAGGTAGTGTTGCCATCGAACAAGGAGATCGCAAGTGTGGTAGTTGACCCGAAAGAAGAAACTGCCGACATCAACACCGAAAATAACCAATGGCCAAGAAAAGAGGCCGATACCGAATTCGATAAGTTCAAGCAGAAGGTTAAAGGAAAATAACCTCCAAAACACTTCGCTAAAAATCTGCCGCCTAATTATTTAGGCGGCTTTTTTTTTGTTAAAAAACTACTAAACCTTTTAAGAGTAATAGTAATACTATTATTTTAGCGAGTGTAAATAGTTTATATGCAAGGATTATTCTCGAATTTCAAGATCCAGATCAATGAGAACATCTATCTCAAAGATCCGGAATCATCAAAACTTGGAAAGAAGATCATAGATCACAGCATCCTGCTAATCGACGAAATAGGCTTCGAGCATTTTACCTTTAAAAAGCTCGCAGACAAGATCGGTTCGACAGAGAGCTCGATCTACCGCTATTTCGAAAACAAGCACCAACTGCTGGTATATCTCACCGACTGGTATTGGTCCTGGATGGAATACAAACTGGTTTTCAACACCCACAACATGTCCAATCCGAGCAGCAAGCTCGAACTCGCCCTGGAGATCGTAACTATGGCGCCTGAAAAAGACGAGAACTTCTCTCATATCAATGAGGTGGTTCTCGGGAGTATTGTGATCTCAGAGTTTTCCAAATCCTACCTCACCAAGGAGGTCGATCAGGAGAACAAGGAGGGATACTTCGCCACTTTCAAGCGACTGGTAGGCAGGGTAGCCCAATTCATCACAGAGGTTAATCCGCAATACCCACATCCAAGAAGTCTGGTGTCTACCGTAATACAGGGGGCACTTCATCAACAATACAGCAAGGCACACCTGCCCAGTCTTACCGACTTCAACGACAACAAGGAGTTAGTAGATTTTTACAAACAATTGGTTCTAACGCAGATCAACGCATAACTTATGGAAAACACGAAAAAGATCATCACATCCTGGCAGCGATTTATCAATATGCTCAGCCTGGATAAAAAAGACATTTACCAGATCGCGTACTACGCCGTGTTCGCAGGTCTGGTGAGTCTTACCCTACCGCTGGGAATTCAGGCCATCATAAACCTTATCCAGGCTGCACAGCCCTCTACGAGTTGGGTGGTTCTCGTGGTATTGGTCACTCTGGGAGTAGCCTTTACCGGTATCCTTCAACTTATGCAGCTACGCATCATAGAAAATATCCAGCAAAAGATCTTTACCCGGTCGGCCTTCGAATTCTCCTACCGCTTCCCAAAGATCAAAATGAGCGAGCTGGACGACTATTATCCGCCGGAGCTGGCCAATCGTTTTTTTGATACCCTTACCATTCAAAAAACCTTATCGAAACTCCTCGTGGACATCCCGGCAGCATTCTTGCAGATCATTTTCGGATTGGTTCTGCTGTCCTTTTACCACCCGTTCTTTATCGCCTATGGCATTCTGCTCATTGTGTTGATCTACATCGTATTTAAATTCACATACAGCAAGGGGCTAAGTACGAGTCTGGAAGAATCTAAATACAAATACAAGATCGCCCACTGGATACAGGAGATCGCCCGTTCTATCGTAAGTTTCAAACTTTCAGGAAAAACCTCTCTGGCCATGCAAAAAAGCGACTCCCTGGTCAATGATTACCTCGATGCTCGCGAGAGTCACTTCCGCATACTCATCGTACAGTTCATCCAAATGATCGGCTTTAAGGTACTGGTAACCGCAGGACTCCTGGTGGTTGGTGGTTTACTGGTACTCAACCAACAAATGAACATCGGTCAGTTCGTAGCGGCAGAGATCATCATCCTTTTAGTGATCACCTCTGTAGAGAAACTCATTCTGGGGCTGGAACCTTTTTACGATATGCTTACTTCTCTTGAAAAACTGGGGCAAGCTGTAGATAAGGAATTGGAACAACAGGAAGGAGAGCTTGAGCTTGACGAGACCAAAGATGATCTTTACATTAGCCTCGAGGAGGTAGCCTATCATCAGCCTACCAGCAAAAAGAATATTATCAAGGATATTAACCTGGTCATTAATCCACGTGACCTCATCCTTGTGCGAGGGGCCAACGGATCGGGTAAATCGACCCTCCTCAAGGTCATCGCCGGATTGTTCGAACCTACAGAGGGCAATATGTTCATCAACAATCACAACGGCAGGGTTATTCGCCCCAATGCCTACAGAGCGCTTTTGGGGCATGCCATCACTGAAGAATCGCCTTTTGAGGGCACCATTCTGGAAAACCTCACCTTTGGCGACACCTCCCTTACCACCAAAGACATTGACTGGGCAATTGAGATGGCAGGCCTCAGAGAGTTCGTAAAAGCCCAACCTAACGGCCTCAATACGATCTTAAAACCCGAAGGTTGGCAAATGTCGCATACAATCATGAAAAAGATCGTACTGGCAAGGAGTATTATCAGAAAACCGAAACTCCTGATCCTTTCAGATCCGCTCAATCAGTTCGACGCCAGCGAAAAGGAACGACTTATCTCCGCATTAACCGCCCCAGAGCGTCCGTGGGCTATTATCGTAGAAAGTAACGATCCGCGTTGGGCAGCAAATTGCGGTCGCATCATTACTATGGAAAACGGAAAGATCATCAACATCAAAGAACAATCATAATGCTGAACATATCTACAAATCGTGTGAATAAAAAGGTCGATATAACCACGACCCGCTCCGGAAAGAAGGTATTCTTCAGAGAGCACCACAAAACCTTTAGCCGGTTGTTAGGAATATTCCTCCTGATCATGTTGGCCGTTATGTTCCTTCCATGGACTCAGAACGTTCGGGGAGAGGGCTACGTGACCACCTTAACCCCGGGACAGCGTCCGCAAACGGTTCATGCCATTATCCCCGGTCGGGTGGAAAAATGGTATGTGAGAGAAGGACAGCATGTAAAAAAGGGCGACACCATTGCCTTCCTTTCAGAGATCAAGGATTCCTACTTTGACCCCACCCTGCTTCAACGTACCGAAGCACGACTAAACGCCAAAAAGCAAAGCGTGGCTTCTTATGGAGGTAAGATCAAGGCTTTAGACATACAGATCGATAATCTAAGGAACGAGTTGGACCTGAAGACCCAACAGTTGCGCAATAAACTCATCCAGGCCAACCTTAAGGTGGTGAGTGACAGCATCGACCTGGAGGCTGCAAAGACCAACCTCACTATTGCCGAGAGACAATACAACCGGGCCAACATCCTTAACCAGGAAGGTCTAAAAGCACTGCAGGAGGTTGAAGATAAAAAAATGAAACTCCAGGAGGCACAGGCCAAAAAGATCTCTCTGGAGAACAAACTGCTTTCCAGTAAAAACGAAGTACTCAATACCGAGATCGAACAAGGTCGTATCCTCGCCGAATACGGCGAGAAGATCTCCAAGGCCGAAAGCGATAAGTTTTCAGCAATGAGCATGCAATTCGAAGGGGAAGGCGAAGTGAACAAACTCGCGAACCAGTACACCAACTACGAGGTACGAAGGTCATTTAACTATGTCACAGCCCCTCAGAGCGGCTTTATAAATAAGGCTCTCACATCCGGACTGGGAGAAACCGTAAAAGAAGGCGACCCCCTTGTGAGCATCATGCCCTCTGATATAGAGATCGCTGTAGAAACATTTATTTCCCCCATCGATCTTCCCCTTATCCACAAAGGTGAGAAAGTGCGTATTCAGTTCGATGGATGGCCGGTGATCATCTTCTCCGGATGGCCAAACCTATCTTTCGGAACCTTTGGAGGTACCGTAGTGGCTATAGAGAACTATATTAGCACCAACGGAAAATACCGTATCCTGATCGCCCCGGACCCGGAAGACCACCCATGGCCCGAAGAGATCCGCGCAGGATCTGGAGCCCAGACCATTGCCCTGCTCGAAGATGTACCGATCTGGTTTGAGTTATGGCGACAGTTAAACGGATTCCCTCCGAATTACTATCAACCCCAACAGCAAGATGGGGATAAAGCAATGAAAAAGAAATAATATGACCGGAAGGATTATCATAGCGCTATTTCTACTGCTCTCCCTGAAGGCCTACCCTCAGCAAAACGACAGTATCTTTGACTTGAACGAGTTTCTCGGTTTTGTCAAGAAGAATCACCCCGTTGCTGCACAGGCCAACCTGAAGATCAATACCGCACAGGCCAACCTGCTAAAAGCCCGTGGCGGATTTGATCCTAAGATCGCGGTAGATTACGATCGTAAGGACTTTAAAGACACCGAGTATTACGATCTACTCTACGGTACTTTTAAGATCCCTACCTGGTTCGGGATCGAACTGCAGGCAGGGTATGAGCTCAACGATGGAAATTTTTTAAATCCGCAGAACGTTGTGCCTGAAGACGGACTCTACAGTGCGGGGATCTCTGTTCCCATAGGTCAGGGGCTGTTTATTAACGAGCGTATGGCCACCCTGAAGCAGGCAAAGATCTTTACAGAGCTCAATGCCGCCGAAAGAGAACTCCAGATCAACCAATTGCTCTACGAATCTATCGTAGCCTACATGGACTGGTTTCGCGCCTATCGGGAGTATGAGCTCTACAGTGAGTTCCTCGAAAACGCCGATTACCGCTTGCGAAACCTGAAACGCCAGATCGAAGAGGGCGACAAAGCCCCCATTGACAGTATTGAGCTGGGTATCACCGTTCAAAACCGAAGGATCAATCTTAGAAATGCAGAACTATCGCTCCTGCGCTCCCGATTAGCCCTTTCTAACTTTCTATGGGATGAGGCTTATATACCCCTGGAGATCGCTCAGAGCATACGTCCTGCACCAAACACCCTTGAAACCCTTAGCGCGATCATTGCCAGAAATGGCGCTGAGATCACTAATTTCGACGTGGCCGCTCACCCAAAGATCAGGGCCATGCGCTCTAAGATCGAAACCCTGGAAGTAGACCGAAGACTGAAGGCAGAAATGCTAAAGCCTGAACTCAACCTCAATTACAATTTCATCACCAGTGATGCAGAACAGGTGAACACCATTAACACCGGAGATTACAAGTTCGGACTGGAATTCAGCTTCCCGATATTTCTTCGGAAAGAGCGGGGTGCCCTGCAAATGAGCAAGTTCAAGATCCAGGATGCCAATTACGCCTTTGAACAGGAAAGCCTTACCCTTAAGAACAAGGTAATCGCTTCACTGGCCAAGGTTGACAACTACGTACAACAGCGCGATCAGGTAAATCGGGTGACCACCGATTACGAAGCCCTTTTACAGGCCGAAGAGCGCAAATTCAGCTTCGGAGAGAGCTCTGTGTTTTTACTCAACTCACGGGAGCGCAGCCTGCTGCAAGCCCGTCTTAAACAGATCGAACTCAACTACAAACTGGCCGAAGCTCAGGCCGAGCTTATCAGGACTATCGTGCTGGATCCTTAACCCTGAATTTCTAAAAAATATACCCTATTTTTGCACACCTGTACCAAGGTATATTTACAAGTTGAAATTCAGTTTATCAAACATATTTAAGATGGTTAAGATCAAGACACCCGAAGAAATCGAATTGATGAGACAAAGCGCCCTCGTGGTTTCCAAGACCCTGGGAATGCTGGCAGGAGAACTTAAACCGGGTGTTACCACCAACCATCTGGACAAACTTGCTGAGGCCTTTATCAGAGACCAGGGGGCAGAACCCGGATTCCTCGGGCTATACGACTGTCCTTCTACCCTGCTCACCAGCGTTAATGAAGCCGTAGTACACGGGTTACCAACAGACAAACCCCTGGAAGAAGGCGATGTGGTATCTATAGACTGTGGTGCCCTTATGAACGGATTTTATGGCGATCACGCTTACACCTTCGAGATCGGGGAAGTAGACCCGGAAACCAAAAAACTCCTCGAGGTGACCAAGAGATCCCTCTATATCGGAATTCGTGAATTCAAGAACGGAAATCGCGTTGGCGATGTAGGTTTTGCTATTCAAAACTACTGTGAGAGTCACGGGTACGGAGTTGTGCGAGAACTTGTAGGTCATGGCATTGGAAAAAAGATGCACGAAGATCCCGAAATGCCGAACTACGGAAAACGCGGCCGCGGTAAGAAATTCCAGGAAGGTATGGTCGTAGCCATAGAGCCTATGATCAATATGGGGACCCATCGCATCAAGCAGCTTCGTGACGGATGGACCATCGTAACCGCCGACGGAAAGCCAAGTGCTCACTTTGAACACGACGTAGCCCTGATCAATGGTAAACCGGAGATCCTTTCCACCTTTAAGTACATCTATGACGTTCTGGGTATCCAAAGCGACGAGGAAGACGAGTTCAAGCAGACCGTGAAAGCATAACCCTATTCTTTCTTTTGAAAAAACTATTCAAATACGTCCTTAATACCGTACCCCGCCCCCTGCTTATCCGTTTAAGTTATGTGGTGAAGCCGGTGGTGGCTATGTATTACAGTGGCGATCGCTACACAGATCCTATTGACCAGAAAAGCTACCGAAGCTTTCTCCCATACGGATACGGCAAGCAGCGGGACAATGTACTAGCTCCCGGCACCCTTTCGCTCGAAAGGCACCGCTTGCTTTGGCTTTTCCTGAAGGAGAAGACCAATTTTTTCTCTGCACCCTTAAAGGTGTTGCATTTTGCTCCCGAACAGGCGTTCTATAAACGCTTTCGCCAACTGGAAAACCTGGAGTACACCACTACCGACCTCAATTCACCGCTGGCCGATGTGAAAGCCGATATCTGCGACCTGCCCTTTGAAGACAACAGCTTTGATGTGATCTTATGCAATCACGTACTCGAGCACATCCCAAACGATAAGAAAGCGATGCAGGAGCTCTACCGCATCATGAAACCCGGTGGCTGGGGCGTATTTCAGATCCCCCAGGAACTGGACAGGGAAATCACCTTTGAAGACGACAGCATTACCGATAGAGAAGAAAGAGCACGCATCTTTGGTCAATACGACCATGTGCGTATCTACGGGAGGGACTATTTTGACAAGCTCCGAAGCATCGGGTTCAGGGTCGAAGAAGAACAAATGGCCGCGCTTATGCCAAAAGAAAAGGCCGATACGTACCGCATCGACCCAAAAGAGATCATTCCTGTGGTAAGGAAGTAAGCCTTATTTCTTCAAGCGAAGTAACCTTTATTTACTCCTAAAATAGCAGCAAACCTTATCCCCCGAAGCAAAACTTACTACTTAGGCAGTGGTCGACGTTAGTCGTAAGGTCGCAGCAAGCCCTAATCCCCCAGCATCAGCCTTTGAAAGCCTGATGTACGGTATTCCTGCAGCCCACCCTGATCATTGAGGCTTATAATGTATACATCGAGGTGCTCAAGTCCGTTCAGGGTTTCTTTAATACCCTCTAAAGACATGCCCATAAAAGCGGTGGCATACGCATCGGCTTCCATACATGTAGGCGCCAGTACCGAAGCACTCAGGACCTTATTCTTAAACGGATACCCGGTACGCGGATCTATGGTATGTACATACTTTTCTCCGGTAACCTCATCGACCCTGTATTTGCGATAATTACCACTGGTGGCCATTGCCCGGTCGTGGAGGGCTAATTTCGCAATGAGCCTGCGCTCTCCTGCCGGTTGAAAAGGATCGTCTACAGCAACTACCCATTGTTTATCTTTTATGGTATTCTTACCCTTAGCCAGGATCTCACCACCAATTTCGACCAGGTAGTTTTCTACCCCCTGTTCTTCGAGCATCCTTCCTACGAGGTCTACACAATACCCTTTTGCCAGCGCATTAAAATCAAGGTAAACCTGTGGATGATTCTTCACGACCTTATTGCTCTCATCAATTGCGATCTTTTCCAAGCCTGTAAACACAAGAATACTGTCTACCTGGGCGCTATCCAGCGTTGCTATACCTTTTTCAGGGCCAAACCCCCAGGCATTGACCAAAGCGCCAACCGTCGGGTCAAAAACACCATTGGTGCTTTGCCATACCTCACGGGCACTAGCGAACACCTCTTCAAAATAGGCATCCACCACTACAGCAGTATCTCCCCTATTAATACGGCTGATATCACTGTCGGGAATATACGTCGACATCGAGGCGTTTACCTCGTCAAAGACCTGCGCGATCTTGCTGGTGTAGAAAACTGTATCGGAGGGCACCTCATAGATAATGGTATAGGTAGTTCCAAGGGCCTCACCCCTTTCTGTTTGCTGTACGATCTTTTGTTCGGGACGCTTACACTGCACGATCACAGCGAAAAAACAGAGTCCCAGTGCTATGTTAGCTACCGATCTCAATAATGCCATTGTAGTTTACGATATAGTTTTCTTCTTTGGTTACCGGCTTGGTATAGTCCTTTGCATTTGCGAGGCCAACCCCCGCATAATACGTACGCGCTTTGAACTTTAAGGCGTGTACCCTGATACTCTCCATAAAGATCATATCAAAGTCTTTCGGGTCTTCCGGATAAGCTATCGCTTTTACGATAATGAAGTGTAATTTCTTATTCTTAAGGCAAACGAATTGCGGATCCTTCTTGAGCTGACTGTTCACAGCCATAAACTCGAAACCTTGCTTTTCAAGGTCCTTACCTACGATGTTCATTGCCAGATTGTGCAATTCCTGTTCACTCAATACTCCCATAGTATTCAATATAAAATAAAAAACCGACACGCGAGGTGCCGGTTTTGGTATTTGTAATTTCGGTATTCATTAACCTCCAAAGTCGTCGAAACGAACATTCTCCGGTGGCACTCCAAAATCATCACACATTTTCTCCACCGCTTTGTTCATTAGTGGTGGTCCACAGAAATAGAATTCGATATCTTCAGGAGCATCGTGATGGTTCAGATAGTTTTCGATCACCACCTGGTGTACGAATCCTACGAATCCATCTCCTTCACCATCAAGACCATCTTTTACCTTCCAGTTATCTTCTTCTAGTGGCTCAGAAAGGGCAATATAGAATTTAAAGTTCGGGAAGTCACGCTCCAACGCTCTGAAGTGCTCTGTGTAGAACAGCTCACGCTTAGAACGACCACCGTACCAATACGTAACTTTCCTTCCTGTCTTAAGGGTTTTGAACAGGTGATACAGGTGCGAACGCATTGGCGCCATACCTGCTCCACCACCCACGTAAAGCATTTCTGCATCACTGTGGTTAATGAAGAACTCACCATAAGGTCCTGAGATGGTCACCTTATCTCCTGCCTTACGCGAGAAGATATACGAGGAAGCGATCCCCGGATTTACATCCATCCATCCATTCTTATTGCGATCCCATGGTGGGGTGGCAATACGAACGTTAAGCATGATATCGCGCCCTTCTGCAGGATACGAAGCCATCGAATATGCACGCTCTACAGTTTCCGTGTTCTTCATTACCAATGGCCAAAGGTTGAACTTATCCCACTCCATCTGGAATTTCTTAGGATCGTCGTGTTCTTCAGGGTGGGCAGTAATATCGATATCACTGTACTTGATCTCACATGGAGGGATCTCGATCTGGATATAACCTCCGGCCTCGTAATCCATATCCTCAGGGATACGCACTACGAATTCCTTGATAAAGGAAGCCACGTTCCAGTTACGAACAACCTCAGCCTCCCATTTTTTGATCCCAAATACCTCCTCAGGCACTTTGATCACCATATCTTGTTTTACTTTTACCTGACATCCAAGACGCCATCCTTCGGCGATCTCCTTACGGGTAAAGTGAGGGGCTTCTGTTGGAAGGATCTCTCCTCCACCCTCAGTAACGATACATTTACATTGTATACAGGTTCCCCCTCCACCACAAGCCGATGGCAGGAAGATCTTATTATCTCCAAGTGTAGAAAGTAGCGTACCTCCCGAATTCACCTGAACATCCTTCTCTCCGTTGATCTTGAGGCTCACAGGACCTGACGGCACCAATTTAGCCTTCGCTCCGAGCAGGATCCCCACAAGCGCAAAGATCAGTACCAGAAATACTACTAAACTCGCAATGATTACTGAATAATCCATTCTTTCTTAACTAATGATTTATAATTTAATTCCCATGAAGCTCATGAACCCAAGGGCCATAAGTCCTGTAATGATAAAGGTGATCCCCAGTCCTCTAAGCGGAGCAGGAACGTTCGAGTAAGCGATCTTCTCGCGAATAGCGGCAATGGCAAGGATCGCCAGGAACCATCCGATCCCTGAACCTAATCCGTAAGTAGCAGCTTCCCCGATCCCGGCGAAGTCTTTCTGCTGCATGAACAGCGATCCTCCAAGAATCGCACAGTTTACTGCGATAAGCGGAAGGAAGATTCCCAGAGCTCCGTAAAGCGCCGGTGCGAACTTCTCAACGATCATCTCTACCAACTGTACCATCGAAGCGATCACCGCGATGAACATGATAAAGCTCAGGAAGCTCAGGTCGATATTAGCGTACTCAGCTCCTAACCAGGAAAGGGCCCCCGGACGAAGCAGGTAGTTATCCAGCAAGAAGTTGATAGGAACCGTGATCGATAATACGAAAATTACCGCTGCTCCAAGACCTACTGCTGTTTTCACAGTCTTCGATACTGCCAGATAGGAACACATTCCCAGGAAGTAGGCGAAAACCATGTTTTCTATAAAAATACTTCTGACAAAAAGATTTACGTAATCCATTATTCTGTAATTTTTTTAAGCCTGGAAGCTTAGTTCTTCTCAATTAATTTTCTGTTTCTGGCTCGCTGTACCCAGATCAATACCCCAACAACCAGCAGTGCCGCAGGCGATAGAAGCATTAATCCGTTGTTCTCATACCCTAGCGCATAAAGTCCGGTAGACTCTGCAAGAGTTACCCCTTTATGACCCAGTACTTCGAATCCGAAAAGCTTTCCTGAACCGAGAAGCTCTCTGAAGAAAGCCACGATCACAAGGATAAGACCATATCCGGCAGCATTACCAACACCATCAAGGAAAGACTTCCATACCCCGTTACCCAGGGCGAAGGCCTCAAGACGACCCATTACGATACAGTTGGTAATAATAAGACCAACGAATACCGAGAGCTCTTTACTCACATCATATGCGAAGGCTTTAAGCACCTGGTCTACCAGGATCACAAGAGCCGCAACAACCACCAGCTGAACGATGATACGAATACGGTTTGGGATCAGGTTTCTGATGATCGAGATGATCATATTAGCGAAGGCCATTACTGCCAATACGGCAATTGCCATAACTATGGCCGGCTTCAACTGAACGGTGATCGCCAGGGCCGAACAAATACCGAGTACCTGTACGGTGATCGGGTTATTGTCGTCCAGCGGATCAGTCAATAACTGTCTGTTCTTTTTAGAGAATAGAGGCTCCTTTTCTTCAGCAACGAAAAGCGTAAGTGGAGCTTTCTCTTTGTTATCTTTATTATGGGCCATAATTAGTTATTTAATGCTACGTTAACTTTCTGTGTTTTCAGGTATTCGATGTAGTAAGCCAAACGATCTTTGATCATATCGGTTACCCCATCACCGGTAATGGTAGCTCCGGAAATGGCATCAATGGCGTTATCGTCCTTGTTGTTACCACCCGAATAACCTTTCATTACATTAACTCCAACGAACTCTCCATTGTCGTTCAGGATCTTTTCATCCTTAAAGCGCTCTTCGAACCAGCTCTGAGTGATCTCAGCCCCAAGTCCGGGAGTCTCTCCTTTATGATCAAAAACAGCTCCTTTGATGGTGTTCACATCATCTTCCAATGAAATGTATCCCCAGATGGCATCCCATAGACCGGCACCTCTAAGCGGAATAATGTAAAAGTTCTGACCTTCTACCGAAGCCTTATACAAAGGGAAAAGCTGATCTTCGACCGGCTTTTTAACCTCTTTGGCAAGGTCGATATTAAAGGCGTTCACATCTTTATCGATACTACCGTCTGCGCGCAAAGCGATCTGCTCGGTAATATATTTATTGAATTGCTCTGCAGCTTCTGCTCTTTCCACATCGATCCCGATGGTGGTAAGGATGTTCTGCATTTTCTCCTGACGTACATTCTCTGCCTGCATAGGTTGCAGGGACGTTGCTGCTATAGCCAATGCCGAAGCAACCACGATCACCATAATGGTGGCAAAAATGAAAGTATACGCGTTACTATCTCTGTTCATAATTAAGCGGATTTAGCGGTTACAGTTGCTAATCTTTTCTTTCTTCTTTTAATACTTGCCTCGATCACGTAGTGGTCGATGGTCGGCGCAAATACGTTCATAAGCAGGATGGCAAGCATCACTCCTTCAGGATAAGCCGGGTTGAACACACGGATCATCACACTGAATACCCCAACTAAAATTCCGTAGATCCACTTTCCTTTATAGGTCTGTGCGGCAGAAACCGGATCGGTAGCCATAAACACAATACCAAAAGCAAGTCCTCCTACAATGAGGTGCTGGTACCAAGGGAAGCTCATCAGGGCATTTGCACCCCAAAGGTTAAACAGGAAGGCCATTGCAGCAGCTCCGATGAATCCACCAACAATAATTCTCCAGCTTCCGATACCTGTAAGGATCAACAACAAGGCTCCAAGACCAATAAATAATGTAGAGGTCTCTGCGATAGATCCCGGAATAGCTCCCGCGAACATGCTCCACATATCATAACTCACTTCCTTACCGGCAGCAAGCGACCCAAGAATGGTCTCTCCTGAAATACCATCCACATTAGAGGCTTCAGAAACCCATACCTTGTTTCCAGACATATAAGTAGGATAGGCGAAGAATGCAAAAGCACGAGCCATTAGCGCCGGGTTAAGGATGTTCATCCCTGTTCCTCCGAAGGCCTCTTTTCCGATAAGTACGGCAAAGGCCACAGAAACAGCCACCATCCAGAGTGGAATATCTACCGGCATGATCATCGGAATAAGCAATCCTGTAACCAGGTATCCCTCATTCACCTCGTGACCGCGGTAAATAGCAAAGATAAATTCAATACCAAGTCCCACCGCATAGGAAACAACGATCATAGGAACGATCTTCCATGCTCCGTGAAGGAAGGCATCAAAAAAGGTAAAAGCTTCTCCCGTCTGAGAGAAATACTGGTATCCTGTATTGTACATTCCGTAGATCAACGCCGGAATAAGGGCGAGTACCACAACCATCATGGTACGTTTAAGGTCTACCGCATCGCGGATGTGAGCCCCTTTCTTAGTTGTGTGATCCGGAACGAACAAAAAAGTATCGAACGCACTAAAAGCAGGAGCGAATTTCTCCCACTTCTGACCTTTCTCGAAAGGTCGCTTTAAGTCATCTAACTTCTTTCTTAAAAAACTCATAGCTATCTATTTTTAACCCACTTCCTGGATCATCAGGTCTAATGCTTCTCTGATGATGCTTTGGGCCTCAATTTTAGAGGTGTTAGTATAATCGATCAACGCGAAATCTTCAGGAGCAACCTCGTAGATACCCAGGTTTTCCATTTTTTCGATATTCGCAGCCATGCACTCCTTGAGCAGTTGCATTGGGAAGATATCCATAGGCATTACCTGCTCCATTTCACCGGTTACCACTAATGCACGCTCTTCCCCGTTCAGGTTCGTATTCACTTTGTATCGCTTGTTCGGGAACAACCATGAAAGTGAACTTCTCGACATACTCGGGATGTGGTTATCCTTGAATGGCAACCAACCGAACATACGGTGCTCCTTACCTTCAGGGATCATCGTGATCTCATTGGCGTAATAACCAACGTATCCGTCATTTGCTATATGATCTCCGGTAAGCACATTACCGCTAATGATCCTTACCGATGAAGAGATCTTACCTACCACATCGTGAACATTTGTTCCGATGCGCATGGTATAATATGCATTCTTTGGCGCTTCTGTACCTGCCAGAGCAACCATTCGGTCTGCCTGGAATTTACCGGTACGGAAGAAAGAACCAATGATAGCTACATCTTCAGGTCCTACCACCCAAACGCGCTCTCCTGCGTTGATCGGGTCGATATGATGGATCTGCACCCCAACGTTTCCGGCCGGGTGTGGTCCTGAAACCTTGTGAAGTGCTACCCCGTTGATCCCACTAAAAAGTCCGCTGCCCTTGGCATCGTAACACACGTGGGTTTTTCCAGAGGTAAGCTTGGCTATTGCCTCAAGTCCTGTTTTAAAATCGTCCATACGATCTTTTAACAGGAACTCCACATCGGCGCTCAGTGGCGCGGTAGACATGGCAGAAACGAAAATGGCCTTAGGAGCCTCCTCCGGATTTGCGATCACGTCGTACGGACGCTGCTTGATGAACGGCCAGCAACCTCCTGCAAGAAGGTGCTCTTTAACCTCGGTTCCAGACATCTGAGAAACATCTTTAGAACCGTGGTCCACGTAAGTGTCTTCAGTATCCGCTTCAATTATTACTTCAAGAATTCTTCGCTTGGCACCTCTTCTGATCTCCGTAAGGGTTCCGCTAACAGGAGCTACGAACTTAACGCTGTCGCTGTATTTGGAAAAGAAGATCACCTCTCCCGCCTTAACGGAAGCACCTTCCTTGACCACCATCTTAGGGGTCACACCGTGAAAATCTGTAGGTTTAATAGCGAATTTCTTAGACCTGGGAGCAGTAGAAACTGTTTTCTCTGCCACACCTTGCAGCTTAATATCTAAGCCTTTTCTAATCTTAATGTCGTTTGACATGCTATCTATGCTAATGAAATTAGTTAACTCAAAAATTCCAGCAAATTTAATAATTATAAGATTGTTCCCATAATAAATACCCATATTTTTGGTGAAGGAAAAGCCTGCAAAAAAGCACTTTTAAAATTGTTTATCTTTAGAAAAAATACACTCAACCAAATGCGTCGAATCGCCCTTACTTTGTTACTTTTATTACACAACATACCGCTCATTCTTGCGCAGGTTCAAAGTGAGATCGCTCCACCGGAGAACATCCGGTCTGTAGTGTTTACAGGCAACAACAATGCCGCCCAGTTCCCGATCGTGCGTTTGGGCGAAAGAATGCAGCTACGTTTCGACGACCTCTATGCAGACGAAGCCGATTATTACTACCGTATAGAACATTGTAATTACGACTGGACCCCCTCCAACCTCGTCAAGAATCAATACCTCGACGGACTCGACAATCAACGTATTCAGCAGTACGACAATTCTCTGGCCACCCTGCAACCCTACACTTCCTATTATCTCCAGCTTCCGAACGGTCAAACAGGCCTGCGCCTCACCGGAAACTACATTCTCAAGATCTACGACCAGGCAGACCACCTGGTATTCTCACGCAGGTTCATCATCTTCAAAAACGCCGTTAGCGTCGGCGGCATAGCAAAGCGCCCGAGGGATTTTGAACTCCTCAACACAGGGCAGCGAATAGAATTCTCGATCAACCAGGGCGACTTCAATCTGGTGAATCCGCAACAGGAGGTTAAAGTGAGCATCTTGCAGAACAGTAATTTTCAAACCGAAAAACGAGACATCAAACCCCAGTTCATTTCCGGCGGACAGCTACTTTACAAATACGAAAAAGAAACCACCTTTGAGGGCGGCAATGAATACCTCAACACCGACACCAAAGACATCAGGGTGAGCACCAATACCATCTCACGCATCGAACTCAAGAACCGCTACAACACCTATTTATACACCAATACAACACGTAGAGAACAACCCTATACCTACTTCCCCGATATCAACGGAGATTTTTTAGTGAATCTCGGACAAGGCGTACAGAACGACCCCAATACCGAGGCCGACTATTGCTTTGTGCATTTCAGCCTCGCTTACGAGCCCTGGATGGGATTAAAAGACATCTATGTATACGGAAAGTTCAACAACTACGAATTACAGGAAGAAAATAAACTTCGGTTTAACGAAAAGAACAACACCCTCGAAACCACCATCTTCTTAAAACAAGGCTTTTACAACTTCAAATATGTGATCAGAAACACCGATGGCAGCATCGACCAAAATGCGATTAGCGGCAACCATTGGCAAACCGAGAACGAATACCTCATCACGGTGTACTACAGGGACTTTGGCGCCCAGTACGACAGTGTGATCGGTATGGCCAACATCAGTTCTGTAGACATATCCAACTAACCACCGATATGAGCGACAAACCCGAGATCAAAAAAAGCTACCTGCCCGCCAGAAAGCAGTTCAAATACAGAGGGCAACGCTGCCTGAACTGCGACCACCCCCTGGATACCAGCGATAAATATTGTGCGAATTGCGGCCAGTTGAACTCAACTAAGAAAGTCACCTTTACCGACCTCTTTGATGAATTTTTTGGCAGCCTGATCTCTTACGACTCCAAACTGCGACAAACATTAAAAGCCCTCCTGCTAAAACCGGGCAAGATCACCAGAGAATACATCGAAGGGAAACGGGTATCGTATACCAATCCGTTTCGTTTTCTCCTGAGTCTTTGTATCGTTTATTTCCTGATGATCGGGTATACCACCAACCTCGAAAATCTGAATGACACCTCAAAAACTGCCACAGAACTCATCAATGAAGATCCTCAAAAAGCAGAAAGCATCATAGACTCCCTGGAGAAAAAAGGTATTCTTTCTGGCGATATTAACCGGGAGATCAACAACCAGCAGACCAAGGACTCCATCCTGTCGGCGATAGACACCGTTCGTTACGGCATGAATCTCATCTTAGATTCCCAAAACCGCAAGGACTCTCTTGTCAAGGTCGACCCGGTTGAGTTTTACAATAAAATGATCTCAGATACCCTTAGCGACTTCGAACGCTTTGGAAAGTTTTGCGAGTTTTACCACCGGGCGGTAAAACACGAACATTTTAAAACAGAAGAAGAGGCCAGAAGCCTTTTACCCACCAAACTGGAGGGTTCAGAATTGTGGGCCTTCAGAATAGGGAGGAGCTCTTATCGCGTTCGCCAGGAGCCGGGCACCTTCTTAAACACGGCCATTTCACGACTCCCTTTCTTCATCTTCTTTTTCCTTCCCATATTCGCCATTTTTATATGGGCACTTTACATCCGAAGACCTTTCTTCTATATGGACCACCTCATATTCAGCTTTCATTGCCAATCGCTCTTTATCATTCTCCTTATGTTCGCCGCCATTATCGAATGGCTCACAGGTTACGGAGTCAATTGGATCGCAGTGATCTTATTTTCTTTCTACCTCTACAAGGCCATGAGGGCGTTTTATCGACAAGGACGTCTTAAAACTATTTTAAAATTCCTCATCCTGAACACAATTTTTGTATTTTTAGCGAGTATAAGTATCGCTATCTTCCTCTCTGGTAGCGCTTTAACCTATAGATCAGGATGATCACGAAAGTAACAAAAGGCATAAAGATCTCTGTGAAAACCAGTTATGAAGGTACCTTCTTCAAGAACTACAGGAATCACTTTGCCTTTGGTTACCACATCACCATCGAAAACCAAAGTAAAGACCCTGTACAGCTGCTGGCTAGGCACTGGGAGATCTACGACGCCCTTAATCCGCTGGAAATGGTAGATGGCGAAGGAGTGATCGGAAAAAAACCGGTGCTACACCCCGGAGAAACCCACACCTATAGCTCAGGCTGCCTGCTTACATCACCTATCGGCGCCATGAAAGGTCATTATATGATGATCAACTATGCCAGTACCCAGCATTTCAAGGTATATGTTCCCACCTTCAGACTCAGCGCTCCTTTCACGCTTAATTAAGGAATAATCAGTTTCTTTTGATTTTTTTTAGCAATTCCCATTTATTACATTTGCTGTCGAGCAACAACCTCAAAAAAGTATAAAATGGGAAAAGGATTTTTTCAAGTACCTCCGGCGGTTAATGAGCCGGTAAGGTCTTATGCTCCGGGAACTCCGGAACGCGAATCAGTGCTAAAGCAATACAAAGAGTTTTACAACAGCACGGTAGATATACCTCTTTATATTGGTAGCGAAGAGATCAGAACCGGGAACACCCGAACCATGTCTCCCCCACACGATCACCAACATGTGGTAGGAACATATCACCTGGCAGAAAAGGAGCATGTGGAAAAAGCCATGAAGAACGCCCTGGAAGCCAGAACAAAGTGGGCAGCTCTTAGTTGGGAGCACCGCGCTGCGATCTTCCTTAAAGCCGCAGACCTTATTGCCGGTCCTTACAGAGATAAAATGAACGCCTCCACGATGATGGCGCAATCCAAAAATATATTCCAGGCAGAGATCGACGCGGCCTGTGAGATCATCGACTTCCTGAGATTCAACGTAGAATTCATGTCGCAGATCTACAACGACCAGCCCCTCTCTGACGACGGGATCTGGAACCGTGTAGAATACAGACCTCTTGAAGGATTCGTATACGCCATCACTCCGTTTAACTTTACCGCTATTGCCGGAAACCTTCCTGCAAGTGCAGCAATGATGGGGAACGTGGTTGTTTGGAAACCAAGTGACCACCAGATCTTTTCTGCGAAGGTGATTGTTGACGTGTTTAAAGAAGCTGGTTTACCCGATGGCGTGATCAACGTTGTTTACGGAGATCCGGTAATGATCACCGATACCCTCCTTGACAGCCCTGACTTTGCCGGGATCCACTTTACGGGATCTACCGAAGTATTCAAAGGACTTTGGAAAAAGATCGGAAACAACATCGATAAATATAAGACCTACCCGAGAATCGTTGGAGAGACCGGAGGTAAAGACTTTATCATCGCCCACCCTTCAAGCAACGCCAAGCAGGTAGCTACCGCCATTAGCCGTGGAGCATTCGAATTCCAGGGACAAAAATGTAGCGCTGCCTCACGCGTTTACTTACCGAAATCATTGGCCGACGAAGTGCTTGATTTCGTAAAAGAAGATATCGCATCATTTAAAATGGGATCGCCGGAAGACATGAGCAATTTCATCACTGCCGTGATCCACGAAGGTTCTTTTGATAAACTCGCAGGGTATATCGATCGTGCGAAGGCCGATAAGGAAGCGGAAGTGATCGCCGGAGGAAACTACGATAAATCAAAAGGGTATTTCGTAGAACCAACCGTGATCCTTACTACCGATCCGCAATACGTAACCATGACCACCGAATTATTCGGACCAGTGGTAACCGTATACATCTATGAAGACGACCAATGGAGCGAAACACTCAAGCTCGTTGACAACACTTCTGAGTACGCATTAACAGGAGCCGTATTCTCAGGAGATCGTTACACTATTGAAGAAGCTGTGAAGGCACTGGAGAACTGTGCCGGAAACTTCTACATCAACGACAAGCCGACAGGTGCCGTTGTAGGCCAGCAGCCATTTGGTGGAGCGCGAGCTTCAGGAACCAATGATAAGGCCGGTTCTATGCAGAACCTGCTGAGATGGGTTTCTCCAAGACTTATCAAGGAGACTTTTGTTTCTCCTGCAGATTACCGTTATCCGTTCCTGGGATAACAAGGGAATAACTACTTTTAAAAACCGGCCGCTTTTGCGAGCCGGTTTTTTTATGCTACAAGGTTATGAAGTTATAAGGTTACGAAGTTACAAGGTGATGCGGTGATACAGTTATACGGTGATACAGTGACGCGGTGATACGGTGATACGGTGATACGGTGAGTGGACTCAAGACCAAGCAATTATTAATGATGTCTTATTTTAACTTTTAGTACGGCACTAAAGGCTTACACCACATCGTCTTTCCTCTTTATTCTTGAATCTTTGCTCCGTTGAGGCAGTGACGCAGTGATGCAGTCATACGGTGATATGGTGAGTGTACTCGAGATCAAGCAATTATTAATGATGTCATATTTCAACTTTTAGTACGGCTCCAAAAGGCTTACACCACATCGTCTTTCTTCTATATTCTTGGCTCTTTGCTCCGATTATACTGTGATGTAGTGATACAGAATCAAACTGTCAGGGGGCAATCAAAACATCCGTAATTCAAAATCTAAAATTTAGAATTCAAAACCCATTACTCTTTTCTCTTTACTCTTTACGCTTTACTCTTTACTCTTTTCTCTTTTCTCTTGCCTCAGTGAAACGGTTAGACGGCTAGACGGTTAGACGGTAAAGCAGATCTGCAAAATTGATGAATCGCAAAATTGATGAACGCAGACTTCACTTTCAACCTCCATCTCACCGTGATCCATCCTCCCCTCTCCCAACTGCCCAACCAATTCTCTATTCCCTACTCCCTACTCCCCATTCCCTTCACTTCAATGTTACCTTAATGTTAAGAGAATGTTACGTAAATCTTTTTTTAATGTAAAAAAATTGTATATTTACCTTAAGAATCAAAACCGTAACGACCATGAAGAACGAAGATAAATACTGCATTTTAAGCGTAAAATATTCCATCACCGAGTGCAATGGCGAAGCAGAAGAAACCATGAATACCACCAAAATGGAACATGTTTTTACGGCAAGAGATAAATCTGCTCTACTTCAAAAGATCGAGCGTTTCGAGGACCGGTTGCGCGAAAGACAACAACTAAGAACTAAACGCAACCTGCTCACTAAAGTCACAGATGGCATCTCCGGCTTTATGGATCGGTATCGATACAGTTACCGATCACTGATCAACATGTGATCACGGTTTGTACTTAAGGGGAAGATGAACCACCTTTTTCGTCTCGAAAAAAGGATCGTCAAAATAATCTTTAAGATCGTAAAGAGTTACATTTTTATAGGCGGCTAATTCTTCACTCAGGTCTCCGCCTTTCAAATAGAGGATTCCGTTCTTGAGCTCATGAACAGAATCCTTTTTTGTTTTACCCTTCACCCATTTTACGAAATCAGGCATACGGGTAACAGCCCTACTTACAACAAAGTCAAACTGGCCTTTAACCTTTTCGGCCCGTTGGTGAGCTGCCGTTACATTATCGAGTTCAAGAGCATCGGCAACAGCCTGCACTACTTTGATCTTTTTACCAATAGCATCTACAAGATGAAATTTTACCTCGGGAAAAAGTATCGCAAGTGGTATTCCCGGGAATCCACCGCCGGTACCTACGTCGAGAATATCGCTCCCCGGCTTGAAGGCTTGCACCTTGGCGATACCCAGAGAATGCAAGACATGACGCACATACAATTCGTCGATATCCTTACGGCTTATCACATTGATCTTAGCATTCCACTCGGTGTACAAAGCCTCAAGTCGCTCCATTTGAGCAACCTGCTCTGACGATAGATCCGGGAAATGCGAATGAACGGTCTGTAGGGTCATGATCTTTAAATTTTCGACAAAATTAACCAAATAAGTCTCTTTTTTACAGAAGATTTAAAGTTACTACTTTTTAAATATTCTTATTTTTGCCCATTAACCTATATCTTATGATTCGGAATTTCATTTGTATATTCCGGAAAATGCAATCATCATTATGACAGAAAATCATCGAACAACCATTCGATTCTCAAGGAGAGACACAGCTAAGTTCTTCAAGACACTAAATTCAAGAGTAAACGAGTACTTCAAAGAAAACAACATCAAAAAAACCGGAAACTGGAAACTACACCTTAAATCGGTGATCATGTTCTCTATTTTCCTCACCCCCTACTTCCTGATCCTCACCCTCGACATGAACCAGTGGCTTCAGCTATTGCTTACCATTGTCATTGGAGTTGGGATGGCAGGTGTAGGAATGAATGTCATGCACGACGGGAACCACGGTTCTTATTCTTCTAAAAAATGGCTCAACAAGATCATGGGAGCCAGCATTTACATCCTTGCCGGGAATGTGTACAACTGGCAGGTACAGCACAATGTACTGCACCACACCTACACAAATATCCCTGGCCATGACGAAGATCTCGACGCAGGTCGCATCATTCGCTTTTCCAAGCACAGTCAATGGAGAAGATTTCACCGCTTTCAGCATTACTATTCGGTATTCCTATACGGACTCCTAACCCTGAACTGGGCGATCACTACCGATTTTAAACAAATGCGCAGCTATATGAAGCGTAAACTATCTTACGGTAAATTCCCTAACCCTACGAAAGAATGGAGCATCCTTATCATCACAAAGATCATTTACCTCAGTATCTGGATCGTGATCCCAATGGTTGTTCTTGACATCGCATGGTGGAAGATCCTTATCGGATTCTTTGCAATGCATTACACCGCAGGGCTTATCCTGAGTATTGTATTCCAGCTTGCTCATATTGTTGAAGAAACAGAAACCGTAGCTCCGGACAAAGCAGGTACGATCAAGAATACCTGGGCGATCCACCAGTTGTTCACTACCTCGAATTTTGCAACTAACAACAAACTGGTTAACTGGTTTACCGGAGGACTTAACCACCAGGTTGAGCATCATATTTTCCCGAACATAAGCCACATTCACTATACAGCAATCGCAAAGATCGTTAAGGAAACAGCTAAGGAATTCAACCTCCCTTATTACGAGTACAAAACCACCAGGAAAGCCATTCTATCGCATTTCAGACACCTGAAAGCTTTAGGGCAGAATCCGGAACTAGCCTAATATCAAAAAACCAACAAAGCACACCCTATGAGCAAATTGCTATCCGAAAGGATCTTAAACATGAGCACATCGGCCACCTTGGCCATGGCTGCTAAGGCAAGGGAACTCAAATCTGAAGGTCAGGACATCATTGGCCTGAGTCTTGGAGAACCCGATTTCAACACTCCCGACTTTATCAAAGAGGCCGCAAAAGAAGCGATCGATCAGAATTATAACAGCTACTCTCCAGTTGATGGTTACGGAGACCTGAAAACAGCGATCATCAACAAATTCAAAAGAGACAACAACCTCGAATACAAACCCTCTCAGATCGTAGTATCTACAGGTGCGAAGCAGTCCCTGGCCAATGTTGCCATGGCGGTGATCAATCCGGGGGATGAAGTTATCCTCCCCGCACCTTATTGGGTAAGCTACTCTGAGATCGTAAAACTTGCTGAAGGTATTCCGGTAGAGGTAGCGACCACCATAGAGAACGATTTTAAAATGACTCCCGACCAACTCGAGGCAGCCATTACCCCAAAAACAAAAATGTTGTGGTACAGCTCGCCTTGCAACCCAAGTGGTTCGGTATACAGTAAAGAAGAACTCGAAGCTCTTGCCGCTGTGTTGCGCAAGCATCCCGGGATCATCGTTGTTTCTGACGAGATCTACGAACACATTAACTTCTCCGGAGGACATTTCAGCATGGCTTCCTGCGAAGGCATGTACGACCGTACGGTTACCGTGAACGGGGTTTCTAAAGCATTTGCCATGACCGGATGGCGTATCGGATACATCGGAGCACCGGAGTACCTGGCACGCGCCTGTAATAAGATCCAGGGACAGATCACCAGTGGTGCCAATTGTATCGCACAACGCGCCACCATCGCTGCTCTTGAAGCTCCGGTAAGTAAGATCGGTTACATGATCGAAAAATTCCACGAGCGCAGAGACCTGGTTCTCGGACTCCTCGGAGAGATCCCCGGAATGAAACTAAACGTGCCGGAAGGAGCCTTCTACGTTTTCCCGGATATATCAGACTTCTTTGGAAAGACTATCAAAGGAAAAACCATCAACAATGCCACCGACCTTTCCATGCTTCTCCTGGAAGAAGCACACGTGGCAACGGTTACCGGTGAAGCCTTTGGAAATCCGAACTGTATTCGTATTTCTTATGCCGCTTCTGAAGCCGAGCTTAAGGAAGCTATCAAAAGAATAAAAGACGTGCTAACCGCTTAAGACCAGTAAGCACACGTACACAAAAAAACGAGGCTCAACGGCCTCGTTTTTTTATGATCGTCAAACAACGATCATATCTTTTTCCAGAATATAGGCGAGAACAGAATGAGTACGGTGAACACCTCGAGCCTTCCAACCAGCATCAAAAACGCACACCACCATTTACCCAATACCGGCAGGCTGTTAAAATTAGCCAGCGGATACAGATCACCAAAGGCAGGACCGACATTACCAAGGGAGGAAGCTGCACCACCAATTGCCGTTTCAAAATCGAGTCCCATGACCCCCAGCACCAAGGCTCCAAAGATGAACAAAAGCATGTATAGAATGAAAAATCCGAGAATGTTATATACGATGTTCTCATAAACCATCTTCCCGTTAAATCGCACCGGAATGATCGCATTGGGATGCAGGGTGCGCTTAAATTCCAGGAGTCCGTTCTTGATCATTAGCATATGCCGTACCACTTTTACCCCACCTGAAGTGGAACCTGCAGACCCACCCAGAAACATGAGCCCGAAGAACAATACCGTAAGAAAGGGTGTCCACCCCGTGAAGTCGGCCGTAACAAATCCGGTGGTCGTGATCACCGAGATCACCTGGAACAGGGAATGTCTGAAAGCACTCTCACCGGCCCCGAGCACCATGGGGTGATAATCGCTCACAGGCACATTAGCCCGCAGATACACCACCAATGCTGCCAATACGGTCAACACCCCAATGATCACGGCATAGAACCGAAACTCATCGTCCTTATAGAGCTTAGTGAACTTCCCTTTGAACATATAATAGCTCAAAACAAAGTTGGTCCCGGCCAAAAACATAAAGAGGATCACGATATACTGCACCAAGGGATTATCATTCCAATATGCCAAACTTGCATTCTTGGTAGAGAAACCACCTGTAGACAAGGTTGCCATAGCGTGATTGATGGCATCAAAGAAGTTCATCCCGGCAAGGTAAAGCAATAAAGTCTCTGCCGCCGTATACCCCACATAAATGAACCACAACCGTTTAGCAGTATCGGTGATCCTGGGGTGTAACTTATCGGCACTGGGCCCGGGTGCTTCAGCAGCAAAAAGCTGCATCCCTCCAATTCCAAGTAAAGGCAAAATAGCAATGGCCAGTACAATGATCCCCATACCACCGATCCAGTGGGTCATACTCCTCCAGAACAGAATACCCTCAGGAAGCACTTCTATATCGTCAAGAATAGACGCCCCCGTAGTGGTAAATCCGCTCATGGTCTCAAAAAAGGCATCGGTAACAGAAGGTATGGCGCCGGTAAAGAGGTAAGGCAGCATCCCTGCGGCCGACATACAGAGCCAACCCAGGGTAACGATCATATACCCTTCCCGTTTCTTTACATCCTTCTTGTGCTCACGGGTAGTGAACATCATGAGGGTCCCAAAAAAAACAGTGGTCAGTCCGGCCAGACTTATCTCCAGGGTAAAACCATCTTTATAAAGCGCACTCACCAGGGCTGCAAGCAACATAAAGCCCCCGTTAAAGAGCAGTAGCAACCCCATTAAGTGGATAATGATCCTGGTGTTTAATTTCTTTATCAAAATCAGAGAAATAATTTTTCAACCTTCGCTATCGATCGCGGCAAACAACATAAGACCACCCTGTCGCCGGCTAGGATCTTAAAGTCTCCCAGAGCGATGATCCCTTCACCCTCCCGGATCACACCGCCAATAATGGCCGATCGGGGGAAATCGAGTTCCTTGATCATCTTTCCATTCACCTCCGAAGACGCTTTTACGATAAACTCAAGCATTTCGGCATTCAGGTTGTTCAACCGGGTAAGTGCAACCACCTCCCCTTTACGAACATGGCGGAAAATGTTATTCGCAGCCAGAAGCTTTTTATTGATAAGGGTATCGATACCTATGGAATGTGATAGCTGAAAGTAATCCATGTTCTCTACCAGGGCAATGGTCTTCTTGATATTCTTGGATTTCGCCACAAGGCAAGACATGATATTGGTTTCCGAATTTCCGGTTACCGCGATAAAGGCATCCATATCCTGAATATCTTCCTCTTCCAGAAGCTCCACATTGCGCCCGTCCCCGTTTATGATCAGGGCATTAGGCAACATGTCGGCCAGATCAAAGGCCTTGGCCTTATCCTTCTCTATAAGCTTCACCTTGAACTTACTTCCACAGAGATCACGCGCCGTTTTAAATCCGATCTTACTCCCTCCAAGGATCATAACGTTCTTAATATCGGTTCGGGTTTTCCCGGTAAGCTTATAAAGTTCATCCACCCCCTCTTTCGAGGTTACGAAATAGGCCTGATCGCCCTCTTTAAACACAGTATCTCCGCGGGGAATCAGTGTATATTGGGTTCCGAATCGCTGTATGGCAATAGGCACAAAATGTAGTTCGGGAAATATGCTCGCAGCCTCCTTTACGGTCTTACCCACAAAAGGCGCTGTGCGCTGAAGGCTGGTCCCTACCATGATAAGCGCACCATCTTCGAACTCGTAACTGTCATTAAAGGCACTCTGATCTAGAAGTAGCTGGATCTCTTCTGATGCCAGCTGTTCGGGAGAAATAAGCTCATCTATCCCGAGAGAAGCGAATTTTAGCTCCTCCTTATTATAGATGAACTCTGTATTGGAAATACGTGCTATGGTTCGCTTACATCCCAACTGCTTTGCCAGAAAACACAATGTGATATTGGTAGTCTCAGAAGCGGTAACCCCGATCACCAGGTCCGAACTGTCTACCCTCGATTCCTTAAGCACCGAAACAGAGGTGGCATCACCCTTTAAGACCTTTATATCAAGGTGGGTATCTGCGTAATTCAGACTTTCTTTATCGATATCAATAAGCGTGATGTCCTGGGATTCATACGATAGTAATTTCGCCAAGTGGAACCCTACTTCACCAGCACCCGCAATAATTATTTTCATTGAAGTATGTGCTATTCTAAAACAAATATAGATTAAAATAAAATTCTTAACTAAGATCGGCCATCCCTTTCTGATTTAGGTGTTTCAGATATTTACATTATACTATCTTTGCCAAAAACTTATTCTATGGCAAAAAAGGTCACCCCATATAAAGATTCTGAGTTAGGCAAGAAACAACAGGTCACCCAGATGTTCGATACCATTTCCGGTAATTACGACGGACTCAATCGCGTGATCTCCTTTGGTATCGACGTAAAATGGCGCAAGAAGGTAGTTAGGACCATTGCTGCAACCAACCCTGAAAATGCCCTTGACATTGCCACCGGAACCGGAGACCTTGCCATACAAATGGCCGTAGCCATGCCAAAAGCCAAGGTTACCGGACTTGACATTTCTCCGGGTATGCTCGAAGTGGGTAAGACCAAGGTGAAGGATAAAAATCTGGAATCAAGGATCAATATGGTCATAGGAGATAGTGAGGCTCTGCCATTTGAAGAAAACACCTTTGATGCCATCACCGTAGCTTTCGGGGTACGTAATTTCGAAGACCTGGAAAAGGGACTGGCAGAAATTCACCGCGTGCTTAAACCAGGTGGTATCTTTGTGGTACTGGAAACCTCTGTTCCGGTAAAATTCCCCTTCAAGCAAGGGTATCAGATGTACAGTAAGATGATCCTCCCTCTTATAGGACGCATCTTTTCTAAAGACCGTTCGGCCTATGCCTACCTGTCTGAATCGGCATCTGTTTTTCCTTTTGGAGAGGCCTTCAACAATATTTTGAAAAAAACAGGGTTTATAGAGGTAAGCGATAAGCCGCAGACTTTTGGAGTCGCCACCATCTATGAAGCTTCAAAAGCCTAACTTAAAATAAATGATGCCCGCCCCCACGTATGCATTATAGTTTCTATATTTAAGAACTGTAACACAAATCGACCATAGTGACCAGAACATCTTTAATAGCCTTTTTCGCCATTTTCGTTAGCGTAGCATCCTATGCGCAGTTCAATGAAAACCCCATTCTCAATCTCGAGAACGAAGACAAGAAGTTGGTTAATTGGGGCTACTTTCTCGGAATGAATCAATACGGCTTTAAGATCGACTATAAAAATGACGATGGCATTTATATCCTTGACGGAAAGTCTAACGGATTTAACGTAGGACTTATCGGAGAATTGCGCTTGAACGACCACCTCGATCTCAGGCTCGAACCGGGACTGTTCTACACCCAAAGAGATCTGGGCTTCCCGAACTTTCCCACCGACTCTCCCGATTTTATCAGAGAAACCAAGTCTACCTATATTCACATCCCCCTGTTACTGAAGGCCAGCACTAAACGTCTTGGGAATTTCAAACCCTACCTGGTAGGCGGGGTATCCACATCGATCAACCTGAGCAGCGAAGAAAGAAGCAAGGAAGACAACACTTCAGGAAAGTTCAGAATGACCACCAACACCTATTACTACGAAGTAGGATTCGGGATCGACTTTTACCTGTATTACTTTAAATTTTCCCCGTCAATACGCGGTGTGTTCGCCCTTACCGATGAACTCATCCCGGACAACGACCCTAACAGTCCGTGGACCGGGAACATCGACGGACTCTACAGCCGGGCGATATTTATCAATTTCACTTTTGAATAGCAGAGATCAGGGATTATTTCTCCTGAACTCACTTAAGAGAATAGCGGTCGCCGTAGCTACGTTAAGGCTTTCGGTCCTGTTGCCTTCGCCAAAACGCGGTATGCTAAGCACCCCGGTAGCCAGCTCCCGCACCGCTTCAGAAAGTCCGTTAGCCTCATTCCCCATTACCAGGATCAGCTCTTCCGGCCAGGAGGCCTCATAGGTATTGATCCCATCCATATCGGCAATATAGACCGGGCGCTCATCATGAGCGAGAAATTCAGGAAGATCCTTATAGGCCATACGCACCCGCGACAAAGACCCCATAGTGGCCTGTACGACCTTCGGATTGTAACAATCTACCGTATTCGGAGAACACAATAGCTGAGGAATACCAAACCAATCGCACAATCGAATAATGGTCCCCAGGTTACCCGGATCGCGCACATCGTCTAAAGCCAAAACCACGCCTGAGCTTAGTGGCTCTTCCTGTGCAGGGATCCGGAATACGCCAAGTACTCCGGCAGGTGTTTTTAAAGCACTCATTTGCTGAAGCTCCTTGTTGCTTACCGGAACCACTTCTAAAGGCAGAGGTGGCAGTGCTTCGGGATCTACAGCGTAAATCCCCTCACAAACCAGGTCCGAATCCAGAAGTTCTAAAACGCCCTTACGGCCCTCTGCGATGAACATGCGCTTCTCTTCCCTATATTTTTTTAGGCGTAAGCTTTTTATTAGTTTTAATTGACTTTTCCCAACCATTGAAATAATGTAGTATTTTTGATCTCTAACAAACCAATTGCCCGATTGAAAGATCTTTATGTAAAAATAACGGTAATCCTGTTATTAACCCTAATCGCCTCCTGCAATGCCGTGAAAAATGTGAATGAGGGCGAATACCTGTTACGCAAAAATACCATATTACTTAACGGTGAAAAGATCAAAGACCCGGAAATTGAAGGCATCGTGCTTCAGCAGCCCAATGCACTTAGCAGACTTCATATTTACAATCTGGCCAAACCCAACGGAGACTCCATTTACATTGCACGATTACAGGAAAAGCTGGAAGATCCCGGTTTTACAGACAAGGTGATCTCCCCCAAACAGCTCGCCCAGATAGCAGATTACAAGATCAGACTCAATAACTTCATCAAAAGAACGGGGGAGGCGCCCGTGATCATCAATCAAAAGCTCACCGAAAGGAGCGCCCGCAGATTAAAGCAATATTACGACAACAGGGGATATTTTAACTCCAGGGTAACCTACGAAAAGGACACCGCCAATTACGGAGCGAAGAAAGCCGGCATGACCTATGCCGTAGAAAGCATGGAACCCTACCTTCTGGATACGATAAAGACCTACATACCTTCATTGGCTGTCGATTCGATCTACAAGGCCAATATTGCCGGATCTCACCTGAAGTCCGAGGAACGCTTTGACCTGAACAACTTCAGCGCAGAAAGAGAACGCCTTAACAGGTTGTTTCTGAATTCAGGAATCTACAAGTTCCAGCTTTCCAGTATTGCCTTCGACCTTGAGGCCGATACCGTCTCAGGATCAGAAGACCGGAAAATGCCGGTTACCGTGGCCATTAACGACATGGTTACCCGGGTAGAAGATACACAAAACGTAAAACCCTATAAGGTCCATGAGATCGACGAGGTGAACATCTATGCAGATTACCAATTCAATTCGCCGGCCACAGACAGCATTCACCACGAAGGATATGTGATCTGGTTCCGTGATAAATTAAAATACAAACCCAGTGCACTTACCGATGTAATGGCTATTGCTCCCGGCGACATCTATCGCGACAGGGATCGCAGCCTGACCGCCAGACAGATCGGAAACCTGCAAACCTTTAAATACCCCAATATCGCTTACCGATATAGGGAAGACAGCGACTCCCTGCTTATTACCAATGTGTACCTGTCGCCCAGAAAACGATTTTCCCTTGGATTCAACCCGGAGGTCTCCCACTCTAACATTCAGGATATCGGGATCTCCCTGTCTACCTCCCTGGTGAGCCGAAATGTCTTCAGAGGAGCCGAGACCCTGGAATTCGCCCTTAGAGGGACCATAGGGTCATCATCTGAGCTCAGCAACGCAGGTGAAAACTTTTTTAATATCGCAGAGATCTCAGGAGATATACGCCTCAACTTCCCACGTATCGTCTCACCGTTCAACACCTCAAAGATCATCCCTAAATACATGACCCCTCAAACCCGCATGTCAATAGGTACGATCATTCAGCAAAATATTGGTCTTGACAAGCAAAGTGTGAACGGTATTCTCCGGTACAACTGGTCACCGACACCATTTCGCAAGAACCTTTTCGAACTTATCAATATTCAGTTCATTCGCAACCTGAACACCGACCGCTATTTCGAGGTATACCGAAACAGCTATAACGACCTTAATGATATTGCCGACAACTACCAGGACGACCTCCCGGCCGATTACTTTAACGAACAAGGCAACCTGATCATTCCGGAAGGGACCACCGCCTTCACCAACGAGGTGCTTAACAACGATTTTCCCGTAACCGAAAATGAACTGGAAGAGGTAAACCGTATTGAAGAAAGACGCGATCGTCTTACCGCAAACAACCTGATCCTGGGATCGGGATTCACCTGGTCAAAGAACAACCGACAGGGGTTTCAGGATAATAATTTCTACTCGTTCAAGACCAAGTTCGAACTGGCGGGTAACACCCTTTCCCTGCTTTCAAACTTTTTGAATTTTCCTCAGAACGATAACGGACAAAACGAGATCTTCGGAGTGGCCTACTCCCAATACGTCAAGACCGACATCGATTTTATAAAATACTGGAACCTGACATCAGACCAGGTTCTGGCCTTCAGAAGCTTTCTGGGTATCGCTATTCCCTATGGTAACGCCCAAAGTATACCTTTTCTGCGTTCGTATTTTGCAGGAGGCTCTAACGACAACCGTGCCTGGGAGGCTTATTCCCTGGGGCCGGGTCGGGTAGACAACCTGAACGATTTTAATGAGGCCAACCTCAAGATCGCCCTGAACCTGGAATACCGGTTCGGTCTAATTGGCCAATTCAAAGGCGCCCTCTTTGCCGATGCCGGAAACATCTGGAACGTGCTCGACAATGTCACCCAGGAAGAAGCCGTTTTTGAAGACCTGAGCTCGCTTTCAGAGATCGCCCTGGGAACAGGCTTCGGACTGCGTTACGACTTCAGCTATTTTGTATTTCGCTTCGATATCGGATTCAAGACCTACAATCCCGCCGAACAAAATGGATCCCGCTGGTTTACAAACTATAACTTCGCCAATGCCGTTTACAACATTGGAATCAATTATCCTTTCTAAGCGGTCTAATTTTATTATTTTTGCAAGGATTACTTTTTCATATAACATCATAATATTAATTCTATGAGTCTGAACATAAAACCAGGAGTAGCTACCGGAGATGACGTTCAAAAGATCTTCGAGCATGCGAAAGAACATGGATATGCGATTCCGGCGGTAAACACCATCGGAAGTAACAGCATTAATGGAGTATTGGAAACTGCTGCAAAGCTCAACTCTCCCGTTATTATTCAATTTTCTAACGGAGGAGGGCAGTTCATCGCCGGAAAAGGACTTTCTAATGAAAACCAAAAGGCTGCCATCGCAGGTTCTATCGCGGGTGCTAAGCACGTTCATGAGCTTGCTAAAGCTTACGGGGTCGTTGCTATCCTCCACACGGACCACTGTGCTAAAAAACTACTTCCCTGGATAGACGGTCTTCTTGACGCTAGTGAAGCGCACTTCAAAGAAACCGGAAAACCACTATTTAGCTCGCATATGATCGACCTTTCTGAAGAGCCGATCGAGGAGAACATTGCGATCTGCAAGGACTATCTTGCCCGTATGGATAAAATGGGAATGACCCTCGAGATCGAGCTGGGTATTACCGGTGGTGAAGAAGACGGAGTAGACAACACCGACGTTGACGACTCTAAACTTTACACCCAACCGGAAGAAGTGGCTTACGCCTATGAAGAGCTCCTGAAGGTGAGCCCTCGCTTTACCATCGCAGCAGCATTTGGTAACGTTCACGGGGTTTACAAACCAGGTAACGTAAAACTTACTCCAAAGATCCTTAAAAATTCTCAGGAGTATATTTCTGAAAAATACAACGTTCCTCACAACACGATCAACTTCGTATTCCACGGAGGATCAGGATCTAGCCTTGAAGAGATCAGAGAATCTATCGGATACGGTGTGATCAAAATGAACATCGACACCGACCTCCAGTACGCTTACATGGAAGGAATCAGAGACTATGTGTTAAGTAAAAAAGATTATCTTGGCGCCCAGATCGGAAATCCTGAAGGAGACGATGTCCCTAATAAGAAGTATTACGATCCGAGAGTTTGGTTGAGAGAAGGAGAAAAAACTTTTGTAACACGTTTAGAAAAGGCCTTTGAAGACCTGAACAACATTAATTCTAACGATAAATAAAAATTGCCCCGCCCCCAGGGCGAGCATATGTATTAAATCCTACAATAATGGCTTGGTTCAAAAGAAAAGAGAAAGGTATTCAAACCGCAACCACAGAGAAGAAAGACACTCCTAAAGGGTTGTGGTATAAATCGCCAACGGGAAAGATCGTTGAAGCCGATGAGCTTGCCAAGAATTTCTATGTAAGTCCGGAAGACGATTACCACGTTCGTATTGGTAGTAAAGAATATTTTGAGATCCTGTTTGACGACAATAAGTTCAAGGAGCTGGATGCAGATCTGGAAGCTCTTGACCCTTTAAAGTTCGAAGACACCAAGAAATATTCTGAGCGCCTGAAGGCCGCCAAGAAGAAAACCAATCTGAAGGATGCGGTGCGTACCGCTGTTGGAAAATCAAAAGGGAAAGACCTTGTAATTGCCTGTATGGATTTCGCCTTTATCGGTGGATCTATGGGTAGTGTTGTTGGTGAGAAGATCGCCAGAGCGATCGACTATTCGATCAAGAACAAGATCCCTTTCATGATGATCTCCAAATCTGGTGGTGCCCGTATGATGGAGGCTGCCCTTTCACTCATGCAGCTGGCTAAGACAAGTGCTAAACTTGCTCAGCTTGCAGAAGCAGGGATTCCGTACATTTCACTATGTACAGACCCTACAACAGGTGGAACTACCGCTTCTTACGCGATGTTAGGAGATATCAACATCGCCGAACCGGGAGCCCTTATCGGTTTCGCTGGTCCGCGTGTAGTTAAGGAAGCTACTGGGAAAGACCTCCCTAAAGACTTCCAAACTTCAGAATTCCTTCTTGAGCACGGTTTCCTGGATTTTATTTCTCATCGTAGAAATCTCAAGGATAAAGTAAACCTTTACCTTGACCTGATCCAGAATCAAGTTGTAAGAAAATCATAAGGATACATTACAAAATGAAAAGCCCTCCACATGGAGGGCTTTTTTTTTATAAACGACTTTGAACTTCCTTTATCGCAGTACGATCTCCCTGCTTACTCCAGCCTCTGTGATGAGCATGGCCTTATTGTCACAATTCCCATCCCCAAAATCAAGAGAGGCCGAAAATACATTCTTGCTGATATCCATAACTCCGGACACAATGAATCTGCACGCCCACTCCCTGCGAAGCTTTTCAGTAATGGTTGCCTGGTAGGTTTTAACCAGCACCTCGTTAAGGTAGGTCTTAACGGTTCGGTCGCCGCCGATGAGCACCACATTATCGCCCCAGGTACCACTGCCATATCCCTCGATCCATTCGCGGGTGGTCGTACCGGTTACTTCTGCATGAACCCCTGCCGGATGCTCTATCCTTAGTTCGGTAGACACTACCGATTCAGGATTTCCCAACGTAAGACTTTCAGGCCATGTACGTGTGATCTCCTTTCTTCCTGTAACTGCGAGATCATTCACGAAGAAGTCCTCGGTTTCGACTACGATCTCTGCCTTTCGCAATTCATGATCACGAGCGATCAGCATAATAAGCTTACCCGAGTACTCCAGACCGTTAGCCAGGGTGCAACCAGCACCAAAATCTACTACCCGGGTGATCAGCCCCCCTTCGGCCGTGGTAGTCACCACTACACATTCCGGCAAGGCAGGCTTCTCAGCCGATTCAGCTTTAGCACTCACCACTTCATCGGCAGACACGGCCTCTGCTATATCGTCCAGCTGGTCTGAGATAAACTCCGACTGAAGATCGAGCTCTACTTCTTCAACAGGAATAAGCGCCTGCTCCGCTTCGTTTTCGCTATCGTTGGAACAGCCTGTGAACAAGGCCACAGACATAGACAAGAATGCGCATAACACTTTAGTTTTCATAGGATCTAAGTTTAATTGTTATTGATTTAGGACTACATAAAATATAATAGGTTTAAAACGCAGGCGAATTAAATTTATTGCTATATTTGCAGCCTTGTTAGCAAGGGTTGCTGACAAATACATAAAAATCATTTAAATAATATTGGCATGTATCTAAACAAAGAAGTTAAAGCCGAGATCTTTAAAAAGCACGGTGGTAGCGAAAGCAACACCGGTTCTGCAGAAGGACAGATCGCACTATTCACACACAGAATCAATCACCTTACCGGACACCTTAAGAAAAACCGCAAGGATTTCAACACCGAGCGCTCACTTGTTCGCCTGGTAGGTAAAAGAAGAAGCCTTCTTGATTATCTGAAGAAGAAAGATATCGCAAGATATCGTGCGATAATCAAAGAATTAGGACTGAGAAAATAAAAACGAGGGGGCATTTTGCCCCCTTTTTTGTTTCCCTGTCGAGAAATTAGTTGATTACACAACCCTTTTTGTAGCTTTTTCCTCGCAACTATTACAAAAAAGCTTAAATTACATAGTTTTTCATTGGGTAACCACTACAACTACACAACAACAACACAACACCCACTGTATACATTACAGTACCCAATTGTATAACATCAGCCCGCTAAGTATCGGGTTTAATGAAAAACTTTATGATTCCTGAAGTACACAAAGAAATTATTGAATTAGGAGATGGTAGGACCATTTCCATCGAAACAGGGAAATTAGCCAAACAAGCCGACGGATCGGTTGTAATTCGCATGGGCGATGCCATGCTCCTGGCTACCGTAGTATCTGCAAAAACATCGAATCCTGATATAGACTTCCTGCCATTGACAGTAGACTATCGTGAGAAATTTGCCGCTGCCGGTAGATTCCCTGGAGGATTCTTTAAAAGAGAGGCGCGTCCAAGCGACCAGGAGGTGCTTACCATGCGTTTGGTAGACCGTGTTCTGCGTCCGCTTTTCCCAAAAGACTATCACGCCGAAACTCAGGTAATGATCCAACTCATGTCTCACGACGACGAGGTGATGCCTGATGCCCTTGCCGGACTCGCAGCTTCTGCATGTATTCAACTTTCTGACATTCCTTTCGAATATCCGATCTCTGAAGTACGCGTTGCTCGTGTTAACGGTGAATTTATCGTAAACCCAAGCAAGTCGCAACTTAAAGAAGCCGACATCGACATGATGGTAGGAGCTTCTGAAGATTCTGTTGCTATGGTTGAGGGCGAGATGAAAGAGGTTTCTGAAAAAGAAATGGCCGATGCGATCAAGGTTGCACACGAAGCTATCAAAGATCAGATCGCTGCTCAAAATCGCCTGGTAGAAAAAACAGGAGGTAAGAAACCTGCTCGCGAATACGAAGGTGAAAAGGAAAACGAGGAGATGCAAAAAGCCATCTTCGATTTTGCTTACCAGAAATGTTACGACATTGCCAAGGCAGGTACCTCTAAACAAGAGCGCAGTGAGCAATTCGCTGAAGTAAAAGAAGCTTGTAAAGAGCTGTTCTCAGAAGAAGAACTCGAAGAGAACGGAGATCTTGTGGGCAAATATTTCGGAAAAGCTCAAAAAGAAGCGGTTAGAAGATTGATCCTTGACGAAGGAATTCGTCTCGATGGTCGTGCTACAAACGAGATCAGACCGATCTGGTGTGAAGTAGACTACCTGCCTTCTACACATGGTTCAAGTATCTTTACACGTGGAGAAACTCAGGCGCTGGCTACAGTTACCCTGGGAACCTCTAAACAAGCAAATGTTATTGACCTCCCAACAGAGCAAGGTGAAGAAAACTTCTACCTGCATTATAACTTCCCTCCATTCTCAACCGGTGAAGCCCGTCCAATTCGCGGAACATCAAGAAGAGAGATCGGACATGGAAACCTTGCCCAACGTGCTCTTAAAGGAATGATCCCAGCAGATTGTCCTTACACTGTGCGTATCGTATCTGAAGTACTCGAGTCTAACGGATCGTCTTCTATGGCTACAGTATGTGCGGGAACTATGGGACTTATGGACGCAGGAGTTCAGCTAACAAACCCTGTATCTGGAATTGCAATGGGACTGATCACCGACGGTGAAAAGTACGCTGTACTTTCTGATATCCTTGGAGACGAAGATCACCTTGGAGATATGGACTTTAAAGTAACCGGTACCGCTAACGGTATTACCGCTTGCCAGATGGATATCAAGATCAAAGGACTTTCTTATGAGATCCTTGAGAACGCACTGGAGCAAGCAAGAGAAGGACGTATCCACATCCTTGGTAAACTTACCGATACGATCGCCGAGCCAAGAGCTAGTGTGAAAGCGCACGCTCCGAAGATCGTTACCGTTACTATGCCTGGAGAATTCATCGGAGCCCTTATCGGACCTGGTGGTAAAGTGATCCAGGAGCTTCAGAAAGAAACTGAAACCGAGATCGTGATCAACGAAGAGAACGAAATGGGTATTGTAGAGATCCTTGGTACAAGCCAGGAAGGTATCGACAAGGTTATTGCCAAGATCGACTCCCTGACCTTTAAACCTGAGGTAGGCACTGTTTACGAAGTACAGGTGATCAAGATCCTTGACTTTGGTGCTGTAGTAGAATACGTAGAGGCTCCGGGGAACGAAGTACTGCTTCACATCTCTGAACTCGACTGGAACCGCACAGATAACGTAACCGACGTGGTAAACATGGGCGATGTATTCGAAGTAAAATACTTCGGTATCGATCCTAAGACCAAGAAGGATAAAGTTTCACGTAAAGCCCTTCTTCCTAAGCCGGAAGGCTATAAGGAGAGAGCTCCAAGAAACGATCGTGACGGTGGTCGCAGAGACAACCGCGGAGGACGCGATAACCGTGGAGGACGTGATAACCGCGGAGGACGTGATTCACGTAGCGGCGGTGGAAACAGAGACCGCAACAACAACAGATAATCAACTTATCTAAATAGAAAAAGCCCGGCAATTATGCCGGGCTTTTTTATGTTATAGTATAAACGTCTACCAATAGCTACATAACTTCATTTCTTTTCGCCTTTACACCTTTACCTCTTTACACCTTTACACCTTTACACCTTTACCTCTTTACCTCTTTACCGATCTACCTGTATACCAGGCTACCGGCCTACCCGCTTACCTAACCACCTCCAACACCATAAAAAAGTGGGCAATGGCACCAGCCAGTACAAAAAAGTGCCAGATCACATGCTGAAATCGCAGCTTCTTTAGAAGGTAAAAGATCACTCCGGTAGTGTAAAAGGCACCACCGATAAACATCATGTAAATTCCATTTTCGGGTACTCGAGCCATCACATCACCCCAATACAGCACGACGAGCCATCCCATAATAAGGTAGAGCAGCACAGAAAGTAGTTGAAAGCGACCGGTAAAGAAAACCTTTAGCAGGGTCCCAATAAGTACGATGCTCCAAACAATGGCAAATATGGTCAATCCGGGGGCTCTATAAAGGGAAACCAGTGCAATGGGAGTATAGGAGCCGGCGATAAGAAAATAGATGCTTATATGGTCCATTTTACGCCATAAGAATTTTTGTCGCTCCCCCTTCACAAAATGATATATGGCCGAGGATGAGAACAAAAGGATCATTGATAAGGAATAGATAAGGATACTTGCGGTACTCCATGCGGTTTTCCCGGCATCGGCCAGTAGCAGGACTACCAATCCAACTACCCCCAACACGGCTCCCAGACTATGGGACCAGGTGTTCCATTTTTCTTCTTGCGGACTTTGGATTCTCATAATGGGATATTGGGGTTTTACAGTTATGCGGTTATACAGTTATGCAGTTACGTGGGTACGTGGGTACGTGGGTACGTGGGTACAAAGTTACGAAGACTGCAACTCACAAATCGATCATAATGGTATTAAGAAACGTTGATGCATCAAATACCCCTTCCGACAGCGCTTAAAGCGCTGCCACCTTCCCCTGGGAGGGGAAGGTGATCGTTGTTTTGGTTATAAGACGTTGATGCTTGAACGAACCACCCCGTCTCATGGCGATGCCATGAGCCAGCCCTCCTTGGAAAGGAGGGGATAGCTCTGTTTTTATAGTGAGCCTTTGGGTCAACTTTAAACACCCCTTCCGTCTGGCCGGAAGGCCAGCCACCTTCCCCTGAGAGGGGAAGGAGATCGTTTTTTAGTAATAAGATGTTGATGTTTGAACAAACCACCCCGCCTCCACCTCTCGATACGATCGCTTCGCGATCACTCGAGGTGACAACTGTTAAGTCCGTACGCATTACGACACCTTGCTACCTTTATTCCTTCACTTCTTAACCCTTAACACCTGTCACCTTACTTCATGAGATTGCCACGTCGGCTTGCAGCCTCCCTGTCTGTCGTCAGGCAGGCTCACAAAGACACCCTTGCCTCTCGATACGATCGCGGCGCGATCACCATACCTTCCATATGAGCGCATATTTTCGGTAGACAAGCTCGAGGTGACAACTACTAAGTCCGCACACATGATAACACTTGGTCTCCCACTCCCATCCTTGGAGAACCACCCCGTCTCATGGCGATGCCATGAGCCACCCCTCCTTTGAAAGGAGGGGATAACTTCCTTCTTCTATACACATATGATCCATCGAAGTA
>NZ_JADMKT010000065.1 GCF_016786255.1 Robertkochia sediminum
TAATTTTTAAAGATCAATCAGAAAGAACAAAAGAGTGGATTAAGGTCAATATAGCCAGTGAATGTTTTCAATTCGTCAACATTGATGATCCCCACTCTTTTCTACTGCTATTTCGTTCAGTTCTATGAGACGTCCAGATCTCGATTCTAAGTTGTTGAAACTCCAGTAGCCTGTTCTTTCCTCATTCAGTTCTTATGACTAAAAATACTAAAATCTACGGAGTAGACATCAGTAAAGATGTATTCGATGTAATGGATGAACAAGGGGTTCATCAAAAATTTTCTAATGACCCTTCCGGCTTTAAATCCTTTTTAAAAACCCTGGATAAGGATGGGCTGGTGGTGATGGAAGCTACAGGGTATTATCATTATCGACTCGCTCAGTTTCTTTACCGAAAGAACGTTGCTGTATCAGTGGTAAATCCTCTTCAGGTGAAGCGTTTTATTCAGATGAAGTTGTCTAAAGTAAAAACAGATAAGAGCGATGCCAGGGCTATTTGTGAATATGCCCAAAAGAATCAAGTACCTCTTTACAATGCACTTAATGAAACACAGGCAGAGTGCCTGCAGCTCTTTCGCTTATTGGATAGTTACCTGAAAAAACGAACAGCCATAAAAAACAAGCTTCATGGCGAAGAAGCTTTGGGAAGACCTTCAAAAGTAGTTTACCACTCTCTGAACCGCACGCTAAAGCATTTAAACAAGGAAATCGAGATGTTGGAGTCACGTTTGCTGGAGTTGGTCAAGAAGGAGCAGCAACAGCAATTAACAAACCTGAAAAGCATTCCCGGAATGGGGACTAAAACAGCCTTGTTTCTTATCATCATCACCGATGGTTTTACCAAGTTTGAAAACGCTTCACAGCTATGCAGTTATGTGGGGATCACCCCTACCATTAGGGTGTCAGGCAAAAGTGTTCGCGGCAAAAGCAGGATCAGTAAAAGAGGAAACCAGAAACTCCGCAACCTGGTGTTCTTATGCGCCTTCTCGGCCTGTAAACACAATAAAGCCTGTAAGGAACTCTATGACCGGATAGTCGACAAAGGAAAAAGTAAAAAACTGGCCCTGATTGCTGTAGCTAATAAACTGCTGAAGCAAGCCTTCGCAGTGGCTACATCAGGGATACCATATGATGAAAATTACCGGTCGAAATTAGCTTGAAAAGGGGTTGGATTTTAACTCAGTTCTTTGTTGGCAATAGTTATTTTATTTTTTTACCATTTTTGTATTCAGTTTGACAATAAACTTCGATCCCATTCTTTTCATAAGATATTTCATAACCATTTTTCCTCTTTCCTAAATATTGACAAGAATAAGTACGTACTCCATTTTTGAAATTTTCTACTAGAATTTTAAGTCCATTATTATCATACAAAATAGTTTCAATTATTTCCTTTTTTAGGTTGTATGAAATCTTTTTTGCAAGGACAAAAGGTTTATTTGAATTGTAGATTGTTTGATCTGAGATTATCTTTCCTTTACCATTAAAATATAGGTTGCTCAAGACAATGACACCATTTTTATATTCTTCCTCATATACTATGTGGCCATTATTTCTTTTGCTTTGAGCGATGCCTGTAAATAGCTCTTTATTGGAAGTTTTAAATGCTAGATTGTTTTCAATGTAGAGGTCTTTGAGTTTAATTATTTCTTGGGAGAATAGGTTTTGAAAAGCTATAAGTGCAAGTACTGTTAAAAAGATTCTCATTTCTCAATAATTATTGCCAACGGTTAGGCTATGGCTCGTGGCGGGCGGTTTTAATGCTGTTTCCGACAGCGATGGAAAGCCTGGTTGAGTTCATGAATTTATTATTTTTTGAAGTACGAAACTAGCCATGAGATATAGCCAGTGTTACTTGCAGTTTTTATTAAATTCATTTAATTCTTGAAAAATTCCGACGTCAACCATTACTCCAAATTCAAACCTTGGGTCACATTTGGGATTATTAAATATTACTCCATAGTGTTGGTCATTATTTAATAAACGATCGAAATATTTGATGCCTTCTTTAGTAGTGTATTTTATTATCCTTTCAGTTACAAATTTGACTTTCAAGTCTGTTGTAGATAATGAATCAAAAACTTTGTTTGAGTAAAACCCGAAATCAGAATCAACTTCATAAAGTCCGGAATCCTCTCCAAGTTCTTTTAGTAGTTCATTAAACTCAGCTTCGGTAGGGTGAAAAAAGAGTAGATTGTAATTATCTGCATTTAAGGTATCAAGATTTGAATCGGGTTTCAATTTAACAGTCTTTTCTTTTTTAACATCAGTTTTATTCTCGACGTTTTGTTTGCAAGAAACGATGGTAATAAGACTTAAAATTAATGATATGAATTTAGCTTTTTTCAAATTGCAAGTAACGGTCAGGCTATGGCTCGTGGCGGGCTGTGTTAATGCTGATTCCGACAGCGATGGAGAGCCTGGTTGAGTTCATGAATTTATTATATTTTGGAGTACGAAACTAGCCATGAGCTATAGCCAATGTTGCCCACAGTTATATTAAATCAATTTCCCAAATAAGAAATTTACCGAACTCCCATTTCATGACTATTTCTTTTATTTTCGGATGTTTCTTAAATTTCAAAACGTGCTTAATGTTCTGATTTAGCGTTAACCTCATATTCTCTTCATATTCATTTTCATCATTCAGGTTAACCTTATCAAGTCCCACTATCGATTCTTTTATCAATGAGTAAATTCCTGAATGATCGTTTTCAATTTCATTTCTCCATGAATGTTTAAAGAAAATCACTTCATCATTTTTATAAACCTCTAATCCAGGTGATAGGATTTGAGATATTATTTCATTATCTGAACTTTGTAAAGAATTGAGTACAGAATTAAATGAAGGAATTTTTTCTGCTTTTGGAGAAGGGAAATAATCATTGTACACTTCACTAATCTTTATACTAGCAAGTCTATTTTCGTTGTTAATTTCGAAGGAGTAATTTGTGCCTTCATATTCTAGCATTTCCCCATATTCTCCGATATTTTTGGCATTAGTTGGCTCACCCAATTTCTTAATCAGTTCCTCTTTGGGCATTCCCATTTTTAAATTTTTGAATGCAGGATCTATAGTAGGATCATCACCATATAATTGTATTGACCATATAATATTCTTATCCCAGTTAGCATATTCAAATATCATATATACAGTAGAATCGGGCTTAACAAGAAAAAGCTCAAATTCAAAACCATCGTCGAATGTTTTTTGTTGTAGTGGTTGATTTAATTCGGTTGTTGGGACCTCTCGAAATTGATTTAATTTGAAGCCATTAAGTTCATTGACTAAGTCCTGAGAATATCCAAAAGTCGAGAACGATATAAGTATTACTAATGCGATTTTTTTCATAATTGTGGGCAAC
>NZ_JADMKT010000066.1 GCF_016786255.1 Robertkochia sediminum
TAATTTTTAAAGATCAATCAGAAAGAACAAAAGAGTGGATTAAGGTCAATATAGCCAGTGAATGTTTTCAATTCGTCAACATTGATGATCCCCACTCTTTTCTACTGCTATTTCGTTCAGTTCTATGAGACGTCCAGATCTCGATTCTAAGTTGTTGAAACTCCAGTAGCCTGTTCTTTCCTCATTCAGTTCTTATGACTAAAAATACTAAAATCTACGGAGTAGACATCAGTAAAGATGTATTCGATGTAATGGATGAACAAGGGGTTCATCAAAAATTTTCTAATGACCCTTCCGGCTTTAAATCCTTTTTAAAAACCCTGGATAAGGATGGGCTGGTGGTGATGGAAGCTACAGGGTATTATCATTATCGACTCGCTCAGTTTCTTTACCGAAAGAACGTTGCTGTATCAGTGGTAAATCCTCTTCAGGTGAAGCGTTTTATTCAGATGAAGTTGTCTAAAGTAAAAACAGATAAGAGCGATGCCAGGGCTATTTGTGAATATGCCCAAAAGAATCAAGTACCTCTTTACAATGCACTTAATGAAACACAGGCAGAGTGCCTGCAGCTCTTTCGCTTATTGGATAGTTACCTGAAAAAACGAACAGCCATAAAAAACAAGCTTCATGGCGAAGAAGCTTTGGGAAGACCTTCAAAAGTAGTTTACCACTCTCTGAACCGCACGCTAAAGCATTTAAACAAGGAAATCGAGATGTTGGAGTCACGTTTGCTGGAGTTGGTCAAGAAGGAGCAGCAACAGCAATTAACAAACCTGAAAAGCATTCCCGGAATGGGGACTAAAACAGCCTTGTTTCTTATCATCATCACCGATGGTTTTACCAAGTTTGAAAACGCTTCACAGCTATGCAGTTATGTGGGGATCACCCCTACCATTAGGGTGTCAGGCAAAAGTGTTCGCGGCAAAAGCAGGATCAGTAAAAGAGGAAACCAGAAACTCCGCAACCTGGTGTTCTTATGCGCCTTCTCGGCCTGTAAACACAATAAAGCCTGTAAGGAACTCTATGACCGGATAGTCGACAAAGGAAAAAGTAAAAAACTGGCCCTGATTGCTGTAGCTAATAAACTGCTGAAGCAAGCCTTCGCAGTGGCTACATCAGGGATACCATATGATGAAAATTACCGGTCGAAATTAGCTTGAAAAGGGGTTGGATTTTAACTCAGTTCTTTGTTAGCACACGTTATATTTTGTATTTCTTTCTGAATTTATTCGCACTTACAGCAGTTTTAATGCAATATCCCATTACACCTATGATAATTATTTTTATTAGAATACCATTTACGATAGTTCTAGGATCAAAAAGAAATTGAATCGAATAAATAAGTAATAAAATACTTAGTGGGATGGATGTGAATAGAATTGGATTTTTCCTTATCCTGAAAGCGGAAACCAAGAAAATTGGAATTATTATGAAGTAATCAATTATACCAATAATCCCGTAAGGATTATTAAAATAGGTGAGGACCATTCCTAAAGTGTACAAACCAGATAAAACAAAAAGAATGTTTTGTGTTTTCTTGATTAGGCTGTCAGAATCATCAATAACACCTTTATCCGAAATGAATTTTCCTATGTGTATCGATTTTTCCTTTTCAGTACCATTAAAAGGGAACAGGCAAATAGTGCATTCTAAAGTATTACTGGCATTTTCATTTTTACAAGCAGGGCAGGAAACGGTGTTCATATGATTTTGGTTTGGTTTTGGTTCATAATGTGTGCTAACGGTGTGGCTATGGCTCGTGGCGGGCGGGTTGTTTGTTGCGTCCGATGGAAACGAATAGCCTGGTTGAGTTCATGATTTTTTTTTCTTTTATAGAAGTACTACACTAGCCATGAGATATAGCCGATGTTAGGCACTGGTTATTTTATAAGTTCTCGCATTTTCTGTTTATCATACTCATTTTGAAGTTTATCAATAGGTCTTAAATTATTTTTATCCTTCATATCTGGATTAGCCCCATTCTCTAACAATAGCTCAACTATTTGCATATTATTCCGGGAACAAGCATAATGTAGAGGTGAATATCTTCCAAAATCTGTTTGTGCATTGATATTTGCATTTTTTGTGATAAGATATTCTACAATATCGATTTTCCCACTTGCAACTGCCCTCATTAAAGGGGTGAAATTTAAATGATTTGATTTATCAATGTCAGCGCCATTCTCAACTAATAATTTAACCATTTCCAATGATGCGTCTTTAGAGGAGCATGCATAACCTAATATTGTATGTTCCTTTATATTCTTTTGCTCGTTAACATTTGCACCATATTCAATTAATAGCTTTGCGACGTCAACATGATTTTTTAAAGCTGCCCATCCCAGAGGGGAAATCCCTTTATCATCGGAACATTCATCAGTAACATCAAGACGGACTTTGTTATCCAATAGTATTTTTAAACACTTTTGAGAATTATTTCTAACTGCTGTGTAGATAACATTTTCACAGTCATCATATTTTTTATTTAAGTCAAAAGATTTAAGCTCAATGATTCTCTTTAATATTCTGTCAGAATCATATTCAAGAGCAACGTACAAAACATCAAATTGAGGATGAATAAATTCATCCGTTAGAGCTGAAATTTCAGCTCCATTTTTTAATAAATAGTCAAATTTAGATTTATGATTTATTTGAGCGGCATAGAAGAGTGGTGTGAATAGATGATTTACTGTATCCTTGGCGTTTACAAGAGCATTGTCTTTTTCGATAAGTTTTTTTAAATCTGATAGGCTGCAATTTAATACCGTTTGGAAGATGGTGGAGCATTGATTTTTTAAAGTTTCCTTTTCTTCATCTACATTTCTTGAAGATTTACAGCTGAAAACAAATATTAGTAATGATATGGTTAAAAATGTCACTCTCATTTTAACTTGTGCCTAACGGCAGGGCTATGCCTCGTGGCGGTCGGGTTGTTTGATGCGTCCGATGGAAGCGAATAGCCTGGTTGAGTTCATGAATATTTTTTTCTTTTTTAGAAGTACTACACTAGCCATGAGATATAGCCGATGTTGCCCACAGTTATTTTTTCAATGCTTGTTCAAGTCGTTTTTTTGCATCGAGGGGGCTTAAATTTATTTTAATCATTTCTGTAGCAATTAATTCTGCTGTAATGCCGCTTCCATAAATATCTCCCGTTTTTGTTTTTCTATAAAGTTCTATTAGCTCAGTATTACTTTTTAAACCTGCTAAAATCTTTTGAGCTAATTCAGGACTAATATTATAATCCGTTTTTAATTGAGATAGATAGGATTCTGAATAATAAGTAAACCCGAATTTATTGTTTAAAAACTGAATGTCAAATGGAATTACAGAAAGCGAATCAAGAGTATAGGTTTTAGCTTCATTAATGAATTTTAGTTTCCCTTGTTCAAGCTTTTCAAACCCTATTAATTTATAACGATCTGCTGGAATTGGGTTTGTTGTTAGGGGAATTGAATCAATTCGCTCTATTGCTAGAATCTCTTTAGATCCAATTCTTTTGCTCTTTAGAACTTTAAAAATTCTCCTGTATTTCTGGGCACATTTAAAATTTGAATTGCATTTAAATTCAAAGATTGTATCATTACTTTTTTTAATGCCATAGAGTTCGGTTCCATTTACAAAGTAATATTTGTCATCTAGTAAGTTTTGACAGAAAACCGAATTTATTATAAATACGAATAATACAGTTAGTAGAAGTTTTTTCATAATTGTGGGCAACGGCA
>NZ_JADMKT010000067.1 GCF_016786255.1 Robertkochia sediminum
TTAGAACAGCCAACCCCTGTTACTTTTACAACGATCCCTACCCATGTAACGTGTAATGGCTTATCGGATGGTACGATCGAAGTTGTTCTTGACGCTTCGAACGACAATCCGCCATACAGCTATGAGCTTTACGACGGCGGTGTATTGATCGCCGGACCACAGGTATCGCCAATATTTACAGGACTACCTGCTGGGAGCTACGAGGTACGAGTGATCTCAGATCGCGGATGTGATAACACTGTAATAGAGATCATCAACGAACCTGCGGCGGTTACTGCCACTGCAGCACTTACAGCAGACTTTACTTGTGATGCGAGCAATGGTGTAAGCCAGGCAGAGATCACGGTAACGGCCGGTGGCGGAAGCGGAAGCTATCTCTACAGTATCGACGGGGTGAACTTCCAGAGTTCGAACGTATTCTTAGTGAACGATACGGGATCTGCAGAGACCTATACGATCGAAGTTCGCGATGGCAATGGCTGTCCTGTAACGACAACGATCGACGTAGATCCTATCAATGTATTTAGTGCCGACCGCGTTCAGAATATTGCGATCAGCTGTATTAACCCCGAAGAAGTACTGGTAACGGTAACCGATGACGGTAACCCTGCCAATACGTATGACTTTGAATTGCTACCTGTTGGAAATGCCAACGGTACGTTTATCAGCAGTCCGAACAATACTTCAGCGATCTTTGAACTCACCGCACCCGGTGACTATGTGTTCCGTGTAACGGATACTGCTACCGGATGTTTTGTAACTACAGTGCCTTATACGATAGCGCCTTACGATACGATCGAGGCTACAGCAGTAACCACAGCGAATGTGAGTTGTTTTGGAGGTAATGATGGCGCTTTAGAGTTCACTGTAGACCAGTATACAGGAAACTTCGATTACGAAGTATTCAATAGTGACGGCACTTCTGCGGGAATTACTGCTAGTGGTGTAGCGCCGACAACGATCGCCGTTAACGGACTCACCACCGGGAATTACTATATTGCCATTACTGCTACAGATTATCCGAACTGTCCTGCCCAGACCAATGTGGTAGCGATCAGTGGTCCGGATGCCCCTGTAAGCCTGGTGGAAGTAAATAACATCAATGGAAATTGTAACAGTGGGGCCGAAGTAGTAGTAGCTGCTTCAGGAGGAACTCCTGATTACCGTTATGCTGCAGTACCTGCAGGCGATCCTGCACCGGCCGCTTCAGCGTATACGAGCAGTGCTACCTTTATATTCAGCCCTGCTACCTATCCTGCGAATTACGACATCTATGTATTAGACAGCAATGACTGTGGTACGTCGATCACGGTGACGGTAGATGTAGATCCTGAGCCAACAGTTACGGCTCCTGCCTTTGCTGCCGATCAGTGTACTTCTGACGGAAGCAGTTATACCTTTACGGTTACGGCTTCAAGTGGTGTGGCACCATACAGCTACAGCATAGGAGGCGCCTTCCAAAGCAGTCCGACGTTCACGGTAACTTCTACGGGAGTTTACACGGTAACGGTACGCGATGCGAATGGATGTACCCATGATGCTCCTATAGAGATCTATCCTCCGGTAGATGTCACTCCGGAACTGGCCGCACAGGTAAGTTGTGCGAATAATGACGGAGCGATCACGGCCAACGGATTTGGTGGAAGCGGAAACTACGAGTTCGAGCTTCAGGACGGTACCGGTACTACCCTGGTAGCACAACAACCTTCCGGAGATTTCCTCGGACTTGGCTTTGGCGATTATATCGTAGTGATCCACGATACTACAACCGGATGTACGGCTAATGCGCCGATCACCCTGGAGCAACCGGCAGCAGTCGTATTTACTACTGCAACCACCAATGCGAATTGTAATGCAATGGGTACGATTACGGTAGATCTTGACGAAACGGTTTCTGTGGATCTTCCTTATCGTTATGAACTAAGCCAGGGAGGAACTGTACTGCAAACCAACAATACGGGAGTATTCACCGGGGTTGCAGCAGGAATTTATGATGTGACCGTTATTTCGGGTAGAGACTGTGCCAACACCCAGTCTGTAGAGATCTTCACCGATCCTACACCTGAGATCACCTTGGAGGTAGCCGATAATTGCGATGCTTCCGGCCAGTATGCCATTACTGTAAATATGACCACAGAGGGCATTGCGCCTTACACATTGAGCGTGAACGGAGCAGTTCGAAACATTACGATAGACAGCAGCACACCTTATGTGATCACCGGATTATCTGAGGGTACTTATGATATTGTACTTACCGATGCCAATGGTTGTGGTGTGAATGCTACCGGAAACATTGACATTGTACCGCTTGATTTCAACGCCCAGGTTACAGGATTACTTTTCTGTGACGGACCTGCTGAGATCACCATAGATAATATTACGGGAGTTGGGCCTTATGCCTACAGTATAGACGGCCCAGGAGGTTCAGATCTCTCGCAGACCACCCTGGATCCTGCCGGAACCACATGGAACGGTGCCGATGTGGCCGGAACCTATGTGATCACGGTTTATGACCTCAATGGTACTTGTGATATCACCAAGGAGGTGATCGTGCCGGAAAGAGTAGAGCCAACCCTGGATGTGATAAGCATTACCGATCCTTCCTGTCATGCAGGGGCCGGTCAGCTTATTGTAAACGCTCCGGATAATGGTATTGGTCCGTTTACCTTTGAGATGATCGCCATTGATGGTGCTGCAACGAATGTAGCTCCTGACCAGGAAGATGGCTATAATGCAGTATTCAGCAACCTTAATGGTACGACCACAGGAACGGTTTACACGATACGTGCCACTGCCCAGAACGGTTGTACTGTAGAAACGGATGCTACCATCACCCAGCCTGAGCAGATCGCCTTCCCAACACCAACCGTTACACCGTTTGGTTGTGATGCGGGAAGTAACAATCCGAATAATGCCCTGGTTACCGTAGATGTAGCTGGAATTACAGGAGGTACCGGAGAATATGTGCGCTTTGCCTTTGAATTTAACGGCATCACTCAGATCTCTTCGAGTCCGCAATTCATCGTTGCCGATCCTAACGGAGGGGTGGTGAATATCACCGTATACGACAGCAATAATTGTACAGCGACCGATAGTGTTATTGTAGCACCGTTCATCGGCATAGAACTTATCGATCTGATCACCGATAGCACTGCTACATGTGTTAATGGGGAAGATATCACCGTAAGTGTTGATGTTTATGAAGGCGTTCCCGGGAATCCGGCAACGGCTAACCTGCAATACGAACTTACCGATATCGACGGATTCGTACTGGAGACCTCTGCTGTGACCACAGCAACGAGTTACCAGTTCACCGATCTGGCACCGGGATCGTATTTCATCAATATCCTGAATACCGATACCGGTTGTGAGGTAAGTACTTCTCATACGGTTAACGATCCGGATACCTTTGTACTCACTGCCGCAATGGCCGATCCTGCTTGTTTCGGTGAATCTAATGGTAGTGTAACCATCAATATGATCGATACCTTCCTTGGAGATGGCGATCAGTCCGGAAGTTTCGACTGGACCATCACCGGTATTACCAATAGTTATACTGTTTCCGGTAGTAGCACTTCAAGCGAGATCACCATCGGCGGACTTCCTGCCGGTCATTATGAAGTATCGGCAGTGATCACCAGCAATAGTCTTGGTTGTGATTTAGATCCAAGTGAGTTCACCATTACAGAGCCACTGGAAGATCTTCAGGCTACCATTGAAGAGGTTGCGAATGTAACCTGCACCAACGACCGCGGTGAGATCTATGTAGATGCCTGGGGAGGATATCCTTATTACGAGATCACCCTTATTGGAGATAACGGATACGCTCAAACGCAAACCAATGTAGACGGTTACGTATTCCTCGGTCTTGCTGCCGGAGTGTATACCGCTTACATCACCGATGAGAGAGGATGTACTTTTGAGACGGAGTCTATTGAACTTATAAGACCTGAATTCATTTCTGCCGAGATCACCGGACAGCCTACAACTTGTTTTGGTTCTAACACCGGAGAAGTATCGGCTATCAATGTTACCGGTGGAGCCGGACCAGACAGCTATTATTACGAGCTGTACGATCAGGCAGGCAATATGATCGGGGAGAGCCAGGAAGAGGCCACCTTTACCGAGCTTCCTGCTGGAGCATACTTCATAAGAGTTAGGGATGCATGGGATTGTGATTTCGATACAGAAGTGTTCGTAGTTTCAGAACCGGAAGAGATCGCGATCACAGTTACCGATCAGCCAAATGTGGTTTGTTTCGGAACTACCGATGGATACTACGAATTCGTACTTACAGGAGGAACCGCTCCTTATACCGCAGAACTGTATCATCCGGAAAACGATACGCCGGTAGCTACCTACACCGGTATCGGTCTTGCCGAGGTGGTGTCGTTCTGGGATCTGGAAGGCGATGTGGATTACCGTATCGTGGTAACTGATGCCAATACCTGTAGCAACGAGTCCAGCTTTATGATCCCTACCGGACCGGACCTTAGTTCGGCTGTAAATGTGGTTTACGAGTGCTCTACAACGCTTCCGGACAATTATATAGAGGTAACCCTCACTCAGACCGATATGGACCCTTCTGAGGTGTTATATGCGCTAAATAGCACAGACATCAATGATGCTGTATTGTTTGCAGAGGTGATCGACGGAAAAGGGATCGTGAGAAACGTTCCTGCCGGATCCGATCAGTTCATCACTATTTTCCACGAAGGATGTGCTCAGGTAATGCCTGCAGAAGAATTCTTTGAGGTGATCGCTTACCAGCCACTGGAAATTTCACTGGCAAATGAGACGTTGAATGTGATCGACTTCACGGCAACTGGCGGTCAGACTTCGTATACGTTCTATGTAAATGGAGAGTACGTAGGAAATGACACAAGCTATCGTATCAGAGAAACAGGCATTTATGAGGTGGTTGTGATCGATGCCCTAGGTTGTGAGAATAGAGCTGAGATCTTCGTAGAATTTTACGATATTGAGATCCCGAATTTCTTTACACCTGATGGCGATAGTAACAACGACGTCTGGGCACCAGGAAATGATACGGCCTACCCGAGTATTCTAACCCGAGTTTATGACCGTTACGGTCGTGAAGTAGGTAAGATGCGCGTAGGACAAACGTGGGATGGTACCTACAACGGTTCGCCATTGCCAAGTGGAGATTACTGGTATGTAATTAAATTCAGCGAAGACGAAGACGAAAGAGAATTTGTGGGTCACTTTACCCTATACCGATAACGAAAGAAGGATTAACCATGATGAGAAAACTTATTTATGCTACGATTGCCCTGTTAGGTATGGAAGCTTCCGCCCAAGAGCTTACCTTGCCTACCTTTACACAGTACACCTCAGATAATGAGTTCGTGATCTCGCCCACCTACGCGGGTATCGGAGACTATGTAAAGGTGAGAGGGAACGCCCTGACCCAATGGGTTGGGATCAAGAATGCACCCGACACGCAAACCCTGGTCGGCGATGTACGACTGGGAGAACGCTCTGGTACCGGAGTGTTATTTTACAACGACCGTAACGGATTTACGAGTCAGCGCGGTGCGCGATTATCATTCGCACACCACCTGACCCTGAACAATCAGGACGACAAGTTCCTGAGTTTCGGTTTGTCGTACAATGTTAACCAGTTCCGTATTGACATCAACGAGTTCGACCCTAATGCCGATCCATCGGTAACCGACGATCGTTCGACCACCAATCACAACTTCGATGTGGGGATACTCTATCGTCAGGGGCAGTTCTTTGCGAGTTTAAATGCGGCAAACATCCTGAACAAGGACCTGAATGTTTTCGCAATTTCTGAGCCTAACCGACTTAGAAATTACTACCTCTATACCGGGTACCGTTATAAGAAGAACATCCGCTCTGACTGGGAATACGAACCTTCAGTATTCTTTCAACTTTTTGAAAGTGACGGCCGTTCGAGTACCGATGTGAATTTCAAGGTGAGGTATTTTGATTTTGAAGACTATTACTGGTTCGGGATCACCTATCGATTCCTGAACGACCAGTTCTTCAACCCTTGGAATATCGGACCTATGGCGGGACTTAAGAAGGGAGGTTTTTACTTTGGTTACAGTTACCAGGTGATCTTTAATGAGATCCAGCTTTACAGTACCGGAACGCACGTGATCACCCTTGGGGTCGATCTGTTCCAGGGAATAAGCAATTGTAAATGTACCATGAGATAGGTTTCATGCGGAATAATCTTTTATCTACATCTTAAACCATAAATCAAAGTCGGAATGATCTTTACACGAGACCATTCCGACTTTAAAGGTTTTAACGAACCAGATGCTACCCATCCCGAATATTGAAAATAATAGCAGGAGTAATTTTATTATGACATCATCTAAATCCTACTTTCCCCCCCAAGGACTATGGTCTTTACTTTTTTTTGTACTTGTTACCGGGCTTCAGGCCCAGGTAAAGCAGCCTTTTGAGGTGCGTTACCAGGAAACCATTAAGGGGGACCTGACCTTTATTGCGAATGGTATCGTGAATCGCGAAACGGGAACAGAAAATCCTGAAGATCCTTACGATCTTACCGGATCGGGCTCACAGGCCAACGATTTCCTGAACATGCAATATATCGATGAGGATAATGACACCATTACATTTAGTTCCTCGTCTGCTCAATTTACCTTACCCGACCCCTCCTGTTCTGTAGTGCGTTACGCGGGATTATACTGGGGAGGTATTTATCCGTTTGAGGGGAGTGATACGACCAATGTCAGGGAGGGCGATTTTTCTGAGATCAAGCTGCGTATTCCGGGGGAAGTGCTTTACAGGGATATTGCGGCAGATACGGTGATATTTGACGGACTCAACGATCCTGATCTTGGAGATTATGCACCTTATGTGTGTTATAAGGATGTTACAGGTGTGCTCACGTCACTCTCTGACCCTCAGGGGGTATATTCCGTAGGAAATGTAAGAGCTGCAGCAGGAGTGGCCAGTAATGAGTTTCCCGGAGGGGTTTCTGCAGGATGGACCCTTGTGATCGTCTATGAGAATCCGAACCTGCCGGCCAAGAATATAACCACTTTTGACGGTTTCGCAGGGATCGAACAAACGGCCACTGCCCCGGTAGACATTCCTTTTAACGGTTTTACCACCTTGCCCAACGGATTACCGGTTCGGGCCAACCTTATGGTTGCAGCCCTGGAGGGAGATAACAACCTTGTAGGAGACCAGTTGTCTTTCAGAGCGAACAGTAATGCTACCTTCACACCGTTGGCAGATGCCCTGAATCCGGCTGATAACTTTTTTAACAGTAGTATCAGTCAGCTGGAAACCCCTTTTAACAACCGAACGCCCAACAGTCAGAATACTCTGGGCTGGGATACCGATCTGCTCGCCATTGACAATCCGGGAAACAGCATTATCCCCAATGATGAGACCGGTGCGGTGCTGCGTGCTACGACTTCCGGAGATAAGTTCGATCTGTTCTTTACAGCCCTGGCCGTAGAAAACATTGAACCAAATATAGAGATCACCAATACTGTAGAAGATCTTAGCGGGACCAATATCGATGGCACTACAGTAGCTCTTGGACAGGAGATGGATTATGTGATCACCTTTGACAATACAGGGAACGATGATGGGGCAGATTTTACCATGACCAATGTACTGCCGGCCAATGTGGATCCTGTAATCGACGATTTTGTGCTTCCGAATAATGGAGATCCGATATCGGTATCTTATGATGAAAATGCACATCGGCTTACTTTCGACATTCCGAATTCGTATATCGAGGTAGCCGATAATCCTTATGAGATCAGGGTACGCGTACGTGTACTTCAGGATTGTTTTGGGTTGAGAGATGCCTGTTCCAATATTCTGGAGAACACGGTGTATGCCACTTACAGAGGTATATTGAATACGAACCAGATCACTACAGACCCCAATGTTTCTGTATTCGGTGCCTGTAGCCTTCCTGCTCCCGGTGCAACGAACTACATCAACCTGGATCAATGTGACTTTGAACGTGATGAATACCTTTGCGGAAGCAGTATTACGCTGACCGCCGGAAGCGGATACTCGACCTATCAGTGGCAACGACAGGATACCGCCGGGAATTTTATCAATATTCCGGGAGAGACCGGGGTGAGTTATGAAGCGACTACTCCCGGAACATACCGTGTGCAGAAAACAGCTCCTTCTCCTTGTATTTCGGACGATGAGACCATTAATTTGATCCTCGTTGGAGATGTGGGGAGCGTACCATTTACCGATGTAGCCGATGAGGTACTAACTTGTGCTGCAGACGGCGCTGTGGTTCCGCATTTTTACTTCTGTGATCCTGCAGACGACCGTTTGCTTGAAACCGATTTTCCAAATGCTATTTCCATAGCATGGCAGCGCCTGGATGCCAACTGTGCAGATCAGATCAACGGGGCTTGTCCGATATCCTCACCTACCTGTAGTTGGAGCACTGTAGCTACGGGAACATCATACACGCTGAACAGTGCAAATGCCGGAGAGTACAGGTTGGTGTTGGAATACGATAACGGATGTACGGCGACCTACCCATTTAAGGCATTCGACTTTTCTATTGACCCAATTGCTGAGGTAACTTATTTATGTGTCGGAAACACTACCTCGAATGAGGTAACGATCACGATCGGTGACAATTCCTTTACCGATGTGATCTATAACCTCGACGGAGGAGACGACAGTTTTGATAATATGTTCCGTAACCTGGCTCCGGGACCTCATACCGTTACTGCAAACTATAGAGGATGCATCAGAACTGTCGATTTTGAGATCGATGGTGTTGCTCCGCTTGAACTGTCTTTGGCTAATGAGATCCCCAATGTGATCGAAATGGGAGCTGTTGGTGGAGTTGCGCCGTATACCTTCTATGTGAACGATGCTTATCAGGGAGAGAACAGGACTTACCGAATAAGGGAAACAGGCTTGTATAATGTACTCGTGGTAGATGCTTCGGGCTGCGAGAGCAGGGCACAGATCTACCTGGAATACTACGATATGGAGATCCCGAACTTCTTTACACCCGATGGAGATGGTCAGAATGATGTTTGGGGACCAACAAATACTGAGGACTACCCGAATTTAACAACCATTGTTTACGATCGCTACGGAAGGGTGGTAGGAGAAATGCGCCCGGGGGAATACTGGGATGGAACGTACAATGGCAGTGCGCTGCCTACCGGAGATTACTGGTATGTACTTCGGTTCGATGAAGGTGATAAGATCAAGGAATTCGTAGGACACTTTACCTTGTACCGTTAAGAAACCATAAATAGCACTTTAAACAGTCCATAGCCTGATGCGAAAGCCTAACCTTTCGGATCAGGCTTTTTTTATGGCAGGGCAGTGCGCTTTAGATCCAATTTCGTTCCTCACATAGCGTCCCGGCTAACCGATCACTCCGGGCCCAATTCGGCATAGATGGTATTCCAGGCAACTATTTTGACCTCCTTTTTTCACGGCATTCCCTCTAAAATGTGCATTACATCGATAAAACACCAAAAATATTCGTTGAAATGCATTCTATCTGTAAGAATTATCGTATAATTACTACATAATTATCTGATTACTCGTATGAATATATAATTACTAATACCCGTTCAAACATTACCGTCTGTCCAAACGGTGATCGCGAACACAACTTTTGCTTATGAAATCAGCCCCAATTCACAGCGCCTTATGGCTTTTCGGGCAACCACGGCACCAGAGCTCCGATCGTACCGACGGTATCTCGTCGCAACGAACAGAAGCTGCACCGGTAATTCCAGCCCATTTCGATCTATGTTTTAGGAGTACTTACAGAAGCCGCCGTTCACACGACTCCTCCTAGTCTGTTCAGGCGAATTTCTTTGTCCGGGAAATTATTCGTGTACCCTAAAATCGATCAACATTATGAAGTCCACAGCTACCTATTTACATAATCTTCTGCTTTTAGCAGGCTTGTTTTTATTGGGATATGTTTCCACGTATGCCCAGGTAAAAAATGATCTTGAAGTAAGATATCAGTCTAATATCAGAGGAGACATTACGTTTATCGCGAATAATATCATGAATCGCGATGACAACGCTCATGATCCTGAAGACCCGTATAATGCAACGGGCACCGCGTCCCAATACAATGACCGGCTCAATATGCAGTACATTGATATTGACGATGATCCTTCGACCTTCTCTTCTTCTTCTGCCGATCTGATCATGAATGACCTTAACTGTACCCGAATACGGTATGCCGGGTTATACTGGGGAGCGGTATATCCCTTTGATGGCGACAAGCAATCGAACGGACGAAGCGACGATTTCAACCAGATCAAATTCAGTATTCCCGGAGGAACCTACCAGGATATCACGGCAGACGAGATCCTTTTTGACGGACTTAATGACAGTGATTTCGGAAGTTACAGTCCGTACATATGCTACAAGGATGTCACCGCACTGGTCACATCACTTGATGACCCTACAGGAACGTATACGGTGGCTAATATAAGAGCCGCTACGGGTGGTAGAAACATCAGGGGAGGAATATCCGGAGGGTGGACTTTGATCCTGGTTTATGAGAATCCCACCATGCCGGCAAAGAACATTGCCACCTTTGATGGGTATGCAGGGATCAAATCGGGAGAGACCATTGATGTTCCGTTCAACGGATTTAAAACCTTACCTGATCCTTTTCCGGTGAACGCAACCCTTGGGGTGGCAACCCTGGAGGGGGATAATCGTATTACCGGCGACGGACTCTCTTTTAAGGCCGATAGTAATTCGGCATTCACCCCATTGGGTGACGCCCTTAACCCGGCGAATAATTTCTTCAACAGTAATATTACTCATTTTGAGAACGAATTTCTCGATCGCGATCCTAATAGCCGCAATACCCTGGGGTGGGATACCGACCTGATCAGGCTCGATAATCCGGCCAATTCGTTATTACCTAATGATGAAACAGGCGCAACCCTTAGAGCTTCGTCAACGGGAGATAAATACGATATCTTTTTTACTTCCCTGGCTGTTGAGGTCATCGAACCGGATATCCGGTTGACCAAGATCGTTGAAGACCTTCTGGGCAACGATATTACCGGTAGCGATGTAAGGCTGGGCCAGGAGATGTTCTACGTACTGGGTTTCCAGAATGTAGGGAACGACGATGCGGTTAATTTTACCCTAAGAGATGTACTTCCGGTCAACGTAGACCCTATTTTGGCAGAGATCGAAGTGCCGGGAGCCATAAACGGGGAGCAGGTGACCTTTGATTATGATCCCGATACCCATGAGATCGTATTTCACATCCCCGACACCTATATCGAAGAAGACGACCCCTATTACGAGATCAATCTAAAGGTTAAGGTGCTTGAAAACTGTTTTGGGTTGCGGGATGCCTGTTCGAACATTATTGAGAATACGGCATATGCCACCTATTCCGGGCTTATAAACGATGCGGTGATCTCTGATGACCCCTCTGTTGCCGGATTCGATGCCTGCGGACTTGCCATTCCCGGGGCGACCAATTTTCTGGTAGACCTTGAAGATTGTGATTTTGTACGTGATGAATACCTCTGTGGGTCAGAGATCACGTTGACTGCCGGGGAGGGCTTTGCAACCTTTCAATGGCAAACAGATATGGGAGGAGGGAATTTCGTTAATATTCCGGGAGCTACCAACCAGACTTTTGAGGCTTCGGCCTTTGGCACCTACAGGGTGATAAAAACAGCGCCTGCTCCCTGTATGGAAATGGAGGAGGTCATTCATGTGATCCCTTTTGATAACGGAGCAACGAATCCGTTTCTGGATGCAGCCGATGAAGTGGTAACCTGTTCTAATGACGGCTCCCAATTACCCAAGTTCTACCTGTGCGGTACCAACGATACCAGGTTTCTGGACGTGACCTTTAGTGATGCCGTGTCTTTTGAATGGCAGCGACTGGATGAAGGGTGTGCCGATGAGGCTATTGATGATTGTCCGACCCGATCGCGTACCTGCTCCTGGACGACGGTTTCCACCAGTGAAGATTACACCCTGGAGGCAGCAGGGGAGTACCGCCTGATGGTGGTGTATCAGAACGGATGCTTTAACCAGTTCTATTTTAAAGCCTATGAGAACTCCTTAGACCCTAAGGTGAATTCACGCGATATTATTTGTGATGCCAACGGAAGTATTACGGTAAGCAATATTCCGTCGGGCTATGAGTTCGCGATCACTACCCAGCCGGATATCTTTGATCAGGCCACAGCGGCATGGCAATCGAGCGGATCTTTCGTTATCACTTCAGAAGGACTTTATACCATCTTTATGCGACAGCCGGATGTCTTTACCGATTCCGGTACGGCCTGCTTGTTCGCTGTTCGCGATGTAGCAGTAGAAGCCAGGGAGTTTCGCGCTGAGGTATCGGTAAATCAACCCCTATGCCCAACAGATTTCGGAAGTATTGGAATTTCTGTTTACGATGCCGAACCGCAATATACCTATGAGTTAAAAGACGATACAGGGCAATTGGTAAACACCTATGGTCCTGATGATGATAACAACCACACCTTTACTTCGCTTCCGGCAGGAGCCTATGAGGTTTCTGTAAGTACAGAAGACGGTTGTGTGTATGCCGAGGAAGTTATCCTGGAGAGTGACTCTGATCTTGATCTCACGGCAAGGGTATCTCAGCATATTGTTTGTGACCAGGGGAATATCCTTGTGGAATCTTCAGGAGGACAAACTCCACACCGCTATGCCATCTGGAGCTACGCACCCGATAGTGAAGCGACCAACGCTCCGGTTAGCTATGCAAGTATTGATGATATTCCGCCTTCAGTGTACCAGACCAGTGTGATCTTTGATATTCCTTTTGGAGGTCAGGGGACCTATCAGTTCGTGGTGATCGACAAAAATAATTGTACCGCATTGTCCAATCCTGTTAAAATTGACCTGATCCCACCAGTGGAATATACCGTAGATCCTACCGATGTTTCCTGTTTTGGAGCGACTAATGGGGCGATCGATGTGAATGTATTGCCCGGTCAAAAAGGTGGCGGATACCGAATGAGTTATGAGCTGACCCATGCCGATGGAACTGTTCTTGGAAATACCTCGGGCACCTATGAGAATCTGGCTCCGGGAGACTACGAGCTTGTGGTGTACCAAACCCATGGAAATCAGACGTGTGAATTCCGTCATGAAGTAACCATATCGCAACCTGATGCTCCGCTGCAAGCTGAGGTTGTCCTGGTGCAGGATGCTAAATGCGACGGGACGTTGACCTATAGTTCCGGAATTATCGAAGTACAGCATATTACAGGTGGAACACCACCCTATGCCTTTAGTATCGATGGTTTGGATTATAGCAATACCACCGGAAGGTTTGAAGGACTTTCACCCGGGACATACACGGTTTTTATACAAGATTCCAGAGGGTGTACCTGGTCGGATAATACGACTACAGTAACACCCCCAACTCCGCCCACAGCTATTGATTTCGATCTCACTCCCGTGGTGTGTCCGTCGCTTTCATCAGATGTTACGCTCAGCGTTAACGGAGGTTCAGGAGATCTGCTCTATGAGATCGTAGCCCCTGCAGGCGCTGCTGAGAGCAATACTACCGGAGTGTTCAACGATCTGACTCCCGATACCTACACCTTTAAGGTTACCGATGCCGATGGTTGTGCCTACGAGGAGTATCTAACGATAGATCCGATCACACCAATTGGAGTTTCCGGAAGACTATTAAGCAATGTGACATGTGCAACGGATGCTGACGGCGAGGTAGTGTTCGAAGTATCGAATTTCAATACGTTCGACTATGAAGTAAGAGATGCCGCAAACGATCCGGTTCCGGGAGCAAGCGGTGCGGGAGCAACCACATCGGCCATTAGCGTCCCCGGTTTAGCAGCAGGTAATTACACCATCACCGTTACCGATAATGTTACCAGCTGTTCTGCTACGGCCAGTGTAACAGTAACTGCCCCTGCAGCAATAGCGGTTGCTCCGGCGATCACCCGAGAGCGTTGTGATGCCTATACCGTAACCCTCGAAACCAACGGAGGGTGGGGTACTTATACGTATGAACTCACCTATCCTGATGGAACACTTATCGGGGGACCACAGAGCGCTGATACCTTTACAGGTATATTGTACCAGACCGGAGATTACTCCTATACGGTAACCGATGTAAACGGGTGTTCGTTTACCGATACCTTTACGATCACAGCGCCCGTTCCTTTAACAGGAGCAGCTGCAGCCAATAGCAGTTGCATTACCGGTGCAGGAGGTTTAACGATTATAGCAAGTGCTTCAGGAGGTACAGCACCCTATGAGTACCGTGTAAATGGAGGGGACTGGCAAAGCGCAATGACTTTTAGTGGGCTGCAGCCCGGAGTTACCTATACCGTTGAAGTGATCGACGCCAATGGCTGTACCGATGTTATTGATACCTCGATCGAAGCTACAGCACCCCTGCAAGCCAATGCTGTGTTGATCAAAGATCTTGATTGTAATACGGCCCCGCCTGAAGCGGTGATCGAATTGAACATCGCAGCGGGAACCCCGGGATATACCTATGATGTGTTCAGAGATGGCATTGAAGTAGCTTCTGATATTTCGGTATCCTCCCTTCCTGTGGTATATACTGCGACGGTATCCGGAGACTATACCTTTGTGGTTTCTGATAACGGACCATGTCCGGATGTGACCACCAATACCGTTACCGTTAGCGAACTGGTTCCGGTCACCTACGATCCTGTGCTTACCAACCCAAGTTGTTACGGAACAAGCGATGGAGTGGTTGACCTGAACATAAGTGGTGGTACTCCTCCTTATTCCATCTTTTTTGACGGGGCAGGACCATCTGCTCAGCAAGTATATTCCGGTTTAAGTGCGAACACCACCTATACCTTCTCCGGAACAGACGCCAAGGGATGTGCCTTCAGCGGGACCGTAACACTCGCCCAGCCGCAACCGATAACGTTTAGTATGCTGGCCCAGGATGTATCTTGTGATTCCGGATCCGGCGCTACGACCCCGGGATCAATAACGGTCACTATAACCAGTGGCGGAGAAGCTCCTTTTGATTACTATTTGTATGACAGTGCTGATGATTTGATAGAAGAGCGATCAGGAGAAACAAATACTTCTTATACGTTCCATGGGTTGGATTACGGTTTTTACTACGTCAGGATCGTCGATGCCAATGGCTGTGAGTCTGAGGTAGGATCAGAACGCGTGGCTGCGGCCCCCTATCTGGATATAGCCGGCGCACCGGTCTTTAACGGGTGTGTTCTTGGTGCCAGTGTTACCCTGGAAGCCAGCGGAGGGTCCGGAAACTATGCTTTCGAGATCTATGGAACGGGCACTCCGCCAACTGCCAATAACGGGGAAGTTTCTCCGGGGGTTTATGAAGTGGTTTACGACGGACTTGACCCAAACAGGGAATACGTTTTCCTGGCGACAGACCTGGATACGGGATGCCTGAGTTATTTTGAGGTCACTACCCCCGGGCCGGTTAATAGCATGGATGTTACAGTTGTAGCAGAAATTCCTTCGACGTGTTATGGCAGTGATGACGGGGCTTTGGAATTTACGGTAGCTAATTACGACCCCGGTGCTTCAGCTTTGGCATATACCATTTTTGAACGGTACACCAATACCGTTGTTCAGGGACCGGTAACCTTTGCTAATCCGCCCTCAGGAATTGCGATCACGGAAACAGTTACCGGAATAGCTCCCGGAGATTACAGTATACAGATCACTGAGATCGGCGGACAGGAATGTGTTGAAAGTGTAAATTTCCGCATCACCGAACCTACCCCCGTAGTTGCGGAGGTAATAAGCAATACCAATGCCAATTGTGTAGACGATACCCAGGTGATCGTACGAGCCACCGGAGGAAACGGGAGCTACGAATACGCCCTGATCCCCGATACCCAGGCAGCTCCTTCGCCCGGAGATTGGCAAATCGGTCAGATCTTTGATCGCGACCCGTCGATCACCGATAACTGGCATCTTTACGCACGCGATGTGAATGGATGTCTTACTACTCCGGTGCCGGTAAGTATCGCCTTTGATCCTGTCGTTGACATTGAAGCCAACCTGGTCGATGCGTGCGCAGGGGAGGGGAATTATGCCATTACCGTAGTGATCGATCCTTCAGGCCTGGGACATATAGGTATTCCTCCTTACCGCATTAGTCTTAACGGGGGAGCTTATCAGCAGGTGAATACCTGGCCATTTACCGGCTATACGAACCTCACTTCAGGAACTTACGATATTAAGGTCGTTGACGCCAATGGAGAAGTGTGTGCCGCCACCGATCAGGTGATCATCCACCCTGAACTTGTATTAAATTCAACCATTGATGCGCAGCCGGGTTGTGATGTTAATGATGGGATCGTTGCTTATGAGGTACTTGGCGGCTCCGGAAGTTTCACCGTCGAATTATTCGATAGCTCGGGAGATCCGGCGGGGATCATCCAGGATACTTCCGGAAATCCGGGAGACCCATCGGTTGCTCCGGGACGATTTGCAGGGCTGGCCCCCGGCACGTATACTGTGAGGGTTATTGATGCAGAAGCCGATATTTGTCGGGTAGAAAACACGCTTACGCTGGACCCGGCTCCGCAGATCATTCCGGGAACACCGGAGATCGATCATGTAACCTGTAACGCAGGATATGGTGCTGTGGCAGTGCATCTCAACGGGACGAATCAGGCTATAATCACTTCATATGAGCTGGAAGAGATCGACGCCATCGGAGGGACGCCGATCGGGGGTATTACCCGCGGGCCACAGGCGAGTCCTTTCTTTAATAACCTGCCGGCCGGGTTCTATAGAATCACCCTGACCTCAACACGGCATTGTGAAGCGACCATTGATATGGAGATCAAAGAACCGGCGCTGCTAACAGCCACTGCAGCCGTTACTACCGATTTTACCTGTAATGTGAGTAATGGGGTGAGCCGGGGGGTGATCACGGTACAACCTATTGGAGGAACGGCACCCTATGCTTACAGCATGAATGGCGGAGCCTTTCAAACTTCAGCAGAATTTTACGTGAATGATACGGGGTCTCCGGAGACCTATACGTTCGAGGTTCGAGATGCCAATGGCTGTATAGCGAATGCGACTGTAACTGTTGATCCGATCAATGCCTTTACCCTGGATCTTACCAGGGATCTGGCTATAAGCTGCGACGATAATGAGCGGGTAACCGTATTTGTGGCTACTGATAACGGCAACCCTTCAAACAGCTATACCTTCGAATTATTACCCATAGGAAATACAGTAGGAAGCCTCATAAGCACCACGGCCAATTCGGCTACCTTCGATCTTACGGCTCCTGGTGATCACACCTTCAGGGTAACCGATAATGTAACCTCTTGTTATCAAACCATCACGCATACCGTTGCTCCTTTCCGTACGATCGAGGCGGTAGTAGTAGCGAATACCCAGGTATCTTGTTTTGGAGGCGCAGATGGCGCAATGGAGTTGACCATAAATGGTTATTCGGGAGCTTATCAATACGAGGTTTTCGATAATAATGGTAATGTGGTTATTGCATCAACTCCTGCCAATACCGCTACCGATCCGTTAACGATTAACGGCTTGCATGCCGGAAGCTTTAATGTGGCGATCACAGCTTTAGACGCGCCATTCTGTGATACGATCTCCAATACGGTTGCTATCACCGCACCTGATGCTCCTGTACTGCTTGACCTGCAGATCTCAAGAGCGATCACCTGTGACGAGCAGGGCCAGCTTATTGCCTATGCCAATGGAGGTAGCGGAACCTATGAATATCAACTTCTGGATGCCGACACCGGCGATGTGCTTGAAGCCTTTTCGTCCAATTATATGTTCGACGGACTCTCTGCAGGAGCCTATGAGGTAGTGGTAAGAGATGCCAAAGGGTGTGAGGCCATTGCCGGGATCACCCTGGATGCACCTGCTCCGATCGCCGGCCTTTTAGTAGCAGGAGCTCCCGTGCTGTGCGAAGGCGCAACATCCGGAAGTATTACCGTAACATCTGTTAGTGGCGGAAGACCGGAGTCTGATCCGAATGCCGACTACCTTTACATACTCAATTACCTGGATGCCTCCGGTAATATGTTATACAGCAGCGGAGGTCAGTTATCCCCTGAATTTGAAAACCTTCCTGCCGGTAGTTACAGCGTTACGATTACCGATGGTTGGGGATGTGATTTTACCACGCCTGTGGAAGTGATCACCGAACCGGACCCTGTAATTGCACGTCTTCGATTGGCAAGCGATAATACCTGTGCTATCGATGCTGTTGTTGAGCTAACGGCAACGGGAGGAACAGCCCCTTATTACTACAGTACTGATGCAGATGGCACTTTTTACCCCATGACCGGAAGTACCATAAGCTTAACGGTTCCTGAGGGTCAATACCGGTATTTTGTGAAAGACGCCAATGGCTGTGTTTCACAAGTAAGTAATGCCATCGGAATTGGCCCGGTAGCACCGGTGATCATCCATGTTGATACGATCTCTGATGTAACCTGTTACGAAGAGGCTACGGGCTATGTTGAGGTCCGTGCAACCGGCGGATTAGGTAATTACACCTATACCTTGCTCAATGCTGCTCAGGACGGGTCTGACCCCGTACGGCCTGCACAAGACACAGGCGTGTTTACCGACCTGCCGGCCGGAGTGTATTACGTGAGGGTAGATAGTGAAGATTGCCATGAAGTAACCCGTATTGAGATCGAAGAAGGGGAGCCCATATACGCCTCAGACCCCGTTGTAACCCAACCTGCTTGTCCGGACGACCTTGGTACCATAGCCATCAATCTCGAAGGAGGAACCGGGATCTATCAGTACGCGATCTCGCCAAGGTTGGATCAGTTTCGGGAGGATAATGTTTTTTACGACCTGGAGCCCGGAACATATACGGTGATCGCCCAGGATTCGAAAGGGTGCAAGCCTTTTGTGTTTGAAATAGACATTGTTGCTCCTGAGCCGTTAGTGATCACCCCGGAGATCCTTTTGCAGGAGTACTGCGAGGGAGAAGATTCGGGAATTATTGCCCTGGATATTACCGGGGGTGTAGCCCCTTACTACACGGCTTTGAACTCCAATAGCCCAGCCGACTATATTGAAGGGCAGTTGGTTTTTGAAGGACTTTCGGGAGGAGCTACCTATACCATTTTTGTAAAGGATGCCAGTGGGTGTGAACAGCATGTGACGGTTAGCCTGGATGCTCCGGTGCCTTTTGATCCAGAAGTGGAGGTGATCTACACCTGTATGGACAATGTATCATCGAATGAGGTGAGCGTTCATCTTGGCGACGATAGGGTGACTGATGTGATCTATAGTTTGGATGGCGGAACCGATCAGTTCGAGAACTTCTTTTTAGATGTGACTCCCGGAAGGCACGTGATCACGGCTTATTATCAGGGATGCGAGCGCACCCTGGAATTTGAGGTCGATGCTGTAGCACCACTTGAGCTTTCTGTAAGTAATGAAGAGATCAATGTCATGGAGATACATCCTTCAGGAGGTTATGCACCCTATACCATCTATGTGAACGGGGAGCATATGGGTAGTGAAACCATCTACCGGATCGAAAAATCGCGAACCTATGAGGTTGTGGTGGTCGATGCCAAGGGATGTGAGGTGCGCACCGAGATCTATTTGGAGTACTACGACCTGGACATTCCGAATTTCTTTACTCCCGACGGAGATGGGAAGAACGATCTGTGGTCGGTTGTGAATGCCGAGGCCTACGATATTGAAAAAACGATCGTTTACGACCGTTACGGCCGCGTGGTAGGAGAAATGCATGTAGGACAGCAATGGGACGGCACCTACAACGGTTCTCCCTTACCTGCGGGAGATTATTGGTATGTATTACGGGTTGAAGAAGGAAAAGCGCTTAAAGAATACGTTGGGCACTTTACCTTGTACCGATAAGCTCATGAGATAGCTATCGGGGCATTTAGCGAGATAAGTGCCCCGGGGCTTTCTCATCCTGTGCGATTAACGTATTTTTGCAGGAAACAATATTCCTGTGGGAACAATAAGGGTTACCAATATTCAGGTATATGCCTTTCATGGCTGCCTGACCGAAGAAGAGAAGATCGGGAGCGATTATCGCGTTGATGTTGCTGTGAAGGCCAATTTACAACCTTCGGCACATAGTGATGAGTTGAAAGACACCGTGGATTACGTACATATTAATCGCATCGTAAAGGAAGAAATGGCGATTCGTTCAAAGCTTCTGGAACATGTGGCTAAGCGTATGTTAGACCGTATCTTTGCTGAGGTTCCTATTGCTATGGAGGCTACTGTTGAGGTTTCTAAGATCAATCCGCCCATCGGTGGTAATGTGGAACAGGTAACCATAGAAATGACCCTTAGCAGGTAATGTAAATTGTTTTTGGTTTAAAGAGAATTTATTTCTTATTTTTGACGCCCGTTAAAACGGCATCGTGGCCGAGTGGCTAGGCAGAGGTCTGCAAAACCTTGTACAGCGGTTCGAATCCGCTCGATGCCTCAAAAAAAAGACCGTTCATTGCGAACGGTCTTTTTTGTTATATGGTGATAAGGTTATAAAGTGATGGGGTGGAAATGTACTAAAGGATTAGAGCCCCTGGAAAATAAGAGGTAATTTCTATTAGGCCTGATGTTTGGTAAAACAATGTAAGATTCGGATCTTCTCATAACCTCATAACCTCATAACCTCATAACCTCATAACCTCATAACCTCACTCCGCCTTTCGGTGCAGAAATCTCGTAAGGGAAAGCGACAGGTCGGTAAAGATCACCTTGCTGTTCACGTTACGTTCTACCTGGTAAAGGGCGGTTTCCAGTTCTTTATGGATCTCGGTGATGTTATTCCCGTGCACGAAAGGCGCAAATTTCTCCATTTTGAATCCGGTTTCGAATTCCATAAAAGCGAGTTCTTTGGCATTGTAATTATACACCAATGCCTGGCGAAATACTTCCATGCAGTAATAGATGAACTTTTTTTGAGTTTCCCGACCTGTTTTGGCGACCTGGTCGCTCCAGGTGATCAGGTCATTGACCACAGCCTTGTTTCCTCTTGCTTTAAAAGCGGTACGCACCCAGGTAACGAACCATTTTTCAAAAACTTCGTCTTCAGAGCGGTTCTCGATGAGGTCAAAGGCTTTGTTCAGGTTTCCGTCTGCACGGTGAGCGATCTTTAAGGCTTCAGCAGGTGGAGTGCCCTTTTGTTCCAGTGCCTTTACCACAGCTGCTTCAGCCAGGGGCGGGAAGTGAATGACCTGACATCGCGAGCGTATGGTTTGTAATAAGGCTTCTTCATCTTCAGCAATAAGAATGAACACGGTTTTCTCCGGCGGCTCTTCAATGAGCTTCAGCAATTTGTTTGACGCTGCATTGTTCATGAATTCGGCCATCCACATGATCAGAACGCGGTAACCACCTTCATAAGATTTTAGCGCCATTGACTTCATAATGTCTTTGGCCTCATAGACCGATATGAGACCCTGCTTTTTTTCGATCCCGATACTCAGCAGCCAGTCAAAGAGATTGCCATAGGGTTGTTCTTTGAGAAAGTCGATCCATTCTGTGGGGTAATCTTTACTGGTAGGGTCCTTTTTTACCTTATCACTGGTATTTACCGGATAGGAAAAATGCAGGTCGGGATGCCCGAGGGCATCGAATTTCATATGACAGGCCTGCTGGTTGTTCAGGTCGTTGTTGCAAATGATATATCGGGCATAGGCAATGGCCATGGGAAGCGTTCCCGAACCTTCGGGGCCTGCGAACAATTGTGCATGGGGAATTCTGCCCTGATCTGCACTGTGTTTCAGGTGATCCTTGATGTGTTCCTGACCGATAATTTCTTCGAATTGCATAGACGCTGTTTAACGTCCGAAAAATAGCGGTTATTAAGGGTTTCTACAAGCGATTACAATGATTTTGAGCAGGAAAACAAAGAATTTTTCCCTAGTAATTTAATAGGGAATTCGCATTTGCAACTTTTGATAAATACGTAACTTTGTGTATAATTTAGATGAATGATATGAAAACAATAGACGATTTTAATTTTGAGAATAAGAAGGCCCTGATCAGGGTTGATTTTAATGTTCCTGTAAACGAAAACTTCGAAGTTACCGATACTACCCGTATCGAAGCTGCGAAACCTACGATCATAAAGGTGCTTGAAGATGGAGGTAGTGCTATTTTGATGAGTCATATGGGGCGTCCTAAGGGGCAGGTGAATGAGTCGATGTCATTAAAGCATATTCTTGATAAGGTTTCTGAAGTTATCGGGGTGCAGGTAAAGTTTGCTGCTAACTGTGTTGGAGAAGAGGCAGAGCAAGCAGTAGCCGATCTCAAACCCGGAGAAGTATTGATGTTGGAGAATCTTCGTTTTCATGCTGAAGAGGAAAAAGGTGATGAGCAATTTGCAGAGCAGCTTTCTAAATTAGGTGATGTTTATGTGAACGATGCTTTTGGTACTGCCCACAGAGCCCATGCTTCGACCACCATCGTTGCGAAATTCTTCCCTGAGAACAAATGTTTCGGGTACCTTCTTGCCCGTGAGATCGAATCGATCGATAAGGTAATGAGCAGTGGTGAGAAGCCGGTAACGGCGATCCTTGGGGGGTCTAAGGTGTCCTCAAAGATCACCATCATTGAAAATATTCTTGATAAGGTAGATAACCTGATCATTGGTGGAGGTATGACCTATACCTTTATTAAAGCCCAGGGAGGTAAGATCGGGGATTCGATCTGTGAGGACGATAAACAAGACCTCGCCCTGAGTATTCTCGAAAAAGCGAAAACTCACGGAGTGAACGTTTACCTTCCTGTAGATGTGATCGCGGCCGATGATTTCAATAACAAGGCCAATACCAAGATCTGCGCAGTAGATGAGATCCCTGACGGATGGCAAGGACTGGATGCCGGTCCTAAGACCCTGGACAACTTCAGAGAGGTGATCCTGAACTCTAAGACCATTCTTTGGAACGGTCCTGTAGGGGTGTTCGAAATGGAGAGTTTCGCCAAGGGAACTATCGCTGTAGGTGAGTTTATCGCCGAGTCTACTGCCAACGGAGCCTTCTCTCTTGTAGGGGGTGGTGATTCTGTTGCTGCTGTAAAACAGTTCGGTTTCGAAGAAAAGGTGAGCTATGTGTCTACCGGTGGGGGAGCCATGCTTGAAAGCCTTGAAGGAAAAACGCTTCCGGGAATTGCTGCTATCAGACAATAGGCAAGATCATTTTACGTTATATATCGCAAACCCTTGTACTTGATGCAAGGGTTTGTTTTTTAACATTGTGTAGGGAGGATTGTTTAAAATTTCTCCGATTTTTGCACGTCCTAAAATGCCCTGAAAGATCATGAATGCAATAAAGTATTTTTTACTGTTTATCCTTTGTGCGCCTTTTGCACTGAACGCCCAGGATGGTGTCAACCCATCGGGTAGCGCTGCGATTACCTCAGACACCACTGCTGTAAATAAAAAGGTGGAAGAAGAGAGATCATCAGATGCTGGATCTGCAAAAGGGATCGACCTTTTCGTGAAAAATGGAAAATACATACTTCCCGATGTTCCTTTCGCTAAAAGGGTAGACAGTCTTTGGTTACAGCAGTTCTACGGATCCGGTCTCTACGATACGGTATATACCGATATTTCTTCCTTAGAATTTGAAAGGCCAGCACCGGTCGTATTGCCTACCGACACCTTGAAAGCGCGTTTGGAAAGGCTTAATCGTAAAACACCGTTTAATATTGAGTACAATCCGGTTCTGGAAAGCGTGATCAATAGCTACCTGAAACACCGCCAAAAGCACCTTACCAAGCTTATGGCCTTGAGTAAGTATTACTTTCCGATGTTCGAACAGGAATTCGATAAACACGATATTCCGCTGGAGATGAAATACTTGGCCATTGTCGAGTCGGCATTGAATCCGCGTGCAAAATCTAGGGTAGGAGCTACGGGACTTTGGCAATTCATGTTTTCGACCGGAAAGATCTACGACCTGAATGTAAGCAGTTATGTCGATGAGCGAAGCGATCCGGCACGTTCTACAGAGGCGGCGGCAAAATTCCTGGCGAAGCTGTACAAGATGTTCGGCGATTGGGACCTTGCCCTGGCGGCGTATAATTCAGGACCCGGAAATGTGTCAAAGGCGATACGTCGTAGCGGCGGAAGTGAGAATTACTGGAATTTAAGACCATTTTTACCCAGGGAAACTGCAGGTTATGTGCCGGCATTCCAGGCTACCATGTATATTTTTGAATACGCCAAAGAACACGGACTGCAGGAGTATCACCCGGAGTGGTCGTATTACGAGTCTGATACCGTTAGGGTAAGGGAGCTCATTACCTTTGATCATGTGGCGGAGGTACTTGATATGGATGTAGAAGCACTCGAGTTCTTTAATCCGTCGTACAAGCTCAATATTATCCCGGATCTCGAAGATCGCAACTACGCGCTGAGATTGCCTGTAGATAAACTCGGAAAGTTCGTGGCCAATGAGCAGGTGATCTACGAGCATGTGAAGGCAGACCTGGCCAAAAGAGAAAAGCCATTGCCTGAATTGGTAAAACAGAATTCGCGCATACGATATCGCGTACAGTCCGGAGATTACCTCGGTAGGATCGCCAAAAAATTTGGTGTCAGGGTTAGTGATATTAAGCGATGGAATGGTATGAGAAATAGTAATATCAGGGCCGGACAGCGTCTTACCATTTATCCGCGAAGACTCTGATGACCGGAGCGATCTCAAGAAGATAAGAAGAGAATACAGGCCTTCTGAACCGCGCTCAACACGGTCTGAAGGCTTTTTTATTAAATTTATGTCCCCGATTTTCGGGATTGGAACGATATTCGCGGTAAGATCTGGTGAATTGTAATCAAAAAAGAATCAAAAGATGAAGAACGTAGTCCTCTTGTTTTTCCTGTCACTTTTCCTTTTTTCATGTGAAGAGTCTGATAAAAAAGTACTCCCCAAGTCTGTGGGAGCGATCAATGAGATCTCTGTAGTGGTTGAAGACGAACTGTGGCAAGGTGCCCTGGGAGATACCATAAGAAAGTATTTCGCAGCACCTGTAGACGGTTTGCCATGGGATGAACCCCTGTTCACTATTCGCCAGGTGAGTCCGGAAGTATTTACCGACTTCGTACGTACCCGAAGAAATATTCTCATCGCCAAGGTAGACAGCACAAAACAGGCAGTTGTAAAGAACGACCTGTTTGCCAAGCCGCAGCAGGTAGCCATTCTCGAAGGTGGCAATACCGAAGCGCTTATGGCTCAGGTGGCACGTTTTGCTCCGGATATTATCGGGAAGTTCAAGGATATGGAACTCAAAGAGTCTCAGAAACGTTTTCAGCGTTCCCTGAATAAGGAGAAAGATCTCCAGGAACTGGGAATATCGCTTACCATGCCGTCGATCTACAAGATCACCAAAAAGGAAAATAACTTTTTCTGGATGGAAAGGATCATTCGCAATAACGGAACTATGAACATCTTGGTTTATGAGATGCCGTTAAACAGTATTCCTAACGATACGACAAGGGTTGAGACCATCGTTAAAATGCGCGACAGCATTGGTGAGACCTATGTTCCCGGAAGGGAAGAGGGTATGTATATGATCACTGAGAAGGCTTATGCGCCTTATGTGTTCGACACCGAGCTTGCCGGCAGAAAGGCTGTAGAGACCAAAGGAATGTGGGAAGTGAAGAATTTCTTCATGGCAGGTCCGTTCGTTAATTATATCGTAGAAGACAAGCCTAATGACCGTTTATTGGTTCTTGAAGGGTTCACCTTTGCGCCTTCGACCAATAAGCGCGATTATATGTTCGAATTAGAAGCGATCCTGAAAACCTTAAGATTCACAGATCAGGGGCAAGGAGACTCCGGTGTAGTTAGTGCATCGAAGTAATTGCGAAGATACCGTAACAAAAAAGCCTTCTGAAAAGAAGGCTTTTTTTATGAAGGTAGATGATTAATTGCTTAATCGTTCTTTTTGTCTGTTTCTGATGGGTCTTCTTCTTTGGAAGCTTCCTTAAATTCTTTAATACCGCTACCAAGCCCTCTCATAAGTTCAGGTAATTTCTTCCCCCCGAACAACAAGAGTATTACAACAGCGATGAGTACCATTTGAGGCCATCCAATCATAAGAGAAAATACTAATGCCATGATTATAAAATTAAGTTCAGCTGCAAAGGTAAGAATTAAACTTTAAACTCTTATTTTTCAGTTATACAAAAAGCCAGTTTCCTCCTGTTGAAATACAGAGGGGTTTGGTTATATTTGCTGTGATATGGCAAAAAAAGAAGAAAAGAGAAAGCAGATCAAACAGAAGTTACTTCACAAATACCGCCTGGTGGTATTGAATGAAGATACTTTCGAAGAACGGCTGTCTTTCAAGCTCAATCGGCTTAACGTTTTCGTTCTGGGTACGCTTTTTACCACGCTGCTTATTGCGGGGACCATTCTTCTTATCGCCTTTACCCCTTTGAAGGAGTATATTCCGGGGTATTCTTCCACTGAACTTCGCATTAAGGCTACCGATCTTGCATTTAAGGTAGACTCCCTGGAGTACAAGCTTGCTGCAAATGAGGCGTATTTTGGAGAGATCCAGAAGGTGCTCAAGGGCGAGATCAATACGGAAGAGATCGACAGGGATTCCCTTTTCTCCGAGTTTAAATTGAACAACGATACGGCCGAGGTGGCTTTACAGCCCAACCGACAGGATTCGCTCCTTCGCGAAAAGGTGGCATTGGAAGATAAATACAATCTTTTTCAGGCGGCTTCTTCCCGTTTGGACTTTGTGCTTTTCCCTCCTTTGCAGGGAACAGTATCTCAGGGGTATAATCCTCAGGAAGAACATTTCGCTATAGATCTTACCGCCCCTGCCCAAACCCCGGTGAAATCGGTTGCCGATGGTACCGTGATCTTTTCTGAATGGACGGCAGAAACCGGATACGTGATCATTGTAGAACATCCTTACGGACTGCTATCGGTATATAAGCATAATTCCTCTTTAAGCAAGCAACAGGGCGACCTGGTAAAGGCCGGTGAGGTTATTGCCATTATTGGGAATACCGGGGAGCTTACTACAGGACCCCACTTGCATTTTGAACTATGGAGTGAAGGGCATGCGGTGAATCCGTCCGATTATATAGACTTTGAATAATATGTCGATTAAAGCAATAGGGGCAAAGGTCTTTGCCCGGATCGTTACCCAACGAATAAAGAAATGGTCAACGCGACCGGTAGAAACTCAGGAAAAGGTTTTTCGCGAGTTGATAGCCAAGGCTAAGGATACACGGTTTGGCCGTGATCATGACTTCAGGTATATCAAGAGTCATGAGGACTTTGCAGCAAGAGTCCCTGTAAGGGATTACGAAGCACTTAAGTCATATGTGGAGCGCGTGGTGAAAGGAGAAGAAAACGTGCTCTGGCCCGGAAAGCCGATCTATTTCGCGAAAACTTCAGGAACCACTTCGGGGGCGAAATACATTCCGATCACCGACGACTCCATGCCCTACCACGTTAAAGCGGCCAGGAATGCTATCCTGTGCTACATTGCCGCAACGGGAAATACAGACTTTGTCGATGGAAAGATGATCTTCTTGCAAGGGAGTCCGATCCTTGAGGAAAAGAACGGAATTAAACTGGGGCGCCTTTCCGGGATCGTAGCGCATTATGTACCGCCTTATCTTCAGAAGAATCGAATGCCCAGCTGGGAAACCAATTGTATAGATGACTGGGAGACGAAGGTGGAAGCGATCGTCGATGAGACCGTTAAGGAGGATATGACCGTGATAAGCGGAATTCCTTCGTGGGTTCAGATGTATTTCGAACGATTGCAAAAGCGTACCGGAAAAAAGGTCGGAGATATCTTTCCCGGATTTAACCTGTTCATTTACGGAGGGGTGAATTTTGAGCCTTACCGCCAGCGTTTTGAATCGCTCATAGGCAGAAGGGTGGATAGTATCGAGCTCTTCCCGGCCAGTGAAGGCTTTTTTGCCTACCAGGATTCGCAAAAGGAACCAGGAATGTTGCTGTTACTGGATGGGGGGATCTTTTATGAATTTATCCGCGCCGAAGAGTTCTTTGATGAGAACCCTGAACGGCTTACCATAGGGCAGGTGGAGAAAGGAGTGAATTATGTGATGATCATTTCTACCAATGCCGGACTTTGGGGATATAACCTCGGGGATACCGTTCAATTCGTTTCTACAGATCCGTACCGCGTGATCGTTTCAGGACGTATCAAGCATTTTATATCGGCCTTTGGGGAGCATGTTATTGCCAAAGAAGTGGAACAGGCTATGCAATTGGTCACTGCGGAACAAGGGATCAAGGTCAGGGAGTTTACGGTAGCGCCACAACTCGACGTTCGGGAGGGAGAACTTCCGTACCATGAATGGCTGATAGAGTTCGAAGAGGTGCCGGCAGACCTGAGCGCCATGATCGCCCGTTTGGATGAGGAAATGCAAAAGCAAAACTCCTATTACTTCGATCTTATAGAAGGTAAGGTTCTGCAGCCGCTTAAGATAAGTGCGGTGAAGCACGGCGGATTCAATGCTTACATGAAGAAGGCCGGGAAATTGGGCGGACAGAATAAAGTGCAGCGACTGGCGAACGACAGAAAGGTGGCTGATGGCCTGAAAGACTTTCTTGTTTAGGATGCCTGTTGCCTGAAAGCCCCAAGGGTAAAATCCTTAGGAATTATGAAACACGATCTTTTTAATATCTCCGAAATAAGAGCAGCTCTTGAAGCTGCTGTGGTTGCCGGAAAGGCCATCATGGAGGTGCATGGAGGCGATCTGGGGACTGAGTATAAGGAAGACGATTCTCCTGTAACTATAGCCGACAAAGCGGCCCATAAGGTGATCTCTGAAACCCTCGAAGGCACCGGGATCCCTTTACTGAGTGAAGAGATGAACCATCCGGAGTACAGGATCAGAAAAAACTGGGAGCGCTATTGGTTGGTAGATCCCCTGGATGGCACCAGGGAATTTGTGAACGGAGGAGACGATTTTACGGTGAATATAGCCCTGATGGAAAATGACTTTCCTGTTCTGGGCATCATCCTGATCCCGGTAACCCGTGAATTTTATATAGGGGGTACTTTGCCCGGGCGTGTTTACAAGCATCAGTTACCTCGTTTGGAGCTTTCAGAGCTGGAAGGCATGGAGCCCGAAGAACTGAAGCCTATAGTGTCTGAGCATATTGGGGTAGCAGTGAGTCATTCGCATTTGAATAAGCGTACTCTGGCATATGTGGAAAAGCTCAGGCTGAAGTACGGTGAAGAACGTATTCGCCTGATCAGGCGTGGTAGTGCGGTTAAATTTTGCATGTTGGCCGAAGGGCAGGCTCAATTTTATCCGCGGTATTCTCCTTGTATGGAATGGGACACTGCTGCAGGGCAGGCCATCTGCGAGACCCAGGGAGCCCGAATGGTGAGAATGGAAGACCAACAGCCTTTGGATTACAACAAAGACGACCTTTATAATCCGCCGTTCCTGTTAAGTGCTTCCGGTTATTATTAGCGGATTTTACGAAAAAACAATACGTTTCAAAATGCTTAAATTACAGTAAGATAGCTCTTGTATAGTGGAGAGTTGGAAAAGAACTCGTATTTTTGCCGGGAAATAGGTGAGATGAGTACTACAGCTAAACGCACCCGGGCCCAGGAATCTACAGCGGCCATTGAACGCATGTACATCACCATGCGTCATCTTTTTAACAGAGGATTTTATAAACCCATGGGAGTTTCGGGAGAGACCCTGAGAGAAGCTTTGTTGCAATTGCGACCGGAGATCTACGGATCGGTGGCTGAGGAAAAAACAGAGCTGCACGGCTTGTTATATGTTTTGGACAGGCTTCCGTATGGGATCGAAGAGTGCAGGTTTATTAACCTGACCAGTGATGAAGGGTATAAGAATTCCGGATTCAAGGTGATCATTCCTCCAAAGCGTCGACGCAATTGCTATCGCATAGACAAGGAGCAAATGAATATTGAGATCACCAGAGGGCGTTCGGATATCTATGATATTCTGACCCATCTTACCTTTATGTTCATCGAGTCGAATAAGATCGCCAATCGCATTTACGATGAAGAAGACAAGACCATCCTGAGGGATTGGGAGCGACTGGAGGAGGCGATCCAAAAGAAAAAGCTTACGGTCACTGAACGTGAAGTAGCCCTGAGTCATATGAGTAATATTATGGGGCGCACCTTTGCCGAATTAAAGAATGCCCACGGCATTTTTAAGACCAAGGAAGAGCCGGACAGATTTCTCCACATCATTTACTGGATGGGGAAACTCGGACTTGCAGAGATCAAAGAAGGGAAGAAACGCACCATAACTTTTAGTCCGGTACTCAGAGAACGCCTTGGACACCATATCCATGGAGAAAGGTGGGCGAATAACATCAAAGAGGTGTTGCACAAGAAAGGACTGCTACGCCGTCCGATCCATATTATCAGTGCAAATATGCACTCGGTCATGAATACGCTTTTCGCCAGAAAGGCTCTTGGTACCCAGGTAAAGGCAAAGTCGGACCTTGACCTCTATACCGAACTGAGTCAGCCGGAAAATAACGCCATGCGTAAGAAGGTGACCGCCTATGCCGAAAAGAATGGCATGATCAGTATTGACGATACCTCAGGAACCAATATCGACGTGCAATTATTCGACCTGAAAAGTATTGGTGGTACAGGTAATAATCCTAATTTTGCAGCCGATAATGAGGCACCTGTCCTTTTTGTGATGGATTATGCCTTTGGTGAGCAGGCTTATGAAACTATTGATGAGTTTTTAAAGCCTTATAAAGAGAAGGATGAAACAAAGCATTATATGAATATTGCTTCCGTTTCGATCATGGGGAAAGCCGGGATCCTTGAAGGAGGAAAAGGCGACCTGATGATCCCTTCGGCACATATTTTTGAAGGAACAGCCGATAATTATCCGTTTAAGAATGAGCTTTGCGCCGATGATTTTAAAGGCAACGGACTCAAAGTGTGTGAAGGAACCATGATCACGGTACTGGGAACCTCGTTGCAGAACAGGGATATTCTGAAGTTTTTCCACGACAGTACCTGGAATGTCATCGGACTGGAAATGGAAGGGGCTCATTATCAAAAAGCCGTGCAATCGGCTTCCCAGATCAGGAAGAGTATTTCTGAGGATGTCAAGGTGAGATATGCGTATTATGCCTCAGATAATCCACTGGAAACAGGGAGTACGCTGGCTTCCGGCGGATTGGGAACAACGGGTGTAAAGCCTACCTACCTGATCACAGAAAAGATATTAGAACAGATATTTAATAGTAAGTAAACCATGGACAACAATTTGCAACCTACCCCCCCAAATCGCAATGCTGAGGAAATTGATCTAGGACAGTTATTTAAGCTCATAGGAGATGGGTTTAGAAAGCTATTCAATTTTATCGGAGGGATCTTTAAAGGCCTTTTCGGATTCTTATTGCAGTTTCTTTTATTCATCCAGAAGCACTTTTTGAAGTTTGTGATCGCAGGGGTGCTTGGAGTTATCCTTGGAGTGGTTGCTGAAAACTTTACCAATACGAAATATGTATCTACCATGGTCGTAGAGCCTAATTTTAATAGTGTTCAGCAGCTCTATAACAATGTTAACTTTTATAACGAACTGGCAGCGGTTAGGGACTCAGTAAGTTTGGCGGAGGCGTTGGAGATTTCTGTCGCGGAAGCTGCGACATTGAGAGAGTTTAGCATTGAATCCTATGCCGATGAGAATCAGAAGGTGAGACTCTTCGATCAGTTCGTTAGGGAGTTAGACACCACCACACAGAAGACCATCAATATGGAGCGTTTTATGGAGAACTTCAACTCTCTGGACGCGCGCTTCCACAATATTTCGGTGGTTGCCACAGATCCTTTTATTGCTCAAAAGACAAGACCTGCGATACTTAATTCCATATCCCGTAACGATTACTTCAAGCTGCAAAAGAACATCACCCAGATCAACCTGGACCTTCAGGATGAGATCATCAAAAAGCAGCTGGCAGAGATCGATTCTCTTCAGGAGCTTTACAAGCGTGTGATGGAGAAAGAAGCCGAAAAACCGCTTCAGGGTACCAATATCAGCCTGGGTGAGAATGGTTCTCAACAAAATAAGGAGTTAGCGCTGATCAACCAGATCGATGAACTTAAGGCTTCTATGGTTTCTTTAAACCAGGAAAAAGCGAATAAGTCAAGTATTATTAATGTGATCTCTGATTTCCCTCGTAGGGGGGTTGAATTAAAAGGACTTGCCAATAATCTGGTCTTTTTAGGACCTGTGGTCTTGATGTTATTGACCTTTTTAGTATTACTGGTTTTAGAGCTTAATAAGTTTCTTATTGCGTATAGAAATAAGTTGAGTTAATTCTATAGTCATAATAATAGATAAGGCCCGGTATTCACCGGGTCTTTTTTGTTGATGACATTCCGTTTGAGATTGAAGAATTGAGGAAAGTTCTTTAATTCTTTCTTATTTTCGTACAAATCGCGAGTTACGCATGACAAAACTACTTATCACCGGAGGTGCAGGATTTATTGGCTCTCATGTGGTTCGGTTATTGGTTAATAGGTATTCCGAATACCAGATCGTTAACCTCGATGCCCTTACCTATGCAGGTAACCTGGAGAATCTAAGTGATATTGAAGGATCACAGAATTACCGGTTTATCAAGGGAGATATCACTGATGCTGCTTTTATTTCAGGACTTTTTGCCAAGGAACGTTTTGACGGGGTGATCCATTTGGCGGCCGAATCTCATGTAGATCGCTCGATTAATAATCCCCTGGTTTTTGCCAAAACCAATATCCTGGGAACGATCAATTTGCTGGAAGGGTTCAGAGCCCTGTGGGAGGATAATTGGGAAGGCAAGCGGTTTTATCATATCAGCACCGATGAGGTCTATGGAACCTTAGGGGAAACCGGTCTTTTTCGTGAAGATACGCCTTACGACCCGAATTCGCCCTACTCGGCATCCAAGGCTTCCTCCGATCACTTCGTGAGGGCATATGGGGAAACCTACGGATTACCCTACGTGATCTCTAATTGTTCTAATAATTACGGACCTAATCAATTCCCTGAGAAGTTGATTCCGCTCTTTCTGAATAATATTATTGAAGAAAAGTCACTTCCGGTATATGGTGATGGAAATTATACCAGGGACTGGTTGTACGTCGAGGATCATGCTGCTGCCATTGATCTTGTTTTGCACAAGGGGAAGACTGGAGAAACTTATAATATCGGTGGATTTAATGAATGGAAGAACATAGACTTGGTGAAATCACTTTGTAGGGTAATGGACTGTAAATTAGGTCGCCCGAAGGGTGCCAGTGAAAAACTGATCACCTTTGTCAAGGACAGACCCGGTCATGACCTGCGTTACGCTATCGATGCCTCAAAGATCAATAATGAATTGGGATGGCAGCCTTCCGTGACCTTTAAAGAAGGATTGGAAAAAACAGTAGATTGGTATTTAGCGCATCAGGAATGGCTCGATCACGTGACCTCGGGAGCGTATCTTGAATATTACAATAATCATTACCATAATAACCAACCCACATGAAAGGTATCATCTTAGCAGGCGGCACCGGCTCTCGATTACATCCGCTTACCCTCGCGGTGAGCAAGCAGCTCATGCCGGTTTACGACAAGCCCATGATCTATTATCCGCTGTCTACCCTAATTTATGCGGGTATTCGTGAGATCCTGATCATTACAACCCCTGAAGACCTGCCGTTATTTCAAAAATTACTGGGCGATGGCAGTCAGTTGGGTTGCTCCTTTCAATATGAGACCCAGGCAAAGCCAAAAGGAATTGCAGAGGCGTTTATTATTGGGGAGTCGTTTATTGGTGATGACAAGGTCGCCTTGATCCTGGGAGACAATATCTTTTACGGCACCGGTTTGGCAGAACTGATGCAGGCCAATAGTGATCCGAATGGAGGTGTGGTTTTTGCGTATCACGTGAACGATCCGGAACGCTACGGGGTGGTGGAATTTAATGAGCAAGGGGTGGCAGTATCTATTGAAGAAAAGCCCGCTCAGCCCCGTTCAAAATTTGCAGTACCCGGAATCTACTTTTATGATAACGAAGTGGTGAAGATCGCCAGGGAGATACAACCGAGTAAGCGAGGTGAATTGGAGATCACGGATATCAATAAAGCCTATATGCAGAAAGGACGGTTAAAGGTTGGCGTATTAGACCGCGGAACGGCATGGTTGGATACCGGAACGTTTCAGTCGCTAATGCAGGCTTCACAATTTGTAGAGGTGATCGAAGAGCGTCAGGGGTTGAAGATCGGATGTATAGAAGAAGCCGCCTTTAGAATGGGCTTAATTGGTAAAGAAGCACTGAAAGAATTGGCCAAGCCCTTAATGAAAAGTGGTTATGGGGAATATCTTTTGGGATTGGTGATATGAATTTGGCTAATTCCGAGAGTTTCGTGAGTTGTAGATGGGGGTAAATTGTAAATCAATTATCAGTTAGTTTGGAAGCTAAGCTTATAAGCATTCGCTTTATGCGCATCAGATCATAGGTGTACTGGCTAATATCGGTAGTGAACCCCAGAAGTTTTGAGATTTCCAGTAATGTTTCTACTTCTGCCGTTGATCCAATGGCAATATTTATAAAGTATAAGAATTGTTTCGAAGTATTCCGGGCGCTTCCTTCAGCGATGTTGGCAGGAACAGATACTGCAGCCCTTCTTATTTGACTGATCAATCCGTATTTCTCTTCTTCGGGGAAAGCTGCAGTTAATTGGTAGAGTAAGCCAACCATTTGGAGGGATAATTTGTAGACATCCAGATCTTTATGTGTTCTGACCAAAACAATTAAATTTATACAAATATATAGAAAATAACCTACACCACTTATTTTGTTATTATCACATTCGTTCAATCTCGCAATTAACGTAATTCAACCAATTCACGCAATTCACGCATTTAATGTAACTCACGAAATTCTCCTATCTTTATCCCAAAACCTGATCAGTGAAAATTACTACAACGCCTTTAAACGACTGTCTTTTACTTGAGCCAAAGATCTATAAGGATGATCGGGGTCTTTTTCTTGAGTCCTTTAATCATAAAGCATTTACCCAGGCGCTTGGATATGAGGTGAACTTTGTCCAGGATAACCTTTCAGTATCTGTTAAAGGGACCTTAAGAGGGCTGCATTTTCAGAAAGGGAGTGATAGTCAGGCTAAATTAGTTCAGGTGTTAAAGGGAAAGGTTCAGGATGTGGTTGTTGACCTTCGGCCGGGATCTTCAACTTATGGGAATACATTTTCCATAGTTTTAGACGATATCGAAAGAAAACAACTCTTTATTCCAAAGGGTTTTGCCCACGGTTTTCTCGCCCTTTCTGATGAGGTGTTGTTTTCCTATAAATGCGACGGGTTCTATGCTCCCGGATCGGAGTCGGGGATTATTTATAATGATCCTGACCTTAATGTTGAATGGCAATTACCAGCGGAGGAATTGGTGCTTTCCGATAAAGACAGAATATTAAAAGGCTTTGATGCCCTTGAATCAGAGCAAGCTTTTCAATGGTAGCGGGGGAGGACAAGAAAGATCCGGTTAAAGTTCTGGTCACAGGAGCCAGTGGACAGCTGGGTATGACCTTGCAGAAATACTATGGGGCAGAGACCGGTATGCAATGGAGCTTTTTTAATTCCAAAGAATTGGATATCTGTGATCCTGAAGCCTTAGCGGCAGTCTTTGAGGATCTCCAACCTGACTACTGCATTAATTGTGCAGCTTACACCAATGTAGAAAAAGCTGAATCAGAACCTGAAAGGGCATTTAAAGTAAATGCTGAAGCGGTTAAGTCTCTAGCGGAACAATGTAAGAAGCATGAAGCCATACTTATTCATATTTCCACTGATTATGTATTTGACGGTACTAAAGGGGCTCCATATACTCCCGATGATAGACCTAATCCGCTGAATGTCTACGGGAAGTCCAAGTTAGCCGGCGAACAATTTATTCAGGAGATATTGGAGCACTATTATATTGTGCGTACCTCCTGGCTATACAGTAAAGAATTCGGCCATAATTTCTACCGCACGATCAAAGCGAAGGCCGAGAAAGGAGAATCGTTAAAGGTCGTCGATGATCAGGTGGGGTGTCCTACCAATACAGTCAATTTATCACGTCACATTGTTGGCCTCATAAATAATACCGTTAGTTTTGGGGTTAAGCATTTTTGTGATGGTGAGGCAATGAGTTGGTATGATTTTGCGCAGAGAATTATAATGGAACTTCGTTCCGAAAGTACACTTCAACCAATGTCTTCAACAGGACTGAAGCAATTAGCAGTTAGACCACCCAATTCTGTGATGCTTACAGAATAGTAAAAAAATTTATGGTTATCCTCACCCATTTGAGCAGTCTCTAATATACTGCTATCTTTTACATGTTAAGGGAATGAAATAATTTGTCAGCCATTGGGGTTGTTGTATTTTTGCAGGCTATGAATTTGCGGTTAAAGAAAGTTATGATTACTAAAGGTTGCCTGCAATTAAATATGGTACGAATTGAAAAGGTATAAAGTATTACTTAAGAGTTCTGATTTCCGGAAGTTGTTTTCGAATTTCAGTGCCTTGTTCGTTATTCAAATCGCGAATTATGTCCTCCCTATTTTGGTACTACCTTTACTGGTAAGGCAATTAGGTGCAGAAAACTTTGGTTTGGTGATGTTTGCACAATCTATGATGGTGTTTTTTCATGTTTTTGTAGATTTTGGGTTTAGTTTAAGTGGAACCAGAGAAGTTTCATTAAACAAGGATACCCCTGAGGAATTATCTAATATCTTCAGTGCTATTTTGTTTATTAAGGTGATATTGTTGATTCTTGGAGCGGGGGTTTTGGCAATAGTGATATTTTCATTTGATAGGTTTAAAGGTGAGGAATTGGTTTACCTTTTAAGCTATGGAATTGTCATAGGGCAGGGGTTGTTTCCCATTTGGTACTTCCAAGGTGTTGAAAAAATGAAAGTTATCACCTTACTCAATGTATCCGCAAAGGTGATATTTACCCTATTAGTGTTTGTTTCAATTCGAGAGGAGTCTGACTACCTGTTAGTTCCAATCTTTAATTCATTTGGATTTATAATTTCCGGTATTCTTGGATTAGTCCTTGCTATAAAAAGTTTGAAAATACGGAAGCCTAAAATGTCCTTGACAATCAGATTACTTAAAGAAAGTTCCTTACTTTTTTACTCTAATGTAGCAACAAGTTTGTACACTGCCAGTAATGTTTTTATACTAGGGTATTTTTCAGGTAATGTTATGGCGGGAATTTTTGCGAGTATGGAGAAGCTGATACTTGCTGTTAAAAATATTTACGTGCCAATCTATCAGGCGGTATTCCCTTGGCTTTCTAAAAAGTCTCCAGCTGAAATACGAGAACTAATAAAGAAATCGTACCCGTTTATTGGTTTAATTGGAGTACTGATGTTTATAACCATTTTATTTGGGGCAGAAACCATCTTAAATTTGTTGTATAATGATCAGAGAATCGGGGAATACTTTTATGTATTACAGTTGTTGGGTCTAATTGCAATTTTTTCTGGTCTGAATATGCTTTTTAATACGTTGTATTTTCCAGCCATAAAGGCTTACAGTGTTAGAACTAAGATATTGATTGCAGGGGCAGTTATTAGCGTAATCCTTAGTTTGATTTTTGTCCCCTTATATAATATTAATGCTACCGCCATCATAACGGTGGTTACGGAATTATTATTATTGATTTTTGCGGTTTTTTATTTCATTAAAGAAAATCCATTTAAAAATGCGTAAACTAGTAATTCTACAAACGACCATTCCCGATTATCGAGAGAAAATATTTTTGTATTTAAGAGAAGAATTGGGTGAGAATTTCATTTTGTTTGGCGGTGATAATTACTTTGAAAGCTCTGTAAAAACTAACTATGGTTTACCATTTATGTGTTTTGTGAGAAATCGGTTTTTTCTAAAAAGAAGGTTTCTTTTTCAAACAGGTATGTGGGGAGCTATTTTGGGGAATAATGTATGGGTTATGGAGATGAATCCCAGAATTATTTCGAACTGGTTGATATTGTTAATACGAAAAGCTGCTGGGAAGAAAACAGTATTATGGGGGCATGCATGGCCACGCGCAGGAAAAGGTTCTAAAAGTGATCGTCTTCGCCATTTTATGAGATCTCTGGCTGATGAAATTATTGTTTATACACATTCTCAAAGAAGGGAGCTTCACGAGCTCATGCCGCATAAAGCTATTGTTGCTGCTCCTAATTCTGTTTTTTTTAAGGATGAGATGTGTTTAATTAATGGAGATCAAGTCTCCAAGCGAAAGAATTTCATTTATGTAGGCCGTTTAACATTGTATAAAAAGCCAATGTTATTGGTTAGGGCATTTAAATGTTTGTGTGCAAAAGATCAAGCTATGGATGTAAATTTATTGATTGTAGGTGCAGGCGAGGAGTATGAAAAAATTCGGCAATATATAGAAGAGAATAATTTAATAGACAGAGTCAAATTGTTTGGACACGTTGGAGATTATGAAGAATTAAAAGACTTATACTCTACTGCAATAGCAAGTGTTTCTCCAGGTTATGTAGGTCTGTCAATTACTCAAAGTTTTGGTTTTGGTGTGCCGATGATAATTTCGAAAAGGGAGAATCACAGCCCAGAGATAGAGGCTGCTGTTGATGGTTTTAACTCGCTTTTCTTTAATACGGATGATATGGAAAATTTAGCAGAGAAAATGGAAGGTGTCATAGCCAATCGTAATTCCTGGATTTCAAGAAGTGAAGAAATAATAGATTTTGCAAAGGAGCGCTATTCTGTTGAAGCAATGGGATCAGCCTTTTTGGAATTGCTGTGATTTATAGTAATTATTAGACAGAAAACGTTACCCACCCCACATGAAAATAAAATTAGCAACTCTTTTCCCACTTATTTTTGCAGGAATTTCGTTTGTGCTATTCTTGTTATATAGCGGTCCGATAAAGGTCTTGGCGTCCTTTATTTTTAATTTCGTTGTTGTTTTTTTTATAACATGGTATCACCTAAATAACGAGAGAAATCACTCCCCTTTTTTATCTTCTTATCTCATTTTTAGTAGCCTGTTTCTTTTTTTTGCACCTGTTATTCAAATAACTAATTTACAGATAAATGGAGGTAAATTTCCAAATGGGTTTCCTTTTAATGATTCCTTGATTATTTACATCAATCTGTTGATTGTGCTCTTTCATATTGTATTTTTTATTTCTTACATATATTTCAGTTCGCGATTGATGGTTAAATTGAAAAGACGGGTAAATATTTCCCGGAATTTTCCATTGCTCGTTATGATCTTACTTGGCGTAGCTTTATTGATTGCAGTTTTTAATTGGAATTACTTAATAACAGAAATGGTAAGGCCCAATTGGTCGGAACTTCAAGAATCTGTTGCCATGTTTTTAGTGAGGAAGAAGGTTCTTTTTCTTGTTCCCTTAGGTATTATTATAATTTGTTCATCTTACCTGAAAAGCGGATTTAAGGTAAATGTAAATTACCTCACAGTCTTGTTCGTTTGTATAATTAGTATTCTTTTGCTTTTATTTTTTAAAAACCCGCTAACAGAAAAGAGAAACGCATTAGGGCCAATCTATATAACACTTATTTTTCTTTTCTTCCCAAGATTATTGAATTCAAACTTAAAATCGTATTCGTTTTTATTTTTTGCACTGATACTAGGATTTCCTTTAATGGCTGTTATCACTCATATTGATGCAACTTTTGATGAAATGATTGGTAGCCCAGGAATATTTATTAATTATCTGAAACATGAAGGCGTCTTTAAAACCTTTAATACTTTGCATTATGATGCCTTTGCAAATATTATGGCAACGATAGATTATGTAAGTGTGAATGGTTTGACCTATGGATTTCAATTGTTAAGTGCATTATTTTTTTTCATTCCTAGGTCTTTGTGGCCGGCTAAACCTATTTCAACAGGTGAATTAATAGGGAATTATTTGATTAGCGATTATGATTTTGTTTTTAATAATTTATCAAATCCATTAATATCTGAGGGGTATGTTAATTTTGGACTCTTTGGAGTGGTATTATTTGCAATTCTGTTGGGATATTTTGGGGCCTATTCTAAAATCTGGTTATTAGAATTTCAATCACCCTTATTGAAGTCGGTTGCATTTTATAGTTCAATCCACTTGATATTCTTGTTGCGGGGAGACTTAACTAACGGATTTGCTTACTTATGCGGTTCGCTGATCGGTTTTTACTTTATCCCTAAATTCTTCAATTTTTTTGTTTCTCGTTTTAGATTATGAAGATCTCAAATATTAATATAAATATCTCGCCTAACGTATTATTCCATATACTTTCCATATTGGTGATGAGTTCCATTTTATTGCCTTTTAATTTTAGACCTTATATAATTGCAATATTTGGTATTGGGGTAATTCTTCATATCATTGCAAATCGTCGAGCCTGGGATAAGGGCTTTTTTATTGTAAATTCGTCAATTTTTCTTGTTTTAGTAATTAGTCTGTTGTACAGTGCAGATTTTCATTATGGGTTAAAAAAGTTAGGTACAATGTTGCCTTTACTGGTTTTCCCATTTTTATTTTCTTTTTTGATAAAGAACAATGACTTAACAATGTATGTTAGGGAAAATCATTTTAGAATAGTGATTTTCTTTCCAATATTTGTTTTGATTTTTAATTCTGTTTTTTTTTCATGGTTTGTTCTGACTGAATTCACATTTTCTGAGACTATAAAGCACTATGCATACTTGGTAGATAATAAGTTGGGGGATTATAATATTCACTCAATCTATCTTTCATGTCATATTGGGATTTCAATATTAATATTAGGGTTTTATATTTTGGACGATAGATTTAAAACGATCCAGAAGATTTTTTGGTTTGTGCTGATCTGCTTTTTGTTAATGTTTTTAATAATCCTTAATAAGAAAGGTCCTGTTCTTTCCCTGTTAATAACATTATTAGGTTTAATAATATTTTTAAAACGTAGAAAAGTTGTTCTTTTTTACTCAGCTATCTTGATTTTGATTATGTCGATATCAACGATTGCGATAATTTCAGACGCAGATAGAGTTCAGCGATATAGAGAGTTGCTTGAAATAAATTATTCTGAGCATACTGGTGGTTTAGATTCAACCTCCATTAGATTGTCCATTTATCAATGTGCATTGAATTTATTTAAATCGAATCCTATTTTTGGCGTAGGTGTAGGGGATACAAAAGACAAGTTGTTGAATTGCTATAATGAGTCGGGTTATGATGATAGATTCACCATTGAGGCATACAATACCCACAACCAATATCTTAGTGTGCTTTTGTCATCTGGATTAATCGCACTTATTGTTATTGTTGGCATGTATTTTAAATTATTGCAGTATTCAGTACGTAATAGTAACATAATGTTATTTATATTTTTATGTTTTTACTTGGTTGAGATGTTGACTGAAAATTTGTTAGAGCGCCAGGATGGAGTGTTTTATTTTTCATTTTTCATCTGCTTTTCGCAACTTCTTAATACACCAAAAAAATGAAGAAAATTTTGATTATAGGTCCCTTGGAGGAGCCAATTACAGGGGTAACTGTGTCCAATGATTTGGTCTTAACCATTTTAGATGAAAGAGGTATTTGTTCGGGTAAGATTAATATGTCGATAAAGTCATTTGAGGGAGATTTTGGAACATTTTCCTTTAAAAAAATGATACATTTTATAACGAAATGGTTTCAGGCTTTTAAGATTATTTATTGTGACACTATTTATATAACCCCAGGACAAACTTTTAGTGGGATTTTGAAATATGCACCATATATAATTATGGCAAGGATTTTAGGTAAGAAAGTAGTAACTCATATCCATGGGAATATTCTTCAATTCACTTATAGCCAAAGCAATGTGGTTAAAAAATCATTTATGAAATTTCTGCTAGGTCAAAGTCACCGGGGGATAGTGTTATCCGAATCGCTTAAGAAGAACCTTGAATTCGCTATTAATGAAAGTCGAATTCATTGTTTGTCTAATTTTGTGACAGATGATATTGTTTTTGATGAAAATGAAATTAAATGTAAAGATTTCAACGTTCCCAAAATTATTTTTTTAAGTAATCTAGTAGAGGGGAAAGGAGTTTTTGTTTTACTAGAAGCTTTAAAAATCATTGAAAGTCTGGGGGTTGAGTATGAATGTCAGTTGGCTGGTAATATCGATGTAAATCATCGCGAAGAGTTGTTGAGAAGTATTAATGATCTAAAACACACTCGCTATCTTGGCGTTGTGAAGGGTAGGGTTAAAAGGGAACTTTTATTATGGGGAAATATTTTCGTTCTTCCTGCATTGCAAGTGGAGGGGCTTCCAATTTCTATTTTGGAAGCAATGTCCTCGGGATGCATGGTTGCAACCACTACACAAGATTCATTGTCAGACTTGTTTTCGAATGAAGAGTTAAAATATATCGAAAGAGGCTCAGTAGAATCCATTGTTGATTTGGTAAAGGAATTTCGATGGACTGAAGATTCTGCATTGAGAAATAACCATCATGTTAACTTAAATTTTACGGAAGAGCATTTTCAAGATCAATTATTGGAGATAATTCATTAATTCTGAATTTAAGTTAGAAATGGTAATAAGAAGGATGATTTGAAAGATCAAAGAAATATTGTTTATCAGGATTTGAAGTTGAACCGTACTCCAAAGGATTTTAGGGGGAGGTCTAAAGTTTATGTTCAATTGTGGTGGATTGTTCAGGCATTGCTCTTCAATCCTTCCCCTCAGGTGTTTTACAGATGGAGAAATTGGCTTTTACGACGTTTTGGTGCGAGTATTGGTAAAGGTGTATTAATACGTCCATCTGTAACTGTCACTTATCCCTGGAAGCTTTCTATAGGGGATTATAGCTGGATAGGAGATGATGTCACGTTATATACTCTGGGAGAAATCAAGATAGGAAGTAACAGTGTGGTGTCTCAAAGATCCTATTTGTGCGCTGGATCTCACGATCACAAGAAGATTGATTTTCCATTAACCAATGAGCCCATAACGATAGAGGATGAATGTTGGGTTGCCACCGATGTATATATAGCCCCAGGTGTTTGCATTGGAAAGGGCACAATAGTTGGAGCGCGAAGTAGTGTTTTTAAGTCACTTCCAGGTGGTAATATATGTGTAGGGTCCCCTGCTAGAATTATTAAGGAGAGAAAAGGATATGATGATTAAAAATGTAACGATAATCGGAATTAATTTTTATCCCGAGGATACTGCAATTGGCCTTTATTCAACAGGAATGGCTAAACATTTCCAAAATGAATCCTGCAATGTAAATGTCGTAACCGGATTTCCATACTATCCAGCCTGGAAGATTTCTGAGGAGTACAGATTCAAAAAAAGGTACCTGGAAGAGAATATTGATGGTATAACCATTTATAGATATAAACAGTATGTTCCTAAGAAGCCGACATTTATCTCTCGGATTTTCCACCTTCTGGACTTCACTTTTGGGAGTATACGTAATGTATTTAAAATTGATAGGACAGATTTGATCATTGTCATTGTTCCCTTTACGAGCTCTTTGTTGCTTGGGACGTTATTAAGGTATCTTAAAGGAGGGAAGTTATGGGTTCATGTGCAGGATTTTGAGTTTGATGCGGCTTCTCAGGCAGGGTTGTCCAATGGCCAAGGCAGTAGGTTGAGAAAAGGGATCTTCAATATGTTGTTCAAATTGGAAAAATTTCTTTTTTCAAAAGTGGATGGCGCCAGTACGATTAGCTTCGCGATGCTCAAAAAGCTTCGCGCTAAAACTGGTCTTACTGATGATAGACTACTGTATTTTCCAAATTGGGTTGATCCTTCCGAAATAAATCCTAACCAAGCAAGACCACATGATTATTTTAATAAGGATAAATTCAACATTCTTTATTCGGGGAATATTGGTGAAAAGCAGGATTGGCAATTATTTGTTGACTTTGTTAAAAGGTTGGATACCAAGCTGTTTAATGTTGTTCTTGTAGGCGATGGGGCGAAGCGAGAATGGGTCCGGGAGGAAATGTCCAATTTAACTAATATTCAATATCATCCACCGGTACCTTTTGAAGATTTAAACGATTTACTGTGTGGAGCAGATTTGCATATTTTATTTCAGAAAGCGGAAGTTATAGACTCTGTAATGCCTTCAAAATTGTTAGGTATGTTTGCCAGTGGAGTTCCGTCTTTAGTTACCGGTAATAAGGAGTCTGAGGTTGCTTCAATTTTTGAAAAGTCACAATGTGGTTATTATGACTCTACCGGAGAGATATATCCTTTAATTGACTTTGCCAATAAACTTCAAAGAGATTTAAGTTATAAGGAAGAGCTAGGTTTAAATGCACGAAGATTCATTATTAAAAACTTTTCTTCTCAGGAAATTCTAAATGCTTATTCGTCAGAGATAGAAAGTTTATTTAGCTCCCCCTAAAAAAGCTAATAGCGATTTTAATGCTTCTACAATTTGACTTACTTTTGCGAAATAAACCTACATCCTAACCAATGTTTCATAAACAAGGGAGATATTCCGGATTGCTAAAACCCGTTTCCTATATCATAGATCTCACCATTATTCTTGGTTTAGCCTATGTCCTGCCCTTGAAGTTGAGATATCCATTGCTTATCCTGGCGTATTTGGCCTTTACTTGGGTGATCATATCGGTTAAGAATGAGTTCTATCAGGTACAGCGTTATGCTAAGGTGTCGCGGGTTTTCTCTCTGTTATTCCGCCAGTTCGTTATTTTCTTTGTGGTGCTCTATGGCTTCATAGGGTTCTTTAAAGAGCATATGGTAAGCCGCTTGTTACTTGCGCAGTACTTCGCACTTTCTTTTTTTTTGGTCGCCTTTTTTAAGATCTTGATGTATTATCTCCTGCAGCGCTATCGAAGGGCTCTTGGAGGCAACTTCAGAAACACACTGGTGGTTGGAAGTAACGTCAAGTCTGAGCAGCTTATCAATATCTTTAAGGATAGGCCTGAGTTTGGTTTTGTATTTAAAAAGCAGTTCAAGCCCGGTTCGAGATCATTTAAGGTTGAAGAGCTTATAGCTTATGCTGAAAGTGAAGAGATCGATGAGATCTACTGCTCGGTGGCAGAGCTAAATAACGAAGATCTGGGTGATATCGTTGACTATGCAGATAACAATCTGAAGGTGGTTAAATTCATCCCGGACAATAAGTTTATCTACAACCGTCGTCTCAAATTTGAATACTACGATTACCTGCCGGTACTGTCCTTGAGAGATATTCCGCTTGATGAATCGATTAATTACGGATTGAAAAGAGTCTTCGATGTGGTTTTCTCACTTCTGGTTATTGTCTTTATACTATCCTGGCTGGTGCCTTTAATGGGCTTACTGATCAAAATGGAATCTAAAGGTCCGATTTTCTTTAAACAGAAGCGTCATGGTATCAACGGAGGTGAATTTCAGTGCTATAAGTTCCGTTCTATGGGGGTTAATAAGGATGCCGATAAGGCGCAAGCCACCAAGAACGATATGAGGGTAACCAAGATCGGAAACTTTATGCGCAGAACAAGTATCGATGAATTGCCTCAGTTCTTTAATGTGCTCTTCGGACAAATGTCTGTAGTAGGCCCTCGTCCGCACATGGTTTACCACACCGAGCTATATGGCGATCTTGTAGACAAATACATGGTACGTCACTTTGTGAAGCCTGGGATTACCGGCCTGGCGCAGGTTCGTGGTTATCGTGGAGAGATCTCCAAGGATAGCGATATCATCAACCGTGTACGACTGGACATTTTCTATGTGGAGAACTGGTCTATGGCACTGGACTTCAAGATCATTATTGATACCGTACTCAACGTCTTCCGCGGAGAGGAGAATGCATATTAGGGTGAAGGTGTAAAGAGGTAAAGGGATAATGGATATTTGTGATTCAGGCCTGAGGATGCTTTTTTCATACCTGCATACCTGCGTACCTGCGTAACTGCGTACCTGCGTAACTGCGTAACTGCGTAACTGCGTAACTGCGTAACTGCGTAACTTAAAATCGCTATCTTTGCTGCGTTTTATAAAACGAACTAATCCATACGTAAATCATCATTTCATGAACATTCTTGTACTCGGTTCCGGAGGACGTGAACACACCCTAACCTGGAAGATCGCTCAAAGTAATCACGTTGATCATCTATTTGTAGCTCCCGGAAATGCAGGCACAGCTGCTATCGCGAATAACGTGCCTGTATCTCCCAACGATTTTGAAGCTGTAAAGGAACTGGTTGTTAATGAAAACATCGATATGGTGGTTGTCGGACCTGAAGATCCGCTGGTACAGGGAATCTACGATTACTTCCAGGAACAGGAGGAGTTAAAAGGAGTGCATGTGATCGGTCCGTCAAAGACCGGAGCGATCCTCGAAGGAAGTAAAGAGTTCGCTAAAGAATTTATGTCAAGACATAACATTCCTACCGCGGCCTACCAAAGTTTTACCTCGGATAGTCTCGAAGCGGGTTATGCTTTTCTGGAAACACTCAAGGCACCGTATGTATTGAAAGCCGACGGACTCGCAGCCGGGAAAGGGGTGCTTATTATTGATGATATTGAAGAGGCAAAAGCCGAACTAAAAAATATGCTGGTCGATGCCAAGTTCGGACAGGCTAGTGCCAAGGTGGTGATCGAGGAGTTCCTTAGTGGGATCGAACTCAGTGTATTCGTGCTTACCGATGGTCGTGACTATCTGATCCTGCCTACAGCTAAAGATTACAAACGTATTGGCGAAGGCGACACCGGACTCAATACCGGGGGTATGGGGGCTATTTCACCGGTACCTTTCGCCGATGCCGAATTCATGCAGAAGATCGAAGAGCGCATCGTTAAACCTACCGTAGACGGCTTTAAAAAGGATAATATCACCTATAAAGGATTTGTTTTCATCGGACTCATTAAAGTCGATGGAGAGCCTTATGTGATCGAATACAATGTTCGTATGGGTGACCCGGAGACCGAGGTGGTGATCCCTAGGATCAAGAATGATATCGTAGACCTGTTCCTTGCAACTGCTAATGGGAGCCTGGCCGATAAGACCCTGGAGATCGATGAGCGTGCTGCCACCACGATAATGGCAGTTTCCGGAGGGTATCCCGAGGCGTATGAAAAAGGTAAGGAGATCGTCGGACTTGAAAATGTGAAAGACAGTATCGTGTTCCACGCCGGAACAAAGCAAGAAGGAGATAAAGTAGTCACCTCAGGTGGTCGGGTCATCGCCTTCACTTCGTTTGGTGACGACTTCAGAGAAGCGCTTAAAACCTCATACGACAGCCTGAACAAGGTGTGTTTTGACGGGATCTATTACCGCAAGGATCTTGGGTTTGATCTTTAAAATGGCCAAGCCATTTTAAAGATCTGTTATGGGCTAGGAGTTAGGAGCTAAGGGTTGTTAGCTTATTGAACGGCTTTAATGAGGTTGATTAACATTCTTCTAATTGAGGTTATTCTACTAGTTAAGTGCTCTGAATATTCAGCATAACCAAGATCAGCTGCAATTTCAAGTTGAGTATCTAGTTCGGCAAGAGATCCTAATGAAATGTATAGAAACCTACAAAGTTCTTTATTTCCTTTTCGTGCAGACCCTTCTGCAATGTTTGAAGGAATCGAAATAACACTTCTTCTAATTTGGCTTTGTAGAGCGTATTGCTCATGTTGAGGAAAGTCTTTGGTGTGCATGTAAACAATGCTTACTAATTCTTTTGAACTTTTCCATACTCTAAGGTCTTTATGTGTTGTGATCATTATTCATCTCATTTTCAACATAATATAGAAAAAATTCTATACATTTCATTCTGAATAGTTTTAATTCTACCTCAAGTTTTCTAAATCCAAAACTTTTAAATTAGCCCTTAGCCCTTAGCCCTTAGCCCTTAGCCCTTAGCCCTTAGCCCTTAGCCCTTAGCCCTTAGCCCTTAGCCCTTAGCCCTTAGCCCTTAGCCCTTAACTTATAACCACAAAAAAACCCCAAAGCCTTTCGACCTCGGGGTTCTTTCCAAAAATTGTATTGTTGAGAAACGCTTACAGGTAAGAGTGCCCTGTTACGTCTTTTCTTTCTTCGTTATTGTCGTTAAATTTCTTTAACTGCCCCATCCAGTATACGAATGCTACAGAACCGATCAACATAAAGATCCAGTTGAGGGTGTTGGCACCCCACCAGCTGTCCATTCCTCTCAAAGCGTGAAGCGGAGCGAAAAGATAATCTTCAAATAAGGTCTGTATACCGTAGAAAAAATCTGCCATGACTAAAAGATATATTAAATTTACCCCGCAAACATACAAAAAGCCTCCATGATTTCAAGCATTTTTGGAAGAACTAAACCGATAAACTATATCTTTCTTGCGCTTTTTGGCCTCATCTTTCTTGTTTGCTATTTTTTGATTGCGGCTCCCGATGTTTTTTCTTTGGCTCAGCTGCCCGGTATCGCCCTGAATATCTTCCTGGTATTGTTTACCATGATGCTGGTCGAGTTCATCAACCGAAAGAACGACCTCACCAGGGATAACACCTACCTGAGTTTTCTTTTTCTGACCTTTCTCTGCATGTTTCCGCGGATCTTCGCCGATCTCAACGCGGTTATCGCACATATTTTTATCCTGCTGGCGTTCCGCAGAGTCATTAGCATTCGCAGCGGCCAGGATGTACGCCTAAAGATCTTTGATGCTGCCCTATGGGTTTTTGTGGCCACCCTGTTGTACAGTTGGTCTGTGGTCTTTCTTTTATTGGTCTTTGCCGGAATATTTCTTTACGGAGTGAATTACTATAAGAATCTTCTGGTGCCTCTGGTGGCACTGGTGGTTGTGGCCATCCTGGCCATCACCTTTAATCTTTGGACCGGCCAGGGCCTGCAATGGGCAACCTACTTTGATCTTACGCCTACCTTTACCCTGGATAAATACGATTCTTTGCGGTTTTTGGTGCCGGTTATTTTAATGGCCTGCTTGGGAATCATAGGGCTTACGGCGTATTTTGTAGGGGTTGGTCGTAAATCGTATAAAGCCCGAATTCCGGGATGGCTTATCCTGTTCTTTTTTGCCCTGGCTGTATTACTGGTAGCACTCGTAGAAAGCGCCAATACTTCAGAACTGATCTTTGTGGCCTTTCCCCTCTGTGTAATGATCGTTAATTACCTGGAAAGCCTGGAGCGAAAGTGGATAAGAGAGGTAGTCCTTTGGCTGTTTCTGCTGCTACCGTTAGTGGCATTATTTCTGTAGTTTTTCTCCAAAGGCCAGGTCCCCGGCATCTCCCAGCCCGGGTACAATATAGGCGTAGTCGTTGAGTTCCGGATCAATATCTCCCACCCACAGTCGTGTTTCCGGCGGAAAATGCTTTGCGATATAATCTACGCCTTCCTGTGAGGCGATAGCAGTTACCAAATGAATTTCTTTGGGAAGTCCGACTTTCGTAAGGGCTTCAAAAGTAGCCACCAGTGAGTGTCCGCTGGCCAGCATAGGGTCGGCGAGAATGAGAACCTTCTTGTCGAGATCGGGACTGGCGAGGTATTCTACGATGATCTCAAATTCGGTGTCGCTTGTGTGATAGCGGTAAGCTGAAATAAAGGCGTTCTCTACCCAGTCAAAATAATTGAGGATCCCCTGGTGTAATGGAAGTCCGGCCCTTAATACCGAACAGATCACGATCTTGTCCTGAAGGTTTTGTGCATGTTTAACCCCCAATGGCGTGACAATGTCTTCTTCCTGAAAATGAAGATGCTTGCTGAGCTCATAACTGAGGATCTCTCCGATGCGTTCCAGATTTCGTCGAAACCGCATGGAATCTTTTTGGATCTCTTGATCTCTTAGCTGGTTCAGGTAATTGTTTAGTATGGAAGGCGCTTTTGCCAGATGATGGATCTTCATGTTCTAAATTTAGGTATTTCTGCTGTTTTATGAGCTGCAATTTCCAGCTGGCTAAGGCTGTTTTCATGATCTATGGGCGTCAGGGAATCCCGTGTGCTGTCATTAACTCCTGATTCAGGATTCCATAGCCTCATTATCCGTTGCTTCCTGGGTAGGTTTTAAGGCGTCGTATTTTTCAGATCCTGCCCCTAATTGCTGCAGCGTACTAATAACTTCTTTGGGGGTCATGTCGAGCTTTATAATTCGTGAGGGATCTACATATATTACAGATCCGGACCACGGATTAGGGGCGCCGGGGAGGTATACGACTACACGGCCTTTTTTGGTGCGTTCGATCTCAAAGCCTACCTGCGCATTATCGTCAAATTCAGCCAGTACAGGCAGGAAGTTCTCTGCAGCCTTCTCATTGCTTTTGAATCCGTCGGTTATCCCTTTGACAAAACGGTATCCCGGCAGATTGATCAGCACCTTGTTTTCAATGACACTCTGAAGCTTTTTAAGGTTTTTAGCGTTTGCCGCCAAACCCGCCAGGAAGCAAAGCACTAAAATAGCCATGATTGCAAGGATGTTGGCCAGGGCTACACCGCCAACCCGTTCTATAGGGATTAATTTACCCAGCGGTTCGGCAACCCTCAGCATGATCTGAAATGCCTTGGTGAGGATGATGAAGATCAAAACAAAAGGTATTAAAAAGAGTATACCTCCAATGATGGTGGTTTTTAGGAATTCGAACATCTTACTCATAATGGTCAGGCTTTAATTGGAGGGTGTAAATAATTTAATATCAGAAAGTTATGAATTATTACTGAATATTTTGTATTTGCATGGCTTACAGCTTGATAGGAGGTGAACGCTCGAATGCCGTTGGATTTTCAATGATGTCTCTTGCCTTTTTTTGCAGCCTGTTTACAAGTTTGAAATATGGTGCGGTTTTTATTGCTTTTACGTTGCGTGTAATTGGGGTGGTATGCCTGGTATGATCATGTGGTTTTGCGCCTTGTTTCCTGTGAACACATCGGTTAAATTGCCTATCTTTACCGACAAATTACAAGCCTATGTTTAGCGAATTTGCTTTCAAGATATTTGACGAGAGTATTGAGAAATACCACGTAAAAGACGATGTTTATCAATCGTTCGAAAACCCATACCCAAAAGACCAGATCGAGCACCTGCTTTACCGCAAGAATTGGATCGATACTGTACAATGGCACTACGAAGATATTATCAGAGATCCTGAGATCGACCCGGTAGCCGCTCTTGACCTTAAGCGCAAGATCGATGCTTCGAACCAGGACCGTACCGATATGGTAGAATATATCGACAGTTTTTTTCTGAATAAGTACAAGGACGTAACTCCTGAAGAAGGGGCTACCATTAATTCTGAAAGTCCGGCATGGGCTATCGATCGTTTGTCGATCCTCGCCCTTAAGATCTACCATATGCAGGAGGAAGTAGACCGTGAAGGCGCTTCTGAAGATCACAAAGCTAAATGTGAAGCGAAGCTGAATGTTTTGCTGGAGCAGAAGAAGGATCTTTCTACGGCTATCGATCAGCTGTTGGCCGATATTGAGAGTGGCAAGAAATACATGAAGGTGTATAAGCAGATGAAGATGTACAACGACGAAGAGCTTAACCCTGTGCTTTACAAGAATAAGAAATAATCTGACCTTTCGGTCGTACAATCACTGCTGATATGGCACAAGACAAGAATATTCACATCTTCTGCATGAAATGGGGAACCCTCTACGGGCCGGAGTATGTGAACCGTTTGCACGCTATGGTAAAGCGCAATCTAACCCTCCCTTTTACCATGGTTTGTTTTACCGACAACGAGGAAGGGATCGATAAAGACGTAAAGTGCTTTCCAATTCCTGAGATCGATATTCCCGGAAACCTTCCGGAGCGTATGTGGAAGAAGCTCACCACACTTAAAGAGGACCTCTACGGACTCGAAGGAACGGCGCTTTTCCTGGATCTCGATATCGTGATCGTAGACAATATCGATTGCTTCTTTGAAGATGATGCACCGTTCCGAATTATTAAGGATCATTCATGGAGAACCTGGAGAATAACCGGGAACTCTTCGGTATACCGCTTCGAGATCGGAAAACACGGATATGTTTTTGATTACTTCACCAAGAATTTTGACCAGATCAGAAAGGATCATCGTAACGAACAGGAATACCTTACCTGGGCGGTTCATGAAAAGGGATATTTGAACTACTGGCCCAAAGAGTGGTGCCCGAGTTTTAAATACGATTGTGTTTCGCGATTCCCCCTGGCCTTCTGGAAGAAGCCGGAGATCCCGGAAGGGTCTAAGATCATTATCTTCCACGGAGAGATCAATCCGCATAAAGCCATTGAAGGCGGCCGCGGAAAATGGTACCGATATGTAAGACCGGCACCTTGGGTAGCCGACTATTGGAAATAAAAAAAAGGGAAGCACAATGCTTCCCTTTTTTAGTTATAACGTTATGAGGTTAAAAAGGTTATGATGCATTAAACCCGTCTTTCCTCTTTCCTCTTGACTCTGATTAAACATCATCGTAATCGAGCGCAAGCGTACTCGTGGTAGGGTGTGCTTGGCAGGTAAGGATCAATCCTTCTTCTAACTCGCTGTCGGTGAGGATCTGATTTTTGACCATTTCTGCCTTTCCTTCGGTTACCCTCGCAATACAGCTGGAGCATATGCCGCCTTGGCATGAGTAAGGGGCATCGATATCTTCTTTAAGTACGGCGTCGAGCACACGCTCTTTTTTATCCATTACCAGAGCGTACTCTTCATCATCTACGACAACAGTGACTTTAGTTTTTCCTTCCGGGAGATCACCGGTAACCTCGGCAGTATCTTCTCCGGAGGTAAAGAGTTCGAATTTCACAGCATCTTTAGCAATACCACCGCTTACCAAGGCATCAGAAACATTGTTGATCATGGTTTCCGGACCACAGAGGTAGAACAGGCAGTCTTGCGGCTTTTCAACTTTGTTCTTGAGAATATAGTTTACTGTAGAACGCTCAATGCGGCCAAAGAGGGCATCCTCATTCTGTTCGCGGCTGTAAACGAATTGTACCTGGAAACGATCCTTGTATTGCTTCGCCATTGCTGCGATCTCCTTATGGAACATGGTTTCTTCCAGCTTCTTGTTTCCATACACCAGGATAAAGTTCTTATCGGTTTCCGATAGCACCGAGTGCATAATGCTCATGATCGGAGTGATCCCGCTTCCCGCAGCAAAAGCCACTACCGTTTCGGCCTCGTCCTTCGAAGCATCAAAAGTGAATCGGCCTTCCGGTGGATGAACTTCAAGTTGTACACCTGCTTTGAGTTCATCATTGGCGTATTTAGAGAAGAGTCCGTCGTGGATCTTTTTGATCCCTACCGATAGTTGCTCTGCATTTGCAGCCGAACAGATCGAATAGGAGCGACGTATCTCCTCTCCATTGATGCGGGTTTTAATGGTGATGTATTGCCCGGGAGTAAAAGCAAATTCTTCTTTTAAGGCTTCCGGAAGTTCGAAAGTCACCTTTACAGCATTGGGGGTTAGCCGTTCTATATGCTCGACATTTAGATGTTTGTACTTATCCATTCGGTAAAATTTTTTTCAAAAATAAGGATTGTAAAGAAGTCTTTCGTCTGACTTTCTGATTTTTATACCTAAATTATTTAGGTATGACGGGTCGATTTACTAGATTGTGAGTGTTTTATGGATAAATGGAAGTTGTATAAAGGGAGTTTAGACACGATCGTGTTGCAATTATTGGGGCAGAATGACCGCATGTATGGCTATGAGATCACCCAAAAGGTGAAAGAGGTTACTGAAGGCGAACTCGAGATCAAGGAAGGAGCACTTTATCCTGCTTTACATCGCCTGGAGGCAAAAGGCTTGTTGGAGGTCGAGGTGGATCATGTGGGTAACCGAATGCGTAAATACTACAAGCTTACCGAGCAGGGATTACGTGAAAAGGACAATGCTTTGCAACAACTGGAAGATTACCTCTCAACGATGAAAAAACTTATTGACCCTAATATTTCATTCGGATGATCACATTGGAACAAAAACATATCGACCACCTGTACGATTTTGTGCGGAGGCACTTCGTGCCCTATTACGACCTGCAAACCGAGCTGGTAGATCACCTGGCCTCGGGGATCGAAAAATTATCGGAGGAGCATCCCGGGAAATCCTTTGAACAGCTTCTCGATATAGAATTCAGGAAGTTTGGAGTACACGGATTTGAAGATGTGGTTGCGAAAAGAGCGAATGCCCTGTCGAAAGAGTATTACCGGTTGGCATTAGAACGGGTGGCCGGTTATTTTAAGTGGCCGGTGATCCTCCAGAGTCTTTTCTACGGGGTGCTATGCTATTTTACGCTTACAGTTATCGATAGCCAATGGCTTCCGATGGCATTTTATGTTTTCATTATTGCAGTTGCGATTGCCGGGGTTGTGCGGCTTTGGAGACAAAAAAAACAAAGGGAACGTAAGTATTCAAGGAAGTGGCTTCTGCAGGAGATCATTTTTAATGGTGGTGGTGGAGGGGTAGCGATCCTACAGCTGCCACTGCAGTTACTTTTGTTCTTTGTTAATCATGGCAGTGAACGGATAGAGTTGCTGTGGTTTCGCCTTTTGGTTGCTGTGAGTGTAGTGGTTCTTTTCAGAATAGTGCAAGTAGTTTGCTGGGTGATCCCAGACCAGATCGATTCCATCCTTGAAGAACGCTATAAAACTTATAAATTTTCAGATTAGTGTAACATTTTACCGGAAATGAACACTAACCTTTTGCAAACCATCAACCTATGCTTAAAACCTTTATTTCCCTACAGTGGAAGTCCTTTTTCCGTGCGGCCTCTTTTCAGACCAACCTGGCCATCAAGATCCTCATGGGCTTTCTTGCCCTGTACTTTATCGTGATCTTTACAGCCTTAGGGACATTCTCTTTTCACATCATTAAAGATCAATTAAATGAAGATCCCTTGCGGGTGGTCAATAAGATCCTGATCTTTTACCTGATCGCAGATCTTGTTATTCGATACCTGCTTCAACGCATGCCTGTTGTGAATATCAAACCCCTATTGGCATTGCCTTTCAGCAAGAATAAGATCGTACATTTTAGCCTCTGGAAGACAGTTATTTCTTTCTTCAATGTTATTCACGCCTTCTTCTTCCTGCCCTTTTTTATTGTTTTACTTGTTGAAGGGTATCCGCCCATACAGGCCACAGCCTGGTTCGTGATGGTAACCGCCCTTATCTATTCCAATAACTTCATCAATATCTTCCTTAATGATGTTGATAAGGTGTTTTATGCGGCATTAACCATCGTTGCTGTTTTTGCAGGACTCATGTATTACGGGGTATTCGATATCACCAAATTCATTGCTCCTGTATTCGATTGGGTATATGATCATCCGCTATGGGTGGTAATTCCGGTAGGAGTACTTGCCGGTTTGTATTATACGGCTTTCCGCTACTTTAAGAATAGGCTTTATCTGGATGACGGATTGCAACGTAAGACACAGGAGGCGACTTCTGAAGATCTCTCCTGGCTTAACCGCTTCGGGAGTCTTGCCGTATTCCTGAAGAACGACATAAAGCTGATCAAAAGAAATAAGCGCTCGCGCACCTCGGTGCTTATGAGTGTGTTCTTTTTGTTTTACGGATTCCTGTTCTTTTCCGGCGGATTAGAAGTGTACGAGGGGCCGATATGGCGCATCTTCGCCGGTATATTTGTGACTGGCGGATTTTTATTCACCTTCGGACAGTTCGTGCCCAGTTGGGACAGTTCGTATTATCCGCTCATGATGAGCCAGAACATTAAATACCGCGATTACCTCAATAGTAAATGGTGGCTCATTGTGATCGGGACGATCATTTCTACGATTCTGGCTTCTTTCTACCTGTATTACGGGTGGGAAGTATATCTCGCCATCGTTGTTTCGGCCATCTATAACCTGGGCGTTAATTCACATATGGTGCTTTGGGGCGGGGCGTATATCAAAACCCCTATCGATCTGACCTCGGCTAAAAGGGCCTTTGGCGATAAACAGGCTTTTAACCTAAAAACCATGCTGTTCACTATTCCGAAACTCGTACTGCCCCTGGCACTTTATGGGGCCGGACATTATACCCTCGGGCCTAACTTTGGATATTTCCTGGTGGCCCTGGCGGGAATCATCGGATTCGCCTTTAAAGACAAGGTGTTTAACCTGATCGAAAAGGTTTATAAGAATGAAAAATACAAAACGCTCGTAGCATATAAACAAAACTCCTAATTCATTTTCTGCGTTATGATCTCATTACATCAACTTACCAAAACATATAAATCAGTAACGGTTCTCAATGTACCCTCCCTCGAAATTCCTAAAGGGCAGAGTTTCGGACTCGTAGGGAATAACGGTGCCGGGAAGACCACCATGTTCAGCATGCTGCTCGACCTTGTACGTCCTACCACAGGGTATGTTCTCAATAACGATATCAAGGTGAACGAAAGCGAGGCATGGAAGCCTTTTACTTCGGCCTTTTTAGATGAGACCTTCCTTATTGGTTACCTCACTCCGGAAGAGTACTTCTATTTTATCGGAGAGCTTCGCGGGCAGAATAAGGCCGATGTCGATAAGCTGATGTCCGGTTTTGAAGATTTTTTCAACGGGGAGATCCTCGGGGTGAAAAAATACCTCCGTGACCTTTCTAAGGGGAATCAGAAAAAAGTGGGCATTGTAGCTACCCTGATCGGGAATCCGGAGGTGATCATTCTCGACGAGCCTTTTGCCAATCTCGATCCCACCACCCAGATACGACTGAAGAAGATCCTGAAGGAACTCAAAGAGACACAGGATGTCACGGTGTTGATCTCCAGCCACGACCTTATGCACGTTACCGAAGTGTGCGAGCGTATTGCGGTGCTTGAAAAAGGAGAAGTGGTGCGCGATCTGCAAACTTCCCCGGAAACCCTGAAGGAATTGGAGCAATTTTTTTCCGGAGTGCTGCAGGAAGCGTAATGCTGTATACCCGCCCTTTTTTACAGGGAAGTCGCAATTGTTGGAAAAGAAACGTATTTTTACCTCGGTACAGCAATATTTTGCCTGTGCCGCGGTTATTATTACTCCAGAGCTATTGCGGTGAAGCACCTACTTAAAATACTACTGACCTTTGCGGCTGTCCTGATCGCAGTGACTTCCTGTTCTACCAAAAAGGATGCTTTCCTCAATAGGAAATGGCACGCCATGAACTCCAAATACAACGCGATCTATAATGGAAAGAACGCTTTAACCGATGGTCGTCAGAACCTTATAGACAACTACCGTGATAATTACTGGGAAATACTTCCCGTGGAGCGCATGGAGGTTCGGGAAGATATCGTATTGGACGGTACAGAACTCACTCCGGATTTTGAGCGTGCCGAAGAAAAGGCAGTGAAGGCCATTCAAAAGCACGGGATGAATATCGGTGGCCAGGAGAAGAACACCCAGATAGACGAAGCTTATCTCCTACTTGGACAAGCCAGGTATTACGATCAGCGGTTCATTCCGGCCCTGGAAGCTTTTAATTACGTGCTCAACAAATACCGCGATAGTGATATCATTGGCCAGGCCCTGATATGGCGTGAAAAGACCCATATCAGGCTCGAGAACGATGAGCTGGTGATCACCAACCTAAAGAAGCTCCTTAATTACGCCGCCTATATTGGCGACCAGGATTATGCCGACGCCAATGCGATGATGGCCCAGGCGTATATGAATCTTCAGCATAACGACTCGGCCCTGCAGCGCCTTAAGATCGCTTCGTTACACACGAAAGATAAGGAAGAGCAAGGGCGCTACTTTTTTATCATTGGGCAACTTTACAATGAGCTGGGGTATGCCGATAGTGCAAATTATGCCTTTGATAAGGTTATTGACCTCAATCGCCAAACATCGCGTATCTATCACGTTAATGCGAAGGTGTTCAAGATCAGAAACCTGTATGAACTTGGGTATGACAAGGAAGAATTGCTGGAGATGCTCACCAAAATGGAGAAGAACAGGGAGAACCGTCCGTATCTTGGCTTGGTATACCGGCAGTTGGCACTATATCACGAAGACCAGGATTCTTTAGATCTGGCAAGTCATTTTTATAACAGATCGCTACGGGCTTCAACTGCAGACTCCATACTCAATGCAAAGAATTACCAGGCCCTGGGTAAATTGGCCTTTGATGCCCGTAACTATACCCTTGCAGGAGCCTATTACGATAGTACGCTCACCAATATGAAAGGGGGGAGTAAGGAATTCAGGTTGCTAAAGCGGCAGCGTGATAACCTGCAGGATGTGATCACCTATGAAGCCGTTCGCAAGCGCAATGATAGTATCCTCGGATTGCTTTCCATGTCGAAAGCAGATCGTACCGCATACTTTGAATCTTATATCGATTCGCTCCGGGCGGAAGAAGAATTAAAACGCCAGCGACAAAGGGTGCGCGAAATGGAAAAGGGTAAAGGTCGTTCGGGCTTCTTTGGCGGAGGTTCAGGAGGCAATGGAGATTTTTATTTCTACAATCCGGCAAGTGTGACCTTTGGAAAGGAAGAGTTCAGAAAGATCTGGGGAAATATAGAGCTGATCGATAACTGGAAATACGGAAAACAGGGCGTGGTTGGCGCTGCGGGAGCAGGGATCCCTGATGCCAATGCCAATACCGCTACTGCCGATATCTATGATGTGAAGTTCTACCTCGACGCCCTGCCTCAGGTTCCGGAGGCTATTGACAGTATTCAGCAGGAACGGGATCAGGCCTACTATCAGCTTGGGTTGCTTTACAAGGAGCGATTCAGAGAATACCAGCTTGCGGCCCAACGTTTGCAGGATCTGTTAACCTTCTATCCGGAAGAGCGATTGGTTCTGCCTGCAAAATATAACCTCTATCGTATTTACAGGGAAACAGGATCACCGCTTGCGGAGGCCATGGAAACCGATATCCTTAATAATTACGCGGATTCGCGTTACGCTCAGTTCATCAGGGATCCTCAAGGTTTTGCTTCAGACGATGCCGATGATCCTGAAAAGAACTACAAAGAGCTGTACAGCCTGATGGAGAAGCAAAAGTATGAGCAGGTGATCACTCGTGCAGAAGCATACAGTAGAAAGTATAACGGAGAAGATATAGCGGCCAAATTCGAATTGCTCCGGGCCATGGCCCTTGGGAAGCTCGAGGGAATAGTGACGTTAAAAAAGATACTTACGGGTATAAGTCTTAATTACCCCTCCAAGCCCGAAGGACTTCAGGCGCAAAAGCTTTTAGAGACCAGTGTGCCACAGCTTGAAGCCCTGGCCCTGCCGGATAATGAAGCCGATCTTACGCATTGGAAGTTGTGCTATGTGCTTAAAAAGACTGACAAGAAAGGGTTGGAAGCCCTGCTCGAAAAGGTTTCGGCAAGCCTTGAAGAATTTGAGCAACGCGGGTATTCGTACTCCGTAGATGTTTATGACCGCGATCTTTTATTTGTTGTGATCCACAAGATTCCTACAGCTCTGATGGCTGAGGGGTATGCTGAATTAATGCTTAAGGATAAGGATTATTTGGTTGATATAGAGAATTTTGTAATTTCGCGTGATGCGTATAAAGTGATCCAGGTAAAGAAGAACCTGGAAGCCTATTTGCTCCGTACGGGGCAATCTAACCCGAATCTAAAATAAACGACATGTTTTCAGAATCTAAAAAAACGAAAATGGAACCTACCAGTGCTTTAAACAACCTTATTACTAAAAACACGAAGATCAAAGGAGATATTTCTTCAGAATCCGATATCCGTATTGATGGGGAGGTTGAGGGAAGTATCCTTACTACCGCTAAGATCGTAATTGGAAAGTCTGGAAAAGTAACCGGGAAGATCCAATGTGAGAACGCTGATTTCGAAGGTACTTTTAACGGAGAACTCAAGGTGAACCAGGTACTGTCACTTAAAAGTTCTGCAGTGATCGAAGGCGATGTGGTGGTTGGTAAACTGGCCGTAGAACCCGGAGCCAGCTTTAACGCCTCTTGTACAATGGGAGGGGCAGCAGTAAAGTCACTTAAAGATGACCAAAAAGGAAGATCCGAAAAATCCGCTTAAAAACTTCGCGATATTTTCAGGTATCGCAATTCAAATGGGTGTAACCATCTTCCTGTTCGCATGGCTGGGAAGATGGTTAGACGACACCTATAACGATGGGGAAAAGCTATTTCTCATCATATCTACCCTATTCGGGGTGGCCATGGCTATTTACGTCGTGATCAAGCAACTAAACCAAATGCAGAAGTGAGGTCTACTTCCCGAAAAATCCTTCTCAATCATATTCTTTTACTTCTGATCTTGCTGGGCGTTGCCGGCGGATTGCACTTTTATGTACTCCAACGTTTGCATATTGAGCCCGAGAGTGTGCTGTTGGGGCGTGCTTATCTGGTCAATACTATAGCAGCTATACTCATACTTGTAGTGATCTACCTGCTCCGAAAACGCATGTTTTCTCAGATAGGCTTCTTATTTCTCGCCGGAAGTATGTTTAAGTTCCTGCTCTTCTTCTTGTTGTTCAATCCTACATACCGTTCAGACGATATCGTCACGAGGCCCGAGTTTATTGGGTTTTTCATACCCTATTGCCTGAGTCTCATTATTGAAACGTTTGCGGTTTCCAAACTGTTAAAAGAAAATTCCGATTCAGACTCCTGAGCAAGTGCGCTTTAGACGGGGGAAAGAATAGCGTAAAATTGTTTTTGTTTTTCGATTAAAGCGTTACATTTGCAGCGATTTTTAAGCCACCTTTACTTGAGTGATATGCGAAGAGAATTAATTGAAAAGATCCTGGTAATCTTATTCATTTCAGCCCCGTTCTTAACCTGGGCACAACATGAAACAACCGAAGGGCATGAGGCCCCGGAGTCGAAAAGAGAAAGTATTAAGGCCTTTATTGACCACCACCTTCAGGATTCTCATTATTTTACCCTTTCCGAGGATGAAGAAGCTGGTGCACATTACGGTATTCCACTTCCGGTGATCCTTTGGGATAACGGACTCAAAGTTTTTTCTTCTTCAAAATTTCATCACGGCGAGACCGTAGCTGAGGTAGATGGCAATCACTACGCTCTTTACCACGGAAAGATCTACAAAACCGATGCTCAGGGTACCATTACCTATGATGAGGATCATCACCCTACTAACGCAAAACCACTTGATTTTTCGATCACCAAAAATGTAGTGACCATGTTATTGGTTTCATTGCTGATGTTCATGCTGTTCAGAGGTCTTGCTAAAAGTTATACTAAGAATAACGGACTTCCAAAGGGGGTTGGGCGTTTCTTTGAGCCGCTCGTGGTTTTTGTGAGAGACGAGATCGCTATTCCGAATATCGGAGAGAAGCACTATAAAAAATATATGAGTTTCCTGTTAACCATCTTCTTCTTTATCTGGTTTCTGAACCTGTTAGGGATGACTCCGCTTGGGGTTAATGTTACCGGGAATATTGCAGTGACCTTTGCGTTGGCGTTGTTGACCTTCCTGATCACAACCTTCACTGCAAATAAGAATTACTGGGGACACATTTTCTGGATGCCGGGTGTGCCTAAGCTAATGAGAATCGTTTTGGCTCCCATCGAAGTTTTGGGAATGTTCATTAAGCCGTTCTCACTAATGATCCGTCTCTACGCGAACATGACCGCAGGTCACGTGGTATTGATGAGTATTATCGGACTGATGTTCATCTTCAAGAACTGGATCGGTAGTAGCTTGTCTTTCGGACTTGCTTTTGCCCTTTCGATTCTTGAATTACTGGTAGCTGCGCTTCAGGCGTATATCTTTACCATGCTTTCTGCACTTTATTTCGGTATGGCGAACGAAGAGCATCACGACGATCATTAATAAATTGAATGTTTAATTTTTAATTATATAACTATGGAAATCCCAACTATTGTAGGAGCTGGTTTAATTGTAATTGGTGCTGGTCTTGGTATCGGTAGAATCGGTGGTCAAGCTATGGAAGCTATCGCCCGTCAGCCAGAAGCTTCTGGTAAGATCCAGACTGCTATGCTTATTGCTGCAGCTCTTATCGAAGGTATTGGATTTGCTGCTCTTTTCGCAGCTTAAGACTACTAGATAGACAGCTGCAACGGTTGGTTGCAGCTGCCTATTATCAATTGTCGATTAAACATTATTAAAAAATATTACATGGAAAAGTTAATAGAATCATTCTCATTCGGACTCTTCTTTTGGCAGATTGTCATTTTTGTTGGATTAGTATTACTCCTTAAGAAATTTGCTTGGGGTCCAATCCTTAAAGCGGTTAACGATCGCGAGGAAGGGATCAAACAAGCTTTAGAGTCTGCAGAAAATGCCCGTAAGGAAATGCAAAACCTTCAGGCGGATAATGAGAAGCTTATTAAAGAGGCCAGAGCAGAGCGCGATATCATGATGAAAGAAGCTCGCGAGGTAAAAGATAAGTTGATTTCTGACGCTAAAGAGCAAGCCCAGGAAGAGGCGAACAAGATCATTGCTTCAGCTCAGGCAAGCATTGAAAGCGAAAAGCAGGCAGCTATCAATGACCTTAAGAACAAGGTTGCAGAGCTTTCTATCGAGATCGCTGAAAAAGTGGTTAGAGAAGAGCTTTCTGCCAAAGACAAGCAATTGAAGCTTGTAGAAGGAATGTTAGAAGACATTAAGCTAAACTAATACAGGAAATGACAGGTAGTAGGGCAGCAACAAGATACGCCAAGGCAGTTTTAGGGTACGCTCAGGAGCAGGGGCTTTTAGCATCTGTGCAGAGCGATATGCTTAAGATCGTTAAGGTGATCGAGGAAAACGAAGAGCTTAAGGCTTTTATAGAAAGTCCGGTGATCAAGGCCGAGCTAAAAAGTGGTGTACTCAGAGAGATCTTCGCAGATCTTAGTGATGCCAGCCATAAACTTATGGCTTTGCTTTTGGAAAATAAACGTGTTGAACTTCTCGGTATGGTAGCTGAGAAATTCACTGTGCTTTACGACGAGCTGGAAGGAAAACAAAATGCTATGGTGACTACTGCAGTTCCATTAACTAAAGAGTTAGAGGCTAAAGTACTTGCTAAGGTACAGGAACTTACCGGAAAAGATATTACCCTTGAGAACGTAATAGACGAAGCCATTATTGGCGGATTCGTGCTTAGGGTTGGAGATATGCAGTACGATGCGAGTATTGCGAATAAATTAAACAATCTTAAAAGAGACTTTATCAATAAAGCGGTAGTCTCTGCGTAACAATTAAAAAATGGATGACCTTTAGCTTTCGGGCTTAAGGTCGAAAATCTAAATACTTAATTAAGATGGCTGAAGTTAAAGCTGCTGAGGTATCAGCAATATTAAAAAAGCAACTATCAGGGTTTGAAGGAAAGGCTTCTTTGGATGAAGTTGGTACCGTTCTAACTATCGGTGACGGTATTGCCCGTGTATTCGGACTGAACAACGTTCAATATGGAGAGCTTGTTGCTTTCGCTAACGGGATGGAAGGTATCGTACTTAACATCGAGGAAGACAACGTAGGTGTCGTACTTCTCGGACCTTCAACTGAGGTAAAAGAAGGTGATACTGTAAAAAGAACTGAGCGTATTGCTTCCCTTAAAGTAGGAGAAGGAATGCTTGGACGGGTAGTGGATACCCTGGGTAACCCGATCGATGGAAAAGGGCCCATTACAGGAGATCTTTACGAAATGCCGCTGGAGCGTAAGGCTCCCGGGGTTATCTTCCGTCAGCCTGTAGATGAGCCACTTCAGACCGGTATTAAGTCGGTAGATGCCATGATCCCTGTAGGTCGTGGACAGCGTGAGCTTGTTATTGGTGACCGTCAGACCGGTAAAACTACCGTGTGTATCGACACCATCCTCAACCAAAAGGAGTTTTACGATGCAGGTGAGCCTGTATTCTGTATCTATGTAGCTATTGGGCAGAAAGCCTCAACTGTGGCTGGTATTGCTAAGACCCTTGAAGATAAGGGTGCTCTTGCGTATACCGTTATCGTAGCTGCAAACGCATCAGATCCTGCTCCAATGCAGGTGTATGCTCCATTCGCAGGTGCTGCGATCGGAGAGTACTTCAGAGATACTGGTCGTCCTGCACTTATCGTTTATGATGACCTTTCCAAGCAAGCGGTAGCTTACCGTGAGGTATCCCTTCTGCTTCGTCGTCCACCGGGACGTGAGGCATATCCTGGAGACGTATTCTTCCTGCACTCAAGACTTCTTGAGCGTGCTGCGAAAGTGATCGCAGATGACGATATCGCGAAGAATATGAACGATCTTCCGGAGTCGCTTAAGCCGGTAGTTAAAGGTGGTGGTTCGCTTACTGCCCTTCCAATTATCGAAACTCAGGCGGGTGACGTTTCTGCATATATCCCTACTAACGTGATCTCGATCACCGACGGACAGATCTTCCTGGAGTCTGACCTGTTCAACTCAGGGGTACGTCCTGCGATCAACGTAGGTATCTCGGTTTCTCGTGTAGGAGGATCGGCGCAGATCAAGTCTATGAAAAAAGTAGCAGGTACACTCAAGCTTGACCAGGCTCAGTACCGTGAGCTCGAGGCGTTCGCCAAGTTCGGTTCAGACCTTGATGCTGCTACTATGGGAGTTATTGAAAAAGGTAAGCGTAACGTGGAGATCCTTAAGCAGGCTCAAAACGACCCTTATACCGTAGAAGATCAGGTAGCTATTATCTACGCCGGTTCTAAGAACCTTCTTAGAGATGTACCTGTAGAGAAAGTTAAGGAGTTCGAAAGTGATTTTATCGCTTATCTGAACACCAAGCACAGAGATGTTCTTGATACCCTTAAAGCCGGTAAACTTACAGAAGAAGTTACCGATACGCTTGAGGCAGTAGCAAAAGACCTTTCTGCGAAATACAAGGCTTAATTTTAATTTCAGATCCGATTCAGGGTTATACATCCCTGGATCGGATTCATAAATCTAAGTATGGCAAATTTAAAAGAAATACGTAGCAGGATTACCTCGGTAGGATCCACCATGCAGATCACCAGCGCAATGAAGATGGTATCTGCGGCCAAGCTGAAAAAAGCTCAGGACGCGATCACTGCCATGAGACCTTACGCCGATAAGCTCACTGAGCTTTTGCAAAACCTAAGCGCTACCCTTGAAGGAGATTCAGGAAGTGTTTTCGCAGAGCAAAGAGAGGTGAACAAAGTACTTATCGTAGCCATTACTTCAAACAGAGGTTTGTGTGGAGCCTTTAATGCCAATGTGATCAAAGAAACTCAGCGAGTAGCTAAGGAAGCTTATGCTGCTAAGGAGGTAAACGTGGTTACCATCGGTAAAAAAGGAAACGACATTCTTTCGAAATCATTCCCTGTTGCATTTAACAACAACGATATCTTCGACGACCTTACCTTTGATAATGCTGCCGCCATCGCAGAAACCCTGATGCAGCACTATGCCGAAGGTAAATACGACAAGATCGTATTGATGTACAACAGCTTTAAGAATGCCGCTACGCAGATCGTAAAGACCGAAGATTTCCTTCCTATCAGCACTGCTCAGGAGAATTCCGGAGCCGCTATGGATTACATCTTCGAACCTACCAAGGTGGAGATCGTGGAAACCTTGATTCCGAAATCGCTGAAGACCCAATTATATAAAGCCATCAGGGATTCTTTTGCTTCGGAACACGGTGCGCGTATGACCGCTATGCACAAGGCTACCGATAACGCTGCTGAATTAAAGGCAGAGTTAACACTTACTTACAACAAAGCCCGTCAGGCTGCTATTACCAGCGAGATCCTCGAGATCGTAGGTGGTGCAGAAGCGCTGAACGGATAAGTATAACAACCTAAGGTTGTATAAAAGCCCCTATGCATATCGCATAGGGGCTTTTTGGTTATGAGGTTTGCAGTTACAAGGTTACAAGGTTATAAGGTTCCAAGGTTATACATTTACGAGTTTATACCGCCGCGAAAGCGTTAATAGGGCTACAGGTCTTTTTGTAGATCAGTGTTGTACTCGAACTACTAATAGGGGGGTAAGTGATTTTTTCCCAGCAGCTAAAAAGTGAACGCTCTCCTTCCCCTGTCAGGGAGGGTCGAGCGTTTAGAAAAAGTCGGTGGACTTTTTTAGCGAAGGGGCCAGCCGGCGCGCGGGAGTTTTGCGAAGCAAAGGCGAAAGGGGTTGATTCTTATTCCTCGCATATCATTTCCCTTTTCCCTCTTCCCCCATCTCTAATACTCGGCATCACTTTTGAATGTGTATCTTTATAACATCAACACGACGCCCATGAAGAATGTTTTTAAGCTATTATTTGCAGGAGTTACGATGCTGGCTTTTGCCCAATGCGGAAGTTCCCAGGTTTTTGAAACCGATCCGCCTTTTAGTTTGGATGCTTGCCATATTGAGCCATGGACAGCCGGAGAACAAAAGGAGTTTCACGGTGTTAATCTCTTCTTTCCTGTGAAAACAGGTAAAGATGTCCTCCTTGATACGGTATACTTTACAGATAAGAAAGCGCCACTTCAGCGCATACAGCGAGACAGCTACCTCGTTTATAAAGCGGTAATAGATATGACCAATGCCCCCTACGATATTATAGCCCACGCCGACCCCAAAGAAGAATTTGGTAATCGTCCGCCGCGAAGCGATAAAAGTCCGTTCGATCTCCAAAAGAATGAGGCTGTTATTTCGTATTCCGATGCAGGGGTGCGCAAGTATTTCAAGGTTACGGGACTGCTTACTTCCCCGGCGCTTCATTATCCCGAACGCCCCAAGATCAAAAATTAGTGCTCATCGCTGGCTATCCCTGATAAAATAGATACATTTAGACCCTAAAAAGCAGCCATTGAGTGCCCTGAAGAAACTTTTTAAGCATACATTCATCTACGGACTGGCTACGGTGCTTCCGAGATTGCTCGGACTTATCCTCACGCCATTGTATGTTTCCGGATTGCCGGAAAAGGAATTTGGGGTGTATATCCTGCTCATGGCATCACTGGTCATGGGTAACGTTTTGCTTACCTATGGTATGGAAACCGCTTTTTTTCGCTTTGTCAACCGGGGAGACGACCAACGTAAAGTGCAGCGTACAGCGCTTACATCCCTTTTGATCACCGCGCTTACCTTCTTGTTGATGGTGGTCTTGTTCCGTTATCAGATCTCCGACTTTGTCGCTTATAAAACGGCCTATATTCTTTACGCCGTGGTGATACTCTGTTTAGATACCCTGGCCGTGATCCCTTTTGCCTGGTTCAGGCAGAACGAACAGCCCATGCGGTATTCTATGATCAAGATCACCAATGTGGTGATCAACCTGGGACTTAACCTGTTCTTTTTTCTCGTATTACCCGTACTTGCATCAAAAGGTTATGGCTGGGTCGATGCGCTCATCTTTGAGAATAAGATCCACTACGTTTTTATCTCCAATGTCATAGCCAGTGCGGCTACCTTTCTGATGGTGTCTCCCTTGTACTTCCGTATCGGATTACATATAGATCTTAAGCTTTGGAAAGAGATGTTCTTCTATGCCTTTCCTGTACTTATTGCCGGTCTGGCCTTCTCTATTAATGAAGTAGGTGATAAGATGATCTTACGCTACCTCCTTCCGGCAAATATCGCAGAGGCAGAGGTAGGTGTTTACGGCGGCGCCTATAAACTGGGGGCTTTTATGACGCTCTTTATTACAGCCTTCAAGCTGGGGGTAGAGCCCTTTTTCTTTAGTCAGGCTAATGAGGATAATGCCAGGTATACCTACGCCAATATCACACAGTACTTCGCGATCTTCGGCTCTTTTATATTGCTGTTCGTGGTCGTCTATACCGATCTCTTTGCAATGATCCTCCTTCCTGAGAAAAGTTATTGGCGCGCTTTGTGGATCGTACCTTTTATATTGCTGGCCAACCTCTGTCTGGGCATCTATCACAACCTTTCGGTTTGGTACAAGATCACAGACCGCACCAGGTTCGGAGCCTGGATCTCCATGGGGGGCGCAGTGATCACCATAGTGCTTAACTTTTTACTTATTCCTGTACTTAGCTATAAAGGTTCGGCTATAGCCACCCTCGCGGCCTATGGTACGATGATGATCGTATCTTATGTGCTTGGACAAAAATATTACCCGGTGCCCTACGACCTTAAAAAGATCGGTGCCTATATGGGGACGTCTGTTCTGTTCTCTGTCCTGTCGTTTTATGTTTTTGACGGGGCGATATTACCGGGAACCGTACTACTTTTAGTATTTTTGAGCCTTATTTATTATCTGGAGCGAAACGAACTCAGGAGGCTGTTCCGGCCCCTGCTGGAAAAAGTCTCCGGAAAGTTTAAATAAACCCATCTTATGAAAATTAACGTTATCAACAGATCCGCACATGCGCTGCCTGAATACGAAACACTGGCTTCTGCAGGAATGGATCTCAGGGCAAATATCGATGCCCCGATCACCCTTCAACCCCTTGAAAGAACCATCGTAAAAACCGGACTTTTTCTGGAGCTTCCTGTAGGTTATGAAGCGCAGGTTAGACCGCGTAGTGGTCTGGCCGCCAAAAAGGGGATCACTGTACTTAATGCGCCCGGAACGGTAGATGCCGATTACCGTGGTGAAGTGGGTGTGATCCTGGTGAACCTTTCTAACGAGCCTTTTACCATTGAAAATGGTGAGCGTGTGGCTCAAATGGTGATCGCCAAACACGAACGTGCAGAATGGAACGAGGTGGCGGAGCTTTCAGAAACCAGCCGCGGAGCCGGCGGATTCGGAAGTACCGGAACGAAATAAGAATTGATTACTATACATAAACAGGAGGCCGAAAGGCCGTAAATGCAAGAAGATATGAGAATAATTGTGCCCATGGCAGGTCGCGGATCACGATTGAGACCACACACCCTTACTGTACCCAAACCCCTTATTCCTATCGCGGGGAAACCTATTGTACAGCGATTAGTGGAAGATATCGCCGGTGTGCTGGAGGAGGAGATCGAAGAGATCGCGTTTATTATCAAGGATGATTTTGGGACAGAGGTAGAAGAAAACCTGGTCAAGGTGGCTGAAGGTCTCGGTGCAAAAGGAACCATTTACTACCAGGATAAGCCTCTTGGTACCGGTCACGCTATTATGTGTGCTAAGGACTCCCTGGAAGGTCCTTGTGTGATCGCTTATGCCGATACATTGTTCAAAGCCGATTTTGACCTGGATAAAAACGCCGATAGCGTGATATGGGTCAAGCAGGTAGAGAATCCGCAAGCCTACGGGGTAGTTGAGCTTAATGAAGCAAATGAGATCACCGGATTGGTCGAGAAGCCGGAAGACTTTGTTTCTGACCTGGCTGTGATCGGGATCTATTATTTCAAGGATGCAGGCGTGTTGAAAAGCGAGCTTCAGTCGGTGCTTGATAATAACATCATCCACGGTGGCGAATACCAGATCAACGACGGGATCAAGGCTATGATGGCTAAAGGAATGCGTTTTGTGCCCGGTAAGGTAGACGAATGGATGGACTGCGGAAATAAGAATGTAACTGTTGAGACCAACAGCCGTATGCTGAACTTCCTTCATGCCGATGGGGAACAACTGGTATCGAAAAATGTAACGCTTAATAATGCAGAGATCGTCCCTCCTTGTTATGTTGGTGATGGAGTGGTGCTCGAAAACGCAACGATCGGACCAAATGTGTCTGTGGGTAATGGTACACATATTGCCAATGCTACTGTTAAAAACAGTTTAATACAGTCTCATTCCACTGTAAAAAACGCTAACTTAGATAATGCGATGATCGGGAACCACGCTACCTTTAACGGGGAGTTTACCGATGTGAGTATCGGAGATTACTCTGCGCTTACCTAAGGACTACAGCGTGGTGACGGTCGGCGCACCTGAATAAGCAGAATTGGATTTTCATGATAACCCGGGTTCGTAGCATAACAATACTTTTACTGGCAGCGCTGTGGTGTATTCCATTGATCGTTATGGGCCAGGAAGAGGGTAGCGCCGACCTTGCTACCGAAGGTGTTGAGGATGCGTTTCAGGAAAGCTTTTTTGAAGCCCTTAAAGAAAAGGGCATTGGCAACCTCGATAAAGCCCTGGGCTTGCTCTCCAAATGCAAGGAGATGCGACCCGACGAACCCGCGGTGTATTATGAATTGGGACGAATTTACCTCGAGCAAAAGCAATATAGCCTTGCTCAGTCTCATCTGGTCAATGCCCTGGAACAAGACCCAACTAATGTGTGGTATCTTCACGCGGCAGCGCAATTGTATCTCGATCAGAAAGCTCCGGAGAAAGCCGTTAGCCTGGCAGAGCAGTATCGGGATCAGGGTTGGAAGCAAGCGCTTTTGCTGGCAGGATTGTGCATAAGAGCCGAAGACCTTGACCGGGCAGAACTGGTTTTGGCAGATGAGGAGATCCTAAAGCATGCCCCGGTGCAAACAGAAGAACTGCGTGCGCGAATTCAGCAATTACGGGATAGCAGTGCAAACCCGGTGGTTATGAAAGAAGCTCCGGAAGTTGATACGCCCGCAACCGAGGTGTTACAAACTGTCGATGGCTTCAGGAGATCCCTGGCCGTGCTTGCAGAAAACAGGGACTACGAGTCACTTTTAAAGCAAAGTACTGAGGCCGTGAGCAATTTTCCGGCACAACCGGAGTTTTATTACTTTAAAGGCCTGGCGCTGTTGCGAACAAATGCCCCGGAAGAAGCATTGGAAGTTGCAGAAGAAGGTTTGGCCTACTTATTGGAGGATAATGAATTGGAGTTGTCCTTCTACAGGCTTATGAAGGAGGCTTATGAACAATTAGGGAACGAGAAAAAACGAAAGGAACTTGAAAACAGGATCGGACAGAAAGGATCGTAGATCGCTAAGGTCATTGGTCGCCGGAAGTTTAGCGGCGACATTGGTTTTATTGGTGTTGTCGTCTTGTGGCTCAAAAAGGGCTGTAGCTTCAGGAGAGGTAGACGGTAAGCTCAATGCCAAGCAGATCATTAGAAATCACTACAAGAACGATCTGGACTTTGAAACGTTGAGAGCACGTGTTAAGGTGGATTACGACGACGGGAAGGCCGATCAGGGTTTTGCCCTTAGTCTTCGAATGAAAAAGGATGAGGCTATCTGGTTGTCGGCTACCCTTTCGGTGGTGAAGGTCCTTATTACTCCGGAAAGGGTGAGTTTTTACAACAAGCTCGATAATACCTATTTTGACGGCGATTTTGAATTGCTCAATAAGATCCTCGGCACGGAGGTCGATTTTTACATGGTTCAGAACCTATTGCTTGGTCAGTCTATCTTTGACCTCAAGGAACAACGTTATACCGCTTCTGTGGCGCAGAACAGGTACCAACTGAAGCCTGATAAGGAGCTGGAGCTATTCAAGCTCTTATTTCTGCTCGAGCCCAGCAATTATAAAATAGCCCTGCAACAACTTTCGCAGCCGGAAAAAGGAAGAATTCTTAATATTGCATATGAAAGTTATCAGGATGTAGGTGGCAAGGTGGTGCCCGATAAGATCGTACTTAATGCTCAAGACGGCCCTTCGGTAACCACTATCGATATCGAATACCGGAATCTGGAATTCGACCAAAAGCTGAACTTTCCGTATAATATCCCCAGCGGATTTAAGCCTGTAGAACTGGATTAAGTTTATGAATAACCTCAGATCGCGCCTCGTTTTTACCTTGTTGTTAGTAATGCTTGCCCTTGGGGGTGCCTATGGGCAAACGGCAGAGCAGAAGAAGCTCGAAGCCCGAAAAGAACGCTTACAACAAGAGATCAAACAGATCAATTCTTTGCTGTCTCAGCAGCGCAAGGAACGAAAATCGGTACTTGAAGAGCTCGAAGATCTCAACCAAAAGATCAGGGTGCGCAGAGAGTTGGTAAAAGTGACTAATCAGCAGGCTAACCTCCTCAACCGCCAGATCAATAGCAATCTTAACGAAATAACGTCGCTGCGCTCCCAGTTGGAGACGCTTAAGCAAGACTATGCGGCCATGATCCAAAAGTCGTATAAGAGCCGTTCTCAGCAAAGCCGACTCATGTTCTTGCTTTCATCAGAGAGTTTTCAGCAGGCCTTTAAACGGGTAAAGTATATGCAGCAATATGCAGCATATCGCAAAGAGCAGGGGCAGGAGATCCTCAAAACAACAGAAAAGCTTAAAGAGCTCAACAACGATCTTATTGTTCAGCGCAAGGAAAAAGAACAATTGCTTGCCGAGAATCGCCTGGTGCAGAAGGACCTGGAGAAAGAGCTCGGGGCACAACGGGAATTGGTAAATTCCATCAAGAAAAAAGAGGGAGAATACGCTGCCCGTATCCGTCAGAAGCAAAAAGAATCGGATGCCATCGACAGGGAGATCGATAAGCTGGTTCGGGAGGCTATAGCACGTTCCAATCGTGAAAACCGTAAGAAAGGCGAAAAGGCATCTGCGACCAGTTTTGCCCTTACTGCCGAGGCGAAGCTCGTTGGTAACGACTTCCGTCAAAATAAGGGTAAGTTGCCATGGCCGGTAGAAAAGGGGGTCATTAAAATGCGCTTTGGTACCCAGCCACACCCCGTAGTACGTTCGGTTAAGATCAAGAGTAACGGGGTGCGTATCGCTACCGAAAAAGGGTCAAAGGCCCGGTCGGTATTCAATGGTAAGGTGCTTGCCGTTACCGGTTATAAAGGGGGGAATAAGGCCGTACTAATCCAGCACGGTAATTATATCTCGGTATACAACAACCTGGGTAAGGTCTTTGTAAAAGAAGGCGACAAGGTGTCTACAAAAGAACAGATCGGAGAGGTGTTTACCAATAACGTGACCAATGAGACCCTCCTTAAATTTATGATCTACGACAACAATAAGATCGACAACCCTTCTAACTGGATATACCGAATGTAATACTTCGTAGTCTGAGCAGTGATCAAAACTGACATTTGTTTGGTGTTTTGTTGAAAATAGCTGGTATTTTTAGCAAATGTGTAATAGAGTAAGCACTTTTATAAATTAAATCCAAATAATATGTTATCAGATATAGAGATCGCTCAAAAGGCGAAGCTGGATCATATTCGAAATATTGCCGCCAAACTGGGAATTTCGGAAGACGATCTTGAGCAATACGGGAAGTACAAAGCTAAACTTCCTCTTTCACTAATCGACGATACTGCTGTAGACCGCAGTAACCTGATCCTGGTTACCGCGATTACGCCTACCCCTGCCGGAGAAGGTAAGACCACCACTTCGATCGGGCTGGCTGACGGACTTTCCCGATTGGGTAAAAAAGTTGCCGTGGTGCTTCGGGAGCCTTCGCTGGGTCCGGTATTCGGGATCAAAGGAGGGGCAGCCGGTGGTGGTTATTCTCAGGTTGTGCCTATGGAGGATATCAATCTTCATTTCACCGGTGACTTCTCTGCCATCGAAAAAGCCAACAATTTGCTGGCAGCCCTTATCGATAATAATATTCAAAGTAAGACCCGTAGCCTGGGTATCGATCCCCGTACCGTGTTGTGGAAGCGGTGTATGGATATGAACGATCGATCACTTCGTAAGATCGTAAGTGCCCTTGGAGGTAAGTCGGGTGGTATTCCAATGGAAACAGGGTTTAATATTACTGCCGCATCAGAGATCATGGCTATTTTGTGTCTTAGTAACGATATGGCCGAACTCAAGGAGCGTCTCGGGAATATCTATGTGGGAGATACCTTTGACGGTAAAGCGATCTACGCGAGAGACCTGAATGCTCAGGGTGCCATAGCTGCCTTGCTTAAAGATGCGATCAAGCCCAACCTGGTGCAAACCCTGGAAAATGTTCCTGCGTTCATACACGGTGGGCCGTTTGCAAATATTGCGCAGGGAACCAATAGTGTGATCGCTACCAAAATGGGGATGTCGATGGCCGATTATGTGGTTACCGAGGCCGGATTTGGTGCAGACCTGGGTGCGGAGAAGTTCTTTAATATCAAATGTCAGAATGCAGGGATCGCCCCTAAGGCTGTGGTCCTTGTGGCTACCATCCGCGCTTTGAAATACCACGGAGGGAGAGCGCTTTCTGAATTGCAGGAGCCCGATGCGAAGGCCGTGGAGGCAGGAGCCGAAAACCTTCGTAAGCACCTGGAGACCATTGCCAGTTTTGAAGTGCCTGCTGTGGTGTGTATCAATCGTTTCCAGTCTGACAGTGATGAGGAAGTGGAAGTGCTTCGTAAGGTATGCGACCAATACGGGGTAAAGGTAGCCGTGAGCGAAGGCTTCGTTAAAGGAAGTGAAGGGACCACAGAGCTTGCACAGGCCGTTGCCGATGTGATCACCGATGCTCCGGCTTCATTCAAGCCAACGTATAACCTCAAAGACCCGGTACGCGATAAGATCGAAAAGATCTGTCGTACTGTGTATGGCGCTAAATATGTGATCCTTTCGAATAAGGCTAAAAGTCAGTTGAGGCGTTTTGAAGCGCTGGGATTCGGAGAGATGCCTGTGTGTGTCGCAAAAACACAAAAGTCGCTCTCAGACGACGAGAAGTTGCTGGGAAGGCCTAAAGACTTCGATATACATATCAGGGAATTCGAGATCGCCGCAGGAGCGGGATTCCTCGTGCCTATAGCCGGAAATATACTCCGTATGCCCGGACTGCCGGGAGTGCCGGCAGCAGAAGGAATGGATATCGATGCTGACGGAAATATCAGCGGACTTTCCTGATCAGGAGCAATGCCATTAAGTTTATATATAAAGGCGGTCTTTGTTAATCAAAGATCGCCTTTAGTTCTTTAGCGTCCTGGGGTTTCATTTTTCCTGCAAGAACCAGGCTGAGCTGCTTTCTTCTAAGGGCGGCGGCAAAACGCTCTTTTTCAAGCTCTGTTTCCGGTCGTACAGGAGGCACTTCTACCGGTCTTTCGGTTTCATCTACGGCAACAAAAGTGTAAATGGCTTCATTGGCCTTGGTGCGGTTACCGCTTTCACGATCTTCGGTCCATACATCAATAAACACCTCCATAGAGCTGGTAAAGGCTCTGGAGATATTGGCTTCTACCGTAACCACACTGCCCAGAGGGATGGCACGATTAAAGGCTACGTGATTTACAGAGGCGGTTACGCATACCCTGCGGGAGTGTCTTCGGGCGGTAATACTCGCTGCCCTATCCATACGCGCGAGAAGTTCTCCACCGAAAAGGTTGTTTAGCGGATTGGTTTCGCTGGGGAGTACCAGGTCGGTCATTACGGTACGGGATTCATTCGGTGTCTTTGCCTTCATTTTTGTGAACTTTTGTGCAAAGATACCGTCTGTTACAGCAAATATGAAATCTTAAGCGGGTGTTTCTGCTTTTGAGGGTGTATTCTAGTTGTAAAAAACCCCTTTTAGGAAGGTTATCATGTCTTCTATCGGGATTATGGCATCCTTCTCAAAACTCGTCCCGAGGTATTCGTTGTTTCCCGAATCCAGATAGGCGTGAGGTTTTCCCGGGTATATCTTGAATAGTGTTTGGGCTCCGGTTGCTGCAATGGCCATTTCATAGGCTTTTATGCTTTCGGGAGTGGTGGTGTTGTCCTTTTCTCCTACATGAAGAAAAACCGGAGGGTGCTTGCGGTCTTCGGGAATGGTATACATAGGTGAAACTGCCTTGTAAAGTTGAGGATGGTCTGCTACGTTGATGCTGTCGCCAAAGATACCTCTGGCTGTTCCGTTACCCATTTGCCAAAAGAAATTGGAAGGACTCTCAAATCCGGTTCCCGGTCCGTTCCCTATGGCTGCTATATGTATGTCTACTGCGGGATAGCTAAGGATGGCTGCCTGTACTTCCAACATATTCCGGGATCTTACCATTTCGGGTGTTACGCCTTCAGGCAGGAACGTAGGGCTAAAACACAGGTGATCGGTGGTGAGTCCGCAACTACCTAATGCAGATGCTCCATTGATCACCATGGCTGCCAGGTGACCTCCGGCACTGTCGCCGGTAACCGCGATCCTGTTCGGGTCGCCACCATATTTGGTGATGTGTTCTTTTATCCAAAGAACGGCGCCCATGGCATCTTCGATGATCTCATGCATGCCCGTTGTGTTGTTGTTGGCGGTAAGAAGGCGATAGTCAACATTACAAACCACGAATTTTCCTGTTGTCGCCATATAAGCGCTCATCTCGTCCATGATCGATTTATTGTTGATGAGCCAGCCACCGCCGTGGTAAATAATAAGGACGGGCAAGGATTCATCGGGTTTCTGCGGACTGTAAATATCCATGTGGAGGGTGGCTTCGGGGGCGTTGGACCAAACGACATCTTTTGCAAGATCGAATTGCTGGGCTCTGATCTCGGCGATCAATAGGGTGAAGAGGAAGAAAATGAGGGTGGTGTAAGTGCGTGGCATGATGCTCTTGTTTTAAGGATTAGGTGACTTTTAGCTGATAAGCAAATTCCTTAAAATAAAGATACGAACTTCAGTAGCGCGATCCTTACTGTAAGTAGGGAAAGCTTTATGAAGAGATGCATTGTAATCGTAAAACATCAGGCTTGCCTATGTGCAAGCTGTTGCTGATCTGTTGTAAAATAGAGGGGTATTAGTCAACGAGGAGCCATGCATCTGAAGTCTCGTCTTTCTTGATCTTTCTGAGATAAGAAAGGGCTTCGTCAACATCCGCAAAGCTCGAATACGCAACCTGGTGCAGGCCGTATTTGTTCACCCCGATAAGGCGTGCATTGTATCCTTTGGCTTCGAGCTCATGTACTCTGTTTTGTGCATTGGCTTCAACGCGAAATGCGCCGGCTACAATGTGGTATTTCAGATCGGCCTGGTGCAGTTCAAGCGTCACAGCGGGTAGTTCGATAGGTGAGGTATCAAAGAAGGTGGCTTGCTGAATGGTTTTCTCGACCTGCTCCTGTGCCTGTTGCTGGGCAACTTCCATGCGATTGTTGTAGTCGCGCTCCACAAGTTTGTAGCCGATAGTTCCTGCAGAAAGGCTTAACAGGAAAATGGCGGCGTACTTAAGCAGCGGAGACGCTTCTTTACGGCGTTCCGGAGTAAATGCGATCGGCGCTTTCTCTTCCAGTGCTTCCACCTCTGCCTTCAATACTTCTCTTGTAACAGCGGGTGCTACGTACGTAGAAAGTCCAAAAGAGCTCGTGAGGTAATTTACATGGTCTGAAGGTTGGAAAAGGATCTTCTGTTCTTCATTGTACCAGATGTCTCCGATGTTTTCCAGAGAAATGGTTTGGCCCTCTGCCATTTTAGAACCCCAGGATCTAACCACTTTCGCGATCTTTTCAGACGCCTCTTCGTATGCGATATCATTGACCTGTGCAACATGCTTGGTAAGCAGTCCGTCATCGGTGCGTAGCTGTCCGTTAAAAGAGATCTCTTTTGACGGTGGATAAAAAGCATTGGTGGTTTGATGCACCTTTGCCGATTGGTACCTGGCAAGGAATGCTCCGAGTCCGGGTACGGTTACACATTGATAACGATAAAGGAGGTCACTGATGTATTTTTCTATTCGCATAAAACAAAGATGTAAAAAAATGCTAGAGATTTTCACTTTGTTATCCTAATTTTATTAACACTTACCCACCCCCGCTTTGAACGGTCTAAAAATCAGTTTAATGGAGTATTCTAAAGAGTTAATTTTTTTATTGGCATTGCAAAATGTCAAGGGGTTGGGCGACCTTACCGCGAGAAAGCTCATCGCTGCCTGTGGCAGTGCAGAGGCGGTTTTTAAAACGTCGCCTTCGTCACTTCGGTGTATTGAGGGTGTGAGGCCTTTTATCATTCAAAAGCTATTGGATCCGCAACATCTGCGCGCTGCCGAATCTCAACTTGTCGCCATTCAAAATTCCGGACTAAGGGTGGTCACGTATATCGATGTTGATTTCCCCGATCGGTTAAAACATTGTCCGGATGGACCCTTGTTGCTGTTTGTAAAAGGAGAGGCCGATCTTAGGGCGAGGAGAATGATCAGTGTCGTGGGTACGCGCAGACTTACCCGGGGAGGACGTGAATTTTGTGAGCAGTTCATCGAAGCGTTGGCGCCTTTGGAGCCAACCATCGTTAGTGGGTATGCCTACGGTGCCGATATCTGTGCACACAGGGCTGCTCTGGATCAAGGATTGCAGACCATAGCGTGTATGGCTCATGGTCTGGATACGACCTATCCTTCGGCTCACTCCCGGTTTAATGAGCAAGTCATGGCGAATGGCGGATTTATCACCGACTTCTGGCTTGGGGTAATGCCGGAAAGAGATCACTTTCTGCGCCGTAACCGGATCATAGCCGGAATTTCGGAGGCTGTGGTTGTTATCGAATCGGCCGAAAAAGGAGGTAGCCTGGTAACGGCCGATATCGCTAATTCGTATGACAGAGAAGTATTCGCAGTGCCCGGCAGACCATCAGATACATACAGTCGGGGATGCAATATGCTTATCAAGGCGCAAAAGGCGCATTTGCTGGAGAGCGCTGCCGACCTTGCGTTTATGTTGGGTTGGGATCCTGAAGATCGCAAGGTGTCTGCACCTGTACAAAAGCAACTTTTTCCGGACCTTGATCCCGTTGAAGAAACGGTTTTTGCTACTTTGAGTAGTGGCGGGAAAATGTTATTGGATCAATTGGCCTTTTCTTGTGAAATTCCCGTACACAAATTGTCATCGACACTATTGTCGATGGAGATGAAAGGGGTGGTGAGGCCTCTTCCGGGAAAATTATACGAACTAACCTGATCTAGTATCCCATTTTTTCGCGCACACGATCGAGCACGCCATTGGCTACGGTCGAAGCTTTGGCAGCACCCGCAGTAAGAATGCGGTCTACTTCTTCAGGGTTTTCCATGTAGTGGTTAAATCGTTCTCTTTCCTGGGCGAATTTTTCCAGGATAAGTTCGTAAAGCGCTTGTTTGGCATGTCCGTATCCAAATCCGCCGGCAAGGTATTTTGCCCTCAGGTCTGCTGTTTGCTCTTCAGTGGCCATAAGCTGAAACAGTGCAAAGACATTACAGGTGTCCGGGTCTTTGGGGTCTTCCAGAGGGGTGCTGTCTGTGGTAATGCTCATTACCTGCTTACGCAGCTTTTTGTCTGGAAGAAATATGTTGATGATGTTGTTGCGGGATTTACTCATTTTTTCACCATCGGTTCCAGGTACGAGTTTGGTGTTTTCCTGTACACGTGCCTCGGGCATCACAAAGATCTCACCCACTTTGTTGTGAATTCTTGATGCCACATCCCTGGTCATTTCAAGGTGTTGTAGCTGATCCTTACCTACAGGTACATATTCTGCGTCGTAAAGAAGGATGTCGGCTGCCATTAACATCGGATAGGTGAATAATCCGGTGTTCACATCATCCAACCTGTCGGCTTTGTCCTTAAAGGAGTGTGCCAGGGTTAGTCTTTGATAAGGGAAATAGCAGCTCAGGTACCAGGTGAGCTCGGTGGTTTGCGGTACATCACTCTGACGGTAAAAAACGGTCTTTTCAGTATCCAATCCGCAGGCTAGCCAGGCAGCAGCAGTAGCCAGGGTGTTTTCCCGTAGCGTTTCGCCCTCTTTGATCTGGGTGAGCGAATGTAGGTTGGCAATAAAGAGAAAAGAATCGTTATTTGGATCTTTTGCCATTTCTATTGCCGGGATGATCGCTCCCAGTAAATTGCCCAGGTGGGGTACCCCGGTACTTTGTATACCTGTAAGAATTCTTGCCATTTTAATCAGATTTGATACTAGACGCGCAAAGTTAAGTATCGCGACACACATTAAAAACTGCCAACCCCATATTTATTGGGGTGATTTGATTTATTCGTTTATGTTTGTAGCTCCCGCGACAAGTTAATACCTATGCTAACCCTCTTAAGAAACCTGTTTCTCGTTTTTTATCGCGTTTGGTTCTACGTGCTGGTAGCTGTGCCTATCATTCTGTTTTTCCCTGTACTGTTAGTGTTGAGTTCGTCAGAGCGTTTGTATCCCCAGTTCTTTTGGGTTGCCCGAAATATTTGGGCAAATATCGTGCTCTACGGGATGGGCTTTGTGCCGAAGTTTGAAAGGGAAGAGGTTATGGAGAAGGGAAAGAGTTATATGCTGGTGGCCAATCATACATCGATGACCGACATTATGCTTATGCTTCGTGCAAGTAAGAACCCTTTTGTGTTTGTTGGAAAGAAAGAATTGGTAAAGATCCCGGTTTTCGGATTTTTCTATAAAAGGGTTTGTATTATGGTAGACCGGTCTTCGGCGCGTAGTCGAAGTGGGGTCTACATACGGGCACAAAGGCGACTAGGTCAGGGATTGAGTGTGTGTATCTTTCCCGAAGGTGGTGTGCCGGAAGAAGAAGTGGTGCTCGATGTGTTTAAGGACGGCGCGTTTAAGCTGGCCATCGAACATCAAATACCTGTGGTACCTATGACCTTTTACGATAATAAAAAACGATTCCCGTGGACCTTTTTTAAGGGTGGCCCCGGGAAGTTGCGGGTGAAGGTCCATCGCTTTTTGGCTACCTCAGGATTGGACCTGTCTTCAAGGCAGCAACTTAAAAAGGAATGCCGCGAACTTATTTTGAATGATCTGCTAGAAGATGCTGCCGGCAATCATACTTAATTGGAGCGGGCTACCGGTACTTCGTAAATAAGGAATTGTTCTTCGCCATTCTCATCTTGACCGGCATAGAATTTAAACACATAGGTGCCGGTAAATAACACTTGAAAATTAAAATAGGCGTCGGTATTGCGTGCATCGTATTCCTGGCAATCTGTTCGGTCCAGCACTGCAGCAATCGGATAAATAGTCCTTTCGGTCATGGTGTCACCGGTTTGTTGAAAATCAAAGCCTTCAAAGAAATGGCAATTACTCGGTAGCCTCATGTCTACATAAATGCGGTAGGTACCGCCTCGAACAAATGAGGTGGGCAGATCTGCGGCAACTACTTCCAGGGCCTCCAGGTAATATCTCGTGCCGTCATCATCGTCATTATTACAACTATGAAGCGATAATGCAAGGGCACTAAAGAGGGTGAGCACCAAAAATTTCTTCAGCATGTTCATCGTCTTCGTTTTTTAAGGATTCTTAATCCAATATAGGTAAAGTTCTCAAAATAAGCGCCTTGCAATGATGTTAAAATCAACAGGGGTGAAGGGTTGTACTTTTATAGATACCAGGGAGTGGCTTCCCCTTTTGTTGGCAAGTTGTTGTCATAAAGATTGTGACGGGTTGGTTGTTGCTTTCTTTAGAATGCGATTAGTGCATAAAAAAATACCCTCAGAAGGTGAAGCACTTCCTGAGGGTATCATATGATAGATTAGTTGGTTTTATTCCTTAAGCGCGTTGATCGCTTCCCTGATCTTCTCTTCGAGTTCTTCAAGAAGTTCCGGGTTATCCTTGAGCAGGGTTTTTACCGCATCGCGACCCTGGCCAAGTTTGGTGTCTCCGTAGCTAAACCATGAACCGCTCTTTTTGATGATATCGTACTCGACACCGAGATCCAGGATCTCCCCGATTCTGGATATCCCTTCTCCGTACATGATGTCGAATTCTGTAGATTTAAATGGCGGAGCCACCTTGTTCTTTACTACTTTAACACGGGTTTTGTTACCGGATACATCTCCCGAAGTGTCTTTGATCTGTGTAGATCTGCGAATATCCAGACGCACAGAGGCGTAGAATTTAAGGGCGTTACCTCCCGTAGTGGTTTCAGGGTTTCCGAACATCACTCCGATCTTTTCCCTCAGCTGGTTAATAAAGATCACGGTACACTTGGTCTTACTGATGCTCGAGGTAAGCTTTCTCAATGCTTGTGACATAAGTCGTGCATGAAGTCCCATTTTAGAGTCTCCCATTTCCCCTTCGATCTCGCTCTTTGGAGTAAGTGCAGCAACAGAGTCAATGATGACAATGTCGATGGCTCCCGAACGGATCAGGTTATCTGCGATCTCCAGAGCTTGTTCCCCGTTGTCAGGCTGGGAAATGATGAGGTTGTCGATGTCTACACCTAATTTTTCTGCATAGAAACGGTCAAAGGCGTGTTCCGCATCGATAAAGGCGGCGATACCACCTGCCTTCTGAGCTTCGGCAATAGCGTGGAGTGTTAGCGTGGTCTTACCGGAAGATTCAGGTCCGTAGATCTCAACGATCCTTCCTTTTGGATATCCTCCTACGCCTAATGCGATGTCCAGTCCGATAGATCCGGTAGGGATCACTTCTACATCCTGAACTACGCTGTCTCCCATTTTCATTACGGCACCCTTACCATAGGTCTTATCGAGTTTGTCAAGGGTAAGTTTCAGTGCTTTTAATTTCGCATCTTTTTCCGAGCTCATGTACGGTGTGATTTAATTTTGTGAATGGTGCTAAAATACTATTTATTTTTTATCGGGCAATCAGAAAACAAGGAAAAATTATGGAAAATATCCACTTATAAGGAAATAATCCAAACACACAACGTACTGAAAACCTTTAGTGTAGAGGTGAAATGCGGTGTGGAATGATTTTCAGGAGGGTTAAAAATGCCTTATTTTTGCAGCTGAAAAAGAATTAAAATTAACGTATAGCATGCAACTGTACAATAAACTAAGCGCAGAAGAGCGCCGGGAATTGATCGAACGCGCCGGGGAAGACCGGTTGACCATCTCCTTTTACCAATACGCGAAGATCGAAGATCCTCAGGAATTCAGGGATGCCCTTTTCATGGCCTGGAATGCCATGGAGGTGCTTGGGCGTATTTACGTAGCACACGAGGGTATCAATGCCCAGCTCTCGCTGCCGGCAAAGAATTTCGAAACCTTTAAAGACCATCTTGACGGGATTTCCTTTTTAAAGGATGTACGTCTTAATATCGCTATCGAACAGGATAATTTTTCCTTCCTTAAGCTTAAGGTCAAAGTGCGCCATAAGATCGTGGCAGACGGACTTAACGATAGTACTTTTGACGTGACCAATATCGGGGTGCACCTCAATGCCGAGCGTTTTAACGATATTATAGAAGATCCTAACACCGTGGTTATCGACATGCGCAATCATTATGAGAGCGAGATCGGACATTTCAAGAATGCGTTAACTCCCGATGTAGATACCTTTCGTGAATCCTTGCCCATTATCGAAAATGACCTTAAAGAGCATAAGGACGACAAGAATCTCGTGATGTATTGCACCGGAGGAATTCGTTGCGAAAAGGCCAGTGCCTATTACAAGCATAAAGGCTTTAAGAATGTTTATCAGCTCGAAGGCGGGGTGATCAATTACTTCCGACAGGTAAAAGAGCAGGGGCTTGAAAATAAATTTATCGGGAAGAACTTCGTTTTTGACGAGCGCCGGGCAGAGCGTGTTTCCGACGACGTGATCGCCCATTGTCACCAGTGTGGTAAACCTTGCGATACGCATGTGAATTGTGCTAACGATGGATGCCATTTGCTTTTTATCCAATGCGACGACTGTGCTCAAGCCATGGATAATTGTTGCTCGGATGAGTGTAAGGAGATCATTGCCTTGCCTTTGGAAGAACAAAAACGACTACGAAAAGGGAAGGATAACGGCAATAAGATCTTTAAAAAAGGTCGGTCTGAAGCGCTTCCTTTTAAGAAATAGTTGGTTTTCGTTGTCAGGAAATAATCTTATCTTTACGAGATAGTAAATTTAATTATGAACTTTCTCCGGAATGACCGGTAAGCGGGCATTTTCGGATCAAGATATATAGATATATGGGTTGTAGCAGTTGTTCAACCGGTAAGGATGGACAACCTCGTGGCTGTAAGAACAATGGTACTTGTGGCACCGATGGTTGTAATAAACTTACTGTTTTTGATTGGCTTTCCAATATGACACTCCCCAATGGTCATGAGCCTTTTGACTGTGTGGAGGTCCGTTTTAAAAATAGCAGAAAAGAATTTTTTCGGAATACAGAAGGGTTAACCCTTTCCATGGGTGATGTGGTGGCTACTGAGGCCAGTCCCGGCCATGATGTGGGTATCGTAACCCTGGTCGGAGAACTGGTAAAGGTGCAGATGACCAAAAAAGGGGTGAAACCCGATGACCCTGCCCTGCCAAAAGTTTACCGAAAGGCTTCTCAAAAAGATATCGATATCTGGCAGGAGGCCAGAGACCGTGAAGCTGCTGTGCAGAAACGCTCGCGGGAGATCGCTATCAGGCTTGGCCTGGAGATGAAGATCTCTGATGTGGAGTTTCAGGGAGATGGTTCTAAGGCCACATTCTATTACACGGCAGAAGGGCGTGTAGATTTCAGACAGCTTATTAAAGATATGGCGCGTGCGTTCAATACGCGAATCGAAATGCGTCAGATCGGTTACAGACAGGAGGCTTCGCGTCTGGGGGGCATTGGTTCCTGCGGGAGAGAACTGTGTTGTTCGACCTGGCTTACCGATTTCCGATCGGTTAATACCGCCAGCGCCAGATACCAGCAATTGTCCCTCAACCCGCAAAAGCTTGCCGGACAATGCGGTAAGCTGAAGTGTTGTCTGAACTATGAGCTGGACGCCTATCTCGATGCTCTTAGGGAGTTTCCGAAACAGGATATTAAACTAGATACCGAAAAGGGGCTAGGGGTTTGTCAAAAGATCGACATCTTTAAAGGGCTTATGTGGTATGCCTATGAAGGTGACTGGGCGAAATGGCATATGCTATCTGTAGAGCAGGCTAACAAGGTCATAGCGAAAAACCGTGAAGGTGATAAAGTAGCCAGTCTTGAAGATTTCTCTTTAGACCTTCCCGAACAAAATAAAAAGGAATTTGAGAACGTTGTAGGTCAGGATAGCCTTACCCGTTTTGATCGTCCGAAAAGACGTAAAAAAGGTGGTCGACCTAATAAAAAACGTCCTGCATCAGGTAAGGGTGGAAATCGTCCTTCAGCCGGAAAGGATGGAAATCGTCCTTCAGCCGGAAAGGATGGAAATCGGCCTGCATCAGGTAAGGGCGGTAATCGCCCGAAAAAACAAAAGTCCGCTCCGAAAGCTCAGTCTGCCTGGAATAAAGAAGGAGGTAATAAAGGGGCGGCTCCTAAAGGGAAAGGCAACAGAAAACCTAATAATCGCAGAAATCCCCGAAATGCTTAAATACACCGTTTTGATCGGCCTTCTCCTCACGCTGTGCAGTTGCAGCAATAACAAGGTCGAATTCGCAGATTACAGTAATTTACCGGACGGGTGGGAAAAGGATAAAGCGGTGAGCTTTACATTTAAAGCACCCGATACCATTAACACCTACGATGTATTCATTAACCTTCGTAACGATGAGCGCTATCCCTTTAGCAATCTTTTCCTGATCGTGAATATGGAATTCCCGGATGGAAAGGTGATCACTGATACGCTGGAGTACGAAATGGCAAAACCCGATGGGGAATGGCTGGGACAAGGCTTTACCGATCTTAAAGAGAGTAAGCTGTGGTATAAGGAGGCTGTTCGCTTTCCGGATACCGGAAGCTACCGCATGGAGATCTTTCACGCCATGCGTAAGAACGGAAATATCGATGGGGTAAGATCCTTAGAGGGTGTTACAGACGTAGGTATATCAGTAGAAAATTAAGAATAGGATTTGATCTATGGCGAAGAAAGCTGCTTCAAAGAGTAAGAAAAAAACACAGGGATTCAGAAAGTATATCGGTTGGTTTTGGCGTTTGTTCGCCTTGGGTGTTCTCTTGATCGCAGGAGTGTTTGCCATGGCTGCCTATGGCTTTTTTGGACCGCTGCCTACTTTCGAGATCCTGGAGAATCCGCAAACTAATCTCGCCTCAGAGATCATCTCTTCAGATGGTCAGACCCTTGGGAAATACTATCTGAGTGATAACCGTACCCCCGTGCCCTTTGAAGAGCTTCCAGAGGAATTGGTAAATGCGCTGATCGCAACAGAAGACGAGCGATTTTATGACCACTCGGGTATCGATGCCAGAGGAACATTGAGAGCAGTGGCTTTCCTGGGAACTAAGGGAGGTGCGAGTACCATTTCTCAACAGTTGGCAAAGCAGCTTTTTACAGAACAGGTTTCGGCCAACATCAGAGAGCGTATCCTGCAGAAGATCAAAGAATGGATCATCGCCGTACAGCTTGAAAAGCAATATACGAAGCAGGAGATCATCGCGATGTACTTCAATATATACGACTTTAATAATAACGCCGACGGAATTCGTTCTGCGGCGAGGATCTATTTCGGGAAAGAACCAAAAGACCTGAAGATCGAAGAGTCGGCCATGCTTGTGGGAATGTTTAAGAACTCGGCCCTTTATAATCCGCGCCGTAATCCCGAAGGTGTAACCAACAGGCGAAATGTGGTGTTAAGCCAGATGTATAAGAACGATTTTATCGATGAGCGCACTAAGGATAGCCTTCAGGCTATTCCCCTGGAGATTGACTACCATCCGGAATCTCACAGCCAGGGTACGGCAACCTACTTTAGAATGTATCTCCAGGACTGGCTTAAGAAATGGGCGGCTGAAGAAGAAAACCGTAAGCCTGACGGATCAAAGTATAATATTTTCCTTGACGGATTGAAAATATTTACCACTATTGATTCGCGCATGCAAACCTATGCCGAAGATGCGGTTAATGAACATATGCCTAGATTACAGGCAGAATTTTTTCATCAAAACACCAAAAAGCGCAACCCCTCCGCTCCCTTCCAGGACCTTAGAAAAGGGCAGATCGACACGTTGATGCGTGTGACCATGAAGCGCTCGGAAAGATGGCGTCATATGAAATACGACCTTAAGAAAGAAGATAAGGAGATCGAAGCTTCTTTTCATGAACCTGTTCCTATGGAGGTCTTTTCATGGGAAGGAGAGATCGATACCGTGATGACGCCGTATGATTCGATCAGGTATTATAAATATTTCCTGAGAACGGGAATGATGTCTATGGAGCCTCAAACAGGACACGTAAAAGCCTGGGTGGGTGGTATTGATTATCGTCACTTCCAGTACGACCAGGTAAAACAAGGGAAACGCCAGGCCGGTTCGACCTTTAAGCCTTTTGTTTACGCTACAGCGATAGACCAGTTACACCTTTCGCCCTGTGATGAGTACCCCGACCTTCCTACATGTATCGAAGCCGGAAAGTACGGTAACATGGAGGCATGGTGCCCTGAGAATTCCAATAGTAAATTTAGCGGGGAGAACCTTACCTTGAAGCAAGGCTTAGCGAACTCGATCAACTCTATTACGGCAAGACTTATGGATATGGTAGGGCCTGAACCTGTGGTGAGGCTCATCAAAAAGATGGGAGTTGAGGCCGATATTCTGGCAGTGCCTTCCATCGCGCTAGGGACACCGGATATTTCCCTTTACGAAATGGTAGGTGCCTATGGTACTTTTGCCAACCAGGGGGTTTATGTGAAACCTGTTATGATCACCCGTATTGAAGATAAGAATGGAACCTTACTCTACGAATACGTTCCGGAAACTAAGGACGTGCTGAGTCCGGAGATCGCCTATGCGACCGTGAATCTTATGAAAGGCGTTACCGAGTCAGGGTCCGGAATGCGATTGAGGCATACCACCCTTGGTGAAGTGCCGGTATATAAGGAGATCATTACCGGTTATCCTTATGGGTTTGAAAACCCTATTGCCGGGAAGACCGGAACAACCCAAAATCAAAGTGACGGATGGTTCATGGGTATGGTGCCGGACCTCGTTACGGGAGTTTGGGTCGGAGGAGAAGATCGTGCGACGCACTTCGCCGGGATCACCTACGGTCAGGGAGCTTCAATGGCATTGCCTATTTGGGGACTGTATATGAAGAAGGTTTATAATGACGAAACCCTGTCGGTTTCTCAGGAAGATTTTGAAGCGCCGGAAGAACTTACCATTCGCGTGGATTGTGATTCCTTGCCGGAAGCTGAAGTGGACAGTATTCCTAAGGTGAAAAAGCCAAAGATCGAGATCGACTTCTAGGGGATATGCTTTAATAAGCGGGTTCTCGTTTTCATTATTGTATTTTTTTGTACCCTTTTATTGATTATTCGTAATTTTCAGGTTAGAACAAAACCAACATCGTTGCGGTAGCGATACCGACAGCGATCACAAACACTGAAAATTATGATCAAAAAAAAGGTGCCCTCTGCTGTGGAAGCTCTTAAGGGAGTTGAAAGCGGTATGACCCTTATGCTCGGCGGATTCGGACTCTGTGGGATCCCGGAGAACAGTATAGCCCGGCTGGTGGCCTTGGGCGTTAAGGACCTTACCTGTATTTCGAACAATGCCGGTGTCGATGACTTTGGACTCGGCTTGTTATTACAAAATCATCAGATCAAAAAAATGATCTCTTCATACGTTGGGGAGAATGACGAGTTCGAACGGCAAATGCTTAGTGGTGAACTCGAAGTAGACCTTATCCCCCAGGGAAGTCTGGCGGAACGTTGCCGGGCCGCCCAGGCCGGTGTGCCTGCATTTTATACCCCTGCCGGTTATGGCACCGAGGTTGGTGAAGGGAAAGAAAGTAGGGAATTCAATGGGAAGATGCATATCCTTGAGCATGCCTTTGATGCCGATTTTGCATTTGTAAAAGCCTGGAAGGGCGATGAAGCCGGCAACCTGATCTTTAAAGGTACAGCGCGTAATTTTAATCCGGTAATGTGTGGGGCTGCCAGGATCACTGTTGCGGAGGTCGAAGAGCTCGTCCCTGCCGGAGAACTGGATCCTAACGCCATACATATTCCGGGGATCTTTGTGCAACGCATCTATCAGGGTGAGCGCTACGAAAAGAGAATCGAACAACGAACCGTAAGAAAACCAGCATAACATGAGCCTTACAAAAGATCAAATAGCACAACGCATTGCCAAAGAAGTTAAAGATGGCTATTATGTGAATCTGGGGATCGGAATACCTACCCTCGTAGCCAATTATGTTCAGGAAGATATCGCTGTAGAATTCCAAAGTGAGAATGGAGTATTAGGCATGGGACCCTTTCCTTTTGAAGGGGAGGAAGACGCCGATGTGATCAATGCCGGGAAACAAACCATTACCACCCTGCCCGGAGCTTCATTTTTCGACTCTGCCATGAGCTTTTCCATGATCCGTGGCCGTCATGTCGATCTTACCATACTCGGAGCCATGGAGGTTGCTGAGAACGGGGATATAGCCAATTGGAAGATCCCCGGAAAGATGGTAAAAGGTATGGGGGGAGCTATGGACCTGGTCGCTTCAGCAGAGAATATCATCGTGGCTATGATGCATACCAATAAGCGGGGAGCGTCTAAATTGTTGGAACGCTGTAGCCTTCCGCTAACCGGGGTAGGCTGTGTGAAAAAAGTAGTCACCAATCTGGCCGTCCTGGAGATTCGGGACAATGCCTTTATTTTGAAGGAACGTGCACCAGGTGTTAGCGTGGAAGATATCGTTAAGGCTACTGCCGGTACCCTTGTAGTGGAAGGGGATATTCCCGAAATGAAGTTTTAATCTACCCCTGAGACAGTATATAAAAGGCCCGTTTGGGTCTTTTTTTGGGTTAGGCGTGCATTTCATCGAAAAAAAAGTGTTTTTCGTCGAGGATGTAGGAAAATTACATATGTTTGTTACAGAAAATGATTTGAACGTTCTTTCAACATATAAGGAGTGGTAAATGAGTGGTTTGCAACAAAATACCTCCGGTTGGCAACATTAATTATGAGAACCTGAGGTTGCTGCATACTTTTATACCTCCTAAATGTCTAACCTGCTTTAAACTACTATGCTATGCGAAGATATTCTGAAGCCTACCGGAATGTTGTTTCCAGGTTCCGTAATGAACTGAAAGCCCTGAATGAGAATTTAGCGTCGATCCTGGAATTGAGTAAAAGTTTGATGTTAGTTACCAAAAAGCTATTCATGTTCTGATTGCCCCTCAGAACGGCCCCAAACCCCGCTTTATTGGTGTAAAATCAAAAAGAGGCGCAAATTTAGATTTGCGCCTCTTTTTTTGTTTTAAAACGGGTTGTATGTTGATGTCTTCCGAGTGTTCTTTTTCCCGGTATTTTTAATTTTATGGACCTGTGTGCCAAGCGAACTAAGAAATGCCTTAAACGCGCTTTACTTAGCTTCTGTGGGACCTGTTTTAATTTGTTCAGGAACCGGGAAAGTTGGGGTGATTCATGATCTCAGAGATCTGATCATTGTGTCGCATCTGGTGCCCGGCTCCAAAGAGCAACATCTGGTAGGTGTCTATAGGGCCAAATGGCAGTTCGGCGTAATGGTTTCGGAGGTCACTATCTGTTTTTCTGATAAATTTCTCGGTATCCTTTCGCGCCTGTTTGAAAGCTTTGAAGGTTTCTTTGGTGCTGGACCACTTGTTTGATGGTTCCAGGGGTGCTGAGGTCTTCACCTTTTGACTCCTGTCGGTGATCATATTGTACAGGGTCTTATCGTCGAAGCTTTTCTTGCTGGCTTTTGAAGGGTCGGCGGGAGTTTCCAGCGACTTATTAAGCATATCCATGAACATGGTTTCTGAAAGCGCCATGTGTTCTATGCAGTCTGCAATAGACCAGCTGTCTTCTGAGGGTTTAAAATTTAATTGTTCAGCCGAAAGTCCTTTGACATAGTCAGATGTTTGCGACATGGCCCGGTCATAGAGGTTTAGTGCGCGTTTACGCTCTTCTTTACTTATGGTTTGCGCTGCAGCAAATGTGATGGTGAGCAACAGGGTAAGCGTGAGTGTTCGTGTGATCAGTGTTTTCATGATTGTTTATTTTAATTAGGTAAAGCTACGAATTAATCGCTTCAAAACATTGAAAAACAGATAGTTAAGGATTAACCGGGAGTGACTTTGGGAATTTCGGGCCATAAAAAAAGCCCGATTTAAAAACGGGCTCTCTTTTAGCATATATAAGGGGGTTATCCTTTAAGCGAAGCCGAAAGGTACTCTCTGTTCATTCTTGCGATGTTCTCCAGTGAAATACCTTTAGGGCATTCGATCTCACATGCACCTGTATTGGTGCAGTTCCCGAATCCTTCGAGGTCCATTTGTCTAACCATGTTCATAACACGCTCTGTAGCTTCTACCTTACCTTGCGGAAGTTGGGCGAATTGCGAAACCTTGGCTGAGGTGAAAAGCATTGCGCTGGCATTCTTACAAGCAGCAACACAAGCTCCGCAACCGATACAGGTCGCTGCATCAAAGGCGTTATCGGCATCGTGCTTATTGATCGGGATCGTATTCGCATCGATGGTATTCCCTGAAGTATTTACAGAGATAAATCCACCGGCTTGCTGAATACGGTCAAAAGCGCTACGGTCTACGATAAGGTCTTTAACTACCGGGAATGCCTTAGCTCTGAAAGGTTCAATATAAATGGTGTCTCCATCGTTGAACTTTCTCATGTGAAGCTGACAGGTGGTGATCAAACGGTCGGGCCCATGTGGTTCTCCGTTGATCTGTAGGGAACAGGTACCGCAGATCCCTTCACGACAATCGTGATCGAATTCTACCGGCTCTTCTCCCTTGGCTATCAATTCTTCATTAAGTACGTCCAGCATTTCCAGAAAAGACATATCGGGAGATACGTTGCTTATCTGGTAATCGTGTAGTTTCCCTTTCGAGTTGGCATCTTTCTGACGCCATATTTTGAGTTTTAAATTCATAATCGTGATGCTTTAGGCCTGCCATAGGACAGGGGTTGCGCGGGCGCAACAGTTTTACTTATAACTTCTGGTCTTAAGTTCGATGTTCTCATAAACCAATTCTTCCTTGTGGAGGACAGAACTTTGTGGGTCTCCTGTATATTCCCAGGCGGCTACATATCTAAAGTTCTCATCATCTCTCAGGGCTTCGCCTTCTGCAGTTTGATACTCTTCTCTAAAGTGTCCTCCACATGATTCTTCTCTGTGCAGGGCGTCTTTGGCGAAGAGCTCTCCCAATTCGAGGAAGTCGGCTACACGAAGTGCCTTTTCCAGCTCTGAGTTCTTTCCGTTGTCATCACCCGGAACGATCACGTTCTTGTGGAAGTCTTCGCGCAGGGCACGGATCTCTTCCATGGCCTCTTTAAGGCCTTGTGCATTACGGGCCATACCGCATTTGTTCCACATGATCTTACCGAGCTTTTTGTGGTAATGGTCAACAGAATGGGTTCCTTTATTGTTAATAAGCTTACTGATCTGCTCCTTGATCTGTTTTTCGGCCTCTTCGAATTCCGGAAGGTCTGTGGAGATCTTTCCGGTACGAATATCATCTGCGAGGTAATCACCCATGGTGTAAGGCAGTACAAAATATCCGTCTGCAAGACCCTGCATCAGGGCCGAGGCACCCAGTCTGTTCGCGCCGTGGTCAGAGAAGTTGGCCTCTCCGGCTACGTAACATCCGGGAATAGTACTCATAAGGTTGTAGTCTACCCAAACACCTCCCATGGTATAGTGTACCGCAGGGTAGATCATCATTGGAGTTTTATACGGATTCTCATCTACGATCTTTTCGTACATCTGGAAAAGGTTACCGTACTTAGCCTCGATGATCTCTTCTCCAAGCTTTCTGATCTGCTCTTCAGAAGGGTTGTTCATACCGCTGGTGATGGCTTTTTCTTTACCGTAGCGCATGATGGCCGCAGAGAAGTCCAGGTAAACCGCTTCTCCGGTTGCATTGACACCGAAACCGGCATCACAACGCTCCTTAGCTGCTCTGGATGCTACGTCACGAGGTACCAGGTTACCAAAAGAAGGGTATCTTCTTTCCAGGTAGTAATCGCGATCTTCTTCAGCGATCTGTGTGGGTTTAAGTTTGCCCTCGCGAATTGCTTTGGCGTCTTCCAGCTTTGCCGGAACCCAGATCCTACCATCATTTCTAAGCGATTCTGACATCAGGGTTAGCTTGGATTGATGGTCACCGGAAACCGGGATGCAGGTAGGGTGGATCTGCGTAAAACAAGGGTTCGCGAAATAAGCTCCTTTTTTGTGGATCTTCCAGGCTGCAGTTACGTTGCTTCCCATCGCATTGGTAGATAGGAAGAATACATTACCGTATCCTCCGGAAGCAACCACAACCGCGTGGGCAGAATGGCGCTGGATCTCTCCACTTACCATATCTCTGGCAATGATCCCTCTTGCTTTCCCGTCAACGATCACGAGGTCGAGCATTTCGTGGCGGTTGAACGCCTGGATCTTACCTCTGTTTATTTGTCTGTTCATGGCGCTGTAGGCACCAAGCAGCAGTTGCTGTCCCGTTTGTCCCTTAGCGTAGAACGTTCTCGAAACCAGTACACCACCAAACGAACGGTTGTCCAGTAATCCACCGTAGTCACGTGCAAAGGGAACACCCTGTGCCACACATTGGTCGATAATATTTCCGGAAACCTCTGCCAGGCGGTATACGTTAGCCTCTCTTGAACGGTAGTCACCACCTTTTACGGTATCGTAGAAAAGACGATAATCAGAGTCACCGTCTCCCTGGTAGTTCTTTGCGGCGTTAATACCTCCCTGGGCTGCAATAGAGTGTGCTCTTCGGGGAGAATCCTGGTAGCAAAATGTCTTTACATTGTATCCGAGTTCGGCAAGCGTAGCAGCTGCCGATCCTCCGGCGAGACCTGTTCCTACCACGATAATGTCTATATTACGCTTGTTCGCAGGGTTAACCAGGTTGATCTCGCTCTTATGTTTTGTCCACTTCTCGGCTATAGGGCCCTGTGGTATCTTTGAATCTAAAGTTGCCATGTTTTTAGTGGTTTAATGATTAAAATGATGGAATAGGGCGATAAAAATGAAACCAAAAGGGATCAGGATCGAGTAGATCATACCTGCTTTTTTGATCGCCGGAGTGTATTTGTTGTTCACTCCCATGGTTTGGAAAGCCGACTGGAATCCGTGCCATAGGTGCATGGCCAACAAGATGAAGGCAAGCACATAAAGACCGGTTCTTACAGGGCTTTCAAATTTATGCACCAGCTCCGGGAAGTATCTGGAAGGGTCCTCCGGGCTGAATTCCACATACTTGTATACCATTTCCGGGATCCAGAAATCGTAAAAGTGAAGGCCTAGAAAGGCTAAAACAGTAACTCCTGAAATGATCATGTTACGCGACAACCAGCTGGCGTTAGCACTACCCTTGAACATAGCGTATTTTACGGTACGTGCTTTTCTGTTCTGAAGTTCCAGGACAAATCCCATAACGAAATGGAATACGACCCCGAATACAAGAACAGGCTGCATGAGAAACTGAATAACAGGGTTGGTTCCCATAAAATGAGACAACTCGTTAAACGTATCTGCGCTTATCACCGAAGCGAAGTTTATGATAACATGTATGATCAAAAAGGTGATCAGGAAGAGACCGGACAGCGCCATCGCTACCTTCCTGGCAATTGAAGTGTTCAGTAATCCGCTCATTGAAATAGTTTTGTTAGTTCCTAGCAAATTTAACCCAGTGCATACTATTGCACAAGAGTAAGCACCCCTTTTTAGAGGGAATTTAGAACGATTTTAAAGTACTTGGTGTGCATTATTTATGGCGGTTTCCTGAAAAATTATGTTATTTCATTGCGATTTTACAAGAATAACACAGGTCGTATTCAAATATAATAAAAACCCCAGTAAGTTACTGGGGTTTATGATTTACTTTAACATTCGACTATTTTATTTCAAAAGACTTTTCGGTTGTGGCCTTATCTTTTTTAACCTTCAGGGTAAATGTTCCCTTGGGTAAATAGGTGGTTCCGTTCGCAGCACTTCGGAGCTTATTAGAACGGTTCTTTTTGTTGTAGCGGTTTGCCAGATCTTCATCTGCAGAAAGGTCGTATGCAACCAGGTTGAATCCTTTCTTCAGCGGAGAACTAAAGGTTTTGAGCTTATTGCCTGAGTCATCGGTTACCTCCAGGGTTGCCTCGCCTTCAGCAAGACTGTAGATCACGATCTCCATTTCCGGCTCATAGGGATTGCCCCATGCTCTTGAGGCTCCCCACCTTGGTGAGCGCCTGGTTTCCGGAAGCTCGAAGATCACAAGCTCTTCTTTTAGAACATTTGCATTTGCATGCTGCAATGCAGCGATATCTATTACATAGATACCGCGGCCATGGGTGCCCACCACGAGGTCGCTCTCGCGTTCCTGTATGGCCAGATCGTGAACCGCTACTTCCGGCAGATTATTGCTAAAGGGCTCCCAGTGCATCCCCCCGTCGAAACTTGCATAGAGTCCGTTGTCGGTTCCTGCAAAGAGCAGGTCTTTGTTTGACGGATCTTCAATGATCACATTTACAGGGGATAATGGAAGGTTGCTGCTTATGTTCTTCCAGGTAGTACCTTTATCGGTACTTACATATACATAAGGTGTAAAGTCGTCCCAACGGTATCCGTTAAGGGTGGCGTATACGGTGTTCTCGTCATGGGCAGATGCTATCACACGGCTCACCCATAGATCCTTAGGGAGGCTTTCTGAAATAAGTTTCCAGGTGCTGCCGCCATTTTCAGAAACATGAATTAATCCGTCGTCGCTACCGGTATACAGGAGCCCGAAACGGAAAGGCGACTCACTTACAGTGGTTAGGGTGCCATAGGCCACATTACCGGGTTTACCGCCTGTGGTAAGATCGTCTGAGATCGCCTCCCAGGTATCACCCTTATCCATACTCCTCATGAGCTTATTGCCACCCAGGTAGAGAATGTCTGCATTGTGGGGTGATAATAAAATAGGTGTTTGCCAGTTAAAGCGGTATGGTCGATCTCCAAGCTCGTGTTTTGGTTGGATGTACTTTCTCGACGCTGCCTCAAGGTCAATGCGGAAATAATTTCCGAACTGGAATCCGGTGTAAACGATATTGGGGTTCCTTGGGTCTACTTCTACCTGCATCCCGTCGCCACCCATGATCATTTTCCATGGGTATTCACCTTGCTGATGCCAGCTTGTATTTTCCCTCGCATTACGAGGGGCCATCCATACCCCGTTGTCCTGAAGTCCGCCATAGATATGGTAGGGTTCCTGGTTGTCTACCTCAATAGCGTAGAATTGTCCCACCGATGGGGTGTTGTTCTTGATCCAGGATTCTCCATCGTCATAACTAATATTCACTCCGCCATCATTACCATTAATAATATGGCCGGGTTTCTCCGGATTGATCCAAATAGAGTGGTGGTCGGCGTGCACATTGTCACCATTGATCGATTTCCAGGTCTTACCGCCATCGTCCGAGCGAATAATAGGTACACCCCCGGCGTATAATTTTTCCGGATTGTTAGGGTCTACTGCGATCTGGCAGAAATAGTATCCATAGCTGTAGAACAGGTCTTCGATACTGCCTTCATGTGTTTTTGACCAGGTGGCTCCGCCATCGGTACTCTTATAAACCTCCGCTCCGATCACAGGTGTGTCAAACAACATGGCATTGGCATCTTCCAGGTAATTGGCCAGGTCGATAGGTTTTACCGCCCCACTTCTCACCAGCTGTTTCACGTTCTCTGCACGGTATTTTTCCTGGAAGCCATTGGTCTTGAGGTAGGTGTTTAGTTTCTTATTGTCGAGAGCAAGGAAGGTCTCCACATCCATTTCTTTAAAATCGTCTTTAGAAAGGTGGTCCTTGTCCTTTGTCGCATCACCCTTCTTTTCACGGTGAAACTGGTTGTCGTGAATGGCGAAGATCGTGTTGTTATTGTAAATGGCCAGTCCTATACGGCCAACGCCCTCCCCGGTTGGAAAGCCGCTCTCTTCGGTCGTGATCAGGGTCCAGTTCTCCCCGCCATCTGTACTTTTATAGATTCCCGAGCCATTTCCGTTTCCAATGAAATTCCAGGCTTTTCGGTCTTTTTGCCATGCAGTGGCAAAGAGGGTCTGCGGGTCTCCCGGTACAGCGGCCAGGTCGATGATCCCGGTTTCGTTGTTAATGTAAAGGGTTTTTTTCCAGGTCTTACCGCCGTCTGTCGACTTGTATACACCGCGTTCTTCGTTAGGTGAGTACAAATGACCTGTTACACCTACCCAAAGGGTGTTCGGATCTTCAGGATGAAGAATAATACGTCCGATATGGTGCGCATCCGGAAGTCCGCTATGTGTCCAGGTAGCGCCCTGGTCGTCTGATCGCAGCATACCGATGCCGGCGTAAGACGAGCGGGAGGCATTGTTCTCCCCCGTACCTACCCAGATGGTTCCGGTTTCCCAGTTCACCGCCAGGTCGCCTATGTTTTGAGTGGGTGCATTATCCATAACAGGGGTAAAGGTGGTCCCGTTGTTATTCGTATGCCAAAGTCCACCGCTGGCATAACCAACGTAAAATTCAGTGGGGTCCTTCGGATTTACCGCGATATCCGTTACACGGCCACTCATGATCGATGGCCCTATATTTTCCAAAGGTAGCGCCTGTACGCGGGAGTTGGATGTGAGTGCTGCTTTTTCTTTTAATGCCTCCAGGTTAGATTCAGGGGTGGTGGCAGGTTGTTGTGCCTGCATCTGGAACTGGAGTCCGGCCAGCAGGGAAAACAATAATGGGTATTTCATAATAGGGTTGGTTTTTAAATCGCGAAAGGCAGTTAGCATTTTGCCTAACAATTTTGTTCAAGTTTAACGCTTAAGGATGCCAATCTTCTTAAATTTGAGGAAATTTAAACAATAGATATGAAATACGACCTAATAGACCGTAATCTATTCATCAAAAACAGAAAGAAATTCATGGCTCAAATGAAGCCGAAGAGTATTGCTGTTTTTAATTCCAACGACATTTATCCCATTGGAGCCGATAGTACGATGCCTTTTCAACAGGCCAGAGACCTGTTCTATCTTAGTGGGGCCGATCAGGAAGAGACCATTCTTGTGCTCTTTCCGGATGCCTTTGAAGAAAAGCACCGGGAAATCCTTTTTGTAAGGGAAACCAATGACCATATTGCCGTTTGGGAAGGAGAGAAGCTCACCAAGGAAAAGGCTTTTGAGGTGAGTGGTATTAAAACCGTTTACTGGCTTACCGAATTCGAAAAGGTCTTTCACGACATCATGACCGAGGCCGAGTCGGTGTACTTCAATACCAATGAACACTACCGCCAGGCTGTAGAGACAGAGACCCGTGAAGATCGCTTTATCAAATGGTGCAAAAAGAAATATCCTGCCCATAAGTGGGAGAAGAGCAACCAGATCCTTCAGCACCTCCGCGGTACCAAGGAAACCCAGGAGCTCGACCTTTTACAGCATGCCTGTGATATTACTGAAAAAGGATTCAAGAGGATCCTGCAGTTCGTTAAGCCGGGAGTCTGGGAATATGAGATCGAAGCAGAATTCATGCATGAATTCCTTAGAAATCGTTCCCGCGGATTTGCCTATACCCCGATCGTAGCTTCTGGTAATAACGCCAATGTACTGCACTATATCGAGAACAAGAATCAGTGTAAGGATGGCGATATGCTCTTGCTTGATGTGGGGGCAGAGTACGCCAATTACGCAAGTGATATGACCCGTACCATTCCTGTGAATGGTCGATTTACTAAACGTCAGAAGGAAGTGTACAATGCCGTATTGCGCGTAAAGAACGATGCTACCAAAATGTTGGTGCCCGGTGCGTTCTGGAAAGAATATCACGAAGAGGTAGGGAAGCTTATGACCAGTGAGCTGCTCGGACTCGGACTGCTGGATAAGGCAGATGTTCAGAATGAAAATCCGGATTGGCCGGCATACAAGAAATACTTCATGCACGGTACCAGTCACCACATCGGATTAGATACTCACGACTACGGGCCTCTCAAAGCTCCGATGACCGCGAATATGGTGTTTACCGTTGAGCCGGGGATCTATATCCCTGAAGAAAAAATGGGGATCCGTCTCGAGGACGACGTGGTCATACGCGATAATGACGAGCCTTTTAACCTGATGAGGAATATTCCGATCGAGGTAGAGGAGATCGAAGAGTGGATGAATAAATAAGTTTTGATTTTTCCATAGTGGAAAGAACCGGTTGGCAAGGTGATCACCTTCCTTCCGGTTCTTTTTTTGTTTGTGCCAAAAGAAAAACTGCTGCTGCCGGCAGGATCCAGCTAAAATGTGTGGTGTTCCATGGGGTAATGCTGCTTAAGTACTCGCTGGGTCCGGAATACCCTAAAGCGTTCAGGATGTCGGGAATGCTGAACAGGATCACGGTTAGGGTCACCGCTCTGAACGTAAAGGCAGATACCCATTTTTGCGGGAGGTTGTGCAAAAGGATAAATATGATAATGAGCGGGTAAATAAAAAGTAGTGCGGGGAGTGCTATCTCGATGATGTATTCAAATTTCAATTGGCCTATAAGCACTCCGGTAATACATGAGAGGAGGGCGGTGAGGAGGTAAGCCCATTTTTGTTTTGGGAGCAGGCCTTTGACAAAGTCTGAGGCCCCGGTAATTATCCCTACCGTAGTTGAAAAACAGGCAAGCGCAATAAGTATGGCGAGGAAAATATGTCCCTTTTCACCCAATGCGTAAGTGATCATGGCATTGAGTACCCCGCTGCGGTCCAGGTCGGGGTCCAGGGTGTTGCTCAACAAAGCGCCTCCGTAGATAAGACCGGCATAAATTAAACACAGGCCGGATCCCGCGAGGATCCCCGCCCTGTTGATCACTTTGCGGCGAACGTTGTAATCGAGTTCCTGTCGGTAATTGAGAGAAATGATGATCACGGCACCTACCACCACGGCGCCCATAGCGTCAAAGGTCTGGTAGCCTTCAAGAAGCCCTTTTGAGATCCATTGTTCCGGGGTATAGGTTAGCTGATCCAGTGAAGTGCCGGTGAGAATGAGAAGGATGATCGCACTAAGTAATACGAGTAACATCGGGGTGAGTACCTTGCCGGTGATATCGAGGATACTGGAGCGAAAGATCACAAAAATGAATACCCCAAGAAAGTAAATGCTGCTGGTAAGCAGACTGCTGGTGTCAAAGTAGGGCGCTATGGCCATTTCATGGGTGAGACTGGCCGTTCTGGGCGCCGGCAGAGCTACAGCTATGAGATATACCAAAATCCCGAAGATCACACTAAAAACCGGAGACATACGATCGGCAAAATCCAGTAAGCTACCTTGCAAACGGGCATGTGCGCGGATCCCGAGAATAGGGATGAATACAGCAGAAATGGCAAACCCCAGGGTTACCGGTAGCCATTGGTCTCCCGAAGTGAACCCCAGATAAGGAGGCAGGATGATGTTCCCCGCTCCGAAGAAAAGAGAAAATAAAGCAAAGGCAGTTATCAGGGTAAGTTTCGTATACCTCATCGGGTTGAATTATCTTTGATAAAAAAAGGTTCAGACCCGGTTAAGATAGCATAAAATGGAATTAGCTTACAAAGGGACGCGTATTTTTTATACCGATGAAGGCAAGGGCACGGCATTGGTGCTCTTACACGGATTTTTGGAAAACAGCAGTATTTGGAAAGAGCTCAAAAGCAGGCTTACTTCCCGGTACCGTGTGGTCTGTATCGATCTTCTCGGTCACGGGGGTACCGGATGCCTGGGGTATATGCATACCATGACCATGATGGCTGAGGCCGTTAAGGCGGTACTCGATCATTTGCGATTGCGCAAGGTGGTCTTTGCCGGCCATTCTATGGGGGGCTATGTGGCCCTTGCCTTTGCAGAGATGTATCCGGACCATGTCAAGGGGCTGGCATTGATCAATTCGACGCCTTTGCCCGATTCTGAAGAAAAGAAGCTCAACCGGGATCGTGCGATCGCCGCAGTAAAAGAGAATCACAAAAGCTTTATCCGCCTGGCCATTGCCAACCTGTTTAGTCCTAAGAATCGCAAGATCTTCTCTGAAGAGATCAAGACCCTCAAGGCAGAGGCTCTGAAAACTCCTCTTCAAGGGATTGTCGCAGCCCTTGAAGGTATGAAGATCAGGCCCGACCGGGAGGTGCTCATGCACTTTTCACCCTATCCCAAACTATTGGTTCTGGGAGAGAGAGATCCCGTTATGGATGCGAAAGCATTGAAAAACAGGCTTGAAGTAGCGGCTGTTGAAATTCGCGTTTACCCCGACGGACATATGAGTTTCCTCGAGAATTTTGAAGTTTTACAACAAGATCTGAAGGATTGGTTAAAAAATATTTGATAAAAAACAAATTTTTCTTAGCTTAGGATTCCCAAAATCTTTCTTAACCTATGAAAATGTTTGAATTTAACCTTGGAAAAACCATTTGTTCGGTTTTTGGCCACCGCTTCCGGGTGGCAAAAGAAGTTACCCCTCACATTTCAGAATACAAATGTACTTGTTGTAACTGCGAGTTAACGACCAATGCCAATGGCCGACTCGATAAACTGACTCCTGAATTAAAAGAGGTGAACAGGACCCTGGCTGATTTTTACAGAAAAAGGCATACCCTGAGACACGCCCTATAATTCTTTATTCTTTCTTTAAAGCATTCCAACCTCTGGCCTCCAGGGGTATTTTGGTATTCGCCCTGGTGATGAGATGCGCTCCTTCGCGCTCTTCGGTCATGTGGCCGATCACGGTGAGGTGCGGATTTCCTTTGATCTTATCGTAATCTTCCTGGGCAATGGTAAAGAGCAATTCATAGTCTTCGCCCCCGCTCAAAGCAACTGTAGTGCTGTTGAGTTCAAACTCCTCAGAAGTAGAGATCACCTGTGGGTCGAGCGGGATTTTATCTTCGTAAAGATTACATCCCACCTTAGAATTTTTGCAAAGGTGAAGGATCTCAGATGAGAGTCCGTCACTTATATCGATCATGGAAGTGGGCTTAACGCCCAGTTCTTTAAGGAGCACAGGGATGTCTATTCTGGCTTCCGGTTTAAGTTGGCGTTCTACAATATAGGTATAGGGTGTAAGGTCGGGTTGGTTGTTAGGGTTTACCTGGAAAACCGCTTTCTCTCTTTCGAGTACCTGTAGCCCCAGATAGGCCCCGCCCAGGTCGCCTGATACTACAAGAAGGTCGTTAGATCCTGCCTCATTGCGATAGGTGATCGCTTCTTTTGGGGCTACTCCCAGGGCCGTTACCGCTATCAAAAGGCCTTTGTTAGATGAGGTCGTATCCCCTCCGACCAGGTCTACCTTGTAGTGGCGACAAGCCAGAGCAATACCTTCGTACAGTTCTTCGAGAGCCTCGAGCGGAAAACGATTGGAGACAGCTATAGAAACCGTGATCTGTGTCGGGGTGGCATTCATCGCGCAAACGTCAGATACATTGACCACAACCGATTTGTACCCCAGGTGCTTCAGGGGGGCGTATGAAAGGTCAAAGTGAACGCCTTCTACAAGAAGGTCGGTTGTAACTACGGTCTGTTGGTCTGTATAGTCCATAACCGCAGCATCATCGCCCACAGCTTTTACGGTAGAGGGTTGCACCGGTGAAAAATTTTTGGTGAGGTGTTCGATCAAACCAAATTCTCCCAGTTGTTCAAGGGACGTACGTTGTGGATTCTTGTCTTCTAGCATGGTGCAAAGGTAAGCAGTAGTGGATATATTCAACAAAACTGAAGGTCATCAATTTGGTGAGGAGGCTAAATTCTCTTTGAGTGGTGTTCGGGAGGGTGAAAAATGGCTGAAAAAACCCGATCAAATAGTGCTAAAGGTTTGATAATTAAGATTATATTAAGGCGTATAGGAAATGTTTATATGACTATATGATTTATAAATTTGTTAAAAGACCATAGTTCATGTTTAACTTCTTATTTTTGTGGACTATTTAGAAATAATCTTGATAAAGATGATTAAAGTATCTGATACGGCTAAAAATAAACTCGCCCAACTCATGGCAGAAGAAGGCTATAATGTGAGCAACGACTTTGTTCGTGTTGGGGTAAAGAGCGGTGGTTGTAGCGGTTTGTCTTATGATCTGAAGTTCGACAAGGAGCAACAGGAGAACGACAAGGTCTTTGAAGATAATGATGTTCGCATCATCGTAGATAAAAAGAGTTTCCTTTATCTCGTTGGAACCGTTCTGGAGTATTCCGGCGGACTCAATGGGAAGGGGTTTGTTTTTAATAATCCCAATGCACAGCGAACCTGTGGATGCGGAGAGAGCTTTTCACTTTAACAGCATAAGAAAAACATAATGGCTTATACCGAAGAAGAATTAAAAAAGGAATTAGAGACCAAGGAGTACGAGTATGGCTTTTATACCGATATAGAGGCCGACACGTTCCCTGTGGGACTTAACGAAGATGTGGTTAGGGCGATCTCTAAAAAGAAGAACGAGCCGGAATGGATGACCGAATGGCGTCTTGAAGCGTTTCGCGTATGGAGTGAAATGGAAGAGCCGGAGTGGGCTAATGTAAAGTATAAAAAGCCCGATTTCCAGGCTATTTCTTATTACTCTGCCCCTAAAGGGAAACCAAAGTACGATAGCCTCGATGAGGTTGACCCGGAACTGCTGGATACCTTCAAAAAACTGGGGATCTCCCTGGAGGAGCAAAAGCGCTTGGCAGGAGTGGCAGTAGATGTGGTAATGGACTCGGTATCTGTAGCGACCACCTTCAAAAAAACCCTGGCAGAAAAAGGGATCATTTTCTGTTCTATCTCTGAAGCCATCCAGGAACACCCTGAGCTGGTAAAGAAATATATTGGGTCTGTAGTACCCCGTAAAGATAACTTCTATGCAGCGCTTAACTCTGCTGTATTCTCAGATGGATCTTTTTGTTACATCCCTAAAGGAGTGCGTTGCCCTATGGAGCTGTCAACTTACTTCCGAATCAACCAGGCCGGAACAGGGCAGTTCGAAAGAACCCTCGTTATTGCCGATGAAGGGAGTTATGTGAGTTACCTCGAAGGATGTACCGCGCCGATGCGTGATGAGAACCAGCTGCACGCCGCTGTAGTGGAACTAATCGCACTTGACGATGCAGAGATCAAGTACTCTACAGTACAAAACTGGTTCCCCGGTGATAAAGAAGGTAAAGGAGGGGTCTTTAACTTCGTGACCAAAAGAGGATTGTGTGAGACCAATGCTAAAATTAGCTGGACTCAGGTAGAGACCGGATCGGCAGTAACCTGGAAGTACCCTTCTTGTGTGCTTAAAGGTGATAATTCTATAGGAGAGTTCTACTCGATCGCGGTTACCAATAACTGGCAACAGGCCGATACCGGAACCAAGATGATCCACCTCGGAAGAAATACCAAGAGTACCATTATCTCGAAGGGTATCTCTGCCGGAAAATCACAAAACAGTTACCGCGGTCTCGTGCAGATCAACAGTCGTGCAGAGAACGCCCGTAACTTCTCGCAGTGTGATTCCCTGCTTATGGGCAACGAATGTGGAGCCCATACCTTCCCGTATATTGAAACCAAGAATAAATCGGCTCAGATCGAGCACGAGGCGACCACTAGTAAGATCGGGGAAGACCAGATCTTTTACTGTAACCAAAGAGGTATTGATACCGAAAAGGCAATTGCCCTTATCGTAAACGGTTTTAGTAAAGAGGTATTGAATAAGCTGCCTATGGAATTCGCTGTAGAGGCGCAAAAACTATTGGAGATCTCATTAGAGGGGTCAGTTGGATAATTAAAAAATTAAAATTTCCGGGAAACCGGAAAGACACATACAGATATGTTAAAGATCAAGAATTTACACGCTAACGTTGAAGGAAAAGAGATCCTGAAAGGAATTAATCTGGAGGTAAATCCAGGGGAAGTTCATGCCATCATGGGGCCTAACGGTTCCGGAAAAAGTACCCTCGCCTCTGTGATCGCAGGTAATGAAGATTTCGAGATCACTGAAGGAACTGTAGAGCTCGAAGAAGAAGAACTCAATGAAATGGCTCCTGAAGAGCGAGCACATCAGGGCGTATTCCTATCGTTCCAGTACCCGGTAGAGATTCCCGGAGTAACCGTGACCAACTTCATGAAAACAGCCATCAATGAGACCCGTAAGGCAAGAGGTCTTGAGGAGATGCCTGCCAATGAGATGCTGAAAAAGATCAGAGAGAAGTCTGAACTGCTCGAGATCGACAGAAAGTTCCTATCGCGTTCCCTGAACGAAGGATTCTCAGGAGGTGAGAAAAAGCGAAACGAGATCTTCCAGATGGCGATGCTCGAGCCGAAACTGGCCATTCTTGACGAGACCGATTCCGGTCTTGATATCGACGCGCTAAAGATCGTAGCTAATGGGGTGAACCGCCTTAAGACCAAAGAAAATGCAACGATCGTGATCACCCACTATCAGCGTCTTCTCGATTATATCGTTCCCGACCATGTTCACGTATTGCTTAACGGTAAGATCGTTAAGAGCGGAGGTAAAGAGTTGGCTCTCGAACTCGAAGAGAAAGGATATGATTGGATCAAGCAGGAAGTTGCTGTTTAAAAACCAGAGAATCACATGGATTTGAAAGATAAATTATTGTCGTCTTTTATGGCCTTTGAAGATACGGTAGATGTAAACCTGCCCGTTCATGAAGTGCGTACAGAGGCGATCAAGAATTTCGAAGCCCAGGGCTTTCCAACCAAGAAAATGGAATCCTGGAAATACACATCACTTAAAGGGTTGCTTAAGAGCGACCTGAGCGTATTTCCTAAGAAGGAGACCACCCTGGAATATAAGGATGTAAAGAAATATTTTATTCACGAGATCGAATCATACCGAATCGTTCTTGTTGATGGTGTGTATAGCTCACAGCTTTCAGAAACGTCGCACGACGGAATTGATGTGTGTTTGATGAGCGCAGCGCTGTGTAAGCCAAAGTATCGCCTGATCATTGAAAATTATTTCAATAAGACGGCAGAGGCCGACGGATTAACTTCGTTGAACACAGCGTTCTCAAAGGAAGGGGCATTTATTAATATCCCAAGAGGGGTAGTGGTAGACAAGCCTATCCAGATCATTCACTTCTCTACGGGAATTGAGCCTTCGCTCATGCTCCAGCCAAGAAGTCTTGTGGTAGCCGGTGAGAACTCTCATGTACAGATCATCGAAAGACACCAGAGTCTTACGGCCAATGCAACACTTACCAATAGTGTTACAGAGATCTTTGCCAACAAGAGAGCGATCGTTGATTATTACAAGATCCAGAATGATGGCGAGGCTGCTTCGCTTATTGATAATACCTATATCTCTCAGCAGCAAAACAGCCATGTCTCTGTGCATACCTTCTCTTTAGGAGGGAAGCTTACCAGAAACAACCTTCAGTTCTTCCACAAAGGAGAGCACCTCGATTCAACGCTTAAGGGGGTAACCATCACCGATAGAAAGCAACATGTGGATCATTCTACCCTGGTGCACCATGCACAGCCTAATTGTGAGAGCCACCAGGACTACAAAGGGATCTATGCCGATAAGAGTACCGGGGTATTCAACGGACGAATCATTGTTGAGAAGGAAGCTCAGAAGACTAATGGATTCCAGCAGAACAACAACATCCTTCTGGATGATACCGCCACCATTAACGCCAAGCCTCAGCTCGAGATCTTTGCAGACGACGTAAAATGTTCGCACGGATGTACTATCGGGCAGTTAGACGATGAGGCGATGTTCTACCTCCAGGCCAGGGGTATTCCTGAAAAGGAAGCCAAGGCATTACTTATGTTCGGGTTTGCGAATAACGTACTGGAGAGTGTGAAGATCCCGCAACTAAAGCAAAGGATCACCAAGCTTATTGCTCAAAAACTGGGAGTAGATCTCGGTTTCGATCTATAGCAGATATATAGAAATGATTGCTATGAAAAAGAGAGGTCGCTCATTGGAGCGACCTTTTTTTATTGAATGGCGTTGGTGATACCTCCTGTAAATTCGTTAAAGTCAAAGTAATTGCCATCTGTGATTCCCATGCGCACCACCACCAGGTCTTTTGAAGGGATCACATATACACGCTGGCCTTGATACCCATCGGCAAAATAGGTGTCTCTGGGCACATCGGGAAGAACGCCCGACTCGTTCAGCCAGAACTGAGCGCCGTAAGTGCCTTCCGAATCCGATGCCGAAGTGCTTACGTAATCGGCCCAGGACTCGGCGAATATACGGTCTCCATTCCAGTTGCCCTTATGGAGATAGAGCAATCCGAATTTTGCCCAGTCTCTCGCTGTTGCCCAACTGTAGGAAGAGCCCACATAGGTGCCGGAAGCATCGGTTTCCAAAACCATGCTATGCATCCCGATGCGGTCTATGAGCATTTGGTACGGGAAGTTGAGGTATTCCTGTAGGTTCCCGATCTCTTGTTTTAAAAGCCCGGAAAGCAGGTTGGTGGTTCCCGATGAATAATAAAAGTGAGTTCCCGGTTCGTGAAGGAGTTCCTTGTTTTCTGCTACTGCACTCATGTCGCTTGCCGTGAAAAGCATTTTGGTCACATCAGAGATCCTGGAATAATCTTCTTCCCAAGCCAGTCCACTGCTCATTTGCAAGAGGTCATTGTAGGTTATATGTTTTCTGTTGTCGTTTTGCCAGGAGGCTACCGGAGCGGGGTTGGCGATATCGATCATGCCCTCCTCCTGAAGAATACCGTAAAGTGTAGCGGTAATACTCTTGGTCATGGACCATCCCAGATGCAGGGAGGTTTCGTCAAATCCCGGCGCGTACTTTTCACCAATGATCCGGTCCTTGTAAACCACAAGAACAGCACGGGTCTTTTTTAAATGATTGTCGCTAAAGGCAGCATCTATGGAGGCGTTTAGTTTTTTGTAATCGATCTCCGGAAAGGTGGTGTCTTTTTGAGCTCCGTTGCCGTAAGGATAGGGAGCTGCGCTTATGGAGTTGCTTCTTCTGGGCCTTTGCGAAAAGTCGAGAGCCTTCTTTCCGGGGGGCATGAGAATACAACCCAGCCCGGGGATGTATTGTGCGGTGCGTTTCTTTAACCCAAAAAGACTGGCCGATGCAGTTTCCTCGGTGCGATTGGTGCGATCACTGGCGAGATTCACCGGAGAAAAATTATTGTCGGTACTGTCTGTAAAAGCCTCCGGGCGTCTGGCGACATAGGTGCAGGAACAATGACTTTTAGAGGAATAACCGGTGATAATGTCGAGCTTAGGGTAGTTGAGGTATAGCGCGATCCCGCCACCGATAATAACCAGAAGGATCACCAGGGTTAGAATTCGTTTGAAAATACGCACGTAACGATGAGTTTTAGAAGGGTTAAATATTGTTCAAGATAGGATTTCTGCTCATAAATACTTAGTATTTTTGCGTAAAGAATTGTTATGATCGATATTAAGAGTTTACGGGAAGATTTTCCCATTCTCCAAAGAAAGGTCAATGGCCAGCCCCTGATCTACCTGGATAATGCAGCGACATCGCAAACACCTAAGCAGGTGGTCGATACTATTGTAGACTACTATTACAACTACAATGCGAATATTCACAGGGGTGTGCATACCCTTTCCCAGGAGGCTACCGATAAATACGAACAGGCAAGAAGAACCATCCAGGAGCATTTTAATGCGGCTCATCCCTATGAGATCATTTTTACCTCGGGAACTACTCATGGGATCAATATGATAGCGAGCGGATTTGAAAGTTTGCTTCAGCCGGGAGACGAGCTCATCGTTTCTGCTATGGAGCACCATTCAAATATAGTTCCGTGGCAAATGCTCTGTGAGCGCACCGGCGCAATACTCAAGGTGATCCCGATGAGTGAAGAGGGAGAACTGTCTATGGAAGCTTACGATACCTTGCTGAATGAAAAGACCAGGTTGGTATTCTGTAATCATATTTCCAATGCTCTGGGAACGATAAATCCGATCAAGACCATCATCGATAAGGCACATGCCGTTGGTGCTGCCGTACTTATCGACGGTGCACAGGCTTGTCCGCATATCAAGGCCGATGTTCAGGCATTAGATGTAGATTTCTATGTGGTTTCTGCCCATAAAATGTGTGGCCCTACAGGGGTTGGGGTGTTGTACGGAAAGGAGGAATGGCTGGAGAAACTGCCGCCTTACCAGGGTGGTGGTGAGATGATCGCAGAGGTGTCTTTTGAGAAGACCACCTATGCCGGTTTGCCCCATAAGTTCGAGGCTGGAACCCCGGATATTTGCGGAGGGATAGCCTTTGGAGCCGCCGTAGATTATATCAATAGGATCGGGATGGAGAACATTGCGGCCTATGAGCACGAACTCCTGGAATACGCTACAGACAAATTACTGGAGATCGACGGACTTCGAATCTATGGAACAGCAGGGAAAAAGACCTCTGTGATCTCCTTTAATATCGAAGGTATTCACCCTTATGACATCGGAGCTATCCTGGATAAACTAGGGGTGGCCGTGCGTACCGGGCATCACTGCGCTCAGCCTGTAATGGAGTTCTATAAGATCCCCGGAACAGTGAGAGCAAGCTTTGCCTTCTACAATACCAAAGAGGAGATCGATACGTTCGTTGCAGCCCTTATCAGAGCAAAGAATATGCTGCTGTGACCGGTGACCACCTATTGGTTAAAGCTATGATAACATTGGTAGAAACAGTTGAATAGGAGGTCTGCATGTTGTATTTTTGCAGGAAAAGTAGTCTATGACCATTAAAGAGATACAGGAAAATATTGTAGATGAGTTTTCGATGTTCGACGATTGGATGCAGCGTTATGAATACATGATCGAACTTGGAAAATCACTACCGCTTATCGATGAGCAATACAAGACCGATGATAACCTGATCAAAGGCTGTCAGAGTAAGGTATGGGTTCATGCCGGCCTCGATAACGACAAGGTGGTTTTTACCGCCGATAGCGATGCCATTATTACCAAAGGGATCATCGCCATTCTGATCAGAGCGTTTAGCGGTCAGGCCCCTAAGGATATCATTGAAGCAGATACCGGTTTTATCGATGAGATCGGTCTTAAGGAACATCTTTCGCCAACCCGTGCCAATGGGTTGGTGAGCATGATAAAGCAAATAAAGATGTACGCTATTGCTTATCAAACACAATTAAATTAGAAGAACATGAGTGAAGCAACAATAAATACTACAGAACTGGGAGAAAAGATCGTAAAGGTGCTCAAGACCATCTTTGATCCGGAGATCCCTGTTGATATCTACGAATTAGGATTGATCTACGATGTTTTCGTTAACGAAGACCGCGATGTAAAGATCCTGATGACCCTGACCACTCCTAACTGTCCGGTGGCAGAAACCCTTCCGGTGGAAGTGGAAGAGAAGGTAAAGACCATCGCCGAGGTGAATGATGCTGAGGTAGAGATCACCTTCGATCCGCCTTGGAGCCAGGACCTTATGAGTGAAGAGGCAAAACTGGAGTTGGGACTGTTGTAAGCAGTAGATCGTTTGCTGTTTGTCTTGAACAGCAGGCAGATCTCTAAGAGAAATACGTGAAGGGGAAATGTCTGTATGAAGAGGCTTTCCCCTTTAAATTTAAAATTCTAACCAAATGGACGAGATCAGAAATCGTGTAGCCGAGAGCAAGCTTATTACTGTAGACCTGGAAGATTATTATCCGGAGGGCCCCCGAAAGGTCATCGATATCAGCCAGTGGTTATATGAAGGGCTCTTGTTGAGAGAGAAGGAATTTCGCGCTGCCCTTAAAGAGGTTGATTGGAGTGTTTATGAAGGCGCTTATGTGGCCTTACATTGCACTACCGATGCCATAGTGCCTGCATGGGCTTTTATGCTTATCGCAGCTAATCTTTCGCCCTATGCCTTAAAGACCGTCAAGGGGAGTGCAGAAGCCTTGGAGAGCGCCCTTTATCAGGAGGTGATTGCTGATCTTGATCTGGAATACACGAGAGATATGCCGGTGATCGTAAAGGGGTGTTCTAATAAGCCTGTTCCTGAAAATGCCTACCTGTTCCTGATCAAGCGTTTACAGCCGCTCGCTAAGAGCATCATGTACGGAGAGGCGTGTTCGTCTGTGCCATTGTACAAACGTCGATAATTTCCTCAGACTTCCCTCTTTTATCTTTCGGTTTCTATATATTTAGTGTAAGAAACTGGCGTTCAGTATGATCGCTGCTTAAACATACACTATGAAACAGGTAATGTTATTTGTCGTGCTCGGGATGTTTGCCCTTACTTCACAGGGTCAGACCGTGGAGGAGTTAAAGGCATTGAAATCACAAAAGCAAGATTCTATAGATGCCCTGCAGTCGGAGGTTGATGATCTTACCAAGCGTATCGATCAGTTTCCCGGATGGAAATTCGGGGCTATTGCCACAGTAGGATTCAACGTCTCGCAATTTAGTAATTGGTATGCCCAGGGCAGTCCTAATGTAGACGCCGGAAAGATCGGTATAGGCTTTAGTGGTTATGCCAATCTGGACAGGGAAAAGTATTTCTGGAGGAATTCTATGACCGTTAATCTTCAGTGGGTGAAATTCGATGATAAGGATGACCCGGATGATGTGGAAGGATATCGCGAGGCTACCGATGTGTTTAATATCAATTCCCTTTACGGATATAAACTGAGCGATAAGCTGGCACTTTCTGCTTTAGGAGAATACCGAACCACGCTACTCAGTAATTTTAACGATCCGGGGTATCTGGACCTTGGGGTGGGTTTTACCTGGACGCCTGTCAATGAATTGGTGGTAGTAGTGCACCCGCTTAACTATAACTTTGTGTTTAGTGACGATGATGATATTTTCGAATCGTCTGCAGGGTGTAAGATCATGGCCGACTACATTAAGGACTTTGGCGGTCTGAAATTCAAGTCTAACTTTTCCGGTTTCCTGAGTTATAAGGATTCCAATTATTCCAACTGGACCTGGACCAATAGTCTGGGGTATTCCCTTTGGAAGAATATTGGGCTTGGGTTTGAGTTTGCGCTCAGGGACAATAAGCAGGAGGCGCTTAATTACGCCATTAATTCTCAGGGCATAGAAGATGCTACCTTCGATAACATAGATAATGACTTGCAGTCGTATTGGCTGTTCGGACTCAATTATAGTTTTTAAAAGAAAAAGGCAGTCCTGTACAGACTGCCTTTTTTTATGGAGTTTTCCTTTGCTGTTGTTCTTCCCCAGATTCGAGGTTCTCGTATTCCGGATAGAGAAAGTTGTTGTATGGAAAGCGCGTAACGTGGATCTCTCTTACCGCCTGGTATACGCGCTTGCGGAACTCTTCAAGGTTTTCCTTGTTGAGCGCCGAAATGAACAGGGCATTATCTCCTATGCGACCCATCCAGGTGTTCTTCCATTCTTCGAGGGTGAAGTGCCTCCCCGTTTTTTCAGTGATCAGGTCGTCTTCGTCTATGGTTTCATGCGTATAGGCATCGATCTTATTGAAAACCATGATCGTAGGCTTGTCGGCACTGTGTATCTCATCGAGGATCTGGTTCACAGAAGCAATATGTTCTTCAAAGTTCGGGTGAGAAATGTCAACCACATGAAGTAACAGGTCTGCCTCCCGTACCTCGTCGAGGGTACTTTTAAACGACTCCACCAGCTGGGTGGGTAACTTCCTGATAAATCCAACCGTATCACTTAGCAAGAACGGCAGGTTGCCAATAACCACCTTGCGAACCGTGGTATCGAGGGTGGCAAAAAGTTTGTTCTCGGCAAACACATTGCTCTTGCTGATCACATTCATCAGGGTCGACTTCCCTACATTGGTATATCCGATGAGTGCGACCCTAACCAATGCTCCACGATTACCGCGCTGGGTTTCCATTTGTTTGTCGATCTTGGCGAGCTTCTTTTTAAGCAAGCTTATCCGGTCGCGAACGATACGGCGGTCGGTTTCGATCTCAGTTTCCCCCGGACCGCGCATTCCAATACCCCCACGTTGACGCTCCAGGTGAGTCCAGAGCCCTGCCAGTCGTGGCAGTAAATACTCGTATTGTGCCAATTCGACCTGGGTACGGGCATAACTGGTCTGGGCGCGCTGGGCGAAAATATCGAGGATCAGGCTGGTACGATCCAATACCTTGCAACGCAATATCCGTTCGATATTCTTTTGTTGGGCCGGCGTTAACTCGTCGTCAAAGATCACGGTTCCGATCTCATTATCATTTACGTAGGTGAGGACTTCTTCCATCTTCCCGCTTCCAATAAATGTCTTCGGATTGGGTACGTCGATCTTTTGGGTGAAGCGTTGTGTTACCTCCCCTCCGGCGGTGTAGGCCAGAAACTCGAGTTCGTCCAGGTATTCCTGAGACTTCTCTTCGTCCTGCTCCTGGTTGATCACTCCCACGAGGACTACTTTTTCATATTCAAAGGTCTTCTTTTCAAGCATAGATTCAATTCTGATGCAAAGGTACTGAATTGTACAGTTATTACGATTCGGTAAGCATGCCATTATTGTACGGAGGTGATCGTAAGGATAGAAAGAAGTATGCTGATTATGAGCAAACTATTGCGATCATCATGGGGGTGATTTTAAGAGGGTAGATTGTTGTTATATAAGAACCGTAGGGTAAATCGGAGAAAGAGTAGACTGATGCAGTTTTATATCGATAAAGAGTATGTTTTTGCAGACCAAATACCATAATAGGGTCATTTTTACAGAGGTTGTAAGCATTAATTTAGGCGAAATCCTACCTTAAGTGTGTATTTCATCGAAAAAATCATGCATTTTACCCGATATTGTCAGGTTAATATTACATTAGTTGTGCCCTTAAATCATGAATATGAATAACCACCGGAGTAAGCTCTTGGTAATTGTATGCCTCGTTATCTGGTCTCTAGCCGGATCCCACGTTGGTTGGTCGCAGGAAGCGACTACTTCTACATACAATAAAGCTGATGTGGAGCAAATATTGCGCGGGCTGGCTGCGAAGTTTAAAAAGCGTGCCATAGCCAATAAATCAGCAGCCGTCAGAAAGGCCAATATTTACGGATGGCCCATTACCTCGACGCTTACCGGCGGTGGTTTTAGAGAATTACAAAAAGTTGGCCCGGATGGTACGCCCCTTTACAAAGAGACCTACAATGATATGGTGGTAAAAACCTCCCGGGCCGACTTTTTATCTGATGGGAATACCTTTGATTTTGGGGTAGATGGTACCTCGATGACCATTGGGATCTGGGATAGTGGTAAAGCGCTTTCAGACCACCAGGAATTTGGAGACAGGATCGTTTTTGGCGACCGTTCTCCCAGGGTAAGCGGTCATGCAACCCACGTCATGGGAACAGCCCTGGCAGCCGGGGTAGACCCAAAAGCTCAAGGGGTGGCATTTAACGCTACCGGACTTTCTTTTGATTGGAATAAGGATGAAGGTGAAGCCGCCGAACAAGCTGCTGCGGGATTGTTGATCTCGAATCACTCTTATGGCCTAAGTGGCCGTAACCTTCCCGATTGGTATTTTGGATCTTATATCTATCAGGCGCAGGACTGGGATGAGATCATGCATGCCGCACCGTATTACTTAATGGTTACAGCGGCGGGAAATACCCGACACCTCAACTATAACGATACGCCTGTGGCGGGTAGCGCAACCGATGGTTATGACCTGCTGCTAGGTTTTGCCCTGGCTAAGAACGGGATCACCGTGGCTGCTGCCGATAATGTGAATGTAGGTAGTAACGGAGAGTTGCTGGGAGCAGAGATCGCGCCATTCAGTAATTTTGGTCCTGCCGATGACGGACGTATTAAACCCGATATTACCGGGGCCGGAGTCGATGTATACTCTTCATACGACAGGGATACAGCTAATTATCGCATACTTTCGGGAACCTCAATGGCTTCTCCCGGAGTGGCTGCTTCCTTGCTGTTAATGCAACAATATCACTATGTGGCCTACGGTAATTACATGCGGGCGGCTACCCTTAAAGGATTAACCCTGCATACGGCAGATGAGGCTGGAGATCATGCCGGGCCCGATCCTAAATTTGGTTGGGGAATTCTTAATAGTAAGCGTGCAGCAGAGGTGCTGGATGCTAAAGATGTAAACAGCAAAGTCGAAGAGCTCACTCTGAGTCAGGGAGCAGAATACACCCTTGAAGTACATGCTGAAACAGGGGCTACGCTCTCGGTTTCTATAAGCTGGACCGACCCTGCCTATCCCGATAAGTTCAATGGAAAGACCAATGATGCAACCCCTGTTCTGGTTAATGATCTCGACCTGAGAGTGTATAAGGGTGGAGAGCCTTACTTACCCTGGAAATTAGAATTGAGTAACCTTGAGGCAGGAGCTGTAAAGGGTGATAATAAGGTAGATCCGTTTGAAAAGGTAGAGATCGCCCTGGCCGAAGGTGAGTATACGATCGTAGTGAGCCATAAAGGACAGCTCGTAAATACCGCCCAGGACTTTTCACTTGTAGTTACCGGAATAACCGATACGAATTGTGCCGTAGTTCCCCCGGGAAATACCCAGGCTGATACCGTTGGACAAGATAACGCCAGTATAAGCTGGGATGCAGTAGATGAAGCCTTTTATGAAGTGCGTTACAAGGCGAAAGATCAGGAGCAATGGCAAAGTGAACTGGTCGCCGATACCGGTATACAGCTTGAAAATCTTTTAGCCGATACGGAATATAGCCTTCAGGTGCGATCCCTGTGTTCGGAGATCATGGGTTCTGATTTTTCTGAGGTGTTGCTTTTTAGAACAGCAGAGGCACAGCATGAAGAGGAAACGAATACAGATCCTGTAGATCCTGAAGGTGATGGCGAAAATACGGATGGTACTACAGGAGAAACCACCGATCCCGAAGCTGGTGCCGGAGATACCGATGGAGGTGATACTACAGACGGTTCTACAGGAGAGACTACCAACCCTGATGCGGGTACCGGCGATACAGGAAATGGCGATGCCACAGGAGACGGGACCGGAGAAACAGGAGGTACTCCCGGAGGAGATAATACTACGGACGGTTCTGCAGGAGAGACTACCAACCCTGATGCGGGTACCGGAGATACTGGGAATGGCGATGCCACAGGAGACGGTACCGGAGAAACAGGAGGTACTCCTGGAGGTGATACTACAGACGGTTCTACGGGTGAAACCACCGACCCTGATGCAGGAACCGGAGATACGGGTAACGGAGACACCACAGGAGATGGTACCGGAGATACGGGTAATGGAGGCACCACAGGAGATGGCACCGGAGATACTACCGGAGGCGATACTACAGACGGTTCTACGGGTGAAACCACCGATCCTGAAGCTGGAACCGGAGATACGAGTAATGGAGACACCACAGGAGACGAAGCGGGTGATACCACCAATCCCGATTCAGGTGCCAACGATTCGGGAACTGGAGATCATACTACCGGCGGTAGCGAGAATGCCGGAAACGACAGTAATCCTGATGCAGGAACCGCAGATGATAATGTAAGCGGTCCGAATACCGACGATAACCTTGGTCAGCTACCGGATTACCCGGATCCGGCGGGGCCTCCGTTTCTTGAGGTTCCCGGTGATAAGGTTTCCGGAAGTGGTCTCGACGACCCGTATGGTGATACTGCGAACGATACCCTGAACGAAGATGAAGAGCCGCAACTGGCCTGGACGCCCGATGGTAATCATGTAGTGGTAGTGGGTAATAAAGATCGTCTTGGTGACTACTATGTTGTAGACCTCATGGGACGGGTATTGCTCACAGGCCCTGATGCCTCAAAACCTATTCCTGTAGATGGGTTCAGTAAAGGCTTTTACGTGCTTGCCTTTGAGGTTAACGGGGAGTATAAGGCGAAGAAATTCGCCAAGTGATCAAACGTGTTTGATGGCGTCTTCCTCAAGTAATTCATCGCCGCGGAGTTTGAGAATGACCTGGGCTACGGCTATCACATCCTTTTCGCAATAGGTCACGATACGGTCTATATCATTTTCTTCCCAATACACCTTACCTACCATACTGCCGTCTATATCGTCCTTGGGCGAGGGGATGCCTAACACATGGGTGAGCAGTTTCAGGGAAGTGTAATGTTTAAAGTCGCCAAACTTCCATAGTTCCATGGTATCCAGATGCGGAATTTCCCAGGGTTTCTTTCCAAAGAGGTTGAGCTTTTCCGGAAGCGTGATCCCGTGAATAAGCATGCGTCTGGCGATATACGGAAAATCGAACTCCTTGGCATTATGCCCACATAAGATCTTTTGCGGGCCGTAATAATGGGTCTCCAGCAGGTTCTTGAAATCCCGTAGCAGGGCGTCTTCTTCTCCAAAGAAAGAGGTGGTTCGGAACTGGCGTTCTCCTTTGACCAAAGCAAAATACCCCACAGAGATGCATACGATCTTCCCGAATTCGGCCCAAATTCCGGCCCGTTCGTAAAAGTCTTCCGGCGATTGGTCTTCCTTGCGCTGGTACCGTGATTTATGATCCCATAAGGTCTGCTTTTCGGGAGCCAGGGACCCGAAGTCCGGGGTTTCAGGAACGGTTTCTATATCTAAGAACAGGATGTTGTCAAGGGCGATCTTATGAAGCATGTTTAATGGGTTATTTTGGGTTGGTTCCGGGTTGCCTTTTCGAACGACTCCATCCCGGCTATATGCTAAATATAGACATATTCGTATTAAAAAAGCGACTGTTGTTTTGCTGGTTGTTCGTGTTCGAGCAGCCATTTTTTGCGCCATAATCCCCCTGCGTATCCCGTTAGCGAGCCATCACTGCCTATTACGCGGTGGCAGGGGATAATGATCCATAGCGGATTCCTGCCATTGGCTGCAGCTACAGCCCTGATCGCCTTGGGATCGCCTAATTGCCTGGAGAGGTCCATGTAAGAAGTGGTCTTCCCATAAGGGATGTCCTGCAGAGCGGCCCAGACCTTTTTTTGAAATGGGGTGCCTACCGGGTCCAGTGCCAGGGCAAAGGTTTGGCGTTTGCCTTCGAAGTATTCGGTGATCTGATCGGCCGCCTCCCGAAGCACTTCCGGTATCGGAGTGTTCTCCCGGGATGCAGCGGTGAGTTTAAAGGATCTTAAACCATGGTGGTTTCCCTCCAGGATGGCAGCTCCCAGTGGGGTGTTAATTACTGCCTGTAGTGTTTTCATCCTGATCGTCGTAGCTTTCCAGTATGCCCATACGTTCTGCGCGGATCTGCCAGTTACGGCGAGCTAATAGCTGTAGATCTTCTACGTTGTCACTCTCATCTACGATCTCCAGGCCGAGAAGGGTCTCAATGATATCTTCCATGGTAACGAGTCCGCCGATCGAACCGTATTCATCAACGACCAGGGCAATATGGTCTTTGTTGGCGATAAATTTTTCGAAGAGTTTCGGGATGGGCATGTTTCGCTTGGTGAGCAGGATCTCTCTTTTTAGTGTAGCTAATGGTTCTGAGCCACCGGCATTGATCATTTCTTCTAATACCTGGTCTTTGAGTACAAACCCGGTAATATTGTCCGGCTTATCCTTGTAGATGGGGATCCTTGAGAAACGGAGTTTCGGATTTTCTTCAAAGAATTCTTTTATGGTTTGATCTTCAGAAGCGGTCTTCATTACCGTTCTGGGCGTCATCACATCTTTTGCTTCGATCTGGTTAAAGCGCACCAGGTTCTTGATCACCTTGGATTCAGATTCTTCAAAAACCCCTTCCTCATGGGCGATGTCGGCCATGGCGGTGAAGTCTTCCCGCTGAAAAACTGACGTATGAACGCCTTTGCCACCGATGAGTTTGGTGGTGAGTTGCATGAACCAAAGTATCCCGGTGTATTTCAAGGGAAGTATGAGTATGGTGAGGGCCTTAGAGGTAAAGTTGGCCAGTTCCTTCCAGTAGGTAGCTCCCAGGGTCTTGGGTATGATCTCAGAAACCACAAGGATGAGAAAGGTCATTACGGCAGAAACAACTCCTACGATATTAACCCCCCAGATATCGATCTTATAAGGGAGTTTTTCGGCTTCCACCCCAACCAGGATGGCTCCAACGGTGTGTGCAATAGTATTAAGGGTGAGGATAGCGATCAAGGGTTGATCTACATCCTTCTTGAGTTTTTCAAGGGTGTTGGCATAGGCTTTTCCTTCCTTTTTAAGCACATTAATATAGGTGGGGGTGATGCTTAAGAACACTGCCTCCAAAATGGAACATAGAAAGGAGAAGAAGATGGAAAGCAGGGCATAAAGAATGAGTATGGTCATTATTGTGATAGTTGCTTTCCTGCTAATTTACTAATAAAATCGCGATTAGCTACTTACCATCCGCTATAACGTGGCGGGGTTAAGTCCATTAAATTTAAATACACCACCAGTTGTCCGCGATGATGGGTTACGTGATCGTGAAGGAGGTTCAGGATCTGCAGTCTGCTTTTAGGGCCCGCGAAGAATTTGACTTCTTCACTCAGGCTCGTCATATCTGTTTGGTTTACCAGGTCGTGAACAACCGTGAAGGCTTGCTCCAGAGCTTTCGAAAGGTCTTCTTTTCCGGCATTTTCGGCAAGAGCAGGATGGGTGTTGGTGCTGTCATCGCCAAAATAGGTATGCCCCAGCCAGAGCATGTTCATGCGAATATGTGCCAGCTGTTCTCTCACCGACATTTGTCTCGGGGTGGGTTTGTAATCCAATGAATCGGCCGGGATACTATCGACCATGGCCAAAAGGTAATTCTTCGAATTTTCCCATTTCTCCAGGAAAGCCCCTTTGGGTTCGTTTTGTTGTGCGAGCATACCGTTGTAATTAAAGGCCAGGATCAGGATAAGTACAAGAGTTCTTTTCAAGAGGGTGGTGTTTAGGTGTTCTGAAGTATTTTGGCAATGTCTTTGGCAAAGTAGGTTGCGATGATATCGCCACCTGCCCTTCTAATGGCCATAGTTTGCTCCATCATAACGGCATCGTGATCAAGCCATCCCTTTTCGGCTGCTGCCTTGAGCATGGCGTATTCTCCACTTACCTGGTATACAGCTACAGGTACATCTACGGCATCTTTGATCTCCCTTACAATATCGAGGTAGCATAGTCCCGGTTTTACCATCACGATATCTGCGCCCTCTTCGATGTCCATAATGGTTTCCTTAATAGCTTCTATACGGTTGGCAGGGTCCATCTGATAGGTTTTCTTATCTCCAAATCCCGGAGCCGAATCTAAGGCATCGCGAAAGGGACCGTAAAATGCCGAGGCGTATTTGGCGCTATAGCTCATGATCCCGGTATCGGTAAATCCTTCTTGCTCGAGTGCCGATCTCATGGCCAGGATGCGACCGTCCATCATATCACTTGGAGCTACCATATCGGCTCCTGCTTTAGCATGACTCACAGCCATTTGGGCGAGCACTTCTACGGTAGGATCGTTGAGAATGAGTCCGTTCTCTACAATACCATCATGGCCGTAAGACGAGTATGGGTCCAGGGCTACGTCGGTAAGTACGTGCATCTCGGGTTGTATGTTCTTTACGGTTTTCACCGCTCGCTGCATGAGTCCGTCGGGATTCAGGGCTTCCGTACCCTTATTGTCCTTCAGATTATCCGGTACCTTTACGAATAGCAGGACAGACCGGATTCCTAATTGGTATAAGGATCTGATCTCTCCTTCAAGCAGGTCCAGGCTATAGCGGTAATAGCCGGGCATGGATGCGATCTCTTCCTTTACCTGTTTTCCTTCAACAATGAACAAAGGTGCCATGAGGTGTTCCGGGTGCAGGGAGGTTTCCCTGACCATGTCTCTGATGGCTGTGTTAGTACGTAATCGTCTGTTTCTGCGTAACGGATACATGATGATGTAATTTATGATTTAAGATACCCAGTTTACCGGGTTTTTCAATACGTTCAGTAATTTTTCTTCTTCAGAACCTTCCGCCGGATGGTGGTCGTATACCCATTGCACATGAGGAGGCAGACTCATCAGGATACTTTCGATACGGCCATTGGTCTTTAATCCGAAGAGGGTTCCCTTATCGTGAACCAGGTTAAATTCCACATAGCGGCCTCTGCGAATTTCCTGCCATTCTCTATGTTCCGGGGTGTATGCTAGGTCTTTACGCTTATTTACGATCGGCGTATAGGCTTCAAGGAAGCTATTGCCTACTTCTGTAACAAAAGCGTACCATTCTTCCATGGTCATGTCTTCATTAGCCCGGCAGTAATCAAAGAATAATCCGCCTATACCCCTCGCTTCATTCCTGTGTGAATTGTAAAAATACGCATCGCATTTGGTCTTGAACTCAGGGTAGAAGTCGGGATGGTGTTTGTCGCATGCATTTTTACAGGTTTGATGAAAATGCGTGGCATCCTCCTCGAACAGGTAATAAGGAGTAAGGTCTTGTCCGCCACCAAACCAGGAATCGATCACCGTACCGTCTTTATCGTACATTTCGAAATACCTCCAGTTGGCGTGTACGGTGGGAACGAACGGATTCTTAGGGTGTATCACCAGGCTGAGTCCGCATGCGAAGAAGTCAACCTCCCCCACATTAAAGTATTTCTGCATGGCAGGAGGCAGTGGTCCGTGAACAGCCGAAATGTTGACCCCGCCTTTTTCAAAAACGTTACCGTTCTCGATCACGCGGGTACGTCCGCCGCCACCACCCTCGCGTTTCCAGAGGTCTTGCTGAAAAACAGCTTTTCCGTCAATGGCTTCAAGGCTGGCGGTAATGGTGTCTTGTAGTTGTTCTATGTAACTGTAAAACTTGTGCTTCATCTTCTTATTCGGTAATGTAGACCAGGTGGTCGTTTAAGGTTTTAAGGTCCTCTGTTGCCCGGATCTTTACTGCCTGGTCCAGCAAAGGTAATAAGGCTTGTGTTATTTGCTCGGGATCAGGGCTTTGGTTTTTAAATTGATGGCTGTAAAGTTCCCTTCCGATCCTATTGTTGTGAAGATCCATGGCTCTTGGTAAAGGCGGATTAGGGGAGAGCTCATCTTCATGCCAACAGGTGAGGTCCTCTGCCCATTTAGCTGCCTCTTCAATGGTCTTTACCACACCGGAGGCAGAGCTCATAAGGAGCATATTCCAGAGGGCGTGCCTAAAGGCATTGGTTTTGTTGTTCTTGTGGTGTGCCGTTCCAAAAAGCCTGTTGCAGACACCTATGCACCTAAGGGTAGCCGGGATGGCAGTGCTAAAAAGTAAGGGGTGCCTGGTAAATAACCGGGCGGCCCCTTTTATTTTTCGCCCATTCAGATCGCGCAGCAACTGCAGGACTTGCTTCATTAATTGGCATATTCTTTAACGGCTTCGATAAACGCCTTGGCGTGGTCTACCGGAACCGTTGGTAAAATACCATGCCCCAGGTTCACCACGTATTTGTCTTTTCCGAAACGGTCGATCATCTCATGTACCATTTTCTTGAGTTCCGGGATCGGCGTGAACAAGCGCGATGGATCAAAATTTCCCTGTAAGGTGACATTACCACCGGTAAGTTTTCTTGCGATCTCCGGAGAGCAGGTCCAATCTACACCAAGGGCACTTGCCTTACTCTGTGCCATGGTGTCGAGTGCGAACCAGCATCCTTTTCCGAATACGATCACCTCGGTAAGTGGCGAAAGGGCTTCAACGATCTGGTTGATATAAGGCCATGAGAAGGTTTGATAATCTTCAGGAGAAAGCATTCCGCCCCATGAATCGAATACCTGCACGGCGTTTACCCCGTGTCTTACCTTTTCTTTGAGGTAGGCAATGGTCGTGTCTGTTATTTTTTGGAGGAGTTGGTGGGCTGCTTCGGGTTGTGAGAAGCAAAAACTCTTCGCGGTGTCAAAACTCTTTGAGCCTTTACCTTCTACAGCATAACATAGAATGGTCCATGGCGATCCGGCAAATCCAATAAGTGGCACCTCGTCGTTGAGCATTTCTTTGGTGAGCTTGATAGCATCCATAACATAGCCCAGGGTTTCATCGATCTCGGGAACGATCACTTGCGCTACATCGGCTGCACTGCGAATAGGTTGCGGCACCCATGGTCCAACGCCCGGTTTCATTTCCACATCAATATTCATGGCTTGTGGTATGACCAGGATATCAGAGAACAGGATAGCAGCATCGGGCTTTACGATCCTGATAGGTTGTACCGTGATCTCGGCCGCCAGTTCAGGAGTACGGCAGCGGGTGAAGAAATCGTATTTTTCTTTCAATACCATAAACTCCGGAAGATAGCGTCCGGCCTGGCGCATCATCCATACCGGTGGTCTGGATACTTCTTCTCCTTTCAGGGCTCTCAAAAACAGATCGTTCTTTATCATATGCTTGTTTCTCTATTATGGGCGTTAATGCTTTTAAAATATTTTACCGTTTCCAGGATGAGGTGTTCAGCAGAAGGCTGCTTTGCTGTAACAACGGTTTTGGTGTGTGCCTCCAGGGCCTGGGCCGTTGTGGGGCCAATGCTGAAACACACGGTTTCTTTAAATGAATTTTCCCGGCTGAAGGCGTCTACAGCACTGGGACTAAAAAAAAGGATGCCATCATAATTTCCCGGCACCCTATGGCTTTCGGGCAGGGTTTTGTATACTTCGATCTCCTTTAACGGTGTGTTATTGGCTTTCAAATGCTCAGGTAGTTCGTCTCTCCTGGAGCGAGTGCCCAGAAAGTAGAATTCTTCTCCCTGATAAGCATCTGTAATTTTTTCGGCCAGTGCACCTGCATTGTCGGCGGTGATCTCCACCTTGTAACCTGCCGAGCTTAATGTCGTGGCCGTTTTTTGACCTACGCAAAAAACCGCGTCGATGCGCAGTTGTTTGTTTGCGATAGCTTTTGCCGCGTTATTGCTGGTAATGATCGCCCTTGCTATGCTGTCCGGAGCTGTAAAAGGTACCTGCTCTGTTTTAATAAAGGGGATCTCGGTCAGGGCAAATCCGGCCGCCAGTAACCGCTCCCTTTGAGGTTCAGTTAATGTCCTGGTGCTTAATATCCGGATGTTCGAAGCCATGACGATTATTTGCTCAGTTTTTTCTTGATCTTTTTCATGATGGCCTCTCCGCCATTGGCGAGTGCTTCGCGGGCGCAAATGGCACCCAGGCCATCGAGGTTTTCGATTAGGATCCTTTTCTCGACTTCAACCTTCTGTTTTCCGTCAAGCGAATGGAGCACCCCTATAAAATTGAGGTAATCGACATCGATAGTGGCCAGGGCTCCGATAGGTGCGGTACAACCACCCTCAAGGGTTCGTAAAAAGTCTCTTTCGATACTTACGCAAAGATCGGTCTCGTAATGGTTGAGTTTGGCGATGGCCTTAAGTAGTTCCTTGTCTTTTTCAAGGGCGGCGATCATCATGGCGCCTTGAGCAGGTGCAGGGATCATCCAGTCGAGTGCTACCGCATTCTCAGGTTTAAGATCGATACGCTCGAGGCCTGCAGCGGCAAAGATAGCTCCATCCCAATCGTTATCCTGTAATTTCTGCATGCGGCTGTTTACATTCCCTCTGAGTTCGGAAACCTTGTGTTTAGGATAGCGACTCAGCCATTGAGCCTTACGCCGGAGACTACCCGTGGCAATATGCGCTTTTTTCTTGTCGGGAAAATCGGCTCCGTCCTTCATGACCATAAGGTCTGAAGTATTGGCGCGTTTCAGGACCGCAGCTTTAACAATGCCTTTGGGGAGCATGGTTGGAACATCTTTCATGCTGTGCACGGCAATGTCGATCTCCTCCTTGAGGAGCGCTACGTCAAGTGTTTTGGTAAAAATACCGGTAATACCCAACTCGTATAGGGGCTTGTCAAGGACCAGATCGCCGGTACTCTTTACAGGTACTAATTGGGTTTTGTGGCCCAGAGCTTCCAGTTGTGCCTGTACATTTTTGGCCTGCCACATTGCCAGTTCGCTGTCGCGGGTACCAATTCGAATTACTTTCGTCATTTAGAAGTCTCTAATTGAAATACTTTCTTGATAAGTTCAATGCTGTCATCAGAAGAGTTCGGACTCTCCCTTAGGTGGTTGGCAAAATGTGTGGTGATCTTTTGTATGATGCGATCGCTGAGGATCTCGGCGTGTTCGTCGTTGAAATCCTTGATCTTTTTTCGCTGATTATCGATCTCGGCCTCTTTGATCGACTTGAGCTTTTTCTTCAGGGCCTTGATGGTGGGGGCAAATTTCCTGGTCTCCAGCCATTTTTTGAAATCGCCTTCTACCTCGTTAATGATCCCTTCGGCCATAGGTACGAACTTTTCGCGACGCTTTAGGGTATCGGCGGTCATCTTGGAGAGCTGGTCGATATGTACCAGGGTCACATTGCTCAGTTCGTTAACGTTTTCATCGACATTACTTGGTACCGAAAGGTCAAGTATGAGCAGGGGTTTGGAGGTGTGTATGAGTTCTTTAGATACCGTTGGGTGTTGCGCACCTGTGGCAACAACCAGCACGTCTGCCTTGCGTATCTCTTCTTGTAGCTGACCAAATTCCTTAACGATAAGGTTGAATTTCCCGGCGATCTTTTCTGCCTTATCGCGGGTTCTGTTGATCAGAACAATATGGTCATTAGTGGTGTGTTTTACCAGGTTTTCACAGGTATTCCTTCCGATCTTACCTGTTCCGAAAAGCAAAATATTCTTTTCAGAGATGTTAGGAACTTTGGAGAGGATGTATTGTACAGAGGCAAAAGCAACAGAGGTCGCACCGGAAGAAAGTTCGGTCTCGTTCTTAATACGCTTGCTGGCCTGGATCACCGAATTGCATAAACGCTCCAGGAACGGATTGGCCATGCCCTCTTCTCTCGAGGCTACAAAACTCTGACGTATCTGACTAATAATTTCAAAATCGCCAAGGATCTGGCTGTCGAGTCCGGTTCCAACACGAAACATATGGTTTATTGCTTCGTAGTTCTTGTAGACATAACCCACGCTCTGGAATTCTTCAACGGTACCGTTCGTATTCCCGCAAAGAAGCTGGATAAGCTGGAAGGGGTGCTGCGCAAAACCGAACAACTCGGTACGGTTACAAGTGGAGGTTACCATAATTCCGTCAATACCAGACGATTTGGCCTGACGCAACAAATTGGTTCTTCCGTCATCGTTGAGGCTGAATCGACCACGCATATGTACGTCGGCCTTCTTATAACTCAATCCTACAACGTAAAAAGAACTATGTTTAGAGATGTTATATGCTTTCATTCAGTTAGTTCCGAAGTGAAATGCAAAAATAGGATGCATCCCTTTAAAAAAATAACGCTCAAAGAACTTTTTATAACGCTATAAGTGATTTGTCTTTTTTTTGAGCGATATTCTCCGTAATTGCCTTATTTTTGAGGTGTTAACAAGGTTTTACACCCTTACTGTTTAGAATAGTTCTAAATAAAATAACGCAAAACACCACTCGCGAACATGGAAAAAAATATCGCTGTAAGTACGCCGGGAGAAGTACACTTTGAAGATGGGTTTATGCTCATTATTACCCGTAATGATTCTGATTCTTTCGCAGAGTTTTCAAGAGATGTCGACCGGACCTTCATTCAGTTTCACTTTTGCCTGAAGGGAGAGGGGAGCTTTCTGTTTAACCAGGGCAGCTATGCCATGAGCCTGAAAGAAGACGATTCCCTCTTGCTCTACAATCCGCAGCGGGACCTTCCCATACATCTGGACCTTACGGCCAAGACCTGGGTGGTTTCTGTGTTGATCTCGATAAAGCAGTTTCATTCGCTCTTTTCAATGGAGGCCGGCTTTATCCCTTTTCTGAGCGAGGAGAACCTGGACAAGAAATACTACAATACCGCTCCCATTAATCCGGCCATGGCCGTGGTGTTGAGCCAGATCATTAATTACAACCTTCACCCTTCAGTGCGCAAGCTGTATCTTAAGGGTAAGGCCTACGAATTGTTGGGGTTATACCTGAACAAGCCTGAGGATGCCGATACCGAGCAGTGTCCGTTCCTGGTAGATGAAGATAATGTGCTAAAGATCAAGCGGGCTAAGGATATTATTATTTCCAGGATGACCGATCCGCCCGGACTGCAGGAGTTGTCTGAGGAGATCGGACTGAATATGAAAAAGCTCAAGGAAGGCTTCAAGCAGATCTACGGTGATTCGGTGTACAGTTTTCTTTTCGATTATAAGATGGAGGTGGCCCGAAAAATGCTCGAAAGCGGCGATCACAATGTGAATGAAGTTGGTCTGAAGGTAGGTTACAGTACCTCAAGTCACTTTATTGCTGCCTTTAAAAAGAAATACGGTACGACTCCTAAACGCTATCTAACGTCTTTAAATATAGGTTAAGCGATGAAAGCATGGATCGCAGTTTTGGTCTTTTATTTATTCGCCTGCGCGGGCGATGAAGCTACCGTGCCTGCCGGGGATCATAGCGGGGAACGCGTTCTGGTGTTCACCAAAACAGAAGGCTATCGCCACGGTTCGATCTCAGATGGAGTTTCACTTATTAGGAGGTTAGGCCGTAAGAACGGATTTGCGGTTGATCGTACCGAGAACGCGGCCGATTTTAATGAAGACGAGCTCAGTAAGTACGATCTGGTGATCTTTTTATCGACTACGGGCGATGTGCTAAATCAAGTACAGGAAAAGGCCTTTGAAAATTATATAGAAAATGGCGGCAACTTTATGGGGATCCATGCTGCCGTAGACACCGAGTACGACTGGCCCTGGTATGGTGCCCTGGTGGGTGCTTACTTCAGGTCGCACCCTAAGGTGCAACCCGCAAAGCTACGTATTGTTGACAACACCCATCCGGCAACCTCCTTTTTGCCCGATCCATGGGAGCGTACAGACGAATGGTATGACCTTAAAGACCTGAAAGACGACCTGCGTATTCTGATCACCCTTGATGAAGATTCGTATCAGGGCGGTCGCATGGGCGACTTCCACCCTTTTGCGTGGTGTCGCGAATTTGGTGACTCCAGAAGCTTTTACACCGCCGGCGGACATACAGGGGGCGCATATAAAGAGCCATTCTTCGAAAAGCATATTTTAGAAGGTATACTTTGGTGTCTCGGGCGTAGCCAGATCGATTAGGTATTGGTTTAAGCTATCGGACTATTTGGATTTTGATCTGCCTGCTGGGGGAGAGACCGTCATTTAATTATAACTTTGCGTAAAAAATATTACTGACTATGAAAGGAGTTTTGCTGGTAAATCTTGGATCGCCGGATTCTACAGATCCTAAAGATGTTAAACGCTATCTCGATGAATTCCTTATGGATGAAAGGGTGATCGATGTCCCGAAATGGCTGAGAACCTTTCTCGTGAGGGGAATTATCCTGAATACCCGCCCGAAAAAATCGGCCGAAGCCTATTCAAAGATCTGGTGGGACGAAGGGTCCCCGCTAATTGTCTTATCTGAACGGCTGCGTAAAAAGGTCGATGACCTGACCTCTGTTCCGGTGGTTATGGCCATGCGTTATGGCAATCCGTCGATCAAAGCAGGATTGCAGGAACTCCATGATCAGGGCGTTACCGAGGTGCTGTTATTGCCGCTGTATCCGCAGTTCGCCATGGCAACTACAGAAACCATTTTGGTATTGGCAGAAGAGCTCCGGAAGAAGCACTTCCCGGAGATGCGTTTTACCAATGTGCCGGCATTCTACAGCCACGACGATTATATACGCGTACTGTCGGAGTCTATAAAAAGACATCTCGAAGATAAGGATTGGGAGCATATTCTGTTCTCTTACCACGGGGTGCCGGAGCGCCATATTAAAAAATCGGATATTACCCGATCGCATTGTAAGATCGACGGACAGTGCTGTAAGTCGCCCTCGCCGGCACATCAATTCTGTTATCGTCATCAGTGCTATGAAACCACACGGAAAGTGGCCGAATACCTGGAGCTTAAAGAAGATCAATACTCTACCTCCTTCCAGTCGCGCTTAGGGTTCGATCCGTGGCTGCAGCCTTTTACCGATAAGACCGTAAACGGTTTTGCAGATAAGGGCATGAAGAAACTCGCCGTGGTTACCCCCGCATTTATTTCTGATTGTCTGGAAACCCTCGAAGAGATCGGAATGGAGGCCAATGAGGAGTTCAAAGAACACGGAGGGGAAGAATTTCACCTTATTCCCTGCCTCAACGATAATGAAGACTGGGTGAAGGTGGTTGCACGATGGGTCGACGAGTGGGCGCATCAGCCACAGGTGCAACACAGTTAATCTATTAGATATGTAACGCATGGCAAGGGTCTCTTCTGAAGATATGGGCACACAGTCCATTGGAAGCCTGTTGGTAAAACAGGCTGTTCCTGCATCTATAGGGATCCTTGTGATGTCTTTGAACATTTTGGTCGATACCATTTTTGTAGGGAACTGGATCGGTTCGGTAGCTATCGCAGCGATCAATGTGGTGCTCCCGGTATCTTTCTTTATCGCAGCTCTTGGTATGGCTATCGGGATAGGTGGGGCTTCCATTATTTCCCGGGCACTGGGAAGTGGTCAGAAGGGTAAGGCCCTGCATACCTTCGGCAATCAGATCGTACTTACCTTATTGCTCACCATAAGCCTTGTCGCGGTAGGTATCACCTGGGCCGATGAGATCATTCCGAGCTTTGGAGGTAAAGGCGCTATTTTTGACCCTGCCCGTATCTATTATCTCGTGGTGCTCTACGGGGTGCCTTTTCTCGCCCTGTGTATGATGGGGAACAGCGTGATCAGAGCTGAAGGGAAACCTCGGTTCGGCATGATCGCCATGATCATCCCTTCCATTGGAAATCTGGTTTTGGATTACCTCCTTATCAAGGGGTTCGATCTCGGGATGGCAGGAGCGGCCTGGGCTACAACCGGATCCTACCTGCTCTGCTTTGCCTATATTTTATGGTTCTTTCTTTCTGCCAATTCTGAACTAAAGATCGGCTGGAGACATTTTAATCCTAACCTGGAGGTGCTTAAAGAGATCGGATCCCTGGGCGGAGTTACGCTGGCACGGCAAGCCGTGGTTAGTGTAACCTACCTTGTGGTGAATAATATCTTATTCGATCTGGGGGGAGAATCTTCCATTACGGTTTATGCCATCGTAGGCCGTATGCTCATGTTCGCCCTGTTTCCGGTATTAGGGATCACTCAGGGATTTCTGCCTATTGCAGGATATAATTACGGTGCCCATAAATACGAAAGGGTCAAAGAGTCGATCAAGACAGCCATTAAATATGCTGCCTTGCTTGGGTTCGTGGTTTTTGCCCTTATCATGGCCTTTCCCGAACAGATCACCAGGGTGTTTACCGATAATGAAGAAGTGCTCAGGGAGGCACCCGATGCGATGAGGTGGGTATTTGCCGCCACTCCTGTAGTTGTGGTTCAGCTCATTGGCTCGGCTTATTTTCAGGCCATCGGAAAAGCAACGCCGGCCTTCTTTCTTACCCTTACCCGCCAGGGATTCTTTTTTATTCCGCTGGTGCTCATCCTGCCTGGATTTCTCGGCGAGTTGGGGGTGTGGATCTCCTTTTCTGTAGCCGATCTTTTGTCAACTATTGTCACGGCATTCTTCTTAGATAGAGAAGTTCGTATGAATTTAGTACGAAATAGCAACGATTCGCAATAAATTCATAAATTCATAACCTAATTTTTTAACCAACTAATTAAGATGCGAGATCTCACATGCCTGAGGGTAACCCTCCTGTTATGCTTATTGTTTGCCTTTGCTCCTGCAGAGGCTCAGAAAAATAAAACAGAATATCCGGAATCGCTTTACGGTTCGTTAGAATACCGGTTGTTAGGTCCGTTTCGCGGTGGGCGTTCTGCTGCCGTGACCGGAGTTCCGGGAAAACCCAACCTCTATTATTTCGGAGCCACCGGTGGTGGGGTTTGGAAAACTGAAGATGGCGGTCGTGTATGGGAGAATATTTCTGACGGTTATTTTGGCGGAAGTATTGGGGCCATTGCTGTTGCTAACAGCGATCACAATGTGATCTATGTGGGTGGTGGTGAACAAACCGTACGTGGTAATGTTTCATCGGGTTACGGAATGTTCAAGAGTGTAGATGCCGGAAAGACCTGGGAGGCTAGCGGTCTTGAAAAGAGCAGGCATATCCCCAGGATCGTCATACATCCTGAAAACCCTGAGGTGGTTTATGCGGCAGTGCTTGGAAATATTTATAAGCCTACGCAAGAGCGCGGGGTGTATAAGAGTACTGATGGCGGTAAGACCTGGAGAAAGACGCTTTTTGCCAACGATATGGCCGGAGCGGTCGAGTTGGTAATGGATCCGAATAATCCACGTATCATGTATGCGTCTACCTGGCGCCTGCAGCGTACGCCTTACAGTCTGAGTAGTGGTGGAGAGGGCTCTGCCCTTTGGAAAAGTACCGATTCCGGGGAAACCTGGAAGCAGATCTCCGGGAACAAGGGTTTTGCAAAAGGAACTCTTGGTATTATTGGGATGGCCGTATCTCCGGTAAATTCAGACCGTGTTTGGGCTATAGTTGAGAATAAAGATAAGGGTGGGGTGTACCGTTCAGAAGACGGAGGTGCTACCTGGAATTATATAAACGACAGTCGTGCGTTGCGCCAAAGAGCGTGGTACTATACCAGGATCTATGCCGATCCTAACGATGAAGATGTAGTTTATGTGATGAACGTGTCTTACCACAAGTCAAAGGACGGAGGAAAGACCTTTAGTTCGAGTAATGCACCACACGGTGATCACCACGATCTTTGGATCGCTCCGGAAGATTCTCGACGTATGATCATTGGTGATGATGGTGGCGCCCAGGTGAGTTACGATGGTGGTGACACCTGGAGCACGTATCACAACCAGCCTACAGCACAATTCTACAGGGTAACGACAGACAATCATTTTCCTTATCGTATCTACGCGGCCCAGCAGGATAACAGTACCATCAGGATCGCTCACCGCTCTGATGGAGGAGGGATTACCGAAGACGATTGGGAGGCTACAGCCGGAGGCGAATCTGCGCATATTGCCGTAGACCCTGAGAATAACGACATTGTTTATGGGGGTAGCTACGGAGGTTTTCTTACCCGTGTAAATCATAAAGCCGGAACCGTAAGGGCGATCAATGTATGGCCCGATAATCCGATGGGTCATGGTGCTGAAGGGATGAAGTATCGTTTTCAATGGAACTTCCCGATCATTTTCTCTAAGCATAATCCCGATAAGCTCTATACCTTCTCTAACCATGTGCACGTGAGTGAAAATGAAGGACAGAGTTGGGAGGTGGTGAGTCCGGACCTCACTCGAAACGATCCCGAAAAACTCAAATCTTCAGGAGGGCCTATCACCCAGGATAACACCGGGGTGGAGTATTACTGTACGATCTTTGCTGCCAATGAGAGTCCGCTAAAAGAAGGATTGCTTTGGGTAGGTAGTGACGACGGATTAGTACATATTACCCGTGATGGTGGAAAAACCTGGGATAATGTTACGCCAAAGCAGGCGCCAGAATGGTTGATGATCAACAGCATTGAGCCATCGCCCTTCGATGAAGGCACATGTTATGTGGCAGGAACACTTTATAAGGAAGGTGACTTCCGTCCATACCTATACAAGACCACCAATTACGGTAAGAGTTGGGAGACCATTACCGACGGTATTAACGAAGAGCATTTTACCAGGGTGTTGCGTGCAGATCCTAAGCGCAAAGGCCTGCTCTATGCCGGTACCGAAACAGGAATGTATATTTCCTTCAACGACGGTAAGTCATGGGCTCCTTTTCAGCTTAACCTGCCGGTAGTGCCTGTTACCGACCTGGCGATCAAGGAAGATAACCTGATCGTGGCAACCCAGGGACGTAGTCTTTGGATCATCGACGATCTAACCGTACTGCATCAGTTAGATGACGATGTGGCTTCGGGCGATTTCACCTTGTTTAAGCCACGCAATAGCTATCGTACCTCCGGAAGAGGAGGGAGGCCTTCGGCAACCCAGGGCACCAACCTTCCTAATGGGGTGATCACGCATTTTTACCTGAAAGACTTCCAGGCAGAAAAGGATTCAGTGGCCCTTACTTACATGGATAAGGCCGGAGATACTATAAAGACCTATGCCACCTACGATAGTAAGAATAAATTAAACAACCTGAAAAAGGGTGGAAATACCTTTGTATGGAATACCCGTTACGATGGGGCAGAGCGTCTCAAAGGTATGATCCTTTGGTGGGCGAGTCTCAGCGGAGCAAAAGCGGTTCCGGGCGCTTATAAGGTAGTACTTAATGTAAATGGCGAGGAGCAGTCGCAGGATTTTGAGATCCTTCCTGATCCTCGTGCTGAGGTTACCGTGGCCCAAATGCAGGAGCAATTTGATTTTGTTGCCGACGTGAATGCTACCGTAGATGGGGCGCATAAAGCCATTAAGAAGATCCGCGGTATTAACGGGCAGCTCGATGCTTTCGTAAAAAGGTACAAGGATCGCGAGGAGGTAGCAGACCTGGTAGAAAAGGCCGAGGCCATGAAGGAGAAGCTGGAAGGTGTTGAAAAGGCATTGTACCAGACCAAGAACAGAAGTAATCAGGATCCCCTGAATTTCCCGATAAAGCTTACCAATAAGCTGGCCCACCTGAACAGTCTGGTGACTATGGGCGATTTTCCTCCAACCGCCCAGGACAAGGCCGTAAAGGAAGAGCTCACCACGCAGATCAAGGCAGAATTAGAGAAGTTTAATGCCGTTGTTGACGAGGAAATAGATACCTTTAACCAAGCGTTTAACGCTAAAAAATTAGAGTATCTGGATCTTAATTAATTTTTCGATGACCGAATCGTATAATTACATAAAAGCCCTGCACATCATCTTTGTGACCACTTGGTTTGCAGGGCTTTTTTATATTCCGAGGCTATTCATGTACCAGATCGAGGCATGGCATAAACCATCGCCCGATAAAGAGATATTGGGCAAACAACTGGCGCTAATGACCAAGCGATTATGGTATATCATTACCTGGCCTTCGGCAGTGCTTGCGACCATATTTGGCGTATGGATGCTCATCCTCTTTCCTTCATGGCTTACCCAGGGATGGATGCTGGTAAAGATCGGTTTTGTCGTTTTGCTCTATCTCTACCATGGTAAATGCCATCAAATGTTCAAGCAACTGCAGGTAAATGACGTTCGCTATTCTACCGGATTTATGCGTATTTGGAATGAAGGAGCTACCATTATTCTATTTTCTGTGGTCTTCCTTGTTGTGCTTAAAAGCACCATTAACTGGGTGTTCGGTGTTGTGGGTATTATTGGTCTGGGCATCTTGCTCATGCTGGGTATCAGGCTCTACAAACGCATCCGACAGCGCAATCCCGAAGCCTGATTGGTGCGGTTATTGCTGTTCTTAACCTCAAAACAGGTCGTTGGTGTATAAAAAGCTTTCACTTAGATCCCGAATATTTTTAACTACCATTCTTTTGGTGGTCATCGCCTCTATCTTTTTTGCGGGACTTACCATCTACCAGTACCGGGAGCAGAATAAAGACTACCATAGAAATCGCCTCGAGCGTAAAGAGGAGCAGCTAAAAACGCATATCGATTATGTGCTTTTTAATACCACCTATGAGGTCAAAACAGAGAATCTCCAGTATATCTTTAAGGACGAGATCTATGTGCTCTCAGATATTCAAAACCTTCCTTTTAATATCTATGACCTGGAAGGTAACCTGATCAAAAGTTCTAAGCCGTTCAGTGAAGACGATTATGAGTATATGCGTATTCCTTCGGAAGTGCTGCAGAAACTAAGTGAAAGTCCCGGTGAGAATCAGAATCTGGGAAAGCGGTATGTGGAGCGTAAAATGGCTGCCGGAGAACGCTATCAGACCTCCTATAGTTATATTTTAGACAAACGTTTTAAGCCTATCGGGATCCTGAATATCCCGTATTTTGAAGACAATACCTTTAGCGACTCCGAATTAAAGGAGTTCTTGTTGCGACAAGGGTTGGGAATACTTATCGTACTGGCATTGGCCGTGTTTTTAGCCTACCTGATCTCGAGTTATATCACCCGTTCGCTAAAGACCATCGGGAAAAAGCTCGATGAGTTCAGGCTCAGTGAGAGAAATGAAAAGATCATATTGGATGACCCCAGCGAAGAGATCGGAGCCTTGGTAGATGCCTATAACAGTATGGTCGAGGACCTGGACGAAAGTGCCGCCCTTCTTGCTAAAAGCGAGCGGGAACAGGCATGGCAGGAAATGGCGCGACAGGTAGCCCATGAGATCAAGAATCCCCTTACACCCATGCGGTTGAGTGTGCAGAGTTTTCAGCGCCGTTTTGATCCTGCCGATCCCGAGGCCGGGGAAAAGCTCTCCCAGTTTTCAGATACCCTTATCCAACAGATCGATACCCTAAGCAATATCGCCTCAGCCTTTAGTGATTTTGCCAGTATGCCTGCCCAGCAAAAAGAAACGCTTAATGTCGTGAAGGTGGTGCGACTGGCGCTGGATATCTTTAATGAAGATTATATCACCTTTGTAAGCAATGAAGAAGAAGTGATCGCTAAATTAGACCGCACCCAATTGATTCGCGTGGTGACCAACCTGGTAAAAAATGCGGTGCAGTCTATTCCCGAAGGTCGTGCACCCAAGGTGGTGGTTACCGTTTATTCTGAAGGGGATCAGGTGAAGATCTCGGTGGCCGATAACGGACTAGGGATCTCAGAGGAGAATGGCGATAAGATCTTTGAGCCTAAATTTACGACCAAGACCAGCGGAATGGGACTCGGATTGGGAATGGTGAAAAATATTGTGGAAACCTACCGGGGAAGTATTAACTTTACGTCTGTACCCCAAAAAGGATCGGTGTTTACCGTTAGCTTCCCCAAAGTCTGATCCGATCTCCGGCCTTTAAATGCTTGGCAATTTATAAGTATTCAACACCAACCTAAAATCATTAATGAGTATGGATTTTGTAAATATTCTATCCGAAAAAGAAGGGAACATGGCTGTTATCACGATTAACAGGCCTAACAAGCTCAATGCCCTGAATCGGGAAACGATCACAGAATTGCATCGTGCCTTTGACGAACTGGATAAGGACAAAGAGGTGCAGGTGATCATTGTGACCGGTTCCGGACCCAAGGCTTTTGTGGCTGGTGCCGATATCTCTGAATTTGCGGATTTCTCTATAAAAGAAGGTTCTATTCTGGCTGCCAGGGGGCAGGAATTGTTGTTCGACTTCGTAGAACAATTAACCACCCCGGTGATCGCTGCAATCAATGGTTTCGCTCTTGGTGGAGGCCTGGAGCTTGCTATGGCGTGCCATTTCAGGGTGGCCAGTGATAACGCGCGAATGGGGCTTCCGGAAGTTACCCTTGGGCTTATTCCGGGTTATGGAGGTACACAGCGCCTTCCACAACTGGTAGGTAAGGGCAGAGCCCTGGAAATGATCATGACCGGTGAAATGATCGGTGTCGAAAAGGCACATCTTTACGGGTTGGTAAACCATATCGTGGCCCAGGAAGAGCTTCTGTCTTACTGCAAGCAAATAGGGGAGAAGATCGCTAAAAATTCGCCTAAGGCCATAGCTACGGCTATCAATGCAGTAAATGCCGGTTTTTCGAGAAGTGGATATCGTTCCGAGATCGAAGGATTCGGAGCCTCCTTTGGCACAGCCGATTTTAAGGAAGGTACTTCGGCCTTCCTCGAAAAGCGAAAGCCGAATTTTAAAGGAGAGTGATCCTGATATGAATTTCATGAATATCGACTACCTGAAAAACGGCAGTTCGACACAGATAAATGTATTTAAGGCGTTGCGGGAACTTCAGGTTCCCGGGCGCCTTTCTCATTTTAGCCCCGTCCTCGCAGGAACATTTCCCCTTGGCCTGAACATTAAGGGAAGTGACCTCGATATTCTTTGCGAAGTCTACGACAGCGATCGGTTTATTTCCCGTATACAGGCGGCATATGGCGGACAGAAAGGGTTTTATATTACGGTGAAAGCCCTGGGTGGAATTCCGGCGATCATCGGGCGGTTTGAATATTCCGGATTTCCCGTAGAGGTCTTCGGGCAGCCTAAACCGGTAACCGATCAGCACGCGTTCTTACACCTGCAGGTAGAATACCAATTACTGCAAGACCGTTTGAGAAACAAGGAGGCAGAACTCAGATCACTAAAGCGCCGGGGCTGGTCTACGGAGGAAGCTTTTGCCGCATTGCTGGAGTTAAAGGGAGATCCTTACAAAGCTCTCATTGCGTTAGGTGATCAAATGGGCTTATTCACTTAACGCTTACCTTCCCACTCTTCATAGAATTGTTCAAGAAAGTCTTTCATGAACTGGTGGCGTTGTTGCGCCAGGCTTTTGCCGGTCTTGGTGTTCATGCGATCCTTTAGTAAGAGTAGTTTTTCGTAAAAATGATTGATGGTCGGAGCCTCGCTCTTTTTGTATTCCTCCTTGCTCATATTGAGTTTTGGAGGTATTTCCGGATCGTAAAGCGGTCTGTTCTTAAATCCGCCGTAATTAAACGTTCTGGCGATACCAATGGCTCCGATAGCATCCAGTCGGTCGGCGTCCTGAACGATATCCAATTCCAGGGAGCTGAATTTTTGATCGAAGTTACCGCCCTTAAAAGAGATGTTCTCAATGATCTTTACGACGTGGTCCGTGACCTTGTTATCTACCCCTAGTTCGGTCAGGAAGCCACGCGCCATTTCCGGCCCTACCGATTCGTCGCCATCGTGAAATTTAGAATCGGCGATATCGTGCAGTAAGGCCCCCAGCCCTACCACTAGCGGGTCTGCAGATGGCTCGTCCTTAGCGATGAAAAGGGAACTTTTAAAAACCCTTTCGGTGTGAAACCAGTCGTGGCCGCCTTCTGCGTTGGTGAGTGCCGATTTTACAAAGGTGATGGTCTTTTCGATGATCTCGCTGTTCGTCATGGTTTGATTCCGGAATTAATGGTTTGTTCGATCTGGTCTATCAGTGCGTCTGTATTGGTGCTGTTCACGATCACCGGTTGGTGCACATCAAAGGTGATGCATTCGCCTATGCCCATGGGCATATTGCCGTATTTCATGGTTTTCCATGAATTATTGATGGTGATCGGGATCACCTGTGCTTCCGGCATTTCTTTGAAGAGGGTACGCAGGCCGGATCTGCGGAAGGGTTTCATTTCTCCCGTTTTACTGCGTGTCCCCTCAGGAAAGATCACCACAGAGCGATTGTGGGTGTTAGCATAGGCTGCGATCTTCTTGATCTCTTTGATCGCCTGGTCGCCATTGCGCCGATCGATAAGTACAGAGCCGCCGTGTCGCAGGTTAAAGGAAATGCTGGGTATGCCCTTGCCCAGTTCTTTTTTACTGATGAATTTCGGGTGGCACTTTCTCATATACCAGATGATCGGGGGAATATCGTACATGCTCTGGTGGTTCGCTACTATGATCGAAGGGCGTTCGTTAGTGCAGGGGTATGGGTTGTTAAAGTTCACCCTGTTTCCAAGGAGTAATAAACAACGTGTGAGTCCCAGGTTGAGGTAGTCTACACTATTTTTGTGCGCCTGATAACCAAGGAGGTTAAAGCATAGCCATTGAATGGGATGGAATACCAACAATAGTAAACCAAAGGCGAGGTAATAGATAATGGTTAGAGGGTAGGCAAGTAATTTACGCATGTTCGTCACTGTGATTGGGGGAGAAAAATACTTCAATTTAACTGCTTCGGCAAATGACCGCTTTTGTTTTTTATACCTGTCGTATCCGGGGATCTGCTATGGATGGATTGCTCGATCGTTTCTTTGAGTTGCCGGGCGATCTCTTGTGCCGGAATGCAGGAGTTTTGCCGCGTTTAGATGTAAAAAAGCCACGAGTAAGACCGTGGCTTTTTGTACTTAACGTATGTTGTTCTTAGCAATACTCGTTGTAAGCATCCATCAGGTTCTCTGCGATCAATTCTGCAGGACGACCCTCGATGTGATGACGCTCTAACATATGTACTAGTTCACCGTCTTTAAAAAGAGCGATAGATGGTGAAGAGGGAGGGAACGGAAGCATAAAGCTTCTTGCTCTGTCGGTAGCTTCACGATCTACCCCTGCGAATACGGTGTAAAGATTCTCAGGTTTTTTAGTGTTTTGAAGGCTTAGTTTGGCGCCTGGTCTTGCCATGGCAGCGGCACATCCACACACCGAATTCACAACAACAAGGGCAGTACCTTTTCCGGCCATTGCTTCTTCTACGGCTTCAACACTTAAAAGTTCTGTAAACCCTGCTGAAGTCAGGTCTTCTTTCATGGGTTTTACTAATTCTGCTGGATACATATTTTTTCTTCTTAATTAATTGCACGGCGTATCTGGATACGCACTGTTTTTTTAGTTATTTAAGCAGTCGCAAATATAGGTAAAAACATACATTTGAAAATGCATTTTTCTTTTTCGGTCTTGGTTTTCAGGAAGAAGGATAGGGTTAAAGAGGTAAAGTTAAAGAGGTAAAGGGGTAAAGGATGGAAGGGTATGTTTTCGAAGTTTGATCTTTTTATATTGTCTTCAGATCATTGCATAACCGCATAACCGCATAACCGCATAACCGCATAACCGCATAACCGCATAGCCGCATAGCCGCATAACCGCATAACCGCATCGCTGCATCACTGCATCCCCGCGTAGCCGTATGTCGGTAACAAAGTGACAGCGGTAACAAGAGTAACAGGGATTATGGATGGTGGATTATAAATGTACAATTTTCGTACCCACGTACCCACGTACCCACATAACTGGGTCACCGTGTCACCGCTTCACTGTATAACTCCATAAACACTATATTTGAAGCTTCAAACTACTACTTATGTATAAATGGATCGCTGCCATTCTTGGTTTTTTACTCTACCGCATGCCTGGGGCATTTCTGGGATTCTTTATCGGGAGTTTTCTCGATGGGTTCAGGGGTGTAAATATGAGAACGGAAACCGTTTTTGGCAACCGCACCCGTGATGTGAGTCCTGCCGATTTCGAACTCAACCTGCTCTCTTTATGTTCGATCGTGATCAAGGCCGATGGAAGGGTGAATACCACCGAACTGGATTATGTGAGGCGGTATTTTGTCTCCACCTACGGCAAGGAGAAGGCTAATGCCATCTTTCGCACCTTTAATGAGGTGGTGAAGAACAGGGAGGTGAATCCCCAGCGTATTTGCGGCTACCTCAACACCAGGTTGCGTTATGAGGTAAAACTTCAGCTTATCCACTTTTTATTCGGGATCGCTGCTGCCGACGGGGCGGTGAGTGAAAAGGAAAGTAGTAAGATCAATGATATAGCCGGATTTTTCCGTATCGGATATCGCGATTTTGAAAGTGTAAAGGCCATGTTCGTTCGTTCTGCAGATAATGCCTATAAGATCCTGGAAGTAGATCCGAAAGCCACGGATGCAGAGATCAAAAAAGCCTATCGAACTATGGTTAAGCGCTACCATCCGGATAAGGTGCGAAGCCAGGACGAGGCCATTCGAAAAGGAGCAGAAGACAAGTTCAGGGAGGTTCAGAAGGCCTATGAGGAAATACAGCAACAACGCGGTTTCTAAGACGTTTTAAAATACTATTTAAGAAGAAAATTTATACTAAAAAGTTGTAAGTTTGGGCTTATTTGAAAAATACCCTCAACTCCTATGAACGACTTTTGGTTTAATTTTAAGCTGGGGCTCACCCATGTGCTGGATATTAACGCCTACGATCACATTCTTTTTCTTATTGCACTTACGGTGCCTTTTACCTTTAACAGCTGGAAGAAATTGCTTTGGCTGGTTACTGTTTTTACCATAGGCCACACGCTGAGTTTGCTGCTTGCAGCATACAATGTGGTTTCGGTGAATATGGCCTGGGTCGAATTTCTTATTCCTGTGACCATTCTCATTACAGCCCTGTTCAATGTATTTACTGCCGGGAAAGGAGCGCGTAAGGAAAAGATGGGAATTCACCTGTTCATTGCCCTTTTCTTCGGGTTGATCCACGGACTCGGATTTTCGAGTTTCTTCAGGATGAATGTGGAAGGTAGGGATAATAAATTGCTCACCCTCCTGGAATTTGCTCTTGGTGTGGAGGCTGCCCAGATCATCGCAGTACTCGCAGTGCTTATCATTGGCTTTGTGGTTCAAAGCGTTTTTCGTTTTAACAAACGCGACTGGGTCATGGTGATCTCTTCCGTGGTCATTGGTGTAGCCCTGCCCATATTGAGAGATACCTACCTCGGTTTATCATAATTTTAATAGGTATGAGGTTGTAAATCAGTGACAAACCTTATATCTTCGTTACTAATCAGATAAGGCAACCTATTGAGTTTTGGATAGCGTTGCTTTTTTTGACCCAATTTTACTTATGTCTGAAAAAAAACAGAGAAAGTATGACAAGGCCTATTTGCGCATGGCCCGGGAATGGGGGAAATTGTCATACTGCAACCGAAAACAGGTGGGAGCCGTGATCGTTAAGGATCGGATGATCATTTCTGATGGTTATAACGGTACACCCACAGGATTCGAGAACTTTTGCGAAGATGAAGAGGGGTATACCAAATGGTACGTGCTCCACGCCGAGGCCAATGCCATTCTCAAAGTAGCCTCTTCTACCCAATCCTGCCGGGGTGCTACCCTGTATATTACCTTGTCGCCTTGTAAGGAATGCAGCAAGCTTGTGCATCAGTCCGGGATCACGCGAGTGGTCTATAACCAGGCGTATAAGGACGATTCAGGGTTGCAGTTTCTGGCCAGAGCCGGAGTCGAATTGGTCCATATGCCCGACCTAGATGAAGATTAAATGAAGAAACGATATTATTTACTGCCTCTTTTTCTCGCGATAACATTCTCATCGGGATTGTTCATCGGGGGCAAACTGAATTTTAATGATACTCCGGAAAAGCTGTTCTCAACCAATTCGAAAAAGGACAAGCTTAACAGGCTCATTGATTTTATCGATTATGAGTATGTCGATGAAGTGAATACCGACAGTATCGTTGATGTTACGGTAAATAATATTTTGGATAAGCTCGATCCGCATTCGGTATATATCCCTAAACAGGAAGCCTCGAGGGTTGCCGAAAATATGAAAGGTGATTTTGTAGGTGTGGGGGTGAGCTTCTATATGTACAAAGATACCCTTGCAGTGATACGGCCGCTCGAAGACGGCCCCAGTATAAAGGCGGGGATACAACCCGGAGATCGTATTCTTATGGCCGACGGAGATACCCTCTATGGTAAAAACCTGTCGAACGAAGCGGTTGTGAGCAAACTTAAGGGCATGGCAGAAACCCCGGTAAAGCTCAGGATATTCCGTAAGTCTGAAGGAAAATACTACGATGTTAATCTGCGTCGTTCCAGTGTGCCTATTCCCAGTCTCGATGCTTTTTATATGATCTCTGATGATCTGGGGTATATACGCCTTAACCGTTTTGCCGAAAGTACATTCAAGGAGTTTAAAACGGCTATGACCGTGCTTAAGAGGCAGGGAATGAAAAAGCTGGCGCTTGACCTCCGTGATAACCCGGGAGGATACCTGGGGATCGCCGAGCAGATCGCCGATGAATTCCTCCCTGCGAAAAAACTCATGCTTTTTACCAGGAACAAAAGTGGCGCTGTAGAGCAGTCCTTTGCTACGCGAAAGGGCGATTTTGAAAACGGAGAGGTCTTTATCATGATCAACGAAAAGTCGGCTTCAGCCAGTGAGATCGTGGCCGGGGCTTTACAGGATAACGACCGGGGGACTATCGTTGGCAGAAGGTCCTTTGGTAAAGGTCTCGTTCAAAGAGAAATGGAATTGGGAGACGGTTCTTCGGTAAGGCTTACCGTATCCCGCTATTATACCCCTACAGGGCGGTCGATACAACGGTCTTACGAGAATGGTACCGATGACTATTACGAGCAATTCTACAAGCGGTTCGAGAATGGTGAATTGTACTCGGCAGACAGTATTCAAGTAGCCGATTCCCTGGTGTTCCGAACACCCGGAGGAAAGATCGTTTACGGTGGTGGGGGGATCATTCCGGATATCTTCGTTCCCCTGGAATCCACGCGTGAAGAAAGCTTTTTCAATAACTTCTTCGAATCCGGATATATGTCTTTTTACATCTTCGAGTATCTCGATCACCACAGGGAGAAATTCGCGGAGATGGATTTTGAGACCTTCCTCGATGAGGTGGAGGTCGAAAGTGCCCTGGCTTACGGATTTACCGATTACCTCAATGCCAGAGGCCTGGATGTAGACCTGGAGAAGTATCGCGATAACCTCGAATTATATCTTAAAGCGGGTATAGCCCAGCAGCTGTATGGAAACAATGCCTACCAGCAGGTATTGCGTGAAAACGACCCCATGATCAAAGTCGTGGTTCACATTAGTGAAGAGGGTAAAATGTAGGTAGGTGACTTTCTCCCCAAAAGGATCGGGACTACTATGTGGTAACCTTGTCGTGAACCTTGGTGTGTGCACCTCCGTTCCAGATAGTGAGAATATCAGTAGCTACCTGTGCTCCGCTACCGGCAGCAATAGCGAACTGACTGCGGCCTCCGGCCAGCGTGCCGGCAACCCATAATCCGGGAAATACCAGATGATCTTTATTCTTAAGCCAAATGCGATTTTTTGATTCCGGAGAAAGCGGGTGCGCACCTATATAGGCTTCCAGTCCCTTGATGGTGAACAGATCGGTATATCCAACGGCAATAACCACCTGTTCGGCGAGGTATTCTCCCTTGTTGGTTTCTACCTTGAAATGGCCTTGTGTTCCCGTTACGCTTTTTACCTTTTCCTTGTGGATCTGATCGATATGAGGGTATAGGTTTTCCAGTTGTTGTTTTCCCTGTTCCAGGATGTCCTTACCGGTGGTCCCGGGTTTGAGTCCCAGAACATTGTTGAAAAGGGCATTCTGTAAATGTGAGCTTTTTTGGTGCATGATAATGCCGATGCGCTTGCCTTGTGCATAGGGTTTAACCCCTGCAGAACCAACAACCAGGGCGCACTGCATTCCGGCAGCACCACCTCCAACGATCAAAAGGTCGTACTTCATGAGTTGTTCTTGATCTTGTCCTGTATCTTTTTAGACAGGTTGAGAATGGTCAATAGCAAGATAGCACAAAGTGCAGCTACAACCCCTATGATGGCTACGGTACTGTCTCCCTGAAAGGGATCGTTAAAGTCGATAAGGGTAGCGTTGTAAACAATAAGGGCCAGCGCAGCAAAAAGAAGTATGGCGTTAAATATTTTCATGATAATGCGTTTATAAAAGGTCTGAAATATTGGTGGTAAAAAGTTTTACGGCGATAGCCAGCAGGATCACGCCAAATATTTTTCGAATTACCGACAGACCGGATTTTCCCAATACCCTTTCGATCTTCTTTGAAGACTTCAGGATAATGTATACAAATATAATGTTGATAATGATGGCAACAATAATATTTTCCACATGATATTCTGCCCTGATCGACAGCAGGGTGGTCAGGGTTCCTGCTCCTGCGATAAGCGGAAAGGCCAAAGGTACTATGGAGGCTGTTTCCGGAGCATCGTCCTTATACAGGGTGATTCCCAGGATCATTTCCAGCGCAAGGAAGAACAAAATAAAACTACCTGCGACGGCAAAGGAGTTAACGTCAATGCCGATAAGTTTTAGGATCTTGTTACCGATAAACAGGAAGGCAACCATGATGATGGCTGCAACCACAGAGGCTTTCTCTGATTCTATATGGCCAACCTTGGCCCTTAGGCTTACGATAATAGGTACACTACCAATGATGTCGATCACCGCAAAGAGGATCATGGTAGCCGGAACGATCTCAGAAATACTGAAATTCATGGGTTTAGGTTTTTAAAATCGGCTGCAAAAGTAATAATAACATTCGGATTGATGTTAGCTGCATGTTAAAATAATACCGGTCGGGTTTTCAAATTAATAAATCGTAAAAACGGGGTATCTTTGCATCATGTTTCAACTGGGAAAAAGTATCGTATCAGAAGAGATCATAGAGAATGATTTCGTGTGTAACCTCACGGCCTGTAAGGGGGCGTGCTGTGTAGAAGGAGAGGCCGGTGCCCCCCTGGAGGAGGAGGAACTGGCTGTAATGGAAGAGATCTATCCTAAGGTGAAGCCCTATCTGAGGCCGGAGGGTATCGCTGCTATAGAAGAGCAGGGGGTCTATGTAAAAGGTAAGGACGGAGAGTGGGAAACGACCCTGGTGAATGGTTCGGAATGTGCTTATGTGATCTTTGACGAGAAGGGAACAGCACTTTGCGGTATCGAAGAGGCCTGTAATAAGGGTGATATCGATTGGAAGAAGCCGGTGTCCTGCCATCTGTATCCGGTACGCGTAAAGCAGTATGCCGAGTTCTCTGCAGTGAACTATCACAAATGGCATATCTGTGATGATGCCTGTACTTTGGGGAAAGAACTTGGAGTACCGGTATACAAGTTTGTAAAGGCCGGACTTATCAGGAAATTCGGAGAGGCCTGGTATAAGGAATTAGAAGAGGTGGCTAAAGAGTTAAAACCCTGATAGTGCCTAAACACAATAGGTCACTCTTTATGAGAAACCAAAGAAAATAAAAAAACCGCAAGCAACGCTTGCGGTTTTTTTTTGTGACAACGTATTTCGTTTATTCGGCATCTGTGGTCACTTCTGCAGCAGGAATACGGCTGTCGTATTCGTTGCTGTAGAGTTCCATCAGATTCATCACTGCAGCTGTCAGGTCTTTGGTCTCCATAAGGAGGCTAAAGTACAGTGAAGTGTTCTTCGGGCTCGATTCTTCGGTGCGGGTTCTTGCGATCTGCTTTTGTACCTTTTCCGTTACGCGACCCGTGATCTGATCTTTGTTCTGTAAGATGGTTTCTATCGCGTCAAAATCTCTGTTCGTAAATGCGTTGTGGATGCTGCTGAACAGGTTTTGCATCTCCTGTTGCAGTTCCAGTAATTCACGGGTTTGGTTGAACTTGAGCTTGCGGTGATTGTTGTTCACGTGCTTGTAGCTGGCCTTGCCTATGAATTCAAGCGATTGACTCATATCCTGCAGGTATCCCAGAGCAGTGATATAGAAGTTTGAGGCTCCAACACTCGACTCATCGAGATTCTTGATGAAGTAGAAGATGTTGTCGCGCATTTCTTCAACCTCGGTCGCAAGCTTGTTGGTTCCTTTTTTACTCTTCTTCAGTAAGGTCAGGTCTTCTTTAGACAGACCGGTTATTGCATCGGTAAAGATCTTGTTACTTCTGCTGGCAACAGCGGCAATATTGTCTGCGCTTTCCTGGATAACTCCCTGGATAGAACTGCTTTCTGCACGCTTCATACTGTCGGCCTCACGTGTGGTCGAGCTTTTCTTCTTGTAGCTAATGTAGTTGCGAACAAGTAGTACGATCGCAAAGAACAAGAGGATAGCAACGGCAGTAGCACCACCCATATAGATAATGTACGCCATGATCGAAGCTGCGATAAAGGCAGAGAAAGCGGTGAAGAACCATCCTCCGATCACGTTAAATACTCCGGCTACTCGGTATACAGCACTCTCACGACCCCAGGCGCGGTCGGCAAGCGACGTACCCATAGCCACCATAAAGGTTACATAGGTAGTAGACAGTGGTAATTTCATTGAAGTTGCGATAGAGATCAATACCCCTGCGATCATGAGGTTTACAGAAGCACGGATCATATCGAATACCGGTGCGTCTTCCTTCTTCATCTCCTTGGTAAGGGCAGGCTTGGTGAATTGCTTGTCGATAAAGGTCAGCGTAGAAGCTGGTAATACCTTCGCAGCACCTTCGCTTACTCTTGTGCTAAATCGTACGATAGATCTCGAAAGCAGGTTCGGGTTAAATTTCTCTTGTCCCTCATCTTGTCTTGCAAGTCCAAGCTCGGTTTCGGTAACCGAACGGGCTTTTTTCGAGAACCAAAGGGTAAGTACCATCACCCCACCGGCGATAAATAGCAGTACCGGTTCTGTTGGTACCTTCTTAGAAAGTACTTCCATCGAGAAGCTGTCGGCAGGCACTCCTGAAACACTCCAGGCTTCGTAAGAGTGGTAAGCAGCCATTGGTACCCCGATAAAGTTTACAAGGTCGTTCCCTGCAAAAGCAAGAGCAAGACCAAAGGTACCCATAGCGATAACGAAGGTCAGGATGTTCTTTTTAAACACCGACTGGAACAATAGTGAGAACAGGGTCCAGAACACGAAAGATCCTCCGATGATCATAAGTTCGTTCCCTTCAAGGATGCTTTTAAGGTCACCGTAGTACGGAGTTCCTTTAAGTCCTTTCATGATGATAAAGTAGGTGATCGCAGAAAGTGCGATACCGCCAAAGATCGAACCGAAGTGCTTGATCTTTTTCTCGTACTGGAATGAGAAAACCAATCGGGAAATGAACTGTACGATGGCACCCACAGAGAATGCGATCACTACAGAAAGCAAGATCCCCGAGATGATCATTAGTGCTTTATCAGAATTGATGTAGTTTCCTAGGTCTGCAAAGGTTTCGGTGTCTGAAGCTCCGATCTTGATCAGGGCCATGGCTACCGCTGCACCCAGTAATTCAAATACGATAGAAACCGTAGTTGAAGTAGGCATCCCCAGGGTGTTAAAGAAATCCAGTAGCAGAATGTCGGTGATCATTACCGCCATAAAGATGATCATGATCTCGCTGAACATGAACTGTCCCGGGATGAAGATCCCCTTACGGGCAACTTCCATCATACCGCTTGAAAAAACGGCTCCAAAAAAGATACCCAAACTGGCAATGATCATGATGGTTCTGAAGGAAATGGCTTTGGAACCGATCGCCGAGTTCAAAAAGTTTACAGCATCGTTACTCACACCTACCACCAGGTCGGCTACAGCCAGGATGGCCAGTGCAACGATCATTAATAAATAAATATTCTCCATTGTGATCTGAATTAGTATGCTATTATGCAGTTAAATTTCTTAGAAGTGGAAGTCCAATTGCAGTCTCCACATGATACGGTCGTTATTGTCGATAAAGTCAATATACGATACGTCAGACTGTAACTTGAGCTTATGGCCTACAAAGTATTTTGAAACTCCAAGGGTGTATTGCTCTTCTTTACCAACACCTGTAAGGGTTTCGTCGATATTGGTCGTGGCATAACGCCCGGTAATTTCGATATTATTCTTAAAGAGGTATCCCGACATCAGGTTGAGTCCGTCTCCTACCCAAACTACATCTCCTGTTGGTGTTCCGTCAAGGTTGGTCGCAACCGGAGTATCGGCATCTCTTTTTGCGTATTCTCCCATAAAAGAGAACCCTTTGTACTTGAACATCATGTCGGCAAAGAAGGTGTTGATATCGGTTTCATGGAACCCGTAATCGGTAGCCATATATCTACCCATATTACTTCTTGTTCTCACCGCATTCTTGTTCATATCGTAAGTAGCAGAAAGCATGAGCTTAGGCGTCGTCTGACGATCCAGGGCAGCTCCTTTGTAATCTCCTTTACCGGAGAATTTACCGAACGGAAGCAATTCGATGCGCCCGGTGTACTGTTGTCCGCCAAGGTTTCCTGTAGTAACATTACGTCCTTCTCCCTGTGAAAGGGCAAGCTTCTCTCTGATAAGGAATTTTTCACCCAGGGTGATGTGGTGTCTCAGTTGGATCCCCATATCACGGTCGATGTTGAATCGTGAGTTCACAATAGAACGGTCAACAAGCTGAAGGTCTCCGGAAGAGATCACACGTTCGATGTTACCGGGTAGTTTTGTTTGTCCGGCCCAAAGTTCAAAGTTTTCGTAAAAATTGTATTTGATCACCGCATCCATGATAAAGCGGGGTGTATTGTTGGTGAAAGGTGAAACACCTCCCATGTCTCTGTTCGAGAGACCAAACTCCATCTTATAGGTGATCTTAGGGCTGTATAAATGCCCTTTGAATTTCAATCTTGACCGTCTGATCAGGGTGTTGGTGCGAGGGTCCTGGAAGGTGCCTTCGTTGTCGGTCCATACCGTGCTTGATAATAACTGTACCCTTGCAGAGAAGTTCATACTCCAGGTACTGTCTTGACCGACAATGTTTAAAAGTCCTTTTCCGAATTTGGGGGCAGTCACTTCCTGTGCTTGCACAGCAGCAGAAGTCATCAACAGCATCATGACTGCGATTGCAAAATGTCTCATTATAAGTAGTAGTTTTTGTCGGTGGCAAAGAACTATCTTCAATGTTAACTTAATGTAAACCGATTGTTATTTAAAGAATAGATTTTCGGTGCTAATCTCCTGGCTTTGATGTAGTGGGAATAAAAAAGGGTTGCCTGGCCAAAGGCAACCCTGTAATACTTCATTGAAGTCGACAAAAACTATTTATAATGAAATATTTCTTGTCTCGAGACTGGCACAAAAATGAGCTTTAATACTTATACAAAAGTTTCCGAAATATTAATTTATCATTAATTGCGAAACTATTTTAAATGATTTTCAGTCGATATCACCTCCTTGTTTTGGTTTGAGCATAGTATATTGCACCGTAAAATCTATAGCATGAACTGGGAAGACCTATTGTCATTGAAACGCCACGGCGATACTACGAAACGCATTAGAAAGGAACAGGATGAGACCCGACTGGGATTCGAGGTCGATTACGACCGTATCATATTTTCCTCAGCATTTCGAAGCTTGCAAGACAAGACCCAGGTGATCCCTTTATCGAAGACCGACTTTGTGCATACCCGGCTTACCCATAGTCTTGAGGTGTCGGTTGTAGGTCGAAGCCTCGGGCGTGCGGTTGGTAGAGCAGTGCTTGAAAAGCATCCTTACCTCGCCGAGGTACACGGGTATAGGTTTAACGACTTCGGAGCGATCGTGGCTGCCGCTGCCCTTGCCCACGATATTGGGAATCCGCCCTTCGGCCACAGTGGTGAAAAGGCAATAGGTGAATTTTTTGAGCAAGGTGCAGGCAAGGAGTACAAGGCGCTGCTTACCGATAAAGAATACCAGGACCTGGTAGATTTTGAAGGGAATGCCAACGGACTCAGTATTCTTACCGAAACCCGTAAAGGGATAGATGGCGGACTCCGCCTGAGTTACGCCACCCTTGGAGCGTTTATGAAATACCCTAAAGAATCCCTTCCGAAACGTCCCTCCGAGAAGATCGCCGATAAAAAGTACGGCTGTTTTCAGGCAGAAAAAGCGGTCTTTAATGAGGTGGCCCGGGAGTTAGGGCTTATCCCTACCGGAAAAGGCGATGATCATTCGTATTGCAGGCATCCTTTGACCTTTCTCGTGGAGGCTGCAGATGATATATGCTATACCATCATCGATTTTGAAGACGGGATCAATCTGGGGCTCATCGGCGAGGAATACGCCCTGGAATATCTCATCAACCTGGTTCGCGATTCTATTAATACGGCCAAGTACCATGCGCTTTCCAGTCGGGAAGACCGATTGGCTTATCTGCGTGCGCTTTCCATAAGTACCCTCATAAATGATGCAGTACGTATCTTTCTGGAAAATGAAGAGGCTATACTTGCCGGAGAGTTTCATGTGGCCTTATTAGAGCGTTCTAAGTTCAAAGCTCAGATCGACGATATTATCAAGATCAGTGTTTCGCATATCTACAGGAGCCAGGAGGTGGTGCAAAAGGAGATCGCCGGGTACCGTATTCTCAATACGCTTCTGGATATCTTCTGTGGGGCTGTGATGAGAGACTATTACGGGAAGGCCTCCAATTACGATAAACTCATACTGGATATGCTGCCTGAACGTTTTAAGGAGGCGAATACACCTTATAGAAAATTGTTGTCGGTGAGCCAGTTCGTGGCCGGACTTACCGATGGTAATGCCTTGCTGATCTTTAATAAGATCAACGGTCAATCCCTTTAGAAATCATAGGTTAACCCGACACCCAGCAGCTGCTTCAGCTGGATCCTGGGGCCGATGGGGGTGACTTCTCCTGTAGGTGATTCCACCGAACTAAACTTGATGTCGTTATCGTAGATGATATGGGTGCCTAGGGTAGCCTTTACGTACTCGTTCACCTTGAGTTCTACATCTACGATCCAGTTCACGTCGATATTTCCGAAACTGTTGAGGTAGTCGGTATAGAGGCTTAATTTATTCGATAGGAACATGTTTTCCATGATCTTGGTCTGGAAAGCGTTCGTGATCAGGATCCCTACCTCTGTGAAAATCATTTGCCCATCTCTGATCTTTTCGCCGGTAACCACATCATATGCGGCCGGCCTTACCCCAAAGGACCCCGCGTCTGCCAGACGTTGATCAAGTACGAAAGTTGACTTTTGGGTTAGGGGAGAAAGGTAAAGGGTGAAATCTTTACCCTCGGGTGAGTATTCTGCTCCAACCCCCAGGAAAAAATATCCGGGAGCCATGAACCTCGAGATCGGAGTGTCCCGGTCCGGGTATTTGTAACCGTTCGAGAATTGGGTGCTGAAGTTACCCTTGGCAGAAAGATACCATTGTGAAAAAGCATCGTGGCGCGCCCCGAAGGTGGAGTTGAGCTGGATCGCATCGTCGGTCTTCCGTATTTTTTGTCCCTCCTGAACGTTAATACCATAGCGCAGCACAAGGTCGTTTGCCCATTGTACGTTGCGATGCTTGTACTTTCGTTTGAATTCGGCGCGAAGGAGGGTGGTAATGGCATTATTTCCCCCCGCATTCCAGTTTACAAAGGCGATCTCACTAAGGTCAAAGCCCAGTTTATTGCTTTTGCTCCATTTAGGGGGAGCCGGGGTGAAATTGATCAGGATCTCCTCCATGTCAACGGTGTCCTTTTCGATCACCATTTTATGCTGAGGTAAAGCCGGGTCACCCAGGATCTCCTTATCGGTTTGGGCTATCAGAGGCGAGCAAAACATAAAAAGCAGGACAACATTCCAGTACTTCATAGGTCGTTTCAGGTTTGTTCAGGGTTGTTATTACGACAGCAGGATCTTCCTCAATTCCTGTGCCAAACTGTTCTCATCTATTTGGGTTAGTTGTTGTAATTCTTTAACGCTTCCGTGGGTTATAAAATTGTCGGGTATCCCTTTTATATGTACAGGGACATTATAGTTGTTCTGAGCAGCAAATTCAAGCAGGGCGCTACCCATACCTCCTGCAATAACGCCATCTTCTATAGTGATCACGGCTTCGTGTTCTCCAAATACCTCATGCAGCGTATTGCTATCAAGGGGTTTTAAGAACCTCAGGTCATAATGCGAGATCTCATTGCGCTCTGTCTCGGTTAACAGTTCGAGAGCGTCTTTTACATTATAAGCCATGGTGCCAATACTCACTACTGCAATGCGTTTTCCTTTTTTCAGGATGTCGGCCTTACCTATAGCAATGCGGTTGAACTCTTTTTCCCATTGGGTAATGCGACCACGTCCACGCGGATACCGTATCGCTAAAGGCCCTTCGATGCCCTTTGAGGCGGTATACAATATATTTCGAAGTTCGATCACGTTGCGGGGAGCAAAGATGGTGAGGTTAGGAATACATCTCAGGTATGCCAGGTCAAATACCCCGTGGTGGGTGGGGCCGTCATGGCCAACCAATCCCGACCGGTCGAGACAAAAGATCACAGGCAGGTTTTGCAGGGCGACATCGTGAATTACCTGGTCGTAGGCGCGCTGCAGGAACGTGGAATAGATACTGCAAAACGGGATGAGGCCATTGGTGGCCATCCCGGCAGCAAGGGTCACTGCATGTTGTTCGGCAATGCCCACATCGAAGGCGCGGTCGGGGTAGGCTTTCATCATGATATTTAAAGAGCTTCCCGTAGGCATAGCAGGAGTAATGGCAGTGATCTTTTCATTATATCCGGCCAGTTCGGTAAGGGTTTTTCCGAAAACATCCTGGAATCTTGGGGGGAGTCCTTCCTCATTTTTAGGGAGGAGCTTTCCGGTTTTGGCGTCAAATCTTCCCGGGGCATGGTAGCGCACCTGGTCTTCCTCGGCCTTTTTAAGGCCTTTACCCTTGGTGGTGATCAGGTGGAGAAATTGCGGCCCTTCAAGATCTTTGAGTCGCCTGAGCTCTTTGATCAGAAGCGGCAGATCATGGCCGTCGATAGGGCCGGAATACTGTATGTTAAGCGCGTCAATGATATTGGGATTGCGCGACTTCTTCCCGCTTTTTACCCTGGTGAGGTACTCTTTAAGGGCGCCCACACTGGGATCAATGCCAATGGCATTATCGTTCAGGATAATGAGCATATTGGCCTTGCTTACCCCGGCGTGATTTAGGGCTTCAAATGCCATCCCGCTGGCGATGGAGGCGTCGCCGATCACCGCAATATGTCTGCGATCAAGGTTCCCCTGAATGTAAGAGGCCATAGCCATACCTAAAACCGCCGAAATGGAGGTGGAGCTGTGCCCCGTGCCAAAACAGTCGTAGATGCTCTCTTCCCTGTTCGGGAATCCGCTTATGCCTTTATATTGCCGGTTCGTATCGAATACCTCTTTTCTGCCGGTAAGCAATTTATGGGGGTAAGCCTGATGGCCTACGTCCCAAACTAGCATGTCGTCGGGAGTGTTAAAGATGTAATGCAGTGCAATAGTGAGCTCCACAACCCCCAGGCTTGCACCCAAATGCCCTTCTTTGGTAGCTACGATCTCGATGATGAAATCCCGAAGCTCACCTGCCAGCGTGCTGAGTTCTGAAGGGTTCAGCCTGCGCAGGTCTTCAGGGGTCTTGATCGTATCGAGAAGGGAAGTGTTCATGGCGCAAATTTACAAGGAGATTCTGTTTGTACCTATCGAATTATTTAAAATACTGCAATAAAGGGTGGTAAATCGTACTTTTGCGGGTATGATAAATGCATTCGACGATAATTATTTTATGAAGAGGGCCTTACAAGAAGCGCAGGAGGCCTTTGACCGGGATGAGATCCCGGTAGGTGCGGTAGTGGTTGTAGACAATCGCATTATTGCCCGTGCTCATAACCTTACCGAAACGCTTAATGACGTTACAGCTCATGCCGAAATGCAGGCCATTACTGCTGCAGCCAATTTTCTCGGGGGGAAATACCTTAAGGGATGTACCCTTTATGTGACCCTGGAACCTTGCCAGATGTGTGGTGGGGCCTTGTATTGGAGTCAGATAGATAGGATCGTCTATGGGGCAAAAGATGAAAAGCGTGGTTGTGGTGCCATGGGGACTCAATTGCATCCCAAGACAAAGGTGCAGGGTGGTGTTATGGAAGAAGAAGCCGGAGCGCTGCTCAAGAGGTTCTTTATAGAGAAACGAAATCTTAACTAGCCCTTTAAGAGGCTAGGGGTGGCCTGTCCTGAAATTGGAATAGGGCCCGTCTTAAAATAGAAATGCACCCCGAAGGGTGCATTTTTACAAAATAAAATATATCACTTAGCCGATAACTTCTACGTCTGTAGCAGTCATCCCTTTTCTGCCTTCTGCTTCTTGATATTCTACTTTGTCACCATCACGGAGCTCAACTCCATTCAAATTAGAAATGTGAACAAAGATGTCCTTTCCTGATTGATCATTGGTGATGAATCCATAACCTTTAGATTCATTGAAAAATTTAACTGTACCAGTCATTGTAATAAATAATAAAAAATTAAAGCCCAAAGGTATGGTTAATAAATTGAGAAAGTGTTAAAAAAACATTTTTTAAATCAAAAATTATTGATTATCAGGTCTTTTGTGTTTTTGTTCCTTCATCTTATCAAAGTTTTCTTTGGTGAGGGTGTAATCCTTTAATTTTTTTCCCTTTGTTCTGTGGAATATGAACAGGGGCATCAAAATAAAGGCCGTAGTGAGGATGGCGATACCTACGATCCGGTCGCCGGTAACATGGTCATTTTGCCATTTAAAGTAGTACCCTACGGCTATGGCGCCAAGAATAAGTACGAACAGGATCTGCAAAAAGCGTTTCATATCTTAACGTGTTATGTGAATGAGTTTTCTTCGGTATGCAGTGAGCAATTTCGATTTTGATACAAAGCCGTAATACTTCCCGTCTTTAATAACGGGTAGGTTCCAGGCTCCACTATCCTGGAACTTTTTCATCACCCGGGTCATTTTATCTTTCTGGATCTTGATCACGGCCGGCGGATTGTGCATGAGGTCTCTTGCGGTGATCTCCTCGTAAAGCTTACGATCGAACATCACCGGACGAAGATCATCCATAAGAATGATGCCTTCAAGATATTGGGTTTCCCTGTTCAGTACGGGAAAGATGTTCCGCGTTGATTTGACTATGGCCTGGTTGACCATTTCTCCCAGGTTCATATCCGGGTACACCGGCACGAAGTTCGTTTCTACCACACTGTCGATATCCATTAAGGTGAGTACAGCATGGTCTTTATTATGGGTAATGAGCTCTCCTTTTCGTCCGAGTTCCATGGCATACACCGAGTGGGGTACAAAATACTTGGTGATCCCGTAAGAGATCGCCGCCGTGATCATGAGGGGGACAAAGAGGTCGTAACCTCCGGTGAGCTCTGCGATAAGGAAGATCGCTGTAAGCGGGGCGTGGAGTACTCCGGCCAATAAACCTGCCATACCTACCAAGGTGAAATTACTCGTGGATATGGTTTTTGGAAAAATGTCGAGGGTGTTGATAAACAAAGCAAGGCAGTAACCCATAATGCTCCCCATAAACAGGGTAGGTGCAAAGATCCCTCCGACACCCCCGGCGCCAAAGGTCAGGGAGGCGGCGACGACCTTAAAGACCACAAGTCCGGCGAGCAAGCCGATAATGATCCATGCGTTTTCCAGATCTAGATCAAAGATGTTATTTTGAAGAGCCGCTTCCGGCTGATCCTGAATGAGGTGGTTGATCACATCGAAGCCTTCCCCGTAGAGTGGAGGGATCAGAAATAACAACAACCCGAAAGCGAGTCCCCCGATAAGCAGTCGCTTGGTCGTGCTTTCTATTCTTTCAAAGTATTTTGCCACCCGTTCGTATACCCATGAAAAATATACCGAGGCAAAAGCGGCAACAATACCCAGAACTATATAAAAGGACAGGTCGCTAATGGTAAAGGTCTCGGTGATGCGGAAGGGAAGAATGATGTCGTTCCCGAAAAAGAAATAGGAGGTCAGGACTCCCGATAAGGAGGCTAGCAGTAAGGGTAGCAGCGAAGCCAGGGTAAGGTCCAGGCTGAATACCTCTACAGCAAAAATGATCGCCGCTATGGGGGCTTTAAAAATAGACGACATGGCTGCCGCAGCAGCACACCCTATGAGTAGCATACGTGAGGCCTGGTTGGTGTGTAAAAGCCTGGAGAGGTTCGAGCTTATGGCTGCGCCGGTAGCTACTGTGGGCCCCTCGAGTCCTACAGACCCTCCAAAACCAACGGTAATAGGGGCAGTAAGTAAACTCCCGAACATCTGAAACCTGCGCATGATCCCCTTTCGTTTGGAGATCGCATAGAGGGTAGAGGGGATGCCGTGACTCACCTTGTGTCTGATCACGTATTTGATGATGAGCAAGGTGATTGAAAATCCGATGATGGGAAATATAAAGTAAAAGGCCAGGTGAAGGTCGCTCACTGCACTGAGGTCCAGAAGGACTTCGATAAAGTGGGTGAGGTTTTTCAGGGTAACGGCCACCAGACCCGAAGCGAGCCCGACGATCACGCTGAGAATATAAATGAAATTCTTGTCAGAGATGTGCTTGTACTTCCAGATAAGGAAGCGCGTCAAAAGATTTTTTTTAGACCTGGCAGTGGGCATTTCAGATAATTTACTAAAAGCTACGGAAATAAAATAAGACTGCCTCCATGGTGGAGGCAGTCTTTATGTTTCTATTGCTTAAGTGCAATGTGTAGTTCATCGAGTTGGTCGTCGTCCAGTTTTGAAGGGGCGTCGATCATCACATCTCTTCCTGAATTGTTCTTAGGGAAGGCGATGTAATCCCGAATAGATTCTTGTCCGCCGAGGATGGCTGTAAGTCGGTCAAATCCGAAAGCGATACCCCCGTGCGGTGGTGCTCCGTACTGGAAGGCATCCATAAGGAATCCGAATTGCTCTTTCGCCTCTTCTTCTGTGAATCCGAGGTGCTTGAACATCAGGCTTTGGAGGTCTTTATCAAAAATACGAATAGATCCTCCACCGATCTCGTTACCGTTTAGTACCAGGTCGTATGCGTTGGCGCGTACAGCTCCCGGATCGGTTTCAAGTTTGGCGATATCCTCTGTTTTAGGTGAGGTAAAGGGGTGGTGCATGGCGTGGTAACGCTCTGTTTCCTCATCCCACTCCAGCAGTGGGAAGTCGATCACCCATAGCGGTGCGAACTCATCGGCTTTACGAAGTCCGAGTCGCTCGGCCATCTCCATACGAAGCGCGCTGAGTTGTGCGCGCACCTTTCCGGTGTCTCCTGAAAGTACACAGATCAGGTCGCCGGGCTTGGCACCGGTAGCTTCCGCCCATTTGGCCAGGTCGTCCTGGTCGTAGAATTTATCTACAGACGATTTAAAGCTTCCGTCTTCATTGCATTTTACATAAACCATACCCAGGGCCCCTACCTGCGGACGCTTTACCCAGTCTATAAGTTTGTCGATCTCTTTTCGGGTATATGCCGCACCTCCCGGAATGGCGATCCCAACAACCAGTTCTGCACTGTTAAATACTTTGAAATCCTTGTGTTGGGCAACGGCATTGAGTTCACCAAATTCCATTCCGAAACGAATGTCCGGCTTGTCGTTCCCGAAACGACGCATAGCCTCGTCATAGGTCATGCGAGGGAACTCCCCAACTTCAACACCTTTAAGCTCTTTAAGTAAGTGCCTGGTGAGTCCTTCAAAGGTGTTCAGGATGTCTTCCTGCTCTACAAAGGCCATCTCGCAATCGATCTGCGTGAATTCCGGCTGCCTGTCGGCACGAAGGTCTTCGTCGCGGAAACACTTTACGATCTGGAAGTATTTGTCCATTCCACCTACCATAAGCAATTGCTTAAAGGTTTGTGGCGATTGCGGAAGGGCGTAGAATTGTCCTTCGTTCATACGTGATGGTACTACAAAATCACGTGCTCCCTCAGGAGTCGACTTGATCAGGTAAGGAGTCTCAACCTCGATAAAGTCCATTTCTGAAAGGTAGTTTCTCACTTGCATGGATACCTGGTGGCGAAACATAAGTTTGTTCTTCACCGGGTTTCTGCGAATATCCAGATAGCGGTACTTCATACGAAGGTCTTCTCCGCCGTCACTTTCATCTTCAATTGTGAAGGGTGGTACTTTTGCACTGTTCAGTACCTCAAGCTCCTTTACCAGGATCTCGATGGCCCCGGTGGGGATGTTCTTGTTCTTCGATTCTCTCTCAATAACCTCACCCTTAACCTGGATCACGAACTCACGGCCAAGTGTGCCCGCTTTTTCAAAAACCTCTTTTGGGGTGCGTTCCTCGTCAAAAATGAGCTGGGTGATCCCGTAACGATCCCTTAGGTCGGCCCATACCATGAATCCTTTATCTCTTACTTTTTGTACCCATCCGGACAGGGTAACCTCCTTGTTGATATCTGTAGCTCGTAACTCGCCGCAGTTGTGACTTCTGTACATATTCTTTTAGTGCATTTAAGCTGCAAAGGTAAGAAGTTCACGAAATAAATACGTCAAAGAAGATAAGGGAATGGAGAAAGAGTTCAGGGCGATAACAAAAGCGGTTTAAAAAATGCTGATACCTGTGTTTTTAAGGTCTCTTGCTGCGATCGGATGGGAGATGAAATACTCCTTATTCAGAGTGTCTGCGTATCATGGGTTCTGAAGATTTTCGATAGCATATGTGTTGGGGAAGCAAAGGAAAGGATCTTAGTAGAAGAGGAGGGGTGGTTGCGTTATTATTTGTTTTTCAGTGAATTATAAGGTCAATGTAAACTTAATGTTAATCAAAATTTGTAAGTAAATGACAGAAAATCAATCTAATAGGGGTTCAATGTTAATTTAATGTTACGTAAATGTTTCTTAAGATTAAATAATTAATTATATTTGTTATATTAATGTAAATGAACTAAAAGCTGAAGGTTATGAGAACGCTACTTTTTACACTCGCAATGATGTTTTCTGTTGTTGCATTTGCGCAGCAGGAAGTGCAACCACAATATGAAGTTGAAGGAGATATGGTAAAAGCTACCTATTTTCACGAGAATGGTCAGATCGCTCAAACCGGATATTACCTCAATGGAAAGCTTCAGGGGGTGTGGAAGGCCTATGATCGCGATGGCAAGAAAATTGCCATGGGGAATTACGAGCAGGGAGAGAAAGTTGGTAAGTGGTTCTTTTGGGAAGCATCTACCCTCAATGAAGTGAGTTATGATAACAGCCGTATTGCTACAGTAACTCAGTGGAACAACGCCAATCCTGTTGTGATCAATCAGGAATAGATTCCAAACTAAAGCTTACAATATATGAAAGCCCGGATTTTCCGGGCTTTTTTTATGGCTTCTGCCGGCCACCTTGCACTCCTGCTTCAGGTAGTTAACAATTTCGTACTTTTGCTCTAATTAAATTCAGAACATGATCCATTCCATGACCGGGTTCGGGAAGAGCGTTAGACAACTTCCCTCCAAGAAGATCACCATCGAGATCAAATCGCTAAACAGTAAATCTCTGGACCTCAATGCCAGGATCCCTTCCAATTACAGGGAAAAGGAACTGGAAATGCGCAGGCTTATTGCCGATAACCTCCAACGAGGGAAGGTCGATTTTAACCTGTATATAGAGATCACGGGAGAAGAGACTACCACCAAGGTAAATCAGGGTATTGTTCGTGAATACGTACAACAACTCATGCAGGTGTTTCCCGGGCAAATGGATGAGGAAGCCGCTAAGGTGGAAATGTTGAAAATGGCCGTGCGCATGCCTGATGCGTTAAAAACGGAGAAGGAAGAGATCGATGCGGCAGAATTCGGGGTGATCCTGGAAGCCCTCGAAGAGGCCCTCGTACAGATCACTGCTTTCAGAAACCAGGAAGGGGAAGCCCTGGAAAAGGATTTTCGTGAGCGCACTGCTACTATTTCCGACCTGCTGGAAAAAGTAAAGGCCATAGACCCGGAGCGTTCTGAAGCGATAAGAACCCGCCTGGAGAATGCAGTTGCCGACCTTAAGGAGAACGTAGACGAGAACCGATTCGAGCAGGAGCTTATCTATTACCTCGAGAAATTTGATATCACCGAAGAAAAGGTACGCCTTGCCAACCACTTGAAATACTTTAGCGAAAGTCTTGATTCTGACGACTCCAATGGTAAGAAACTCGGATTTATATGCCAGGAGATCGGGAGGGAGATCAATACCATTGGTTCTAAAGCCAATTACGCACCTATGCAACAGCTGGTGGTGCAAATGAAAGACGAATTGGAGAAAATAAAGGAACAAGTTTTAAACGTACTATAATACAGATCTATGAAGGAGAGCCAAAAAGGCGGGAAGCTCATTATTTTTTCAGCCCCGTCGGGGAGCGGAAAAACAACGATCGTTAAACATTTACTCAACTACCCTGAACTGAACCTGGCCTTTTCGATCTCGGCCACATCCCGCGAACCTCGCGGAGAAGAGAAAGACGGGGTGAACTATTATTTCTTATCTACCGAAAAATTTAAGGAGCACATCCGAAACGGAGATTTTCTGGAATGGGAAGAGGTGTATCGCGATAACTTCTATGGTACGCTAAAAACAGAAGTAGAGCGCTTGTGGAGCGAAGGTAAGAATGTGATCTTCGATATCGATGTGGCAGGAGGATTGCGCATCAAACGCAAGTTCCCGGAGGAGACCCTCGCCGTATTCGTTAAGCCGCCTAGTGTAGACGAACTCAAAAAGCGTCTTAAAAAACGAAAGACCGAAAGTGAGGACAAGATCAATATGCGTATAGCAAAGGCCTCTGTAGAATTGGCCACTGCCCCGCAGTTCGATACGATTATTAAGAATTACGATCTCGATACGGCCAAGCAGGAGGCCTATGACCTTGTAGCCGGATTTATCGGGCTCAAGCCTGTTGCAGAGCAAGACGAGAAGCAGGGAGAGTAGTCTTCGTTGGGTTTATGAAAAAAGTAGGACTCTATTTCGGAACCTTTAATCCCATTCATATTGGGCACCTGGTCATCGCTAACCATATGGCAGAATTTAGCGATATGGATGAGGTGTGGCTCGTGGTCACGCCACATAATCCGTTGAAAAAAAAGCGAACCCTCCTCGAAGACCACCATCGCTATGAGCTGGTGTATCGTGCTGTAGAGAGTTATCCAAAGCTGTTGCCCAGTAAGGTGGAGTTCGGTTTGCCGCAACCCAACTATACGGTAAATACCTTGGCGCACCTGGAAGAGAATTATCCCGATCACCGCTTTGCCCTGATCATGGGTGAAGATAATCTTCGCACGCTGCACAAGTGGAAGAATCACGAGGTGATCATGGCCAGGTATGAGATCTATGTCTATCCGCGGTTACAGGCCGGAGAGGTGGCAGGTGAGTTTGAAGATCACGGAAACATCCACAAGATCGATGCCCCTGTCATGGAATTATCGGCCACTTTTATCAGGAAGGCGATCGCCGAAGGTAAAGATATCAGGCCGATGCTTCCTGCACCCGTATGGGAGTATATCGATGAGATGAATTTTTACAGGTAAAGCTTCGTAAATACGATTCAAAACCCTCAATGGTTTAAATAAAAAAAACCGTTCTCCTTGTGTAGGGGAACGGTTTTCCAAACTAAATAACCAACCAAAAAAATCAAATAACTAAGCCCACCGGGGTCGTTATGGCATTGCCGGTTCTCCGGTTGCATGTTCGCAGGATCGGTGATCATCGATTCCGCGAAATTGATCCTCTTAATCTCTGTAAACAGAACGCCCGGATGCGCTTATTAATTGTTCGGGGTCTTCATAATCTGATGTTAAAATTTAATGGTGTTTATCGTGCAGTTCCCATGGGTCTTTTAGGTCTCGCAACAAGGAAAAGATCCACGGGTTGGGGAGGAAACCAGCTTGGAATACCATTTAAACCTGACTTGTTACGAAATTTGAGGGGAAGAAGTGTAAGGGATTTAGATTATTACCTGTATTTTTGATCATACATATTTACAGCAAATTCATGAATGATAAGGCTAAAGTGGCGGTTTTTGGTGGTGGTAGCTGGGCTACCGCTATTGTAAAAATGTTATGCGAGAACCGGGAGCAGATCGGGTGGTATATGCGCAGTGTATATGCCAAGGAGCATATTTTAAATCAGCAGCACAATCCCAATTACCTGAGTTCTGTGGAATTTCACACCGAACAGCTCAAACTGAGTAACGACATCAATGAGATCGCTGCCTGGGCAGACATCCTGATATTTGCCATTCCGAGTGCATTTTTAAAGAACGAATTGGAGGCGCTGGAAGTATCCCTGGAAGATAAGGTGGTCTTCTCTGCCATTAAGGGAATCGTGCCTGAAACCGGGCAGATCGTTGGAGAGTACTTTAACGAGCACCATAAAGTGCCCATGGATGCTATCGGGGTGATCACCGGTCCTTGCCACGCCGAAGAGGTGGCACTGGAGCGCCTGTCTTATCTTACTGTTGCTTGTTTTGATGAGCAAAAGGCCGTGGAGGTTGCGGGGTATCTTTCCAGTGATTATATCAAGACCAAGATCAGCGATGATATTATTGGTACGGAGTACGCTGCCGTTCTAAAGAATATCTATGCCATTGCTGCGGGAATTGCGCACGGACTCGGTTATGGCGATAACTTTCAGGCCGTACTTATGAGCAATGCCATTCGGGAAATGAAGCGTTTTATCAAGCGTGTTCACAAGATGAAACGCAATATTAACAATTCGGCCTACCTGGGAGATCTGCTGGTAACGGGATATTCGGTGTTCTCAAGGAACCGGATGTTCGGTAATATGATCGGGAAAGGCTATACGGTGCAAAGTGCCAAAATGGAAATGAATATGGTGGCCGAAGGGTATTATGCCACCGATAGTGCCTATAAGATCGCCAAGAAGCACAAGCGTAGCTCGAAAACCCCTATTCTCGATGCGGTTTACCAGGTGCTCTACCAAGGTAAAGAACCAGTTATGGTATTCAAAAAACTTACTGAAAAGCTCGATTAAGACGTGCTGCTCGTAAAGGTCGAATGCTCCCGTACCGCTTCGCTGATACGGTCGCGCAATAATGCTATTTCTTTCTGTGAAACGTTAAAGGTTTTGGCGTAATCGCTCAGGATCACTTCCGCGTGGTTAGCAACGCTTTCGATATGAAAATACAAGCGCCCCGTACGTCTTATAAAGAAGTCTAAAGGATCCAGGATCATTTCATTTGCTGTGCAGAAGGCAAACTCTGCCCTGAGCATGCGTTCTTCAGCAGGCCCCTCTGCAAGTTTTTGGTAGCGTCCTATGATCTTGTCGGCTTGTTTGCCATAGGTATGCGCCAGGTACCTCGCCTCCTCGGTATCCAGTCCGTCGCACTGCAGGATCTCTGTTAGTTGCCCGATATATGTGTTCACTTCGTCATAGCCTTTTTTCCATGGGCCACCACAGAGTGTAATGGTATGGGTGCTGCAAGGTGAAGTAGTGCGACCCTGATGCTTTTTTAATCGCTCCGCCACCTTATCTACTGCTCTTTCGGCCATCTTCCTGTATCCGGTAAGCTTGCCTCCGGCAATGCTGATTAATCCGCTTTCTGAAACAAAGATCTCGTCCTTTCTGCTGAGTTCAGAAGGCGATTTACCCTTTTCATGAATAAGCGGGCGAAGCCCGGCCCAGCTCGAAGTAACATCGTCTATTTCAAGGGTGATATCAGGGAACATGCTGTTTACGGCATTGATGAGGTAGGAGGCGTCTTCGGTATTAGTGGTCACCTTATCTTTATTGTCGTGGTAGGTAGTGTCGGTGGTTCCTACATAGGTCACTTTACCTCGGGGAATAGCAAAGATCATGCGTCCGTCGGGGGCGTCAAAATAGACCGATTGACGTACCGGGAATTTCTCGACCGGAAATACCAGGTGCACCCCTTTGGAAAGGTGGAGTTCCTTTCCGTTCCTGGACTTGTTCAGGGTTCTGAGCTCATCGACCCACGGCCCGGTGGCATTGATCACATAAGAGCAATCTATTTGAAGTTCTTCACCGGTGATCTGGTCTTTAGCTATGAGTCCGCATATGATGCCTTCTGTATAGGTGAACTCGGTCGCAGCCAGGTAATTAATAGCTGTACCTCCGTGATCCAGGGCGGTTTTAATGTTTTCCAGGGTGAGGCGTGCATCGTCTGTACGGTATTCTGCGTAGTATCCCGCCCCTTTAATGCGTTCCCGGGGGAGTAAGGGCTCTTTTAGCAACGTCTCTTCACGCGTAAGCATCCTTCTTTGGTCGTCAGGAGCTACGCTTGCCAAAAAGTCATAGACCATGAGTCCCATGGAGGTAAGCCATTTGTTGTAGGTGCCATTGGCAACCAGGGGGAGGAGCATTTTTTCCGGGATCACCAAATGAGGGGCCATGCTATGGACTATGGCCCTTTCAGTTCCCACTTCGCGAACCAGGGCGAGGTCGAGTTGTTTGAGGTACCGCAGCCCGCCGTGGATAAGTTTGGTTGATTTGCTACTGGTGCCTGAGGCAAAATCACTCTTTTCCAAGAGCAATGTTTTAATGCCTCGTGAAGCCGCGTCGAGTAGAATACCTGCCCCGGTAATGCCACCGCCGATCACAACAAGGTCGTAATGCTCCTGGGAGATCTCCCTGATAAGGGCTTTACGGTCTAAGTTGGAGAATTTACGTTTCATAGGTGCTCGGTTTTTTTCATAGGTGCCATCCAGTTTCGGGTACGGGCCACGGCCTCCTGCCATCCCAGGTATTTACTACTCCTTTCGTTTGGGTTCATCGCAGGAGCGAACACCTGCTCTATACTCTTGTTTTCTTTTACCTGTTCCAGGTCCCAAATACCCATGGCAACGGCGGCCAGGGCGGCTGCACCCATGGCTGTGGATTCAACTGATTTGTACCTGATCACTTCGCAATCAAGCATGTCGGCCTGGAATTGCATGAGGTAATTGTTAGCACTGGCACCCCCATCGACCTTCAGTTGGGTGAGTTGGGTTCCGGCATCGCGTTGCATGGCATCAAGCACGTCTTTGGTTTGGTAGGCCAGGCTGTCAAGGGTCGCTCTTGTGATATGAGCGATCCCTGTGTCGCGACTCAATCCGAAGATGGCCCCCCGGGCATACATATCCCAATAGGGTGCTCCGAGACCCGAGAATGCCGGCACGACATATACAGGGTTGTCTTTAGCTGTACTCAGTGCGATAGCCTCAGAATCGGGGGCTTCTTCAAAGAACTGTAACTCATCACGCAGCCATTGCACCGCAGCACCCGCTATAAAGATACTTCCCTCCAGGGCGTAGTATACCTCGTTGTCTAGTCCCCAGGCAATGGTAGTGAGAAGTCCGTTCGAAGACCATTTGGGTTCTTTACCGGTATTCATGAGCATAAAACACCCGGTGCCATAGGTGTTCTTGGAATCTCCGATCTCAAAGCATCCCTGTCCGAATAAGGCTGCTTGTTGGTCTCCTGCAACCCCCATAATAGGGATAGGGTGTTCGTCGATCACCAGATGCCCGAAAAGCCCTGCAGAAGGCATCGCTTTAGGAGCCATGCTCAGAGGAATATCGAGGCGGTCAAAAAGATAGGCGTCCCACGAAAGCTTCTTAATGTCAAAAAGCATAGTGCGCGAAGCGTTGCTGTAATCGGTAAGGTGATTGCGTTCTTTGGAGAAGTTCCAGATGAGCCAGGTGTCGATAGTTCCAAAAATAAGGTCGCCATTATCGGCGAGTGTTCGGGCATCGGGCACATTGTCGAGGATCCACCTGATCTTAGTAGCCGAAAAATAGGAGTCTATTACCAGGCCGGTACGTTCGGAAATCTGTTCGGTAAGGCCCTGTTCTCTGAGGTCTTCACATAGCGCAGCTGTGCGCTTATCCTGCCAGACGATGGCGTTGTATAACGGCTTTCCTGTGTGGCGATTCCAAACCACAGTGGTTTCCCTTTGATTGGTAATACCAATAGCGCGGATCTGTTGAGGTTGCAGGTGGTGGGTTTTAAGCAGGTCGGTAAAGGCCTCCATTTGGGAGGTCAGGATCTCTTCCGGGTCGTGTTCTACCCATCCCGGTTTTGGGAAATGTTGCCTGAAGGGCCGTTGTTGCATCCCTTTGATGCGGCCGTTGAGGTCGACTAAAAGGGCTCTTGAGGTCGTGGTGCCCTGATCCAGGGCCACGATGAATTCCTCCTTCATAGTAATGGTCGGTTTTTAAATAAATATACTCGAAAGGCCCTAATTATCAAAAAAATAACCCCGCGAAGGGCGGGGTTATCGGTCTTGTCTATTCACCGTAAATGCCTATATCAAGTTTGCCGTCCTTGTCGATACTGGCCCGATACATACCCGGGGTATTGAACTCTGTCGTAATATTACCGTCCCTGTCAATGGCAATGATACCACCGGTACCACCAAGGGCAGTGAGTTTTTCCTGGATCACCTCCCTGGCTGCTGCTTTTAGTGATCTTTCCTGATACTCCATCTTGGCAGCGATATCATAGGCAACAACCCCGCGTATAAAAAATTCACCCCAACCGGTTGAAGAAATTGCACAGCTGGCATTGTTGGCATAGGTCCCGGCACCAATGATGGGAGCATCACCAATGCGGTTATACCTTTTATTGGTCATACCGCCGGTAGAGGTTCCTGCGGCCAGGTTGCCGTTCTTGTCAAGTGCAGCACATCCTACGGTACCGTATTTAGAATCTTTGATCATAGGATCGTAAAAAGCGGCCTGTCCGTCGTGGTCAAGGGCTGTTTCTTCTCTTTCAATGGCGCGCTGTAACGCTTTCATCCGGTTCTCAGTGTAAAAGTATTCGGGATCTACCATTTCCAGGCCTTGTTCCTGAGCAAAGGTTTCGGCACCCATGCCCGAGAGCATTACATGTTCGGAACGTTCCATGATCGCTCTGGCCAGTGAAATCGGACTTTTTACCTTGGTTACACCCGAAACGGCCCCGGCATTGAGATCCTTCCCGTTCATGATGGAAGCGTCGAGTTCATTCTTACCTTCATGGGTGAAAACCGCTCCTTTTCCCGCATTGAACAAGGGCGATTCTTCCATGACCTGGATGGCGGCGATCACAGCATCAAGGCTTTCGCCTCCATTTTCCAGGATCTCATATCCGGCATGTGCAGCTTCTTCAAGTTTGGCGCGGTAAGCGGCCTCTTTTTCAGGGGTCATGTTCTTTTTGAGTATGGTTCCGGCTCCTCCATGTATCACAAGGCCTATAGGCTGCTTGTCAGGAGTGGTTTCGGTAGTATTTTTCGCAACAGATGGTTCTTCTTTAGGTGTTTTACAACTGATAATCAGTAACATAAGAACGAAAAAACGGGTAGTTTTCATGAACTTCTTTTAGTTTTTGGTTTTAAATCCCTAAGTTAGGTCATTCCTCGTCTTATCAAAAAGGAATTTACCCTTCTTTTCTTTTAGGTTTACAGTCCCCGGGTCTCCGCGCCCCATTCTGATCATGTGCTTGTTAATGAGAAACAAGTAATGAGAAGTGCGTATTTTTTGATTTTGATCTTGTTAGGCGGCTTAGGTGCTTCCTGTTCTAAGGAAGAGGTAAGCGATATTGCTGCCTTGTCGGTAACAGAATTACAGGTAGAGGCTGTCCTCGAAGAGCAGACGGTACGATTGGTTAATGATTTTCGTTCCTCCAACGGACTGGGGACACTTGAGGTGAATGAAGATGCCTATGAAATGGCGCTTGCACACACCCGTAAAATGGCCTCCTCGGGGGTTATGTCACATGCGAATTTTGACGCCAGGGCCAAGAGTCTTGCCAATAAGGTAGGAGCTGTTAAGGTGGCCGAAAATCTTTCAACCAATTTTGATTCTGCTGAAGAGACTCTGGAGAAATGGCTCGAGAGCGAAGGGCATTATACCAATATCATAGGAGACTTTACCCATACTGCAGTTGCCGTGATAAGTACGCCAAATGGCGATATTTACTACACCCAGGTTTTCTACAAAAAAGGCGATTGATCCTTATTTAATAGCCTTATTCCAGGTGGTCTTAAGGAATTTGTCAAGGTTTTAACGCTTGCCTTTTAGGGCTTTTTATAATTTTAAAGTCCAAATAAATACGAAGTATCTATGGCTGTTAAAGCACCATTTAACCTGAACAGGTGGCTCGAAGAGAACCGCGATACCCTTAAACCGCCTGTAGGTAATCGAAATCTTTACAAAGAATCAGACGACTACATAGTTATGGTGGTTGCCGGTCCTAATGCCCGGAGGGATTACCACTATAATGAGACCGAAGAATTGTTCTATCAGCTGGAGGGCGAGATCGAGGTCCATATACAGGAAGACGGCCAAAAGAAGACCATGAAACTGGGGCCCGGAGATATGTACCTGCACCCTGCCGGTGTTCCGCATTCTCCCGTTCGCAAGGAAGGTTCTATAGGATTGGTGGTCGAACGTAAACGCAGCGGAGCATCCGGGAAGGACGGCTTGTTGTGGTTTTGCGACAACTGCAATGCAAAACTGCATGAGGTTTATTTTCCACTCCACGATATCGAAAAGGACTTTCTCAGGCACTTCAAAGATTTTTATTCCTCTGAGACACTTCGCACCTGTAAAAGTTGTGGGGAGGTCATGCCGGTAGATAAGCGTTTTATTGGAAATGGAGAAAGCGAATAGCAGCGTTTTTTTGTTCGCCTAATACTGGGCAGGCATAAAATCTTTTGTACATTCGTGAAAAATGTAACAAAACCTACCTAAAAAGTTATAAAAATGTCAATCACTTTAGCAGATCATGGTATTCAGCAGGCTTTAGACCAACTGGGTGTCAAAGAAATAAATTTAGGAACCTCTACCGGGAAACAATGGTTTGGAACGGGAGCACTCATCGAGTCGGTGTCGCCTGTAGATAACCAATTGATCGGTAAGGTGCACGAAACCACAAAGGAAGACTATGAAAAGGTGGTCAAAGTAGCTTCAGAATCCTTTAAGGTGTGGAGAAAGATGCCTGCTCCTCAGCGAGGAGAGATCGTGAGGCAGTATGGAGAACTACTTCGTCAATACAAGGAGCCTCTTGGAAAACTGGTATCCTATGAAATGGGTAAATCGCTTCAGGAAGGTTATGGAGAGGTTCAGGAAATGATCGATATCTGTGATTTTGCTGTGGGGCTCTCCCGACAGCTGCACGGTTTAACCATGCATTCGGAGCGTCCTAACCACAGAATGTATGAGCAATACCATCCGCTTGGTGTGGTAGGGATCATCTCTGCCTTTAATTTCCCTGTTGCCGTTTGGTCCTGGAATACTGCCCTCGCCTGGGTGTGTGGTGATGTGTGTATTTGGAAGCCATCTGAAAAGACGCCATTAACCGCCGTAGCCTGTCAGCACCTTATGACCAAGGTTCTGGAACAAAATGATCTTCCGGAAGGGATCTCCTGCCTTATTAACGGAGATTACCGCGTGGGAGAGTGGATGACCAACGATACACGCGTGCCGTTGATCTCTGCTACCGGTTCTATCAGAATGGGTAAGATCGTAGCTCAGGCAGTAGCTAAGCGTTTGGGTAAATCATTACTCGAGCTGGGAGGAAACAATGCCATTATCGTAACCCCCGATGCCGATATCAAAATGACGGTGATCGGAGCAGTATTTGGTGCGGTAGGAACCTGCGGTCAACGTTGTACTTCGACCAGACGTCTTATTGTTCATGAAGAGGTGTATGATAAGGTTAAGAACGCCTTGTCTGAAGCATATAAGCAGCTCAGTATCGGGAATCCGCTTGATGAGCGTAACCATGTAGGGCCGTTGATCGATAAGGATGCGGTTAATAATTACCTCAATGCCATAGCCCAGGTGAAAGAACACGGAGGTAATATGGTCGTAGACGGAGGTGTTCTCGAAGGAGAAGGTTATGACAGCGGTTGTTATGTGAAGCCGGCCATAGCTGAAGCTGAAAACCATTGGGAGATCGTTCAGGAAGAAACCTTTGCTCCTGTACTTTACCTTTTAAAATATACAGGTGATGTAGAGAATGCCATTGCCATCCAAAACGGGGTGAAGCAGGGACTTTCTTCTGCGATCATGACCACTAACCTGAGAGAGGCCGAAAAATTCCTTTCACACGCCGGATCAGATTGCGGTATCGCCAATGTGAACATCGGTACCAGTGGAGCTGAGATCGGTGGGGCCTTTGGTGGTGAGAAAGAAACCGGGGGTGGCCGTGAAAGCGGTTCAGATGCCTGGAAGGTGTATATGAGAAGGCAAACCAACACCATTAATTACGGTGCAGACCTGCCTTTAGCACAGGGTATCAAGTTTGACCTGTAGCATCACGATGCAATTAAAATATAAGCCTCCCAATTTGGGAGGCTTTTTTTGTGGCATAGCTCCTTCATCATAAGGGTGATCGTACACCGTGGTAGTTCAACGTCTTATTGCATATTTTCTTACGTCAATTGTTGAAAAGAAGTTGTTTTTGCATAAATTTATAAGTAATTCAAAACTAGATAATTAATGGGTAATAAGAGCGCTTTATTGATAGGTATCGCTTTGGTGATCGCATTGGGGACCTATCTCAACTGGGAGTATTGCTGCAACCCCGCCTCGGCCAGCTGGGATCCTGATGAGGTAACGGTTGCTTCTGGACCAAAGAACAAGTTCGAACTGTCCGACCCTGAGGGAGGCTTTTCTTTTCGACACAACGATCATTTTAATTTTTTCTTTTCACAAAACCGCATCCTTCCGCCCCTGGGCAGGGGAGTAAGTGCCGGGGTCGATTCGCTCAAGGCCTATCTCGAAAAGCATCCGGGGCGTATATTGGAGATCACCGGGCTCTATCGTCCGGGAGAAAAGAACGCTACCGATTATCCCGATCTTGGGGAGGCGAGGGCCTCGCAGGTTAGAAATTATATGATCGGCAGGGGTGTTAAACCAAGACAGATCAGTTATTTTGGCCGTATTTCCGATACCATACAGGTGTACGACAGTATCATCAGGGGGCCATTAGTATTTGCTTTCTCCGGAGTTTCTCCGGCAGCGGTTACCGATCTTGAAACAACCGTAGCATCTGTTCAGGCCGATCCCTTGGTCATTCGTTTTGATTGGGGCGAAAGCGAGATCAGCCTTACCGCTGCCGAGCGTGAAAAACTGGGCCGTATAGCCGATTTTATGGCGCGTTCTGAGGCCGGGGTCTGTGAAGTTACGGGTCATACCGACAATACCAGTTCTGCCGGATTTAATAAGGAGCTCGGATTAAAACGCGCAAACTTTGTGAAAGACTACCTGGTGACCCAGGGTATTCCTCAGGACCGTATCGTAACCCGATCTATGGGTGAAACAGAACCTGTTGCCAATAACGATTCAGAGGGCGGAAGGGCGCTGAACCGACGTACTGTTATTACAATTAGAAATTGATCAACTAAAACACCGACTAGTATGAACCTTTGTATACTCATTCCCGTTATAACCGGGATCATTAGTGCCCTCCTGGGGTATCTTTTGGGGAAACTCCTCACCAATGACAATACAGCCGATATTGAGCTGTGGAAAACGCGTTATGTGGCTCTTGAAAGTGAACTTGCCAAGTGCAGGTCACAGGTCATGGCCATGGAAGAAAATCAACTCTCCGGGGTGGCTTTTGATGCCGCCTTAGCGCGCAGTGTTTTCGGGAAAGCCATTAAGGAGAACGACCTGAAGGTGGTGGAAGGTATCGGCCCTAAGATCGAAGAGCTGTTTAACAAGTTCGAGATCACTACCTGGGAGCATCTCGCCACAACCACGGTTGAGCGTTGTCATGAGATCCTCGATTCTGAAGGAGAGCGTTTTCGTGTTCACGACCCGGAAACCTGGCCGGAACAGGCACGACTTGCATACCAGGGTAAATGGGAGAAATTGCACGAATGGCAACAACAGCTTAAAGGCGGTAAACTTTAATTGCGACCCTGTTCGTCGGGGTAAAGGTGGTCTGCTCGATCGCTTTGCCAGTATTCCTTGCTGTCTACATCCATGATGGTTAGCGGACTGCGGTAGGCCGCCCCCGTATCCATATTCCAAATGGTAGCCACATTTACAGGTGTGGTCTTGCCTATACGTATCGTTGGGGTGTGTCCTATAAAGATCTCGTCGTAATGTAACAACCGCTGCGGATAATTGGGGTCCTGCGGGGTGAGTTCCGGATTTAAGGCCAGAGCCATTTCCCAAAGCGAACGGTCCCAGAACAGCATGTCGGTAAAGTATTCCCGGGTTACGCCGTGAAGGTTGGTGAACCCGGCGTGAACAAACAGCCGGTTCTTTTCGTCGAGGTGATAGTTGTCAAGGGCTTCCAGGAATTGTCGGTGAAGGTCGGTCCTGGTGTTGGTCACTTCCCGGTAGGCATCGACGGTGGTCTGACCACCATGCATGAGCCATAACTTGTTCTCTTCTCTGGTCTGAAGGTAATTCAGGAAGAGCTGGTCGTGATTTCCGCGAATAAAAACACATTCATGACTGCTTTTAAGGGTGATAAGTTTGTCAATAACCCCGGGAGCATCGCTCCACCCGTCAACATAGTCTCCAAGAAAAATAAGCCGGTCGTTCGTGGTAACCGCGGCGCGGTCCAGAACCTGGTCCAAAGCCTTAAGGGCCCCGTGAATATCTCCTATCACTAATGTGCGCTTTGCCATGTTGCTTTAAAATTGAATTACAAAGATACTAACCTCTCTCATAAGTTGTTTTCGCCCTTTTGGAATAAGGGGTAATTGCCTATCTTTAAGAGTGAATACAATGGGATCTGCAGGATGAAAAAAGTTTATTGCATTGGTGAACTTCTGGTTGATATGGTAGCCGAAGGTCAGGGGAAAGACCTGTCCAAAGCTGTGCAATTCACTAAGAAGGCTGGAGGCGCTCCGGCTAATGTGGCTGTGGCCGTTTCCCGGCTTGGGGGTAAGGGCGGTTTCATAGGTGCTGTGGGGAGAGACCCGTTCGGTGAATTTTTAATGCATACCCTGACAGAAGAAGGTGTGGATGTTCGACATGCCCAAAGGGTTCAGGAATTCACCACCATGGCGTTCGTATCTCTTGACAGCAATGGCGAACGTGACTTTGTATTTAACAGAGGGGCAGACAAGGAATTAAAATACGACTCCCAGCTGGTGTCGGTGTTCGGCGGACAGGTACTTCACTTCGGGGCCGCTACTGCATTTCTGGGTGGGGGGCTCGAAACGGCCTATAATCAATACCTTAAAGAAGCCGGTGCTTCAGGGTGCCTGGTGAGTTTTGATCCGAATTACCGTGAAGATCTGTGGAAAGAGGGGGCAGATCATTTCATTCATCATAGTCGTCGCTTTCTTAAAAGAGCCCATTTCGTGAAAATGAGCCTGGAAGAAGCCAGGTTAATTACCGGGCAGGACGAACTGGATACGGCATGTGCTTTTATGCACGATATGGGAGTTGTTTGCGTCACCATTACCCTGGGGCATCAAGGAACTTACCTGAGTGTTAAAGGTGAGGCCCAACTTATTGCATCGATCGATGTTTCGGTGGTAGATACCACAGGGGCCGGAGATGCCTTTGTAGGCTGTGTGCTTTGGCAGCTTGCTTCGACAGGAGATCCCTTTGCCGTGATCAATGATCTCAACCGGATGAAACATATTGTAAGTAAGGGGAACAGAGCAGGTGCTTACACCGTAAGGTCCCATGGAGCCATCCCGGCTTTGCCGTCTCTGGCCGATATTGAGGAGTTTCAAGACTAGCTGTACTGCACCTTTCGCAGCACGCGCAAGGCCTCTTTCAGAGAGCGATAGGTAGCAGCATCCTGGGCCTTTACATATTGTTTATAATCTTCCATCATTTGCTTTGCTCCTTCAAATCCGTTGAGGTAACATATGAGATGTGTTGCGGGTAGTTGGGCCAGATCCCGCCTGTCTGAAATCGAAAGTCTGATGCCTTTCTTTAGTTTTTCAAGGATGGTGTTGTTGGTGTTGAACACGTGATACAGCATTTTTTTGTCGTACTGCGGGGGCTTAAAGATCAGGGTACTGTTCATGCGGTAGGTGCCGTTATTCGCAAAGGTGATCACAACCCTTTCCAGGGGGTAGAATTTCTTTTGATCGCCTAATCCTAATTTCACGTATTCCGTGGTGGTAAAGCTGTGTTCATCATACCTGATCTCGACCTCGTCTAATGCAGAATAGAACAGTTTTACCTGCTCGTTGATGAGCTCGATATCCAGGCGGGAATAGTAGGTTTTATCCTTGACCTTTTTGGTTTGTCCGGCCCAGCAAACTACGAACTGTTCTTTAAATACCTTGTAGTGGGATTCGAGGTCGGGGTGGCGGTTGTTGATAAAGTCCATTACCCCGTCCAGGGTGAGCTCGATGTTGTTGCGCGCATGTTGTTCGATATCGGCTACAATGGCCGAGTTGTGATCCTTCATTTCGATATCAAACACCTTGGGCATGCTCATGCTACCATCCCTGAAAAATACCGAACCTCCCCAGTATTTCCAGATGTTCTTTCTCAAAGCGCAGAGCTTCCCGGCAGACCTGATGGTGACCAGCCCAACCACCTTACCCTCGGGTAAATGCGGGAAAGGGATATTTTCGTAGGTGATCACCGGCGGATTTTGAATGTAAGCATTGACCAGGTTCTGTATCTTACTGTCGTCAAAGAAGTCTACACCTACGATCTTATTGTCTTCATCTTCGACCCCGATCACGATATACGAATTGTTGGCAGGATTGGAGTTTGCCAGGGCACAGATGTGCTTGATGAACTTTGCCTTACCTTCCTTATCGCCAATATTGATCTGTCGCTTTTTGTCATAAAAGCTGTTCTCATCGTTATGAGCGAGCAGGTTCTTTATGAGGAGGCGTTTATTGATCATGGTCTTGTCCTTACCGGAATTTTTTGGAGGCGTGATCACTCACGCCTCCTGAGTATATTATACTTTTTTATTTACTATGGTGCTGCTGGCCTGATCGGTACACATCACGGTAAGGTCTGCAATGTTTACATGGGGTTTACGGGAAACGATGAACCATGCGATCTCAGCAACGTCTTCGGGGGTGAGCGGGGTGTAACCTTCGTACACCTTGGCGGCCCTTTTCTTGTCGCCTTTAAAGCGCACTTCGCTGAATTCGGTTTCTACCAGTCCCGGGTTGATCGCTCCAACGCGAATATTAGATCCGTTAAGGTCTAGCCTCATGCCCTGGTTAATAGCATCTACAGCATGCTTACTGGCACAGTATACATTGCCTCCTGGATACACTTCCTTTCCGGCTGTCGATCCGATATTCAGGATATGACCTCCTCCCCGGGATCTCATTCCAGGCAATATGTGATGTGTCACGTATAGAAGCCCTTTCACATTGATGTCCATCATCGCATCCCAGTCGTCGGGATTACCGCGATCAATAGGGTCCAGGCCGTGCGCATTCCCGGCGTTGTTTATCAGGATATCAATATCCGAGAAGGGGGCACTCAATGAGGCAATGGCATTACCCACCTTCTCCCGGTCTCTCACATCGAAGTTGAGCGTGGTTACCTCGGTTAGAGCAGACAGTTCTGCAGCAAGCTCCTCCAGGCGCTCCTGCCTTCGTCCGCATAGCACCAGGCGTATATTGTTTCGGGCAAATTCTCTGGCTATAGCCCGGCCGATACCACTAGTGGCACCGGTGATCATTGCAGTTTTCATATGGTCTTAATTTTAAGGTACTTCATGTCCGAGGCTGGCTTCGTGTATCGCGAACCAGTCTTCCAGCTCGAGTTCGATCTCTGCGGCCTTAGCCGAATTGGCAATGCGATCCGGATTGGTGGTTCCGATCACCGGGGCAACCCCCGCCGGATGTTTCATGATCCAGGCCAATAACAATTGATCGGCCGAAGCCTTGTATTTTTCGATGAGATCGAACATTAATTGTTTTATGCGTTGTGTCTGAGGGGTGTCTTCCCGGAATACCGACCCCAGCGGATTCCATGCCATGGGTTTGATGTTGTGCAACATCATATGATCCAGGTCTCCATTGAGCATGGAGTTAAAATCGGTGGCCGAGAATTGGATCTGATTTGCTTTGACCTCGGTTCTGGATCGCAACAGATCGGTTTGTGAAGGGGTGAAATTAGAAACCCCCAGTTCGCGTATCTTTCCTGACTTCTTTAGTTTTTCGGCTGCGTTGGCAATTTCGTCAGGATCCATCAAAGGACTGGGTCTGTGAATAAGCAACAGGTCAAGGTAGTCTGTACGGAGGTTCTTTAAACTTTGCTCTGCACTCGAGATGATGTACGATTCACTCTGTTCGTAATGCTTCACCTTGTTGTTTCGGCTCTCTGCCAGGAGCTGTATTCCGCATTTGGAGATAAGCTGTATGTCGCTCCGGTTGACAGAAGCTTCCTTAAGTGCTGCTCCGAATTCAGCCTCCGTGGTATACCCACCGTAGATATCGGCATGGTCAAAAGTAGTAACCCCGTGATCCAGGCAGTAATTGATGAGGTCGCTCATCTGTGTGGTGTTGAATTTTTTTCCCCACACCCCCCATGTCATGGTTCCGGCTATAATATTTGAAAATTTCATTAACGCGTCGGTTTTGTTTTACAAGTTAATTAATACGGGAGTAACGGGGGTTAATATTTGGTAAAACCGACGATTCTTTACCCGTGTTTTTTACAGAGGGGGTAAAAAATAGTTTCTGTGTTGTTGTATTTAAACAGGTTCGTTTTTCCTGTTCCACGGTAATGGTAGAATTTACCATGAAAAGATCCAACCCCCGTTTCTTAGCCGTATATAACAATAACTAATTAATTATTAATAATTTACCTATAATTATGCGCAAGAAAATCTTACTTAAATTCTTTGCAATTATTGCTGTGATGGCGACTTTGGGCAGTTGTAGCAATAATGATGACAGCAGGCTTTCAGACAGCGCCCGTTTAAAACTTTTCCTAACCGATGCGCCGGGAGATTATGACGCGGTGAACATCGATGTTCAGGATGTGATGATCAACACATCTTCTGATGAAGATATGGGATGGGAGAGCTTACCGGGAGTGAATGCCGGTATTTACGACCTGCTGGAACTTACAGGAGGGCTCAATGTGCTTTTGGCCGATAATGAACTACCTCCGGGAGAGCTCAAGCAAGTACGCCTTGTACTCGGACCTCAAAATACAGTGGTTATCGATGGGGAGACTTATCCTTTGAATACGCCCAGTGCAATGCAATCGGGGTTAAAGATCCAGGTGAATGAAACCCTGGAAGCCGGATATACCTATGACATCGTACTTGATTTTGATGTTGATGCTTCGATCGTTGTAGCCGGAAATTCAGGAAAGCGAAACCTCAAGCCGGTGATCAGAGCCAATGCTATTGCTACCACAGGAATTATTTCCGGATCGGTTGTCTTTGACGGAATGGAAGAGCAACCCGATTACCAGGTCATGGTAAGCGTGATGGTTGGAGAAGAACAGGTAAGTGCTTACACCAACGAGGCCGGAGTTTTTATGCTCTATGGGGTGCCTGCAGGGGTTTACGATCTAGTGGTGACTCCCGAGCCTGCTTCCGGATATGGAGAAGTGGTTACAGGCGGAGTTGAGGTGGTAAACGGAGAGACCACTACCGTGGAGACCATCGTTCTGGAAAGACTCGAGAATGCCGGGAATCTTACCGGTAGAATTACTACTGAAAACCTCGAATTTACTGCGACCGTAATGGTTGGTGAAGGTGATGACGAAAAGGAAGTCGAAGCCAGCTACGATGAAGGCGGAGTATTTACTTTTTACAACCTTCCGGTGGGAACGTATATCGTTAAGATCACCCCTGCTGAAGAGTCGGGTTACGGAGTATGGTACCTTGCCGATGCAGAGGTTAAGGACCAGGCAACGACAGACCTCGGTGATATTGCGTTCGACTAACGTTAATTTCTGCTAAAAATATATTAAGAGTGACCTAAACCCGGTCACTCTTTTTATTTTTAACCATATGTTAACAACATACTCTGAGATTAATTTCCAATTTGCGAATTACCACAGTTTATATTCAAACGAAAACAGAAAAGTATATGGAGCAAGAAACTACTATTGATATTAGTAAGATCAATGAAAAGATCGCTACGGAAAGTGCTTTTGTAGATCTTCTTACAAAAGAGATGACCAAAGTGATCGTAGGCCAGCAACATATGGTAGAACGTTTGCTGATCGGGTTGCTTGGTCAGGGGCATATTTTACTGGAAGGTGTTCCCGGACTGGCAAAGACCTTAGCGATCAATACCCTTGCTAGAGCCGTTCACGGTAGTTTCAGCAGGATCCAGTTTACTCCGGACCTGCTTCCCGCAGATGTTGTGGGTACGCTTATCTACAACATTAAAGAGAATGATTTCTCTATCAAGAAAGGGCCTATTTTCGCCAATTTCGTTCTGGCAGATGAGATCAACCGTGCCCCTGCCAAGGTGCAGTCGGCGCTGTTAGAGGCGATGCAGGAAAAGCAGGTGACCATTGGAGATGAAACTTTTATCCTTGACAAGCCTTTCCTGGTTATGGCCACCCAAAACCCGGTAGAGCAGGAAGGTACATATCCGTTGCCTGAAGCCCAGGTAGACCGTTTTATGTTAAAGACGGTGATCGATTATCCGAAGATGAATGAAGAGCAGCTCATCATGAGAGCCAACCTCCAGGGAGGCTTCAGCGAGGTGAAGCCGGTGGTAACCCTGGAGCAGATCTTAAGAGCCCAGGAAGCGGTAAGGGAAGTGTATATGGATGAGAAGATCGAGAAATATATTCTGGATATTATTTTTGCCACCCGATACCCTGAAAAATACGGCTTGGACGAGTTGAAGCCGTTAATTAGTTTCGGGGCCTCACCAAGGGGGAGTATTAACCTGGCCAATGCTGCCAAGTGTTACGCCTTTATCAAGAGAAGAGGTTATGTGGTGCCGGAAGATGTAAGGGCGGTAGTGCTTGATGTGCTCAGACACCGTGTAGGGATCACTTATGAGGCAGAAGCGGAGAACATCAGTTCAGAAGACCTTATCCACAAGGTGGTAAATGCCATTGAGGTACCATAGATCACGATCTTGTAAGAACCTTTACTTCCAGACCGAACCCTGACAATGGATACCAAAGAAATACTAAAAAAAGTACGCAAGATAGAGATCAAGACCCGCAGACTGAGCGATCACGTCTTTGGCGGTGAATACCACTCTACCTTTAAAGGAAGGGGGATGACCTTTAGTGAGGTGCGTCAATATCAGTTCGGTGACGATGTGAGGTCTATAGACTGGAATGTTACCGCAAGGTATAATGAGCCGTTTGTAAAGGTATTCGAAGAAGAGCGCGAACTCACCATGATGCTTATGGTCGATGTGAGTGGTTCTGAATTCTTTGGAAGTACCGGGCAGTTCAAGCGGGAGGTGATCACAGAGATCGCTGCTACCCTGGCTTTTTCGGCCTTACAAAATAACGATAAGATCGGGTTGCTTTTGTTCTCAGATGCAGTAGAGCTTTACATTCCACCCAAAAAAGGTAGGTTCCACGTATTGCGCATCATTCGCGAACTTATCGAATTTACTCCGGGAAGTACCAGGACCGATCTGGACCAGGCCCTGAAATTCCTGTTGGGTGTGATCAAAAAGAAAGCCATCGTTTTTGTGCTTTCAGACTTTATAACCTCGGGCTATGAGCACACCCTGAAGATCGCAGCCAGTAAGCACGATATTACAGGAGTGAGGGTATACGACCGCCGGGAAGCCCAACTGCCCAATATCGGGGTGGTGCATATGAAAGACGGGGAGACCGGAGAGCTCATGCTGGTGGACACCACGTCGAAACGCATTCGAAAGATGTATGAAGCCGACTACCGGGAACGGGTGGAAGGTTTTAACGATGCGTTCAAAAAGAGTGGTGCCGGTGCCCTGAGCACACGGGTCGATGAAAGTTATGTAAGAAATTTATTGGGATACTTTAAAAGAAGAGCGTAAACTATACATGAAGAACTGTTTCCAAAATATCCTATGGAGAAACCGGAGTCTGGACCTTACCGGACTCTTTCTGTTTTTCATCTTTGCGGGGGGGATTACCCTACGGGCGCAGGATGCGCGTGTAGTATCGTCGGCCGATACGGCCCAGATCAGAATAGGAGAGCAGATACAGTTTCGTATCGAAGTGGAAACCGATACGGTAAATCCTGTGTTCTTTCCCGAGGGCCAAACCTTTTTGCCACTGGAAGTGGTAGAGGCCTACCCTGTAGACACCCTCAAGACAGAAGACAAATACAGCCTCATTAAAAAGTACGCCCTCACCCAATTCGATTCCGGAAGTTATGTGCTGCCTGTGCAGCAGATCATGGTGGGTGATAAAGCGTATTTTACAGATTCGCTGGTGGTGGGCGTGAACACCGTCATGGTTGATACCACCAAGCAAAAAATGTACGATATCAAGGGGTTGCAGCCGGTTAAGCGCAGTTATAGCGATTGGTGGAAATATCTCTTGTTGATGCTGTTTATTGGCGGGGGCGTATGGTTTATCCTGTACTGGTTCCTGTGGCGCAAAAAGCCGCTTACAGAAGATGAAAAGGAGGCGATGTTGCCCCCTTATGACCGTGCTCTTCTTGCCCTGGAGCGACTTGATAATTCAAGATACCTTATACAATCGGCGTACAAGGACTACTATTCTGACCTTACAAATATCGTGCGTTCATATCTGGAAGATGAGGTGCATATTACGGCCCTCGAAAGCACGACCTCAGAACTGATCACGAAGCTGGAAATGCTTCGCGATTCCGGAAGTTTAAAACTGGACGATGCCTCTATTCTTCAGTTTCGAAAAGTACTGGAAACGGCCGACCTTGTAAAATTTGCGAAGACGGTGCCCGCCGATGAGGTGATCAAACAAGACCGGAAAGTAGCAGAGCTACTGGTGAACAGAACCAAAGAAGCACTTCCGGAACCGGAAGAGAACAGTGAAGAAGCTCAGGCGGCCATCATGGCTCTTGAGCGTAAACGCAAAAGAAGACAGGTGATCTATGCCGTAGCCGGAGCCTTAGCCTTTTTATTGGCTGTAGGAGGTGTCCTGGGGTATTTTTACGGTTTTAAAGAGGTGAAAGACACCTTGCTCCTCCACCCTACCAAGCGCTTGCTGGAAAAAGAATGGGTGGGTAGTGATTACGGATATCCGTCTATCTATGTGGAGACGCCCGAAGTGCTGGTGAGAACCGATCAGCCTTGGCCGGAAACCATGGCAAAAGAGATCTATGGCAGCCAGGTGTTCGAAGAAGGCGCACTGGGTGATCCGTTTTACATTAATCTCCGGATAACCACCTTTAAAAAGGAGTCCAAGATCGAGGGGACTCAGGCCCTGGATAATGCGATCAAAATGCTCGAGGATTCCGGAGTTCAGAATATGCTGGTCAAGGAAGAAAAGTATACTTCGGTAACCGGTAAAGAAGGTTTAAAGATCTACGGCAGTATGCGGGTGCCTCAGGAAAAGGGAGAAGCCAAGCGCATGGAGTACGCCCTCTACAATTTTGTGCATGCCGGCGGACTTCAGCAATTACTTATCGTGTATGAGCCGGGAGATACCTATGCCGAACAGATCATGGAGCGAATTTTAGATGCTATCGATTTTAAAAAGTCAGGTGCCAATGTTGGATAATATTGAATTTGCAAATCCGCAGTTTTTCTGGTTGCTGTTGCTTTTGCCGGCAGCCGTACTTTGGTATGTGCTTACCCGAAAGCGGGAGGCAGCATCGCTTACCATGCCAACACTTGACAGCTTTAAGAGACACTCGTCTTTTCTGGCCCGCTTAAAACCTGTGCTGTTCGCACTTCGTTTGCTGGCCCTGGCTGCGATCATTACCGCTATGGCCAGACCACAGACCAAGGATGTCTCAACACGAACAAAGACCAGTAAGGGGATTGATATCGTAATGGCTATTGACGTGTCATCCAGTATGCTGGCCAGGGACCTTAAGCCCAATCGCCTGATGGCCTTAAAAGAAGTGGCGGCAGAATTTATTGGTGACCGGGTGAGCGACCGTATCGGACTGGTGGTGTATTCGGGAGAGAGTTTCACCAAGACGCCGATCACGAGTGACAAGGCCATTGTATTAGCCGCCCTGGAAGAGATACGTTACGGGCAGCTGGAAGATGGAACGGCCATAGGAATGGGATTGGCTACTTCTGTAAACCGATTAAAAGAAAGTAAGGCCAAAAGTAAGGTGATCATTCTCCTTACCGATGGAGTAAATAATTCCGGTTTTATAGAACCGGCCACTGCGGCCGAGCTCGCTGTTGAATACGGGATCAAAACCTATACTATTGGAATTGGAACCAACGGGAAGGCAGAAACCCCGGTAGCCTATAACCTTGACGGTAGCTTTCGCTATGCCTACCGTCCGGTAGAGATCGATGAAGAATTGCTTACGGCCATAGCCGAAAATACAGGAGGTCGCTATTTCAGGGCTACCAATAACGAAAGCCTTTCAGAGATCTACGACGAGATCAATAAACTCGAAAAGACCGAGGTCGAAGAGTTTCGTTATACGAATTTTGAAGAGCGCTTCAGACCGTTGGCACTATTGGCCGGAGGATTGTTTTTGCTCGAGATCTTTTTGCGTTTCACCTTTTTCAGAAGCTTTGTGTAAATGTATCAGTTAGACCAACATATTTATTTTTACCTCCTCCTGGTGATCCCGGGGCTGGTAGTGATGTACGTCTTGCTGCAACTCTGGAAGCGACGTGCCCGAAAACAATTTGGTGACCAGAACCTTTTAAGAAGGCTTAGTCCGGAGCGTTCCTCCCTAAAGCCATTGCTTAAGCTCATTTTGTGGTGTCTGGCGCTCGCCCTTCTGGCATTCGCCCTGGTGAATCCGAAGATCGGAACCAAACTGGAAACCGTAAAACGCGAAGGAGTAGACCTGGTCTTTGCTCTGGATGTATCTAAGAGTATGGCAGCCGAAGATATTGCTCCCAGCCGATTGGAAAAAGCCAAACGCATTACCTCAGAGATCATCAATAACCTGGTAAGCGACAGGATCGGGATCATCGCCTATGCTGCCGGTGCTTATCCGCAGTTGCCTATCACTACCGATTACGCTGCTGCCAAAATGTTCCTCCAGAACATGAATACCGATATGATGTCTTCTCAGGGAACAGCCATCGGACAGGCCATCGACCTGGCTACGACCTATTTTGACGATCAGGATCAAACCAACCGGGTGCTTATTATCATATCGGATGGGGAAGATCACAGTGGCGGATTTGAGGATGCTGTAGAAAAGGCTTTGGCAGAAGGAATACGCATCTATACCATAGGGGTGGGTACCGCCAGGGGAGGTCGTATACCCCTGCGCTCAAGAGGAGTTATACAGTCGTATAAGAAAGACAGTAATGGCGATGTGGTGATCACGCGCCTGAATGATGCTACCCTGCAGCAGATCGCCGATCTGGGAGAGGGTGGCTATGTGAATGGAACCAATACCGAAGAGGTCGTTGAGTATGTGAGCGAGATGCTCGCCCAGATGGATAAAAAAGAATTTGAAGCGAAGCAGTTCGCCGATTTCAAAGATCAGTTTCAATGGTTCCTCGGAGGGGCTTTGTTGCTGTTGTTTCTGGATGTGTTCTTTCTGGAACGCCGCACGGCATGGCTGCGCAGACTGAACCTGTTTAATGAAAAGGAAGAAACACCTTAAATGTACATTACTATGAGAATATCGTTGTACAAGATCTTTTTTGGTCTCCTGTTCTTACAGGGAGGTGCCTTTGCTGTGGTGGCCCAGGAGCAGGAGCCTGAGGCTGATGCTAAAGATCTTAAAACTTCTGTAGACCTTACCTATGAGGCGAATAACGAACTGGAAGAAGATTTTGTAGCGGCAGAAGCCACCTATAGAAAAGCGATCGCCAAAAGCGAAAAGAATGCCGTGGCGCGTTACAACCTTGGTAATGCCTATTATAAGGAAAATAGCATGGGAGAGGCCTTTATGCGCTATAAAGAGGCCGGTGAAACGGCCATGACCAAACCCGAGAAACACAAGGCATTTCACAATATGGGGAATGTTTTTATGAAGAACGAGGAGTATCAAAAGGCAGTAGAGGCTTATAAGGAGGCACTTAGAAATGACCCTACCGATGAGGAAACCCGTTATAACCTTGCACTGGCAAAAGAAAAGCTGAAGAAAGAACAACAGCAGAATCAGCAAAACCAGGACGACCAGAATCAGGATAACCAGGATAATAAGGATAACCAGCAAAATCAGGACCAGCAAAACCAGGACCAGCAGCAAAAGGATGAGCAACAGCAGGACCAGGAAGGTGGTGAGCAGGATGACGAGCAGGATAAGGGCGATCCAAATAAGGATGGTGACCAGAAAGAAGAGCAGGAAAAAGAAGGTCAGGGCGATAAAGAGCAAAAGCAAAAGAAACCGGAAGAAGGAGAGGGCGAGCCTCAGCAACCCCGTAAGAGTCAGCTTTCCCCTCAGCAGATCAAGAATATTCTCGAGGCCATGAACAATGAAGAAAAGAAGGTGCAGGAAAAAATAAATGGGAAAAAGGTCAAAGGTGCCCAGGTAAAAACTGAAAAAGATTGGTAAGTCGGTTGAACATACAAATGAAACTTTTTAAAACATATATTTCGGTATTAATGGTATTCGGAGCAGTGTGGTTCGCACACGCTCAGGATGATGAGGTGAGCTTTAATGCTTCGGTAAGCAAGAGCAAGCTGGGCATCAATGAACGCCTCCGTATCGATTTCACCATGAACCAGGACGGAGATAATTTTACACCGCCCGATTTTGACGGATTCAGGGTGCTCATGGGACCAAACCAGTCGGTAAGCCATCAATGGGTGAATGGCAAGAAGAGTTTTTCTAAATCCTACTCTTATGTGCTTTCGCCTCTGAAGAAAGGAAATTTCACCATTCAGCAAGCAACGGTAGAGATCGACGGAAAGGTGTTTAAGACCCTGCCGGTTAAGGTCGAGGTCACTGCTGCAGTAGACGATCCTAATGCACCGCCAAGTGCTAATGATATCGCAGAAGAAAAACTTCACCTGGTCGCCGAACTTTCCAATTCAAGACCCTATTTGAACGAGGCTATTAGCGTGGTGTATAAGCTTTACGTGAGCCCGGATATCAATATTTACGATTTTATTCCAGTAGATAATCCAACCTATAACAACTTTTGGTCTCAGGAGATCGATGTTAAAAGATTGAGGGCAGAGAATGGTCTGTATAACGGGAAACAGTACCGCTATGTCATACTAAAAAAGGTGGTGCTTTATCCACAACGCAGCGGAGATCTGGAGATCGAACCCCTGACCCTTGAGGTGAAAGTAGAGGTGCCTACCAACAGGAGGAATATCTTCGGAGAACGGGTGTATACCCAGGCCCATGTTAAGGTGGCCACTAAGAACAGTACCCTTAAGGTAAAACCGCTTCCTGAAGCGGGCAAGCCGGAGAATTTCTCGGGTGCTGTGGGGAATTTCGATTTCGACGTGATCCTATCTAAAAGCAGCCTTAAGGCCGGCGAATCGCTCACGGCTAAGATGGTGGTTAACGGAGAGGGTAATCTCAAGCTTTTCCAGTTGCCTAAACTAACCTTGCCGAGTTCTCTGGAGGTTTACGAGCCGGAGTTCTCAGAGTCTGTTCGTACCGGATTAGGGGGGATGAAAGGGCAGGTAACAGAGAGTTATACGATCGTACCTGAGTTCAAAGGCAAATACCCTGTTCCGGAGGTGGCGTTCTCTTATTTTGATCCGGAAACCGAACAATATAAGACTTTGCGATCGGTGAGTAGCGTGATCGATGTGTTCGACGGACCAATTGCCGGAGCAGATCCTGCCAATGCTGCAAACGCCCCCGTAGTGAAGCAACGTGTGGCCATGACCGGTGATCAGTTCAGGTTCTTAAAGCTTAAGGCAAACCTTGTTCCCGTTGTACAAAAGGAATTTTTAGGCACGCTTAAGTTCTATCTCTTGTATTTCGGGCCCTTATTGTTGATCCCGCTGGCCATTATTATTGGTAAAAAGCGAAAAGAACGAGAACTTGACGTTGAGGGTAATAAGGTGCGTAAGGCCAATCGTCTGGTGAAAAAATACCTGTCGGAAGCTAAGAAGAATCTCAACGACAGCAATCGTTTCTATGAGGCGCTGGAGCGTGCGCTTCACAATTACCTCAAGGCGAAGCTCAAGCTGGAGACGGCCGATCTGAGTAAAGAGAAGATCAGTGCCCTGCTTAAGGAGAACGGTGCTAATGAAGACGATATCGTCGGGTTTGAAAGGTTGATGAGCTCTTGTGAGCTGGCGCGTTACACCCCTGTGACAGCAGATGGTATGAAAGTAGATTATGAAAAGGCTGCAGAAGTGATCTCTGTACTTGATAAACATCTTAAGTAATGAAGCAAACAGATTACAGTTATACCAGATCTTTGATGGTGTTCGCCTTGTTCCTGCTATGGTCTTTTGCTACCGCAAATGCGCAGCAGGGAAGTCTTTTTGAAACGGGTAACGAACTGTACAATCAGGGAGAATACCAGGCAGCTATCGATACGTATAAGGAGATCTTAGCTGCCGGTGAGCATTCGCCGGAAGTATATTTCAATATGGGGAATGCCTATTACAAGATGGATCGCATTGCGCCGAGTATTCTCTATTATGAAAAAGCCCTCTTCCTGGATCCCGATGATGAAGATGTCAAGGTGAATCTGGCCTATGCACGCAATATGACCATAGACGATATCGATGCCCTGCCTAAAACCGGTTTTGCTAAACTCACCAGGGGGCTGTTGGGAGCGTTTACCTATAGCGTATGGTCTTACCTGGCCATTGTTGGTATGTTGTTGTTCGTGCTCTTTTTTATCGGGTATTATTTTGCCGATCGCGAAGGACGAAAGCGCTTGCTTTTTGCTATAAGCGGCGGATGGGTCTTCTTATCCCTGCTTTGTTTGTTATTTGCTTTTCAGCAGCGTAAATGGGAAAGAAACTACGATCCGGCCATTGTCTTTGCCAGTGAGACCACCGTGAAGTCTGAGCCCAACCTGGGAAGTGATGAAATATTTCGACTTCACGAAGGCACCAAGGTGTTTATTCTGGACGCCATGCACGACTGGAAGAAGATACGTCTGGCCGACGGGAAAGAAGGATGGCTCCCTGCTGAAGAACTTCAAAGGATTAAAGATTTTTAAAAAAAAAGTGCTTCTTTTTAAGAATACTACTAAATTTACTTACGAGAAGAAGCTATTTTGAATACTAAGGAAAGACTTTATCTGTATGTTTTTCTCCTTAGTTTTTGCACCTTTATTATTAGTCCCTCCATACTTGTCTTGATAGAAGATCAAGCCGATGTGGCGTACTTTTTTAATACGGCAGAAGAAGAGGAGAAAAAAGAAGAAGGCAAGGAAAAGGATATGAAAGAACATTTCATATTTGCTTTTCCCAAGGCCGATATGGCCTTTATGCAGGCAGAGGTTAAAGGATTCTTTTATCTTCAGGGTTTTGCGGACGATCTCTTTCCCGACCCCGTACTACCCCCTCCGGAGATCTGTTCCTGATCTTCATTGGCGCTATGCCAAATATTATTCGCTTACATAACCAATAAATAACTTTTAAGGATATCCCTTCCGGGTTGTCCTAAAACCATAATACATCTATGTTCAAATACTTAAAAAATGACCTTCCCGCCAGTTTGGTGGTCTTCTTTGTGGCGCTTCCGCTTTGTCTTGGGATCGCCCTGGCAAGTGGGGCCCCTTTGTTCTCCGGTCTTATTGCCGGGATCATCGGTGGGGTGGTGGTAGGATCGCTCAGTGGCTCCAACCTGGGGGTTAGTGGTCCGGCAGCAGGACTTGCCGTTATTGTTCTTAATGCTATAACCGATCTCGGTAGCTGGGAGGTTTTCCTTGTTGCTGTAGTTCTTGGTGGGGCCCTCCAGATCGTACTCGGAGCCATTAAGGCAGGGGTTATAGGGTATTACTTCCCTTCTTCAGTGATCAAGGGCATGCTGGCCGGTATTGGGATCATTATCTTTTTAAAGCAGCTGCCCCATGCTGTTGGTTACGATTCAGACTATGAGGGAGACCTTTCTTTCCTTCAGGCCGATGGGGAAACTACGTTTTCGGCACTTAGTACCATGATGCAGAACTTTTCTTCAGGAGCTATAGTTGTTACCCTGGTGTCCCTTTTTATTTTATTGTTGTGGGACCTGGTACTCACTAAGAAATCTGATGTCTTTAAGATCATTCCCGGGCCTCTGGTAGCGGTGATCATAGGGGTTGTTTATAACTTCTTTATTGCTCCCGGCAGTACCTTCGGTATTTCACCCGAGCACCTCGTTTCAGTGCCGGTGCCGGAAAGTACAAGTGATTTTCTCGGGCAGTTCTCCTTCCCTGATTTTTCGGCTATAACCCGATATGATGTTTGGATCACGGCCATTACATTGTGTATCGTAGCCAGTTTGGAAACGCTTTTATCGGTGGAGGCTACAGATAAGCTTGATCCGCAAAAAAGGGTGACCCCAACCAACAGGGAGCTCTTTGCTCAGGGAACCGGAAACATCGTTTCCGGACTCATAGGGGGATTGCCTATTACCCAGGTGATCATTAGGAGTAGTGCCAATGTGCAAAGTGGAGGGAAGACGAAGATGTCGACCATAATCCACGGTTTTCTTTTGCTTACTTCTGTAGTGGCCATTCCTGCCTTACTCAATAAGATCCCGCTGGCAGTGCTGGCAGCCATCCTTCTTGTGGTGGGGTATAAACTGGCCAAGCCAGCTCTTTTCAGGAAAATGTATAGCTTGGGAAGAGAGCAGTTCATACCGTTTATCGTGACGGTGCTTGGGGTGGTGTTTACCGATCTTTTACTCGGAATAGGACTTGGGCTGGGGATCGGGATCTTGCTCATTCTTATTAAGAACTACCAGAATTCACACTTCCTGCACATCGTAGAGCGGGATAGCGAAGTGCACCGGGTAAGAATGACCCTTTCTGAAGAAGTGAGTTTTTTGAATAAGGGAGCAGTGCTAAGAGAGCTTAATAATCTTGAAGACAACACTCACTTGGAGCTCGATGTGTCGAAGGTGGTGCGATTTGATTACGATATTCTGGAGATCCTCGATGAATTTCGACTCAGGACCAAAGACAAAGGCATTCATATAACGGTGATCTCGGAGAAAGGTACTTTTGAGAACCCGGAAAGTTTCATCAAACTGTTTCGCTCAAAGAGTATCGCCTGAAGCATTTAATAACGACTAATTCTTTCCAATAATGGACTATAAACAAATATTTGAGAACAACGCTGAGTGGATAAAAGATAAGCTGAATACCGATAAGAACTACTTCGAGGAACTCGGTAAGGGGCAAAGCCCGGAAATGCTTTATATAGGGTGTTCAGACAGCCGTGTTACCGCTGAGGAACTCATGGGGCTGGCGCCGGGTGAGGTTTTCGTACATCGTAATATCGCTAATGTAGTGTCGAATATCGATCTCAATGCGATGTCGGTTATAGAATATGCCGTAAACCACTTAAAGGTGAATCACGTAGTGGTTTGTGGCCATACGAGTTGTGGTGGGGTTAAAGCGGCCATGCAGGCTGTTGACCTCGGACTGCTTAATCCGTGGCTGCGAAATATTCGCGATGTATACCGTTTGCATAAGGATGAACTCAATGCCATAACCTGCGAAGAGGAACGTTACGACAGGCTGGTAGAACTCAATGTACAGGAACAGTGCGTGAACCTTATTAAAACAGCCGCCGTACAAAAGGCCTATAACGAGAGAGGACTTAAGGTTTACGGTTGGGTTTTTGATCTGCACAGTGGAAAACTGGTCGATCTTCACATCGATTTTAAGGGTATACTCGACAACATTAAAGAGATATACAACCTCGGATAATACCGCTAACGATTGCGTAAAAAACCCTCAGTAGTACTGCACTATTTGAGGGTTTTTTTATGTCTTTTCCGATTTTTCTCGGAACTTTGAAAGAGTTAAAGAAAACATAAAATGAAACAATTTTTCTCCAACTTTAAGGGAGACCTCTTCGGTGGGGTCACGGCTGGTGTTGTAGCGCTGCCTCTGGCGCTTGCGTTTGGAGTAAGTTCCGGAATGGGTCCGAGTGCCGGATTATACGGTGCGATCTTTATAAGTTTTTTTGCTGCTCTTTTCGGGGGTACTAATACGCAGATCTCCGGGCCAACTGCTCCTATGACGGCCGTGACCATGGTGTTAGTGGCGAGTGTTGTAGCGGCCTTTGGGGGTGATCTCCAGGAGGCCTTACCCTCCATACTTTTTGTATTCCTGTTAGCAGGGGTCATGCAGATCGGACTCGGACTGCTCAAGGTAGGGCAGTTTATACGGTATATTCCGTATCCGGTGGTTTCCGGATTTATGACTGCTATTGGGGTGATCATTCTCATCACCCAGTTGTTCCCTATGCTGGGGTATTATCCAAAGGAAGATGCTGAGCTTGCGACTGAATTCCGCTCTGTATCACAAGAGGTTATTCTCAATAAAATGCTTAAAGAGGAAGCCGGAGATGGTGTTTTGGTCCTGGAAGATTTTAAAGGTGCCATCGCAAGGGCAGAAAAGATCACTATGGATGATATCGAAAAAGAAGCTGCCATTCAGGCAAAAAATGCGGCTTCGGGGGTGAAGGGTACGATCTTTTATGCCGGGCGCGCATTTAAAAATATCGATTGGCTTGAACTCGCCCTGGGGGTGATCACTATTGTGATCATTTACGGTTTCAAGAAGGTCACCACAGTTATTCCAAGTACCCTGGTAGCACTTGTCGCTGTAACGGCAGGAGCGTATTTCCTGGGGCTTGATTACCGTCCCATACAGGAGATCCCGGCCGGATTCCCGGAACTGCGTTTAGAGCTTTTTAGCGGATTTAAATTCAGCGCGGTGAGTCCGTATATATTTACTGCTTTTACCCTGGCCTTGTTGGGGTCAATAGATTCCCTGCTTACCTCGGTGGTAGCAGATAACCTGACTAAAACCCGTCACGAGCCAAATAAGGAATTGGTTGGTCAGGGTATAGGTAACGGAGTTGCAGCCTTGTTTGGCGGTATTCCCGGGGCCGGTGCCACGATCAGAACCGTGGTGAATATCAATTCCGGAGGAAAGACCAGGCTTTCGGGTATGGTTGCCGGACTATTGCTTCTGTTTATATTACTGGCCATGGGGCCTGTTGCTTCTCAGATCCCTGCAGCGGTACTTGCAGGTATCCTGGTCACTGTTGGGATCGGGGTTATGGATTACAAAGGACTACGTGCAGCGCGGTTTATGCCGGTGAGTGAAGTGATCATTATGGTGGTCGTATTGTTGCTTGCGGTATTCTGGAACCTGGTTTATGCGGTAGGTATCGGCCTTGTTCTCGCCTCTATTGTCTTTATGAAGAAAATGGGTGATGTTACCGCAGGACTTTCAAGGGTGTTGCCTTTAGAGACCTATGGAACCGATAAGAGCCTGGATCTCGACCACGATGGCTATAAGGATGTGTTTATCAAAAGACTGCAAGGGCCGTTGTTTTTCGGATTTACTTCAGAGTTCCAGGATATGGCCGAGCAGATCCCTGCAGAGGCACAATGGGTGATCATAAGAATGAAACAGGTGCCTTATATGGATCAATCGGGTGTCTATGCCCTGGAAGATGTAGTAAGGCAGCTAACCAAATCGTCGAGAAAGGTGTTGTTTACCGGTTTGCAGGAGAGGCCCTTGGCGTTTATGGAGAAGGCAAATATCTTTAAGGGTCTTGATAATGACGTTCACTTTTTCGATCATCTCAATGATGCTTTGAGATTTATAAAGGAAAAAGAAAGTGAAAAGACCTCTTGATATTAAAGTGATCTTAAGGCGTTTTGATAATAAATTGATCTTAGAGCGTTTCGGGGATCTCCTGTAGGTCAGGGATCCCTGATTCTTCTTTAAGGATGAACTGGAAAATCAGGTTTCCCATATCTTTCACCGGCTCGTAGAGGTAAGATTCCTCGGTTTGTGCCGATTCAAAAATGGGGATATTCACCTGTAGACGGGAGATAAATATGAGCAGGCCGCCCAAAACCACTATGAATTTGAGGGCGCCAAAAACACTTCCCATGATCTTGTTCACCAGGCCAAGGGCTGCAATATTGGCCAGTTTGGTGAGTAGTTTACCAATAAGCGATACAGCAATAATGATCGCGATAAAGGTAATGGCAAAGGCTGCAAGGTTAATGTATTCTTCATTCCAGTCTACATGCTCAGTTAGAAAGTTACCCGCCACATACGAAAAGTGAATGGCTCCAAAGATCCCTGCGATCAGGGCAACAAGTGAGGCTACTTCTATGAATAAACCATTTAGGAACCCCTTGATGAGCCCATAGAGGATAAGTGCTCCCAGAATAATATCAATGAAATTCATACAGACAGGAATTTGAACAAATATATGTTATTTGAAGTTCTTATTTTTGCGAAAAAAGAAAGCTATGGCACGCGATGCGCAACTCAAGCAACGATGGGAGACCCTTGTTGAAAAACTCTCTATGCGGTTTGCAGATGGAGATGAACTCGATCTTGACTCTGTGATCTACCTGGTAGGAGTACAGGAGTTGGGACAGCTACACCGACGTTTTAAGAAAGATGAAAAGGTAAACCTGATGCATATCGCGATATGTCGATTGCTCGAGCCTTACGGGTACTACGAGTTCGACTTTTTTGATAATGACGGCTGGCCGCATTATAAGCTTCTGCAGCAATTGCCTGTGCTTAAAGCAGGAGAGCAGAGCGTTTTGATGAAAGAGGCCATTGTACAATACTTTCTGGAAAAGGAGTTTATCGATTAAGTCCGGCAAGAAGTGGTTCCCTGTAGGTTTGACTACACTTCAATGTGTTGAGCCGCCTTGCCATGTGTTGAGAAGTCCTTGCGCGTATTGAGTGAAACCGTTATGATCAGTGCCAGGACATCTTATTGAACCTGTAATAATAATGGTATGACATTGCGCCTGAATCTGTAATATCATTGGTATGACATCGTACCTTTACCCGTATTATCAGCGGTATGATATCAGGCCTTGTAATAACCGCATATAAGGGGTTAGTATATGCGAGAATTATTTAAATTTGCCCATCCAAAGTAATTAGGATTATGATAGAGACCATTAAGGAGCATTTGGCTCAGGTAGAAGCGTTTACTGCAGATAGTGTGAAAGAGGTAGAAGCTTTTCGAATTAAGTATCTTGGAAAGAAGGGACTGCTTAACGACTTTTTTGCCGAGTTCAAGAATGTTCCGGGAGATCAGAAAAAGGAATACGGTCAGACCATCAACCAGCTGAAAACAGCGGCTATGGAGAAGGTGAACACCTTGAAGGAGGCGTTAGAAGACCAGCAGCAGGAAACCCGTCTCTACGGTGACCTTACCCGTCCGGGAACCCCACTCGAATTAGGGGCAAGACATCCTATCTCTTTGGTGAAAAACCAGATCGTAGATATCTTTTCGCGTATCGGATTTAATGTTTCTGAAGGGCCGGAGATGGAAGACGACTGGCATAACTTTACGGCGCTGAACCTTCCGGAATACCACCCTGCAAGAGATATGCAGGATACATTCTTTATTCAGACAGATCCTGATATTTTATTGAGAACCCATACCTCTTCGGTACAGGTGCGTTATATGGAAAACAATCAGCCGCCTATAAGAACCATTTCTCCGGGACGTGTGTACCGTAATGAAGCGATCTCTGCTCGATCGCACTGTTTCTTCCACCAGGTGGAAGGGCTGTATATTGATAAAGGGGTTTCGTTTGCCGATCTTAAGCAAACCCTGCAGTATTTCACTACCGAAATGTTCGGAAAATCAAGGATCAGACTGCGTCCGTCTTACTTCCCATTTACCGAGCCAAGTGCCGAGGTTGATGTGTATTGGGGGCTGGAAACAGAAACCGATTATCGAATGACCAAGGGAACCGGATGGCTGGAGATCATGGGTTGTGGGATGGTAGATCCTAATGTACTTGAAAATTGCGGGATCGATTCTAAGGAATATTCCGGATTTGCCTTCGGGATGGGGATCGATCGAATTGCTCTTTTACTTCATCAGATCTCTGACATCAGAATGCTGAGTGAAAATGATAAGCGATTCCTCGAGCAATTTAAGACCGTACTTTAATCAAGAGCCTCTTAAGAAGTATAGAAGATGAAGAAGGATATACAGATCCCTGAGGTAAAAGGAGTTTCATTGCTCGCCCTGCACGAAGCGCAGGAAGGTTCTGATGCTAAGGTTTGGAACATCTATTTGCTCAATAGCGGAGCGCAAAGCATGGAAACCATCATGATCGTGTTGCGCGGGTCTTCTGAAGACAAGAAAACCTCTGTGATGAGGCGTAGCCTTGAAAAACTGGGTTCGGGGTGTTTCGCCCGATTGGAATTCGTGCCCGACGAGTTGGTGAGCTTTCGCAATGAATATCTTATTACCTATTTTCAGGATAATACCATGTTCGAAAAGAATTATACGTTGGAGCCGGGGAGCCTGAATACCGATGCCATGGTCAACATACCTGAACTGGGTGCACAGGGGATACGCTTTGAATAGCATGTTACGTTTCCGCGAATACCCCGGGATATAAATAAACACAGGGGGAGTTGTTGATGAAACTCCCCCTGTTCTTTTTAATACGTTTTACAGGCCTGTAATTACCGGTCTTGTACCAGTTTCATTTGAGTGATAAGACTGTCTGTTATCCGTTCGAGTACCTTCCTGTTTCTCGTTAGGGGCTGCAGATCTAAAATGCGAATGTTCCTGAAGTCTATGGGGTGACTTTCACTTTGCAAGGCAATATATCCTTCTTTGAGTGGCTTGCCTTCATGTCTGAAGGCCTCAGCTGCATCCTCGGCCATAGTTCCACCCAGTTGTGGCTTGCTGTATCTTAAAACCTCTTTTCCGTTCACGTAGTGTACGATAAGCGAATCGGCTAAGACCAGGAATCCCGCTCTGACCCATTGTTCGTCGTGGAAGGTGGGAGACGTTGAATTTACGCAATGTGGAGTGAACAGGCTGTCTGCCATAACCACATTGGTGCCCGGGGTGCAAAGGTTCATGGTGGGGCGTGGATCTGTGCCATTTCCCCCCAGGAACTGGCCTTCAAGACTTACCGGGAAGTTCTGGTCGGGTAGCATGGATGACGCCGATTGCGAATGGAACATGACTCCGCTGTTCTTGAATGCCCATCCCTCCCCGTCGGGAGCCTGATCGCCCAGAAAGCGGTACTCAAGACTGAGGTAGTAGGCTGCATAGGCTTCTTTGTAAAAAAGATGCCCGAAGCGGTTGCCGAAAGTCTCGTAATTGTCGTAAGTCACCCGGATCATGCCGTCTTCAGCCTTAAAGGTATTAAGAGAGTCCATGCCTGCCGGTTGCCCTGTGATCTTCGGTGTCCATCCCTCAAGGGATTGTCCGTCGAAAAGCACCTCCCATTGCAGATCGGGCTGCGCTGTATGGGCAGTTTTTGCACCGGGGGAGCTTTCCTTACAACCTAAGATGGTGAGGGTGAGCAGGAGTGTGAGCATTTTTTTCATAGAGAAAGGGCTATGGTCTTATTCCTCTACGATAAAGGTACCTTGCATCTGTGCAAAATGCCCGGGGAAACTACAAAGGAACTGATAGGTTCCGGGTGCGGGCGCTTCGAAGGTGATCGTATCTGTTTGACCTCCGCCAAGCATTTTAGTGTGGGCGATCACGTCTTCTGTACCTTCAGGAATATAATCAGATTCCTGAGCCGAAGATGCCTGGGAAGCAAAGCCAATCAAGTCTGCTCCTTGCTTGAGTAAAACCCAGTTGTGGCCCATGACCTGCTTGTCGAGTTTCCCGATGTGTTTCAGGGTAAGCGTAACCGTGGTGCCCGCTTTAACACGGATCTCCTTGGTATTGTACTGCATCATGTCGTTTCCGGTGATCACGATACCGTCTTCGGCCTTATCGCTTGCAGGAGCTTCTTTTTCCGGAGCTTGCTCGTATTGGAATCCGTCTTTCTTTTCCTCTTTTTGACCTTGTCCGCAGCTCATAAAAAGGAGGAGACTAAGGCTTAGCATAGTTGATAATATGGTTCTCATAGATCTAGTTTTTTGGTTTTAAGCTAAAATACATTATTCCGTTTTAATTAAAAGGGAATTCCCGGTACACTTCCCAGTGATCGCCGCGATGCTTTAATAGCGCTATTCCGGTGATCCCAAAGTCGCGTGTATAGGTGCGATCGCGAAAAGCATCCCAGCAGGCCGGAAATCGTTCCGGGGTAAGGTCTCTGTTGGCGATGGTTATATGTGGGTGAAACCGTTGGGGGAGCTTTTTATCGCCAAACCCAAAGGTTTCCCGGAGCATAACTTGCAGGTTGATGCGTAAGTTGTTTAGGGTGGTGTTAGGGTTTATGGCTATAAAGATGGTGCGATCGCCAAAATGCCCCAATCCTTCTGCCGTACATGAAAAGTTATGGTGGCTCTTTGCCAGGGAGGCCAAGGCTGTTATAAGTTGCGATTCCTGTGCTTCTTCAAAATGAAAGGGCATCTGAAGGGTGATGTGGGCCGGGGAACGCAGGGCATGTCCCGATCCAAAATCTTGGAGTACCTCTTCCTTAAAGACTTTGATCTCACTTCTGATGTCTTCCGGTGGTAATACTGCGATGTAGTACATGATCTTCATTGCGCTCTGCCTGTTGTTTAAGGGGTTGCCTTTTCCATGACAAACCGAATGGTTCGCGATTCGCTGTAATAGTGGTTGTTGCGATCATAAAATCCAACATGGCCTCCGTATTTAGGCACTTCGAGATGAAGGGCATTGTTTTGTTCGGCACTGGTTACAGGATAGCACCCTTCATCCAGAAAAGAATCGTTGGCCGCATTAAGAATAAAGGTAGGTACCTGTATCCTGTTGAGGTGAGGTAAGCTGCTGGCCTTTTCGTAATAATCCAGACCGTCGCGATAGCCATGGGCTACACTGGTGTATACATCGTCAAAGTCTCTCAGCAAACGTAATCTTTTAAAATCGTCTTCATGGATCAGGTCTGGGAAGTGAGGCTGTTTTTTACGGAGCTTGCCGATGAGATTCTTTTTGAATTTCAGGGCGTAAAGAAAGTTTTCAGCTTTGTGTAGGGCGACCATAGAATGGTACAGGGAACAGGGTACCGAAATAGCGATGCCGGCCTTGATCTCTTTGGGTATATTGTTATGGGTACCCAGGTATTTCAGGGTCACATTGCCACCAAGACTAAATCCGTTGATCACGATATGGCTGTATTTCCTTGTTGCCAGGATGTGTTTGATCACCCGCTCCAGGTCGTCGCTGGCACCGGAATGATACGATCGGTAAAGGCGATTGGTCTGGCCGCTGCACCCGCGGAAGTTCAGGGCGCAGGCATCGTATCCTGCATCCAGAAAGGCCTTCACCGCTCCCAATACATACGGGCGCTGGGCGTTTCCTTCAAGTCCGTGAAGTACGATGGCAAGATGTTTTTTCGCGACCGGATTTGGGGTGTAACTCCAGTCGAGGTCCATAAAATCACCATCTTCCAGTTCGATGCGCTCACGTTCCTGCCCCGGATTTTCTACCCGGCGTACAAGTCCCGAATAAAGGGTCGAGATGTGTCCGTTGCGAAATGGAAAAGGAGGAAGGTAAGCAGACTGTATTACCGGCATAGCTTAATTTTCATTTAAAGATAACGATGATTTGTCAAAAAGGCCCTAATTTTGACTAGATGCTATGCATGCATAATAAAATCAAAAGAATGTATTTTAAGGAATTTGAGATCAGGTGGAACGACCTGGATGCCAACAGGCACTTAGCGAATAAGGCATATGTGGAATTTGCGGCACATACCCGTATGTCGTTTTTAATAGAACGCGGATTTGACCATTCATTATTGGATAAGCTCAATATCGGGCCGGTCGTATTTTACGAACATATCTACTATTTTAAGGAAGTGTTCGCCGGGAAGCCGGTAAAGGTTTCATTAGAGCTCAGCGGACTTAGTGAAGACGGTATGTTCTTTGAATTCCGCCATAATTACTACGATTACAAAGGGCGCAATGTGGCGCATTGCGAGATCATGGGAGCGTGGATCGACCTCAAGACCCGTAAGCTCATAGGGCTTCCAGAGGAGGTTTTGCCTATGCTGGCCGACGTAGCGAAATCTGAAGATTTCAGGGTGTTGACCAAAGAAGATACCCGTCGCCATCAAAAGCGTCCTGTAGACCTTAAATCTTAAGGGGCTGTTCTCCTGGAGACCAGGTAAACCCCGGAAAAGACCATGGCAGCTGCTGCCAGTTTTAAGGGGCTGAGCGTATCGGCCCCTGCCATCAGGGCAAATACAATGGCAATTATGGGCTGTAGATAGATAAAGGCACCTATGGTCGAAGCCCTCAGCACTTTCAGGGCATAGATATTTAAGAGGTAGGTCATAAAGGTGGTCCCAATGACCACAAAGGCCATTTTCCAGATGGCCTCAAAGGGTAGTTCACGCCATTGTACTTCCATGAATTCTCCCAATGTTATCGGTAAGTTGATAAAAATAGCGATCAGGAAGAGCCATTTCATCAGCGTGATGGCGTGGTATTTCGCGGTGAGCGGTTTTGCCAGCACCAGGTATATGGCGTAGCTGGTGGCATTGATCAGAAACAGGCTGTTTCCAAGGGGGATGTTCGGGGCGTCCTGCCGTATCTCCTGGCCGTAGAGTACCAATAAAAGTGCTCCGGCAAATCCGGTTAGAATACCCAAGCTTCTTTTCAAAGTGATCTTTTCGCCTATGAGGATGGCAGAGAGAATGAATACGATAATGGGCGACAAGGTGATGATCACCGAGCTGTTGATCGGGGTCGACAGGGAAAGGCCCTTAAAGAACATAAGCATATTGATGACCATTCCGAAAACGGCACACGCCAGAAGACGAAGGCGGTCTTTGGGCTCGATCCTTTCTTTTGGACCCCAGATGCTGAGGATCCAGAACAATATCGCAGCGCCTACCACTCTTAATAGTATGAGTCCGTAGGGCTTGATATAAACGGGCATTAACCCCTTGGCAATGGTGTGGTTCATCCCGTAAATGGCACTGGCTCCGAAGGCGGCCAGAATGGCGAGAGTTCTGCTGTTCATTCTTTTGGTATCCGGATAACTATTGAAGGGCTGCTTTTGCTTCGGCTACGGTTTTTTTGCTATTCCCTGCAAATACCTTTCCGTTGATCACCAGTACCGGGCGTTTTAAGAACGTATAGTGTTCCAGGATCAAGGCGCGGATATCGTCTTCGCTCAGGGCTACGTCTTTTAGTCCGCGTTGCTTGTACAACTGACTTCTTTTGTTGAGCAGCGCCTCATAGCTTCCGGTATCACCGTACATTTCGTCCAGTTGCTCTTCGGTGACCGGCGTTTTCTTGATATCAATGATCTCTGCATCGGCGGGAAGATTGAGTTCTCCCATGATCCTTTTGCTGGTATCGCAAGTACTGAGGTAGTAAAATTTTTTCATGCCCAAATGTACATCATCCTGAGAAAATAATTCAGGGGATATAGGGAATTGCATGAGGTGGTGTTAAGACCTTGATCCCACCTGGTATCCTAAAAATGCATTGACCTCTGCGTAAGGGATCTCCAGGGTGATCTGTCCGCTGGAATAGGGAGCGATCTCGTACGGATTGTAGATGAGTTTTAGACCGTTGTTCGTAAAGCCGATGTTATCCGGCAGGTGAAATTGATCATTTTCAAACATGAATCCCTGTTCGTTCAAAGGCGTATTCACATCAGAAGCATAGTGCTCTCTGAATTTCTGTTCTGCCAGAGCAGTAAATCCGTCAACATCTTTTATGAGCTCTTCTCTGGTGATAAGCGCTCCTTTTTTCTTGTCAAAAAGCAGGTAGTGGGAACTGCCGTAGCCGTGGGCACCTCCGGTGTAGGAGTAGGTTTCCATACAAAAGGCCAGGAGCTTTTCATCCTGGTAACACATTTCTCCCTGTACGGAGGTTTCCCATGTAGCATGGTAATCATCGGGAAAATCGTTAGCCACCTCTTGGTACCCTTTGCTGAAATTTGAAACGGCTTCTTCTACAGTGGAGGGAAGTGATTCTGAAGTAAGTTCGATGGTGCTGATCACCCATTTTTCAAGGGCGGCATTGATCTTTCGTTCGGTTCTGTTCTTACCCGCGGTAACAGGGTACTGCAGTGATGTCCTGGCACACGAATCACATTCGGGTTCGATATATTCAAAATCAACGGTCTCGATGGTTTTATTGCGGTCGCAGGCGGTAGACAGGCATAGCATTGCAGCGGCAGCCAGTAGGATCTTCTTCATGTTCAGGGGCATTACTAATTATTCCGGGCGATAAATATACGTCCTTCTTTGTATTGGAAAAAAACAAAAATTACATTTGTTTAAAACAACTTTAAAACGATGAGCAGCAGCAAAATAGCTTTTAATACGAAAGTGATCCACGGTGGGCAGGAGCCCGATAAGGCTTACGGATCTGTAATGCCTCCAATTTATCAGACCTCGACCTACGCCCAGTCTACGCCGGGGGGACATAAGGGGTACGAATATTCCAGAAGTGGGAATCCTACACGACATGCCCTGGAAAGATCCCTGGCCAGTATTGAAGGGGGTGAATACGGACTCGCTTTTGGGAGTGGTCTGGCTGCTATTGATGCGGTCATGAAGTTGCTCTCTCCCGGCGATGAGGTGATCTCCACCAACGATCTATATGGGGGTAGCTACCGTCTTTTCAAGCAGATCTTTGAAGGTTTTGGGATCCGCTTTCATTTTGTTGGCATGCAGGATGCCCAGGCCGTCGAGGCGCTCATCAATGAAAACACACGTTTAATATGGGTAGAAACCCCAACCAACCCCATGATGAACGTCATCGATATCCGGGCGATGGTAGCCCTGGCGAAGAAACACCAGGTTTTGCTTGCGGTCGATAATACCTTCGCCACACCGTATTTGCAGCAACCATTAGAGATGGGTGCAGATATCGTGATGCATTCAGCGACCAAATATTTGGGCGGTCACAGTGATGTGATCATGGGAGCCTTGGTGGTTAAGGATAAGGCGCTTGCAGACCGTTTGTATTTTATTCAGAACGCAAGTGGAGCGGTTCCGGGGCCTATGGATAGTTTTCTTGTGCTCAGGGGGCTCAAGACCTTGCATGTGCGCATGCAGCGACACTGTGAGAACGGAGCCGAGATCGCGGCGTATCTACAAAAGCATCCGAAGATCGAGAAGGTCTTTTGGCCCGGGCTTGAAGATCATCCGAACCACGATGTGGCCAGGACACAAATGAACGATTTTGGAGGGATGATCTCATTCATTCCCAAGGGAGCCGATTTTAAAGATGCCGTGACTATAGTGGAGACATTAAAGGTGTTTACCCTGGCAGAATCGCTGGGTGGTGTAGAATCTTTGGCGGGACATCCGGCCAGCATGACGCATGCTTCAATTCCAAGATCTGAACGCGAAAAGAGCGGGGTTGTCGATTCGTTGATACGCTTAAGTGTTGGTATCGAGGATGTTAAGGACCTGATATCAGATCTTGAAGCTGCCTTAAAGAAAATTTAACTACAACGTTTGAGAAATTCTAAAAAAGTAGGGGGTTAAGTTTTTTTATTTACATAATTTTGCCCCCAAATTATAAATCTTTCATTTATTCGATTTTTATGAACACGATCGACCAGAAAATAGAGACGTTTATGGAGGAGGTAAGACTCCGTAACGCTCATCAGCCGGAGTTTCTTCAGGCAGTGCAAGAGGTAGCAGAAACAGTGATCCCTTATATTGCCAAGAATGAGATCTACAACGGTAAGAATATTCTTCTTCGCATGGTGGAGCCTGAAAGAGCAATTACTTTCAGAGTGCCATGGGTAGATGATAAGGGAGAGATCCACGTGAATCGTGGTTACAGGATTGAAATGAATTCTGCGATTGGTCCGTATAAAGGAGGACTGCGTTTTCACCCTACAGTGAATATGAGTATTCTGAAATTCCTCGCCTTTGAGCAGGTATTTAAAAATAGTTTGACCACCCTTCCTATGGGAGGTGGTAAAGGAGGTTCTGATTTCGATCCTAAAGGGAAGTCGGATGATGAGATCATGAGATTCTGTCATAGCTTTATGTCAGAGCTCTTCCGTCATATTGGGCCAAATACCGATGTGCCTGCAGGTGATATCGGGGTAGGTGCTCGTGAGATCGGATTCCTTTTCGGAATGTACAAGAAGATCAAGAACGAGTTTACCGGGGTATTAACCGGAAAAGGGTTGTCATGGGGTGGATCACTCATCCGTCCTGAGGCTACCGGATACGGTACGGTTTACTTTGCTCAGAATATGCTTGAAACCCGTAATGACAGCATCGAAGGAAAAACAGTGGTGATCTCCGGTTCCGGTAACGTAGCCCAGTTCGCGGCAGAGAAAGTGCTTCAACTGGGAGGTAAGGTTGTGACCCTTTCAGATTCTTCAGGATATATCTACGATAAGGATGGTATCGACGAGGAGAAGCTGAAATTCGTTATGGAGCTTAAGAACGAGAAGCGCGGACGTATCTCCGAATACGTGAATACGTATCCGAACGCCGAGTTCTTTGCAGGTGAAACGCCATGGGGTGTTCCTTGTGAGGTAGCCCTGCCTTGTGCTACCCAGAACGAGCTCAACGGAGACGATGCGAAAACTCTCATGGCCAACGGATGTATCTGTGTGAGTGAAGGGGCTAATATGCCGAGTACTCCTGAGGCAGTTCACGCATTCCAGGATAAAAAGATCCTTTTTGCTCCAGGTAAGGCATCGAATGCCGGAGGGGTGGCGACATCAGGATTAGAGATGTCTCAGAACTCGCTTCGTGTGAGCTGGACCCGTGATGAGGTTGATGACCGCCTTAAGGCCATCATGAAGAATATTCACGAGTCTTGTGTGGAATACGGCACCGAAGGCGATTATGTAAATTACGTTCAGGGCGCAAATATCGCCGGCTTTGTAAAAGTTGCCGATGCTATGCTTGCCCAGGGGGTGATCTAAATCGTCATATCCATAAAAAATGCGAACAGCTTCCCTCTTGGGGAAGCTGTTTTTTTTGATACTTTTAGGGTCGAATTTCAGGCAACAAACCTTTCTAATGATCGAGCAATCGCGAGCCATCGTTATCTCGGCCCTCAAATACGGAGATAACGGCCTCATAGTGAAAATGCTAACCGAAACATCGGGTATTCGGTCATACCTCGTACGTGGTGTTCTGGGGTCGAAGAAAGGAAAGTTCCGTATTGGCTACTTTCAGCCGTTAACGCTCCTGGAGGTGGTCGCCACCCATAAGGACAAAGGCGGATTGGAATACCTGAAAGAAGTAAAGCTGCTCCAGCATTACCGCACCCTGCAAACCGATATCCGAAAGAGCGCCATCGTTATGTTTCTCTCCGAATTGCTCAACGGAGTGCTCCGGGAAGAAGAGGAAGATGTTTCCCTGTTCACCTTTTTGATGACGTGTTTTGAATGGCTGGACCACCATGATGATGTGGCCAATTTTCATATTGCCTTTATGATCCAGTTAAGCCGCTACCTGGGGTTCTACCCTGAAATTAGCGGGGCAGGCCTCCCGATGTTCGACCTTCGGGAAGGAGAGTTTACTACAAATACCCTGCATGAGACGATAACAGGAGAGCAACTCGAAAAGTTTAAGGCTTTTTTGGTTGCCGATATCGAAGAAAGTGCCCTGATCAAAATGAATAAGCATCAGCGAAGCGAAATGCTGAGGTCACTTATCACATACTTTCAGTTACATTTACAAGGCTTTCGGGAACCCAGATCCCTTAACGTGTTGAATGAGATCTTTAATTAGTATTTGCTATGAGAACCGTATACATCGTTTTTTGTGCTCTGCTGGTAAATGCTTTCGCCTTTGCCCAGGGGGTCACTGTGGTGAATGCTGAGACGGGCGAGCCCTTGAGTCATGCTTCGGTTACGACCCAGGGTAAAGACCGCTATGAGATCTCTGATGCCGATGGCCGGGTAGACCTCTCCGGTTTTTCAGATAATGATCTGTTGTTCTTTAATCACGTGGCTTTTGAGACGTTCAGGTCGCGGAAGGGCGCCATTTTGGACCGCGGGGGACAGGTGGCTATGATTCCCCTTTCTGAGGAGCTCGATGAGGTAGTGCTTTCTGCCAGTAAATGGAAAGAAAAACGAGATGATGTAGATCAGCGCGTGGTACTTATCAATAAAGAAGAGGTGATGTTCTCTAATGCCCAAACCAGTGCCGACCTCTTGCAATCTTCCGGGAAGGTATTCGTGCAAAAGAGTCAGCTCGGAGGAGGGAGCCCGATGATCAGAGGCTTCGCTACCAATCGCTTGTTGCTGGTGGTTGATGGGGTGCGAATGAACAACGCCATTTTTCGCGGCGGAAATATCCAGAATATCATCTCTATTGATCCCCTTACCGTAGCGCAAACAGAGGTGATCTTTGGGCCGGGGTCTGTGATCTATGGGAGTGATGCTGTTGGTGGGGTCATGAACTTTTTTACGGAAACCCCCGAATTGCGTTTTGAAGGCGCAGGGTTAAACGGAAGGGCTCTCGCCCGATATGCTTCTGCCAACAATGAACGAACGGTGCATTCGCTTCTCAATTATGGGGGGCGCCACTGGGCCGGGGTTAGTGCAGTTACGTATTCAGACTTTAATGACCTGATCATGGGGAGTTATGGTCCGGAAGAATTTTTAAGGCCGGAGTATGTGGCCCGTATTGACGGAGTCGATGTCGTGGTGCCCAATGACGATCCAAAAAAGCAAACGCCCACGGCGTATGAACAGTTAAATTTCCTTCAGAAATTTCGATTTGTGCCTTCTTCCGCCTGGGAATTAAAGGCCAACCTAATCTATAGCACTACTTCCGATTATGCTCGTTACGATCGTCTTACCCGATACCGCAATGGGCTGCCGAGGGCTGCCGAATGGTATTATGGACCGCAACAGTGGTTTCTCGGGAGTCTTTCAGCCGAGATCCACACTCAGAACAAGTGGTTCGATGAGCTCAGGATCACCAATGCCTATCAGCAATTTGGCGAAAGTCGCAATGACCGTGATCTTGGCGACGATCAACGGTTCGTGACCAGTGAGAAGGTGCATGCTTTCTCTTCGAATGCCGATCTTAAAAAGGACCTGGGCGCCAAAAGCACCTTGTATTACGGATTGGAATACCTGTACAATAAGGTGCGCTCAGACGGGAAAGTAGTTATCCTGCCGGCGTTAACAGAAGCACCCATCGCTTCGCGATACCCCGATGGATCAACGTGGGAGTCGTTTGCTGCCTATACCAATATGAATTACCGTCCGGGACGGAGGCTTACGCTCAGGGGTGGATTGCGATATACACTTATAGCTATCGATGCCGATTTCAGGGATAATAACATTTTTTACGACCTGCCGTTCGATACGGCTTCTATTAATACCGATGCCCTTACCGGTAGTTTGGGGTTGCATTGGAGGCCCGGAAGAATGTTGCAGTTCCGATTGCAGGGAGCAACGGCATTCAGGGCGCCCAATATTGACGATATCGGGAAGATCTTTGACTCGGAACCCGGGTCGGTAGTGGTGCCAAATCCGGGATTAAAGCCGGAGTACGCCTACAATGTAGACCTTGGAGTGCAGCTCAATATGCTGGAAAGGCTCAAGGTAGACCTTACCTATTTTCATTCCTGGCTTAAGGATGCCATGGTGAGAAGGGATTTTTCGTATAATGGACTCACCCAGATCGAATACAACGGAGAGCTTTCCAATATCCAGGCCATACAAAACGCATCAAAAGCCCGGGTATATGGATTCGAAGGTGCGGTAAACTGGAGGTTGAGTGATGTGTTCAATGCCGGGGGTACCATGACCTGGGTTAATGGGGAGGAAATTCTGGAAGATGGATCGCGATCACCGTTGAGGCATGCGGCACCTTTGTTCGGAAATGCTTCCCTGACCTACGAAAAGGAGCGGTTGCGATTTGAATTATGGACACAATTTAATGGTGAGATCAGCTATAACGACCTCGCGATATCGGAAAGAGGAAAGCCCTACCTCTATGCGATCGATGACAATGGGAATCCTTTTGCGGCTTCCTGGTATACCCTCAACCTCAGAGGGTCTTATGATGTGTTGGAACAAACCAGATTGCAACTGGCTTTGGAGAATATTACCGACCAGCGTTACCGAACCTATTCCTCGGGGATTGCCGCTGCAGGGATCAACCTGGTGGTTACCCTGAGGCAAACCTTTTAGGTGCGGTGCGAAATGTTGACTGTGATACAGACAGAAGGCTGCGGGTAGCTTTTATTTTAAGGTCTTGTGGGGCCTACAATTAACTGGAATTTAGTAATTTTGCCAACTTTAATACGAGAAGGTATTTTGAAAATGAATTTTACAGAATATAAGGGATTGGATCTTCCGAAGGCCGCAGAAGAAATTCTGAAGTATTGGGAAGAGCACAAAGTGTTTGAAAAAAGTATTAGTGAAAGAGAAGGAAATGAGCCTTTTGTCTTCTTTGAAGGTCCGCCTTCTGCAAATGGTTTACCCGGGATCCACCACGTGATGGCGCGTGCCATCAAAGATATTTTCTGTAGATATAAAACCCAAAAGGGATACCAGGTAAAGAGAAAGGCCGGATGGGATACCCACGGACTTCCTGTTGAGCTTGGCGTAGAAAAGGAACTTGGAATTACCAAGGAAGATATCGGAAAGACGATTACCGTTGAAGAGTACAATGCTGCTTGTAAAAAGGCGGTAATGCGCTACACAGATATCTGGAACGATATGACCCGTAAGATCGGGTATTGGGTAGATATGGATGATCCCTATATCACCTACAAGTCAAAATACATGGAGAGTGTATGGTGGCTGCTTAAGCAGATCTATGATAAGGGTCTTATTTACAAAGGTTACACCATACAGCCATATTCGCCTAAGGCAGGTACCGGATTGAGTTCGCATGAGCTTAACCAGCCGGGAACCTATAAGGACGTTACCGATACTACGGTTATCGCCCAGTTTAAGGCCGTGCAGGAAAGCCTTCCGCAAGTATTACAGGGATTTAAAGACCTGCACTTCCTGGCATGGACGACAACCCCGTGGACCTTACCTTCGAATACTGCGTTAACGGTTGGTAAAAAGATCGATTATGTGGTGGTAAGGTCGTATAACCAATACACCCATGAACCTATAACCGTGGTACTTGCCAAGGCACTGGTGAAAAGTGTTTTTAGCGGGAAGTTCCAGGCCGTGGAATCGGCAGAAGCCCTGGAGGCTTATGAGGAAGGTGCTAAAAAAGTGCCTTATCTGGTGGTTAAGGAATTCAAGGGAGCTGAGATGTTGGGTGCGCGTTATGAGCAGTTGCTCAATTATGCCCTTCCGTATGAGCATCCGGAAAATGCCTTCCGAATTATTGCCGGTGACTTTGTAACCACAGAAGATGGTACAGGGATCGTGCATACGGCTCCGACCTTTGGTGCCGACGATGCCAAGGTGGCCAAGGAGGCTGAGCCCGAAGTGCCACCAATGCTCGTGCTTGATGAGAACGGGAATGCCGTTCCGCTTGTCGACCTGCAGGGACGCTTCAGAGAAGAGCTTCCTGAGGTGGGTGGTAAGTACGTGAAGAACGAATACTATACCGATGGTGATGCTCCGGAGCGCTCTGTAGATGTAGAGATCGCTATTAAGCTCAAAGAAGAGAATAAAGCATTTAAGGTTGAAAAATATGTCCACAGTTATCCGCACTGTTGGAGAACCGATAAGCCGGTATTGTACTATCCGCTCGATTCGTGGTTCATCAAGGTGACCGATGTCAAAGAGCGCATGTTCGACCTGAATCAGACCATTAACTGGAAGCCTAAGGCCACCGGGGAAGGTCGATTTGGAAACTGGCTTCAAAACGCCAACGACTGGAACCTTTCCAGATCTCGTTTCTGGGGGATCCCGATCCCGATCTGGCGCTCAGAAGACGGAAAAGAGGTGAAGGTGATCGGTTCTGTTGAAGAGCTGAAAGCCGAAATGGCCAAGGCTGTTGAAGCCGGGGTAATGGAGCAGGATATCTTTGCCGATTTCACCGTTGGTGATATGTCGGAAGCCAACTACGAAAAGATCGACCTTCACAAGAATGTGGTAGATCGTATCGTGCTCGTATCGGAGACCGGTAGACCTATGAAGCGCGAGGCCGACCTGATCGACGTATGGTTCGACTCCGGGTCGATGCCTTATGCCCAGTGGCACTACCCGTTTGAAAATAAAGAAAAGATCGATAAGGGAGAGACCTTCCCTGCCGATTATATCGCAGAAGGGGTAGACCAAACCAGAGGTTGGTTCTATACCCTGCATGCCATAGGAACCATGGTGTTCGATTCTGTGGCCTATAAGAACGTAGTTTCTAATGGTCTCGTTCTCGATAAGAACGGACAGAAAATGTCTAAGCGTTTAGGTAATGCTGTAGATCCATTTGAAACTATTAAGGAGTACGGCCCTGATGCCACCCGTTGGTATATGATCGCAAATGCCAATCCGTGGGATAACCTTAAGTTTGACCTTGAAGGTGTTGCCGAGGTACGAAGAAAGTTCTTCGGCACCCTCTACAACACCTATTCGTTCTTTAGCCTTTATGCGAATATCGACGGATTTGACTACAGCGAAGCTGATGTAGCCCTGGAAGAACGTCCGGAGATCGACCGATGGATCCTTTCAGAACTTAACAGTCTCGTGGAAAAAGTCGATGCGTCGTATACCGATTACGAGCCTACAAGAGCAGCACGTGCTATTTCAGATTTCGTACAGGAGAACCTGAGTAACTGGTATGTGCGCTTATGCAGAAGGCGATTCTGGAAAGGGGAGTATGGTACCGATAAGATCTCGGCTTACCAGACGCTGTATACCTGTTTGCTAACGGTTTCTAAACTGGCCGCACCTATAGCGCCATTCTTTATGGACAGGCTGTACCAGGACCTGGTAAAGGCGACCAAAAAAGAGTCGCATGAGAGTGTGCACCTGGCCTACTTCCCGGAATACAATCCGGCATTTGTAGATAAAGATCTCGAAAGCCGTATGGAAAAAGCGCAGGTGATCTCATCGCTGGTATTGTCGCTTAGAAAGAAAGAGATGATCAAGGTGCGTCAGCCCCTTATGAAAGTGATGATCCCTGTACTTGATGCGAAGCAAAAAGACGAGATCAAAGCCGTTGAAGACCTTATCAGGTCTGAGGTGAACGTAAAAGAAATAGAACTCCTTGACGATGCTTCCGGTATCCTGGTGAAACAGATCAAGCCTAATTTTAAAGTGCTTGGACCTCGATTTGGTAAGGATATGAAGCAAATTGTAGGAAAGATCAATACGTTCACTCAGGAAGATATCCAGAAAATTGAACGTGAAAATTCGATTTCACTTGATATTAATGGAAAAAGTATTACTTTAGGAATCGATGAGGTGGAGATCTCATCACAGGATATAGAAGGCTGGTTAGTAGCCACCTCAGGTCCGATCACAGTAGCCCTGGATGTTACCATAACCGATGAATTGAGAAAAGAAGGTGTGGCCAGGGAGCTCGTTAACCGAATTCAGAATTTGAGAAAGGATTCAGGTTTCGAAGTTACCGATAAGATCAATGTTTTGTTGCAGAAGGATGGAGTGATCGAAAGCGCCGTAGAAAGCAATCTCGATTATATCAAAAACGAAACCCTTACAGCAAATCTTTCTTTAGAGGATAACCTCGATAACGGTACGGAGATCGCATTTGATGAGGTCAACACCAAATTATTGATTCAAAAATACTAGTACTATGGATGCCGATATAAAAGTTAGATATTCGGATAAGGACCTGGAAGAATTCAGAGTGCTTATTGAAAATAAGATCGAGAAGGCTAAGCAAGATCTGGAGCTGCTCAGAAGTTCTTATAAGAATGATGGTAATAATGGTACCGACGATACTTCACCAACCTTTAAGGCTTTTGAAGAGGGGTCGGAAACTATGAGCCGTGAGGCGAACACCCAACTTGCATTAAGACAAGAGAAGTTTATTCGTGACCTTAAGAACGCCCTTGTGCGTATCGAGAACAAAACCTATGGTATTTGCCGTGTTACAGGTAACCTTATCAACAAGGAGCGCCTGAAGCTGGTTCCACACGCTACTCTGAGTATCGCTGCAAAGAACATGCAAAAGAGATAATACACGTTACTATGCCGTATAAAGGATTACGCCCTTTCAAAGGGCGTTTTTTTATGGCCATAGCCACGGTCGCTATCCTGCTCCTCGGAGGGGCGGAACTGAAGGCTCAAAAGCGATCGGTGAGAACCTTTGACGCCACCACCCTCACCAAGCTCGAGATCGACGCCGAAAAGATCTTTGAGGTTATTCTTGAAGAAAGCGCCGGAGATCTGTTGCAGGCAGAAGTGGCTATAGAAGGTGAATACCAACAGGAAATGACCCTGGGTGTCAAAACAGAAGGGAGTACCCTTTTTCTCAGAGGACTTTTTCTGCCAACTTTCGAAGACCCGAACGATAAGCTAAGTGCTCATAAGGTGTTGTCGGTGCGCCTTAAATTAAAGGTTCCCCGTCACCTTATGGTTTCCCTTGCCGGGCTCTCGACCCGGGTGGTGGCTACAGGATACTTTGAAGATCTGCAGCTGCGTACAGCCAAAGGTCCGGTCGTGCTTAACAGGCCGGAGGGCATGATACATGTAAGAACTACGGGAGGTATGATCAAAGCGTCTCAATGCGCAGGTTTCGTTTCGGCCACTTCATCCTATGGGCATGTTTACAGAGGGGCACTTCCAGAGGGTAGATCGACCCTGATCCTTCGATCGGTAAGTGGTGATATTTACATGAACAAACACGAATAATATTCTTATTTTTGAGGGCCTTTGAATCGTCAAACGCCCTGAATAATCTGAAATCGAACTGAAATAAAATGTCGTTAAAAAAAGCCGGATTAGTGATCTTCCTGGTCATTCTTATAGACCAGTTGTCAAAAATATACATCAAAACCCACTATGTATTAGGAGAGTATACCGAAGTTTTTAGTTGGTTCAAGATCTTATTTATCGAAAACGAAGGTGCTGCCTGGGGAACCAAACTCAGCGATATCGTACCTGCGATCTCTGATAGTACCGGAAAACTCGTATTGACCATCTTCAGGATCTTCGCAATTGGCGGTATCGGATACTGGCTTTGGGATACGGTGAAGAAAAAAGGGACGCCTACCCTGATCCTCGCCATTGCCCTGATCTTTGCAGGTGCCCTTGGTAATATTATCGATTCTGTTTTTTACGGTGTTATTTTCAACGACAGTTACGGACAAGTAGCTACCTTATTCGCAGATGAACCTTACGGCAGTTTGTTGAAAGGGAAGGTGGTCGATATGCTTCATTTTCCTCTTTTCGATACCGTTTGGCCTGATTGGGTGCCGGTACTGGGTGGAAGTAATTTTCGATTCTTTGAGCCCGTCTTTAATATTGCAGATGCTGCAATTAGTATCGGGGTGGGTATTTTGATCGTATTCAATAAAAAGGCCTTTCCAAAACAACACGAGGCACTGGAGCCTTAATCTCTGAAATCATAGATCTCTTCGGGGGTAATACACATGTCGAGCGCAATATCCTGCCCGGCTACATCGTCTATGGCGCTACAGGGAGGGAAGAATGAAAGTCCGGCCTTGATCGTGTGCTCCGGACAATTCGCCAGAAACCTGTCGTAGAATCCCTTTCCATATCCAACCCTGTTCCCTTGGCGGTCGTAAGCCAGTAAGGGGATAAAGACCACATCGAGTGTATCGGCCTGTACTTCAGGCCCGGATTGCGGTTCGGGAATGCCATAGGAGTTCACCCTGATCGCGGTGTCTTCGGTGAGTAAGAAATGGCGCATGCTTCCGTCGCTGAAATCAGACCTGGAGATCACCACATCCTTATCCTTGCCTTGAAGGGCACTTAGAAGGAAAGAGGTGTCAACCTCCTTGTGCCGGGCTATAGGCAGAAACAAATGATAGGTGTTAAATTGCCAAATGGGAGCTTTTAGGGCCTTGTTGGCTAGTGCCAGGCTTAGGTCTTCGATGGTGTCCTGGTCCATTTTGCCTCGCTTCTCCTTATAGAGTGTTCTGAGATCGGTTTTGTTCATGATCGCAATAAGCTGTTCAGCGTGATTCATAGAAGACGGTAGTATTACGCACGCCTTCTTGTGAAATGTTTATCGAATGTAAGCGTTTTGATCCTATATGTCACTGAGTTTTGGAAGATGTGCCTGCCTTGTCAGATGAATGGGATTTGAGTTTGGCATGTAATGTACTGTAGTCAAATGACTTAGTGTGTAAAAATGACTATTTCTTCCCGAAGGCAAGAACGGGTTGCTCCCGGCGATGTTTTTGGTAATTTCATAAATTATAAAGCCTATTCCCGCTAAGGTATTAACTTTATACACCTGCTGAACAAGATGGCCGGTCATAGTTAAGGATAGAAAATTACATGTCAGAGACGAATTTAGATCTTCAGGTTAAAACACTCCCCGATAGTCCGGGGGTGTATCAGTTTTACGACAAGGACGACAAATTGCTCTATGTTGGGAAGGCTAAGAACCTGAAGCGAAGGGTGTCTTCGTATTTTCAGAAAACTCACGATCACGGGAAAACGAGGGTGCTGGTGAAAAAGATCCGTTCGCTCAGGCATGTGGTCGTTCCTACAGAGACCGATGCCTTATTGCTGGAGAACAACCTGATCAAAAAGTACCAGCCGCGGTATAATGTCATGCTGAAAGACGACAAGACCTATCCCTGGATATGCATCAAAAACGAGCGTTTCCCAAGGATATTTCAAACGCGGAGGGTGATCAGGGACGGGTCGGAATATTTTGGTCCCTATACCAGTGTGAAGACCATTCGCACCTTGCTCGACCTGATCAAAGGCCTCTATAGTATACGAACCTGTAATTACGACCTCTCTGCAGAAAAGGTGAGCTCCGGGAAATACAGGGTGTGTTTGGAGTATCACCTGGGCAATTGTCTTGGTCCTTGTGAGAATTTGCAATCGGAAGCTGCCTATAACAGGCAGATCGAAGAGATCAGGAAGATCATTAAGGGCGATTTTAAAGATTCCCTGGGGCATTTTCGAAAGCTCATGAATTCCTATGCCAGTGAAATGCGATTTGAAGATGCTCAGAAGATCAAGGAAAAGATCGAGGTGTTGGAAAATTACCAGGTGAAGTCAACCGTTGTGAATCCGAAGATAAGTAATGTCGATGTATTCAGTATCATTTCTGATGAGGGGTTTGCCTATGTTAATTTTTTGCAACTCTCCTATGGGGCGATCATCAGGGCACATACGGTGGAGATCAAAAAGAAGCTCGATGAATCTGACAGGGAATTGCTGGAGTTGGCGATCACCGATATGAGGCGGAAGTTTCATTCCAATTCGCCCGAGATCTACACCCCGTTTCCGGTAGAGGTAGGAGAAGGTATCAAGGTGACCGTACCTAAACTGGGTGATAAGAAACGCATCGTGGAATTGTCTGAACGCAATGCCAAGCTTTACAGACAGGAAAAGTTCAAGCAGATCAGAATTACCGATCCGGACAGGCATACCAAGCGTATCATGGAGCAAATGAAGAAAGATCTGCGCCTTCCCTTTGAGCCCAGGCATATTGAATGCTTCGATAATTCGAATATCCAGGGTACAAACCCCGTGGCTGCCTGTGTAGTCTTCAGAGATGGGAAACCGGCCAAAAAGGAATACCGTCATTTTAATATCAAGACCGTGGAAGGCCCCGATGACTATGCCTCTATGGAAGAAGTGGTGCACAGAAGGTATAGCAGGATGCTGGAAGAAGACCTCGATCTCCCTCAGCTTATTGTTATCGATGGAGGAAAGGGGCAACTTAATTCTGCCTTAAAAAGCCTCGAAAGACTTGGATTGCGCGGACGAATAGCTATTATTGGCATCGCTAAAAGGCTCGAAGAGATCTACTACCCCGACGATCCTGTGCCTATGTACCTTGATAAACGGTCGGAAACCCTGAAGATCGTACAGCACCTCAGAAATGAGGCACACCGATTTGGCATCACTTTTCATCGAAAGAAGAGGGCTAAGGCAGCAATAGATTCCGAACTTGAACGTATAGATGGCGTGGGGTCTAAGACAGTAGCCCAATTGTTAACCAAATTCAAGTCGGTAAAAAGAGTCAGAGAAGCTTCCCTTGAATCATTGACAGCCGTGGTAGGTCCTTCAAAAGCATCGAAAATATACAAAGCTTTTCACTAAAATTCGCAGTATCTTTAGGGCATGAGGTCATGGATTATACTTTTTATCCTTTTCGTATCTCCTTATTTGTTGTTCTCACAGAGCGAGAGTAGGGACAGTATAAAGGTTGGCCTTGTTTTAAGTGGTGGGGGAGCCAAAGGGCTTGCCCATATCGGGGCGCTAAGAGCCATTGAAGAAGCCGGTGTTCGCATTGATTTTATTGGTGGAACCTCGATGGGGGCTATTGTTGGGGCATTATATGCCAGTGGGTATTCTGCACAGGCCCTCGATTCGATCTTCAGGAATACCGATATCCAATCGCTTATACAGGGGGAGATCCCCCGTGGCTCCATGAGCTTTTACGAGAAGAAAAAGGATGAACGCTATGCCCTAAGCCTTCCTTTTGACGATTTTAAGGTTTCCGTGCCTTCTTCGATCACCAGTGGTCAACGGGTATACAACGAATTTTCGCGTCTTCTTTTTCACGTGAGTGACGTCGAAGACTTTAACGATCTTCCCATTCCCTTTTTCTGTATGGCGACCGATGTGGAGACCGGAGATATGGTCAAGTTAGATAACGGCTATTTGCCGCTCTGCATTAGTGCTTCCGGGGCATTTCCTTCGCTTTTTGAGCCAGTGCGCATAGGTGATCGTACCCTGATCGATGGTGGGGTGGTAAACAACTATCCTATTGAGGAGGTTAGAGCGATGGGAGCCAACGTCATTATTGGGGTCGATGTACAGGATGCGCTAAAGACCAAAGAAGAGTTAAGGTCTGCCACCCAGGTATTGCTTCAGATCAATAATTACCGCACCGTTAGGGGAATGGTAAACAAAAGAGATTCAACCGATATTTACATCAAGCCTGATATTACAGATTACTCGGTGATCTCCTTCGATGAGGCTTCAGACATCATTGACCAGGGCTATCTTGCCGGGGAGCGCAAGCGAAATGCCCTTGATAGCCTAAGTGCTTTGCAGGCTCCCAAAAAGAAGCAGGAGGCATTTCCCGAAATAAAGAATGATTTTGTGTTGAATAGTGTGGAGATCTCCGGGAATCAACAGTATTCAAGACGCTATATAAAAGGTAAGCTGCGATATGAGATCAATGAGGTTACCAGCTTTGATGAGCTGGAACAAGGGTTTAGTAATCTGGAAGCGACAGAGAATTTCAGCAGTATAAAATATGTTTTAAGGCCCGCGGCTAAAGAAGGCCGGTATGATATGGAATTGCAATTGCAGGAAGATGCTACCAAAAGCTTTCTGCGTTTGGGAATTCATTACGACGGACTTTACAATACCGGTGGTTTGGTGAATTTAACGCGTAAGCATTTCCTGTTGTATGACGATGTGGTCTCTCTTGACTTTGTGGTGGGAGACCAGGTGAGGTATAATTTTAATTACTACCTCGATAAGGGGAGTTACTGGAGTCTCGGTGTTCGCTCCCGGTTCAACACCTTCGAGAAAGATGTCGATTTTGAATTCGTTACCCGGGAGACCGGTGTCGATCTTCCGGAGGTCAATAAATTGGATATCAAGCTTGCAGATCTTACCAACCAGATCTACGTGCAGACCAACTGGGGAGAAGAATTCGTTTTTGGTCTCGGACTGGAGCATAAATGGTTGCGCATACGTTCGGAAACCGTAGCGGCACGCCAAGGGCAATCGGTTGATCTGGATAATTCGAATTACCTTAGTGGTTACGGATTTCTAAAGCTGGATACCCTGGACGACCTGTATTTTCCAACAAGAGGCGTATTCTTTGATGCCGATTTTCATCTGTACATGGTCGTGACCGGATTGGAGTTTGAGGATACGAACAGTTTTTCGATCGCAAAGGCCAAGGGAGGTTTTGCCTTACCCATTACGCATAATTGGGCGCTAAATCTTTCTACTGAAGGTGGATTTAGCCTCGGAAGCGCCGACGTTAACTCCCTGGATTTTGTTTTAGGGGGCTATGGCGCAGCCTTCATCAATAACCTGACAGAATTCGTAGGGTACGATTTTTTGAGCTTTGGGGGCGATAGCTATGTTAAGGCAACCTTTAAGACCGACTGGAATTTTACCGGGAGTCACCACCTGAACTTTACGGCTAATATTGCAAATGCCGGGAACGGCATCTTCGAAAATGGCGAGTGGTGGACTCTTCCTGATTATATAGGATATGCTGCCGGATATGGATTCGAATCTCTGGTGGGGCCTGCAGAGATCATGTACAATTGGTCCCCTGAAGGTTCCAACGGTTTCTGGATGTTTAGTATCGGGTACCGGTTTTAAGATTTCCTTGTTGTAATTCCCCGACAATAATTACGATATTTGTCAAAAATTCAAACGTTTGAGTTATGCCTTTCTATCATAAATTGGGTAAGATCCCGCATAAACGTCATACCATTTTCCGCAAACCAGACGGTTCGCTCTATTACGAACAACTGTTCGGAACCATTGGCTTTGACGGGATGTCTACCAATTTGTATCATGTACACCGGCCTACACAGGTAAAAGAGATCAAAGGGAAAAAAGATGTGACCCCGAAAGTGGCTATTGAAAACAATATGCAGTCGTTCCGTTTTCACGGATTTAAAGTGAAACCCGAAGACGATTATCTTGATAGCCGTAAGGCTGTGCTTACCAATAGCGATTGTACCATTATCCTGGCTGCTCCGCGCAAATCGTTGAAAGACTATTTCTATAAGAACACCGATGCCGATGAGCTCATCTTTATTCACAAGGGTAGCGGAACCCTGCGTACCATGCTCGGGAATATCGATTTTAAATACGGCGACTATTTACTGGTGCCCCGGGGAGTGATCTACCAGATCGATTTTGATAGTGACGAAAACCGACTGTTTATCGTAGAGTCGAGGCGTCCGATCTATACGCCCAAACGCTACCGAAACTGGTTCGGGCAGCTTCTCGAGCACTCGCCTTTTTGCGAACGCGACCTGAGAGCTCCGGAAACCCTGGAAACTATCGATGAGAAGGGCGATTTCCTGATGAAGGTGAAAAAGCAGAATGCGGTCTTTGATATGGTGTATGCCACGCACCCTTTTGATGTGGTGGGATACGACGGATTTAATTTTCCGTATGCGTTCAGTATTCACGATTTTGAGCCTATAACGGGAAGAATTCACCAACCGCCACCGGTGCATCAGACCTTTGAGACCGATGCCTTTGTGGTGTGTAGTTTTGTTCCCCGACTGTACGACTATCACCCGGAATCGATCCCGGCGCCATACAATCACAGTAATATTGATTCTGACGAGGTGCTCTATTATGTCGATGGCGATTTTATGAGCCGTAACGATATCGAAGCCGGACATATATCCCTGCACCCTGCAGGAATTCCTCACGGCCCGCATCCGGGAGCTGTAGAGCGCAGTATCGGTAAGGAAAAGACCGAAGAGCTCGCGGTAATGGTAGACACCTTTAAACCCCTTATGGTTACGGAAGAGGCTATGGCCATCTCAGATGGTGATTATTACCGTTCGTGGTTAGAATAAAGAGAAGAAACTTATGTTAGACAGAAGAATAGATATTACCCCGCATCTGCGAGCAATGTGGTGAGTTGTTCATCAACAACATAAACAAGCGATGAATACTAACCTGTTAAATGAGAAAACAATGTCAACGAATACAACTTATGATCTGAATAAAGAGGTGGAAGGAGCAGAAGACTTCCTGCCTATTCTTGGAACCGATTACGTAGAACTTTACGTAGGTAATGCCAAACAGGCAGCACATTATTACCAATCGGCATGGGGCTTTCAGCCTGTGGCCTTTGCCGGACTGGAAACCGGTGTTAAAGACCGTGTGTCTTACGTGCTGCAACAAGATAAGATACGTCTGGTGCTTACTTCGCCCCTGCAGCAGGGAGGTGAGGTGAACCGTCATATCGAAAAACACGGTGATGGTGTTAAGGTGGTAGCCCTATGGGTAGACGATGCCACCAAAAGCTACCACGAGACCGTAAAGCGCGGGGCCGAAAGTTATATGGAGCCTAAGACCATTAGCGATGAGCAGGGAGAGGTAACGCTCTCCGGGATCCATACCTATGGTGAGACCGTGCATATTTTCGTAGAGCGTAAAAATTACAAGGGGCCTTTTATGCCCGGATTTAAAAAGTGGGATCCCGATTTTAAGCCTGAGCCATTAGGACTAAAATACATTGACCATATGGTAGGGAATGTGGGCTGGAACGAAATGAATAAATGGTGTGAATTCTATGCCAAGGTAATGGGCTTCGCCCAGTTGGTGTCTTTCGACGATAAGGATATCTCTACAGAATATACAGCCCTTATGAGTAAGGTGATGAGCAACGGGAATGGAAGGATCAAGTTCCCGATTAACGAACCTGCAGAGGGACGCAAGAAATCACAGATCGAAGAGTATATCGATTTTTACAACGGTGCCGGAGTGCAGCATATCGCCGTGGCTACCGATAATATTATAGAAACCGTAAAGCAATTAAAGGCTCGAGGTGTAGAATTTTTGTATGTTCCTGAGACCTATTACGATACGGTGCTGGATCGTGTGGGAGAGATCGACGAAGATCTGGAGCCACTAAAAGAGCTTGGGATCCTGATCGACCGCGATGATGAGGGGTATCTTTTACAGCTTTTTACCAAGCCGGTTCTCGACAGACCGACCATGTTTTTTGAGATCATTCAGCGAAAAGGGGCTCAATCTTTTGGAAAAGGGAACTTTAAAGCCCTTTTTGAAGCCATTGAAAGAGAGCAGGAATTGAGAGGAACACTGTAAAAAATTAAAATAATTGACGATTCGGCAACTTTTTGACCCGAACGTTAACCAGAAACTGCTAAAACAGTTAAACTTTATTTTGTCGCTTTTGCATCTGGAAACCTGTAGTATATTTGCCCTCGCAAAAGCGGGTGGTGCCCTTTTGCTGACTTTAAGTAAAGTTTTCATAATTTAAAGTTTTTGGTTGGTTAATGGAAGCCTGGCGTTATGCCGGGCTTTTTTTTTGCCCTTTGGAATAATAATTGTTTAGTACTCCGTTAGCATAAGTATGTTACTGAATTTTTTATTTTTGCACCATGTTTAGATACCTGCGATATAGTATGTTAGTGGTATTGCTCCTTTTCTCCACCGGCTTTGCTGTAGAAGAACCATCGGAGTACGGGACTAATACTTTTGAATCCGGTGAATGGTTTCGCTTTCGCATCCATTACGGATTCCTCAATGCGAGTTATGCAACCCTATCGCTCACAGAAGAAGAGTTCAAAGGCAAAGAGGTATTTCATGTCGTAGGGGAAGGTAGTACCACGGGATTGGCCCGTTGGTTCTTTAAAGTAGACGACCTTTACGAAACCTATTTTGATAAGCGATCGGGAAAGCCTTACCGCTTCATACGAAAGATCGATGAAGGAGGATACACCAAAGATCTGCTCATTGATTTTGATCATAAGACAAACGAAGCCCTGATCATAAACAGGAAACACGGGAAGCAAAAGACGATCCAGACCTCGGAAGGTATTCAGGACCTATTGTCGGGGTTCTACTATCTTAGGAATAATTATGAATCCAAGGACCTGGTCGTAGGAGAAGAGATCTCTCTTGATCTTCTTTATGATGAAGATGAGGTGTTTAAGTTCAAATTGAAGTTTCTCGGCAGAGAGGTTGTTGAGACCAAGTTCGGAAATGTACAATGTTTGAAGTTCAGGCCTTACGTATATTCCGGAAGGGTGTTCAAGGAGGAAGAAAGTCTTACTCTTTGGGTGTCTGATGATGATAACAAAGTGCCGGTGCGTATCAAGGCCGATCTGGTGATCGGTTCGCTTAAGGCCGATCTGGATGCCTTTAAAGGGCTCAAGTATCAATTTAAAATACTGATGTAGATGGCAATATCGCCTGATATTGAGAAACGTATTAAGTTACTCGAAGAGAAATACAAGAATTCCGGGCAGGACCTGGGATCTTACCTCGACGGATTATTACACGACCGGTACCTTACGTACTGGGACTATATACATTTAGACACCTTGCTGAGCTTGCAGGTGCCTAAGACCCACTTTCCCGATGAAGAGATCTTCATCATGTACCACCAGATCACAGAGCTCTACTTTAAACTGATCATCCATGAGCAAAAACAGCTCATCGATCACAAGATGCAGGATGTGAAGTTCCTAGCCTCCAGGATCGAAAGGATCAATAATTACTACCGCACGCTTATTTCTTCTTTCGATATTATGATCAAGGGGATGGACAGGGAGCAATTTTTGCAGTACCGGATGTCATTATTGCCTGCCAGCGGATTTCAAAGTGCGCAGTTCAGGATGATCGAGATCTACGCGACGCCTCTGGAAAATCTTCTGCATAATTCGGTTGCCGACACCTATGATATGGACACCGATCTGGAAACCCTCTATGAGAATATCTATTGGAAGAAAGGGGCTATAGACACTGCAACGGGAGAAAAGACCCTGACGCTAAAACAGTTTGAATACCGCTATACGCCGAGGTTCATGCGCATAGCTACCCAGGTTAAAGGGAATACGCTTTATGAAAAATACCTGAAGCTCCCGAAGGAGATCCGTGAAGACCGACACCTGGTAAAAGCCATGAGAACTCTCGACCAGAATGCCAATATTAACTGGAATCTCATGCATATGGGGGCGGCATACCGCCACCTCAGTAAAGATAAAACCACCATTGATGCTACCGGTGGTACAAATTGGAAGCAATACTTGCCGCCCAGTTTTCAAAAGGTCATCTTTTTCCCTGAGCTATGGAGTGCTCAGGAAAAGGACGAGTGGGGAAAACAATGGGTAGAACATATTTTTAATCCTCAAATCAAAAAGAACAATGCTTAAGAATGTAATGATTGGGATATTGCTGGTGTTCGCAGCAATAGGATGTAAGAGTGAAACTAAAAGTGATGAAGGGCTTGGAGAAAATGCCCTGACAGCAGAAGCTGTTGAAATTCCGGAGCCGGAAATAGCCTATGGTTATGACCTTTCGGAATATGAAGTGATTCGGGATACCATTGAGACAGGCGACAGTTTTGGTGCTATTCTACAAAACAACAAGCTGGAGTATCCGCAGATCTATCAGATCGTAGAAGCGGCTAAAGATTCTTTTAATGTAGCTAGTTTACAAGCCGGGAAGCCCTATACCTTGTTGTGCTCTAAAGAAGACAGTCTGCAGCGCCCCGTATGTTTTATCTATGAGCCTAACAAGGTGGAGTATGTGGTGATCGATTTCTCAGATTCTACCAAGGTGCGTAAAGAACGCAAGCCGGTGAAATTAGTAGAACGCGAAGTTTCGGGAGTCATTAACAGCTCCCTGTATGAGGCTTTCGTAGAGAACAATACGAATATTCTTGTCGCGTATAAGCTTTCGGATATCTATGCCTGGACCATCGACTTTTTCCGTATTCAGGAAGGCGATCGTTTTAAGGTGATCTTTACCGAAAAGTTCGTAGAGGATACCATTCCGGTTGGAGTGGGAGAGATCAAAGCTGCCTACTTCGAGCATAAGGGAGAGCCTATCTATGCCTTCCCTTTTGAAGTGGATTCGACCAAGCATATCGTAGATTACTTCGATGAGAATGCAAAAAACCTGAGGAGGGCCTTCCTGAGAGCCCCTGTTCAGTTTAGCAGGATCTCATCAAGATACAACCTGAAAAGACGTATCGCCTATTACGGATACAAGGTGCGTCCGCATAAAGGAACAGATTTTGCAGCTCCTATCGGAACGCCAATTCTTGCCACCGCCAACGGTACGGTGATCGAGTCCAGAAGAAAAGGGGGTAACGGGAATTATGTAAAGATCAAGCACAATGGAACCTATTCGACCCAGTACCTGCACATGCAGAAACGTCTGGTGAAAGTGGGTGACTTCGTAAAACAAGGCGATGTGATCGGGACCATTGGGATGACCGGAAATACCGGAGGCCCTCACGTGTGTTACCGCTTTTGGAAGAATGGACGCCAGGTAGATCCTTTCCGTCAGGACCTGCCGGATGCCGAGCCTATTAGTGAAGACCTTAAGGAAGAATACCTGAAGCATATCGCCCCGATAAGAGAACGTATAGATCTACTCGAATTTCCTGAGGAAAAACAGGAGATCCAGGGTAATGAGGAATTAATAACATTAAACGAATAACACAGGATATTATGGCTTTAAAAGCGATAAACCCCAGTAAGACCGGGGCATGGGAAAAACTGCAAGCCCATTTCGAGGAGATGAGCGACAAGCATATGAACGACCTCTTTAGTGAGGATCCTGCAAGGGCTAAAGAGATGGCCATTGAGTGGAACGACTTTTTTATAGATTATTCTAAGAACCGAATTACCGGTGAAACCCTTGAGCTTCTGCAGGAATTGGCAACAGCTTCTGAACTCAAGGATGCTATCGAAAAATATTTTTCAGGAGACCTGATCAATGAGACCGAAGGAAGAGCGGTATTGCATACTGCCTTGAGAGCAGCAGAAGATGCAGAGGTTATGGTGAACGGTGAGAATGTAATGCCTGAGATCTATAAGGTTCGCAATAAGATCAAGGAATTTTCTGAGGCTGTGATCAATGGTACCTTTAAAGGGTATACCGGAAAAGCGTTTACCCATGTGGTGAATATCGGGATCGGAGGTTCTGACCTCGGCCCTGCGATGGTGACCGAAGCTCTGGCCTATTACAAGAATCATCTCGATGTTCGTTTTATCAGTAACGTAGACGGAGACCACGTATGGGAGTCATTAAAGGGACTTGATCCTGAAACGACCCTTTTTGTGGTGGTTTCTAAAACCTTTACTACCCAGGAAACCCTGAGTAATGCGACTACTGCTAAGAATTGGTTACTGAAGACCGCAGCTCCGGAAGATGTAGCGAAGCATTTTGTTGCGGTGTCAACCAATCTTGAAAAGATCGATGAGTTCGGAATTGACAGTGCTAACGTATTCCCGATGTGGGACTGGGTTGGCGGACGATTCTCCCTTTGGAGTGCAGTAGGACTTTCTATCGCTCTGGCTGTAGGTTACGACAACTTTGCCAAGCTGCTCGACGGTGCAAGAGCCATGGATACCCACTTTAAGGAAACACCATTCGAAAGAAATATCCCAGTAGTACTCTCACTTATTAATGTGTGGTACAACAATTTCTATGGGGCCGATACCGAAGCTATTATTCCTTATACACAATATTTACAGCGTTTCTCGGCATACCTGCAACAAGGTATCATGGAGAGTAACGGAAAGAGCGTTGACCGTAATGGGAATCCTGTGGCTTACCAGACCGGGACCATTATCTGGGGAGAGCCGGGAACCAATTCACAGCACGCGTTCTTCCAGTTGATCCACCAGGGGACTAAATTGATCCCGGCCGACTTTATCGGTTACGCAGAGCCACTGCATGGGGATATGGATCACCACAACAAGCTCATGTCGAACTTCTTTGCCCAAACGGAGGCCTTGCTTAACGGGAAAGCCAAAGATGTGGTGGTAGCAGAGTTGAAGGCTCAGGGTAAATCGGAAGCAGAAATAAAAAAACTTACCCAGTTTAAGATCTTTGAAGGGAACCGTCCTACCAATACTTTCCTTATTGATAAGTTAACACCTCAGTCACTGGGAGCACTCATCGCCATGTACGAGCATAAGATCTTCGTTCAGGGGGTGATATGGAACATTTTCAGTTACGATCAATGGGGTGTGGAACTCGGAAAACAGTTGGCAAATAACATCTTAAAAGACTTTTCAGGCGAGTCCGGCCAGAAGCACGACGCATCTACCGAAAACCTTATAATGAGATATCTTCAAAAATAATGTGAAAATATTGACTTTTTAGCGACTTTTTTAACTAAAATGGCTGATGGTTTATATTGACTGTCAGCCTTTTATGTTTAATAATTTGTTAATTTTGCATCGGTTAGTCATAAGACTGACTATTGTATTTTTGCAATTATAATTCAAACTAACAATTCAAAAATGAGAACATTCTACAAATTTCTCTTACTGGTTGCGGTATTCTTCGCGGGCAGTTCAGTTTTTGCACAAGGTGTTGTTACCGGTACGGTAACCGACAAGGATCTCAATGAGCCTCTGCCGGGAGCCAACGTGACCGTAAAAGGTCAGACCGTAGGAGCATCTACAGATTTTAACGGAGAGTTTTCCCTTGAGGTGAACTCGAATTCAGGAACACTTTTGGTGAGCTACATTGGGTTCGTAACCCAGGAAGTGCCTTTTACGTTAAGTGGAGGTACTGCGAATGTAGGGACTATTAGCTTGGCTGCCGACGCAGAAGAGCTTGAAGGTGTTGTGGTTGTAGGTACAGGTGTTATTGACCTTGCCAGCGATCGTAAGACTCCAATTGCTGTTTCAACCATCAGCGCAGCTGAGATCCAGGAAAAAGCGGTAGGTAACGTTGAGTTTCCTGAGATCATGAAGAACACGCCAAACATTTACGTGTCTAACCAGGCAGGTGGATTTGGAGATTCTCAAATGTTCGTGAGAGGTTTTGACCAGACAAACGTAGCATACCTGCTCAATGGTCAGCCGATCAACGGGATGGAAGATGGTAGAATGTACTGGTCTAACTGGTCAGGGATGTCAGACATCGCTAACGGGATCCAGGTACAACGTGGTTTAGGATCGTCTAAACTTGCGATCTCTTCTGTTGGAGGTACGGTGAACATCGTTACCCGTGCGACCGACAGACAAGAAGGCGGATTTGCTCGCTTTATGGTAGGTAACGGAAGTTACTTCAAGACTACAGCTTCTTACAGCTCAGGTCTTAATGAGAACGGATGGGGATTCTCTTTCCTTTTCGATCACTGGCAGGCACACAGCAAGTGGGCTAACGGTACTAAAGGTCAGGGTCAGAACTATTTCTTCTCTGTTGGAAAGCAAGCAGGAAACCACAACTTCAACTTCCTGATCACCGGTGCTCCTCAGTGGCACGATCAGAACTTCTCTAAGAACCTTGATCTGTATGATGCATACGGTCTGAAATACAACAACAACTACGGTTTCAGAGATGGTGAATACCTTTCACTTCGTCGTAACTACTACCACAAGCCGGTTATGAACCTTAACTGGGACTGGAACATCAATGAGAAATCTAACTTCTCTACAGTAGTTTATGCTTCTTTTGGTAGAGGTGGAGGAACAGGAGATTACGGTGGTGGTATCCGCTTTATCGACTATCCTAATGGTGGAACAGATCCGCTTCAAAGAGGTGCTTATGATCCTGAGAACGGTCTGATCGATTGGGATTATATCGTGAATACTTCGAACTCGGGACTTCCTGGAAACCTTAGTGATGGTTTCAACGGAACAGTGCTTAGAGCTTCTGTGAATAACCACGCATGGTACGGATCTGTATTCAACTACAGCTACGATACCCTTAAGAACTTTACCTTTAATGTAGGTGCCGATTTCCGTTTCTATAAAGGAGATCACTTCCGTCAGCTAACCGATCTTTTAGGTCTTGACGGACGTATCGAAGATGGTATCAGTGGCCGTCCTGACGGTTATGTAGTATCTTCTACTTTTGAAGCTAATCCATGGTCTGCCCTATTCGATTTTGCCGATGAGGGAGAGCGTATTAACTATGACTACTCTGAGAATATCAACTATCAGGGTGCTTTCGGACAGGTTGAGTATGCGAATGGCGGATTTACTGCCTTCCTTCAGGGGTCGCTTTCGAACCAGTCTTATAAGCGTGAAGATCGTGCTAATTTTGATACTCCTAAGCAATCGCCTACCGTTAACAAGGACGGATACAATATCAAAGGTGGTGCTGCATGGAACTTTACCGAAGGACATACCGTATTTGTAAACACCGGTAAGTATTCAAGACAGCCTTTCCTGGATAACATCTTTGGAAACCGTCGTGATCAAACCGAGCTTGCTGAGCCTGAAGTAGAAAATGAAGAGATCTTCGGATTCGAAGGAGGTTACCGCTTCCAGACTTCAGACTTCAGATTGAACATCAACGGGTACTACACCAAGTGGGATAACAGATTCCTCGCTTCAAGCGGTGATTACGAAGATGCTGCCGGAGATATCGTATTTGCGAACTTCCAGTTCAGCAACATCGGTCAGGTGCACACCGGTATCGAGATCGATGCGAAATACAAGCCTTCTGTAGACCTTATGTTTAGAGGTTACTTCACCGCTGGTGACTGGAACTTCGACGGAACGACTCCACTGCGTATTTTTAACAATGATACCAACGAGGAGATCGCTCAGGAAACCGTAACTCTTGATACTAAAGTTGGTCAGGCGCCACAAACGTCTTACGGACTAGGAGTGTCTTACAGCCTGCTGCCTAACAAGCTTAGCTTTGATCTTGACTGGAATGGGTATGCTAACCTCTACGGATTTGTTGATGTAGAAGATGTGGTTGAGGCTTCCAGAAATGGTGAGTCTTACGAGGCTGAAAAATTGAATAACTATTCACTGTTCGACCTCGGAGCTTCATATATCTTCAACCTTGGAGAAAATGACCTTGTATTGAGAGGAAACATCTATAACCTCTTTAATAATGAGTATATCAACCAACGCGATAACTTCGGGTACTTCTACGGAAACGGAACTACCTATAACGTAAGCGTTCGTTATAACTTCTAATAGCTTTTAAGCTATAATAAGAGGCCCCATCAACCGATGGGGCTTTTTTTATACGTAAAATGCTTACATTTGATACCATATAAAATCGCTAACAACTATGTACACCTATCTGAATACCTTACACTCGTACTGGGCATACTTTACCCTGTTCATTCTTGTAGTAGCCGTTATTAACGCTGTAGCCGGATTGTCTTCCAATAAGGAATACACCATGGCGAAAGACCTGCGTATCGGACTCTTCGCGCTCATTTTTTCACATATCCAATTGGTGTTGGGACTTATTCTTTATTTCGTTACTCCGCTTTTCGAGGCGTGGAAAGCCGGTGGAGTGATGGGAGATAGTTTGTTGAGGTTGCTCCTGGTGGAGCACCCCTTCGTGAATATCCTGGCCATCGCCTTGATCACTATCGGATGGAGCAAGCATAAAAAGGAAACTACATCGAAAGGGAAGTTTAAAAAGATCGCCGTATTCTACGGTCTGGGGCTAGTTCTCATTCTTTCCAGAATCCCCTACCACCTTTGGTTCGACTAAAGGGTCGTGTTCAGAAGCAGTAAAAAGAACGTAGACCGGAAAATGATCGCTGTATCCGCCGGTATAAGTTCTGCCAATATAGGTTCTTAACGGGTATCCCCGGTAAGCACCCCTTGAAGACCTTAACCAGGCCGGCATGAAAATGCCGGCCTTTTTATATGCATAAGAGTGTTCCTGATTACCCAACTTTTTACCGGAAAGCAATATTTGATCAAATAAATGCCAGCGATCCCTGTAGGCCAACGAGCCGTATCCCTTTCTGAATAGTTCGAGCATGGGGTTAAAAAGCGTTTCCAGGCTGTCTGAAGCCTTATTTCTTCCTCTTAGGCCGTAGTACATGCTGGGGTCCGTAGGATCGTCGTTAAAATCGCCCATAGCAATCAGAAAAGGCTCGCTGTACAGCCGTTTTATCGAATCTATCGCCCTGCGGTTAAGCTTTGCGGCCAGCGACCTCAGTCGTGCGCTTTGTTCCTTTCCACCCCTTCGTGAAGGCCAGTGGTTAATGAGAATATGAATGAGTTCTTCTCCCAGGTAACCGCTAACTACCAAAAGGTCCCTGGTGTATAGGCGGTACCCTTCTTCATGGTACATGCGTAGGGTATGAGTCTCAGTGTGATGGGGTATAAACGATGATCGCCTGTATAAAAGGGCCACATCGATGCCTCTGTGATCGGGAGAATCTTTATGGATGATCTCGTAATCTCCACCCTGAAGGGCATCGTGATGTATAAGATCTTGCAATACGCCTGCGTTCTCAACCTCTGCCACCCCCAGAAGGTCTGGCCCGGGTTTTTCATGAAGGCCTCCCAGAGACCTGATCACCCTCCCCAGGTTCCTGATCTTGGTGTTGTATCGCCTAAGGTTCCACTCCGGTTGGTCGTAAACCGAATTCGATGGTTCGGGTAGTTCAGCACGGTGTGGCGAAAAAAGATTTTCTACATTGTAAAAGGCAATAAGCGTTTCGCGCGTCTCCTGGCTGCACACCTTCGAACACGAGCATAAATGAAGAAGGATAAGAATGATTACTGTTCGCATATGGGAAATTATTCAGCATAAATATAGAAAATATTCTCTATATTTGTTTGGTAATCAATTCAGTAAGGTATGTTTCGCATATGTTTGTGGCTTACCTGCTTGTGCTTCCCGTTAAAGATCTTAGCTGTTAATTTTTCATCCCTCAGTGGCCTGGTGGTCGACGACCGTACCAGGGCACCGCTCTCTTCGGTTTCGGTATGCCTCGATGACTGCCGTATACGCACCATCACCGATGGTTCCGGAACCTTTATGTTAAGGGATATCCCTCCCGGGAATTATGAATTGCGACTGGAATTATCGGGGTATCGCCCTGTGACAATGCCTTTAGAGTTAACGCCGAACAAAGCCTTAAAATTAGGGGTTGTGACCATGGAATCGAAGGTGAATCCAGGCGATGAGACCGACGAGTTGTCTGATACGGGGCTGGTATTTGCAGAGGGTGATATGATAGCCGATTTCACACCCTTGAGTGCACTTCGTGAACCTTACGAAAAACGTATCGCCTTTAATTTCAGCCAGGCCTTTTATCGTTACCGCGGGTACGACTCCCGATACAGGGAAGTATTGATCAATGGTATACCTGTGAATTCGCTTGATAACGGAAGGGCGCCTTTTGGACTATGGGGCGGATTAAACGATATGTTTCGCAACAGGGAGTTCGCTACGGGTCTTGGCAGTTTCGCGATGGGTAGGGGTAGTGTTGGGGGAAGCTTACAGTTCGTTCTGGACCCCGATCTCAACAGGCGGGGCTTGCGGGTGAGTTCTTCGGCATCTAACCGGGGTTATGGCGGAAGGCTCATGGCGACTTATAATTCGGGAAACCTTCCCGGCAGGTTTTCTTATAGCTTCTCTGTATCTCGTCGTTGGGCAGAACAGGGGTATGTTGAAGGTACGCTTTACGATGCACTGTCTTTTTATGCGGCCGCGAGATATCGATTGGGCAGTAAGGAATCCCTGGTGTTGAATGCGCTTTATGCGCCTCAGCGCAGAGGTTCCCGTTCGGCACTTACGCGGGAAGTGGCCCAACTGGCGGGACATCGCTATAATCCGTTTTGGGGATATCAGGGAGGTACACGGAGAAACAGCAGGGTAAAGCGCAATAATACACCTTTGCTCCTGCTCAATTATCAGCACCGGTCTGTAAAGACCGATTGGGACCTGGGACTTATGTACTCTTTTGGAAAACGCAGTTCCGGGAGGCTGGGGTATTTCAACGCTCCGAATCCCGATCCCGCATATTATCGGTACTTACCCTCTTTCCAGTTGAATAGTGGTATCGTGAATTATGAGAACGCCAGGTTGGTGAGAGCGCGTTTTATGGAAGATCCTCAATTGAACTGGGTAGAAATGTACAGGATCAATCATAGTGGAAACCCCGATGGCAGGGCTTCCTATGTACTGTATGACGATGTAAGTTCCGGGTATCGATTCGGGGTTAATGCCCATGTGCTTTTTCGGTTGAAGAACCGCGGGGAGCTGCGTTTGGGCGTCTACGGACAGCAGGTAGCAGGCGATCATTTTGCCTTGCTCAGGGATCTGCTGGGGGCTCAGTATCATCTGGACGAAGATCCCTTTTCTGAAACTGCAAATCAGCTCAATGGGCAGGACCGGGTATACGAAGGCGACCGGTTTAACTACAACTACCGGTTAACCTCTCAGAATGCCCGAAGTTATGTGCGTTACCGGCACAGCTTTAAGAAGGGGCAGGCCTATCTCACTCTGGCAGGAGACTACCTGCAAACCATCCGGGAAGGACTGTTCAGGAATGAGCGGTATCCGGAGACTTCTTTTGGTGGCGGCGATCCTGTTCGGGTCTGGGGGACATCGGTAAAGGCCGGAGGGTCCTATCGCTTTAACGGGAGGCATATCCTGTTCGCAGATGGTGCTTTTATTAATAGGATACCACCGCTCACTGCGATCTTTGCAGATCCTCGTGAGAACCATTCCACGGTCATGGATCCCCGGCCGGAAAAGGTTGTGGGGGGAGATCTGCGCTATCGCATGGATCTGCGGTCTCTAAGGTTGCGTTCGACCCTGTTTTACACGGAATTCTCTGAGGTCAATAAGGTGAGCTACTACTACCTTGATGGCGGGGTGGGTAATGCCTTTGTTAAAGAGATGCGCACCGGGGTAGACAGCAGGCACCTCGGGGCAGAATTGTCACTTGAATACGACCTTTCTTCAAGCGTAAAGGCCGATCTGGTGGTAGCTTATGGCGACTATCGCTATACCTCTGATCCCGATATCACCCTCAATTTCAATACGGTTAATGAAGAAGAGGTGATCGATGAGACCGGAGCTTTAGACCTCGGAAAAGCCACAATGAAAGACCTATATGTGTCTAATGGTCCGCAATCGGCCGTTTCGGTGGGGATCGAGTACCGGTCTCCGGATTACTGGTGGGTAGGTGCTGTGGCGAGTTATCTCGACAGGAACTTTACCGGGGCCTCTGGGGTGCGAAGAACAGCAAGTTTTTTTACCGACCCCGATACAGGTGAACTCTTTGAAGACCTGGATATGGAGTTGGCCGGCTCCCTGTTGCAGCAGGAACGCCTTCAGCCCATTTACTATCTCGACCTTACGGCAGGGAAGTCGTGGCTGTTCAATTCGGTGTATGTGTCCTTATTTCTGAGTGTGAACAACCTCTTTAATGCCATTTATGAAACGGGTGGGTATGAACAACATCGCACCGCAAATTACCGGGATCTGTACAGGGATTCCCTTAGTGGCGACCCTTCTTTTGGAAATAAGTACTGGTATGGCTCCGGTCGTACCTTCTTTATAAACCTCGCTATTACTATTTGATATAATGACGACTATAGGAAATATGAAAACCCTACGTAAATACTCCATCCTTTTGGTATGGTTATCCTTGTTTCCTGGGTGTGTTCCGGGAGACGATTATGAAAGTATTTCTCCCTGCGAAGCTCCGGAAGTAAGTGCGGTGAAAGCAACCGCCTTCTTCGATACGCTGCAAAATGAAGTGACCCGTATAAAGGAGCCAATTTACCTAAAGCTCTATGTGACCTCGAGTGATAAAGAAGATAATATCTACGGGGCGATCTACCTCCAGGACCATCCTTCTTCCCCCTCTTTGGGGGTAGAACTTCGCACCGGATTGCGAGACGCTTACCTCCTTTATCCGCCGGGAACTGAGGTGTTGCTGGGTCTTGAAGGTTTGTATGTTAAGCCGCATAAGGGCGGACTCCAGGTGGGGAGTAAGCTCGAGAGCTTTGGGAATACAACGCTGGGTAGAATACCCGCCCAGGTTACCAAGGAGTACCTCCGGTTGTCTTGTGGGGTTGTAAAGGAGGTCGCTGCAAGATCTGTTGCTGCCGACACTCTGGACGGTAACTACAGTTTTATGTATGTGCGTTTTAATGATGTGCAACTCGTGACCGACGATCTGTGCAAGCGTTTTGCTGAACCACAGCACACGACCATAAGGACCTTAAACACTTGTGACGAAAAGAAACTGGAGTTGCTCAATAGTGGCTATTCAGCATTCAGTGACAGCCTGTTGCCTTCGGGTACAGGTCATGTACAGGGAATTCTTAAATATAGGGGGAGTGTGCCTCAGCTCCTCTTGAATTCGGTTAAGGAAGTGCAGCTTACCGATAGCCGTTGCGATGGCCTGGAATTGGACTGCAGTTTATCTCAGGCGGATTCAGGATCGGAGGAGGATGACCCTGTCCCTACAGAGGAGGGGCGTGTTCTGATCTCTGAACTCGCCGATCCTTTGAATACAACTACCTCCGGGAACGGACGGTTCATAGAGCTTTATAATGCTTCTGATCTACCCGCAGATCTTTCCGGCTGGGAGCTCAGGAGGTATACCAATGGCAATACGGAATTTACAAACAGTACAGTGGTCACCTTCGATCAGGTCGTAATGAAGGGGAAAAGCACTTTGGTGATCGCAGCCAACCCGACACATTTTGAGGAGATCTACGGATTTGCCCCGGACCTCTCCGGAGGAAGTGCAACTGCTGCCGATAGTAACGGAGACGATAATGTGATTCTCGTTAATGCTCAGGGGCAAACGGTAGATGTGTTCGGGGTTCCGGGAGAAGATGGTACCGGTACGGATCGCGATTTTATGGATGGGAGAGCAGTGAGGCACGGGCATGTGACCTTGGGAAACCCTGTTTTCGATCTGTCTGAATGGGAGGTCTATCAGGGCTATAATGCAGACGGTAACAATTTCCTGCCCCGTTATGCTCCCGCCGATCTTACTCCGGGAGTACATGATGGAAGTTGATCGGATAATTGTTCGGACTTGCTGAATTATGTATCTTCAGGTGGATGTTTAAACAGCTTTATGGAAACACTGAAGACAGCACTGGTACAAGCCGATCTCATATGGGAAGCCCCGGGAAAGAACAGGGCGTATTTTGAACGTGTATTTGAGGCTTTAGATTCCGATACCAACTTGGTGATATTACCCGAAATGTTCACTTCGGGATTCACTATGAGTCCTGAGGCGGTTTATGAGACCATGGATGGGGAGACCGTAAGCTGGATGAAAGAAAGGGCCCGGCATTACGGCTTCGCCATAGCCGGTAGTTTGGTGATACGGGAAGATGGGGTTTACCGCAACCGATTTTTGTTCGTGCATCCGCACGAACAGGTAGACCATTACGATAAGCGCCATGCCTTTACCTATGCCGGGGAGCATAAAGCTTACGTTCCCGGAGACCGGCGGGAGCTTATAACCTATAAGGGTTGGAAGATCTTTCCCCAGGTGTGTTACGACCTCAGGTTTCCGGTATTTTCCCGCAATGATATGGATTACGATCTTTTGATCTACGTGGCCAACTGGCCCGTGATGCGCATCGATGCATGGGATGCCTTGCTAAAGGCCAGGGCCATAGAAAATATGGCGTACTGCATTGGCGTGAACAGGATAGGAAAAGATGCTAACGGCTATGAATACCCCGGACATTCAGGGGTATACGATGTGCTTGGCCGGGAGGTTGTGCACACCACAAAGGAAGAAGTGGTATATGCCTCCTTAGAAAAAACACCTGTCAGTAAACTTCGCAATAAACTGGGCTTCCTTAAAGACCGGGACCAATTTGACCTAAAATAAAGGTTTGCTCGATCTCCCAATTGGCTCGCAATTCGATCATTTCGGGGTAATAGCTAATTCTTTCCGGTTGCCTTTTTTCGAGGAAATCTCCCGTATCCCATTTGCCATTACCGTTTACGTCATGAATGACGCGGATCATGTAGTTGCCGGGGTCGATATTGCTGAAATTATAACCGGGCAGGGGTTCCCGAATGACCTTCGATGCTTTCACCTTGTTTTGCTGGTCGGTGAGCTGAAGCACTATCGGATAAGAATCTACTCCCTGAAGCTTAACCCTGATGGTTCCCAGTTTCCCCAATTCTTTGGTGCTTATGCGGTATTGAAGGGTGTCGTTCTGTTTTTCAAAGAGGTCGGTCATAGCGCCGGGCAGGAGCTGGATATCATAGCGACTTCCGGGCTCCAGAAGCCACAATAAGCGCATTTCGTTCTTTTGTTCTTCCAGTAAAACAGAAAAATCTACCGCGGTAGAATCCTGATCGAGAATAGAGATCAACTCTTTCTCGTAACTGGTAAGTGGTGTGTTTGCGGCGATCGCAAAAGTATCTGTTAATTGGATGTTCCCGCTTTGAACAGCAGTTACCTGCAGGGTATCGTTGTATAACTCTCTCAGGCGAACGGTGAACGTATCGATTATTGTTTCTTTCTCTACCCTGAATAAAAGTGAATCGGCTTCAAAGGGAGTGAAGTAATAATTTAGTGTATCGGTTTCGCGATCTTGGATGATCACCGAACGGAAATCTTCCGGAGTGTCAGACAGCAGTTCGATCTTCATGCCTTCAGGCCTGCCTTCGTAACCGAAAACGATCTTGTTCTTGTTTGCCAGTGATGGGCGGGTAGCTCTGAATTTTGGAACCTCCCTGAAAAGGGTTAGTTCATAAATGGTATCGTTAGGGATCAAGATCGTATCTGCCACAAAACCTATCTTATCGGTCTTTGGTGAAAAGAGGTTGTCGTTGTTTTCATCTTTTATGGCAATAAGTCTGTATTTCCCTTCCTTGAGGTTGGTAAGCCTGAAGTCGGTTAAACTGTCCAGGGTATTGGTAATATAAGTGGGTTGCTTTCTGAAAACGGCAGAGTCGGTATAAGCCGTATCCATTTCATAAAGCATGACACTTACAAAATTGTCGGGTTCTTTTTGACTTGCATCAGTAACGAATCCGCCCAACTCGAGAGAATCGATATAAGAGCCGGTGGAGAATACGTACGAATAGAAAGGATAAGGATTACCTTCGTTATAATCTACAATGCTTTGCCCGAAATTGAGTACGTAGGTGGTGTTCTCTTTGAGGGTGTCGAGCAGTTCGATGGTTATTTTTTTATTCGCCGACCCCTGGGGAGATACCATGGGGGCATTTTTTAACGGGGGCGATACGATCAGTTGTTTTTGGAGGTCGTTTAATTTTACGAGCTCATCAAAGGTCAGGGTGATCTTATTGCCGTCGAAACCAACCTGGTAATTATCCGGATTTGTAGACAGGATCTCCGGCGGGGTCTCATCTTTTGGACCTCCGGTTGGCGTACTCCTTTTAGCGCAGTTGATAAGCGAAAACATCAGCCCGAAGAACAAGCTGTAATAAAGAAATTTACTGGATCTCATCGAAGCTGTTTAACGCTGCAAAATAACGATTATTTTTACGAAAGATAAAACTCAGGCTGTAATTGCCATAGTGGCAATACTGATCTTGATGTCGGCATGGGTCTTGATCGCCCGGGCTGCAGCTTCAAGGGTTGTTCCCGTAGTAACAACATCATCGGTTAGCAAAACATGTTTATACGGTTTAAGCGCTTCGGCATCGACCTCGAAAACAGGCCCGGTTTCCAAAGCTCTTGTTTGACGGCCACGGAAGGCAAACGCTCCCGACCTGTCGGTTCTGGTAAGTACATCTTTTCCAAGGGTTACTCCTGATCCCTGTGCTATGGCCTTTGCAAAGGTGTGGGTTTGGTTATACCCTCTTTTTCTCAATTTTCTTTTTTGTAATGGCATGGGTAATACCAGGTCGATATCTTGGAACCTCGAAGATCGTTGCATTTCCTCATACATCCATTCGCCCATCCACGATCCGGCATATTGCTGTTTCCTGTATTTTAATTCATGGATAATTTGCTGAACCGCTCCCTTCTTATGAAACCAGAATAAGGCAGTGGCTGCTTCTATCCTTACGCGACCGTAAAAGATCCTTTCTACCTGGTTTTCAGGCCTGTCTGTAAAATGTGTTTGCGGTAGTTGGTGAAGGCAGGTAACACAAACCAGTTGTTCTCTCAGAGGCAATATGGCCCTGCAGGAAAGACAAGCCCCGGGAAAGAAAAGGTTTTGGAGATCATTTACTATCTTTACTGCGGTCCGCAAGGTTCAAAATTATAAGTTATTCTCAAAGCTAATTATTTTTGATGAGCTCCCAAAAGAAGCAAATTGGTCAGAAAATAGTCCTGGGAGTCCTGCTACTATGCGTTATAGCCTTAACAGGATTTTCCTACTTAAACTACATTGAAACAGAAAAAAAGGTCTCTTTCCTGGAGAATGCCAAGGGTATGATCATGGATGATCTCGAAGAGATCGAAGACGACCTTGAAGGCCTGGCCCGTGAGAACGATTCGTATGCACGCGAGATCGAATCGAGCAGAAAGCGTATCACCCTGCTCATGGATTCGATCAAGCGAATGGAGGTAGACTACCAGATCCTGGATCGCTATCGAAGGGAGCTTGCTTCCATAAGAAAAGACAACCGGGAGTTAAAGGAAACCCTGGATTCTGTGCGACGACAAAATGCCCTGTTGGTGCAGGAGGTCGACAGTGCAAAACTTCGTTATACCGAACTGGAGCGTTATTCTGAGGCACTTAAGATCGCTAATGAGGACCTCTCCCAGTTCACCGATTCCCTTATTAATGAAAACATACAGCTTACCGCAAAGGTCAAAGGGAGTGCCGCCCTGAGCATTAGTGCTCTTGAAGGTACGGCCTATCGCGTACGCAACAATGGTAAGGCAGTAAAAACATCGAAATTTCACAATGCAGAACGCCTCAGGGTATGTTTTAACCTGGCGCCGAATACGTTGTTGCAGCCGGGAGATAAGGTGTTTTACATTCAGTTCGTAGATCCAAAGGAGAATGTTCTCGGGCAGTCAGACGGTGGTGCCGATACATCCGGTGAGCTCCCATACAGTAAAAAGGTGGTTATCGATTACGAAAACCGGCCGATGAATATTTGCGATTATATTGTCGTGAACGATCTGCAATACCCGGGGAATTACAGGGTAAATGTATTCTATGGCAATAATCTGCTTGCATCCTCGCTTTTTACCCTGAATTAAGTAAAAATCTTTTCAAATAGCATATTTTTGCGGCATGGCAAAACAAGAAGATCAATTTAAAAAGGTGATCTCACACGCTAAGGAATACGGGTATATTTTCCCTTCCAGTGAGATCTATGATGGCCTGAGTGCTGTATATGATTACGGGCAGAAAGGTGTTGAACTTAAAAAGAATATCCGCGAATACTGGTGGAAGGCAATGGTGCAGATGCACGAGAACATCGTAGGTCTCGATGCAGCCATTTTTATGCATCCTACCACCTGGAAAGCGTCAGGACACGTAGATGCTTTTAACGATCCGCTTATAGATAACAAGGATTCTAAAAAGCGTTACCGCGCCGATGTTTTGGTTGAAGATCACGTTGCCAAGATCGAAGCCAAGATCGAAAAGGAAGTGAATAAGGCGGCGAAGCGCTTTGGGGATGCTTTTGATAAGGAGCAGTTCATGGCAACCAATCCTAGAGTACTGCGCTACCGTGAAGAAATGGATGCCATCCTGAAGCGTTTAGGGAGTTCTCTTGAAAAAGAAGATCTGGCCGATGTCAAAGCGCTTATCGAGGAATTAGGGATCGCCGATCCGGAGACCGGAAGTAAGAACTGGACAGATGTTAAACAGTTTAACCTGATGTTCGGAACAAAACTGGGTGCGAGTGCCGACTCGGCAATGGACCTCTACCTGCGTCCGGAAACGGCACAGGGTATTTTTGTAAACTTCCTGAATGTGCAAAAGACCGGAAGAATGAAGATCCCATTTGGGATCGCTCAAACGGGGAAGGCCTTCAGAAATGAGATCGTTGCCCGTCAGTTTATCTTCCGAATGAGGGAATTCGAACAGATGGAGATGCAATACTTTATCAAGCCGGGAACCCAGAAAGAATGGTATGAATACTGGAAGGAGGCACGTCTTAAATGGCATCTTTCCCTGGGAATGGGTGAAGATAACTACCGTTATCACGATCATGAAAAACTGGCGCACTATGCCGATGCTGCCGCCGACATAGAATTTAAATTCCCATTCGGATTCAAGGAGTTGGAAGGTATTCACTCCAGAACCGATTTTGACCTTGCTAAACACGAAGAGTTCAGTGGGAAGAAGTTGCAGTACTTCGATCCTGAAGAGAATAAGAGTTACACTCCTTATGTGCTTGAAACCTCTATCGGACTCGACAGAATGTTCCTCGCTGTATTCTCAAAAGCCCTTCAGGAAGAAGAGCTCGAGAACGGAAGTACGAGAACTGTTCTGCGTATTCCGGCTGTTCTGGCTCCAACCAAAGTGGCTATTCTTCCATTGGTGAAGAAGGACGGACTTCCGGAGGAGGCCAGAAAGATCTTCGATGAGCTTAAATGGGATATGCAGGTGGATTATGACGAGAAAGATGCCGTGGGAAGAAGGTACCGCAGGCAGGATGCTGCAGGTACGCCGTTCTGTATCACTGTAGATCACGAAACCCTGGAGAACGATACTGTTACCCTGCGTCATCGCGATAGCATGGAGCAGCAGCGGGTTGCCATAAAAGATCTTAAAGATTTGATCAGTAAAGAGGTCGATATGCGTTACTGGCTGGAGAAGTGCAAGTAATGAATTAGACCCTGAAAAATAAGAAGACCTGTGTAAGCGGGTCTTTTTTTTTAAGTACGCTAAGGTGCGGACAGAAAAGAAGGATTTTTATATTTTAACCCACAGCAAAAGAAAGCATATCATTTATGAAAATCATAAGTTATAATGTTAATGGAATACGAGCTGCGCTCAGAAAGGGATTTATTGACTGGCTAAAGGCTGCCGATCCCGACGTGGTTTGTATTCAGGAGACCAAAGCCCATAAGGAACAGCTGGATCTGCGCCTGTTCGAAGAGGCCGGCTATGCATACAACTATTGGTTTAGCGCTCAGAAAAAAGGATATAGCGGTACGGCCATTCTCTCGAAGACCGAACCCGACCATGTGGCCTACGGTACCGGGATCGATTATATGGATGCCGAAGGGCGCAATATCAGAGCCGATTTTGGAGATGTCTCGGTAATGAGCATGTACCTGCCATCCGGGACCAATATGGATCGCCTCGAATTTAAGTTGCAATATATGGACGACTTCCAGCGTTATGCAGATACCTTACGAAAGGAGCGTCCAAACCTGATCGTGAGTGGAGATTACAATATATGTCACCGCGCCATCGATATCCATGATCCGGTGCGAAATGCCAAGGTGTCCGGATTTCTGCCCGTAGAACGTGAATGGATCGATAATTTTATTAAAAGCGGATTTACCGATTCGTTTCGCGCCATGCACCCTGAAGTGGCTCATGAATATTCCTGGTGGACCTACAGGGCAAATGCAAGGGCCAATAATAAGGGGTGGCGTATCGATTATAATATGGTCTCCGAGCCTTTACAAGAGCGCATTACAAGAGCCGTAATGCTTCCTGAGGCTAAGCACAGTGATCACTGTCCGGTGTTACTTGAGCTGGATAACTAGGGCAGACTGTTCCGTATCATTTGAGCAACATCGCTGGGAGTAGATGCATTCGACATTCCAAAGATTAAACAATCCGATAAATAAACCCTAAATACTAATAACAAAACTATGAAGACCTTTTTATTCGCTTTGGGAGCCGGGCTCATGCTTAGCTCTTGTGTAACGGCTAAGGTGTATAAGGACCTGGAGTCGCGTTATGAGGAATTGAAAGAAGAACGAGCCGCCCTGGCCGACGAGAACCAGAGATTGCAAAAAGAAAATAATAAGCTTTCGAATACGATCGAGGGTCTTGGAAAGACCCTGGAAGAAATGCGTGCGGAACGCAATAAGTTGCAACAGCAATATACGGCAGCAAGTAAGCATCTGGAAGAATTGAAAAAAGCTTACGATGCCCTGGAGCGCAATAGCAGTAGTGCACTTGCCGAAAATGCCCAGCGCAACAGGAGCTTACTGCAAGATCTGGAGAATCGCGAAAAGGTTCTTGATCAGAAATTGGAAGAGCTGGAGCGTATGCGGAGGCAAATGGAGTTTCAGTCCGGACGCGTAGCCGAACTGGAGGGGATACTGGCGTCTAAAGAAGCCGCCATGCGTTCGCTTAAGGTGGCCATATCGAAAGCCTTGTTAGATTTTGAAGGGAAGGGGCTAACCGTAGAACAGCGCAATGGAAAGGTGTATGTTTCCATGGAGAACAAACTCTTGTTCGATAGCGGTAGCTGGTCGGTCAATGCACGGGGGAGACAGGCCGTGATGCAGCTGGCCGGGGTCCTTGCTGCCAATCCTGATATCGCTGTGCTCATAGAAGGTCATACCGATAATGTGCCTTATGCCGGAAAAGGAATGATCGAAGACAACTGGGACCTTTCGGTAAAGAGGGCGACGACCATCGTAAAGATCCTTACCGAAAATAGTGCTATTGATCCCGGCGGACTTTCAGCTGCAGGTAAAAGCTATTATATGCCCGTGGCCGATAATGGAAACGCCGAAGGAAGAGCCAGGAACAGGCGTATTGAGATCGTCCTTGCACCCAAGCTCGATGAGGTTAGTAAATTGCTTAGCGAGATCTAATGTCTCGGATTTAGTATTTTTGAAGTCTCCTGCCGGTTCGGTGGGAGGCTTTTTTGTTTGAAAAAAATTGTGATATGAAATATACATTGTTACCGCACACCGATATCAAGGTGAGTAAGATCTGCCTGGGAACCATGACCTGGGGGCAGCAAAACACAGAAGCCGAAGGGCATGCTCAGATGGATTACGCCTTTGATCAGGGGGTGAATTTCTTCGATACTGCCGAATTGTATCCGGTACCTGCAAAGGCTGAGACGCAGGGAGAGACCGAGCGTGTCATTGGAACCTGGTTTAAAAAGAACGGGAATCGTGAGCAGGTGGTTCTCGCTTCCAAGATCGCAGGTCCGGCTGCCTTCACTCAACACATTCGTACAGGCGGATTCAAAAAGGAAGAGATAGAAGATGCCATCCATAAGAGTCTGAAACGGCTTCAAACCGATTATATCGACCTGTATCAGCTTCACTGGCCGGAACGAAATACCAATTATTTCGGGTCTCGTGGGTACATCCATGATGAGCAGGAGCAATGGGAAGATAACTTCCGAACGGTATTGGAAAGTCTTGAAGATTTTGTGAAGCAGGGAAAGATCCGTCAGGTAGGATTGTCTAATGAAAATCCTTTTGGGGTAATGAGATACCTCGAGGAGCATCGCAATCACGACCTGCCGCGAATGATCACCATTCAAAATCCGTACAACCTTCTTAATCGTTTGTTCGAAGGAGGTAATGCTGAGGTTTCCATGAGAGAAGGAGTGGGGCTGCTGGCGTATTCTCCTCTCGGATTCGGAACGCTGTCCGGTAAGTACCTTGGCGGTAAGATGCCGGAAGGTTCGCGTATAAAATTGTTCCCGAATTACAACAGGTATATCAAACCACAAGGGGTTAAGGCTACAGAGAAGTACGCTGCCCTTGCCGAAGCGAACGGACTGTCGTTAACACACATGGCGCTGGCCTTTGTAAATGCCCAGCCTTTTGTGACCTCAAATATTATCGGGGCTACCCGTCTGGATCAATTAAAAGAGAATATCTCGAGTATTGACGTGGAGTTATCGCAGGAGGTGCTCGATGCGATCAATGAGATCCACAATGAGATCCCGAATCCTGCGCCGTAGTAACAGGGTTTAAAGGGCATAGTTAGCCGAATAGGAATTGAGCAACGTCTTCTATTCGGTTAACTTTTTTGATCACGATCTGATGGTTCTTCACCGTGATCTTATTGCTTCCGGCAACCATAATGGTTGAGAATCCGAGTTTTTCAGCTTCCAGAATACGTTGGTCAATACGCTGTACCGGGCGAATCTCTCCCGCGAGTCCGACCTCTGCAGCAAAACACACGTCTTTACTTATTGCAATATCTTCATTAGAAGACAATACAGCTGCTACCACAGCCAGATCGATCGAAGGATCGTCTACATTGATGCCCCCTGTGATGTTCAGAAAAACATCCTTGGCACCCAGTCGGAAGCCGGCTCTTTTTTCAAGTACCGCCAGCAGCATGTTCAGACGTTTTACATTGAACCCCGTACAGCTGCGCTGGGGTGTGCCGTACACGGCAGTGCTCACCAGAGCCTGGATCTCTACCATTAAAGGGCGCATACCTTCAATGGTGGCGGATATCGCTGTACCGCTGAGTTCTTCTCCGTTCTTGCTGATCAGGATCTCCGAAGGGTTGGTAACCTCTCTTAATCCGTCGCCAAGCATCTCGTAAATACCCAGTTCGGCAGTAGATCCGAAACGGTTCTTATGAGCGCGAAGTATGCGGTATACATGATTCCGATCGCCTTCAAACTGAAGCACGGTATCTACCATATGCTCCAGGATCTTGGGCCCGGCTATGTGGCCGTCTTTTGTGATGTGGCCAATGAGCAAAACAGGGATGTTGGTTTCTTTAGCGAACTTGATCAGTTCTGAGGTGCATTCCCTGATCTGGGAAATGCTTCCTGCCGATGATTCTATATGTTCGGTTTGCAGGGTTTGTATGGAATCGATGATCACGATCTCGGGTTTGGTCTCAGCGATCTGCTTAAATATGTTTTGTGTCTTTGTTTCGGTTAGCACATAGCAGTTCGCATTAGAAGGGTTGATGCGCTCGGCCCTCATCTTGATCTGCTTTTGGCTTTCCTCTCCCGAAACATATAGGGACCTTATGGGGAGCTTAAGGGTGATCTGAAGTAAAAGTGTACTCTTTCCGATCCCGGGTTCCCCACCGAGAAGGGTTACCGATCCTGGCACGATACCTCCGCCCAGAACCCTGTCGAGTTCTCCGTTACCGGAGGGGACGCGCAATTCACTACTGCCGTCGATCTCGTGGATCTTTAGGGGGCGGTTTACTTTTTTGACCTTACCAGGTTCGCGGTTCCAACTTCTCTTATCCTTTTTTTCCACCAATTCTTCTACAATGGTGTTCCACGCCCTGCAAGAGCTACATTGCCCTTGCCATTTTGCGAATTGGGTGCCGCACTGCTGGCAGAAATAAGTGGTCTTGACCTTAGCCATGAAAAACAGAATTAGAGGGTTGCTGTAAGAGCTGCTAAAATACGCATTCAGGTTGAAGCGTAGGTCTTACCAACCGAAATCTTGCTTTAGCTGATCGATACGTTGCAGTGTCAGATCTTTGGTCAGGAAATCGATCTCCGGCATGCTGAAGGCTTTTTCGTAGGTGCGCATGGCCTTTTTAGGTTCTCCGGAGAGCTCGAGGTACTCTGCTTCGATAAAGAATCCCAGCATGGTGTCCGGAAATTCTTTTTTAGCAAGCTTGCTGAGAGCATCGAGAGATTCTAGACTTTCTTTCTTCTTACTTGCCGCATACACCGCCATAAAATCGTTCAGGCTCATCGCCTTTTTAAATCCGAACAGACTTTCTATGGTGTTGTATTTGTTTTCGAGGTACTCATAAGGCTCGCCCACATAGGTCATGAGTTTGTTCTTGTATTCTTTTACACTTATAGGGGTGTAAATATCAAAGATCTGGTCCATGGCCTTGGGTATGGCATAGGCGGCCAGAGCGTGGTGGTCTGCGATCTCGTATTTTTCATAGAGGTAGTGCAGGTTGTCATTGCTTATGAGTTTTAAGCGGGTGTTGAGTCGGCTTACACTCTCTTTGTTCTCGCGGGTATCGTTGGCAGAGGTGGCAAGAAAGTAAAAGGTATTTCCGGAGGCTTCGGCAAGGCGTTCCGGTATATACTCTTCCATCTGAACAGGAAGGGTTGGAGACAAGCTGATATACGCCTGGAAAAGCGGATCTTCTTTGAAGAGGTAATAATTGATGAAATTCCCTGTTAGGCCGTGGCCGATCACCGCCTTAAAAGGCGCTATTTCGTATTCTTTTTCTATGGCCGGAATGAGTTCCATACCTAAGAATTCAAAGAAATTTGCTCCCGATTCTTCCGGGAGTCCAGAGGTAACACTATAGGCGATATCGCGATCTCGGGTGTTCTTTTGGTTAACGCCCAGGACGATGCATTGCGGTAGTTCTTCTTTGTATGCAAAGAATTTTGCAGACGCTACGGCCTGGTCAAAAAGGTAGTCTCCGTCGAGAACTACAATTAGAGGGTATGATCTTTCGGGGGTGTAGTCGTTGGGTACGTAAAGGCGGTAGCCTCGCTTTTCTCCCAGTTTATAAGAATCTATAGATCCGAGACTGGTTTGTGATAAAACGGGCGCGCAATAGAGTAGTCCTGTGATTAGCAGGCAAATAAATTTTCTCATGATACGTTGATTTGGGAGAGAAAGATAAGAAATTATTTGCTTCTGTTGTAAAAAGGCAAATACAAGAAAGAGAAGGCTCCAAGGATCACGACCATAAGGGTTTGGGAAGTCCACATGATCCATCCGAAGGAGTCTGCAGCGGTTTGAGTAATGCCGTACAGTACAAGTACTTTCCCCACGGCCAAAGGGTAGAGTCCGATACCTCCGTTTGTCGTGCTCATAGCGAAGGCTCCGGCAACAAAGGCTACCAGCATGGAGGCGATCCCCAGATCGATAGTTTCCGGGATACTGTATTTGATGAGCCAGAACATAACGATGTACATGATCCAGATACCCAGGGTGTAGAGAATGAACGCTCCTTTGCGGCGCATTTTGAAAATACTGGTGATCCCCTCCATGAGTCCGCGAACAAGTTGACGTATGCGTTGCAGCCAACCAATATGGGTACGGTTGATAAAGTAAAGGAACGCCAGGCCTGCACATCCGAGAACGGCTAGAACGGCAATGGTCTTTAAGGGGTGAATGCCTTTGCTTTCCAGGTAACTCACGATGAATTCCGTTTGAAATGCAGCGGCTGTAACCACGACCAGCAAGAGCATGATGAGGTCTATGATGCGTTCGGCAACGATGGTCCCGAAGCCTTTTTCAAAAGGGATCTTCTCGTAGGTGCTTATGGTGGTTGCCCGGAACACCTCTCCGGATCGCGGAATACCCAGGTTGGCGAGATAGGCTATAAAAATAGCCATGATATTATTGGCAAACCTCGGGTGGTAGCCCATAGGTTCCAGCAGCAGGTTCCATCGCCAGGCTCTGAACAAGTGACTCAATAAACCCGCCAGGAGAGAAAGCACAACCCAAAAGTAATTGGCTTCTTTTATAGTATGGTAGATCTGCGTGCGATCTGCGGGGGTGGTTTGGCGGTATGAGTAATAAACAAGAAAAACTCCCAGGGCTAGTGGGAGTATGGTCTTTAATTTATTTTTTAGTCTTTTGTTCAAGCTTAGGTAAGCGTATTGTCTTTCTCATTTGGGAAAACCAATGAAGGCTTAAAGCTTTTTGCTTCTTCAAAATCCATAAGGGCATAAGAAATAATAATGATCACATCTCCTTTTTGAACCTTGCGTGCCGCGGGTCCGTTAAGGGTGATCTCACCACTGTTTCTGTTGCCTTTAATGGCGTAGGTCTCGAGGCGTTCACCGTTATTGATATTCACGATCGTAACCTTTTCCCCCTCAATGATGTTCGAGGCTTCCATCAGGTTTTCGTCAATGGTGATACTTCCTATGTAATTAAGGTCGGCTCCAGTCACCGTAACGCGGTGAATCTTAGACTTTACAACTTCAATTTGCATGGCGCAAAGATATTAATTTAGGGCAATATTGTCGATGAGGCGTACATCATTTGCGAAAACGGCAATGAAAAGCCTGTAATCTTTCCCTTTTTCAAATTTTTTAACGGGTCTTAACGTAGATTCATCAGCAATTTCGACATATTCAAGCTTCAGGAACGGGTGGTTAACGAACTGATTTTCAGTCCATTCCTTGATCTTTTCGGCTGATTCTTCCGGAAATTTACTTTTCGCTTCAGTGATCGTTGCGTAGATAAAGGCAGCTTCTTTTCTGCTTTCTTCGCTCAGGCGTTCATTACGGGAGCTCATGGCAAGGCCATGGGGCTCTCTTAGTATCGGACACCCGATGATCTCTGTTGCTATATGTTGTTTTTCAACCAATTTTTTAATGATCTGTAGCTGTTGAAAGTCTTTTTCTCCAAAGTAGGCCTTGTCGGCTTCAACCAGATCGAGGAGTGATTTAACGATGGTTCCAACCCCGTCAAAATGCCCGGTGCGAAACTTACCTTCCATCTGATGTTCGAGTCCGTCAAAATCAAATTTCCCTGCGGTAACCTCTTCAGCGTACATTTCTTCTACTGAGGGAGCAAATACCACGACCTCTTTTTGCGTTCCTTCGAGTAATTTGAGGTCTTGTTCAAAGGTAGATGGATACTTGGCCAGGTCTTCCTTATTGTCAAATTGTGTAGGGTTTACAAAAATACTCACTACCGTGAGGTCGTTTTCCTTCGCGGCATTCAAGACCAGGGACAGGTGTCCGGCATGCAATGCACCCATGGTAGGTACGAGGGCAATTCGTTGTCCTTCGCCCCTTTTGAGGTCCAGATAATCCCTGAGCTCATTTTTGTGTTCGAATACGCGCATTTGAGAAAAAATTAACAGCGTGCAAAGCTAGGTATTTTAAATAAAATAGGCATATTTTTTGTAATTTTGCATGCTTAAGACTTAAAGTGTAAAGAAATAATTGAATTTATGACAGACAAAAGAGTATTATTTGTCGCTTCTGAAATGATCCCATACCTTCCGGAAAATGAAGTATCATCTTTGGCTTACGAAAGTCCAAGAATGGTGAACGACAGAGGCGGGCAAATACGCATCTTTATGCCTCGTTTTGGGAATATCAATGAGCGCAGACATCAGTTACATGAGGTAATTCGACTTTCGGGAATGAACCTGGTGGTGAACGATATGGATATGCCTTTGATCATTAAGGTGGCCTCGATCCCAAAAGAACGCATACAGGTGTACTTTATTGATAATGAAGAGTACTTTAAGCGCAAAGCCACTTTTACCGACGAAGATGGAAATCTTTTTCCGGATAACGATGAGCGTGCGATCTTTTTCGCCAAGGGTGTAGTGGAGACTGTTAAGAAGTTGAACTGGAATCCTGATATTATTCATGTTCACGGCTGGATGGCGTCTTTACTGCCTCTTTATTTAAGGAAGTATTATGCCGATGAGCCCTTGTTCAACGAGAGTAAGATCGTTACTTCGGTATATGGGAAAGGGTTTGAAGGAAGTTTAGATCCGGAGATGATCAATAAGGTTACCTTTGATGGTATTGAGAAGGAAACGGTTCAGGTTCTTGAAGATCCAACCTATAACAACCTGCTTAAGGTAGCGGTTGATAATTCTGACGCTGTTATCGTGGCTTCTGAGACTATCGACGACGACCTTAAGACGTATCTTGATAACTTGTCTAAACCGGTACTGCCCCACAAATCCATTTATGAGTTCGAAGAGGCTTATAGTGAGTTTTATGAGAACGAAGTCTTAAGTTAACCTGCTAATTCCATGATTTTGAAAAAGAGTTATGTTAAAAAGACACTGCTCATTATGAGTGGTGTTGTTTTTTTTACCTCCTGTGAAAAAGAATTTACTACCCTTGGTGCCGACCTGGTTGAAGATCCCGGGTTTGAGGTGAATAAAAGGGTGTTTGAAGTAAATGCCGAAAATCAGGGGCTGGATGCGGTGCGAACCGATCTTATGCCTATGTACGAGCTCTCTGATTATGTGGATCCGGTTTTTGGGCGATCTGAAGCTTCTTATATTACACAGCTCTCGCTTAGTCAGACCTCACCTTCATTTGGCGGACTTTCTGCGGAAGATGAAGCTGCAGCCGATGCTGATGAGGATCCGTCTACGATCAGGGAAAATGAAACGGTGACTGCGGTTTACCTCGACATTCCTTTCTTTAGTGTGGCTAATGACACCTTAGACGATAGCAATCTGGCCATACCTTATGAGATAGATTCTGTTTTTGGTGATGTGGAGTCTCCAATAAGGATTAGCGTTAATGAATACACCAAATACCTGCGTCAAAACGACCCGTCTACTAATTTTCAGTCTGAGCAGGAGTATTTTTCGGATGAAGACCCTCAGGCGTTTTTAGCAGACCTTCTATTCGATGGTGATTATACCTTAAATTTTGAAGAGCTTCGTTTCTTTGATAACGAGGACGATCCCGATACCGATGAAGATGAGTCTGAGAATGTTTCTTCCCGTTTGTCTCCACGTATCAGGCTGGAGCTGGACAATGACTTTTTTCAGCGTCGTATCATAGACATGGAAGGTCAGGATGTGCTCAAAGATCAGGAGCTCTTTCGTGAATACCTGAGAGGGATCTATGTGAAGATCGATCATCCTTCTGACAACCTCAAGATGTTGCTCAATACCCTGGAAGGGAATATTACCATTAAGTATACTTACGATGACTATAACTCCGAGACCGAAGAGGTTGAGGTAGCCAGAGATAGCTTTATTCTCAATCTGGGTCGCAAGTCGATCAATGTATTTAACGGTGATATGTATCCCGGAAGTGTAGAGGATGCGATTGCTGCCGGCTCAGATGCCGGTCGCTTGTATCTTAAAGGGCAGTCTGGTGTGAGTGCTAAGATCGATATTAGTGCCGGACAGGATGTTGAGAGCTTTTTGGCTGAAGCCAAAGCCAATAACTGGTTGGTTAATGAAGCAAACCTGTATTTCTATATCGATGAGCAGGCTTCTGATGCTCAGAATATTCCTGACCGTCTTTATTTATACGACCTGGACAACCAGGTGGCCCTTCCTGATTATGTTCAGGATCCGGTGGGTGTGGTAAATACCGCTCCGGAGTTGAGTTATGCCTTTTATGATGGCCGTCTTGAAGAGGAAGAAGGTGATGATCCTTTTTACAGGTTCCGTATCACCCAGTTTGTAAGGAATATAATTAATAACGACTCTACCCATGTGAATCTTGGGCTTGGAGTAACCTCAAGTATTGCTAACCCGGCACTGGTTTCGGCCAAGAATCGTCAGGGGGAAGAGTTGGTGGTGCCTCAGGCTTCTATAGGATATCCTTATGGGGTGGTGTTATACGGGGCAAATGTGCCTGCCGAAGAACAATCTAAACGCGTCAGACTCGAATTGATCTATACCGAGCCTGAGCAGAAATAATCAATAAAATACTTAAATAACCATTTTTAGGAAGTTATGTGTGGGATAGTTGGATATATTGGAGAGAGAGAAGCCTTCCCGGTGATCATTAAAGGATTACAGCGCCTGGAGTACCGTGGGTACGACAGTGCAGGGGTAGCGCTTTATAACGATGGAAAGATCAACTTGTGTAAGACAAAGGGAAAAGTTGCCGATCTTAAGGCAAAAGCAGAGCAAGAAGTTGTTTTAGGTGGTAAGATCGGGATCGGTCATACACGTTGGGCGACGCACGGGGAGCCTAATGATGTTAATGCGCATCCGCATTATTCGAATAGTGGAGACCTTGTGATCATTCATAATGGGATCATCGAGAACTATGCATCGATCAAAGAGGCGCTTATCGCACGAGGATACCACTTTGAATCGGATACCGATACTGAGGTATTGGTGAATCTTATTGAAGATATAAAAAAGAATGAAAAGGTAAAGCTGGGTAAGGCAGTGCAGATCGCCCTGAATCAGGTGGTTGGTGCCTATGCGATTGCTGTGTTCGACAGGACCAAGCCCGATGAGATCGTGGTGGCTAAATTAGGTAGTCCGCTGGCGATCGGGGTTGGTGATAATGAGTACTTTATTGCCAGTGATGCTTCTCCTTTTATCGAGTATACGAATAATGCCATCTACCTGGAAGATGAGCAAATGGCAGTGATCAAGAAAGGTCGCGATGTAAAGGTAAGACAGGTCAAGGGTGATAAGGTCGTTAATCCTTATGTTCAGGAGCTCAAGCTTAATATCGAGCAGATCGAAAAAGGTGGTTACGATCACTTTATGCTAAAAGAGATCTATGAGCAGCCGGAAGCGATCAAGGATACCTATCGTGGTCGTCTGAGGATCAACGACGGGATCATTAAAATGGCAGGGATCGAAGATAACCTCCAGAAGTTCCTTAATGCCAACAGGATCATCATAGTTGCCTGCGGTACTTCCTGGCATGCCGGTCTGGTAGCAGAGTATATTATTGAAGAGTTGGTTCGTATTCCTGTGGAAGTTGAATATGCTTCTGAGTTCAGATACCGTAACCCGGTGATCAACAAGAACGATGTGGTTATTGCGATCTCTCAGTCCGGAGAAACGGCCGATACCCTGGCAGCGATCAAGTTGTCAAAAGAAAAAGGAGCCTTCGTATTTGGAGTTTGTAACGTAGTAGGTTCTTCCATCGCAAGAGAAACACACGCCGGTGCCTATACCCACGCCGGTCCTGAGATCGGGGTGGCTTCGACCAAGGCCTTTACCACGCAGATCACCGTACTCACGCTTATGGCGTTGAAGCTGGCACAGGAGAAAGGTCAGATCTCAAGGTCAGATTTCTACAATTACCTTTCAGAATTGGAAGCCATTCCGGAAAAAGTAGAGCAAACCTTGAAGTCTGATGCCAATGTAGCTGCCATCGCCGATATATATAAGGACGCAGAGAACTGTCTTTATCTGGGTAGAGGGTACAACTTCCCTGTGGCTCTGGAAGGAGCGCTTAAGCTTAAAGAGATCTCTTATATTCATGCCGAAGGATACCCTGCGGCCGAGATGAAGCACGGACCTATTGCGCTTATCGACGAACAGATGCCGGTGGTGGTAATAGCTACCCGAAAAGGGCACTATGATAAGGTGGTAAGTAACGTGCAGGAGATCAAATCGAGAAAAGGAAAGATCATTGGTGTAGTAACTGAAGGTGATAAGGAGGTTCGCGGTTTGGCCGATCACGTGATCGAAATTCCGGAGACAAGCGAGATCCTCACGCCTCTGGTAACGACCATACCGCTTCAGCTGCTTTCATATCATATAGCCGTTATGCGCGACTGTAATGTGGATCAGCCAAGAAACCTTGCGAAATCGGTTACGGTAGAATAGTGTAGCACATTGCAGTTATATCAAGGTATTAAAACCCCGAATGTAGGAAAAACATTCGGGGTTTTATTTTTTTGTTTATCTTTCTCGCCATAACTTAAAAAATTATTGATGAGAACTTTACTATTACTGTGTGTTTTTCTGGTAGGGGCAACACTATCTGCTCAGACGACACTATCGGGAACCGTGGTCGATCCAGACGACCAGCCTGTACCCGGTGCCAATGTAAAATTGGTCGGGGCTGCAGCAGGGGCGGTCACCGACTTTAACGGGAAATTCGAATTAACGACCCGTGAATCACTTCCATTTTCTATTACCGTTAGTAGTATTGGATTTAAAACGCAAACGATTGAAGTTTCTTCAGCTTCTCAGGCTTTGTTTATCCGTATGGAAGAAGAAACTACACAACTTGGAGAGATCGTGCTTTCGGCATCGAGAACTCCGGAAAGGATCTTTGAATCGCCGGTAACCATCGAGCGTTTCGGAATTAAAGAAATTAAGAATACAGCCTCGGTAGATTTCTACGACGGATTAGAAAATCTGAAAGGGGTTGATATCAACACGAACAGTTTAACCTTTAAGTCGATCAACACCCGCGGATTTGCCACTTTTGCCAATACGCGTTTCGTTCAGTTGGTAGATGGGATGGATAACTCTGCGCCTGCGCTTAACTTCCCGCTGGGTAACCTTCTTGGTATTACAGAGATCGATGTTCAGAGTGTTGAACTTCTTCCCGGTGCATCTTCTGCGCTTTACGGTGCCAATGCCTTTAACGGGATCCTGTTCATGAGAAGTAAGAGTCCGTTCGATTACGAAGGGGTAAGCGGATATGTAAAATCGGGGATCACCTCTCAGGAGGCTGCCGGTGATAACGAATTCTACGACGTTGGAATTCGTCTGGCCAAGAAATTCTCAGACAAGTTCGCTGCCAAGGCCAACTTCTCTTTCTTAAGAGGTACCGACTGGTGGGCTGTAGACGAGGCTAACCTCAATAATCCTGGTCTAGGTCGTGGTGATGATGTGAATTACGACGGATTGAACGTTTACGGAGATGAGGTAAGCACGAACATCAGAGGGGTAGGTGAAGCCCTCGTGAACCTTGGGGTGCTTCCAAGTGCCGGTCTGGTAAATCTTTTGCCGGATGAGAACGTAAGTAGAACGGGGTATCTGGAAAGCGACCTTACCAACTATAACGCAGAAAGTGTCAAGTTTGATGCTGCCTTGCATTACCGACCTTTTGCAGATGATTTTGAGATCATTTATCAGGGGAAGATCGGGAAAGGTACTACCATTTATCAGGGTGCTAACCGTTATACGATCAAAGATTTCTTCCTGCAGCAGCACAAGCTGGAGTTTAAGAACGACAACTTTTTCGTAAGAGGATATATTACAGATGAAGATGCAGGGGACTCATACGATATGCGTTTTGCAGGTATTAATATTAACCGTGCCTGGAAAAGCGATAACCAGTGGTTCGGAGAATACGCTGGAGCCTATATCCAGGCTGTTCTGGGTGGAGCGAACAGCGAACAGGCGCACGGTATTGCCCGTGGTGTAGCCGATACCGGTAGGTTGATCCCCGGTACTCCTGAATTCCAGAATACTTTCGATCGTATAACCGATGATCCGGACCTTACTACAGGTGCTAAGTTCCAGGATGCGTCGCAGTTGAGACACGTTGATTTCAACTACAACTTTGCTCACCTTACGCATGATATCGCCGACATCCAGGTGGGTGGGTCTTTCCGCGAATACAAACTGAACTCTTTCGGTACAATTTATACCGATTTCGACGGACCGATAAGATATAGCGAAGTAGGTCTCTACACGCAGATCCAAAAACAATTACTCGACGATCGCTTAAAGCTTACCGGAGCGGTGCGTTACGATAAGTCCGAATTGTTCGACGGTCAGTTCACGCCAAGATTATCTGTGGGGTATACTGCCGGAGCGAACAGGGATCACAACATCAGGGCTTCTTTCCAGACAGCCTTCCGTAACCCGACCACCCAGGACCTCTTTATTGGTCTTGACGCCGGACGTGCTATACTGGTAGGTTCAGCTCCAACCAACCTCGACAGGGATGTAAGAACCTTTGAGCTTTCAGGACAGGGAGCTGCTATTGTTGGTTCAACAACTGTTGACGTTGTTGGACGTCAGGCTTATGAAAATGCCTTCTCTCTGAGTTCTGTAGGTGCGGGTGCTCCGGCATCTGCCAATGTAGGCTTGGTTGCTCCGGAAAAGGCGAAGGTAGCCGAACTGGGGTATCGTGGAGTTGTAGGGCCCTTTACTATTGATATGAATGGGTACTACTCCTGGTACGACGATTTTATCGCTAACGAAACGGTTCTCGTACCTTTCTATGGTGATGTTAATGATGTTGCTGCCGATGGCACGCCACAGCAAGGGTACGGACTCGCAGTTCAAGCCCTTCAGAACGACGACTTCTTTGCTTACCAGACCTATACCAATGCAACAAGCCAGGTAAGATCTTATGGTGCGGCTATTGCAGCCTCTACCACGATCTTTAAGAAGTTCGATGTTAGTGCGAATTATACGTATGCAGATTTTGAATTGGACGATCCTGATTTCCGTGCCAACTTCAACACGCCAAGACATAAGTTTAAAGCGAGCTTTGGTAGTGTGAACCTCTTTAAGAATTTCGGATTTAACGTGAGTTACAGATGGAATGATACCTACCAATGGCAATCGAGTTTTGCCGACGGTCAAATTCCGTCATTCGATGTGCTCGATGCGCAGATCAATTATCGTGTACCATCGCTTAAATCGACCTTTAAGGCGGGTGCTGCGAATATTGGAGCCGATGAGTACTTTACAGCTATTGGTACCGGACGTATCGGTGCTCAGTACTATGTGTCATGGACCATCAATAACTTATAATCTTAAAAACGTATCAAAATGAAATTATCATATAAATGGATCCTTCCGATCTTAGCGCTTGGGTTTGTCGCCTGTGAGAGTGACGACGATGGCGGAATGGACCCGATCACCGAGGTAGAGTATTCTGCCGGAACGGCCGATTTTTCAACCTATGTTTCTCTTGGAAATTCCCTGACTGCGGGGTATACCGACGGAGCCTTGTTTCAGGCTGCGCAAATGAGTTCCTTTCCTAATCTGCTGGCCGGGCAATTCGGCCTTGTGGGAGGTGGAGAATTCACTCAGCCTCTAATGGCCGATAACCTGGGAGGTATGCTTATTGGCGGAAACCAGTTCCTGGAGAATCGTTTGATCTTTGACGGTTCAGGTCCGGTTCGTTTGCCCGGTAACGCCACTACTGAGGTAACCCAAAAATTGTCAGGACCTTTTAATAATATGGGGGTTCCGGGTGCTAAGAGTTATCATTTGGTAGCTCCGGGATACGGAAGTCTGGCTGCCTTGCAGCAAGGACTCGCCAATCCGTACTATGTACGATTCTCCTCGGGTGAGGCCTCTACTGTTCTTGAAGATGCGATGGCGCAAAATCCTTCTTTCTTTACCCTTTGGATCGGTGCTAACGATGTACTTGGGTATGCGATCGATGGAGGTGATGGTGAGAACCAGGCAGGGAATTTTGATCCTTCGACCTACGGGGGGAGTGACATTACCGATCCTCAGGTGTTTGCTCAGGTTTACAGCTCTATTGTTACTGCACTGACTTCGGGAGGTGCCAAAGGAGTTGTTGCCAATGTTCCTAATGTAACCGTGATCCCTTATTTCACGACCGTACCTTACAATGCCATTCCTTTAGATGGTCCGACTGCGGCCTTCGTAAACCAGGGATTTGCACAGTATAATGGCGGATTGCAGCAGCTTGTGCTTGGTGGAGCTATCACTGCTGAGGAAGCTGCACTAAGAACTGTGAACTTTATGGAGGGGCAAAATGCACCTGTGATCATCGATGAAGATCTTACTGATCTTTCAGGATTCGGATTGCCTCCATACAGACAATTGAAAGAAGGCGAGCTCCTGGTGTTACCAAGTGCCAACTTCCTGGGTACTTTGGTTAACGATGATCCAACCCTGGTAAACGGTGTTTCTGTGCCTCTGGAAGACAAGTGGGCGCTCACCGCAACCGAGCTGGAAGAGATCGATGTGGCCACCCGTGCCTTCAATGAAGTGATCGCAGCAGTTGCTGCTCAGAACGATCTGGCTGTAGTAGATGCCTATACCATCATCAACCAGGCTCCGGAGGGAATTCCTTTCGATGAGTTTGTTTTCACCAATGACCTGGTGACCGGAGGATTGTTCTCCCTCGATGGGATACACCTTACTCCAAGAGGAAATGCCTTTGTAGCCAACCAGTGTATGGCTGCTATCGAAGCGAAATACGGTGCTGTATTACCAAGGTACAAGGCCGGTGATTTCGGAGTTTTATATCCGGTACAATTACCGTGATCCTTTTAAAATATTGAATAGAAAAAACCCGATGCTATATCGGGTTTTTTTTGTCTCTACTCTAAGGTTTGAAGTGTCTGTTTCAGAGGGTCAAAAAAAAAGATCAAAAAGGATGGATTTTCAATTAAAAGCATATCTTTGCAGCGCGAAAAAAGTCCGTTTTGAAGCGAATGCAAGTGGTTTTTTCGCCAAGATTAAGCTAAATATTAAACACTTAAGTAATGTCTAAAGTTACAGGTAAAGTTGCACAGATTATTGGTCCGGTTGTAGACGTGGAATTTGGTTCTGAATCAGAACTGCCAAAGATTTACGACTCACTGGAGATCACTAGAAAAGACGGTTCCAAATTGGTTCTTGAGGTACAGTCTCATATTGGAGAAGATACAGTAAGAACGATCTCTATGGATTCTACCGATGGTTTAAGTAAGGGTACTGAGGTTGTTGCCATGGGTAGCCCTATTCAAATGCCTATCGGAGACGATGTATACGGACGTTTGTTTAACGTGATCGGAGATGCAATTGACGGACTTGGAAATCTTCCGAAAGAAGGAGAAAACGGACTTCCAATTCACCGTGAGGCACCTAAATTTGAAGACTTAACAACCACAACTGAGGTTTTATATACTGGGATCAAGGTGATCGACCTTATCGAGCCTTATGCAAAAGGAGGTAAGATCGGACTCTTCGGTGGAGCCGGAGTAGGTAAGACCGTATTGATCCAGGAATTGATTAACAACATCGCGAAAGGACACGGAGGTCTTTCTGTATTCGCCGGTGTTGGAGAGCGTACTCGTGAGGGGAACGACCTTCTTAGAGAGATGCTTGAATCAGGAATTATTAAGTACGGAGATGGTTTCATGCACTCTATGGAAGAAGGTGGATGGGATCTTGAAAAGGTAGACAAGAAGGCGATGAAAGAGTCTAAGGCTACCTTCGTATTCGGACAGATGAACGAGCCTCCTGGAGCACGTGCACGTGTTGCCCTTTCAGGTCTTACCATCGCTGAGTACTTCCGTGATGGAGCTGGAGAAGGACAAGGGAAAGACGTTCTTTTCTTCGTAGATAACATCTTCCGCTTTACCCAGGCCGGTTCTGAGGTGTCTGCACTTCTTGGACGTATGCCTTCTGCGGTAGGTTACCAACCAACCCTGGCTACTGAGATGGGTGCTATGCAGGAGCGTATTACTTCTACTAAGAGAGGATCTATTACATCTGTTCAGGCGGTATACGTACCTGCGGATGACCTTACTGACCCGGCACCTGCTACAACCTTTGCTCACCTTGATGCTACAACCGTACTTTCAAGAAAGATCGCCGAGCTTGGTATCTATCCTGCAGTAGACCCACTGGAGTCTTCTTCAAGGATCCTTGCTCCTGAGGTGATCGGGAAAGACCACTATGCTTGTGCGCAACGTGTAAAAGAGCTTCTGCAGCGTTATAAAGAACTTCAGGATATTATCGCCATCCTTGGTATGGAAGAACTTTCTGAAGAAGATAAGCTTGCTGTAGCAAGAGCGAGACGTGTTCAACGTTTCCTTTCTCAGCCATTCCACGTAGCAGAGCAGTTTACCGGTATCCCAGGTGTTCTTGTAGATATCAAAGACACTATTAAAGGATTCAACATGATCATGGACGGTGAGTTGGATCACCTTCCTGAGGCAGCCTTTAACCTTAAAGGGACCATCGAAGAAGCTATCGAAGCTGGTGAGAAAATGCTTGCTGAGGCTTAATCAGATAACGGTTTTGGGAGCGATCCCGATAAGGAATACTGAAAATTGTAAACTATGTATTTAGAAATAGTAACACCCGAAGCTACACTGTTCAAAGGAGAGGTAACCTCTGTTGCCGTTCCGGGTATCGATGGTGAGTTTCAGATGTTGAATAACCACGCCCCGATCGTTTCGATCCTCGGAGAGGGTAAGGTTAAGATCTATGGCGATATTACTATCGAAAAGCAATACGCCGACAGGTTCACTAAGGGTGAGAAAGATGCAACTATTCTCGCTATCAATAGCGGAACCATCGAGATGAACGATAATAAAGTGATCGTTCTCGCAGACTGATAAGTTTAGACTTTAGATAAAAAAAGCGCCGGTAATTACCGGCGCTTTTTTATTTTCTCCCTTTTTATTCCTTCTTCTTTTCAAGCCACTGCTTTCTTTTTTTCTTCGCTTTCGCAGGTGCATTCGGGTCTGTACTTATAGTGACCACGGGAGACCTTCCGAGGGTTACCTTCCTGTTCATGATCTTCCCGAAACGTGCTATTTCCAGGGTTACCTCTTCCTTCGGTTTTACCATGCTCAGAAAGGCCTCTTGGTCTTTGATGTTTGCCTTTACACCATTTACCTTGATGATCACGTCGCCCTTACTTAGCCCTGCCTTATAGGATGGACTTCCTTGTATTGGATAGCTGGTAATGGTATTGTTGGTTAGTTCGGCTCCGAAATAGGGGGAATTCGTATCCGTGGCGATCATGACCCCCATGTTTCTAAAGAGTTTTTGGTAATCAGGTCGCTCTGCACCGTAGATGTATGCCTCGAAGAAACCTTCTGCAAAGGTTTTTCCCGCATATTCACCTAATGTGGTTTTGAGGTTGTCAAGGGTGTAGGCTCTTTCTGTTTTTCCGTATTGGGACCATAGAATTTTAAAGTACCCATCCAGGTCTTTATCCATACTTCTTAATTCCAGGTCAAGTGCGAGTCCCAGCATATGTCCGTATGAATAATAGGAGATAAAGGTGTTACCTCTGTTTACCGGGTCAACAGAGGTTGCGGCATCTACAAAGGGGGCCTGGTAGCTCATCTCTACCGGATTGAAATACGCCCTTGCCGGTGATCCCCACACGTAATTGAAGGTTGGCGTGATACTGGTGAGGTATTGCTCTGTATCGATTATGCCTGCACGTTTAAGGGTGAGGTTGGTGTAGTAGGAGGTAAACCCTTCTGCGAACCACAACGCACCGCTCATATTCGCATTCCTGTAGTCAAAAGGTTCCAGCGACACCGGTCTTATGCGTTCTACGTTCCAGGCGTGAAAAAATTCATGGGCGACGGTACCCAGTAAGCGGGCCTCATTTTCAGGAGTGAGCTCGAGGCTGCTGGTAAGAATTGTGGAATTGCGGTGTTCCATCCCGTCGCCATACACCCAGGGCAGGTAACAGGCAATAAAGGTGTATTGCCCCATATCGTAATCGGGAGCTTCTCCAAATACAGCGATCTCTTCAGAAACAATAGACTTTACCTTCTCAAAGAATGCATCAAAATGTTCTGCGGTACTGTTGTGGTGCAGGGCGAAGGTGATGCGTTGTTCTTTGTCGCCTTTTTTTATGATCGTTGTTCGGGTGTCGTGGTCTGATAGTTCTGTAGGACTGTCCATGAGGTAATCCAGATCGGGGGCGCTATAGGTATGATCATTTTCCTTAGCCAGCTGGGTGGCTATCTTCCAGTTGAGGTCTTTTCGCGTCTCAAAGGTAATGCGGTGTTCCTTGTTCCTTTGGGAAGGAGCATATATCAGGGTAGCGGGCATATTGAGGTGGGCATGCGATTCGCTGATGTCACTATAGGTCCCGTCGGCATAGTTGGCGAAAAGGGTGTAGGTTACTTTAAGGTAATTTCCGCTAACCGGGATCTTCCAGTCATACGGATTCGGTCTTACGGCCGATACTTCTTCCCCCATGTTGTTAAATGCTTTCAGGCTGTATACATTTTTCATGAATTCGTGAAGGGCATATCTCCCCGGAGAACTCCTGCTCATGGTAAGGTCCAAAGTGTCTGTGTCCAGATCTCGGAATTCGATCGCAATGGTTGCTTCGTGGTGAATAGCGTTGTCAAAATTCACAGTGTAGGCCACTGCCGATTGAGCGCCTGTCTTGATCATACTGAAAAGGAAGAGGGTGAAAATGATGTTCTTCATGGATGCAGGTTGGTTAATAAAGGCCTGAAGTTATTGAATATTGGCGGTTTGACGATGGGGTCGTCGGGGATTTTATGCGATAAGAGTTGTATTTTTACCTGCGAAAAAATTGCAGATCAGTGAAGTTTCCTGAAAAGTTAAATCAAAAGTTAGCAAAGCGTATCGCTGAAGATGCACTTCGTACGCTCTCCGGAAAACGCCCGGCAACAGACTTTTCTTCTAATGATTACCTGGGACTTTCCAGGTCTGAAATGTTGTGGCAACGCACGCACGAGATCCTTGAAACGTATGAGGTGACAACCTCAGGAAGTACAGGTTCCAGACTAATAAGCGGGGATCATGCGCTGTATAAAGCTGCTGAAGATCGTTTAAAGGAACACTACCTGGCTGAAGATGCCCTGATCTTTAACTCCGGCTACGATGCCAATGTAGGTTTCTTTTCTGCTGTACCTCAGCGCGGTGATGTGGTGATCTATGACGAGTATATACATGCTTCGGTCAGGGATGGTCTTCAAATGGGGATCGCCCGAAAATTCAAGTTTCCACATAATGATCTATCCGCTCTTGAGGGGTTGCTTGACAAGTTTGCTGATCCCGATACTACGGTATACGTGGTCACTGAATCTGTTTTTTCTATGGATGGTGATCGGGCCGATCTGCCTGCTATGGTCGAACTCTGTAGAAACCACCATGCTTATCTCATTGTTGATGAAGCTCATGCAGTAGGAATTATAGGTGAAGGCGGACGCGGAGCGTCTTACGATGCGGCGGTACGCGATAAGGTGTTCGCCCGGATCGTGACCTTTGGTAAGGCGCCCGGTGTTCATGGAGCAGCTGTTCTCGGTTCTGCAACGTTGAAGCAGTACCTTGTTAATTTTGCCCGAAGCCTTATCTATACTACGGCGCTTCCTCCGCATGCACTGGCAGCTATTATGGCGTCGCATGAGCTCATGAAAGATGATGCCCTCAGGGAAGCTTTGGAGGCGAGAATAACACTTTTGGCCAAAAACCTACAGCAGCTGCCCGATGGGATGATCGTTAAAGCCGGTAATTCTGCCATAAGTACGGTGGTCATACCGGGTAATGAGCGCGTTAAGCAAGTGAGTGATGACCTTATGCGATCGGGATATGATGTTAAGGCTATTTTATCGCCAACTGTTCCGGAGGGGCAGGAGCGTCTTCGTATTTGCTTGCATACGTATAATTCTTTTGAAGAAATAGGGGGGCTTATTGAGAGACTTCTTATTTTTGTGAATCCCAGTCGGGAAAATGTCTAATGTGTACAGTATTAGTGATCTATGAGTAAAAGAATCTTCGTTACCGGCATCTCTACCGATGTTGGTAAAACCATCGCTTCGGCCATCATAGCAGAGGCATTGGAAGCCGACTACTGGAAGCCCGTACAATCCGGTGATCTGGATTATTCAGATACAGACAAGGTTAAGGAACTGGTGAGTAATCTGAAAACCAAATTCCACCCTAATAGCTACGCACTTAAAGTTCCTATAAGTCCGCACGCTTCAGCAGCCATCGATGGGATAACCATAGATAGCGCAAAGATCACTGAACCCGAAACAGAAAACAGTCTCGTCATCGAAGGGGCGGGAGGGCTGTTGGTTCCGCTTAATGATCATGCGACCATTCTGGATATCATGAAACCCGATTACAAGGTGGTCGTGGTTTCCAGGCATTACCTGGGAAGTATCAATCACACCTTGCTAACCATCGACATGTTAAAGCGAAAGGGATATGACATTTCCATTCTGTTTAGCGGAAAGAAGCATCCTACAACAGAGCAGATCATTCAGCGTATGACGGGAGTTCCGGTGATAGGCCGTATTGACGAGGAAAAAGAATTCACCAAAGAGGTCGTAAGGCGGTATGCCGATCATTTTCGTGAGCCTCTTAACAAGCTCTGATCTCATATAGATATCAGTTAATTATATTCAGGCTCAGTAATCGGGCCCCTTGCGCCATGCGTACAGATCAATTAATCAAAGATCGCAATGACCTTATCAGAAAGAGATAAAAAACACCTGTGGCATCCGCTCACACAACATAAAATAAACCCGGATCACCTGGCAATAGCAAGTGCAAAAGGCGCTGTGTTTACAGATGAGAAGGGCAAAGATTACGTAGATGGCATCGCTTCGTGGTATACGAGTATGTACGGGCATTGTAATCCCTACATCACGGCCCGGATGAAAGATCAGCTGGAACGTTTGGACCATGTGATCTTCTCGGGACTTACCCATGAACCTGCAGTCAAATTATCGGAGCTGCTTGTGGAGATCCTTCCTGAAGGGCAGGAAAAGCTCTTTTTTTCGGATAATGGTTCTACCTCTGTAGAGGTAGCCATCAAGATGTCGTTGCAATACCATTTTAACCGCGGGGAGCATCGTAATACGATTGTCGCCTTTGATAACGGATTCCACGGGGATACCTTCGGGGCTATGTCGGTGTCGGGCTTGTCTGTGTATAACGGGCCTTTTGAAGATTTCTTTTTACGCGTAGAGCGAATTCCGGTACCTGACGGCCGTAATAATGAAGCGGTGATCGATCGCTTCAAGGCCTTTCTTTCTTCGGGAAAGGTAGCTTCCTTTATCTTTGAACCCCTGGTTCAGGGTGCGGCAGGTATGAAGATGTATGATGCAGCTCCCCTGGAGCAACTTATGGAGATCGCTTCGGCTCACGGGGTGCTCAATATTGCCGATGAGGTTATGACAGGCTTTGGGAAGACCGGAACCTTGTTCGCTTCTGATCAGTTAAGGATTAAGCCGGATATGATCTGCCTGAGTAAGGCCCTGACCGCCGGAATGCTCCCAATGGCAGCTACCAGTTGTACGAAGGAGGTTTACAATGCCTTTCTTAGCGATGATCTGGGCAAGGGCTTTTTCCACGGACACACCTATACGGCAAATCCGTTAGCCTGCGCCGCAGCCATTGCCGGAATCGAATTATTGCGCTCGGAAGACATGCAAGAGAATATAAGTCGTATCCGGTCGTTGCACAGGGACTTCGAGGCCCGGATCTCTCCGTCTCCCCTGGTTAAGAATACCAGAAGACTTGGGGTGATCTTTGCTTTTGAGCTGGATATAGAAATGGAGCGTTACGGCAACCTGCGCCAAAAGCTATACGACCATTTTATGGCTCATGGTGCCTTTTTAAGGCCTTTAGGAAATACGATCTACATCCTCGCGCCCTACGTAACTACGAATGAGCAAATGGAAGTGCTCTATAGCGCTATAGAGGCCGTTCTGGATAAGGGTGGGGCGTTGTAGTTGGTTATAGCGGGTAATGCATTGCCCTGCGCGTATTATCTCGTATTTTTGCCTGCCGGATCATCCGATAAAGAAATTGCATGAAGAAGATAGCTATCACAGGAATTGGAAGTGTTTCGCCTCTTGGGGGAACGCTTGAAGAAGCCTGGTCGAGATACCAACAACCTGATCATTGTTTTGAAGATCGTCTGGAAAACGGGAAGGTGTTTCCCGTTGCACCAGTAACCGAAAGTGAGGCCCGGATTATAGATTTATTACGGAATTCGGATAGTAAGTACGGCGAGCTCGACGATTCTGTTTTATTCGCATTACAGGCCTCCCGCAGGGCGGTGCAAATGGCCGGATGGAAAAAGGGTGATCATTTTGGTGTTAATGTGGGGTCATCCAGGGGCGCTACGGGGTTATTTGAAAAATATCACGCTACTTATTTAAATGAGGGGTATGCACCCACACTCTCTTCGCCAACGACCACGCTGGGGAATATTGCTTCCTGGGTAGGGCACGACCTGCAGGCAGACGGGCCTGTGATCTCTCATTCTATCACATGCTCAACAGCACTTCACGCTGTGCTCAATGGTTTTGCCTGGTTGCATTCGGGACTCACAGATAAGTTTCTCGCAGGTGGCAGCGAAGCCGGATTAACCCCGTTTACCCTCGCACAAATGAATTCCCTGAAGATCTATGCAAAGGCCGGGGCCGATTATCCTTGCAGGGCTTTAGATCTTGAAAAGAACAGGAATACCATGGTCCTTGGAGAGGGGGCGTCTATGATCTGTATGGAAAGTGACCCTCACACAATACCGTTGGCCTATATTGCCGGGATAGGCTATGCTACAGAACGGTTAAAGCACAACATCTCGATCTCTTCAGATGCAAAATGTTTTCAAAGGTCAATGAAAAAGGCACTGGGCGATCTTTCGCCCTCAGAAGTAGACGCCATTGTTATGCATGCTCCCGGAACCATTAAGGGAGACCTGTCTGAGGTGCGCGCTATCGAGGCTGTTTTCGGGAAGGAGAAGCTACCTGCCATAACCTCCAACAAGTGGAAGATCGGGCATACCTTTGGAGCCTCGGGCACCCTGAGCCTGGAACTTGCGCTTTTGATGCTCGAGAAACAGGAATTTGTAGGCGTTCCCTTTACCGAAAATAACACCGGTCCCAAAAAACTGGAGAGGATCATGGTCAATGCCGTAGGCTTTGGCGGTAATGCGGTGAGTGTTTTATTGGAAACACCTTGAAATTATTTTCAGGAGTAATTTTTTTATAGGCTCACAAGTACGATGATGCCAATATATTTGGCCTGTGTATACGCCTTAGCAATTCCATTTTCTTTATTTTTGCCTCTATATTCAACCAACGATCTGCTGTGAAATTTGAAGGCAGATCCATGATAAGTAATGTCCTTATGAGTGAGATAAGACACAATTGGACCAGGGAAGAGATCCTGGAGATTTACAATAAGCCTCTAATGGACCTGTTGTACGAGGCTGCAACAGTGCACAGAAAATATCACGATCCTAATACCGTTCAGGTATCAACCCTTTTATCTATTAAGACCGGTGGGTGTCCTGAAGACTGCGGGTATTGTCCGCAGGCAGCAAGATACCACACCGACCTGGAAGGTAATGACCTCATGTCTGTGTCACATGTAAAGGCACAAGCTTTGAGAGCGAAGGCTTCGGGTAGTTCCCGTGTATGTATGGGAGCAGCCTGGAGAAATGTAAAGGATGGTCCGGAATTCGACCAGGTGCTTGAAATGGTGAGAACCATTAACAAGCTGGATATGGAAGTTTGTTGTACCCTTGGAATGATCACCGAGACCCAGGCTAAGCGACTTGCTGAAGCCGGACTCTACGCCTACAATCACAACCTCGATACCTCTGAAGAATACTACAAGGAGGTGATCTCTACGCGCGGATATGAAGACCGCCTGGAGACCATCGATAACGTACGTAAGACCAATGTTACCGTTTGTAGTGGTGGTATTATCGGGATGGGTGAATCTGTAGAAGACCGCGCAGGGATGCTCGTTTCATTAGCGAGTTTGAATCCGCAGCCTGAATCAGTGCCGATCAACGCGCTTGTTGCAGTTGAGGGTACGCCTATGGAAGAGCAAAAGCCAGTGCCTATCTGGGAGATGATCCGTATGGTGGCCACCACCCGAATTGTGATCCCTGAAACCCAGGTACGTCTGTCGGCCGGTAGAACCGAAATGAGCAGGGAAGGGCAGGCCATGTGCTTCTTTGCCGGTGCCAACTCTATCTTCGCAGGAGATAAGCTGTTGACCACTCCCAATCCCGATGTGAACGAGGACATGGAAATGTTCGAAATGTTAGGACTGAATCCGCAGAAACCTTTCATTAAAAAGATGCAACCGGAAACTGTGGAAGCTGAAGATTCACAGTACCAGGCCCTGGGTGAAAAACCAAAATGGAGCCGTCCGGGACATACTATCGAGCGTAATGAAGAGGCTAAGATGAAGGCCAAAGAATTGAAAAAGGCGAAGTAGTCACTTCGCCCCGATACCTAAACCCTATTTTCTAACCGAAATGTTTCTGGAAAAGATTCCCGAGATCGAGAATATAAGTAAGGAGGAGTTTTTGAGGTCTTATGTAAGGCCTCAGCTCCCCGTTGTGGTTAAGGGGTTTGCGAAGCATTGGCCGGCTTATGAAAAATGGGATCTGGATTATATAAAGTCTATCGCAGGAGAGCGGGTAGTGCCGCTCTATGACGACAGGCCCGTGTCTCATGAAGATGGTTTTAATGAGGCGCATGCCGAAATGAAGATGGCAGCGTATATAGATCTTCTTAAAAGCAAACCTACCAACTACCGCATCTTTCTTTATAATCTGATGAAGGAGGTGCCGGGATTGCAAAAGGATATTCGTTGGCCTGACCTGGGGTTAAAACTTGTAAAACAGCTTCCGATGCTGTTTTTTGGAGGTGCAGGGAGTAAGGTGTTCATGCATTTTGATATCGACCTATCCAATATCCTTCATTTTCATTTTCACGGTGAGAAGCGATGTGTCCTTTTTCCGCCCGATCAAACCGATTACCTGTATAAGATACCTCATTCGCTGATATCACGGGAAGATATTGATTTCGATGCTCCCGATTACGAGAAGTGGCCTGCCTTAAAGGAGGCTAGAGGTTATGTGGCAGATCTCGAGCATGGTGATATGTTGTATATGCCGGAAGGTTACTGGCATTACATGAAGTATGTTACACCGGGGTTCTCTATGAGTCTGCGGTCATTCCCCGGAAAGCCTGCTAACTTGATGAAGGCGGCTTACAATGTTTTTGTGATGAGGCATTACGACAACCTGATGCGCAGGTGGAAGGGGCAGGAGTGGATCGATGTCAAGAATGAGCGGGCTGTGGTTGAAACGCACAGGAAGTTGGGGATTACCCGATAAGTTCACTGACCTTCTCGTAGACCAGATGAGACTCCCATCCGCGATATAGCAGGTAGTCTGCGAGCTTTTTTCTTCTTTTCAGGGGGTTGACCTCTTTAATTTGTTCAAGGCGTTTTAAGGCTGTTTCATGAAGGGTGTCGAGGTATTCGCCTTCAGGGATCTCTTTCATGGCATCTTGTATATTGAATCGCGAGATCTCCCTAAGTTTTAATTCCCTGATGATCCTGTTTCGACCCCATTTTTTAACCCTGAACTTTCCTCTTGCGTACTCCCTGGCAAACCTGCCTTCATTTAAGTAGTTGTGTTCTATGAGATGGCCTATAATACTATCGATGGCCAAGGGGATCATGTTCATTGCCTTGAGCTTGTTGATCACTTCTTTATGGCAGCGCTCCTGGTAGGCGCAGTAGTTTTCCATTTTCCGGGTGGCTTCTTCGACGGTATAGGAGGGCTTGGTGTTCATGGAGGCAAATGTAAACAATTGCCGGTACTTTAGGTTCGGCGATCGGTAGGGAGTAGCTGTTGAGAATGTAAAGGAGCCGTTTGGTGCGTAAAGGGAATAGGGTAGGGTAGAAACAAAAAAACCACGCCCTGAGACGTGGTTTTTATAGCTATAATAAATTCTGACCGTCTTTATCTTTAAAACGGTATTCTAAATAAGTGTAAGCATCTCTGGGTAGGACTTTAACCCATTTTTTGTGTTCCAAAAACCATTTGGAACGGACGGATGGAAATCCTTTGGTTACGTAGGCTGCAATAAAGGGGTGTGCGTTAAGTACGATCCCATTCTTGTATGCCTTGTTGTTAATAATGCGCTCGAGGTCGGCGGTCATCTTTTGGATCAGAACGATCGGAGCTTCTACTTCTCCTGGTCCGTTCGGATTCTCTTCTCTTGTTTTGATGTTAACCTCCGGTCTAACGCGTTGTCTTGTAATTTGTATGAGGCCAAATTTACTTGGGGGAAGTATTTTGTGTTTGGCCCGGTCATCCTTCATTTCTTCCCGCAGGTGGTCGTATAGTTTTCTGCGGTTTTCTGCAGACGACATATCGATGAAGTCGATCACGATGATTCCACCCATATCCCTGAGGCGCAATTGTCTTGCGACCTCTTTAGCAGCGATCAGGTTTACCTCCAATGCGGTGTCTTCCTGATTTTTCGCTTTGTTCGAACGGTTACCGCTGTTAACGTCGATAACGTGAAGGGCCTCGGTGTGTTCTATCACTAGGTAGGCCCCTTTGCTGGTGGATACTGTGCGTCCGAAAGAAGTTTTGATCTGTCGTTCTATCCCGTATTTCTCGAAGATAGGAACGTTAGATTCATACAATTTTACAATAGATTCTTTTCCCGGTGCAATTTGTTGCACGTAGTCTTTGATCTGAAAGTAAAGCGTTTCGTCGTCTACATAGATGCCGGTGAACTCATCGTTGAACACGTCTCTTAAGATAGAGGCTGCTCTGTTAAGCTCACTAAGTACCTTAGACGGGTGCTTTGCTTTGTAGATCTTCTTGCACATTGCTGTCCATTTGGTCAGCAAATTGTTCAAGTCTTTGTCTAGTTCGGCGACTTTTTTGCCATCGGCTACGGTACGAACGATCACCCCGAATCCTTTCGGTTTGATACTTTGTACGAGCCTTTTTAAACGGTCCTTTTCTTCCTTGCTTTCGATCTTTTGTGATACGGAAACGCGGTCTGAAAACGGAACCAAAACCAGGTAGCGTCCGGCTATAGATAGCTCAGAACTGATCCTGGGCCCTTTTGTCGAGATAGGTTCTTTAACGATTTGAACCAAGATTGACTGGTTGGCTTTTACTGCGTCGTTAATGCTGCCATTCTTGTCAATGTCCTTTTCAAAAGGGAAGCCTTTTAGAGAATAATCTTTTAGTTTACCTGTGCTTACACGTTTAATGAATTTCAGCAAAGACTGGAGCTGAGGCCCCAGATCGTGGTAGTGAAGAAAGGCATCTTTCTCATACCCCACGTTTACGAAAGCGGCGTTAAGGCCGGTAACCGGCTTTCTGACCTTGGCAAGCATGATGTCGCCTACCGAGAAGTCGCTGCTGTCCTGTTCTTTGTGTAATTCAATGAGTTTTCCATCCTTTAATATGGCAAAATCAACGTCAGAGGAACCAGATCTTACGATTAATTCTTTATTCACTCTGAATGAATTTATATCTGTCTGAAATGAACAGACCGATGGATTAAACAATCATTTAAGATCCGGGAGGATCCTAAATCTTCTTGTTGTTCGACAGGTTTAAAATTATAACCCGACAGGATGGGTGCGTTTGCATATGCCATCCTTATTTCAATGAACGATCGGTATACTTTACCTATACCATGAAAAAAGAAAAAGTAGTTAATCTAACTACTTTTTCTTGTGACGGTTAGCTCTTCTTCTTTTCTTACGCTTATGCGTGGCTACCTTATGTCTTTTTCTTTTTTTACCACTTGGCATCGACTAATGAATTTATATTAATACTAATTTATTTTACTTCTACGTTAGACTTAACGCCTTCTACAAAAACTTTCGCAGGCTTGAACGCAGGAATATTGTGTGCTGGGATCTTAATAGTAGTGTTCTTAGAGATGTTTCTTCCTGTCTTCTCAGCTCTTGTCTTAATGATGAAGCTACCAAAACCTCTTAGGTAAACATTATCTCCACTTTCTAGTGAGATCTTCACTTCTTCCATAAATGATTCCACAGTTGCCTGCACATCATTTTTTTCCATTCCAAGCTTCTCCGAAATCTTCGCTACGATGTCTGCTTTTGTCATTTTAGTACTTTTGTTTAGAGTTATAATTTAGGGGTTGCAAATATATAAATTAATTAGTCAATAAATAAAGTGTAATTAATTAAAATTAAACTATCTAAAGCCAATATAGGAAAAATTTTTACTTTGCTCTATGACTTTTCATCAACACTTAACACGCTGGTATACAAGCAATAAGCGCGACCTTCCGTGGCGAAATACGCTAAACCCCTATAAAATATGGCTTTCCGAGATCATGTTGCAACAAACCCGGGTCGATCAGGGAATGCCTTATTATCTCAGATTTGTTGATAAGTTTCCTACCGTTCATCACCTTGCAGCGGCAAAAGAAGATCTTGTCATGAAGATGTGGCAGGGTTTGGGGTACTATTCCAGGGCGCGTAATCTTCATGCAACCGCCAAATACATTAGTAATGAGTGCGATGGGAGGTTTCCTCAGACATATACCGAGCTTAAAAAGCTGAAAGGTATAGGTGATTATACGGCAGCAGCCATTGCTTCGTTTAGTTTCGGGGAGGTGGTGCCCGTTGTAGACGGTAACGTTTACAGGGTGCTGTCCCGGTATTTTGGAGTAGACATGCCCATAAATGCTACGGAGGGGGTTCGCTATTTCAGGGAACTTGCAGCCGGCCTGATCAGTGAAGAAGATCCCGGAACCTATAACCAGGCCATTATGGAGTTCGGCGCCCGGCAGTGTACTCCCAGAAATCCCGATTGCAATGTGTGTCCGTTGAACACTAGTTGTGTTGCCTTGCAAAAAGACCAGATCGGGGAGTTGCCTGTGAAGTTGAAAAAGACCAAGGTGAAGAAAAGGTATTTCAACTACCTGATACCTTATAATAATAAGGATGTGCTAATTACCAAAAGAACGGGTAAGGATATATGGAGAGACCTGTATGAATTCCCATTGGTGGAGACACCACACACAGCAGATTGGGAGGAGGTGAGCCGGCATGCGCTTGTTCGGGATATTCCCGGCGTGTCTTCGGCCGATGTACGACTGTATAATGAAGCGGAGGTGGTTCACAAATTATCTCATCAACATATCTATACGCGTTTCTGGATCGTTGAACTTGAAGGCGACCTGAAGCAGGGGGTGTCAAAAAGTAGCCTTTCAGATTATGCCATGCCCGTTTTGCTGGCTAACTTTGTAAACGAATTTGAATTTTCCAATTAGGTAAATTTTAATACATTTATCGATACTAAGAACAATAACCATACTTAAACATGAGTGGAACACTAAATAAAGTAATGTTGATCGGTCACCTTGGAGATGATGTGAAGATGAATTATTTTGAAGGAGGGAACTGTATTGGCAGATTCCCACTCGCGACCAACGACTCCTACACGAACCGACAGACCGGAGAACGCGTTACCAATACAGAATGGCATAATATAGTCATGAGAAATAAGGCTGCCGAGATCTGTGAAAAGTACCTGAAAAAGGGAGATAAGGTCTATGTTGAAGGCCGTTTGAAGAACCGTCAGTGGCAGGGAGAAGACGGGAACATGCGATATACCACAGAGGTGCATGTAACCGATTTTACCTTTTTGTCTAATAAGACCGAGTCCGGATCTTATTCGCCCGATGCCCAGCGTTCTGCACAGCAGAGCCAGGGAGGTGGGTATACTGCCGGAGGTTCACAGCAACAGCAACCAACACAGCAACCGCAACGTCCTGCAGCGCCACAGCAGCAAGAGGAAGACGACGATCTTCCATTTTAATGTTGTCTAATCAAATTTGAAGCACTTGGACCCTGAGCCCTCGAGTTTACTTACTTTTTTAATGACCGTAGAAACGGCCGTCGTCCTTAAGTTCGCAGTATTGATCCTGCTGCTTATGTGTTCGGCCCTGATATCCGGCGCAGAAGTATCATTCTTTTCATTAAATCCTTCCGATCTCCAAAAAGGAAAGCAGGAGGGAGATGGCAGAGCAGTTGTTGTAAGCAGTTTGCTCGACGATCCGAAACGACTGCTTGCCACGATCCTTGTCGCTAATAACTTTATCAATATCGCTATTGTATTGCTTATTAGCTCTCTGGGCGAATACCTGTTCGGCAACATCAAGGGGGCGCTATTAGGTATTGTTTCCTGGCGCTTTATTACCGAGGTAGTTCTGGCTACCTTTCTTATTTTGCTTTTCGGGGAGATACTTCCTAAGATCTATGCCAGCAGGAATAATGTGAGTTTTTCGCGTTTTATGGCCTATCCGCTGCAATTCCTGAGTAAATTGTTGTCGCCGCTCAATGTGCCGATGCGGGGTATCACGCTTTACCTTCAGGATAAGCTGGGGAAGCAAAAGGCTAATATTTCTGTCGACCAGCTGTCGCATGCACTGGAGCTCACCTCTTCTGAAGATACCACCAAGGAAGAGCAGAAGATACTTCAGGGTATCGTGACCTTTGGTAATACCGATACCCGACAGGTCATGAGGCCCCGTATCGATATCTTCGCCCTGAGCGAAGATATGAAGTTCGAGGAAGTGATCTCTTCTATCATAGAAAATGGATATTCCCGTATCCCGGTATTCAAAGAGCATATGGATCAGGTAACCGGGGTGTTGTATGTAAAAGATCTTCTGCCGTATCTCGATCGTAAGTCCTTTGACTGGAACGCTCTTAAGCGAGAGGCTTATTTTGTGCCGGAGAACAAAAAACTGGATGACCTGCTGAAGGAGTTCCAGGATATGAAGAGTCACCTCGCGATCGTGGTTGACGAATACGGGGGTACCAGCGGTCTGGTTACCCTTGAGGATATTATTGAAGAGATCGTTGGTGACATCAGTGATGAGTTCGACGATGAAGACCTGATCTACTCCAAGCTTGACGATAAGAATTACGTCTTTGAAGGCAAGACTTCGCTTAAGGATTTTTACCGCGTACTGCGTTTAGAAGATCCTGCGGCCTTTGAAGAGAATAAAGGAGAGTCTGAAACCGTGGCCGGATTTGTTCTGGAGATCGCCGGAGGTTTCCCGAAAAAAGGAGAGCGCATACGATTCAGGGAATACACCTTTATAATTGAAGCCCTGGATAACAGGCGTATCAAACAGATAAAAATTACCCTTGATCCATGAATGTTATGATAAAATGTCTGAGTGTATGCTTTGCAATGACCATTGCTGTTGGTATGGTTTCCTGCTCAGATCCGGTAGTGCCTAAGCCTAAGGCGATGTTGCGTCTGGAATATCCTGAGGCGCAATACGAAACGGCAGAACTGCCTTGTTCCTTCGCTTTCGATAAAAATACTTCTGCTAGGCTGGTAGGCGAGAAAGACTGTTCGTTCGTTCTCGATTACGACAAGTTCAATGCCAGTATCTATGTAACCTATAAACCGGTAAAGGGCGACCTGGATAAGTTGCTTCGCGATGCCCAGAAGCTCACCTATGAGCACGTGGTCAAAGCCGATAATATCACCGAGCAGCCCTTTGTCAATGCAGAAGACGGGGTGTATGGCATGTTTTATGAGCTTGAGGGGAATGCGGCTTCTCAGAGCCAGTTTTATCTTACCGACAGTGTTCGGCATTTTATTACCGGGTCTCTTTATTTTAAGGTGAAGCCCAATTATGACTCCGTGATGCCTGCCGCTCACTACCTGGGTAACGACATCCGAAAGGTGATGGAGTCGTTCTATTGGAAGTAGCCGGACCCGAATTTCTTTCATAAAGTTTAAGATACCGGGTATAAAAAAACGCCTCTAAAGTGCAATGCATTTTGGAGGCGTTCTCGCAAAGGGTGTTTTCTGTTTCCGGTCAGGTTATTGCATTAGTAGCTTTTCGGCTGCTTCGATGCTTGAATTAACCTGGTCGCGCATTGCCTTGACTTTGATCTCTTCTTCGTCCAGCCATTGCTTTTTTTCCGGGGTGAGGGCTTTGCCTTTCAGGATCTCCTCAGAGTCAAATCGATCTCCAAATCCTTTCATCCAATCCATCATCGACTTGTGTGCCGCTTGCAGATCGGTCATGGCTTTATGGTATTCAGAGTCTGCTGCCGTAGTATCGGCTATAGGCTTGAGTTGGCCTACCAGGCTGCTTATTTTCGACATTTTTGGCATCACTTCGTCGTGAATGGCCATCACCTGCTCCATTTTTGTAGGTCCCTGGGCCTTGGGCTCCTGCTTGCAGGAGTAGGTGACAAAGAGAGAAAAGCAAAGTAGTAGTGCGAGTAATTTTTTCATCGGTGTGCATTTTAAATGATACCGTAAAATTACGGAAGAAAGATGTAATTGCAGGTATGTGCGGTTGAGGATTCCCATAGCAGTGTCGATCGGTGCATGGGGGACGATGTCGAGTTTCACCTGTCTTTCGGCCCTGCTCGTCGCTCTCCGTATCTAATTATTCCCCGAAGGTGTTTTTTTTCGAAAAAAATATCAGACTTTTGCCACTTAATTTTCAGGATGCATACAGATCAGCGCAAATGGGTATACCTTATCGTGCTTTCCCTGGTATGGGGGAGTTCGTATATTCTAATTAAGAAAGGGTTAGAAGGATTTACGCCGGTTCAGTTGGGGGCGGTGCGTATCGTTTTCTCTTCTGCATTCTTGCTGTTGGTTGGTTGGAGTTCTCTTAAAAAAATTGAACGATCTCACTACAAATGGATCGCGGCATCGGCTTTATGCGGCACCTTTATTCCCGTATTTCTCTTTGCTTATGCAGAGACTGAGATCGATAGCAGTATTGCCTCGGTGCTCAATTCTCTTGTTCCTTTGTTCACCATCCTTATCGGGTTCCTGGCCTTTCGTATGCAAACGCGGTGGGTACAGGTTGCAGGGGTACTTCTGGGGCTGGCAGGGGCTGTGATCCTAATCCTTCAGGGGGCAAAGGTAAACCCCGGACAAAATTACCTTTATGCCTTGTTGGTGGTTCTTGCGGCCCTTATGTATGCGGCCAATGCTAATATTATAAAAGCGAAACTTCAGCATGTTCCTGCCATGGCCATTGCTACCGGGAGTTTTGTGCTTATGGTGATCCCTGCGATCTTCCTTTTGTTCTTTTCAGGAGTGTTCTCACAACAAGTGATCTCGGGAGATCATTTTTGGTCCGGTATAGGGTATGTTGCCCTGCTTTCGGTCGTGGGAACGGGGATCGCGAAGATCATGTTCAACCGGCTCATTCAGATCTCTACCCCGGTGTTTTCTACGTCTGTCACCTATTTGATCCCTGTGGTGGGTATCTTCTGGGGGCTCCTGGACGGGGAGCGTTTTACCCTGATGCAGGTTGCAGGGGCCGCGGTGATCCTTGCGGGTGTCTATCTCGTGAACAGAAAACGGAAATAAAAAAACCCGACCTTGATAAGGCCGGGTTTAAGGTTTCCTCAAAGAGGGTATTGTCTTAGTTGAAATCTGACTCTTCCATAGGTTGGTTTACCAATACTTCCTGGGTTTCCAGGTCTATGGTTTGTGGTCCTATGTTCTGAGACATGCTAAACGGCATCATAACCCCTTCTACAGCTCTGTAATCTCCGAAGGTCTGAATGTTCTTCATGGTATTTGGTCCCATTTTCACGGTGCTTTCCTGTTTTACTTTAAGGCCTGTTTCCTGGTCGTAGTAATACAGTTCGCCTTCGGCGATCTCAAGAACATAGGCGGGCTTCCCGTCTACCATTTCCATACCTTTTAATTCAGGAGCATTTTCCAGCCAGTCGAGCTCCGGAATAATAGCGGCAGATTCAGCCAGTTTTTTGGCCTGTTCGCCCTCGAGCACGTTCTTTTGTCCGCGGGCAACAACAAAAGCTTCAGAGCCGTTGTACACCTGCTTGCTCATCGAATTGCCCTGCATTTTCATGTCGAGCATGAACTTGCCATTACCTTTTTTCATTTCTACCTCCAGGGGCATTCCCTGGATGTTGGCAGTAGAGGTAGCCTGGATCGTTTTGATGGCTTCAATAGCAGATCGTCCGCCAATGGCTTCAATGTAATTATTTAGAACTGTAGCGCCGTCCATGCCTTCAGGAGCGCTCACTTCGTATACCGGTCTTTCGATGGCTGTAGCTTCGCTGTCAAAATATTTAACAGGGATCTTTTTCCCCTGGTAGTTGATGTTTTCGAGTCCGTTTAGTACTTCGCTTCCTTTTCCAACCACTACGATGCGGAATTTTTCGGGCTTCAGGTACTTTTGTGCTACCCTCTGAATGTCTTCTACACTCACCTTGTTAACGTTTTCAAGGTAGGTTTTGTAGAAGTCTTTGTCGAGGTCATTGATCTTTACGTTAAGTGCCAGGTCGGCGATGGTTTCTTCGTCTTCTAAAGACATGATGAAGTTTCCTGAGTATTTGGCTTTGGCTCTCTTAAGCTCTTCTTCACTAACAGGGTTGTTCCTGAAATTGTCGATCACGTCGAGAAATGCAACTACTGCGCTATCGGTTACCTCGTTCCTTACACTTGCGCTGGCCTGGAAGGTCGTAGGGCCGTATTTGCTTGGGGTTGCTCTGGAGTACGCCCCATAGGTATATCCTTTTGCTTCTCTCAATTCCTGGAATAAACGCGCTTCACCACCACCTCCAAGAATGTAGTTGGCCAGGAGGGCAGGGAAGTAGTCTTCATCATTAAGCGTGAAGTTCACCAGATTCTGTACGCGAATATCAGACTGTACTGCATTGGGCATATCTACAAAGTTGATCTGGCGGTACTGCGCATCCTCTGGTTGGGTGTATGACAGATCAAGTGGCGATGATTTTGCCCATTTAGAAAAATGGTTGGTGATCTTTTTCTTGATGTCGCGGTATTCGATGTCTCCCACGGCGATCAGGTAGGCACTACCCGGCGAAAAACTGTTGTTGTAAAAAGATCTGACGTCGGCGAGGGTAACGCGATCTACACTTTCCTCTGTAGCGAACTCTCCCCTCGGGTGTTTTTTACCATAGGCAAGGGCTCTTGATACTCTACCGGCGATGTTGCTCACGTTCTTAGCGTTGTTGGCTATGTTTTCTTTGAGCTTTTTCTTCTCATCTTCCAGCCCCTCTTCTTTGAAATCCGGATTCAATATCGCATCAGAGAATAATTCCAGGATGCGGTCGGTGTACTTTGAGAGTCCGCTGGCAAAAGCTCCTCCTGAATAGACGTTGATACGCGCTCCCATAAAATCTACCTCTTCGTAGAATTCGTCTTTGGGAACGTTTTTAGATCCTTGCCCTAACAGGCTTGAGGTTAAAGAAGCTACCCCGGTCTTATCGCCTTCTGCCATTGGCGGATTGTCGATGTTGAGGTAGAAAGCTACCTTCGGTAATTTTTTGTCTTCTACCACCAGAACGGTTAATCCGTTAGGCAGAGTAAACTCTTTTGGTGAGCCCAGGTTGATCTCCGGTTCTGGGCCTGATTTTGGCATTACAGAACGGTCGATCTGAGCCGAAACGGCAGTGAAACTGCAAATCAGTAATAATGTTATAAGCCTTTTCATAGTAATTTTTTTATTGGTTTTCTTCCGGAAGATATTCGATAACTGCTTTCTTGCCGGGTAAGAGGTATTTGATGGCTACATCCTGGATCTCTTCCCTGGTAATGCTTCGGTAGATGTCGATCTGATCATTGATCAGGTTGGTGTCTCCGTAAAGCATGTAGTAACGGGCAAGGCTGTTTGCGATACCCTGAACACTCGAATTTGAGTTAATGTAGTTGCTCTCAAATTGATTTTGAAGCTTTTTAAAGTCGCGTTCAGAAATGAGCTCGGTTCTCAGCTTTTTCATCTCCTCTTCGATCTCTTCCTCTAAAGTTTCCAGTGAGGTTTCACCCAGTGGCAATGCAAACACCAGGTAAATGCCGTAATCTTCCTGCTCCAGGTTAAAGGCGCTAACCTGCAGGGCTTGTTTTTGGTCGTCTACCAGTTTCTTATACAGTACAGAACTTCTTCCGTTGCTCAGGTAGGTAGAGATCATATTGAGCACATAAGCCTCTCTTGATCCGAATCCCGGAGTGCGGTAAGCGGTAATAAGGGCCGGATTCTGAATGTTACTGTCGTAGTGCTTTGTTCTGATGGTCTGTTCGATCGGAGCTTCTTTAGGGTAGTTTCTAACTACAGGAGCTCCCTTTGGCACAGGGCCAAAATACTCCTTGATCATCTTTTTGGTCTTGTCCATGTCAATATCCCCGGCAACAACCAGAACAGCGTTGTTGGGAACGTAATACTTTTTAAAGTACGCCTGGAACTCTTCCAGCGATGCTGCGTCAAGGTCTTTCATGTACCCGATGTTCGGATCTTTATAAGGGTGGTTCTCGAAAAGCGCCTCGCAAACAGCATTAAGCAACTGACCATAAGGGGCATTGTCTACCCGCAATCTGCGTTCTTCTTTTACCACCTCGTTCTGGGTGTCTACGCCTTCTTGCTTGATTATGGGGTGAAGCATTCGTTCGGACTCCATCCACAGCCCCAGTTCGAGGTTGTTCGATGGGAATACTTCGTAGTAGTAGGTGCGGTCGTTACTCGTATTGGCGTTGTTGTTACCGCCATGAGAGCTAACGATCTCGAACCATTTACCTTTTTCGATATTCTCTGTACCTTCAAAAAGAAGGTGTTCGAAGAAGTGTGCGAACCCGGTTCTGCCTTCTTCGCGGTCTTTACCACCAACGTGATACATGACCGAGGTGGTAACTACAGGAGCTGAATTGTCCTGGTGAAGAATAACGTGCAGCCCGTTGTCGAGGTCGTATTCTTCGAAATCGACCTGTTGAGCTAAAGCGGTGTATCCCGAAAAGAGGCAGGCTAGCACCAAAGTGATCTTTTTCATAGTTTACATGTTTTGGTTTTATTTTAGGAAATACACCCTTGATAACCAGGTGTTTTTCCTGTGAAGTGTTTCAGATTCCGAAGATATAGGAAATTTCCCTCAGTTCAAAAGTGCGCAGGTTAATTTTAGTGCAATTTTAACCTGCTCAAAATTGATTTTTTGTAAATTCGAAAGAATCATTAAAAAATATAATACATTGAATCCGAATAAAATACACATAAGGTATGGCGTTGTGATCGCTATCATTCTGATCGCATATTTCCTGGTAGTTCGCTTATTTGGCCTTCACGAAAACCCTTGGTTACGATTGCTCAACGGAGTCATCATGGCTTACGGTATCTATATGGTCATTCGCTTTAGAAAAGTTTTAGAAGGTGAGAACTTCGAATATTACAACGGCTTCAAGACCGGGATCTATACCGGGTTTCTCGCTACGCTCATTTTCGTGGCGTTCCTGGCCGTTTACATGTTCCACATAGATCCGACCTTTGCCGAGCGCATTTTAGATAATTGGATGGATGACTACAATCAGGGGCCGGGAATTCTCTTATTCGTGCTCGTGGTCGAGGGGTTTGCATCTACAGTAGTTCTTACTCTGGCGTTTATGCAGAAATTCAAGCCCAGCTGGAACCTGAAAAAAACGCCTAAAAAGGCATAATACATTTGCGTTTTAGTGAATTAGCAGTATATTTGCACCCGCCTTAAAATGAGATTGAGGCGTTTTAAGTTGTAAATTAATTTATTAATCCATACGTATATGTACGCAATTGTAGAGATAGCAGGGCAGCAATTTAAAGTTGCGAAAGACCAGAAGGTTTACGTGCATCGTTTGCCATCGGCAGAAGGAGATAAGGTTACTTTTGATAATGTTCTTCTTCTTGATGATAACGGTAATGTAACCATTGGCGCCCCGGCTATAGACGGAGCCGCAGTAGAGGCGAAAGTCGTTAAGCACCTTAAAGGTGACAAAGTGATCGTTTTCAAAAAGAAAAGACGTAAAGGTTACCGTGTTAAGAACGGTCACAGACAGGCCCTTACTGAGATCGTGATCGAAGGGATCACTGCCAGCGGAGCTAAGAAAGCTGCTCCAAAGAAAGAAACTAAAAAGGCAGATGCACCAAAAGCTGAAGCAGGAAATGACCTTAGCGGTCTTACCGTAGCTGAGCTTAGAGAAATGGCTAAGGCAAAAGAGATCAGCGGATATTCTTCAATGAAGAAAGCTGAGCTTATCGCTGCATTGAGCTAATTGTTTAATTTGATAACGAAATAAAACTCTAATACAATGGCACACAAAAAAGGAGTTGGTAGTTCTAAGAACGGTAGAGAGTCAGAATCGAAACGCCTCGGGGTGAAGATCTTCGGAGGTCAGGCTGCTATCGCCGGAAATATCATCGTAAGACAGCGTGGTACTTCTCACAATCCAGGTGAGAACGTATACATGGGTAAAGATCATACCCTGCATGCTAAAGTTGATGGAATTGTAAAATTCCAGAAGAAAAAAGACAACAAATCTTACGTTTCTATCGAGCCTTTCCAGGCATAATGAAACAAAAGATACTTTTTAGAGAAGCCCTTCAGGAAACTGAGGGGTTTTTTTGTGTCCCTTTTGTGGTGGCGCCCTGTCTTCCTTCGGGTTTTGGGTTGTTGTTAGTTTTTGTGGTTGTTGCTGTGATTTGTTGAAATCCGGGTTGGTACTCGCTGTCAGGTCTTTTGAGTTCGGCCTGTGAAGGTGTATTCTTATGAACTTAGTGGCTTGTCACTTTTGTTTTATGTAATCCCGAGTGTATGGTAGTGGTTGAAGGTGTGATGTGTATTCTATCGACTTTTAGGTGCAGTAGCCTAATTTTGAGGGAATTAGAATCGCTGGCTGGATATTTTTTCTATATTTAGTTTTCGCAACTAAAACTATCATTATGAAAAAAACTATCATTTGTATCGCATTGGCCAGTTCGGTCATGTTTACCAGTTGTCTCGGTTCTTTCTCGGCCTTTAATGGATTAAAAGACTGGAATATGGAGCTCACCGAGAATAAATTTGTAAATAACCTGGTGTTCTGGGGGTTGGTGATCGTTCCTGTATATGAGATCTTTCTTGTAGGTGACGCACTTATCTTTAACACCATCGAATTCTGGTCGGGGAATAACCCGGTAGCCATGAAAAAAGGTGAGAAAGAAGTTCAACTTGTAGAGCGCGATGGAAACACCTATCAGATGACAGCTACGCAAAATCGCATGCAGATCGAAGTGATCGATGGTCCTAAGGCCGGCGAAAAAGTAGACCTGGTATACCGTCCGCATGAAAAGAGTTGGAATGCCATCAAGCCCGATGGAGAGGTGATCCCATTGAGTTCCTTTAAGGAAGGATATTATATCGTACACACTCCTGAAGGCGATATCAAGATCGATGCTGAGGCCACCCGTCAGGAAGGACTTGCTAAGATCCAGGCCTTCAAGCAGGATTACGTAGCCAAGTCTATGCTCGCAGAGGCAGAGTGATCAGGCTCTTAATATATCAATTAAAACCCCGCCCGGAACGGCGGGGTTTTTAGTTGGTTGCCCTACAGTTTAAGTTGTACACCATAGGGGTACGGTGAGCATTAACTTTGCTATATTTGTTTCCTGCCTGCTGCTTAGGCTTGTCAAGATGCATAACCTATGAATGAATATTTAGACCCTACGGGTGATCACTTTACTCCGGAAGAGAATGATATCGAGAAAGCGTTAAGGCCTTTGTCGTTTGATGATTTTGCAGGCCAGGATCAGGTTTTAGAAAATCTTCAGGTTTTTACTGAGGCGGCTAACCTGAGGTCTGAAGCGTTGGATCATACCCTTTTTCACGGGCCTCCAGGATTGGGTAAAACTACCCTCGCGCATATTCTGGCCAATGAGCTTGGCGTAAATATCAAGGTGACCTCCGGGCCCGTGCTCGATAAGCCCGGCGACCTGGCAGGACTGCTCACCAACCTGGAAGAAAGAGATGTCTTGTTTATCGATGAGATTCACAGGTTGAGTCCGGTGGTTGAAGAGTACCTGTATTCGGCCATGGAAGACTATAAGATCGATATTATGATCGAGAGCGGCCCCAATGCCCGTACCGTCCAGATCAATCTGAATCCTTTTACCCTCGTAGGGGCCACCACGCGTTCCGGGCTGCTTACCGCTCCGATGCGGGCGCGTTTCGGTATTAGCAGCAGACTGCAGTACTATACCACCGAACTTCTCGCCGATATCGTGCAGCGAAGTGCGCAAATACTAAGAGTTCCCATCACCATGGAGGCGGCTATTGAGATTGCGGGGCGCAGCCGCGGGACACCTCGTATAGCCAATGCTTTGTTGCGCAGGGTAAGGGATTTTGCCCAGATAAAAGGGAATGGGAAGATCGATATCGAGATCTCCAGGTTTGGATTAAAGGCACTTAATGTTGATGCCTTCGGCCTCGATGAGATGGATAATAAGATCCTGGCGACCATCATAGATAAGTTTAAAGGTGGTCCGGTAGGGATCACAACTCTGGCTACTGCAGTTTCTGAAAGTGCAGAGACCATTGAAGAAGTCTATGAACCTTTTCTTATTCAGCAAGGATTTATTGTGAGAACCCCCAGGGGGAGGGAGGTTACCGAATTGGCTTATAAGCATCTCGGAAGAACGCAACACGGGACTCAGGGCGGACTTTTTTAGGAAAACCGTTACTCTTGGCGTTTCTGCCGATGAGATCAATGAAATAAAATTTGTGGAGCGGTCTGCTCCGCAATAAATGATAAAAACCGATTTAGGACTTTAGAGGCCTTGCCGTTGATTGGCAAGGCCTTTTTATTTGGTTTCCTAAAGATTGATTGCATTGCTTACCTTTGAATTTATGGGAACCCGTGAAAAATATACCCAAATGATAAAAGCTGAGGCGAAACGCCTGGGATTTCTCTCCTGTGGTATCTCAGAAGCCGGCTTTTTGGAAGAGGAGGCACCCCGTCTCGAGGACTGGCTTCATAAAGGGATGCAGGGAGAAATGGGGTATATGGCCAATCATTTTGACAAGCGTCTTGATCCCCGACTTCTGGTTGACGGTGCGAAGTCTGTGATCTCCGTCATTCTGAATTATTACCCGGAGCAAACCCAGAAAGACCCTGAGTCACCTAAGATCTCCAAGTACGCCTATGGTGCCGATTACCACTTTGTGATCAAGGATAAACTCCGGAATTTACTAGAATTTATTCAGGAGGAGATCGGGGAGGTCCAGGGACGGGCCTTCGTAGATTCGGCTCCCGTGCTGGATAAGGCATGGGCGGCAAAGAGCGGACTCGGATGGATCGGGAAGAATGCTAATTTACTCACCAAGCAGGTGGGGTCATTCTATTTTGTGGCAGAGCTTATAGTAGACCTTGAACTGGAGCCCGACACCCCGGTTACCGACCACTGCGGGTCTTGTACCGCTTGCATAGATGCCTGTCCTACACAGGCTATCGTGGCGCCTTACATTGTAGATGGCAGCAAGTGTATCTCTTACTTTACTATCGAGCTTAAAGATGAATTGCCCCCTTCCTACAAGGGTAAGTTCGATAACTGGATGTTCGGCTGTGATGTGTGCCAGGATGTTTGTCCGTGGAACCGCTTCTCAAAACCCCACCGTGAAGAAGCTTTTAAGCCCCATCCGGAATTGCTCGAAATGAGTAAGGCCGATTGGTATGAGCTTACTGAAGATACCTTTAAAAAGGTGTTCAAGAAGTCGGCTGTCAAGCGTGCTAAATACAGCGGACTCACCCGTAATATTTCCTTTCTAAAAGACGCCTCAGAGTAAAGGTTGTTCATTTTGTTATCCCTTAATATTGTGTATATTGAGAAAAAATTATGAAAAGCCTTGAGGTATATGTAATATTTGGCTTTAAATATTGTGACATCTCAAAAGGCGCTTTTACTTAACTAAATCATACCACAGCTACTTATGGGCTCATTACAGACGCTTGACGTAATTGTGATCCTGGTCTACCTGGTAGGGATCATCATATACGGAATATCCAAATCGAGAAGAAGCAGTTCAGAAGATTATTTTTTAGGAGGAAGAACCATGACCTGGCCCATTGTGGGGATCGCCCTTTTCTCGGCGAACATCTCCAGCTCGACCCTGGTAGGTCTGGCTTCAGATGCCTTTCAGACCAATGTGAACGTGTATAACTACGAGTGGTATGCGGTCGTGGTGCTTATATTTTTTGCCATCTTTTTCCTTCCCTTCTATCTGCGGTCTGGAGTGTATACCATGCCGGAATTCCTGGAGCGCCGATATGACAGGCGTTCCCGCTATTACTTTTCATTTATCACCATTGTGGGGAATGTACTCGTTGACACCGCTGCCGGATTGTATGTGGGGAGTATCGTCTTGAAGTTGCTCTTTCCGGAGATCTCTTCGACAACGATCATCATTATTCTCGCCATTGCAGCAGCTGCCTATACGATTCCCGGCGGACTCAATTCGGTGATACAGACCGAGGTTGTGCAAGCAGTCTTGCTCATTATAGGTTCTTGTTTGTTAACCTATTTCGCCTTTGATCGTCTCGGTGGGGGGTGGAATATGATGACGGATAAGCTTGATCTTATGCTGGCTTCCGGCGATGTGAATTTTGGCGATCGTGCGGCAGAGGGTAAGTTCATACCCCAAAATGCCGATGAGGTATTTAGCCTTGTTCGTCCGGGTAACGATGAGTTTCTTCCCTGGTGGGGACTTCTTTCGGGTGTACCGTTGCTCGGATTCTACTTTTGGGCCAATAACCAGTTCATGGTGCAAAGGGTTCTGGGAGCTAAAAACCTGAATCACGGTAGGTGGGGAGCCTTGTTTGCAGGATTTTTAAAATTGCCGGTGATCTTTATCATGGTCGTTCCCGGGGTGTTAGCGCTCTTGTTGTTCAGTGGCCTGGATATTTCCGGACTTAATTATCCGTTGCCCGATGGCGGTGTTTGCGAGGACCTTGCAGACTGTCCTAATCTCACCTATCCGGTATTGTTATTCCAACTATTGCCAACGGGGGTACTCGGACTTGTGGTCGCCGGATTACTGGCGGCTATGATGTCTTCTGTGTCGGCTACATTTAACTCGGCATCGACTTTGATAACCATGGACTTTGTTAGAAATATGAATCCGCGTCTTACCAGTAAGCAGTTGGTGAGGGCCGGACAGATCGCTACGCTAGTATTGGTGATCCTGGCTTCTGCCTGGGTGCCTTTTATTGAGCGGGTAAGTGATTCGCTCTGGGGGTATCTCCAATTGGTGATCGCTTATACGAGTCCGCCTGCCGTTGCTGCCTTTGTACTTGGTTTGTTCTGGAAACGCGCCAATGGTACCGGGGCTATCGTAAGTTTGATCTCCGGTGGTGTTCTGGCGGTATTGATGATCTTTTCCCAGATAAATGGCTGGTTGCCCCTGATTGATGATATGCATTTTCTCGCCCGGGCATCCTTGCTCTTTGTGATCTGCATCCTGATCCTGGTCGGGGTGAGTTTGATGACCGCGCCACCCGAAGCAGTGCAGGTGGCTGAATATACCTATAAATCGTCCCTTTATAAAGAAGAGACCGTTGAGCTTAAGGCACTGCCATGGTATAAGAATTACCGCGTGCTTTCTGTGATCCTGTTGGTGATCACGGCAGTGATCGTGGGCATATTTTGGTAATAAAAACGAAACGATTTACATATGAAGATCTTTTTGAAATTTTCGCTCATTGCGCTCCTGTTGGCAGTCTTACATTCTTGTGCTGAAGATAAGCCCTATGCCTTAGAGGTTGTGGTAGATGCGAGCCTTAATGCCTTGCTCGATGATGAGGATACCGATGGCGATAAGAAGATAACCCGTGATGACGAGGGCGATAAGACTTTCGAACTCGAGCTTACAGATGGTGATACCTATACGGTGGCTACGACCTATCATTTGTCGAATTTACTTCAGGAACTAGCACTTCAAAAAGCCGATGGTGTCGACACGGCCCTTATTGAAGTGGGCAGGATCGAAGAGTTGCCTACGCAGCGTATTTCCAGGAATATCAAACAGGTTTATTGGGATGACCTCACCCGAACGATAGACCGAAAAGGCCTGAAGCGCATTCTTGAGGATTCTAAGTCGTCTGATACCATAACAAGAAGGATCTATGTTCCTGCTACCGACCCTGCAGGTCAAAAGTATTTTGAATCTTTAGCCCTGGAGTTCGATAATTTTAAGGTCGAAATATTGCCGGATAGTATTACTCCTGAGTATGTGAAGTCTATTAACGATAAACCGGGAATACTTTCCCTCAAATTAGACCAGGGAAAAGGGGTGCCCTTTGTAGTGCCGGGCGGCCGGTTTAATGAGATGTACGGTTGGGATAGTTATTTTGAAGGTGTAGGACTCATTATAGACGACCGTATTGATCTGGCCAGGGCTATGGTCGATAACTTCGCCTATCAGATCGAGCATTACGGTAAGATCCTTAACGCCAACAGGACGTATTACCTCACCCGATCCCAGCCTCCGTTCCTAACTTCCTATATCAGGATGGTCTATGATGCCATGGGGGTTGAAGATATCGACTGGTTGCGCGGGGTTGTAGAGGCTGCCATTAAAGAATACGAGACCGTATGGATGACACCCGGTCAAAGACTTACACCTAATGGCCTCAATCGTTATTACGCTTCCGGTATCGGTATTCCTCCGGAAACCGAAGAGGGACATTTTGATGAGGTGTTGAGCGTTTTTGCCGATCGCTATAATGAGGCGAGATCAGCATTCGAAAAGAAAACCTTGACGGTCGAAGCCTATGCCGAAGCTTATCAAACAGGAGAGATCCTCGACCCTGAGCTCGACAGGTATTTCCTTCATGACAGGAGCCTAAGGGAAAGTGGTCATGATACCTCCTGGAGGCTCGATAATGTGTGTGCCGATCTCAATACGGTTGGTCTTAACGCCCTTTTGTACAAATATGAGAAGGACTTCGCCCTTTTAATTCACGATCATTTTGGCGGTACCTTCGAATCGGAAAATGGCCGCACCTATACTACCGGCGAATGGGAAGACCGGGCAGAGCGTCGAAAGAAGCTCATGAACAAGTATATGTGGGATGAGGAAAAAGGTGGTTTCTTCGATTACAATGTATTGGCAGGTAAGCGAACCGATTTTGAATCGGCTACCAATTATATTCCGCTTTGGTCAGAACTCGCTACCCCCGAACAGGCGGTCGTGATGCTGGAGCGCTTGCAGGCTACCCTGGTGGAGCACTGCGGGGTAGCTTCCACTTCTAAGGAGTCGGTGGCGAAATACGCCTCGAACGATGTGCAGCGCCAATGGGATTACCCCAACGGTTGGGCACCCCATCAAATGATGATCTGGACGGGCTTGCGAAATTACGGTTTCGACGAAAAGGCAGAAGAATTGGCCTATCGCTGGTTGTGGATGATCACTAAAAATGCGGTCGATTACAACGGAACCATTCCGGAGAAATACGATGTGGTATCCTGTACCCATAAAGTGTATGCCGAATATGGGAACGTGGGCACCGAATTTGACTATATCACTACTTCCGGATTCGGATGGATGAATGCCTCCTACCAGTTAGGGCTTGAAATGATTTCTTCTGAACTCAAAGAAGATCTTGACGCGCTGTTGCCTCCGGAGGAATTGTTTTGACTTTTTTTTGTTGGGCCGCACATATTGCCTTTAAAAGTTTAATATTCTTTTACCTTTGTCTGCAACAAACGAACAACTATGAGCAAATCGAGTAAAAGAAGAGAGGCTTTAATTTATCATGCCAAGCCTCAGCCCGGTAAGATCAAGATCGTACCAACCAAGAAATACTCTACCCAAAGAGACCTTGCCTTAGCCTATTCTCCCGGGGTGGCAGAGCCCTGCCTCGAAATAGCCAAGAATAAAGATGATGTTTATAAATATACCACCAAGGGGAACCTGGTGGCTGTGATCTCCAATGGTACTGCTGTACTTGGATTGGGTGATATCGGACCGGAGGCGTCTAAACCTGTGATGGAGGGTAAGGGATTACTCTTTAAGATCTTTGCCGATCTCGACGGTATGGATATCGAACTTGATACCAAGGATGTCGATAAGTTTATTGAGACCGTAAAGATGATCGCACCGACCTTTGGAGGGATCAATCTTGAAGATATTAAAGCTCCGGAAGCCTTTGAGATCGAAAGGCGTCTGAAAGAGGAGTTGGATATTCCGGTAATGCATGACGATCAGCACGGAACGGCCATTATTTCGGCTGCTGCGCTGCTCAATGCACTGGAGATCGCCGGAAAGAAGATCGAAGATGTGCGTATCGTGATCAGTGGGGCCGGTGCCGCTGCTGTTTCCTGTACGCGTTTGTACAAGGCTTTTGGTGCCAGTGCAGAAAATATTGTGATGCTCGACAGTAAAGGGGTCATCAGAAAGGACCGCGAAAACCTTACACCCGAAAAACTGGAGTTTGCCAGCGATCGCAAGATAGATACGCTGGAAGAGGCTATGGAGAATGCCGATGTGTTCATCGGGCTGTCTATTGCCGATATCGTTACCCCCGAGATGTTGCTGTCTATGAATAGCGATCCTATCGTATTCGCTATGGCAAATCCGGATCCGGAGATCGCCTATGACCTGGCCATAAAGACCAGAGAAGATATTATCATGGCTACCGGACGTTCGGACCACCCTAACCAGGTGAACAATGTTCTTGGGTTTCCTTTCATTTTCCGTGGGGCCATGGATGTTCGCTCTACCAAGATCAATGAAGAGATGAAAATGGCCGCCGTAAAGGCTTTGGCCGACCTGGCTAAGCAGCCGGTACCCGAGCAGGTAAATATCGCCTACGGCCAGACACGACTTACCTTTGGAAAAGATTATATTATCCCGAAACCTTTTGATCCGCGACTTATCGCAGCAGTACCTCCTGCTGTAGCCAAGGCTGCAATGGATTCCGGGGTGGCCAGAATGCCGATAACCGACTGGGAGGCCTACGAAGAAGAGCTTTTACAGCGTCTGGGTAATGATCATAAGATGGTGCGTATGCTTCACAACAGAGCCCGTACCAATCCGAAAAAGATCGTTTTCCCCGAAGGAGATCAACTCGATGTGTTAAAAGCTGCTCAGATCGTTCATGATGAGGGTATCGCTATTCCTGTACTTCTCGGTCGTAAAGATGTGATCGAAGAGCTTATGGCAGAGATCGAATTTGAAGGTGAGGTGGAGATCATAGACCCAAAGGGTGATTGTACCAAAGAGAAGAAAGCACATTATGCCCAAAAACTGTGGGAACGCAGACGAAGAGACGGGTTTACCCAATACGAGGCAGAAAGAAAGATAAGAGATCGAAATTACTACGCGGCCATGATGGTGAATGAAGGTGATGCCGACGGATTGGTTTCCGGGTATTCGCGCTCATACCCAACCGTAGTTAAGCCTTTGTTCGAGCTTATCGGAAAAGCTTCAGGGGTGTCAAGGGTAGCGGCGATGAACCTGATGATCACCGATCGCGGGCCGATCTTCCTTTCCGATACTTCCATCAACATAGATCCTGATGCCAAGCAGTTAGCCAAGATCACTCAAATGACATCTCAGGCTGCTAAACTGTTCGGGGTAGATCCGGTAATAGCTATGTTGTCTTATGCCAATTTCGGATCGTCCAAGCATCATAGTGCGACCAAGGTAAGTGAGGCGGTAGAATACCTGCATCGCTATTGTCCCGATATTTGTGTAGACGGTGAGGTACAGTCGGACTTTGCTCTGAACAAGGAAATGCTTCAAAGCAAGTTCCCTTTCTCTAAGATCGCCGGTAAAAAGGTGAATACGCTGGTATTCCCTAACCTGGAGTCTGCCAATATCACGTATAAGCTCATGAAAGAGCTTGACGGGGCCGATTCTATCGGGCCGATCCTTCTCGGGATGAACAAGCCTGTTCACGTGCTTCAACTTGGGGCCGCAGTAGAGGAGATCGTCAATATGGCAGCCGTTGCTGTGGTCGACGCTCAGGAAAGAGAAAAACGTCAGAATAAATCAGAATAAACCCGCATTGCAGCAGGTAGGTTAATGTCTCAGTTGGAAATTATTTTACTACATTTGAGGCATTAACCTATTTGTTGTAATGATTTCACATATAAATGGAAAACTCGTTGAGAAAAATCCGACAGATGTTATTATAGAATGTGGTGGTGTCGGCTATCTTATCAATGTTTCCCTTTATACCTATTCCCGGATCCCTTCCCAGGAGAATATTAAATTATTTACACATCTTATCGTTAGAGAGGATGCGCATACCCTTTATGGATTTTTCGATAAGGGGGAGCGTGAGATCTTCCGTTTGTTGATCTCAGTTTCAGGTATTGGAGCGGGAACGGCAAGAACCATGTTGAGCTCGATGACGCCCCAGGAGATTATGGAGGCTATCGCTTCGGGTGATGCCCCGGCCATCCAGTCGGTTAAAGGTATCGGTGCTAAAACAGCCCAGCGTGTGATCATCGATCTGAAGGATAAGGTGGTTAAATTATACGGTATGGAGGAAGTCTCGGCTGTTGAACACAATACGGCCAGAGATGAAGCGTTATCTGCTTTGGAGGTGTTAGGATATCCCCGAAAACAAGCAGAAAAAGTTGTAGCTAAAATCTTGAAGAACGAACCAGGTTCAGGTGTCGAAGAGATCATAAAAGGTGCTCTGAAAAGTTTATAGAGGACCGAAGAACCATAAATAAGCCACAAAATTGCTTAACCGACTTAACAAAGCTGTACTTACATTTCTTTGTGTTCTTGTAAGTGCTTTTTCGTTTGCCCAGGAGGAGGACCGGCAGGAGCAGGATACCACCAGGGTTGGCGTGGCTTTGGGCAAGATCAAACTTCAGGACCCGGAGAGCATAGTAGCGAAGTACACCTACGATCCCATCATGGATCGTTATATCTACACGGAGAAGTTGGGAGAATACGATACGCGATACCCCATTATTCTCACCCCTCAACAGTACCAGAATATGGTACTCAAGGAGCAAATGCGGGCTTATTTTCACGAAAAGATCGATGCGGTTAGCGGACGCGCAGGAGAAGAGGACGCCCAGAAGAACCTGCTGCCTTCCTTCTATGTGAATTCAGACTTTTTTGAAAGCGTATTTGGTGGAAATACCATTGAGGTGATCCCTCAGGGGTCGGTGGCGATGGACCTGGGGTTGCGCTACCAGCAAAATGACAATCCTGCCCTGTCTCCCAGGAACAGAAATAATTTTTCTTTTGACTTTGATCAGCGTATTTCGCTGAGTCTTCTCGGTAAGATCGGTTCCCGCCTGTCGGTAAATGCTCAGTATGATACCGAGGCGACCTTCGATTTTCAGAACCTGATCAAAATTGAGTATACACCTACCGAAGATGAGATCCTGCAGAACATTGAGATCGGTAACGTGTCCATGCCCATAAACAGCTCTCTGATCACAGGGGCCCAGAGTCTATTTGGGGTAAAAACAGAACTTCAGTTCGGGAATACCACCATTACCGGGGTGTTCTCAGAGCAACGTTCCCAAAGCCGTAATATCACCGCCCAGGGAGGAGGGACCATTAACGAGTTCGAGATCCTCGCCCTGGATTACGATGAAGACCGTCACTACTTTCTTTCCCAGTTTTTCAGGGATCAATACGATGAGGCCTTAGAGAATTATCCCTTTATCCAGTCTCAGATCCAGATCACCCGTATCGAGGTTTGGGTAACCAACCGCGTGCAGCGAACAGATAATGTGAGAAACATCGTGGCGCTTCAGGATATTGGAGAGCCCGATCCCGATAATACCCGTATTAATGGTAATGCCCCTCCGGGATTCTTTGATCCGGCAAATATTCTACCGCGTAATGAGGCTAATGCTTACAACCCAAGAGCGATAGGAGAGGCGGGAGCTGCCCTGAACGAGAGTATTCGCGATATTTCTACCGTACAGCAAGGTTTTAATACCGGAGCCTATATGACCAATCAGGGCTATGACTACGCCATTCTTGAAAACGCCAGGAAGCTGGAGCAGGGGCGCGACTTTCAGTTGTATCCGCAGTTGGGGTATATCTCCCTGACTCAAAAGCTCAGCAATGATGAGGTATTAGGGGTGGCCTTCCAGTATACGTACCAGGGAGAGGTTTACCAGGTAGGAGAATTTGCCAACGACGGGGTGAACGCAACCTCTTTCGAATCGAATAACGGGATCGTAACAGCTGTGAATCCGCAGTCGCTTGTCGTGAAGATGCTAAAGAGTAACATCTTTAATGTGGCAGATCCGGTCTGGGACCTTATGATGAAGAATATCTATTCTACAGGTGCCTTTCAGCTGATGCAGGAAGATTTTCGTATGAACATCCTCTATGTGGATCCTTCTCCGGTGAACTATATCAGTCCTATCGATGAGGCTACCTGGCCGCAGGGGCTTGAAGAAGATATTTTACTTGATGTTTTTCACTTTGACAGGCTTAATATCTATAACGATGCCCAGAACGGGGGGGATGGATTCTTCGATTTTCTGCCGGGTATTACGGTAGATACCCGGAACGGAAGGATCATCTTTACCAAGGTCGAGCCTTTCGGGGAATACCTTTACGACCTTTTGGGGGATGGTGGTAATTACGACGATCCGAACTTTACGCCTAATAACCCCAACCAGGAGCGCTACGTGTTCCGCGATCTCTATAAGCTTACTAAGGCGGCGGCCCTGGAGGCAGCAGATAAGAACAAGTTCATGCTTAAAGGCCGCTATAAGGCAGAGAGTAGTGGGGGAATCCCGATCGGCGCATTCAATGTGCCTCGTGGTTCTGTACGTGTTCGTGCCGGCGGACGATTATTACAGGAGGGGGTAGACTATACCGTAAACTACCAGGCCGGTACGGTACAGCTTCTCGATGAAGGGCTCAGGGCCTCTAATGTGCCTATCGAGGTTTCGGTAGAGAACAACGCTGTTTTCGGCCAGCAAACCAGGAGGTTTACCGGACTTAATATCGAACACCGTTTTGGGAAGAAACTTACCCTTGGGGGGACCTTCCTCAACCTTAATGAACGTCCGCTCACACAAAAAGCTAATTTTGGAGTGGAGCCGGTTAATAACAGTATTTTCGGGGTCAACCTGAACTATTCTACCGAGATGCCCTTTATGACCCGATGGGTGAATAAGCTTCCCGGTATCGATACCGATGTGCCTTCGAACCTTTCGGTGCGGAGTGATTTCGCCTATTTGGTTCCCGGATCGCCTCGTAATGCCGATTTTGACGGGGTTACCACCTCTTATCTTGACGACTTCGAAGGGGCTCAGGCCTTTATTGATATACGCTCGGCAATTGCGTGGTCGCTCTCCAGTGCTCCGATAGGTTATGGCGGGGAGCTTGAGAACGACAACCTCGCTTCCGGTGGGCGCAGGGCTAAGATGTCCTGGTATACGATAGACCCGGTATTCTACAGTTCTCAGCGTCCGGACGGGGTAACCGATGCTGACCTTTCAGAAAATGAGACCCGCCGTATCTTTATCGATGAGATCTTTCCGCAGCAGGATGTTCCGCAGGGGCAAACCCTGGTGCAGCCTACCCTTGATGTAGCTTATTATCCGCAGGATAAAGGTCCTTACAACGCCAATAGTAATTTTGAGTCGCTTTCCGGTAACGACCGCTGGGCAGGGATCATGAGGTCGCTGAGCAGTACGAACTTTGAACAGTCTAATGTAGAGTACATACAATTCTGGGTGCTCGATCCGTATTACAAGGATGGGGTAATACCCGGGCAAGGGGGTGAGCTCATCTTTAACCTGGGTAACATAAGTGAAGATGTGCTTAAAGACGGGAGGAAACTTTACGAGAACGGATTGCCTCTCGAGCGCGATCCTGCACTCATACATACCACGAACTTCGGGGAAGTTCCTGCGTCACAATCGCTGGTTTATGCCTTCGATAACGATCCGGAACTGCGGCCTGTGCAAGACGCCGGTTTTGACGGGATCCTGGATGAGGACGAAGCGGCCATCTACGGCAACCCCGGGCCGGACCCCGCACTCGATAACTACGAGTTCTACCTCAATAGAAGCGGAGGCATTCTGGAGCGCTATTACAATTACAACAACCCCCAGGGGAACTCTCCCATTGAGGTAAATAATACCAACAGGGGGTCTACGACACTCCCTGATGTAGAAGATGTGAACCGCGACCTCACCATGAATACCATCGATAGTTATTTTCAGTATCGTATCCCTATTCGTCCGAACATTCAGCGTAACGATAATTATGTGTCTGATATTCGTGAGGTGAACATAGAAACTCCCGACAACCAGCAATACCGGGTGCGATGGATTCAGTTCAAGGTTCCTGTAAGGGAGTTCGATGAGGCCATTGGTGGTATTACCGATATCCGTTCGGTGAGTTATATGCGTATGTTCCTGACCGGCTTTAACGATCCGGTGGTGTTGCGTTTTGCGACCCTTGACCTCGTACGCGGTGACTGGAGGAACTTTGTGGGTACCTTCCAGCCGGATGAGGACCCCAATCCCGACGACGATGGAACCCTGGTCGATGTGAATACGGTCAACATTTTGGAGAATGAGCAGCGCGATCCTATCCCGTACCGACTTCCACCGGGTGTAGTACGTGAGCAGCTCAATAATAACAATACCATTGTAAGGCAGAACGAGCAATCGCTGTCGTTCGCTGTATGTGGCCTCGAGCCTAAGGATTCCAGGGCTGTATTTAAGAATGTCAATGTAGATCTCAGGCAGTATAAACGCCTTAAGATGTTTATCCATGCCGAAGCTTATAATAACGTTCCGGTGAACGATGGGGAGGTGGTAGGATTCCTGAGGTTCGGTACCGATTTCCGCGATAATTTCTATCAGGTCGAAGTGCCGCTGCGTATTACCCCGCCGGGTACTACCGATCCGCAAACGATCTGGCCGGAGGTCAATAATATCGATCTGGCCCTGTCGCTGCTTTCAGAGATCAAATCGCAGGCTATAGCCAATGGTAGCCTTCAGGAGCTCAATTATTTTGATGAAGAAGGGAATCCGGCTCCAGAATTCGGACTGCTGGAGCCCGGGCAACAGCGTGTGGCTATAAAGGGTAATCCGAGTTTGGGTAACATCCGTGCTGTGATGGTCGGGGTGAAGAATCCGAGTACGACCCTTGGTGATGACGCCTGTGCTGAGGTTTGGTTCAATGAGCTCAGGCTTGCCGAGCTGGATAACCAGGGTGGTTGGGCAGCGATCACTACTATCGACGCGAATGTAGCCGATTTCGCCACTGTTTCGGCAACGGGACGAATGAGTACTTCCGGATTTGGCGGTCTCGATGAGTTGCCAAATGAGCGCGCGCGGGAAGAGGTGCAGCAATACAACCTGAATACCAATGTGAACCTCGGGCAATTGCTTCCGGATAAATGGGGAGTGCAATTACCACTTAACTACAGCGTATCTGAAGAGTTGATCACCCCGGAGTTCGATCCGCTCTACCAGGACCTCAAGCTCGACGATCGCCTTGCTGCAGCAGAAACGCCGGAAGAGGCCAGGCTGCTTGAAGAACAGGCGCAGGATTATACCAAAAGAAAAAGTATCAACCTGATAGGTGTTCGCAAGAACAGGAATGAGGAGCAGCGTGCCGATTTCTACGATGTGGAGAACCTCACGTTTAACTATGCCTACAACCAGACCGATCACCGCGATTTTGAGATCGAGCAGTTCAGAGATCAGAATGTGAAAACAGGAGTACTCTACAGCTATAATTTCGATCCGTTAGAGGTTATGCCGTTCAAAAAGACCGACTCCATCTTAAAAGGTGCCTATTGGGACTGGTTGAAGGACTTTAACTTTAATCTGCTTCCGTCGAGCATATCTGCAAATACAGGATATACCAGAGCCTTTAACCGTCAAAGTTTCAGGCAGGTTGTTGGTCTTGGCGGCGATACAGAATTGCTGGGGCTTCCAGAACTGCAGCAGCGAAATTACATGTACGATTGGCAATTCGCCATGAACTACAACCTGACTCGCTCCCTGCAGGTTAATTTTACCGCCTCGAATAACAATATCGTTCGTAATTACTTCACCGAGGATGAGAACGGTGAGCGCATCGTAGATCCTACCCTTGGATTGTGGGACGATTTTTGGAATATCGGTGAGCCTAACCGTCATGCGCAACGACTGCAGGTAAATTACACCTTGCCTTTTAGTAAGATCCCTTTACTGAGCTTTATCGATGCCACCTATGCCTATTCTGCCGACTTCAGCTGGCAGCGTGGTAGTGATGTCTTGAATGAGGTTGCAGGAGAAAATCTTAATACCATTCAGAATGCCGGAACCCACGATATAAATGCTTCCCTGGGTATGGAGCGTCTCTATCGCTACCTGGGTCTGGTGAAGCGATCGTCTGCAGGAGCCTCTGCACGAAGGGCGGGCAGAAGTGCCATTCCGGGGCAGGATGATGTGGCGCCATCTGAAGCGGTTACGGCAGGACAAAAGAATTACGGGGTGACCAATACCCTCGTCGGATTGCTTACCATGGTTAAGCGAATGAATCTGACCTATAGTGAAAATAGCGGAAAGATGCTCCCGGGGTATACGGAAAGTATCGGATTTATAGGGACGCTGAGGCCATCGCCGGGATTCGTTTTTGGTAGCCAGGCCGATGTGAGGTACGAGGCCGCCAGAAAAGGGTGGTTGACCACCTTCCCCGAATTTAACCAGCAGTATACAGACCGAAAGCAGGAGCAGTTGAGTATGACCGCCAACCTGGAGCCCTTCCCTGAGCTTACGGTAGATCTCATTGCCGAGCGCACCTATGCAGATGCCCTCACCGAAAATTATAACGTGATTGATATCGATGGGGACGGACTCCTCGATTATAATCCGCTCATCGAGAATCGCACCGGTGACTTCTCCATTTCGGGGATCATGTTAAAGACCTCATTCTCTCCAAAGTCGGAGGGCGAATCAGAATTGTTCAGCACCTTTGGCGATAATCGTATCGTGATCGCCCAGCGTCTGGCAGGGGTGCCGATAGATCCAAATGCTACAGAATACCCCGAAGGATATGGCCCCGACAACCAGGCGGTAATGTTGCCTGCGTTTGTTGCGGCCTATACCGGTGAAGATGCTTCAAGCGTTGATCTGGGCGCTTTCAGGGATGTTCCGTTACCGAACTGGACGGTGAAATATACCGGGCTCATGCGTTCCAAGTGGTTTAAGAATACCTTCAGGAGGTTCTCTCTTACCCATGCCTACAGGTCGAGCTATAGTATAAATCGCTTCCGCAGTAACCTGGAATTTGGTAAGGGGTCTGACTTTAATGAAGCCGGAAACTTTAAGAACGAGCTGTTGTTCACCAATGCAACCCTCATCGAGATGTTTAATCCGCTGCTGCGAATTGACCTGGAGATGAAGAATTCTATAAGCGTACAGGCAGAATTGCGAAAAGACCGGGCGCTTTCACTCAGTTTTGACAATAACCTGCTTACCGAGCAATGGGGCGATGAGTATATCGTGGGGCTTGGCTATCGCTTTGCCGATGTGCGGCTGCCCACCCGGATCGGAGGCAGGCAAACCGTGCTTAAGGGGGATATCAACCTTAAGGCCGATCTCTCGCTCAGAGATAATGTGACAGTGATACGAAACCTGGATATCAATACCAACCAGGTAACCGCCGGACAAAATATCTGGGCGCTTAAGTTTACTGCAGACTACGCTTTGAATAAGAATATGAACGTGTTGTTCTTCTACGATCACACCTTCTCTCAGTTCAAGGTGTCGACGGCATTTCCGCAAACCACCATCCGTTCTGGCTTTACCCTGCGCTATAATTTCGGAAATTAACCGCACACCCTTTTGAATTCAACACAAGAATGAATTACATTTGTGGCACGTAATATCTAATCGATTTTTGTTATGAATATTCCATCAGATTTGAAATACACCAAAGACCACGAATGGGTGAAGATCGAAGGTGATGTAGCTACCGTTGGGATCACCGACTTTGCACAAGGTGAACTTGGTGATATCGTTTATGTGGAAGTAGAAACCGTAGATGAAGAGCTGGAGCGCGAAGAAGTATTTGGTACGGTAGAGGCTGTGAAAACAGTTTCTGACCTGTTCCTGCCACTTTCAGGAGAGATCGTTGAGTTCAACGAATCCTTGGAAGAAGAGCCTGAAAAGGTGAATTCTGATCCTTATGGAGAGGGGTGGATGATCAAGATCAAAATGACCGATGCTTCGGAGGTAGAAGATCTGATGAGCAGTGACGAGTACAAAGAGCTTGTGGGTGCTTAAAAAATTTGGTTTTTTGCTCGCTGCAGTACTTTGGTTGCTGTCGGTGAGTCTGGCCAGCCTGGTGTCTGCATCCTTTCTTCCTAAAGTCGAAGGAGGAATCCCTAATTTAGATAAGTTAGTTCATGCCGTATTCTACATGGTCGCTACCCTGCTACTGTATATGCATTACAGGAAATCGCAGGCAAAAGGCCTTTTGATCAGGATCGCAGGATTCTGTTTGGTGTATGGTATAATTATTGAGGTTTTACAGTATAGTTTGCCCTACGAAAGAGCTTTTGAATGGGCAGATATGCTGGCAAATGCAACGGGAATTATCCTTGCTATTATTTTGATAAAGTTTGTCTTAGCACCCCGGCTGGGGTTAAAGGATAAAATTTAGTTGCAAGTAATGTGAATAAATAATTAAATTAGCGAACATAAACAAACGAAACCTATGGAACCGAAAAAGAATCCAAAAGCGGATCTGACGAGAAATAGCGGGCTTTACTTCGCGATCGGTCTGGCGCTGGTACTGTTCATTACCTGGCAGGCGATCGAGTGGAAAACCTACGAAAAACAAGAGAAGTTCGAATATTCAATGGACGTTGATGAACTCTTAGATGAGGAAGTTCCAATTACCGAGCAACTCAATACGCCACCACCACCGCCACCACCACCGGCAGCTCCCGAAGTGATCGAGGTAGTTGAAGATGAGGCTGAAGTGGAAGAAACCATTATCGAGTCTACTGAAACCGACCAGGAAGAAGAGATCGTTGAGGTTGAGGAGATCGTAGAGGTTGAAGAAGAGATCGCTGTAGACGTTCCATTTACGGTTATTGAAGATAAGCCAATGTTCCCGGCTTGTAAAAATGTTCCTAAGAACCAACAGTTCCAATGTTTCAAAGAAAACCTTGATAAGCACGTAAGAAAGACATTCCGCTATCCGGAGATCGCTCAGGAAATGGGTATTCAAGGTAGGGTTTATGTAAACTTCCGTATTAATAAAGATGGTACGATCACCATTCTTAATACACGTGCTCCCGATAAGTCTCTGGATGAAGAGGCTAAAAGGATCATTAACAGCTTGCCTAAGCTGATCCCAGGAAAGCAAAGAGGGAAACCAACTCCTGTAACCTTCGCTTACCCTATTGTATTTAAGTTGAACTAACAGTATTTCAGATATATAGAAAAGCCCGGACGTGAGTCCGGGCTTTTTTTTGGTATGCTTCTTGTGTTTTATGATTTCATTAACAAAAACAATAATTTATGAGATCAGTGAAAACCGGAACACCATCCCACGGCAATGGGGTGGGTTCCAAGCTAAGAAAGCACGATGTTAATTTACCAAAAAATGGCTTCTTACGGTTCCAGGTAGCCTTATTATTAGTGCTGATGTTCGTGTATGGCGGCTTACAGCTGTCATTCGAAGTATCTGCGGCTAGTCCGCCGGCGGTCACTTCGCTCCCCGAAGAGATCGTGGAGTATACCATTGGGGAGGTCACTGCCGAGGAGGAAGAAGTGCCGGAGCCGGCTGTGGAGAAACAAGTGGTCAAGGTTGTAGAACCGGAGGTGTTCAAGGTGGTTGAAAACACCAGTAAGACCAAAGAGAGTGCTGTGGCTCCCACAGAAACGGACGCACCGGAATTAGAGGTGGGCGATGTGCCCGATGTAGAGCCGGAACTCGAGCCTATTCATGTCAATGTGGTGGAGTTTGCCCCCGTTTTTCCGGGATGCGATGTGAACATGAGTAATCCCGAACTCATCTCGTGTATGAATGAACAGATGAACCGGTATATTCAAAAGTATTTTGATACGAATATTGCTGCCGATCACGGGTTAACAGGGAGGCAGCGTATCTATCTTAAGTTTACCATCAATACCGATGGTATGATCACCAATGTAGAGGTACGTGCCCCGCATGCCGTGCTCGAGCGCGAGGTTAGAAGCCTCGTAGGTAAGTTTCCGAGGATCGCTCCCGGTAGGCAGGGATCACAGCCTGTAAAGGTGGTTTTTATGAAGCCTATTATTTTTGATGTGCAGTGATCCTTGAGATGAAACATATTTAAAAACGGGCGGTATGCCCGTTTTTTTATGTCAGGTAATTAAGTGGTTGGGGGTGTGGTGTTGTTCGGTGTGCTCATGAATTGTTTGGGAAGAGGTGTGTACCGATTAATGTAATCTGTCTGTCGTAAGCGTAATTTAATTTCGCACAGGATGTTAAAACGCCTGATCCGTTGCATTGTACACTTTTGAACGTTATCTTTGCCACCCGATTTTTAGAGAGAATAGATGAAGACCGCAGTGAATACCGTAGCTAAATCAAGGGTTTTACCCTTAAGTTTTAGCGATTTTAAGCAGCTAACCAAGGCAGGACTCGCTTTTAGCGTAGTTTTTTCGTCTATAGCAGGGTATATGCTGGGAGCCGACAGGCTGGACCCACTTGTGATACTCCTTCTGGCGGTTGGTGGTTATTTTATGGTAGGGGCTTCTAATGCGTACAACCAGGTTATTGAGAAGGACCTCGATGCCCTGATGAAACGCACCCGTAGGAGACCCGTGCCTTCAGGGCGTATGTCGTCTACCACGGCCCTGACCATTGCTACGACCTTCACCATTTTGGGTGTGCTTACCTTGTACGTGGTGAATCCGAAAACAGCCATGTTCGGTGGATTCTCCATTTTTATGTATGTCTGTGTGTATACACCCCTGAAGACAAGAACGCCCCTGGCGGTTTTTGTCGGAGCCTTCCCGGGCGCCATCCCTTTTATGTTAGGTTGGGTGGCTGCCACTAATAACTTCGGGATCGAACCGGGGACACTTTTTATGATACAGTTCTTTTGGCAGTTTCCTCATTTTTGGGCCATCGGCTGGTTTCTGGACGACGACTACAGGCGCGCCGGGTTCAAGATGCTCCCCATGAACAAAAAAGATACGGCCACCATTATCCAGATCATTATGTACACCTTCTGGATGATCCTGGCTTCTGTATTCCCGGTTACCGGCCTCACCGGTGATCTTACCCTTAGTCCTGTTGCAGCGGGAATAGTGGCCTTGTTGGGATTAGGGATGCTGCTTTTTGCCTTTAAACTCTTTAGTAAACGCGATAATCGTTCTGCCCGACAGCTCATGCTTGCAAGTGTAAGCTATATTACCCTGATGCAGATCGTTTACGTAGCCGATAAATTCTTATAGATACATGGACCTTACCCAAGGAAATTTTCAAGAGAAGAACGCCAGAGCCAAAAAAATGATGCTTTGGTTTGGAATGATCAGTATTGCGATGATGTTCGCCGGACTCACCTCTGCATACGTGGTGAGTAAGTCGCGTCCGGACTGGCTGCAAGACTTCCAGATACCTGCCGCCTTCTTTTACAGTACTGCCGCTATTGTGCTGAGCAGTCTTACTTTTCATCTGGCCGGCAAGGCCATCAAAAAGGAAGAGCGACAAAAGTCGAATGTGCTTCTGGGGATCACCCTGGCGCTGGGACTTGCTTTTGTGGTGCTGCAGTTCGTTGGTTTCGGTGAAGTTATCGACGCCGGATATTATTTTACCGGGATGGAGAGTACGGTGACCACCTCCTTTCTGTATGCCATTGTTTTCTCGCACGTTGTTCACGTAATTGCGGGGATCCTGGTGCTTTTAGTAGTGATCTTTAAAAATTTTAAAGGAAAATATAATCCCTCCCAAATGCTTGGTTTCGAGCTAGGCGCTACCTTTTGGCACTTCCTCGATTTTCTCTGGGTTTACCTCATTTTCTTTTTCTATTTCTTTAGATAAATAAAAATCTTAAATTTGACCAATTTTTTAACTGGATTTCTTAAAAAACAATAATGGAAGCTACTGCTAACACAGCTACTGATCAAAAAGTATGGAGCGGAGGGAATGAACCTCTCAGAGCGAGCTATGGAAAAATGATGATGTGGTTCTTCATCGTATCGGATGCCCTTACCTTTTCCGGGTTCCTCGCTGCTTATGGATTTTCGCGATTTAAATTTATTGAAACCTGGCCCATTGCCGATGAGGTGTTTACTCACTTCCCGTTCTTGCATGGAGTAGATGCTCCTATGTATTACGTGGCCCTGATGACCTTTATACTGATCTTTTCTTCGGTAACCATGGTGTTCGCCGTAGATGCAGGACATCAAGGTAACAAGAACAAGGTAGCCTGGTATATGTTGCTTACCATTATCGGTGGTCTGGTGTTCGTTGGATCACAGGCCTGGGAGTGGAAGAACTTCATTAAAGGGGAGTACGGAGCAGTAGAACTTAAGTCAGGAAGAATTCTTCAATTCGTTGACGCTTCTACCAATGAGCGTATCGCCCTTTCAGAGTTTGCAGTTGATGTGCCTTCTGAGCGAGTTGCTCACGAAAATAAGAACGGATTGTGGTTCGAAGATGAAGGTAGCCTTACTGAGCATAGTTTGGAAAGTGTATTGGCCGGATTTGAGGCTAATAAGAATATTGTCGTGCGTACCGAGCGTCTCAACGAAGAGGGTAAAAAGACCGTTCTTTCAAGAGAAGCATCGGCAGAGCGCCTGAAGCAAGCCGTTATGGTAGTAGAAGGGGCAAATCTTGTTCACAACGAATACGGGAACAGACTGTTCGCCGATTTCTTCTTCTTCATTACAGGTTTCCACGGATTCCACGTATTCTCAGGGGTAGTGCTTAACATCATTATCTTCTTTAACGTGATCCTTGGTACTTATGAGCGAAGAGGTCACTACGAGATGGTAGAGAAAGTTGGTCTCTACTGGCACTTTGTAGACCTTGTTTGGGTATTTGTATTTACATTCTTCTATCTGGTTTAAAACACTCTATTATAAAATGGCACACGCACACGAATCAAACACAAAAAGAATCTGGACAGTATTTGTTATCCTGTCTGTAGTAACAATAGTAGAAGTTGCTTTTGGTATTGTAAAGCCGGAATGGACCATGGCTCCCATTTTAGGGATGAAGATCCTGAACTGGATCTTTATTATCCTTACCATCGTTAAGGCGTATTATATTGCCTGGGCGTTCATGCACCTCGAAGGAGAAAAGGGTAGTTTCAGATGGTCTATTGTATTGCCATTGCTTATCCTTATCCCTTACCTGGCCTTTATTCTGCTTGTCGAAGGAAATTACATCCACGATGTTTATGCAGATGGCTTTGTAAGCTGGGACTTCTAAGCGATACAAACACAGAATAAAAGACGGTTTTTCAACCGTCTTTTTTTATTTTTGTACCCACTAAAAAGCATGTGCTCCATGAAAAAATACCTGGTACTTGGAATACTTTTCGTGTTACCCATCCTGGCTTATATGTTCTTCGCTTCCGGGGTGAATAATTTTGGAAAATTATCGGTTATGCATGAAGGGGTGACCGCTCCTGCATCGGGTGCGGTGCAATTTGATGGTAAGATCACTATTCTCGGGTTCCCGGGAAGGGATATCGATCAAAAAATGACCAACGCCCTTAACCTTAATCAGAAGATCTATAAACGTTTTAACGGTTTTGACGATCTGCAGTTCGTGATGCTCATACCTCCGGGAACAGAAGATAAGGTGGCCGACCTAAAGCTCGAACTGGAGAAATTGACAGACATCGGTAACTGGAACTTCGTAACCCTTCCGGAAGATGAGATCACTACAGTTTTTAACAGTCTAGGGACCATTCATAGTCTTAATGCCGACCTGGGAACGGACCTGGTGTTTATTGTAGACAAAGAAAGTAGGTTGAGAGGACGCGAACAAGACGATAATGATCTGCCATTGTACGGCTATGATGCTACCTCTGTGGCGGTGATCAACAATAAGATGGTCGACGATGTCAAGGTGATCCTTGCCGAGTACCGCTTATCACTTAAAAAGAACAACAATGCAACCGGTGGACGGGACGCTATTTTGAAAAAGAAGTAAGTCATGATGAATAAGAAATATATATGGCTCGGACTCGTTATCCTGGTTTTCGGAGTGATCTTTATCCCCGATATCTACAACAGGCTTACCTCCGGTAATGTGGTCGATAGTGACAGGCATAGTGTAGGCATGCCCACGGTAGCTGAAGAAGAACTGCTCACCATAGGAAAGGTGCCTGAATTTAGTTTTACCGACCAGGATGGGGAAACCATTACCAATGCCGATTATGAAGGTAAGGTATATGTTATTGAATTCTTTTTTACGACCTGCCCGACCATCTGTCCGGTAATGACCGGGAATATGCTCAAACTGCAACGGAAGTTCAAGGATAGAAACGATTTTGGGGTAGCCTCCTTTAGTATCAATCCGATGAATGATACTCCCGAAGTGCTTAAGGCCTATACAGAGACCTACGGGATCACGCATCCTAACTGGCATTTGCTTACCGGGGATCTCGATGCGGTGATGAAGCTGTCAAATACCGGTTTTAACCTTTATGCGGGGATTAACCCTGAAGTGGAAGGCGGATTTGAACATTCCGGAATGTTTGCCCTTATAGACAAGGAAGGACGTATACGTTCTCGTGCCGACCAGTTTGGCAACCCCATTGTGTATTACGACGGTACCACGAATGAAGGTACAGAGCTTATTGCTATGGATATTGCAACCCTTTTAAACAAGTAAAATGAAAGGAACACAGAACGCTTTAGAAAAGAAATACAACAAATACATCTGGATACTCTCTGTAGTGATCCCGGTGGCCGTAGCCGTGCTATTCAGGGTGCGTATTCCTAATGTGGAGCCTTTGAGCTTTTTGCCACCGGTATATGCATCTGTAAATGCGCTGACGGCTGTCTTGCTGGTCATGGCGGTCGTAGCTGTGAAGAAGGGGAACCTGAAGACTCATGAGAAACTTATGAAGGCTTGTATCGGGTTATCTCTGGCTTTCCTCGTGATGTATGTGGCCTATCATATGACCTCAGATCCGACACCTTTCGGAGGGGAGGGCGCCATAAAGTATATCTACTACTTCCTACTTATAAGTCATATCCTTTTGTCTGTTGGTGTGATCCCATTGGTGCTTATCACCTTTGTGAAAGCCCTGGCCGAAAGATTCGACAAACATAAGAAGATCGCCAAGGTAACCTTTCCTATCTGGTTGTACGTGGCCGTAACCGGAGTGGTGGTGTACCTGATGATCGCTCCGTATTACCAATATTGATCGTAACGGGTTATGAAGAAAAAGGGATTACTCTTATTGTTGCTTCTGTTTGTGGTATGCTTGCCGGAACAGGCGTTTGGTCAATGCGCTATGTGTCGCGCTGTGCTGGAAAGTGGTGCCGATCAGGAGGCTGCCAAAGGCCTTAATGACGGGATCATCTATCTCATGGCGGTGCCCTATGTGCTTATTGGAGCTGTAGGTTACTTTATTTATAGAAAGATGAAGTAGTTGAAGCCGGGTTTTAGCATTTTAACATAACCTTAATAAATATTCTGTAACAGATCGCCCTTTGAATAGTCTTACATGATGAACGCCTTATGCAATAAGGCAAGACATAACCTCGTGCAAATGTCGGGGTGACAAAATACTAACCATCATGATTGAGATCAAAGATCTTCACAAGTCCTATCGTACAGGTAGCACTTCCCTGCATGTATTAAAAGGGATAAATTTTTCTGTTAAAGAAGGAGAGCTGGTAGCCATTATGGGTTCTTCCGGTTCCGGGAAATCTACCCTTTTGAATATTCTGGGAATGCTCGATGGTTACGACGAGGGCTCTTATCACCTTGACAACGTCCTGATCAAGGACCTCAATGAGACCAAGGCGGCCAATTATCGCAATAAGTTTCTCGGTTTCATCTTTCAGTCATTCAATCTTATCAACTATAAAACGGCCTGGGAAAACGTATCTCTGCCATTGTATTATCAGGGCGTGGGCCGAAAAGAACGCAAAGAACGCGCTATTGCCTACCTTGATTCTGTTGGTTTGAAGCCCTGGGTAGAGCATCTTCCTAACGAGCTTTCGGGTGGTCAGAAGCAACGTGTGGCCATTGCCCGTGCCATGGCTGCAGAGCCTAAGGTACTCCTGGCCGATGAGCCCACTGGAGCCCTGGATAGTGTGACCTCTCATGAGGTGATGGCTTTGATCCAAAAGATCAATGATGAAGGAAGAACCATTCTCGTGGTTACCCACGAAGAGGATATTGCCCATATGTGTAAACGTATCGTTCATCTTAAAGATGGGGTTATTGTAAGTGACGAGGTAGTTGAACAGCAAAGAGTAGAGGCCAATGTTTAGCAGGGATCTCTGGGGTGAAATCTTTCACAGTATAAAGAGTAACAAGCTCAGAACCTTTCTTACAGGGTTCTCGGTAGCCTGGGGGATCTTTATTCTGGTGATCTTACTCGCTTCCGTAAAGGGAATGGAGAACGGATTTATTAAGCAGTTCGGAGACGATGCAACCAACTCGATCTTTATATTTCCCTCAACGACCAAAAAGCCTTACGGCGGTTTCGAAGCCGGCAGGCGTATCAGGTTAGACAATGACGATGTTACCTTTATAAAAGGTACGTTCGAGGATTCTTATGAATATATCTCGCCGCGATTTTCCAATTCGGTGAATGCCTCTTACGGCAATGAAACCGGAAACTACAGTATTACCGGAGTAACTCCCGATCATCTTTATATCGAAAAGACCGAGATCTATGCCGGGAGGTATATCAACCAGAACGATATGGCGAACACCTTAAAGGTGGTCGTTATGGGAAAGGTTATCGCCAAGGAATTGTTCAAAGACGAAGACCCCCTGGGGAAACAGGTTATTCTGAACGGATTGGCATACCGGATCATCGGTTTGTTCTCTGACGATGGTAATGAGCGTGAAGAGAACAAGTTCTATGCTCCGATTTCCACCATGCAAAGGGTTTACGGGAATACCGATCAGGTCGATCAATTGGCGCTTACCTATAATCCGGAATTCACCTTTGCCGAGGCGATCAATTTCTCTGATGTTCTGGAGATCGTTATGAAGCGTCGAAAGGTCATTGATCCAGACGATCAGGGAGCCATATACGTTAGAAATTACGCAGAGGGATTTGCACGGGTAACCGATTTTACTACAGTGCTTAACCTCATAAGTATCGCCGTTGGATTTTTGGTGCTTATTGCCGGGATCGTGGGGATAGGTAATATCCTGATCTTTATAATTAAGGAACGCACCAAGGAGATCGGAGTGAGAAAGGCTCTGGGAGCAAAACCTTTTGATGTGATCAAATTGGTGTTGCTGGAATCTGTATTCATTACCACCATTGCCGGTTTTGCCGGTATGATCTTCGCCATGGGGATCATTACGGCGATATCGCCTTTTATTGATACGGAGGCCTTTTCAAATCCATCTGTAGATATTGTCACTGTAGTTACAGCTACCGTAGTGCTCATCGTGGCAGGGTTGATCGCAGGACTGGTTCCGGCGATCAAAGCGGCAAAAGTGAAACCAATTGAAGCATTAAGAGCAGACTAAGATGAAAATATTCGATAAAGACTTATGGGACGAGGTGATGGCTACGCTAAGCAAGAACATGCTGCGTACCTTTCTTACCACCCTGGGCGTAATTTTTGCCGTTCTCATCCTGATCTTATTGTTGGGCGCTACTACCGGGTTATCTAACGGATTTGCAAAGATATTTGCAGGAACGGCCACCAATAGTATGTTCCTTTGGAGCCAGCAAACCTCTATGCCCTACAAAGGATTCGATAAGGGTAGGAGAATTGAGTTTACCCTTGACGATGCCGAGCTCCTTACCAAACAGGTTCCCGAGATCGAATTGATCTCACCAAGAACCCAGCTCGGTAATTTCCGTGGAACAGTAACCGTTACCCGTGAAGGGCGCACGAGTGGTTCAAGTGTATACGGCGATTATCCTTCTATCGATAGGGTGTCTAAAAAGCGAATGGTAGAAGGACGCTTTATCAACCAAAGTGATCTCGATGAAGCGCGAAAGGTTTGTGTGATCGGTCTCGATACCTATCAGCTCTTATTCGATAAGGGCGAGAAAGCAGTAGGAGAGTTTATTCAGGTAAACGGGATCTACTTCATGGTGGTCGGAGTTTACAAGCGAAACGACAATATAAATTTTGAAGGTGAAAATTCTGTCTTCCTCCCTTTCTCCACCTTTAGCAGGGCCTTTAATACAGGAGATAAGATCGGCTGGATGGCCATTATGGTAAAGAGCAATGCATCGGTAGCCACCGCCGAAAGAAAGATCAAAACCATCTTAAAAAGAAAATACTCCGTTCACCCGGATGACCCCAGAGCGATAGGATCCTTTGATTTTTCACAGATCTTTCAGGGCATTAGCGCATTTACATTTGTGCTGCAAGGATTTTCCTTTTTTATAGGATTGTTCAGTTTGATCGCCGGTGTTATTGCGGTGAGTAACATCCTTCTTATTACCGTTAAGGAGAGAACCAAAGAGATCGGGGTGCGCAGGGCGCTGGGAGCAACACCCAGGATCATCAAGACCCAGATCCTGATGGAGTCTATCGTACTTACGGTATTCGCAGGGCTTGTTGGTTTCGTGATCTCGACGGGACTGCTTTATGTGCTCAACGTCCAGTTCGGTGATGGGGAAGATTTTCCATTTAAGAACCCTACAGTAAGTATCGTACAGGTCACAGTGCTTTTTGCACTGATGGTCGGTCTCAGCCTGTTGATCGGATTAATACCGGCCAACCGCGCAATTAAAATAAAACCAATAGAAGCATTAAGAGAAGAATAAACTATTTAAACCTATGAACAAGTATTTAAAGTTTTCATTGATCGCTGTTTTGATCGTAGCGGTATTAGGTGCCGCAGCCTGGATCATTAAATCGAACAGTGCCCCTCCTGTTACTTTTAAGACCACTTCTCCCACCAAGGAGACCATTATCAATAAAGTAGTAGCAACAGGGAAGGTGATCCCGAAAGAAGAGGTGCTTATCAAGCCGCAGATCTCCGGGATCATTGATAAGATCCTTGTAGAAGAAGGAGACAAGATCAAATCCGGCGACCTTATCGCGATAATTAAGGTAGTTCCTAACGAGCAGTCCTTGATGAGTGCCCGTGGCCGTGTGAGCAATGCCGAGATCGCCTTGAGAAATGCCAAGATCGAATACGAAAGAAACAAGACCCTTTTCGAAAGAGGGGTGGTAGCCAACCAGGACTTCCTTGATATCGAACTGCGTTACAACCAGGCACAACAAGAACTTAAGAATGCCAAGGTCGATTACCAGATCATCAGTAGCGGTTCTGCAGGAGGTTCAGCAACAGCGAATACTAATATCCGCGCGACCATTTCAGGGACCATCCTCGAAATTCCGGTAGAAGAAGGATTCCAGGTGATCCAGGCCAATAACTTTAACGATGGTACGACCATTGCTACCATTGCCGATATGAATCGTATGATCTTCGAAGGGAAGGTAGACGAGGCCGAGGTAGGGAAACTGAAGCTGGGTATGCCATTGGAGATCAGTCTTGGTGCCCTCCAGGAGGAGACGCTTAAGGCCGACCTGAAGTTCGTTGCACCTAAAGGTATCGAAGATCAGGGAGCGGTTCAATTCAAGGTCGAAGGTGATGTGGCCCTGGATAGTATCAGCTCTTTTATCAGAGCGGGTTATAGTGCCAATGCCTCGATAGAACTCGACAGGAAAGAAGATGTGCTGGCTATTAAAGAAGCCTTGCTGCAGTTCGAGAAGGATTCGGAAGAGCCTTATGTTGAGATCCTGATAGGAGAGCAGGAATTCGAAAAGAGAAAGGTAGAATTGGGTATTTCAGACGGGATCAATGTAGAGATCTTATCCGGACTTGAGGAGAATGATAAGATCAAGATCTGGAATAAGCTGGAGCCTATTGAAGAAAATACTGAAAACGACGCCTAATCCATGATGAATATGAAAATTAAAAATAGCCTGAAGCTGTCTGTTCTTTTCCTGTGCCTTGTAGGGATGCAAACTTCCTTCGCGCAGCAAAAGAAATGGAGTCTGAGGGAATGCGTGGAATACGCGATCGAGAATAACATCACCGTGCAACAGTTCGAGCTGGACCTGGAAACGGCAGAGCTTGACAAGAGTGATGCGATCGGAAATTTCATTCCTTCGTTTAATGCCAATACCAATGTGGGATTCAGTAGAGGTCTTACCATCGATCCGATATCGAATACCACGGTTTCTGAGAATATTGTAACCATGAGTGGCGGCTTGACTTCTCAGCTCTTGATCTTTGACGGACTCCGAAATTTCAAGCAGCTTAACCGGGCCAAACTGAGTGCGCTTTCTGCACGTTATCGCCTGGAGGGGATGAAAGATGATATCAGATTGTCTGTAGCCAATGCCTATCTCAACGTGCTGGCCAACCGTGAAACCCTGAATACCTTCAGAGCCCAGTACCGCGCTACCGAACAGGACTTGAAGCGTACCGAAGAGCTCGTGGCTAATGGAGTGCTGCCCGAAGGTGACCTGTTGGAGATCCAGTCTACAGCGGCTACCCAGGAGCAACAGATCATTAATGCAGAGAACAATGTTTACATTGCCCGCATTAACCTGGCGCAATTGCTGCAGATCACCGATTATGAGAATTTCGATGTGCTCGATGAAGGATATATGATCCCACAATCGGATATCCTGGATTATTCTGCGAAAGATATCTTTACCAAATCGCTGGATGTGATCAACAACATCAAGGCATCAGAGCTCAATGTAGAGCTTGCTCAAAAGGACCTGGAGATCGCGAAAGGGGCAAGGTATCCTACCCTTGGAGCCAGCATGAACTACAATACCCGTTACAGTTCTATTGATTATGTAAGGGATGAGACCGGCCGTCCTGTTATTCCGCTGTCGACCATTCCCTTTGTAGATCAGCTCTGGCTCAATGACGGGATCACCTATGGGATCGGATTGAATATCCCTATTCTGAATGGGTTTACCGTAAAGAACAATATCAAGAGAAGAAGGATCGCCCTGGAGCGTCAGAGATTGCAGTTCGAGAATGACAAGCTTGACCTGGAAGCCAATGTGAACCAGGCCTATGCCGATGTTAACGGAGCCTTTAAATCGTATGAGGCCGCTACCAAAACGGTTGAGGCACGACGCCTGGCCTACCAGTACGCCAAAGAGCGTTATGATGTGGGACTTATGAACAGTTTTGATTTTAGTCAGGCCCAGGCCAGACTGGACAATGCCGAGGCAGAGCTCATACGTTCCAAGTATAATTACATCTTCAATTTGAAAGTATTGGAATTTTATTTTGGGGTGCCTCTGGATGAGTTGTAATTTTGCAACTAAATTCAATGTATGGCCACCATATTAAATTTAGAAACAGCCACCACCAATTGTTCCGTAAGCATTAGCAGGAACGGGGAGGTGGCTTTTTTGCGCGAAATAGCCGAGCAGGGGTATTCGCATGCAGAGAACCTGCATCGTTTTATACGTGAGGGCATGGAAGCTCTGGATATGGGTTATAACGACCTCGATGCCATAGCGGTAAGTATGGGGCCGGGGTCATATACCGGACTGCGCATAGGTGTATCTGCTGCCAAAGGTCTTTGTTTTGCCGGGGATATTCCCTTGATCGCCCTTGCTACCCTGGAGGTGCTCAGCAAGCAGTATATGCAGGAAGACGGTCACACCGTGGCCATGCTCGATGCCAGACGTATGGAAGTGTATTCGGCCGTATTCGATGCTGAAGGCCGGCAGGTGAGAGATACCCGTGCAGAGGTCATTGATTCCGATTCATTTGCAGAAGAGTTGGAAAGGGGTAAGCTGTATTTTGTCGGGAACGCCAATGAGAAATGCAAGGAGGTTATTACCCATCCCAATGCCTGTTTTATAGATTCGGTTACCCTGCCTTCTGCTAAAGAGATGGCCGTGCTGGCAGAGGCGTATTACCAACAGGAGAAGTTTGAAGATGTGGCTTACTTTGAGCCTTTTTATTTGAAAGACTTCGTGGTGACCAGGATGAAGAAATAAGGATCACCGGTTTGCTCTCCGGTAATTCATGTTCATAATAAAAACCCGCTCAAGGCGGGTTTTTTTATAAGTTGAAAGGGCGTAAAAAGCCTTATCCCTGCTTGTGTATCTCCACCTGGTGAGGAAATGGGATCTCGATGCCTGCAGCATCGAGGGCGTTCTTACAGCGTTCCACACACCCAAATCGCACATCCCAGTAATCTTCGGCGTTGGCCCATGGCCTTACCACGAAATTTACCGAGGAGTCTGCCAGCTCCGAAACCGCTACTGTCGGGGCCGGGTCTTTTAGGGTCTTCGGATGCGAGGTGATCGCTTCCATAAGTACTTCCTTGGTCTTTTGAAGGTCGGAAGCGTAGTCTACCCCCATAACGAGATCTACCCGAAGCTGTCCTTTTCTGGTGTAGTTTACGATGTTTCCGTTAGAAAGTGCCCCGTTCGGGATCACAATGGTCTTATTGTCCGGTGAGTTGAGAATGGTATTAAAGATCTGTATTTCTTCTACTACTCCCAATTCGCCTTGTGCTTCGACAAGGTCGCCCACCTTGACGGGTTTAAAGATCATGAGCAGGATACCGCCTGCAAAGTTCGATAAGGAACCCTGTAATGCCAGACCAACAGCAAGACCGGCTGCAGCGATCACGGCGGCAAACGATGCGGTACTCACCCCGAGCGTGCCCAACACTACGATCACCAAAAGGATCTTGAGTCCGTATTTTAAAAAGTTCAGGAGAAATTTGGTGAGACTTATATCGTAGTCCCGTTTCTCCATAAGGTGTTTGACCACTTTTACAAGACGGGAAATAAGCCATGATCCTACGAGCCATATGAGAATGGCGCCAATGACCTTTGGACCGTAAAAAACAATAAAGTCCAATCCCTTGTCTATCCATTTATCTAATTCCATGCTAACGGTGTTTTAAAAGGTTAATGAAAACCTTAGCACAGTAAGTCGTCGGGGATCAGACAAGGGGGAGGATCGCTTTATGCCTGCTTGTGGATCTCTACCTGGTGCGGATAAGGGATCTCGATGCCTTCAGCGTCAAATCGCATTTTCAGCTCCTCCATAATATACCATCGGCAGTCCCAGAAATCGGCATTGGTAGCCCAATACCGCAGGTAAAGATTCACCGAACTGTCGCCCAGTTCTGCAACCATGACCTGTGGTTCAGGGTCCTTGAGTACTTTATCAAAATTGGTGGCAATATCCAGAAGAATATGCTTGGCCTTTCGAATGTCCGAATCGTAGCTGATCCCTATGGTCAGACTTTCTCTTCGGGTGTTTTCTGCGCTGTAATTAATGATATTCTCATTGGCGAGTTTTCCATTGGGCACTACAGCCAACTGATTTCCGAAGGTGTTCATCTTGGTGTTGATGATGCCTATTTCTTTCACGGTACCCATAACCCCCTGAGCTTCGATAAAATCACCTACTTTGAAGGGTTTGAATATGAGAATGAGTACGCCACCTGCAAAATTGGCCAGCGATCCCTGTAAGGCCAGACCCACCGCTAAACCGGCCGAAGCGATGATGGCAGCAAAAGAGGTGGTCTCTACTCCCATGGTGCCGAGAATTGCCAGGATGAGAAGTATTTTCAGAGCCCAGGAGAGCAGGTTCTTTAAAAAGAGTTTCAGGGAGAGGTCGTACTCCCTTTTATCCATGATGAATTCAACTCCCCTAACAAGCTTTCTGATCAGCCAGAAGCCGATGATCCAAAGGGCAATGGCGGCCCCTACTTTGATGAGCATGTCTACCAGGTCGAATTGAGCTGCATAATTGATGGCAGTATCGATCCATTGTTTGGTGTTGGTTGATGTGTCTTGCATGGTTATTTATTTTTCTTAAAATTAAGAAATCCATTAAAGGAAAAATACATAATAACTTTCAAATGATTCATTTGGTCGTTATGGTGAATGGGGTCCTAATTGGGCTTTACAGGCCTCAAGGTTGTTCACCGGAAGGTTGCATTGCCGGTCGCGGCAAACATAGAAAAGCGTCTTTCCGGATTGATGGCGATCGCGAAGCAGCGGAATATTCCCCGGTTGCTCTGCAGGGGCCACGAGCACATTGGGCAGGTAGTCTGTTTGCAGTTTTCTTGCCTCTTGTACAGCATTGCTTCCGCTAATAGCCACCTCGTAGAAAGGGTGAGTATACCGCAGGGCGAGGCTCAGCCAATTGGCGTGGCTGTATGCATAAGCGCTGAGGTCTCCCTTCATGCGTCTAAGCATTTCATCGCAAATATTGCGGTAGCCGGTGTTTCCGAACAAGGCAGCCAGGAGGAACAGGTTATGAGCCATGGCCGAATTGGAAGCAGGGGTCACATTGTCGCTTTTTTCGATAGGGGTACTCACCAGTTGGGTGGTGCGTATGGAGGTAAATCGAAACATTCCGTTTTCCGGATCGTAGAAATTATCGATCACATAATTGGTGAATCCCCGTGCTTTGAGCAGGTATGCATCGCCGCATCCGGCCTGATAGAGGTTGATATACGCTTCGATAAGAAAGGCGTAGTCTTCGAGGAATCCCTCGATCGTACCGCGGGTACCTCTGCGATAGTTGTGGATTACCCCTCCGTCGGATTGGGTCATGACCTGCTCGATAAAGGCCAGGTTTTTCAGGGCTGTTTCGAGAAATTTGGTTTCTCCGGTGGCGAGATAGGCATGGGTCATACCGGTTATGGTAAGGGCATTCCACGAGGTAAGGCATTTATCATCAAGGCCGGGCGACTGCCGTTTCTTGCGAACCTCCAGTAATTTATTTTTACAGGCTTCCAGGGTGTTGTTCAACCTTGCCCGATCTATCCCGTGATCCTTCATCAGTTCTTCGGTGGCAGAAGTTTTTAGCAGTACATAACGCCCTTCTTCCCAATGCCCTCTGGCATCGATGTGATAGGCACGTGCAAAGAGGTTGAAATCATCTCCAAGGATCTCCTCAAGTTCTGCCTTGGTCCATGTGTAATACGCCCCTTCTTCCATCTTGCCTTCATCATTGAGACTGTCGGCATCGAGGCTGGAGTAAAATTCACCTTTTTCGCCCTGCAGCTCCCGGGTTATAAAATTGTATATACCATGAATGGCTTCCAGGTGATCCGGATCTTTGTATTTGCGCCAGGCCAGGGCATAGGTGGTGAGTAGCTGGGCATTGTCGTAAAGCATCATTTCGAAGTGGGGCACATGCCAGCGTTCGTCGGTAGAGTACCTGGCGAATCCGCCCCCAAGCTGGTCGTAGATGCCCCCTCTTAGCATATGGTCAAGGGTGGTTTTAAAATGATCTTCTGTTTCCCGGTCGCCGGTAAGGGTAGCGTATTGAAGCAGGAAATTGAGGTTAACCGGCATCATGAACTTGGGGGCACCCTTTCTTCCCCCGTATACCGGGTCCATATAGGTGCTCCAATGCGCTACGGCCTCTGAAATAGCGGTTGCATTGGGCAGGCTTTTGTCTTCTGCCGGAGGCACCATGTTCACGATCTGAAGTCCTTCGGTAAGTTTTTCGGCGTATTCTTCAACTTTTGGAAGGTCACTATGATAGAGCTCTCCCAATTGCTTCAGGGTAGAGAGCCATTGTTGCTTTTTAAAATAGGTACCTCCCCAGAAAGGCCTTCCGTCCGGTAATGCCACTACATTCATGGGCCAGCCGCCATTCCCGGTCATGATCTGTACGGCCGACATATAGAGCTGGTCGATATCGGGCCGCTCTTCGCGATCGACCTTGATGTTTATAAAATACCTGTTCATGACCGCAGCCACTTGCGGGTCTTCAAAACTTTCTTTCTCCATGACATGGCACCAATGGCAGGCAGCGTAGCCTACGCTAATGAGCAGGGGTTTGTTCTCCTTCCTGGCCAATGCCAGGGTGTCTTCGTTCCAGGCCTTCCAATGTACCGGGTTTTCTGCGTGTTGCTGGAGGTACGGACTGTTTTCCTTGTGTAATTCGTTTCCCATAAGTTCATAAAAAAAACGTCCTCGCTAGAAGGACGTTGATCGGTCATTTTTGCGGGGTGCAATTATTTAATGCCAAAGGTGATCTTAACATTCACGCGATAGGATGAGATCTTACCGTCTTTTACAGTGGCACTTTGCTCGTTAATATACACAGATCTGATATTATCTACGGTTTCGGAAGCTTTTTGAACAGCTTTGTCGGCGGCATCTTCCCAGCTTTTATCAGATTCAGCGAGGAGTTCGATTACTTTTAATAGAGACATAATTCTACGTTTTAAATTTTACTTAAATTTATAGAATAAAGATAATAAATTCCTTCGGGAAGACATTGTAAATAGCTGGTAATCAATAGGTAACATATCGGATAAATATAGAGTTAATCTATTTTTAACGCTTAGATAACGGGTGTTGTTCAAAGATGTACCACATTTACAGTTAGCCAAATATTTTTTATGGAACAATTATATATCTTCATGTTGGTAGCCCTGTTCGTATTGGCTATTACCGATCTGGTCGTAGGGGTTAGCAATGATGCAGTAAATTTCCTGAATTCAGCCGTAGGTTCAAATGCGGCTACCCTCCGAACTATTTTAATCATTGCCAGTATTGGGGTTGCTGTGGGAGCGATCTTTTCCAGCGGACTCATGGAAGTGGCACGTAAAGGGATATTTGATCCTTCCCGGTTCTATTTTGATGAGATCATGATCATTTTTATATCGGTCATGATCACCGATATCTTATTGCTGGACCTGTTCAATTCTCTGGCTCTGCCTACCTCTACTACGGTTTCTATCGTATTCGAGTTGCTGGGAGCAGCGGTTGCTGTTTCGATGATCAAGATCCTCAGTGCCGATGGCAGCATGCTGGAACTGGGCGATTATATTAACGGTGCCAAAGCTACCGAGATCATTTTGGGAATACTCCTGTCTGTAGCCATTGCCTTTACTATAGGTGCGATTGTACAATGGTTATCCCGGATGCTGTTTTCCTTTCACTATGAAAGACGCCTGAAATGGGTTGGTGGTATTTTTGGCGGGATCGCCATTAGTGCCATTACGTATTTTATACTTATTAAAGGGATCAAGGGGATTAGCATTATCCCTGCATCTTTCCTCAAACTGGTTACGGAAAATCAATGGGTGATCCTGTTGGGTAGTTTTGTGGTCTTCGGCCTGCTCTCCCAATTCCTGGTAAATTACACCAAGGTGAATTTGCTCAAGGTGATCATCCTTATCGGGACCTTTGCCCTGGCGCTTGCTTTTGCGGGGAACGACCTGGTAAACTTTATCGGGGTGCCTATTGCAGCCTTCCAGTCGTATGAGCTGTGGCACGCTTCCTACGAGGCAACGGGCGTATTGCCCTCGGAGTACGCCATGGATTCGCTGGCCGGAAAGGTAGAAACCCCGACTTACCTGCTGGTGTTTGCAGGGATCGTTATGGTGGTTACCCTGTGGCTGTCTAAAAAGGCACGTGCCGTGATGTATACAGAGATCAACCTCGCCCGAAGTGGAGATGGTTCGGAAAAATTTAATCCTAATTTCCTTTCCCGTATCATCGTTAGGGCTTCGGTGAACCTTAACGCTGCTCTGCTTTTGGTCATGCCTAATAAGATAAAGACGGCCATTGACGAAAACTTTAAGCAACCATTTGAAGAGAAGAAGAAAAGTAAGGAAGAGCCTGCCTTCGATATGGTTCGTGCTGCTGTGAATCTTATGGTGGCCAGTATCCTGATCTCGATAGCCACCAATATGAAATTACCCCTGTCTACTACCTATGTGTCATTTATGGTGGCCATGGGTACCTCTTTGGCTGACAAGGCTTGGGGAAGAGAGAGTGCTGTATACAGGGTAGCCGGGGTGTTCAATGTGATCGGTGGTTGGTTTATTACTGCCCTGGTCGCTTTTAGTGCAGCTGCCATCTTCGCTACCTGTATCTATTTTGGAGGGCTGTATGCGCTTATTGCCCTTCTTGCTCTTGCGGCAGTATTATTGGTGCGAAGCTTCCTGGCACATCGCCGTGCTGAAAAGAAACGAGCACTGGAAGAGAAAAAAGACCGTACCTCCCTGATCACGATCAATGAATTGATCACTGAGAGTTCCGGGAATATATCCAGTGTTATAGGCGGAATAAATAGTATCTATTCGGACACCATAGACAACCTGGGACTCCAGGATCTTAAGAAGCTTAAAAAAAGTAAAAAGAAACTTGGGGCACTTGAAGATGAGGTGGATAACCTGAAAGGTGAGGTGTTCTATTTTATCAAATCCCTGGATGAAAATTCGGTAGCTGCCAGTAAGTTCCATATTCTCATACTCGATTACCTTCAGGATATGATCCAGTCTATTGGCTATATCAGTAAGTATTCATACAACCACGTAAATAACAACCACCGCAACCTGAAGTTCAACCAGATACGCGACCTGAAGCGTATTGACGATCGTCTACAGGAACTTTTTGATCGGGTTAAGGCCGATTTTGACAATAACAGCTTTGAGAATATCAGTGAGATCGTAACAGATCACCACGCCTTGCTCGATGAGGTTTCTGCACTTATTGAAAAGCAGGTAAGCCGCATTCGAAGCACAGAAACGAGTCCGAAGAACACCAAACTGTACTTCAGTTTACTTTTGGAGACCAAAGACCTCATTATCGGAACCGTAAATCTGCTGAGCTTGTTTAGCGAGTTCAATGTGAAATACGCTAAGATCAAATAAGTACACGCACTACATAAAAAAACCGCGCTCATGGCGCGGTTTTTTTTATGCTTTAAGGCTTGCTTACCCGTTAATAGCGATCACTTCATTTACCTTATCGTGAAGCATGTTCTTCAACATGGTCTCGATCCCGTTCTTCAGGGTAAAGGTAGACGAAGGGCATCCGCTACATGCCCCTTGCAGGATCACTTTTACGGTTTTTGCTTCTTCGTCGTAAGAGTCGAACATAATATTCCCACCATCGCTGGCCACAGCCGGTTTCACATATTCGTCAAGGATAGCCACGATCTGCTGTGAAGTTTCGCTGAGATGGGACAGGTCCGGTTTAGCAGGGTTGGCCTTGGCAGCACCTGCTGCCGGCTGACCTCCCGGTTGCTTGCTTATAGCTTCTACGGTCACAATATCTTTTCCTTCCTCTATGAACGATCTCAGGAATTCTCTCAGTTCCATCGTGATGTCGTTCCACTCGGCAATATCGTATTTGATCACCGATACGTAGTTTTCGTCAATGAATACCTCTTTTACGAATGGGAAGTGGAAGAGTCCTGTTGCCAAGGGCGAAGGTTTAGCCTCTTCGATATTCTTGAATTCGTAGGGCGCCAGTACCAGTTTCTTATTGGCAACGAATTTCATCGCTGCCGGGTTTGGGGTGCTTTCGGCATAAATGGTAACCGGTACTTTTTTATCCTGGGTGTTATCTGTATCAACGATCACCGGTTCTCCCGAATTGAGGTAGTTTTCGATCTGCTCGGCAACCTCTTCCTGAACATCGGGCCACTCGACAATATCAAAACGCTCGATGGCGATAAAGTTACCCGAGATGTATACGGTTTTGGTAAACGGCAGATAGAATAACTGCTTAGCCAGCGGACTCACAGCCGCTTCGTCGACATTGCGGAATTCGTAATTCCTGTCTCTCGAAATAAATTTATTGGCTTCAAATTTTACTATAGAAGGCCTGTTGGTAGGCTTGATCTGGATCTCAACCTTTGTCATAGTCACAATTTTAGCGCAAAAATACAAAAACACAATCGAATAGCACACAGGGTTAAGAGGTCTTATGACCGGCGACCATCACACTTAGAGGCAAGTCTGTAATGAATTCATGTTAAAGAGCGTTTTTTTGTTTTCAGGTTAGATGAATTCCCCCGAAATTTGCTTAAAAGCGCAAGCATGATCATCAAAGAAGTCAGGGGGAAAGCCCCACAATACGGAAAGAATTGTTTTTTTGCCGACAATGCCACCATCATTGGAGAGGTCATCATGGGAAATGAGTGTAGTGTCTGGTTCAACGCGGTCGTACGCGGAGATGTACATTTCATCAAAATGGGCGATAAGGTCAATGTGCAGGATGGAGCAGTGATACACTGTACCTACCAGAAGTGCCCGGTAACCATTGGTAACAATGTCTCTATAGGGCATAATGCCATTGTGCATGGCTGTACCATAGAAGATAACGTGCTTATTGGTATGGGAAGTATTGTGATGGATGAATGTGTGGTAGAAAGTAATGCCATTATTGCCGCCGGAGCTGTGGTGACCAAGGGAACCAGGGTGCAGTCGGGTTGTATTTATGCCGGCGTACCGGCTAAAAATATAGGCAAGGTAAGTCCGGAACTCAGCACTGGTGAGATACAGCGTATTGCCGATAATTATGTGACCTATGCCTCCTGGTTCAAGGAAGGTGATACGGTTTGAATTAATTAGCTACTTTTGCATTTGAATATTCAAAACACGAAGCATGAAAGCATTTGTTTTCCCCGGACAGGGGGCGCAATTTTCGGGTATGGGATTAGACCTCTATGAGAGATCTCCCGAGGCCCAGAGACTTTTTGAACAAGCGAACGAAATTCTTGGGTTTTCCATTACCGATATCATGTTTGAAGGTTCTGCCGAAGACCTCAAGCAAACCAAAGTTACCCAACCAGCGATCTTTTTGCATTCGGTGATCCTGAGCAAAGTAATGGGAGACGCCTTTAAACCGGATATGGTTGCGGGGCATTCACTGGGAGAACTATCTGCCCTGGTAGCCAATGGCGCATTAAAGTTTGAAGACGGACTCCAACTGGTATCCCGAAGAGCTATGGCTATGCAGAAAGCCTGTGAGCTGGTACCAAGTACCATGGCTGCGGTTTTAGGTTTAGACGACAAAGACGTTGAAGAAGTATGTGCAGATATGCAAGGTATCGTTGTTCCCGCGAACTACAACTGTCCCGGACAGTTGGTGATCTCCGGTGAGCTGCATGCCGTTGAAAAGGCCTGTGAGGCCATGAAGGAACGCGGAGCGAAAAGAGCGCTGCTACTTCCTGTTGGAGGTGCTTTCCACTCACCACTTATGGAGCCTGCCCGTGAAGAACTGGCAGCAGCTATTGAACAAACGGAGTTTAGCACACCGATTTGTCCGGTATACCAAAATGTGACCACAACCGCTGTGACTGATCCTGAAGAGATCAAGAAGAACCTGATCGCTCAGTTAACAGCTCCTGTTAAATGGACGCAGAGCGTTAGACAAATGATCGCCGATGGTGCTACATCCTTTACCGAAGTAGGTCCCGGAAAAGTGCTGCAGGGTCTTGTGAAAAAGATCGATCGCAGTGCTGAAGTGGCATCGGGGTTATTCATTTCGGAGGAATAGCCTGTGGCCTGTTAACCCTGGATCGTCAAATGAAGAAGTTTATAATGATTGTTCTGGCCCTGGGAGTAGCGGTTGGAACAGTTTCCTGCAGGGAGAAAACTACTGCAGAAAAGATCGAAGATTCCCTGAAAAGGGCCGGTAAGAAACTTGAGGAAGCCGGAGAAGAACTTGAAGACGCAGCAGAAGAAGCCGGGGAGGCCCTGGAAGAAGAAGCTGAAAAAGTTCAGGATCGATTAAAGAAAAAGATCGGCAAGATCAAATAATAAAAAAAGCCCCGGAGATCATCCGGGGCTTTTCTTTTTTAGGCTGAAAGTACACAGTCTTTGCAATCTTTGACCGTGCCGTAATAGGTCTCGCGGTACTTGTGCAAAGTTTGAAGCGGAATTAAACCTAAAAGCATCTTCTTAATATAAGTTACTTTCACGCTCACGTTCCCCATCTTTTTGCTGTACCTTTTTTCTACTCGGGTCTTTCTTTTGATTCGTATCAAAATGATTTATTTAGAATTATACCTCAAATAACGTGTTTACAGGCACTTAAGTCAAATAGTTATATCTTATGTAAAATAGAAATAACGCTCCTGAGCCTCCCCAAAGCACCAATACTCCGCTGTAAGATTAGTCTTTAGGAATGTTTAAATACGATAAGCACATTCCTTTGTTACCCCCTATGTTCATAGACTTAAGCGAAGGTTGCTTTTTTTTTAAACCCCCTTTTTTTACTGGGGTTTTGGCGTGCTAATCTTGCGGTATAGATAAAACTTATAGCAGCCCTGAAATTCGCACTGAAAAATAAATGGTTAAACATTTATTTGGTCATATGATACGTTTACCATAGCGAAACAGGGTACAACTTTAGGTTCTGCGGCCAAGTATCCCAGACTTCCCCAAACCCGTATATGGTCGCTATATAGGGTTGCCTGAAGTTATTCTTTGGTAGGATCAAGAACGAACACGGCGAGTGGGGTTTCTGAAGTGCTGCTGCCCAGGGTAAGCGTATTTCCCGTAATGCTATAGGTTTCTGTGGTTGTCATAACATCCATGAAGGGACCTTCGATATCGTTTGGGGGACAAGCCATTTGGGTGTTCATTAATTGTGAAAAGCTCAGAGAGTTGTTATCCCCCAACGTGTAGAAGCCACCAATACGATTACAACCGTTGCTGCCGGCAACCCTGCGTTCTTCTTCAAGGAATACTAAGGAGGCTTCATCGGTCATTTCTACATTGCTTACATCGACACCCTTAAGGGTAATAAGTTTCCAGTAACCGTCGGTAAGGGAAGCATTCGCAACAGGCTCAGGCTTTTCCGTTTCGGGAGTGGCATCTTCACCTTTCTTTTCTTTTTGTTGACCACAACCGGTTACGGCGGTAGCAACGATGAGTACTGTTAAGAAGAGTTGGACGATTTTCATGATCGGTGGTTTTTGTTGTTTGAAATTTAGAATAATATTAAGGAAAATAGCGGTAACTAACTGTAAAACAGTGGTTAAAAATGGTTATTTTTAAAGAAGAGGTGGATGAATACACCGCATAGGATCGTCCTTAGATAGCGAAAGGCACTCTTTATGAACTGTAATAATCGTGGTTATGAGATATACAACAAGATCAGTGCAAGTACCCCAATGGTTAGGCATGTTCATGCTCGTGGTACTATTAGGTGCCTGCGGTTCAGGCAAAGAGGTCGTGTCGGAAGCCCAAAGGGAGGCGGTACGGCAGATGGTCGAATCCCGTGAATTTGAATTCAGAGGCCAATGGGCCATGCCGCTATCTGGTAATGACATGAATGCCTTATGGAGGGCAGGTCTCCTGCCACCCGGCGATACCCCCAACCGGATCGATCTGTCCAGTAATCCGAATTATTTAAAATTGAACAAAGATGAGGTAAGCGCCTATCTTCCCTTTTATGGTACCCAGCAATTTAATGTTAGCCTTAATTCTCAGGATCAGGCCATACAGTTCGACGAGGAGGTGAGCGATCTGCAGGTGACTTACAATAAAAAGAAAGACCTGTACGATATGCGTTTTTCTGCCTCAAAAGGTACCGACGGTTATGTGGTATTTTTAACGGTATTTCCTAATGCCACAGCAACCCTACGTATTAGTAGTGCTTCCCGAAATAATATAAGCTACCAGGGGCGTATCAAGGCACTGGAAAAAGACACGGAGGAACCCGAGGAGTAGGTCGGAGACCCTGATCAACCATCCGATATACAGGTTCTTGTTATCGTCTATTTTCTAAATAGCGTAAATTCATCTGCTTTGCGATAAGGCGTCTACAGAAATCATGATCATCGTGCAGGTGATAATGAATTTAGATGTGATGAAATGACCTGAAAAACAGCTTTAAAAGTTTCATTTAGGGTTGATTTGTGGGAGATCAAGCCCATCTGTTAATATAAATTTTGTTAATGATAACATTACGGTTTGTATAATAAAGCTGATGATTGTGGTATCATATTTGTGTATGATGTAGTATAAAATCTATATGTATGAAAAAAATTGGTTTATTATTTACAGCTCTCCTGATGCTTTCCTGTAGTGCTTCTAAGGAGGTCATAAAGGGTGACGAATGGAGCGGATTTGAAGAACTCGTAACCGATCAGGGCATAGAATTCAGGGCCGAATGGGCCAAACCACAACAACAAATCAATATGGGTGGTCTTACCAGGGTAGGTGACAGCCCGAACAGGATCAATTTACTGGGGAATCCGAATTTTGTGCAAGTTTCCGGAAACAAGGTCTCGGGACAGCTTCCTTTTTTTGGTTCGCAGTCGTTCAATGTGCAGTTTAACTCCCTTGACCAAAATATTGCCTTTGAAGATGCCACACCCCAGAACATGCGTATGAAGTTCAATGAGCGTAAAAACCAATACGAGATCTCTTTCAATGTCACCGGACAATCAAATACCTATACTATGCATATGACCGTGTTTCCGAACAAGAGCGCTATCCTTAGGGTAAATAGCGCCAACAGGAGTACGATAAGTTATGAGGGTAAGTTGGTCGAGGAAAGAACAGAGATCTGAGAACACGACTTTAAACCTGGCCGTGGAAGGCAATAAGGTAGTCTGCAGGCCAGTCATGCTTGCCAGGTATGGGTACTTGCTTGTATATCTCTTGTCTGTTGATCGATAAGATCCTTATGGAGCAGTGGGTCTGTCCCTAACGAGAGTTACACTGTTACCAGGATCCAAGCAAGAAGTGAACCCGGTAGCCACCTGCTTGTGCCGAACCAGTTTTTTGATCATTGTTGACTTGAATCTTATAATTCTTTTTCTATGATAATGGGATATATCCATTACCGTATTTACCGCGCAGGAATACCCCTGTTTCTAAATCTTCTTTTGCTGCTTCCTATGGCTGTATTGGGACAGGAAAAAGAGCAGTTTCCCGTTTTTATAACCGATAGTCTGGAACAGTATATCGTTACAGGTATGGCCGAATGGAAGATCCCCGGACTTTCTGTTGCGATCATTAAAAACAACAACGTGGTGCTAAGCAAGGGGTATGGAGTTACAAGGGCTCATGATACTGTTCCCGTAGACGAGAATACCCTATTCATGATCGGTTCGCTCACCAAACAGTTTACGGCTACGGCCTTATCGATGATCGCAGAATCGTCATCATTTAGTTTAACGGATAAAGTACAAAGATGGTTGCCGGAGTTTAGGTTGAAAGATCCCTACGCGTCCAAGGAAGCCAATATCATAGACCTGCTTTCGCACAGGCTGGGATTTGATGCCTTTCAGGGCTCTTTTGTGCACTGGACCTCCAGGCTAACCCGGGCTGAGATCATAGAAAGCATGAGCCGTATTGCTGCGCCCAATGATTTTCGATCTTCCTGGGGGTATAGCAATGCCGCCTACGTGGCTGCAGGGGAGCTTATTCCAAAAGTGACCGGAAGGACCTGGAGAGAAGTGGTGAGAGACAGTATACTGAAACCGCTAAAGATGCATCGTACCCTCACCTTATCGGCTACTTTATCCGGTAATAGCAATGTGGCCCGGCCACACGCCCTGGTCAATAACGAGCTTGTTGAGGTGCCGGTGAATCAGATCGATAATATCGCCGCTTCAGGCAGTATGAGCTCTACGGTAAAAGACCTCTCAAACTGGTTATATGCCCAGCTTAATAACGGCTGGTTGCTGGGAGAACCGATCCTGCCTATCCGTAGTGTCGGAGCCATCAGGCAACCTCATAACCTGGTCGACCTGGATGAGCGTATGGGGAGACGTACCCGGTTTAATTTATACGGTCTGGGATTATTTATACGCGATGTTCATGGCAAATTAGAATACTATCACGATGGTTCGGTTGAAGGGTATACGGCTGTGCTTTCTTATATCCCTGAGGAACAACTGGGGGTGGTTATCCTCACCAATACCAATAATTTCTTTGCCCAATCCCTGTTGAACAAGATTCAGGATACCTACCTGGGAATAAACCCGGAAGATTATACCGTTAAATCTGCTATCGGAAGAGGAAGTGTGAATACCGTTCGGGACCAGAGAATAGATTCATTACGGGCCATAGACAATCGATTAGTGCCCAAATTACCAACCAAGGCCATAATAGGGAATTACTCGAACACGGCATATGGTCAGATCGCCATCAGGAGACAGCAAAATGACCTCATCTTGCATTTTTCAGAGCATCCTGATCTTATCGGAAAACTGGAACACCTGCATGATGCTACCTACCTGTGCACCTTTTCCAATCCGCTTTTCGGGAGGTCTGAGGTACCGTTTTACGTTTTGAACAATAAAGTTCTGGGCTTTGATTTCAAGGTGGATCCAAGGATCGAATACTCAGAATACGAATTCATCAAGACCAGGTAGGGCAGTATTCCCCGGCGGACTCTAAAAGGAGGTTTGACAGTATTCCTCACTCTTTTGCAGGAGCAACTTTCGTTATGTATCCCCGATAGAAAAACGCCACCCCGAGAGGTGGCGAATTCAAATTTGCTTTTGGTCCTGCCGGAATTGAGCTTTGCTCACCATAGCCTGGCCTAATTTTTAAAGAGCAATTCGGCTTCTTTATTCTCCATCTGCGGAAGGTCTTCTTTCTTTTGTTTTAAATAGTGGTCGAACCAGCGCATCATGCGCAGGCTGTAGTCGTAACGGGCGGTCGATTTTCGGTTACCGTGACCTTCTCCCGGATAGAGCACCATACGTACCGGAGTGTCGGTACGGGTTTTAATGTGTCGGTACAATTCGTAAGATTGCCCCGGATCTACCCTGGTGTCGTTCTTACCGTGCATAATGAGCAGTGGAGTTTCGGCCTGATCGGCATAGTAAATGGGGCTGCGTTTCAGGAAGAACTCATAATCGTCCCAGATACGCTTTCTGCTGTGCACCAGGAACATCTCTTCAGGAATATCGCTGGTTCCCCATTTTGAGAGGTTGTTGGAGATACCCACGAACATCACCCCGGCCGCAAAGCGCTTGGTATGTCGGGTAGACATCCACGCGGTGGCATAGCCACCGTAAGAACCTCCGGTGACCCCGACCCGGTCTTTGTCGATCCCGTAATTGGCGATCAGGTGATCGATCCCGTCTATGATATCGTCAAATTCTTTTCCTCCGGGATCTCCCTGGCTCGACATGGCAAATTTCACACCCCGGCCGGTACTACCCCTGTAGTTGGGGTAGAACACCGCGAATCCTTGTCCTGCGGCCATCTGTCCCGGCATGGAATATCCGGTGAGCCATCCGTTGTCATAATGCGCCTCCGGTCCGCCGTGAACCACGGTGATCATGGGCACAGGACCATTCTTTTCTACAGGATGTATCAGGAGTCCCTGGATCTCCATCCCGTCTTTCGCCTTGTAAACAATTACTTCCTGTTTCCCCATTTTTTTATTCTTCAGCCATGGGTTGAGGTCGGTGATGCGTTCCGGAGCGCTGCCCATACCCTTGAGCAGGAACAATTCTGAAGGGTGCTCCGGAGTGCTGGCCACAACAGCTACCACACCATTATTGGCGGCGCTGAAGTCATTGATAGCATAGTTCTGGCTGGTGTATAGTCGTGTCATTTTGCCGTTCTTATCTATGCTTCCCAGGGTCGAACTTACTCCCTCGCTTGCCAGGAACATCAGATGGCCATCTGCCGACCATTGTAAGCCATCTATAGAGCCTTCCATACCTTCGGCCTGCATCATCGGACTACCACCTACGGGGCGAACCTTGAACAGTCTTCCTGCGGTGGGATCGTGCTCATCGGCGCCGGCTATAAAGGCGAGGAACTTGCTGTCGGGCGACCATTTCATAGGGCCCATTTTACCTTTGTGCATGACCTCCCCGGCGATGGATCGGTCTATGGTATTTAGGATATAGATCTTCTGGCTGGTGTAGAAATCGTCGACCAGGGTACTGGGCGATACCCGCACCGCTATTTGTCCGCCATTGCCATTCCAGGCTACGGCCGTAACATGACCCGACATCGGGATCTCAGTGAGTTTGTCGCTGCGGAGATCGGTAACAAAAGCCCTGCTCATTTTCATACCTTCCTCATAGATCTCGGGAGTATAGGGAAGGTCAGGCTTGGTTTCTTCTTCCACCTCTTTGGCAATAAAGGCCAGGGTGTTGCCATCAGGATTCCAGTCGTATCCCGAAATGGAATTTCCATAAGAGAGGATCAGGGCAGGAGCACCTCCCTCTGCCGTCATTTCGTAGATGCCCGTATGATCGGCACCTTCGGGTTTTGCAGTAAAGGTAAGTGTGTTGCTACCCGGACGAAAGGCCAGGTTACCCACCGAATGATCGGTGATCAGGGCAGTATGGGCCTTGGTATCGGTGTCGTATTTGTACAAATGACTGCTCGCCGGAGCGTTTTCGACCTTCGGATCGGCAGGAACGCTTACCGTGTAATAAACGGTTTTTCCGTCTTCAGTGATCATGGCACTGGTTACCTGTTGCAGCTTAGCAATGTCCATGGGTGTTAAGACCTCTGATTCCTGAGCATATCCCCAGGAAAAACTTGCTAAGAACAGCAATAAGACTATTCTTTTCATAAAGTAATGGTGTTGGTTATTGACTGTATTAAGATATTGAATTTGTGTGAATTAAAGGAGGTTGTGGTTCCGTTTTCGGTAAAAGGGAGGGATGTTGAATCGCGGGAAAATTTAAGTGATTGTGTTCATAGGATCACTTAGAAGCAGCCCTGGTCATGCGATCGTTCACGGAAGCCCCAACGCCTTCTTCAGGGAGTAATTGGGCGATGATGAGGTCGAGGCCGAGTTCGTCAAGTTCGTGCATCATACCGTAGAGTTTTGAGGCTGCCTCCCGGGCGTCTCCTTCCGGGGAGAGAATTCGGTACAGGGCATGTGCGGGGGGGGTGTCCGGATCGCCGAAATACAGGATCCCCAGTTTTTTACCGGGGTGTTTTTCTACCTCTTCCTGTACATTGGTCGTCACGGTAAACGGCGTTCTTGGGGAATAATGCTTTTTAAACATTCCCGGTGCTACGACCACCTTTCCGGGGGTGTTGCCCATTTCAACGGGTCTGCCCAGAACCTTCTCGAGCTCTTCTCTGGCGGTAGTCCCCAACCTGTAGATCGTTGGTGTGCCTCGCTCAAAGCCCACAATGGTCGATTCTATGCCCCTGGTGCAATGACCACCATCAAGGATAAAAGGTGCTTTATCGCCTAAGGAGTTCTTTACGTGTTCGGGTCGGGTCGGACTAATATGGTTCGAGCGGTTTGCACTGGGTGCTACCAATGGGAAGTCAAGCTTACGCAACAATTCAAGGGTAAGCTCATGGTCGGGGATGCGCACAGCAACGGTAGTCTTTCCCGCAGTGACCTTATCAGAAATATGCGGAGCTTTTTCCAGTACCATGGTCAACGGCCCGGGCCAGAAATGTTCGGCCAGGGTATAGGCCATATCCGGGATGTTTCTCGCGATCTCCGGCAATTGGTCGATCGAATGGATGTGGACGATAAGCGGATTGGTAGACGGACGGTTCTTGGTCTCGAAGATCTTCGCCACAGCTTCATTAGAAAAGGCATTGGCGGCCAGTCCGTAAACCGTCTCGGTCGGGATGGCAACCAGCTCGCCCTGCTTTAGGAGGGTTGCTGCTTTTTCGATGTCTGACATATTTTCCACTACCTGTTTTTATTTCACGAACGGTGTTCGGGGCATGTATACTTCAGCAAAGATACTTCACTCCGGTCGTTATCAAACAGCAAAGTTTCTAATTTATACGCCCTTTTTGAGAAATGCGAAAGGAAGGTGTTTGCAAATCTTCGGCTGTAAAAATTGTGAATATCAGGGCCTTGCGTTATTTTTAAGAAGTTTCCTGACCCCACTCCTTCCGCAATACCCTTATCTACAGGACCTGTGAAGCATAAATGTGCAAGATGAAAAGAAGAGAGTTTAATAAGAATGCGGTTCTGGGACTTTTCGGGGCAACAGCGCTGACATCAGGATGCGAATCTGCATTTCTTCCGGATCCCGGACCCCGGATCAAGGTGAACACTCCGCCGGTATCGACCGATCTAAGTGAGCGTATGTACACCAAAGCTTTGGAGCTCACCAAGGCTAAGGTGCGCGGGGGCGTCAGTGAACCCTTTTTTAAAAAGCCTTTCGTCGATGCCGCCTTTTCCGATAACATCTTCCTTTGGGATACCTGTTTTATCGTCTGTTTCGCCAAGTACCATTTGGATACCCTGCCTGTGTATCAGGCCCTGAATAATTTTTATGACCGCATGGATCCCGATGGATTTATCTGCAGGGAATACCGCAGCGATGGCAGGCCGCTTTGGTCAAAAGACCATCCCGTATCTATTAATCCGCCCTTGCTCGCTTTTGCCGATGACCCCGATTATAAGGGTTGGGGCGATTACTGGCTGGGCGGGGTCTGGCCGCCTACAACCTATATGGTGTTGAAGGGATTAACGGCCTATGGCAAACACGAACTGGCTTACGACCTCGCCGTGAAGACCTACACTGCTGTGGCAGCGGTGTTCGAGGCTAACGGCACCTTCTGGGAAAATTACGTCCCCGATCTGATCGCCTATGGCATGCCTTCCAAAAAGGATTTTTGCGGGTGGACAGGGCTGGTGCCAGTGGCCATATACAGGGAATACCTGGCGGAGACTCAGGATAGTTAAATTCATCTAATGCGATGACAATACATTGTAATTCAGTAAATTGAATTTTTAAAATTTAAATGATGAAACGAAGATTATCGATCATAGGGGTGGTGATGTTCACTGCGTTGGTGGCCTGTAATTCAAAGAATGCTGAAAAGTCAGCTCAGGAACCTGAGGCCGTTATTTATCACAACGGGGATATCCTGACCATGGAAGGCCCAACTCCTGTTTATGCAGAGGCCCTGGTGGAAAGGGAGGGTAAGATCGCCTTTGTGGGCAGTGCTGAAGAGGCCAAGGCCAATTTTGGAAGCCATGCGCAGTGGGTAGATCTGGACGGTAAAACCTTGTTGCCCGGGTTTATTGACGGCCATGGCCATATGTACAACACCGGATTGCTGAGTCAGGCGGCCAACGTGCTGTCCCCGCCTGATGGTGCCGGAGGCAGTTTTGATGAGCTGGTAAATGCCGTTAAGGCATGGGCAGATAGCGACGATGGCAAGTTCCTGGTGGGAAAAATGGGATGGATCATTGCCAACGGGTATGACGATTCACAGCTTCAGGAAAAACAACACCCTACCAAAGATGTACTGGACAGGATAAGCACCGAGGTTCCCGTGGTGGTCATTCACCAATCCGGCCACCTGGCGTGTGTGAATACCAAGGCTCTTGAAGTGGTGGGGTATTCCAAAGCCACAGGGGAGATCGAAGGCGGAGTCATGCGCAGGGACAGCAACGGGGAACCCAATGGCGTTCTGGAGGAAGCGGCTTTCTTTAATGCCTTACTACCCATCATCATGGAAAAGACCGATGCCGAGCTCCAGCAGAAGAGTGTTCAGCGCGGACAGGAGCAATACGCGGGTTACGGGTATACCACGGCTCAGGACGGACGCAGTACTGCCGATGTTACTTCGGCCTTTGAGAAGGCTGCCGCCGGGAATCAGTTCTTTATCGATGTGGTGGCCTATCCGGACCTGATCTGGAATAAGGAGGCGGTAACTCCGGATTTTTACAAGCCCGACCGCAGTTATACGAACCACTATCGCATAGGGGGGGTAAAACTCACCCTGGATGGTTCGCCTCAGGGAAAAACCGCCTGGCTATCGAAATGTTACCACGTAAACCCTGAAGGAAAGGAAGGCTGCTATACGGGATATCCTATTCTTCCGGATGAAAAGGCTATCGAATACGTGACCACGGCCTTTGAAAACCAATGGCAGATCCTGGCACATACCAATGGCGATGCGGCCATCGACCAGCTGATCAAAGCGGTGGATGCGGCCCAAAGTACCCATGGGTATCCCGATCACCGCACGGTGATGATCCACGGACAAACACTGAGGAAGGACCAGATCCCCGATCTGGTTCGCCTGGAGATCCTGCCTTCTTTGTTTCCCATGCACACCTTCTATTGGGGTGACTGGCATAGGGAATCGGTGCTCGGGGAAGAACGGGCTGCCTATATTTCCCCTTCCAGGGATGTAGTTGATGCAGGGATGACCATGACCTCCCATCACGATGCTCCGGTGACCTTTCCCAATTCGTTAAGGGTACTGGATGCTACAGTGAACCGGGTAACGCGCAGCGGATTCATTCTTGGACCCGATCAGCGATTGACTCCTTATGAAGGACTTAAATCGCTTACCGAATGGTCGGCCATTCAGCATTTCGAAGAGGATAGTAAGGGGACGCTTACCGAGGGTAAATTAGCTGATCTGGTGATCCTGAATAGGAATCCGTTGAAAGTGGATCCGATGAAGATCAACGAGATCAAAGTATTGGAAACCATAAAAGAAGGAAAAACCGTGTATAAGAATGAAAATGCCCTGGGTGGGTGGAATACAACCAAAGTAGAAGGCGATGTGAAAGAAGCTTTGGACTATGCTTTGGGAGCCGTAAGGCCTAATGCGGAGCTCAGGGAGGTGCTACGTGCAAAGAAACAGGTGGTCAGGGGATTGAACTACGATCTGGTCTTCATCCTGGAGAACGGGGAAACCTGGAATGTCACCGTTTACAGGGACCTGGATGGGAATTTAAGTGTGACGAAGAAATCAAAGACACCTGTGCCCGGAGGATGGTCGGCTACAGAGATCACTCCGGAAGTAGAGGAGGCTGTAGATTTTGTGCTTTCCCGAATGAACAATGCCTCACCGCTAAAAGAGATCCTGTCGGCCGAACGTCAGGTGGTCAAAGGCATGAACTACCTGGTGACCTTTGCCCTGGAGAATAATAGTGAATGGACGGCCAGGGTGCATCGCGATCTGGACGGGTCCTTCACGATGCTGGAGCAGGCGAAGCAAAGACAGTAAAAGGCAGGGCCTGGTGGTAAACCGGCGTGCATTTAAATTTTATCATTGCCGTAAGGGTTGGGGTTTTATTTCCTAACACTGGTTGAGGTATGGGGGCAGATTAAACTTTACAGGAGGCCGCTCTTTTCAAGGGAAGTCCGAAGCTTCTTCTGATTTTCCCAAAACCGGTCATGGATCTGCTGAATGGTGGTCTGATATTCGGGATGCTGTTGCAGGCCTTTGATCAGCGGGTCTTTTTCGAGGAATAACAGGATCCAGTATTTGTAATGGTCACGGGTGGCGAAGGCCTTGAGCTGTTCCATAGCCTCTTCTGTTTTCCCCTGGTAGAGATAGAGAAAGGCCGTACTGGCACTTTTGTAAATGGATGCGTCAGCAGCACAGTAGTCCGCGTACCGGTCGACAAATTCCTTAGCTTCTGCTTTCAGCCCCATCTTTTCGTAGACGATACCGATCTTAAGGTCTTCGTGCGGATAAATGGTCAGGCCCCGGGACTTTCGGAGCTCAGTGAATTTTTTATAGTAGGGGAAGGCACCTTCATAATCTCCCTGAAAATAGTACAGCTTGCCTACCTCCTGCATGAGGTCCAGGCGGGTAGTGTCTTTCTTGAATTCCCGGATCAATGTATTTTTTGCCCGCTCCAGATCCTCATCCTTCGCATACTGAATAAACGCTTTCAGGTAGGGCGCATAGTAATTGTTCGGGTCGAAGTCTGTGCATCGGCCCATATAGGTCATGGCCTCTTCTGTGAATCCGCTTTGCGCCAGGGCATCGCTAAGGCCCAAATAGATATAACTTTGGGTGATGGAATCGTTCACTCCGATCTCCAGTTGGGAGCCCATCAGGGCGTATTTCAGGTATTTGGCGGTATCGGGAAGGTAATTGTTGTAAATGCTGGAAAGTACCTGCACCACGGCAGCCGAATTCGGGTTGTATTCCAGGGCTTTCTCTAGGTGAGGGACGGCCAGGCGGTATTCTCCCGTATGGATGTAATAAAGGGCCTTTGCGATCAGGCTCAGGTCCGACCGGGAGTCGTAAAGCAATGCCTTATCGGCATTTTTATTGATGCGTTCGGTGTACTGTTTTTGTTGGCGGTTGATATCCAGGAAATAATAGGAAATGGCCAGATCGGCATAGGCCATAGCGAATTTCGGATCCTCACTGATCGCCTTTTCAAACAGGGGGATGGCTTTTTCCAGTCCTTCCTCCGTACGGGACTGATAGGGATCCAAGGCCTGCAGGTAGTAATCGTAGGCTGCCAGATTGTCGGTAGGGCGTTTTTCGATCTGTTCGAGCTCGGCAGGGGTGATCACGGCCTCGATGGCTTTGGCGATCTTTTGGGCCACATCGTTCTGCAATTCAAAGATGTCGACCACCTCCCGGTCGTATTGTTCGGTCCACAGGGGTGTGTCATTAGCAGCATCGACCAGTTGTATATTGAGCAGCACTCGCTTCCCGATCTTTTGTCCGCTCCCTTCCACGAGGTAGTTCACCTGCAGTTCTTTGGCAATATCGGGGATGCTTTTGTCGGTTTTCCGGTATTTCTCTACCGAGGTGCGGCTCACCACCCGAAGGTCTTCGATCTTCTGCAGGTTGTTCAGTGCCGAAGCCATGAGTCCGTTCACAAAATACAGGTTGGTCGAATCGGCACTTTCATTCTTAAAGGGAAGTACCGCGATCGACCGATCAACTTTTATTTCGATGCCTTTTTCCTTTTCCTGAAACAGTAAAAAGTAGGCTAAGGCCCCGATAAGGAGTAGGGCCGGAAGCGGTAGCCATAGGTATTTCTTTCTGGAAGGGACTTCTTCTTGTTTAGGGGCAACAGTGTTAGGTCGGGTACTTTCCTCGACCACTTCCTCTAGAGTTTCTTTTTGTTCCTCAAGTGCTCCTGGAGGAAAACCATAGTGTTCCCGGAAGCATTTGATAAAATAGGACGGACTGCCAAATCCGACCTTGAAAGAAACCTCAGAGACCGTCATCGATCCCTCTTTGAGCAGGGGTAAGCTTTCTTGCAGGCGCACCTGGCGAATGAACTGGCTTGCAGACAATCCGGTTTCTTTTTTGATCTTCCGCAACAGGTTCGACCGACTCATATGCAGGGCTTCCGCAAGTTCGGAAACACCGAAGTTCTCGTTGCCTAAATGCTCCTGAAGAATGGTTTCAGTTTGTGAAAGAAATGCCGATCGATGCGAAGAAGTATGGGTCATGCTGTTGTTTGGAGCTTCTAAATTAGAAAATTGCGGGCACATATGCCCTATTCCACCATCCCTTTATTTACCGTGTTCCGCATGCGTTTTGCGTCATAATTTATATCCCTGCGCCATAGTTTTCAAGGGCTGTTGAAACTTGATAGCTTCCTCTGCATAGGTCATAGGTGCTGCGTCATGGTTAGCCCCAACTTTGTAGTAACAAAAACAAATGTTAAACCTTTAAATAAAAAGATCATGAAAACTTTAAAGATCAAATCACGAATCGCCACAGGAATCCTGACCCTGGGACTCTTAATGTTCACTGCCTGCGGACAGCAAGGCGAAAAGTCCGTAGAACGAACCGCCGGTGGGAGCGCAGCCCTGTCGGAAGTAAAAGCACCGAAGGTCGGACTGCAGGAGGCGGTCCTTACCGATAACCTTGAGGCGGTAAGGCAGCATATTGTAGCCGGAACGAATATCGACGAGAGGGACGCCCTGAGTGGATCGACCCCCTTGATCACTGCCGCGAGCTTTAATAAGAAGGAGATCGCCGAGGCGCTTATCGATGCCGGGGCCGACCTCGAAGTCAAGAATAATGACGGGGCCACCGCCCTCCATACGGCCGCCTTTTTCTGCAGGGTAGAGATCGTACAACTGCTTATGGATGCCGGGGCAAATCTTCAGGCTAAGAATGCCTTTGGAGCCACCCCGAGGGAATCGGTTATGGGAGCTTTTGACGAGGTGAAACCTATTTACGAGATGCTTCAGCAACAACTGGCACCTTTCGGGATGCAATTCGACCTGAATGAGATCGAAAAAACACGTCCGGTAATCGCCGTGATGTTACAATAGTCAATCTTAAAAAACAAGGATCATGAAAACGAACAGAAGATACGATATCGATTGGCTGCGGGTCATTGCCATTGGCCTGCTGCTGCTCTATCACATCGCCATAGTATTTCAACCCTGGGCCACCTTTATCGGCTTTATCAGGAGTGACGAACTCCTGGAGGGATTGTGGAAACCCATGACCATGCTCAACGTCTGGCGTATTCCGTTCTTGTTCTATGTTTCCGGGATGGGCGTATTTTTCGCCATCCGCAAACGCAACTGGAAGCAGCTGCTTTCAGAACGTGCCCGCAGGATCCTGCTGCCCTTCGTCTTCGGATTTGCAGCGATTACCCCCCTGCACATCCTGTTGTTCCAGAAATACTACCATATGCCCCTGTCGTATTATCCGCATGCAGGCCACCTGTGGTTCCTGGGGAATATTTTTGCGTATGTAGTAGTGCTGTCACCGTTGTTCTTCCGGATGAAGAAAAGTGCGGACAGCAAGTGGGTCAAAGGGCTGGCACGCATCATGAGGAATCCGCTGGGGCCCTTATCGGTAACGGTGTTCTTTATCGCTGAGATCATGCTTGTAAAACCCCAGTTGTTTGCGATGTATGCAGAGACCTGGCACGGCTTCTTCCTGGGGTTGCTGGCCTTCTTTTTCGGCTTTGTCTTCATGCTTAGCGGGAATACGTTTTGGGAGACCGTACGCAAATGGCGTTGGGGGTACTTCGCATTGGCCGCTGTATTGTTCGGGGTGCGCTATGCGCTATATGCCACCGAAGCTCCGGGCTACCTGATGGCTGTCGAATCCAACAGCTGGATCTTTTGGGTGTTCGGCACGGGGTATACATACCTTAACAGGCCCGGTGCTGTACTTAGCTACCTGAGCGAAGCGGCTTATCCGGTGTATATTTTGCATATGTTCGTGCTCTACGCCGGTACCATGCTTATTTTGCCTACGGAAATTCCCGCCATCCTGCAATTTGTCGCCATTAGCGCATTTACCTTTGCCGGGTGTTTTCTGATCTACGAGCTGGTGGTAAAAAGGGTATCATTTTTAAGGCCGCTGTTCGGATTAAAACCGAGACTGAAAAAGGAGGTAAAGCTGATATCGACCATAGCCGAGGTATAGCGTAGCATGGAACCTGAGTGCTTAAAGGGAATGAAATAAGCACATCAAGATCAATAAGTGTAGGAATAATAGGTATTTTTAAAAAAATAATAATCGTATGGCCTTCTGAAACCCGCTTTCAGGTGGAAGCGATCTCAGACAAAGGGCCATGCCGGTTTCTCCCGAAAATAGGAATCATAATGGATCAAAAAACCAAAAAACGCATCTTTCAGGTTGCACTCTTTCTGGGTACAGCCATCTCCATGTTCTTTGTACCCTGGCTATTGGTCAAGGCGTGGATACTCCCGCTGCCGGATACGGTACAGGAGCAGCTGGATCAGGCTGTTGGTCACGGATTTGAAGGCGTGATCGTTTATGTGGATCAGGCAGGCCAACCTCCGCAGTACTACGCTTCGGGGTGGCATGACCGGGAAGCCAAGATCCCCGCCGATGCGCATGCACTGTTTAAGATCGCCAGTATGGATAAGTTGTATACGGCCGTAGTGATCACTAAACTGGCAGCCCAACAACGTGTGGAGCTGGATAAACCGATCATTGCGTATTTCCCGGAGTTCAAAGGGAAAATCGCAAACGCAGATAAGATCACGGTGAGGATGCTCGTTCAACATCGCAGCGGACTCCCAAATGTTACCGACACTCCAAACTTCTGGACCGATCCTCCAAAAAGCAGTCAGGAATCCCTGGAGCGCATTTTCGGCATACCGGTCAGGTTTGACCCGGGCGAGAAGTACGAGTACTGCAATACGAATTATCTGCTCTTGTCCATGTTGATCGAAAAGATCACCGGAAAGCCTAAATATGAGATGATCAGGGAAGGTATCCTGGAGCCCCTTGGGTTAAAGAATACCTATGGATCCATTCACGATATTGATATGGATAGATTGATGAGCGGGTATTATGTCGGGGTAGACGAAGATATTAAAACTACCGATTACGGTGCCATGGTGGCTACTGCCGAAGATGTGGGCATCTTTATTCGGGCATTGAATACAGGTGTCTTACTCACCCCGGAAGAGCAGGAATTGTATGCCTCCCTTTATGCATACGAGCACGGCGGACTCATTCCCGGGTACCAAAGCCTGGCAGCTTATGATAAAGAGAGCGATGCGGTGATCGTTCAGTTTATGAACACTACCGATTTTGAAGGATATCAATGGAACCTGTCACAGATCGTTTTTGGGCGCATAGAAAAGATCGTAGCCAGGTCGGGGGCTGAGTGAGGTGGAGGCTTAAAAGTCGTAGATCCCTGTAACAACACCTGCGGTTACTCGTCATCATAAGACACTAACCTAAGGATCGACATATGACTTCACAAAAAGACGATCGCTCATCATTGACCGATACGCCCGTAAGCACTAAATTAAAACTGGCCTCCCTGTGGACGGCCCTGATGTTTCTCTACATCTATGCCGATTATTTTAGGCTGATGACCCCGGGGAAACTGGAAAAGATGATGGAACTAAAAACGCCCATGGGACCTACAACCCCGGAGCTACTGATCATTTTTTCTTCGATCCTGATCGTACCGGCACTGATGATCTTTCTTTCGGTTTTTCTGAAACCACTATTCAATAAATGGCTCAATATCACCATAGCACTTCTGTATGCTGCCATCTCTATTCTGATCATCGTATCCGGTATGGGCGATGCCTGGCAGACCTTTTTTGTGCTGTTCAATGGTATCGAACTGCTGGTTCTGGGGATCATCCTGTACCAGGCATGGACATGGCCGCGAAACTAAAATGCGTAGATTGTAGTAAATATTAAGGCATAAAAATGAACCACACTCCCCGACTTAAGTTCACTGTAAAAAGAGTTGTATTATTATTCGTTGCGCTGGTTTTTACAGCCGGCTGTTCCTTCCCGACCCGGGAATCCGCTCACTCAGGGAGTCAGACAGCTAAAGCGGATTGTCATACCCCCGGGGATGGAGATAGAAGGAAGGTGGCATTGGAGCATGGGATTCGCGGACAGGTGCGGTTCGTGGACACACCTGAACAGTTAAGTACCATCCGGGATAAAATGTCGGAATATAAGATTCCGGCCCTTTCCCTTGCCGTTATTGAAGCAGGTGAAATTGCATGGGCTGACCTGTACCGGGATACCACACTTTCAAAAGGGCATCAGCTGGATTGTAACAGCATTTTTCAGGCAGCATCCTTATCTAAACCGGTAACTTTTTTAGCCGCCTTGCGCATGCAAGATGCCGGAGCGATCGATCTGGATGAAGATATTCAGAAGTACCTGAAGAGTTTCAACTTGCCGGAGGGTGAACAAACAGCAGATAATCCGGTGACCTTTCGCAATATCTTCGCTCATACCTCAGGGATCACTCCCGGGGGGTATCAGGGGTATCTTAAGGAAGTGCCTTTTCCTTCAGACCAGGATGTGTTGAAAGGTGCTGAGGGAGTGAATTCCCCCGCTATTTCGGTGGTGTCGCCGCCAAACGAATTACTGGCGTATTCCGGTGGCGGATATACCCTGGCGGAGGTTGCCCTCCAGGATCATTTTGGCAAGGAATTCTCTGAGATCATGAAAGAATGGATCCTTGACCCTGTTGGAATGAAGCATTCTGAATTCACCCAACCGTTACCCGAATCGGAGTATGAACGTGTAGCGAAGGGGCATACCGCAAATGGAGAAATGATCGCCGGAGGCTGGCATAACCATCCTGAGCAGGCAGCGGCAGGGCTTTGGAGTAATGCCGGAGATATGGCTAAGTTTCTTATTGAACTCTATAAAGGATACCAGGGAGAGAGCGAGGTGTTTTCAAAGGAGGATATTCTGAAGATCTTAAAGGAGGAACGCGACGGACTTGTTTACGGATTCATCATCAACCGGAACGGCGATGACCTGGCGGTCACCCATTATGGAGGGAATGCCGGTTACCGTACCGGAATGACCATAAGCCTGACCACCGGGAAAGGATTGGTCTACCTCAGTAATTCCGACAGCGGGGGAGCCCTTGGTAACGAGTTGCTTTTGTCTGCCTCCCGGATCTACGGTTGGAAGCATTTCGAGCAGATCAGCTTTGAGCAAACACAGGTAGAGCCGATGGTTTTAAAGGGACTCGAAGGCAGGTACCTCTGGGATGATCAAGTAGCGCTTTCAGTAGCCCTGGATGACAATGAGGGACGTATAGCTTTATTTTTCCCCAATGGCGACGCCTATAAACTCACGCCTGTTGTAGGGGAGGATCTGGATTTTGTTCATCCGGGTACAGGAGTTACCGTTGCCTTTAAAAAAGATGATGATCACCGGTCTTTCACCCTCTATGGGCGAACCGCCGTTAAACTTGATTCGTTGTAGCATCGGGTTGAGGCCGATCCTCCTGAAGCCGCTTGCAACAAAAATCGAGCAGAACGATAGCCCTGCGTAAATAAACTAAAACCGTAAAAAAGAATAGCCATGATGAATAACCAACCAAAAGAACTGATCAAAACCGCAAGAGTCGCCGGGATCTGGTACCTGCTTATGGCCATTTCAGGTATTGTTGGATTTTTGATCCTGCACTCCAAGGTGTACAACGCCGACCCACAGCAAACCTTGAACAACCTGATGGAGGCAACTTCTATGGCCCGGCTGCGACTGCTCATGGAATTTATGATCATCTTATCTCAGGCCCTTACCGCGGTGTGGTTCTATAAACTATTTAAAGACATCAATAACACCGCTGCCCTCGCTACCGGAATATGGGGTACGGTCAATACGGTGATCATTACGGTGAGTGCCATTGCCATGGCAGCTGCCATTAAGATCGCTCTTTCGGATCATCCGGAAGCCGATAAGGTCTTGGTCATCGACCTGCTCACCAACCTGATCCGGGGAGCCTGGGGTGTTGGCGGACTCTTTTTCGGGATGTGGCTGCTTCCGTTGGGATATATCGTGACCAGTTCCGGAAGAATGCCTGTTTGGCTGGGGCGGACTCTCATTTTGGGAGGTGTAGGTTACCTCCTGAGTACTTTTATTGCCTACGCCGGAGTTTCCGGATCGTGGGAGAGTAGCCTGACCATTCCTGCTACCATCGGAGAGTTCTGGATGATCGGGTATTTACTGATCTTTGGAATACGTCCTGAAAAAGAATAATGGAATGAATACAGAAGATCACTACAGGGAAACTCATGCTACCTGGGACAGTATAGCCGGTCCCTATGAGGAGCTGTTTATGGATCTGCCGATCTACGATCAAACCTATGTGCAGTTTTGTGAGCTTTTGCCTCATGCCAAAGCATCGGTACTGGAATTGGGATGCGGCCCGGGGAATATTGCCCGGCGCCTGTTGGAAATACATCCCGACCTGGATATCCTGGCCACCGATGTGGCACAGAACATGATCGACCTGGCCAGGAAGAACAATCCCTCGATCAGGACGCAATTATTAGACTGTCGGTATTTGGATAGCCTTAGCGGGTCATTTGATGGGGTCGTTTGCGGATTCACCATTCCCTATCTTGCTGCTGAAGATGTGGCTAACCTGATCGCGCATTGCAGCAGGTTGTTGAATCCCCGGGGTGTATTGTATCTGAGTTTTGTGCCGGGGTCGAATGACCGCTCCGGATTTATTTCCGGGAGTACCGGACAGCGCACCTATTTTTATTACCACGACCGGGAGACGGTAAAAGAGCAGCTCATACAAAATGGCTTTAACAGGATCACTGAGGAGGAGATTATTTATGAAAGAGCAGGAGGGGCGATTGAAACTCACCTTGTTGTGCATGCTCAAAAAAATACCCTTTAAGCTATCCGAATAACTTTTACTTTTCGATCATGATGAAGTACTTAGCATGATTGCGTATATTGTAGCGTCATAGAAACATTGTTTCAGGAAGAACTCTTGACCTGCAGCTTCCTTTGGTTAGCGGTCGAGGAATTGTATAGCATAAATGAAATACTTCTCCATACATCTGTATCGAAAAATGCTCAATTGCGCCATCGCAGAGGGCATGTCGCGGGAAGATTTTACGGACCTGCCTACCCCCATTAACGCTATGGATCATTTGCAGGTGGTCGCAGCCGAAGAATTTCTTTCCCTCCATGAGCTTCTCGATGAAAAACTGGGACCCGGATTTGGTGTAAGGGTCGGACAGCAAATGAAGATCGACGATTACGGGGTGTTGGGTTTGTCATGGCGAACCTGCTCTTGGGTAGGAGAGATCTTTGAAAGGAGTGAGCGCTATTTTAAATTGCTCTCGAATACCTTTGCCTGGACGATACGCGAGGAGGGTGATATTTCCCGGATCTTACTGAACAGAGAAGCCCATCGCAGGGGTATGGAGTTGTCTACAGAAGCCAGCTTGTCGGCTACGGTCGTGGTACTCCAGGCGATGACTGAGAAAGAAATCCTTCCTGTTGAGGTGACCTTTAAACACGGTCCGCCAATAGACCTTTCCAGCTTTACCCGTGCTTTTAAATGTGCTGTACGCTTCAATGAGCCGCAGTACAGTATTAGTTATCAAACTGCAGATCTGAAACTTAGGACAGCCAAGGCCGATGCCAGTATAAACCATTACTTATTAAAACAGGTCGATGAGAAAACCAAAGGGATCAAAATTCCCGGGAATAGTCTTCTTCGCGATGTAGAAGCCCTGATCCGGGACGGCCTCCCTACAGGTATACCGAGTGTAGATCATATCAGTGATCTGCTGGCGATGAGCAAAAGAACCCTGACCCGTCGACTGTCGGACGAAGGTGTAACCTATCGCGACCTGATCAGAAAAGCTCAGGAGGCTATCGCGAAAGAAAAACTAAGGGAAGCCGAACTTAGTATAGGAGAGATCGCCTTCCTCACCGGGTTTTCCGAACAAAGCGCCTTCAACCGCGCCTTCAAGAAATGGACGGGCCAGACACCCACCGACCTCCGCAAGAACAGCTAGATCTTCCAATTGGCGTAAAATGTCAAATCATTGACCAATAGGGTCAAAAATCAAAGCCTTTATCCTCAGACCTTTGCTTCATCAAAGTAATAAACTAATGATGACGTTAGCACTGGTTAAAATGATCACCGTATTCATAACCTCCCTGGTTACCCTGAGTGCCGCTCCGCAATTACAGGATCCCATCCGGGGAGAAAATCAGATCGTAGCCTCTTTCTATGAGGAAACTCCGGAAGTGTTTTCCATTTTAGACCATAAGTGTAATGTATGTCATAAAAGACGCAATCGAAGACGTGTCTTTACCCCGGAAAATATGGGGAGTTATAAAAACGAAATATACACGCAGGTATTTGTAAAGAAAAGGATGCCTAAGGGCAACAGCATACGGCTTACTACTAAAGAACAACAAGAATTACTAACGTGGATAAGCTCCACCAAAATTGAACGTCATGGAATTTAATTTTAAACTCAGCGTATTACTTATTGGGATTCTGTTCACCGGATTAACAGCGGGCTTGTGTTTTACCTGGTCCAATGCGATAACTCCCGGAATAGGACGGTTGGATGACCTCACTTTTCTGAGATCGTTCCAGGCCATGAACCGGGCCATTATCAATCCTTCCTTTTTAGCGGTATTCTTTATGCCGGCTTTGTTGCTGTTCGCTAACGCCTACCTGTATCGAAATGCCGACCCTAAGGTGTTCTGGTCTTTTTTGATCGCAGCGATACTGTTCTTCGTAGGTATTGGATTGATCACGGTCTTTAAGAATGTACCCCTCAATGAACTCCTTGAACATACTGTGCTGGAAGAACTCACCGATATCCGCTTAAAGGAATTAAGGACAAAGTTTGAAGCTCCGTGGAATCGCTGGCATATGATGCGCACGATCAGTTCCACAACGGCATTTCTGTTATTGATCATCGGACTGATCTATACAAAATAGAACAGCCATTTTCAAAAGATCACAGAACAAATCGTTTCAAAAGAATTTTATAAAGACTTCAGAAAGCTGGAGTACCATACTCATCAATTAAATACCATAAATTATGAAAACAGAGAACATTTTAATTATCGGAGGAACCGGGAAGACCGGTAGTCGAGTAGCGCAAAATTTAAGAAGAGAAGGTCACAACGTAAGGGTCGTGGGAAGAAGAACGGTCCCGGCATTCGATTGGGAACACCCGGAAACCTACGATGCTGCTTTAATTGGGATCGACAGGGCATATATCGTTTACTACCCGGATCTTGCGGTGCCCGGAGCGAGAGACGCGATCAGCACCCTTACAGCGAAAGCCCTGAAAGCAGGTTTGGAGAAAGTGGTCTTACTCTCGGGGAAAGGGGAGAAAGAAGCCGAGGCTTGTGAGGCAATTGTTGCCCATTCAGGACTTAACTATACCCTGGTGCGAGCTTCCTGGTTCAATCAGAACTTTAGTGAGGGGGCCTTTTTGGAATCGGTGCTTAACGGCGCGGTTGCTCTTCCTATGCCGGAGGCGGAGATCCCGTTTGTCGATGCCGATGATATTGCCGATGTGGTAACCAAGGTATTGGTAGACGATAGTTACAACGGTCAAACCATTACGGTAACAGGTCCGGAAAAATTAACTTTTAAGGAAGTGGTAGGTATGATGGCAGAAGCTTCCGGGAAAGACATCGCATACATCCCTGTTTCCATAGAAGATTTTAAGCAGGGTATGCGGGATGCCGGCCTTCCCGATGACTATGTTTGGTTATTCGGCTACCTGTTTAAAGACGTATTGGGGAATCCGGAAAATCAGGAGGTGTCGGATGATGTCGCTAAGGTGTTGGGCAGACCACCTGTCTCATTTGAAAGCTATGCCGAAAAGGTTGCAGCCACGGGACTCTGGAATACCCCGGTCACCGCAAAATAATAACTGGTTTAACCCACTCCTCCTTACCTCATTACTCCTGAGGTTTGGGGGAGTCGTTTAAATGTCACACCTTTATGCAAACAACAATAAATAAAGGCTCATGACAGGCCCGGATAAAAACACAAAATTCCCGCTGGAGCATTACAACAGGCTCTGCTTTTTAAAGAACGTGGTTAAGAATCCGAACATCATCGTTGGGGATTACACCTATTACGACGACTTTGAGAATGTGGAAAATTTTGAGAAGAACGTCAAATACCACTTTGATTTTACGGGCGATAAACTGATCATCGGGAAGTTTTGTATGATCGCTTCAGATGTGAAGTTTATTATGAATGGGGCCAATCATTTAACTGAGGCCATATCGACCTATCCCTTTGCCATTTTCGGCAACGGCTGGGAAAACGCCATGGAAGGAAAGTCGTATCCGTCAAAAGGAGACATTAATATTGGCAATGATGTGTGGATAGGCTATAACGCCACCATCATGGCGGGGGTCACCATAGGCGACGGGGCTATTATTGCCACCAATGCCACGGTAGTCAAAGACGTTGCGCCCTATACCGTTGTTGGGGGCAATCCGGCCCGGGAAATTAAAAAACGCTTTTCGCCCGAGGTCATCGAAAGACTCCTGGAACTGCAGTGGTGGGACTGGGATATCGAAAAGATCAGCAGAAATGTGCAACATCTTACGGGGAATGATCTAGATAAGATCGTAGAATAACCCGGGCATAGCTACCCGGCTGTTGGCTTGCCGCGGTCTTGAAGCAAATAACCTCACTATCGCTCGTCGTCACGAGATCCCTTATCAGAAGTCCGATGGAACCTGGAAATTCATGTGGTGGTTATAGCCCGTAAACTGTAGAGCATCATCGATATCTTTTGAATCCAAAGAACCATAGGGTATTAAATGATCTCAGTAATCCAGGGTAAAAAGGATATTTATTGTAATCCGGACGACTCGGGAGAAGGGTGATTTCACTACCGCTTTAACGAACTTTGTTTTTCAGGGTGCCTTATTAAACACAGACCTGGAGAAAATAAACCAGCTTTTCCCCTGGTCGGTAGTGCCTTCAACCAAATGTGTGAACGAGCGTTCTGTTATGTCTTTGTATGTTAATCGAAAGTGCAGGTGTTTACCGTCTTCAGTTTTAACAGGGAGGTCTGAGCTTAGATTGTCAAATACCAGCGCATTGTTCGTCCACCCACCTAGGTAAATATCCATAAGGCCATATTCTTTATCCATGGCCGAGAGCTTGAACTTTTTGGCCTTGCTGTCAAATCCTATAAAGGTGATCATGTTGATCGTTCCAAAGGGAGTTAGAAATTTGGTCCTTTCAGAAACAAACCTACCATCGTGCTCCAATGCCCCCGTAGATTTTGTGGTTCCGAGAAGCTTCCATGTATCGTTCTCCCGGGCAAAATTACGTACTTCCCAGGTGCCGGATAAAAAATGCAACGATGCAGTAGTATCTGTTTCAGTCTGTGCGTAGGTGCCGGAAGTGAATGCCATACACACCAGGATGGCTGTGATATGTACCATTTGGTGTAATTGTTTCATAATGCAGGTGTCTTTAATTTGCAATAGCTCGTATGACGAAGGTACCCTAAGTTGATCTTTACAGGGTTCTGATATTTGAAAGATCGTAAATTAGAACCATATGTTGGTTGCGGATCGGTGGGAGTGTTCTTGAATTATTCATATTAGTTTTATACTTTGCCCACCCTATGGGGGTTCTCAATACATTACAAATAATCGCTGCCTTTAATTTTTTCCTGATAGGGTCGCTCATCTTGCTGAATAAGAAAGTAGTTACCTATAGCGTAAAATTGCTAGGGGTATTCCTGGTCGCTAAGGGAATTACCCTGTTCACCAATTTGGTGTACATCATGCAATGGCCGGTTCCCCGAGCATTGGTCCTGATCCTATCTTCGGCTCTGTTCGTATATGCACCATTTTTGTACTTCTTTGCACGCTACCTGGTGCACAGAACCGTGGTAGACCTGCGTAAAGACTGGCTTCATTTTATACCCTTTGGCGCGTATCTCTTATTCAACCTTATCCAGGCCGTTGCCCCTTTTCAAAGTATGGTTGCCGATTATGTGATCACAGCGTCGTACTACCTGCAGGCGGTGACCTATACCCTGTTTGCCTTCAGGCTTATGCATAATAAGGGCGATAACTCCAAAAGTCACTATTGGTTAAAGAACCTCTTATTGTCGTTTCTGGTGGTTTGGTTCATGTTCCTCTTTGAGGTTGTTTTCGGCTTAGCGGGGAATGCGGACATGGCCTTGTTGTTTAAAACCCTGGGGGTACTAAGTATTTTAATACTCGCCAACCTCACCCTGGTTATTGCGATCTATTCTCCGGAACTCTTTTTTAAAGGATTGCGGGTGATCAAAAAGGCGAATGTTGAGAATGCGATAGTGACGGAAGGCAACTATAATCGCATGTTGTCTTTAATAGCAGAGAAGGCCCTTTATACCGATCCTCAGTTAAAATTGGCCGACCTTGCCAATGCCATGGGACTCTCGGAGCGCAATACCTCATTGATCATTAAAACATTCCACAAGGGGAATTTTCCCGATTTCCTGAACTCCTTTAGGATAGAGGAGGCCAAAAGGCTGTTCGTTGAGAAGCAAGACGAGCTTACCATTTCAGAAGTGCTGTACGATGTCGGATTTAACAGTAAATCTGTTTTTAATACCCTTTTTAAAAAGAAGGTGGGCATGACCCCTACCCAGTTCAAAAAAAGTCACGCCGAACGATACTCCGCGAGCTGACCTTTTTTTCTGTTTCATTTGTTAAGGCCTGTTAAATACAGGTTCGGATAACCGCTTTTACGATAATCCGAACCCTGTAACCTGCTGTTGCTCATAGTTTAGCCGTCAAATCAATATAAAAATGAAACTTATGAACTTTATGATGTATGGACTCATCTCCATGTTATTACTGATCACCTGTGCCGATAAGCAGGTGGCAAAACCGGAAGTGTTTCGGTTTGGCCAAAGCCTGGCGGAAATTAAAGAACGGGTAGCCGCTTTTAGCGATTCAGTTACCGTACGTCCGGAGGAAGAACTTCAACTACCAACTGCCAGAAAGTCTCAGGCCCAACTGGATGTTTACGGATTTATGTTTGCCGGGAAAAAGCGACATGTAGAGCTCATCTTTGCCGATGATCAACTGGACGTGGTTTGGATATTAACTGATGCTGAAGAAGAAAAACGATTTATCGACGCACTGAAAAAACAGTTTGGGGAACCAACCCATAAGAACGACATGTTCACCTTTTTTATTGATGATGGGGTAGCTGTAAGAAATCAGCCCCACGAGGTGTTGTTCATTTCCGAGCGATTAAAAGCCCCTTATAAACAATGGTTAAACGGTCAGGGATGAAAAGGGTAATGTTTTATATACCACTGTTTTTGCTTGCAATTTTATCGGTAGGTTGCACAAGTGGTAAGGGCCCTTTTGCTGCTTATTCCGATGCAGTATCTCCTGAGAAATTAGGGGCCGGAACCTTTTCTGCAGATGGGGTGCAGTGGAACAATGTTTACGTTGCCCAAACTGGGGAATGGTATTTTACAAAAATGGAAGCCTCTGCCTCTGTGATCCATAAGATGAATGAGGAGAACGGCACCTTCAGTCCTTCGGAAGCCCTGCCGTTTCCCGCCGGATCGCCCCACTCTGATGTATATGTGAATGAAGAAGGCAATACGATGTTGTTTTCTTCCCTTATGCCGGAGCATGCACAGGATACGGTTACAGATTGGAATATCTGGATGTCGAAGCGGAAAGATGGTAGTTGGACCGCTCCAAAGCCTTTTTTTGATAAGCCAGTAGAGGGGAATCAGTTTTACCCGTGGCTTACCGACAGTGGCAACCTCTATTTTGCGATCACCCCTCATGGGTCTTCGAACAGTGACCTCTATGTCGCCCCCTATGTTAACGGGGAATATAAGGCTCCGCGAGCACTGACCTCGGTGAATTCAGAACACCTGGAAGGCGATGCCTTCGTGGCCCCCGATGAATCGTATATGATCTTCGCAGCCTTTGACAGGCAGCAAAACCTGGGGAGATCAGACCTGTTCATCAGTTTTCGCAAGAAAGGCAGCTGGTCGGCCCCGGTCTGGTTGGGCGAAACCATCAACTCTGAAGGATACGACGGGAGTCCGTTCGTAACTAAAGATGGCCGCTTCCTCATCTTTACGAGCAGCAGGGGGAGTACAGATGAGAACACCTTCTTTAATCATTATATCATACCGCTGGAGATAGATAAATACCGATCCAAATGATCATAGTTCATCCTTAGTTCAGAGAATTACAAAATGCGGCTCCTGCCTCGGTTAGGACGGGGTGGATCGAGGCAAGGTCTCGAGACGGGATGGGTTGTTCTCAGCTCGAATAAAACGGCTCGTAAAACACGACTAAAATGGTTCTGATTCGTGATTCAGCAAAGATCAGAACCCCTGGATCAGGCAGACCGGCTAGGTTTGCTTCAACATCATAAATCCTAAAAAACGAACGAATATGAAAGTCATACAACTTATCACAGCCCTGATCATAACGCTTTTTACTCAGCAATTACTTCAGGCACAACACACCGAATATTACAGGCATCTGGTATTCAGGGAGAGTCCGTATGCAGACCTTAGGGGAATCCACCAGATCGATAAAGCCAAGGCAGAGGCCGAAGCCCATTATCGGTTCGTATACGACGAGGAAGAGCAACTCATTGAAGTGTCTCATCGCATAGGCGATGACGTTATTGCGAACAACAATAACTGGGACAGCTTTATGTGGTTCAGTCCGAAAGTGACCATACAGTACACTTCGGGTGAAGAGGTTCGTGAGTATTACGACCACCTCGGTCAGCAGATCGCAGCGCATGGTAATGTGTACCGGGCTGTATTTAAAAAAGACCCACAAGGCAGAAGAACAGCGATGCGATTTTACGATGAAAAGGGACAACCTTCAGAAAGTGAATGGGGCATTCACCGCTACCAATGGACGCAGCACACCGGGGAGTCGGTCATGGAAGAACGCTTCGATCTAAATGGAGAACCCAAGACCATCCGACCTGAATTCACCTTCTATACCGTGCAATTGGTGTATGGGGACGACGACTACCTGGATTTTATCTATCACCTGGACGAGAACGGCGAGTTGATCAATAATACCATGAAGGCGGGCCTCGATCGCATTGTATACGACAATGAGGGGAATTTTTCGCGCTGGATGGTCTTCGATAAGGACAGGAAACCGGTAGAAGGCAATGCCCCCGGATTCGCCATCGGGGAGCACCTGTACGACTGCAGGGGGAATAAGGTAGGACTAAGGGGATTTGATGTGGAAGGGAACCTGAAAGCCTTCCCCTCGGGAGGGGCAAGGGTAGTGAACACCTATGACCGGTTTAATAATCAAACCGAAGTGAAGGTGTATGACCTGGCCGGAGCATTGTTGCAAAGGGTAGGCTACGAATATAGTGCCGATGGCAGGCGACTGGAATGGATCCGGTTTTTAGATGCCGAGGGTAACCTGGTCGACGATCCGCGGTCAAACTTAGCAGCGATACACCTTACGTATTCCGAAGATGGTCGCGTTGCCTCCAGGGTGCGTTATAACGCCGAATTGCAAGAGATCAAAGAAATCTAATCAAAAACGATGATACTTATGAATACAATGAAAAAAAGCAGGCTGCTGCTTCTGATCACCCTTATGTGCGTTACCTCTGTGGCTGCTCAGCAATCTTTTGATTTCGCAAAAAATCAAATAAAGGTATGGGAGCTGGCCAGATCAAGAACTATTGAAGTGGCTAATGCCATGCCGGAAGGCAGCTATAATTATAGCCCGGTAGCAGGAGTGATGAGTTTCGGACAGCAAATGACACATATGGCCAATAGTCTGCTTTCCATGCACACACGATTTATAAAAGGAGCAAGATACCAGGGTAGGGAAAAGGACGCTTCAAAAATGAACAAGCAGCAAATTATCCAAGCCCTTGATCAGGCGTTCACTACCGTAATTGAAGATATGCAAACGCTGTCTGATGCCGATCTGAAAGCCACTGGTAAAATGCACGGTGCTTTTCCGTTAACCAAGTGGCAATCCCTTTTATTTATGCGGGATCATATTACCAATCACAGGGCTAAGGCTGTTGTATACCTGCGTCTAAATAATATTATGCCCCCGGCTTATGGATTCAATTAATATCGGTAACATGTTCGTAAAATGTATTGCATTAGCGCTCATCGCGACATTGTTTACAGCATGCTCTGGCGATGGTGAAGTGTATGTGATCTCTGAACAAGATAAAAAGGAGATCGAAGCGCTTAAAAGGAGTATCCCGCTGGTACTGGCCGAACAGGGTTGGGAGGCCTACGAATCGCTCTTTTCCGAAAATTATCAGAACTGGCATATGATGAGCGATGAGGTGCGTAAGCGGGATGAATTCCTGCAGTCGGTAAGGCAATGGTATGAGGCGGGCAACAGGGCTACAGATAGCGAGGTGGCGTCTATCGCCTTTATTCCCCTGGCAAAAAATAAGGTCATGTACCTCCACAAGCAGGTGGAAACCTTTGACCTTGCCCATGATGAAGAGAGCACTTCTCGGGATATCCGATTTTTAGGGGTTTTTGTAAAGGAAAAAGAGGAGTGGAAGGTGGAGTTTACCGCATTTATGGATGCCCATTGAGATAGCTGTCCGTAGTGGATTTTTGAAGAACAAAATTTTGAAGTATGAAGAATACCCTATGGGTTATAGGCGTTTTTTACCTTTTCACCTGTAATGGGCAAGAGGAGCGGCACCATGCAGCGCAAGGCGGTGCGGTGGAATACTATACCAAGCTTGCCGGGATCATATCCCCTTACCTGGAATTCAAAGGAAGGGGGCAGATCACCGGGGAAGAGACTGTAAGATTATCGCATTATGAATTCACCTATGGCCCTCAGGGAGAATTGCGGTCCATCCGGTTTTTTGAGGAAAATGAACCGGGCAATAACAGTTATTACGGCACCCATGAAGTTCGATATACCTATGGGACTGGGCAACGGGTGCGAACGTATTACGATGCCAACGGCAATAAGGCCACAACTTACAGGCATTATTATTCCGGGGGAAACATTCATAAGGAGGTGTTTACGACCGATGATGGTGACCGCACTTCATTAGTGTTCCTGGATACACTGGGCGATCAGGTGGCAACCGGGATGGGGACGTACAGGATGGAGTTCCAAAGATGCAATGAGAGGCACTTTATTCAGGAGCAATTTAAAAAGGACGGGACTCCCAATATCCTCACGACCTATTTCCCATTGTACCGCACGGAGATCAGGACCAACGAATCAGGCTTTTTAAGGTCGATCGTAAATCTGGATAAGAACGGTGCGGTTGCAAAGAGTGAGCAGGCAGGGTATGCGCGGGTGGTATTTGACTTTGATGCCTATGGTAATGAACTGGGTTGGTCCTTTCATGGTATTGATAACAACCTGTCTGATCGGAAAGCGGCATTTGATATGGATTTTGGATTTGCAAAAGTAGTTTACGAGTTCCAATGGAAAGATAAAAAGCTAGGACTTCACCATGGGTTTAAAGAGTTCTATTACGACGAACAAAATGAGCCCGTAGAAAATAACAGGGGAGTGCATCGCATTGCATACGTTTACGACGACCATGGTAATTTTCTCCGCAGTGTAGCCTATGACCTCGGGGGTAGGGAAGTGGAATAAATGGACTTCAGATCGGGGTTGTGAGGAGTCCCAGTCCTAATTGATCTGATGATGGGGGCTTGTATTAGCCGTGTTTTAAGACCTTACTTTTCTTCCCAAAGGCAATAAGCACCAAACCGATAATGGTAACGAGTCCGCCGATTAGCGCTATGTGCTCCGGAAACTGTCCGAAATAGAGGTAGGCGCCCAGTAAAACGAATAGTCCCTTGGTGCTGGTAATAATGGCCCGTTGGGACAAAGGGATATACTGCAGGGCCAGGTAGCTGGAGATCACCGTTAAGAACGGACCCAGGGTGGCGCCGATGGCTATATTGGTAAGCGGTTTAATGCCTATAACCAGAGATTCTCCCGTATACCACAACGCCAGGATGGAAAAGGTGAGGAGGAATAAACTGCGATTGGTAGTGATCACAATGGGGTCGATGTGTTTAATGTTCTTCTTTATGATCACTGCGCTCACTGCAGAAAAGGCACTCGCGTAGATCACGTATTGCGCCCCTTCCATAAACATATCCTTAAAAGCAGCATTCCCTTTATAGCTGATGATAAATGCACCGAGAAGGGCGAGTAGCATCCCGAAAAACTCCATACGGTTAAAGCGTTCTTTCAAGAACAGAAAACTTAATGATATCACGAATACCGGCGATATGTTTCCAATGAAGGAGGTGATCGCCGGATTGGAAATGGTGTATATGGCCTTAAAGAAAAAATAAGAGCTGGCGATCTCTATAGCCCCTAAAAGCAGGAGTATTCGGGTGTGGTCTTTTGCGAACAAGGTAACCGAACGGAAGGTGCGTTGGGTACAACCGTAGATAAAGATCCATAACAAGCCAAAGCTAAACCAGTACACTCCGAACTGTGGCAGGGACACTTCCATAAGGGCGGCCTTGGAGAAAATGTAGACGTTCGATACCGCGATGACCGATACTAAAGCCAGCAGAACACCTTTGAAAGTTGAGGAGATATTCATTATATAAAGATACTTCCGGATGAGTTTAATGAGCGTAACATTTGTTGCAAATGGGTTTGCTTCACATAAAGGCTCCTGGGGTCGGGTAGATCTTTTTACCGATGAGGATGTGCTTTTTTCTTTTTTTTTGCGAGTTTATCGTTGTGATTTAAAGCAGGTTAGCTTACATTTAAAAAGATGCCTGTTCGAGGGTGTTTCAGGCTGCCGTCCTACCGATCCGGGGCAAGAACAAATAAGATCGCGAATTCCTGACCATGATAAGTCGCAGCGTACATAAATGTATACCTTCCGTCTTTTTTACCGGGCAGTCCCGTTATACCCGGGGCAGGACCCGATCGGGGGGGCTGATGTCCTTCGAACATTTAAGTGTTTTGTTTTTTCTCTTCATTTTAATCGGGGTAGCAGAGGTGGTATCGGCCCAGAAGCGGGAGGTGGTTTACAGTGATCAACAATGGTTCCAGTATTACAATCAAACGAAACTTAACGATAAGTGGACCCTGCTTTTTGATGCCGGATCCAGGTGGCGGGAAGGATTTGAAGAAAGTTCTCAGTATATCGCCAGAGCAGCCATAGGATATGCCTTAAGGCCAGATATCCGCATTTCTTCAGGGCTTGCACATTCAGGTTATTATATTGCAGACAAAATAAAGAAAGTTGAATTCCGGCCTTATCAGGAAATTGCGGTCAGGAATACCTTTCATAAGATCGGACTGGTTCACAGGTACAGGATCGAGGAACGTTTCTTTAATGCTGTGGCCAATAGCGAGATCGAGATCCCCAACAGGTTTAATTTCCGCTTTCGGTATTCATTGATGTTAAGTATTCCGCTGTTTCATTTGTCAAAAGAAAATACCGATAAGGTGTTCCTGCTTAATATAGGAGATGAGATCTTTGTGAATGCCGGAAAGGACGTGGTCAATGTCTTTGGGCAGAACCGGTTTGTTGTGAGTCCTTCTTTAGGGTTTAATGAGATCCTCACCTTTTCTTTGGCCTGGAACAGTCAGTTTACCAGTACCCCTGTTGAAGATGTTTTCAGTTATTCTGACGTCTTCTGGTTGCAGATCAAACACCGGCTTGATCTAAGTAAGTAGCGGTCGTAATACTTTGGGTTCCGGTTTTGAGTACAGATCAGGAATGTTTCAGTTTCTTCACCGGTCCTGGGTTGGAATTCCTGGGATGAGGTTTTTTATATTAAGGATCTCAATGCCGTTGACACACAAGTTGACCGTGTTTTATTGATCATACTTTATAAAAGTCTGTAAAGCCATATTCCCGGAAATAATAGCTGAATTCAAGAGTGTGGTATTTTTACTATATTAGTTAGGTGAATCTTTCTTTTAAGATGGTTTTTGGCGTCATTCTTTATATCCGGTATGGTGGGAACCAAGGGAAGAATGAATAAGCAGAGATCATGAGATCAGATATACGCATCGGCCTTATCGTATGTGCCATCGTACTGTTACTCGCTATTGTGTTGTTTCAGTTGAACGTTCTTGACTCCCAATTGGTGTTCAATATTTTCATTGTGCCGGTATTTATCGGGAACTTGATCCTGATCTTTAGAGTTTACAGAGCGAATAAAAAGGTCAGGTAGGCCCCGGTAAAGCTGCGTTAACCATTGTTGTAAAAATCGGCGTATGAATATCAAGTATAACGAATCGGATAACACCATCGAGATCAAGGACAGACTTAAATCGGTTTATTGGTATCAAAGGATATCGGCGATCTTCATAATCATTGCTGCTATGTCTTTAAGCAGCTCCGTTTGGGGTAAAGATCTGGCTTTATGGACTGTTTTTATATGGGGATTTTGTGTCTTAGGCGGAATAGCAGTAATGCTTTACCTTTCTTTTAAAAAGACTTCAGCAGAACGATTGAAACTTTCTGAGATCAGTGCACTTTGTGAAGATCAGTTTTTTGGCCGGAGGCGGTTACGTATTAAATTGCATAATGGAAAGTCCAGGGACCTGGTCGACCTGAGTAAGGAATCTGATATGAAATTCACCAAGGCCTTTTTTAAGGAAAGGGGTATTCCGATCATTTGATCTAAGATGATAATAGACGATCAGCAGGCCTTAGCTTAGACTTACTTGCTTAAACGGAATAAAAGTTTGAGATCTTTTCTGGTGTCTTTATCAAAGCTTACGTAGCCAATATTGGTGATAAAATGACTCAATAGCACGGCAATGGCAGCGCCGGTTACCCCATATCCGGGAATCAGCAGGCTGCATAGTATGACATTGCTTACACAACCCAGGGCAAAGCGGTAGATATTGTGTTTTAGCCTATTGGTGGTGAGTAAATGCTTTTCGTAGAGCATGCCAATGAATACGAATAGAGGCGCCCAGGAGAAAATGCGCAACGCCGTTTTGCCCTCGTTGTATTGTTCTGAAAAATAATGGTCAAGTACGAAGTCGCCAAAGGCCGTATAAAACATGGCAATAGCGAACCCTAACAGGACCAGGAGGTATAGCAGATGCCTGTTCTTATTGTAATAATAAGTTTTATCAGTGTTGAAGGACTCTGCTAAAGACGGATACAAGGCATTGACTATCGCAAATCCGATCGTCCAGCATAATCCGATCACCAGGAATTGCACACTGGCAAATACCCCATTGGCATGATCGTCATGAAAGTACCTTAAAAAGATCTCATCAATACCGATATAGACCATGATGAGGGCTTCAGAAACGATGAGGGGCAATGCCATGATAAGCAGGTTCACCCCTAATTTCCGGGAGAATTTTAAATGGCGGAAGCGTATTTCCCTTTTTGACCATAACACCAAAAAGTAAAACACACCCTGCAGTAAAAAATCCAAAACAATGGTGAATGCAAAGTACGATACACTCAATTGTTGTTTGATCCCGTAGTACTGTAAAGAAACAACACAAGCAAGACTTAACATCTTTCCTATAAAGATGAATTTAGCCCTTTTATTGGCGAGGAGGTAATACTCGAATACATCGGTTAGCCGAAAGAGGTATCCAAAAACTAAAATGGCATAAATAGAGAGTAGGGTTTCGTTGTTTTCCAAATAGAAATACCCGATAACCCCCACCGCAACAAATGCCCATGCGATGAACCGCATCACAAAGGCCGTAGCCATGATGCGCTGACTATCCCTAGGTTTAAAGACCATTTCGCGCACGCAAACCGCAGATAACCCTAAAAAGAACAAAGGCGAAAACATGCCCAGTATCGACTCTGCCAGTTTCAGTTTTCCGATATCTACAGTCCCTAGCGTATTAAAGATCTTAGGCATGATAAATACCGAAACGATCATAAGGATGATCTTTTCCAGTGAAAACCAAACGGTTGTGCTTATGTCTTTTTTATCAAAGGAAGTAGCCATGAAGATGTATTGGGTTTCAAAGATAAAAAACGCGGGGTGTTTGAGTCCTGTTTATTACATTTAGCGTGAATAAAGCTCGCTTATGACTCCTGAGTTTCTTCGACGATACTATGTGATGCGCATCATTACCACCCCGAAGGTGTATGGCCTTCCGGATGGGTATGTCGCATTGGAACAGTTACAGGGTACCCTGGAAGACATCCGGGAGCGAAATGCAGACGATGTGCTTTATGAAAAGCTCGAGTTACACAGTCGTAAAACCATCAACCGGGATCTTAAGAAGATCGAATCCTACTACAAGGTGTTCATCAAACACAAGCGCAATTATGGCTTTTACGTAGAGGATAACATTAGCCGGGATGAGGAGCAGCTTAAAGAGGTATACGAGAAAACAGAGTTGTACCTGCTCAATCATCACGCGCATGCCTGGAAGGATTTTGTAACCTCGGCGCGTACTTCCCTGAGTACCTATGTGGATATCGTCGGACTCATTAATGCGATAGACCTGCAGTTACTGGTGGAATTGGAGTATAAGGGATGGTATGACGATAATAAGTTCACCACCTTCAAAGGGGTGGTCCAGCCATTGCATATCAAGGAGATCAACAATGCCTGGTATTTAATAGCACGCCATTCGGAGAAGGGTATTAATGCGTTTTGTTTGGACCGACGAATCCGGGAGTTTAAGGTAACTACCAGGAAGGCTGTTAACCAGGAACCCTTTGATGAAGCGGAATATTTTAAAAACTCCATAGGGATCTTAAGAACCGGCATGAAACCGGAGTGGATCCACCTGAAAGTATCCAACCATCATTTGCGGTATTTGGAGGCGAATAAGATGCATCCTTCCCAGGAAGTGATCTCTTATCCTAAAAAACCGGAGACGGACTTTATAGATTTTAGCGATCCGGATATTTGGGGGGAGATCAAGATCTGCGTGGAACCGAATTACGAGTTTTTAATGGAGGTCCTGAAATACAATCTCTGGGTACAAGTGGTTAGTCCCAAATCGGTTCGGGATATGGTCGCATCACATGTGGATCGAATTGCTGATTACTACAAGTAACACCTCCCCTCTATAGCGAATATTTAAGGCTCTTACGATATTTCTGTCATACCAATAGATTCTTACAAAAAGAATTAAACTTTCGAGTCAACTCCGTTATTGATGAATAAATCATAGTGTTAACCGTTTCCTGCCCTGTGGATTTAGATCCTCGCTGAAAGCGTATCCTAAAAAATTCTTTCCACCTCCTGAATCGGACACCTTTTGTCCTTTTCAGGGCTACATTTGTGTAGGAAACCAAGTACACTTAACCGAATCTACTACGCTTATGGCCTCCTTCGAGATCAAAACCAAATTCGCAATCAATGTTCAAGGTAAATATGTTGATGGAGGATTATCTGTTCAAGTAACTTCTATGTGTTCTAATCCTTTCGACGAAGCAGATAAAATTCATAAGGCATTTAAAAGGATCTATGATATTGATCTGAAGCCGGAAGGGTATTTGAATCAAGGGTATTTGGAGTATAGAGCATTGTAAACAAACTTAATCATAATTAAAATTCAATCTATTTATGTCAAATCAAACTGTAGTAAAGGAGAGTTATGAAATGAAGTCACCTGATTTCATTGATATTATCAAAAGTGCTATTACGAAAGCAACTAAAGAGCGAGGTCAAGTAAATGTTCTAATTGCGGGAAAATCAGGGGTAGGGAAATCAACGTTGATCAATGCTGTTTTTCAGGGAGATTTTGCTACAACCGGACCAGGAAGGCCTGTGACACAACAAACTCGTGAAATTAAGAAAGAAGGGGTACCTCTAACTTTATTTGATACAAGAGGCTTAGAATTAAAAGAATATAAGGAAACTTTTGAAGAACTCGAGAATCTTGTTGAGAATAGAAATAATGATTCTAATCCTATGAATCATATTCATATGGCTTGGGTTTGTATTGATGAAAGTTCCAGACGAGTTGAAGATGCTGAAATTGAACTTTGCAAATTACTTGCTAATCATATGCCGGTTATTGGTGTAATTACAAAAGCTTCTTCTGATGAAGGTTTTAGATTGAAAGTTTTAGATATTTTATCTACGGTCAAAAATGTTGTACGGGTAAATTCAGTTTCAAAAACTTTAGATGATGGTTATGTAATTAAGCCTTCGGGATTAGAAGAATTAGTGGAATTGGCCATGGAGGTTGTTCCTGAAGCTCAGAAAAATGCCTTCGCAGCAGCACAGAGGGTTAGTATGAATCAGAAAATAAACAAATCACATGCAATTGTAGCTACTGCAGCAACCTCTGCCGCTGCAACTGCTGCTGTTCCTATTCCCTTTTCGGATGCTTTAGCTTTAGTTCCAATCCAAGTGGGAATGTTGGCAGGGATCACATCTGTTTTCGGATTTGAATTAGAAAAGGGATTCCTTTCTACATTAGTTTCTTCAACAATTACTGGAGGAGGAGCTACTTTATTAGGCAGAACAATTGTTACAAACTTATTGAAGATGTTTCCTGGAGTAGGAAGTGTTGCGGGTGGAGTCATTGCAGCTACAACAGCTTCAGGTTTGACAGTTGCATTTGGAGAGGCGTATATTGCTGCATTAGCCCATATTTTACAGGAAAAGGAATTACCTGAGGTGAAACCAAACGATATTGTAGTGGAATTCAAAAATAGATTTAAGAAGTAAATTATAAACTAAATAATACAAAATGGAGTTTAATGAGCATTATATGTAGACCCATATGCGCTATAATGACTAGGAGGATGATGAGTGGACTGATGAAGATGCCAATGATATCCCAAATTCAATATTTCCTAATGGTTTGGATGATGATCATGATTAGCTTTTTTTAATACAATCTGTATTAACCTTTAACAGGGATAAGTAATGAGATCTATAGAAGAATTAAGGGAATCGGTTTTTAAAATGATTGGTGAAATGGAATCGGATACAGATTATAGTAGAAGCCAGGAATTTCTTGAGGAATTTTGGAAAAAACGTAATGAATTGTATGATGAAAAGTACGGTTCTTATGGAGAAGAAGAGAAGGGTGTTATCAGCGACCTCATTAATTTGTTGAATAGAAAAGGTGAGGAAAATGACATGGAGTCTTGGTAGATATTATGATTACTCTTAAAATAGACATTCTAACCTGCTTTACGTCATGTGGGTGTTGCAAATATTTAAATGATTCTTGTGAAAAGGAATTTAGAAAATGGATTTAATTCATGAGTAAAGAAAATCTTCAGCTCGTTTACCTTCCTGAGTTCAGCCCAGGTAAACGAGCTTTTTTATTTCAATTCATATAGTTTCCAAAAGTAGCCCCACACCCCCTCTAAGTGTGGGTTAAAATAACTTCAGAAAATTTCACATAATACTTACTTTTCAGATTATGAACAGGACATGTTCTGTCCGTTTCGTTTCTACATTTGCGTAGGAGATCAGCGAGTTGAAGCAGATCTCTTTGAAGTGGCCTCAAATTTTATCATAATTTATAATTTAATAGAGCTATGTCTAGTCTAACCTTAGTGGAGGAAAAGTATGAAGCGAAATACTCTGATGTCCGATTTTGGAATAAGGTTCAAAAAGTGTGCAAATGGGCAGGGGTTAAAGTGATCTATCCTGCTTTGCTACTCAACTATGCACTACAAGAAAAGGATGTTCCGCTGTGGGCTAAAACCACCATTATTGGAGCATTAGGCTATTTTATATCCTCATTAGACGCTATTCCCGATCTTATTCCCATTGCCGGCTATATCGATGATCTAAGTGTGCTGACTACTGCGGTTACGATTATGGGAGACCATATTAATTGGGGCGTTAAACAAATGGCAACAGATAAACTACAAAATTGGTTTGGAGAGTTTGATGAAAAGGAACTTTTAGACGCTTAGATCCTATTAATTTTTTTAGCATAAACAAAGACAGTGTGTTTGTAAATCCATGGAGCTCGTTTACATGCCTTTGAACCAGGTTGGGTAAACGAGCTTTTTTTTAGGGTATCCAATAAAAGGTCCAACACTGCAATCATGTTTGTATGTTTCTTGATCTACAGCCTTATGCACTTGCCAATAACGGGACATGGAAACCTGACTTACATTTTTTGTCCCTGCTGCAGGGGTTTAGAGGAGGTATGACAAGCTGATGTGCGGTAATCTGTTTCTTACAGATATAGGATATTTATTATATATTTATGATCGTAAAATAAACGGTTCAATTTCATTGATGGTTGGAATGTTGATCTTGACAGTTGTCTAGCAAAAGGAGCGGACAATTGCCCCGGTGGTCATAGCAAACATGAATACGCAGTATCTTTTGAGGATGTTCTGTTTTCCACACTATGGATAAAGAATATAAACTTTATAAAACCAAAGCCCTTGCCATGGCAACCTTGATCGGAGGTCCCTTGGCAGGTGCTATTCTGTTAAGGGAGAATTACCTCTCATTAAGTAATAAGAAGAACGCCCGAAGAGCCCTGATTATGGGGGTGATCCTGTTCTTTGTTTTTGATCTTTATCTCATGCCAAATAATACGCTGATGTCATTAATTGTCAGAGCAACCAATAATACATCACCGGTAGCTGGAATCTATAAGCTGATCTATTTTGGGGCTGCCTTTTTTTGTTATAACGCATTACAGGCAGACGTGCTCCTGAAACACGAAAAAGCAAAAAGGGATTTCTACCCCAGCCTGGATGGATTTACCATAGGTTTGGTGATCTTCGGAATGCAAATTCTCATCTTATACCTGATAGGTAAATTTATTTATGCATGATGGATCAGACCTCAATTCTTAATAAGAAAGCTATCCAGTCGCTTGCCATGAATTTTGGTATTCATAATTGCGTTCGGAATCTAAATAATACCATAAAAACAACCTTATGAGTTTTGGAGCAGGCCATGTAATGGACATGATCAAACGCAGGAAACAAAAAAGTGTTCTCGATCCTTCTAACAGATCCAAATTTAAGGCAGATAACAGAGAAACTATTTATTCTAAAACGGATAAGGATTCAAAGAAGCTGAGGTTTAAGGTCCTTCCCCCAAAAGAACTGAAATATGTTTTAAATCAGATAAAGCAAAAAGCGACAGCGGAAAGGAAAAGGAAGCATGTTATTAGCAGTATTGTGATCTGCATCCTTACCATCCTGGTTTTGGCAGTTTTCAAATGGTTAAACTATGGATGAGTTACAATAAAAAATTGGAAAGAACTAAAAGCCTTATGGAATACTTAGTTTATTCAGGCAATATCCTTTATCGATCCCGGGAACATGTAAGCAGATAGGGAAGGATCCCAGCTTAACAAATTATATTTAATAATGCAGAACAACATTCAAAGCATCTTGCGCAATTCGGTAGATGTAGTAAAAAATAATTATAAGATCATTCTCACCTTAGGAGTCATCAGTTCGGCACTAAACATATCTTATCAGTTATTACTTATTATACAGGAAGGCATAACTTCCATTGGATTAAAGTTGTTATTTCTTCTGTTTACCCTTGGGAGCTTGATACCTTTTGTCTATTACAGTACAAGATTATTCATCACCATGATCTTTATCCTTGACGATCGATTACATGAAAAGGATACATCATTAAGCCTCGCTTTTTCGCGATCGGGGAAGCTATTCTGGGGAGTGTTCGGGAATCTGTTTCTTCTGATACTGATATTTATTGTCCCGGTGATCTTCTTTACGTTTATCTCCTCTGCCGGATTGAATGCAATAGCTACGCTAATTTTGAAGTTTCTGGTGATCTTGGGATTTATGGTCTTTTTATTACTTAATTACGGCATGTCTATTATCATTAGTGTATTAGATCCCCGGGAGCAGAGCTATTTTAAGAAGAGCCAGTCGTTATTTTTCGCGAACAAGTGGATGATGATACAAGTTTATGTTTTGATTGCGTTATTGTCTGCTATAAACTCCTTACTGCCGGAAATGCTTATGGAGGATCAGCTCTTATTTGGGATGATCAGTTCAAAATTGATCCTTGCTGAAGCTATCAGCATTTTTATATCCCCCTTGATGCTTAGTTTGATGGTAGCGTTCTACAAATATGCCAAGCGCGACAAAGCAGAAGTTTCAGGTGAATCCTTTGCGTAAGGATTTGGCAGTGATTGGAATACCAGCATTAAGCGCAAGATCAGTAAACAATAACCAACCATCACCACCAAATTCAAACAAATGAACAAACTGAAGCTTATTTTCGTTTTGGTACTTGCAGTATCGGTTCTCTCCGGCTGTGACTTCCTGGGAAACGCCCTCACTTATAAAGATACGACAGCGCAGTTTGTTGAGGCTTTGATAGCAGAAGATTATGATAAGAGTGTCTCGTATATGACTGCCGGAAATGAGGAGGTCATGCGGGCAAATCTCGATACATTAAAAGCAGGGCTGGCGAATTTCCGAAAGGTCGTAGTAAGCAATTTTGGGGAAGACTTGCAGTATAAGTTCATTACCGCCGAGAAAAGGTTCTCCACAGAAGAGGGGGAGGGTACAGCTCCCAATACAACCCTGGCACATATTCAATTTTCCAATACTTCTGAGTTTGGGATGTTTGAGATCACCTTCGATGATCTTACCAATAAGATCTTGCACATAAGGATCCTGGATGTAAAAGAGCCTATCCCCGGGATGATCTTGTACTGGGTATTCGGACTCCTCGCCATTAGTGTACCTGTGTTCAATATTTTAGTGATCCGCATGATCAAGAAGAGTGATCTAAAGCGAAAATGGGTGAAGTATATGGCTGTGGTCTGTTTGAATATTACGGCAATAACCTACGCCCCGGTTTCCGGGATCACCTTTGAGGCGTTTAGTTTACAGGTGTTGTTCGGATTTAGCTTTGCCTATATGGGATACCTCAATTCGTTTTGGTCTTTCGGCATACCCCTGGGTGGCATCTATTGGATGATAAAACTGAAACGTTAAAAGAGAACAACAAAAGAGGTACTGAAGCCTCAGATCGCTATGGAATAGGAAAGCGCTTCCGTTAGCATGATCAACACCATATGATGGTCCCTCTTCGGAAGAGCTAAGCTCTAATTAACCGCTCATAATTTCAAAGTTTAATCTGAAATAAAAAGGAATATTTTCGCTAGATTAGCTAACGTAATCAGTATGCAGCCTCTTCTTTTTAAGGTGGTTTGTATCCCAATCAAACGTATGATGAAATTCAAGATCCTTATTACGCTTTTCCTTGGAAGCTTTGTAGCCATTGGTCAATCTACTCCGGAGACCGTAAGCTCAGTTTTAGAAATATCGGGGGTAGATCAACCCATAAAGCAAATAGATGCCATGGTCGAGGCTAAGATCAATGAAAAGCAAGGTTCTTTCCAGGATGAAGCAGATTATAACAAGTTCGCAAAGATCATGCGTTCCGGTTTCAAGGCCGGGGTAGCCATGGAATACTACAAGGAGTATTTTGTAAAGAACGCTTCAGAAGATAGTCTTAAGATGGTGCTCAAAATGTATGAGGATCCATTATTCGCAGAAATGAATGCGCTTGAAATGGCGGCGGCAACATCTTCTGATGAGCAGGAAATGATGACCTTTTTTCAAGGTTTACAAAGTGATCCGCCTTCACCGGAAAGGATTCAGGACCTGATGGCTTTAAATAAGGAGGTTTGTTCTTCAGACATGACCGTTAAGATCATCCGTAATACCGTGATCTCAATGGCCGAGGGGGCCAATAAGTTAATGCCAGAGGAAGAACAGTTGGACCAAGAAGAATTGAAGCAAAAGATGGAAAATGCTTTCTCTCCGGCTATGGTCGAGCAGTTAAATAACCAAATACTTGCACTCTCATTGTATACTTATAAAGATGTTAGTGGTGAAAAGTTAAAGGCCTATATAGATGCCTGGAAAACTCCCGTAGGGCGGTACTTTGTCGGGCAATATCTTAAGGCGATGGATTATACCTTCTCAAGAATGGGAGAAGACCTCGGGGCTTCCCTGGTCAAAGATCTTGAATAGGACTTCTCTGGTGTATTAATTCACATTATCAAGCATTGAACAACCTTCTTTCTTCCTTTTACAGGAGAAGGTTACCATGGGATTTGTTGCTTACCTCCCGCCTGCATTTTGCTATCTTTACGGCCTTATGAAAGCATCTTTAAGAGCGTTCATTCTTGAACAAACCGGAGCTTCTTCATGCTATCAAAAGGAGGTGATCCAGGAATTGTGGAGTGGATATGGAAAAATATTGCGCATAGGACTTGATAATGCTGATGTAGCCAGTGTCGTGGTCAAGCATGTGCAGATCCCCATGCATAGCAATCATCCTCGCGGATGGAACACCGATATGGGTCATCAACGCAAACTGAAGTCCTACCGGGTAGAAACTACCTGGTACGATCGCTATAGTAAGGTCAGCGCTGCCCGGTTACCGCAATGCCTGGGTATTGAAACGCAAGGTGATGAGGTGATCATGATACTAGAAGACCTGGATGCAGCGGGTTATCCCTTACGGAAGGGTACAGTCTCATGGGCTGAAATAGCAGCCTGCCTGGAGTGGTTGGCCGGGTTTCATGCGAGTTACATGGGTCAAACTCCGGAAGGCCTGTGGGACGTTGGCACCTACTGGCATTTGGAAACCAGACCCCAGGAGTTGGAAGCATTGGAGGACCTTAAGCTGAAAGCCGCTGCGCCGATCATAGACGAGAAACTCAATAACTGTACCTATAAAACCTTTGTTCACGGCGATGCCAAACTCGCCAATTTCTGTTTTTCAAAAGACGGACAGGTCAGCGGAATCGATTTTCAGTATGTCGGCGGTGGTTGCGGGATGAAAGACGTCGCCTATTTTATAGGAAGCTGCCTTCGTGAAAAGGACTGTGAGCGATTGGAGGCTAAGATCCTCGACACTTATTTCGGGTATTTGCAGGGAGCATTGGCAGCACCTAATGAGGCCCTGGAAGCCGAATGGCGGGCTTTATACCGGGTAGCCTGGGCCGATTTCCATCGTTTTTTGAAAGGATGGAGCCCCGGCCACTGGAAGATCAATAGTTATAGCGAACGTATCACCGCAGAGGTGATCGATAATTTATAGCCATGGAATTGTCAGCACTCACCAATATTGCTATCCAGGCTGCCAAGGCTGCAGGGAAGATCATTCAGCAGCACATGAATGATGATGCCAAAGCTATGAAAAAGGAGGTAGGTTCAAGCCAGGCCTCCCAGGTGGTCACGGCAGTGGATATGGCCTGTGAAAAGGAAATTCTTTCGTATCTCCTTCCCACTTGCAGGGAGTACGAATTGGGACTATTAACTGAAGAACTCGAAGATGATGGTAGCCGATTTAAGGCCAGTCATTTTTGGTGTATTGACCCCATGGATGGTACCCTCCCGTTTATTAACAAACAACCCGGTTTCTCGGTGTCCATTGCCTTGATCACCAAAGATGGAAGTCCGCAGATCGGCGTGGTATTCGACCCTGTTACAGATACCTTGTATCATGCCGTTAAAGGAGAGGGGGCGTTTAAGAATGGTGAACCCTGGAGCATCACCCATAGCAATGACTACCTCACCTATGTAACCGATAAAGAATTAAAGAATACCCCCAGGGCTTCTGAAATAAAAGCTTTGCTGGCTGAGCAAGCAGAACGATTGAACCTAAATGTGGTAAAGGAACTTTCCGGAGCGGGGTCGGTGATGAATGCCATTAGAGTCCTTGAAAATGGCCCGGCCTGCATGCTAAAACTTCCAAAGAAAGAAAAGGGTGGAGGAAGCATATGGGATTTCGCCGCTACGGCATGTATATTTCATGAGTTGGGATTGCCGGCAACGAATTTTGCCAGAGGAAGGTTGGTTTTGAATAGAAAAGATGACACCTTTATGAACCGTGAAGGGGTCTTTTACGGAAATTTAAAATCTTGATTTCTGGGGTTTCCGTTCAATGCATTAAACCCAAAGTATACCTTCATATCTAATAACTAAAAGACCATCATGAAATATTCCCTACTGCTAATTTTCACGGTATTGCTCTTTGGTTGTGATAACAACGATGAGTCCGCTGCGCTTCCTGAAGGATCACCCATGTATTATCCTCCTTCAGACACTAACGAATGGCTTAGTATTTCTCCAAATGAAGCAGGATGGAATTCCTCTTCTATCAATGAGCTCTTAACATTCCTGGAGGATAACAATACAAGAGCATTTATTATGCTTAAAGACGGGAAGATCGTGATCGAAGAATATTTTGGAAACAATCTGTCCGGAACCGGACCCTTTGGTCAGAATTCCCAATGGTATTGGGCTTCGGCAGGAAAGACGTTGACAGCTACCCTAGCGGGAATTGCCCAACAGGAGGGGCGGTTGAATATCGCTGATCCAACATCCGACTATTTAGGTAAGGGGTGGACAAGCCTGCCTGCTGATAAAGAAGACCTGATCACGGTAAGAGACCAATTGACGATGACCACCGGTTTGGATCATGAGGTAGCAGATCTCAATTGTACCCTTCCCTCTTGCCTTACCTATAAAGCGGATGCCGGACAACAATGGTTCTATCATAACGCACCTTACACCTTGCTGGAAAAGGTGATTGAGAATGCGACAGGTGTGGACTATAATGCGTATACCGATCAAAAATTGGAAGCGGTTACAGGGATGCGAGGCCAATGGATCAAACAGGATTATAATAATGTTTATTGGAGTACTGCCAGAGATATGGCCAGGTTTGGACTATTAATGCTTAACAAAGGGGAATGGGATGGTACAAAAGTGCTTTTGGATGATGCATACTATGATCAAATGGTAAATACCTCTCAGGTCTTAAATCCTTCCTACGGCTATTTGTGGTGGCTAAATGGCAAAAGTTCGATAATATTTCCGGGGTTACCGGATGTATTTAATACCTCCTTATCAGAAAATGCCCCAGGTGATCTGTTTGCCGGGTTGGGTAAGAATGGACAATTCGTAGAAGTGATCCCAAGTAAGAAATTAGTCGTTGTCAGAATGGGAGAAGCACCTGATGGATCACTCGTGCCCATCGCTTTTCATAACGAAATGTGGGAAAAGATCAATCTCCTCTAACAGTAAACATAATACAAATGAACAGAAAACTTTTAGTCCCCTTACTTTTTACCACGCTCCTGATGTCGGTTTTGAACGCGGGAACACATAAGTTTCAAACGCACCGGCCACAGGAAATGGATGGCATTGAACGTATTGAAGATGAATATATAAAGATCACCTACAACCAGAAAGTTAATGGGTATGATGTAAGGGTCACCTGGAAGCCGGAAATGATGGGTCTTGATGAGGTTATTGGGCCCGCCATACTTGAATTTAAAAAGAGCGATGCTGAATTTACCATAACGAACAACTACTTTTCGTTGCCTATGGAAGCAGTCGATCTGAACATTGATCAGGGGGGCGTAGTTGGGATCAATAAAAACAATATTTCCCTGGACTATCACGATCCCGGTTTTAAAGACGGAGGCTTTGATGCTATTGATGTTCCCTTTGTATTCGTGGATCTGGACTTTGACGGAAACGAGGAATTGGTCGTGACAAAGACGAATCAAGGTCAAAGATACGTCAATGCGTATAGCGTTTATTCAGTTGAAGATGGGGGATTGGCGCCTGCTCAATATCAACTAACAGATCAGAAGCCATTCTCTGAATTAGATGCTATGGCTGAATTGAATAGGGAAAAGAAAGAAATAACCCTTATTGGCTCCGGCGGATATTGTTTCGTCACTTTTGAAACATATAGCTTGATTAACGGTGCATATGCACTAACCAAAATTGTTGAGATGGAAAGAGATGATAATGAAGACAAGTGCTATAAGTTCGTGTATGATGTAGTTAACGGAATTAAGAAGCTAATGTCTAAGGAAGAAATGCAATAGTAAACAGGTACCACCAAATTGGGCTCCTTTTACGTATATGACAGGGGGGAGGCACAAATACCCCTTTTGGAAATGTAATATTCCCCATCATTCCAGGCAGGGCCCAGCGCATTAAATCATCCGCAGCTCCGTTTTAGCTAAGGAGGCAGCCGGCGTTGGGGTATTCATGGCAAAGCCATGAGACGGGGTGGTTCCCCGGCGGACAAATAATTAATCACCAGATTGAATTTTGATCTTTTCTACAAACTCTTTCCGGTTACTCACCTCTAACTTGGCATAAATATTACGGATGTGGGTTTTTACCGTACTCACAGAAATGAAGAGTTCGGTGGCAATTTCCTTGTTCGTTTTATCGAGAACGATAAGCTCGGCAATGCGTTCCTCCTGGGCCGTTAGGTTGATGTTTTCCTGTGGGATAGCTGCCTTTTTACTTCGTTTTAGTTTTATCAACAATAAGATGATGCCTATTACTAAAATAAAACTAACAACTCCAAGGATATAGGTCGCTCGTTGGTAATAGTCTAATTTCTGATCCCTTTCGGCCCTGGTAAGGGAATTGATCAACTCTTTAAACTGTTGGGCATAACCGGTATTATTGTAGTAGCTATTAAGACGCTCCTGAAGCTCCTCATAAAATCCGGGGTTATTTTTATGGTCCTCCTTGAGAACACTGTATTCAACATCAGAAAGTAAGATCAGGGTGACTAAGGGATGGACGTCTTTGTTGATGGCGTAAGCCTTTAATTCGGAAAGTAGCTGGGTATTTGGCTCTTTCTTCTGCTTAAATTCACTTACCGATAAGAGCTCCATCTTTAGCTGACTAGCATAGCTGTAGTATTCCTGCCATTCCTTGTCAACAGGGTTCGTATTGGTATTGCTGGAGAACCAATATTTGCTGTTTTTTTCAAAAACGATGGTATCCTGGTTAGAGAACACAAAATTGTGTAAGTTCTTGAGCTCCTCATGATTGGCCATTTGTAAGGGTCCTTCATTTTCATCAACCCTGGAATGGATACGATATAAGGCATGCTTTTCGGAGAGTAATTTACCCTCAAAGGAAAAATAGCCCAGGCTGTCGGTGAGCGTAGACATTAAGATCTGTTCTGGAGCGATCGTACTTTGCTCGTTATATTTCAGCAGACTCAGATACACCCGTTTATTTTTGGTCGGAGTATCCAGGTATCCTGAAATGGAATATTGACCAAAGGCAGAATACCCTGAGGCTAAAAACAAAAAGCAAATAAGGAATAAGGAGCGCTTCATATGATAAATAAAAGTAAAGAATTTCACTGATTATCAAAATCAAATGAAAACTTTAACCTTCACCATCATACCCATGGAGGTATGGGTAAAGCGCTTGGGAATAAGATGTCAACAGGGCGTTTAATGCCCTTGATTTATTCCAGGAAACCGGTTAAATGAAGTGTGGCTAACAACTTCTGTCATTAGCCACACACTTTAGAACCCCGGTATCATCAATCGGTCTAAATCAAATTTAGAAATCTTGAGTTCTATTGTAATGCTTGCAGTTCTTCCATGGTGAATATTTTGTTTTCCTGGTAATTTTCGATGCAGTAAGCCAGAGCATCTTCAACTTCTTTTGACTGCATTCCTTGTTCATTCGCCAGTTTCGCAATGTGATAATTGAAAAACAAATGGTAGTATTTTACACGCTTTGGTTCAAGATCGAGATCGGTTGTGGTATTTAAATAGGCTTTGGTCTTCAGCATAAGCTCCATCAACCCATCATGATCTTGAATCTTTTTAAATGCGGTGATCGCTTTTTCAAAGTTTGCCAAATAAATTACCGGAGGCAGGAATGTTTGGATCTGATCGAATGCCAGGGTATAGCTTTCAGCACTTTTCTTATAATCCTCAACCATAAAATAGAAATTCCCTTTATTGGCCCCGTCCAAGCCCGCTGCTTCTTTCATTTTAGGGAGGTGCCATAGTTTATGATCCTCAATGAATGCTAATAGCACTTCCAGCTCATCCTTTTTCTTCCCCTCCAGGATATCCGTCAATACGGGCTCCATGTCGGTAATAGCATAGGCTTCTTTTAACCCGTAATGCGCTTCCATATCTTTTAAATAATGGTCTCTGTATGCGGCCAGGTTGGTATAGTTTTTAAGATTTCTGTAATCTTTGAAAACAAAGCGAATACCATCAACTAACGCGAGGGGGACTACCGAATTATGATTGGCCTCGTAGGTGTTCTTTTTGAAGTGGAAGTTCGGATTCGTATTCCCCCCGTAAAGTTTTTCATAGTCATTACCTGCTTCAATGCGGTCCGGGGAATCGGAGGTGGCATTGGCAACAAAGTAGTACAGGTTCTTACCGGTATAGTTATTCATGAGCTCACCTATTTCTTGTCTCACATCGGTAGCGAAGAAATTCGTAGAGAATGATATGAATCCTCTGAACGGGTTTTCTTCCTCAAGTAACAGGAAGTGATTGTATTCAGCACCATTAGAGTGTCCGATCATCACATTAAAGTCAGATGTACTGTAAGTGGTATTGATATAGGGAACAAGTTCTTTAAACACGAAGTCCTTGAATTTTTTACCGCTTTCTCCGTAATACACGTCCAGGTCGTCATTTCTGTTTGACCGGCCATTGGTGCTTCCGTGAACAATGCCAACCAAAATAGATTCCGGCATCAATTTATATTCTTCAAGGGGAAGGTTGGCCATATAATTTTTTACTACAGAAAAGATATTCCATCCGGCGTCTGTGGTATAGAAAACAGGATACTTTTTAGCGGGGTCATAATTCTTTGGCAGCACAATTTTGATCGTGCGCTCGGCCCCCAGGTATTCCGATTTGAAGTTTTTAATGTCATAGTCCAGACCTAATGCCTTCGCATTGGGATCATTGGCCCAACCCTTGATCATAAAAATGTTTCTGGAATCGCTGTTTTCCAGCTTTTGGTTCGGATTGTCTTCAAGAGTATTAACGATCCCTTCATTTTCCCATTGGCCTTTGGTGAATTTGAATTCGGCAGGATACGTAATGTCTACAACAACCTCTCTTTCGAAATCGGATACCTTTTTCATTTTCACAGTACCCGGATCCCAGCTCCCGAGGACATCCTGGTTCCCGGTAATATAAACCTCGTCTGATGCGTCTGGTACAATGACCTTAATAGTTCTCTTTTCCTGGGCAAATACGTTTGCTATAAAAAGCAAAGCCAGAGTAAATACGATTGATTTTTGATACATGATATTCAGTTTTTGATTTGGAACAAATGTACCCTGAAATTCAGGTAAGCCCAGTAAATACGGGGGGTGATATTGGTGCTAGTCCCCCGGATGAATTTTAAACAACACATGTATACCCCACTTTTTGAGCCTGGGTCAATAGGCTATTACACGTCTTTGCGAGGGGTCGCTAAAATTGGATATCTTGTGGAGGATGATGACGAGTGTCACCTCGATCGTGCCTACCGAAAGTATACTTGCGAACTGAAGGTATGGTGATCTCGCAAAGCGGGATCGTATGGAGAGCTTAAAAGCCCGAATAGTTCTCGATACACTACACTTTTGGCGTGGCACCTGCCTACCTCAGGCAGGCTCGAACTGACCTCAGAGGATATCAGTTATGCAATACTGTTTAGATAACATGAGGGGTAGCTTTCGCAACAAAAAAATGGAGCTTGTTGTTACAGGGATTATACTTGTAGTGAATTTCAGTTCTTGTAATAAAAATCTTCATAATTATACATAATGGCATAGAACTTGTCTGAAGGCATATATCAAACAAGAACCGATCTTAACTTAATCTTACTCAAATGAAAAAAATTAAACTCACTATTGCGCTTTTGATCGTTGCTGTAGTTGCTCATGCGCAAAATGCACCTGAGACATGGAACAAGGAATTTCCGGAGGCTGTGCAATTTCAAAAAGTTTCTGCTTTTGGCCATTACCTGGTTGGAACCGATAATGCTTTATGGTATATAGAGCAGGAAACCGGAAATATCATATGGAGTAATCCTGAATTTAAAAATTTACAAGAAGGCGATGTATCGCAAGTAGGTAATTCACCGCTTATTTCCGTGAATCAGGGTACTACTGTACATATGATCGACCCCTTTACCGGCGAATCTAAATTTGATTCAAAAAAGGCTGGTATCAAGGAGATCAATGACCAAATGTTCATGTACAATGCTGACGCTATTTTGGTTTCCGGTCGTACCTACGATAACAACGATATTTTGATCATGTCTTCTTTAAGCGACGGTGAAATTCTGTGGAAACTGGAAGATGATTTCGGCCGGTTTATTACCGCCAGGGATCTGTCAGATTCAGAAGTGCTCATCGTTACCCTGTACAATAACTATAAGATAAATACGGCCTCCGGTGCATTGATCTGGAAGAACGATACCTCGAGCGCTAACGAAGAATTAGATAAACTGGGAGCACTTGGCGGATTAATGAAAAAGGCTGCTGCGAATGTAGCTCAGAATATGGATTTCAATATTCGGTTCTATCAAAACCCTTTTGAGCCTGTGTTTTACATTGCCTCAGAACAGGAGGGTAGAGCAAAGACCAGTGGCTTTTCATCAAGCGTTTCCAATGGAGACCCTATGTACCATACCACGTATACCGCTTTTAGCTTAAAGGACGGGAGCAGACTGTGGAAAAAAGACCTGGATGTAAATGGAAGAATGGGGCAATTGTATTTCCACGAGCAAGGATTGGTGATTTTACCTGATGATGGCTCAAAAACAAAGATCAATTTATTCGATTACAATACTCAGGAAGGCCTGTGGGGTAAAAAAGGGAGAGGTATTAAGATCAAAGGTGGTGTATACGACTATTTGGAGACCGACAACGGACTCATACTGATCTCTCAAAAGCCGAATAACAAGAATTACATCTCATTCCTTGGTCTGGACTCCGGAAGTTTAGCGTTAGAAGATCCTGTAAAGATCAACGGGGAAGTGGTATTTGGTGAAATAACACTTGCCGGTTTGCTTTATGTGACGACGAATGAAGTGAATATTTTAGATATCCAGTCCGGGGAAACCATTCTTGACAAACAAATAAGAACCAGTCCTTCCCTTGTCGATCAAAATGAAGCCGTGCTTTACGCCTATGACCATGGTAGTGCCACAATAAAAATGTTGGATAAAAATACCGGATCTGTAAGTGTGTTAAGTGATGCGATCGAATTTGAAGGAAAGGAATCGCCTGCTGCGATAAGCATGAGAGACAACGGAGTATTGGTTTCCTCTTCTCAGAATTTAGCATTGGTAGATTACTCGGGTAAAACAACCTTTCAAACCTACCTGGAAGCACCTCGCGAACCTGGTATCATAAAGGCCCTTCGTTATGCCCAGGCCATTAGAGCCGCTTATGTAAGCGCTGCATCTTATGCCGGATCTGCGGTATACAGAAGTGCTGCAACCGATGTGAGCAATGAAAATCAGGCTGCGGGAGCCCTCCTTGCAGATGTAGGTGCGGCATACCAGGACCTGGGAGACCAGGCTGCCGATATGGCTAAAAGATCACTGCAAATGGCCAATGCGCGATTTAAAGCCACTCAGGAGGCAGATGATTATGTGGTTATCTTAAGTCAGGTGGATAAAACCAACTACCTGATGAAAGTGAGCAAAAATACCGGTGAGATCGAATCGAGAATTGATCTTGGAAAAGACAGAGAACCGTCCTATGCCATGGATGGCATTACCGGAGTGGTGTTTTACAAAACGAACACTAATCAAGTTACGAGTTATAAGCTCTGATCCGGTCACAGATAAGATCACATCGTAATAATGCAAAAGGCAACCTTTCGGGTTGCCCTTTTTTATATTCCGTCGTCTTTGCGAGGCGACCTTTAGGTCGACGTGGCAATCTCCCTAATACATACTGAAGTGCCGGAACCTAATAAGGACTATTTCTTCTTCTTACGATTATTAGATCTTTTATCACCCCGGGTTTTAGGCTTCTTATATTTCTGTTTGATCGTCCTTCGATAGGAGCCACCTTGGTTGGTCTTCTTGTTCTTTTCCTTTTTTTCATGGAATGCCGGTCCGGGGGCATCGCTGTCGGAATAGGTCAACGGATTGTAAGCTTCCTTTTTTTGTGGCCGTTCATCGGGGCTCAGCTGGGTGGCGATCTCTATGTCTTCCGGAAGCGTAATTTCCGGGATCTTGAGATCCATAAGCTCTTCGATCGCTTCTTTCAACGGTTGTTCCTTTTCTGTGAACAGTAAAATAGAGGTTCCCTTTTCCTTGGCCCTCCCGGTACGTCCTATACGATGAATGTAGTTTTCCGGATAAAACGGGGTGTCAAAATTGATCACATGAGAGATCTTCTCGAGATCGAGTCCGCGGGAACTCACATCAGTGGTTACCAAAATACGCTGTTCACCTTTTTCAAATTGCTCCAGGGACCGAAGGCGGTAATTCTGGGTTTTGTTCGAATGAATAACGCCTAGCGATTCTCCAAAAGTATCTTGCAGGGTTGAAGCTAGCAGGTCGGCACTTTTTTTATTGGAAACAAACACCAGGACCTTTCTGAACACTTCCTCATCTGCCAGGAGGTCACGCAGCAGATTTACCTTGGTGTAAAAGTTGGGTACGGCATAGGCCGTTTGGGTAATGTTTTCCAGGGGGGTGCCACTTAGGCCGACGGAAACCTTGGTCACGTTGGTGAAGAAATTCAATATAAAGGCTTCAATGTCTTCGGTCATCGTAGCAGAGAACATAATGTTTTGTCTGCGCTCGGGAAGCAGATCAAAAATATTGGTCAGCTGAAAACGGAATCCCAGGTCCAGCATAATATCTACTTCATCCAGTATGAACTTATTGATGTTGCGCAGTTGTACAGCCCTGGAAATGACCAGGTCGTATAGCCTTCCCGGGGTAGCCACCAGGATATCACAGCCGAAGCTTAGCATATCTTTTTGGCGGTTGATATTCGTACCTCCATATACCCCAAGAACACTGAGATTCAGATCCCGGCAAAGGGTCTCAGCAGTATCGGCCACCTGAACCACCAACTCTCTGGTGGGAACTACGATGAGTACCCTGGGATGCGGGTCTTTGGAGAATTTCAGTTGATCTAAAACCGGTAACAGGTACGCCAGGGTCTTTCCGGTACCTGTTTGTGCTATTCCGAGCATGTCAGACCCGGACTTGATAACCGAAAATGATTTTTCCTGAATAGGTGTGGGTTGGGTGATCCCAAGTTCGCTCAGGGGTTGTTGTAGGCGTGGGGACAGGTTGAATTCTTGAAACGATGACATGTATATGCTTTTTAATGGGAAGAATAAACGAAGTCCTCCGAAATGCAGGGCAAAGATAGTGAGACATTTAACGTGATGGGTAGTGGGAGGGCTTTTTTGGAATAGAATGTCTCATTTTTGAGGGGTCTGGTTCCAATTTTTAGGGTTGAGCGGAATCTTTAGTAATACGTTATATGCCTTAGTGTGTTACCCTTTCGTTTTTCCGCCTTTTTTTTTATTGACCTGTTAATGAAAAGGTGGGAAGAACTTTTGAATAATAGCGGGTATAAACTATATTCGATATAACGTAAGTGATAGTGTTTTACCTCTGTAATTAGGGGGATATAAACCACGAAACTACTTATATAAAAACAAGTTGGTAATAATTTAAAAAAAATCACAATCAACAACTTAGTATTTTTAAACACATGAAATACTTCTCTATAAATCTATATGTCAAATTGCTTAATTGTGCTATCGAAGAAGGTGTGCCTAGAGAAGATTTCATGCATTTACCAACACCTATTAATGCTCTAGACAATGTGTCTGTGATACCTGCAGAAGAGTTCTTATCCTTGCACGAATTTCTTGTCAATAAACTCGGACGTGGTTTTCCAGTGAGGGTTGGTCAAAAAATGATTATTGAAGATTATGGCGTTTTAGGTCTTTCTTGGCGCACATGCTCAAAAGTTGGAGAGATTTTTGAACGTAGTGAACGCTATTTTAAACTCTTATCCAACACATTTGATTGGCAAATTAAAAAGGAAGGAAGTATTTCTCATATTGTACTCAATCGTGAAGCACATCGAAAAGGGATGGAACTATCAACAGAGGCTAGTCTTTCTGCAACAGTAGTAGTACTCAAAGCCATGTCTGAAAAAGATATTTCTCCTATTCAAGTAAGTTTCAAACATGAAAAACCCGAAGATCTTACTAGTCATATAGTGGCATTTAATTGCCCTATGTTATTTGACCAACCACAATACTCCATAAGTTATAAAACAGTCGATCTAAATTTAAGAACTGCTAAGGCAGATGCCAGTATCAACAGGTATTTACTTCAACAAGTTGAAGAGAAAACAAAGGGTATAAAAATTCCTGGCAATAAGTTTGTTCGTGATGTTGAAACGCTTATAAAAGATGCCCTCCCAACTGGTATTCCAAGCATACATTTTATAAGCGATCTTATGGCAATGAGCAACCGAACACTTGCCCGAAGGCTTGCTGAGTCTGGTGTTACCTATCGTGATTTGGTCAAAAAAACCCAAGAAAAAATAGCTAAAGAGATGCTTCAAAAAAACACGGAGAGTATAGGTGAAATAGCTTTCTTAACAGGTTTTTCTGAGCAAAGCGCTTTTAATCGTGCCTTTAAAAAATGGACTAGCCTTTCCCCTTCTGAATACAGAAAAAATATTTAGAATTCACGTTTTGGCGTAAAATGTCAAAAGCTTGTCTTTAGGTGTCAAAATAATCTTTTGAACACAGCGCATCTTTGTACCATCAAATTAATTAAACAAATTAATGATGGTAATTACAGTAAAACTTCTAACAGGAATTATTATAGCGCTTTCAGCTGATTCACTAAATACTTATACATCTGTTGAACCCAATAAGGAACAAGCTGAATTACACACATCAAATTATATAATTACAAACCCTAGCGAAAAAGCTTTTCAAATTCTAGACTACAAATGCAACGTTTGCCATCGCAAGCGAAACAAAAGACGTGTTTTCACGAAAGAAAACATGGATTACTTCGCGCCTGATATTTATAAACAGGTATTTGTAAAAAAACGTATGCCTAAAGGCTGAAAAATAAAACTTACGTCTGAAGAGTATCAGGACGTTTTGACATGGATATCAAACACAATAAAATAAATAAAATGGAACTAAATTTTAAAATAACTGTATTGACGCTAAGTATCTTATTTACAGGGCTAACCGCAGGATTGTGCTTTGCCTGGTCCAATGCTGTGACACCTGGGTTAGGCCGGTTAGATGACCTAGGGTTCTTAAAAGCATTTCAAGCGATGAACAGATCCATCCTTAATCCAACTTTCATAATCGTATTTATGAGTCCATTTTTACTGCTTTTTATAAATGCTTTTTTATTCAAAAACACAAACCAGTTTACATTTACCTCTTATTTGGTTGCAGCGGTTCTGTTTTTTATAGGCGTCGGTCTGATCACAATATTTAAAAACGTCCCTCTTAATGAAATACTGGACAAAACGATATTAGAAACTGCCACTAATGTAGAGCTCGTGGAATTACGAAAAACCTTTGAACAGCCCTGGAACCGCTGGCACATGATACGTACCGTATGCTCATTTATCTCATTTGCATTACTGGTTACAGGTCTGCTATTCCATAAATAAAAACACTTTTAATTTTATTAATCAACATCAAAAAACGAACAATCATGAAACATTTAAGAGCAATAGGTGTTGGTATTATCATCTGGATTCTAGGTGTCAGTGTTTATAATCTGTCCTTTTATATATCGTTTTTAGAGGACACACAACAACAAGCCAATATGCTGCTTTTTATTGCAGTAATGCCTTTGGTCTGGTTTGGCGCAAAACAGTATTACAAAAAAGGTGCGAACGCACATGGCTATTGGGTAGGCCAAACCTTCTTTTTAACCGCAACCGCTTTAGATGCCTTAATCACGGTTCCCGTTTTCATTATTCCAAATGGCGGTTCTTATTATCAATTTTTTACCGATTTAGGGTTTTGGCTTATAGGGTTCGAATTTATAAGCATAACAGTACTGTATTGGTATATCAAATTGGGTATAAACAAACAAAATCAAACTATATAAAACATAAAAAACATGAAACAGAATATTTTAGTTATCGGAGGTACCGGTAAAACCGGTCGCCGAGTAGCCCAAAATTTAACGCAAACCGGACACAACGTACGTGTCGTGGGAAGAAAAACTAATCCAGCTTTTGATTGGGATAACCCTGAAACGTATGCTGCGGCATTAAAAGATATGGATAGAGCTTACATCGTGTATTATCCGGATTTAGCTGTGCCTGGAGCAAGGGATGCCATAACAGCATTGACCGAAAAAGCCTTGAAAGCTGGTTTAGAAAAAGTAGTCTTACTATCGGGTAAAGGAGAAACCGAAGCTGAAGCTTGTGAGAATATCGTTGCCCATTCAGGGTTAAACTACACCTTGGTTAGAGCTTCGTGGTTCAATCAAAATTTTAGTGAAGGTGCCTTTTTAGAATTTGTACAAAATGGCCTAGTCGCTTTGCCGTTGCCGAATGCAGAAATTCCTTTTGTGGATGCAGATGATATTGCAGATGTGGTTTCCAAAGTCTTAATGGATGATTCATACAACGGACAAACGATAACCGTTACTGGCCCTCAAAAAAGGACGTTTAAAGAGGTGGTAAACATTATGGCTGAAGCTTCTGATAAAACCATACAATTTGTGCCGATTTCAATTGACGAATTCAAAGAAGGAATGAGACAAGCCGGTTTACCCGATTCTTATGTTTGGTTATTCGGGTATTTGTTTAAGGAAGTTTTAGGTAATCCAGAAAACCAAGAGGTTTCTGAAGATGTGGCCAAAGTCTTGGGCAGACCTGCCAAAGATTTTGAAACCTATGCAAAGGTAACTACTGCCACTGGTATTTGGAATTAAAATAATTAAAGTGAAGACAAAGAAAGTTACAATATCTCTTGTCATTCTTCTTTATTCTGTAGCCGTGCCATTTTTAGAGATTAACGACACCCATGTATATAATCCAGATTGGACGCCACATGCCAAAATTCATGAAGTATGGCAACTTATCACTAACTCCTCCATAGGTATACTTTGCCTATGGTTGGTTTGGGTGAAAAATGAGTTGAAAACTAGTATACTGTTGAGTATGCTTGTTACTGGTGGGTTCTTAATCGCTTATTGTATACAAGATGTATATGGAGGTTCTATGAAATATTTAGATGGGAGTGAGAAAGCTATTCTGGGTATCAATATCGGTGTTCTTGGGTTTGGAATCAGTTTTATACTTCTAATACTAATTTTTTTTAGGCTAGAACATCAAAAAAATAACCACAGCATTAAATTGGATTATTAAGGAATAACAATAGTTGTAGTTAATTAAGTCGGTAACATTATTATGATTAGAGAATCGTCTTCATTATAAAACATTTAGTAAATGAACTTTAAATCAATCAAAATTTCGCTTGCGGTACTTTCTGTAATCTTCTTTCAACTTATTGCTAATGCACAATTAGCAGACAAAATAGATCTAACCGAAGACAATCAGCTTTTAGGTTTAGGAACACAGTACATCTTAAAATCTGAAATTTTACAAGAAGACCGTCCAATTATTATTTCATTACCAAAGGGATACAAAGAGGGTGATGCCAATTACCCTGTTCTTTATCTTTTAGATGGGTTGGGTAACATAAAACATCAAGTTGGTACAGTTGAACTTTTAACAGAATCAGGAATTATTCCCCCAATGATTATTGTGGCTATAGAAAGTCTAGATAGGGCAAGAGATTTAACGCCATCACAAGCAGGCCAAGATGTTTATGGAGGAGCAGGTACAGATATACCTCAAAGTGGAGGCGCTCCCAATTTTCTCAAGTTTTTAGAAAACGAATTAATTCCATACGTAGAATCAAATTTTCGAACTCATCCCTATCGACTATTGGAAGGGCATTCTTTTGGTGGATTGTTCTGTACATACGCATTGATGAACAAACCAGAATTATTTAATGCATTCATCGTTCAGGCACCCGCTTTATGGTGGAATAAAGAAGAAATGACCGAGCAAGCTAAAGATTTTTTCAATTCCAATGATTCCCTAGATGTATCCGTTTATTTTGGAACTGGTGGAGCTGAAGGCTGGGGCATGCGACAAGAACTAGCTCGTTATGTAGATATTATTAAGCAGAATGCCCCTAAAAATTTCCGTTGGAAACATGAAGAAACTGTTAGTGGTGAAGAACATGATGATTCTCGTTTATTACTAAATTATTATGGTTTGAAATTTGTGTTTTCAGATTTAAAGGCTTCTGAGGATTTGCAAACAAATTACAGTGACGAATCTTTTTTGCAAGGTGAGCAGGAATTAAGAGATAAGTATGGGCAAAAGGCCCGAAGACCAGCCAGTGATTACGTTTACATAATTATGGAATTGCTAGATAAAGAAAACAACCTGGGAGCAATTACAGTATATAAAAGAGCTTCAGACGCATATCCAAGGTATATTATGTTTTTAAACAATTTAGCTGTGTTGTATGAGAAAACAAACCAATTAGATAAGGCAATTGAGACTTATAAGTCGGCTATAACGGTTTCAAAAAAATTGAAATTAGGAAACGAGGAAGGTTATCAAAAAGAAATTGAAAGATTGAAAAAAATTAATTACAGCAATGTGCAAAAAAAATAGCACAAGCCTTTCCTACAACTATGGTTTGGTCATCTTTGGAAAATCGCCAAATTTTTAAATCTGACGATTTCCAAGAATAAGATATAAAGTAAAATTTAAAAATATTGCTTGTGTTTCATCTGAGAAGTAACAGCTTATTTTCAGGGCTAACTTTCATATAGGAGATCGTTAGTCTTAATTAGAAAAATAAAATATTTGAATTAATTAACATAGTACCTTGCATAACAAAGTTCTTTGTGTTTGTTTTGTGTGTTTAATTCATCAATCAAAATCAATCAAAAATGAAAAACCAAAATTTACTAATAGTAGTATTTATCGCGCTACTATGCTCTTGCGGAAATAAAAGCGATTCAAAAGATTCAGAAGTAGCATTTAATGAAAAACCGTATACAGATAAACTCAATGATTTGTTTGATGTTCTTCATAAAAATAACAAGTTCATGGGTACGGTGTCCATTTCACATGAAGGTAATACCGTCTATTCAAATACAATGGGTTTTGCTGATGTTGAAAATCAGAAGGAGACAACTACTTCTACCAAATATAGAATTGCCTCAATCACCAAAATGTTCACAGCGACGATGGTTTTTAAAGCCATAGAAGATCATAAGTTGAGCATCAATCAAACCATAGATGATTTTTTTCCATCAATTGAAAATGCGAACAAAATAACAGTTGGCAATTTATTGAACCACAGAAGTGGTATTCCTAGCTTCACTAAGGATGGTACTTTTTTTGACTATCGCACAGAGCACAAATCCAGAAAAGACATGCTAAAAATTATTTCCAATTATGAAAGTAACTTTGAGCCCAATAGCCATAATGAATATAGCAATTCAAATTATTTCTTATTATCTCAAATTCTAGAAACGGTATATGATTTGCCCTATGAAGATCTTTTACTTGAAAAAATAATTAAGCCATTAGGTTTAACAAACACCTATTCGGGTGGGCTAATAACGATAGACAACAACGAATCGTACTCCTACAGCCGCTCAGAAAAATGGACTGAATTCCCAGAAACCAACCTATCCATTGCTTTAGGAAGTGGTTCGATTATTTCGAATCCTAGCGACCTGAACGCGTTTATCGAAGCGCTTTTTAATGAGAAGATTATTTCAAAAGAAACGCTCGATGAAATGACTATGATTAAAGACAACCATGGTATGGGTATCATGCCATTTAACTTTAAGGAAAAAAAAGGGTTTGGACATGGCGGCCATATTGATGCTTTCCACTCGATATCCATTTACATACCTCAAGAAAAACTAGCAGTAGCTATTTCAGCTAACGCAATTGATTATAACATAAACAATCTGCTAACAGACGTATTAAAATGTTACTTTAAAGAGCCTTTCGAGCTTCCCAATTTCGACCATGTTGAAATTACGTCAAGTGAACTAGAAAAGTATGTCGGTGTTTATACCGCCCAAGAAGGAGGCGGAAAATTCACCATAACACAAGAAAATAACACTTTGTTTACACAATTAAACGAACTTCCTAAGGAACCTTTGGTGTACAAGGGAAATCATAAGTTCACAAATGAGGAGATTGGGGCAAACTTCATTTTCTACCCTGAAAAAAGCCAACTAGGTTTGGAACAAAGCGGTGTAGCGGATATTTATCTGTTTACCAAACAATAACTATAGTTCCCAAATAAATAACAATGAGAACAAATTTAAAGTTCATGATAACGCCGCTACTTGTTTCATATGCTATTATTATGTCGGCTCAAAACAATACAGAGCAAATCAACATTGATCACATAGCAACCAAAATCGATAGCCTTTTAAGCAATTACAATGAGAGTGAACCAGGAGTGGCAATTGGTCTTGTACAGAACAATCAATTGATGTATGAAAAGTACTTTGGATTGGCCAATCTTGATTATGAGATACAAATTCACAAAGGGACTTCTTTTCATGTGGCCTCAGTGTCCAAACAGTTTACTGCATTTGCCATACTCTTACTTGAAGATGAAGGGAAACTGTCTTTGGAGGATGATATTAGAATCTATCTACCCGAGATGCATGAGTTTAAGCATAAAATAACCATTAGCCACCTGTTAAATCATACAAGTGGACTAAAGGATAAGTATAACCTATTACGCCTCTCAGGCTGGACGCTCGATGATGTGATTACAAATGAACAAGTATTGGAGCTTATTTTTAATCAAGAGACCTTGAACTTCAAACCAAACGACAAGCACATGTACAGTAATGCCAACTATGCATTGTTGGCCGAAATCGTAGCTAGAATATCGAAGATGTCCTTTGCAGAATTTACGCATAAGCGCATCTTTGAGCCCCTACATATGTATGATTCAAAATTTTTAGATCAAAAAGGACAGGTGGTTAAAAACAAAAGTCTTTCCTATTTAAAGGTCGATTCAACTTACGTAGAAGACCTGTTTAATAACTTCAGTGTTGGTGCCACCAACCTTAACACGACTATCACAGACTTGAGTAAATGGGCCATTAACTATGACACAAAAACGGTAGGCAGCGAAGTTATCTTTACTAAAATGCAAACCTTACAGCATTTGAATAATGGAGAAACCTATGGCTATGCCAATGGTTTATTCATAAATACTTATAAAGGGTTCAAGCGTATAGAGCACAGTGGCCAAGATGCGAGTTATCAGGCCTATTTGGCCACCTTTCCCGAACTAAACTTAAGCGTGATTTTCACCAATACAAATGGAGAAATCAATGGTGCTAGGATGGTGTATGATATCATGGATATTTGTCTAAAACCTTATCTTAAAAATAAATCATCAAATTCATCAATAACAAAGCTATTTACCCACAAAGAACCTATTGAGAAAACAACTACATATTTAAAGCAATTTGAAGGGTATTATTGGGATGAAAAGGATAAAAATTCACGACACATTAAAGTTGAAAACGACACCTTAAAATATATAAGAAGTAGTACAAATAAAACAGCGTTGATTCCTGTTGGAGAAAATGAGTTTGAAATGGCGCTAGATGAATATGTATCCGTCTCGTTCAACTCCAATCAAATGATTGTAACTTTAGATGATGGCTATCAGATTATTTCAGAAAAATATAGTCCAGCAAATTATAATGTATCCACACTTGAGGAGTTTACCGGAAGGTACTACAGCACAGAATTGAATGCCTATTACTCGTTCTATATTAAAGAAAATCAGTTAGTAGCAAAACACACCAGACTTGGTGACTTCAAATTAAAAGCTATTAAAAACAACTACTTCTTAGGCAATAAAGGCTCTTTTCTAAAAGTAGTCTTTGTAAGAAACTCATCTAATGAGCTTATAGGATTTGAAGTATCTAGCAGTAGAGCTAAAAATGTGTTTTTTACAAAACTGAACTCATGAAAGCATCATACGTTACATTCTTAATCTTGATCTTCCTTTCTTGTAGTAAAGAAACACCATCTAACCTCACGCTATTAGATGCAAACATTCCAACTGATGTCCCCCAACTTTTTGCAAAAGGAATTGTCTCTACAAATAACTATGAGTTTGCAATAACCTTTACTCCAGAAATGGACGAACTCTATTTTACACGTAGGAAACCAGAAGAAGACAATGAAATTTATACCATGAAATTGGTTGATGGAAAGTGGACGGACCCAAAACCAGCTTTTTTTACAGCAACTGAAGGATGGGATTTTGAGCCTCACATTAGTCCTGAAGGAGATAAGCTATATTTTGGAAGTACACGACCGCTACCCGACTCTTTAAAATCAAATGGACTTCACCAATGGTATAGCACGAAAACCCAGAATGGGTGGAGTAATCCGGTCCCATTAAAAAGTCCATTCATGGATAAATCCATCATTATGTATTTGACCTCGTCAGAAAATGGCAACTTATATTTCACGACTGGAGAAAAAGGAGACAAACCCGAAGATTGGGTGATTTACAACTCGATTAAAAAAGATGGTCATTACGTTAGTATAGATCGAATGGGAACAGAAATCAACGCTACCGGCAAATGGATAGCTCATTCATTCATTGCACCAGATGAAAGCTACATGATATATGATTTCAAAAGTGATTCAGGTTATGGCGAAAGTGATTTATACATCAGCTTTAATCTAAATGGAAAATGGACCAAACCGTTCAATCTGGGGCCTAAAATAAACACCGATCAAACTGAAATGGCAGCAAGTGTCTCGCCTGATGGAAACTATTTATTTTTCCATAGAGGAGGCAACGACATGGGGAATATTTATTGGGTAAAGTTTAAAACCCTAAAAGAAAGTTTATTGGAAAACATGGACTTGATTTCAGAAATTGGTGAAATTAATAATGAGAAATCATACCTCAATAATTCACCTACTGCAGAATCTATCTATTTTGAAGAAAAACCACCTATGCTAATTCCTAAATGTTTTGATCCAAAAATAGTATCACCAGATGGAAGGTTCGAGGGTGGTACATTTTCACCTGATATGAAAGAGTTTTATTTCACCAGGAAAAATGGGGAATATGAAAAACGTACATTTTTTGTTATTCGATATGAAAATAATCGTTGGGGTGAAGAATCTGAAACTTATATAAAATGGCCACAATTCTCAATTGATGGCAAAAGAATGTATGTTGGTAAAACGTATAGAGAAAGAACAGTAAAGGGTTGGTCTGAGCCCAAAAGTCAGGGTGAATTCTTAAATGATATGGCACATGGCATGTCGGTTTCCGCTGAAGGAAACTATTACTTTACTATTTATAGAAAAGAAGATAATGGTATAAATGGCGCTATTTATTTTTTTGGTAATAAAAATGAAAAACCAATGAAATTGAGCACGAAGATTAATACAGGAAAATACATTGCTCATCCATACATAGCACCAGATGAGTCGTATTTAATTTGGGATGTAGTCAGAGACGATGGGTACGGAAAAGCAGATATCTACATTAGTTTTAAACAGAAGGATGGTTCATGGTGTCCTGCAATTAACATGGGGGATCAAATAAATACCCCTGAGCAGGAAAGTGGAGCGAGTGTCTCACCTGATGGAAAATATCTTTTTTTTTCAAGGACAAAACAGAAAGAGAAAGTAGATGGTAGTACATATCAGGTTATAAATCAATATTGGGTAAACTCACAGATTATTGAAGAACTCCGAGCTAAACAATAACAATCAATGAATAAAAAATATAGTCTTCTATCGGTAATAGGAATAAGTTTAATGTTACTTAGCTGTCAACAAACGAGTTCTAATCTGGTTTATTTTAATCAAGTACCACCAGCAAATACGCCAAAATTATTTGCGCCGACTATAGTTAATACCGATAGCATTGAAATCAATACGGTGTTTAACACATCTTTCACTGAACTATTTTTTACAAGAATCATCGATAAAAAATTTATCATACATCATTCTGAATTCTTTGATGGTAAATGGAGTTTACCAAAACCCATACAAATGTTTTCTGAACAAGGGAAAGAGTCCGTTGCAATTGATCCTTCCGTTAGCCAAGATGGAAATACAATGTATTTTCTTGGTATAAGTCCAGAAGACCGTTTAAAAAACGCTAAACCAGACATATATAAAAGTCAGAAAATAGATGGTAAATGGCAATTAGCCACTAAGGTTGGATACCCTATATCAACTGAGGAATATGCAGAATCATACCCTGTAGTAGTTGCAGACGGTAGTTTGTATTTTACATCAGATAGACCGGGAAGTTTAGGGAAAAGAGATATTTATCGGGCTCAATATTTAGGTGATGGAAAATTTGACACTCCTATAAATATTGGTCCTGAAGTAAATTCTGAGAAGGGGGAAAGAAGTACTTATGTTTCACCGGATGAAAGTTTCCTTATCACTGCTAACACCTATACTGATGAAAAAGGATTTGCAGTCTCATTTAAAAAAAATGGCAAGTGGCAAAAACCTACTTCTTTTGAACTTGGTGAAGATATAGAGGAGGACTGGGCTTATTATTGTCCTTATATGTCACCAGACAACAAGTATCTTTTTTTCTCAAAAAGATATAGTTCTCCTCCTAATAGTGGATGGAAAGGCGTTGCAAAAGGTGAAGTGTACTGGGTAAGTTCTGCCGAGATTTTTAAAAATAAGGAAAAATAACAATAGCTAACAAAAGTTAAAAACACAGAGCCCCCAAATATGAGAAAAATAATAGATTTTAATGTTGCTACACTTGCGAGCTTATTTATTCTATGAATTCTTACTCTTTTTAATATGGCTATTTAATGGGCATAGTATTGTTTGACTATGTGCCTATTGAATTTTTGTGGGGAGGACAAATGAAAACAGTCACGCAATTAGTAAATTTCGAAATAGTTTCATTGTTTACCACTGTCATTTTTATTTTTCTGCTGTTAATAAGATCAAAATGGATAAATAATCCTAAACTATCAGGAATCACAAGCATTGCAATGTGGGTGGTATTTGTTCTTTTTTTGAGAATACAATAGAAAAAAGGGTAGTAATGTTTTATCAATAAATCAGCTATAAAAATTAAGAAACAACAACTTGTTAAATAGATTCAAGTGAGATTAAGAAAAGCAACAACCAACGACATATTGAGCATTGTAGAAATGATCGCGGATGATCCCCTGGGTAGTAAACGAGAAAACTTTACCATCCCATTGCCCAAAACCTATTATGATGCTTTTGAGCGAATCGATGCTGACCAAAACCAAGAACTGATTGTGGTTGAAAACGAAACTGGACGGCTCATCGCTGTTTTTCAATTGACGTTTATCCCTTATTTAACCTATCAAGGAGGAATAAGGGCACAAATTGAAGGAGTACGCGTGCATAAAGATCATCGAGGGCTTGGTATTGGGAAGACCATTTTTCATTGGGCTATCCAGAAAGCGAAGAAACGTAACGCCCATGTATTACAGTTGACTACCGACAAAAAACGTCCCAATGCCATTAGTTTTTATGAGTCCCTCGGATTCAAAGCCACTCACGAGGGCATGAAAATGCATTTTAAAATAGAATAAAAAACTATTGCCAACTTCGCATATAAACCATAAATGAAACTTCCTCCAGCTCGTTTACAGGCCCTCATACCAGGCCGGGTAAACGAGCTAGTTTTATCACGATACTTTATTCTGCAGTTCCTAAACAAGCCAAACGTAAAAGGTTAAAAATATTAATAAGACTAAAGGGTGTTATTTGGTAGCGGTACTGCTTTGGTCCAGTTACTTCAATTTCTCCTTGAGCAGACCTACGTCTTCTCCCAACTTTCGGTCAATGATCTTGGCGCACCAAAGACTTTTTTGAAAATGTAATAATCCCCTCCTTCCTAAGGAGGGGTGCTCCGCAGGAGCGGGGTGGTTTGCCGAAGGCGGGAGTTAACTCTCTTCTTAACCGTATCAAAGCATAACCGTATCACTTTATGGCGGGAGTTAGCTCCCTTCACTCGCTGGATTCCCAAGACGTCATGTTGAGAATACAAAGCCAAGCCCCTTCGGGCCTTATCTTTTTCGTTTCCCTTCACTCCTTTGAAAGCAAGCTTTCAGGAGTTCCGGGAAACAAAAAAGCCAGGACTTTCATCCTGGCTTTGTATTCATCTGTACTCGAGGTGGGAGTAGTTTTAAGGGGCTTTTTGCCTGTGTTTACAGGCCTTCCCAGAGGTTGTTTTTGGAGTGCCACCGAATGCGTAACCTTTAACAAAGTTTAACATTTTCAGTTCTGAAATTTAAACTGTCTTGATGGTTTTTGCCTCCAGTTGTCATAATCTTATATTTCTAAGAGTTAGTGACGGGATGTAATCCCGAAGTTTTCGTAAAAATGGATTTTTAGCTTTTAAGTCCTTAGACTATTTTCGTTATATTAATCCTCTATATTCATCGCTAATGTCTATGTAAGAGCAATTACTCGACCTTTTTTGAAGTTAGCGAATAAAAGATCGTAGTGTTGTTCCCATCACATGAATATAAAGCCTAAACTTAACCTGATTTGTAAATGACTATACCTAAAGCCTTTTTATTTACTGCATTGCTTGTCGCCATTGAAGTTGCGATTTATTTAGGGTTTGAAGTTCTTTTGAATCCGATTACAGTGAATTTTTTGAAGGGCGATTACCTGGAACATTATTATAGATTCAGTGGTGAATTACCTTTCGTTTTGGCATATATACTGATGTTTTTGATCTTTTTCAGGAGTGATTTTGGGCGGGCAAAGGGGACAGAGCATTTAAGGGGGTTAAATTTTAGAATCTTAAGCTATATTGTAATATTGGCCATAGGCCTGGAGTTTCTGGACAGGCCTTTTTTTGACTTTAGTAAAATTGTGGACAGCTTTAATGGGATGGAAGTTCAATTCACTCAGTATTCTTCTCGGGACATGTCCATTTATAGAATCATTTCACTGGTGTTATTGGGACCTGTATTTGAAGAGCTCTTTTTTCGAAAGATGGTCTTCGGGAGATTATATAATAAATATTCCTTGAATGTATCCATTCTGGTCTCGAGCGTATGCTTCTCCTTGATACATCTGCCAGGCTATAGAAATCTCTTGCCTACTTTCATTTTTGGAATTGTATCCTGTTTAGTTTATCATAAGACACATAGTATTTTATATTCAATATTGCTTCATGTTCTAGCTAATCTAAGTTTGGTATTACTCAGTATATATGGAGAAGGGTTTTATGATTGGATCTTCAGCCTAAAATTCAGTTTCATTTATTGGGTAGTATTCCTGGTAGGCTTTGCAATGACCTTCTTTGGGCTGAGAAAAATCACATCAGCGAAAGTCTACAATAAAGCATAGTGTGGAGTTTCTTCTGAGAAGTAATATATCCGCTTTAAACACGAATTCCTTGTCCCTAATCTTCCATAACTAACCTATGCAATGCCCGTACTAAAATGTTACTACAGACAACCCAAAGTTGTAGTAAGATGAAACATGGGATTTCATTAATTTTTATAGGGGTTAAGCGGAATCTGTAGTAATTCGTAACATGCCTTGGCGTGTTACCCTCTCGCTATTCCGCCTCTTTTTATACTAAACTGTTAAAGAAAAGGAGGGAAGAACCTTTGAATAATAGCACATATAAACTATATTCGATAAAACGTAAGTGATAGTGTTTCACCTCTGGGTTTAGGGGGATATAAACCACAAACTACTTATATAAACAAGTTGTATGTCATTTAAAAACATGAGACCTAAAATCAAATCTTTTCTGTTATTTACCTTATTTGTTACCATAACATTGAGTTGCAAAAAAAAGCATCATGAATCCGATGATTATGAAATACTTTCTGCCGTTTTGAATTATGCTTTCGGAAATGAATCAGATCTAGAAAATGGACAAGGTTGGATTGACGAGACTAAAGAATATCACTCTTTATTGTTATTGAACCACACGAATCTTAGGAGTTTCGACATCGAAAGTATTGATGCTTATTTAACGTTAAGAGAGATTTCGGAGTTTACCATTGAAGATTTTAAATTAAAGCATAGATGGAATATTGAGAAGATTAAAGACTACAAGAGGTATAGACTTGTAGCGGAATCTGACCAAAATATAAGAAGCCCATATATTGGAATGGTTCAAATCTCTTCAATTAGCTACAACCAGAATTTTGATAAAGCCATAATATATATATCATTCTTATGTGCAGGAAATGGAGATTGTGGGTTTTCAAGCATATTGCACCTAAAAAAAGATAAAAATTGGGTTATCGAAAAAGAGGAAATATTATCCGTTTCATAAAAACGACATACAACAAAGAACTGAGTTAAAATCCAACCCCTTTTCAAGCTAATTTCGACCGGTAATTTTCATCATATGGTATCCCGGATGTAGCCACTGCGAAG
>NZ_JADMKT010000068.1 GCF_016786255.1 Robertkochia sediminum
CATAAAACAAAAACAGCAAGCTCAAAAGAACTTGCTGCGCAGGATAGTTATTAACCGAGATTAATACTTCCTATATTTTTTGGTAAATATACTTGATTTATAACACAGTACCTATGGCTCGTGGCGGTCGGGTTGGTTAATGCGTCCGATGGAACCGAATAGCCTGGTTGAGTTCATGATTTTTTATTCTTTTTTAGAAGTACAACACAAGCCATGAGATATAGCCGATGTTGTAACACGTTATGTCAATTGGCTTCAAATAAGTTTAATCTATCTTATTAAATGGTTTCCAATTTAGACGTTTCCCATTTATATGAGAATTGATCAAATTATATGCATCTTTTCCCATTCTATTTTCTGAATATTCTTTATTAATCAGTGTTTGAATTTCATTCCAGTTTTCTTTTGGTGAATGCATGAAAATTAATGCAGGGGCTATGTATTCTACGCAACCTAACTGGGCCTTATTGACCCATCCTCTCTTTTTTATTATTTCTATGAGTATTCTGGTGTTTTTTATATCTATTTCGGATTGGATCTCCCATAATGAGTCTCTGAATTTATTCGAATTTTTAATTTCCATTGCTGAAATTTTCATGGCATGTTGAGCAATATTTTTACGTTCTTTTTCTGGTAGGTTGAAATATTCTTTTTGTGTTAATTTATGGGCTTTCTTTAATGAATCCAATATTGCAGGAAATTGACTTTTTTTTATTTCGGGTAATCCTCTTATGCTTTGATCACTTTCATGCATTTTAACCAAAAGTTTACAAAGCTCCTTATCATTTTGAAAGTTTTCTTTTTCCTTACAATTTGATAGTGTAATTAATAGTATTAATGCAAGAAGGAGTTCTTTCATAATGTGTTACAACGGTCGGGCTATGCGCTGGCGTGGTTGGCTGGCCTGGCCCGTGGCGTTGGCCTTTACCTCTGGCCGGGGCCAGGGCAGCGAGTCACATAGTATTGGTTTTGTTCAGGATTTGAAGATAGAGAAAATAGTTGAAACTTGTCAGAATGTAGCGCTTGCGTATAGCCTCATGTTGTGTGCTGGCTTTATTTTTTCCAATGATTTATATTAAAATCTTGAACTAAAGAATCTGCTGTTAATTCAATCATTAAAGTCTTTGATTCAACTGGGTCAATATCCCAACCGTAATCTTCCATTAAAATGTACCCAATGGTGTTTTCTTTTAAGTTGGAAAAATTTTCAGGTTCTCCTATTAAGTCGGTTAATTCCTTATAGGTCATTCCTTTTTCCAAATGATTTTCTATCAGGTCATTTGCCATTGATTCTCTGAACATATAAAATCCATCAACAGTCTCTTTCCATTTAGATTTCTCGAAATCGAGCTGGGTGTTTCCGCAAGCACTTAAGAAGCAAATACAGAAAATTATCATCAAATTTCTCATCCTTCTTTAGTCCATTTTTTTGTTGCAGACCTATAAACTTTCGATTCTCCAACACTTAGTCCATACCAAACCATATAAGTTGAGTCAGTCTGAATTTGATAAAACGCGGGACTATCCATTTTTTCAGTTAATCCAAGCTCTGATACATCTTTTGGCAGTCGATTATTTTTCGTCTTAAATTTCTCAATTTTTTCAATTAGCATTTCCGCATATTCTTGTCGTTCATTATTGAATTCACAACCATAAAGTCCAAACAGCAGAATTAGGATTAATATTTTGACTATTCGTTTCATTTTTCAGCTTGCACACAACGGTCAGGCTATGGCTCGTGGCGGGCTGTGTTAATGCTGATTCCGACAGCGATGGAGAGCCTGGTTGAGTTCATGAATTTATTATATTTTGGAGTACGAAACTAGCCATGAGCTATAGCCAATGTTGCCCACAGTTATATTAAATCAATTTCCCAAATAAGAAATTTACCGAACTCCCATTTCATGACTATTTCTTTTATTTTCGGATGTTTCTTAAATTTCAAAACGTGCTTAATGTTCTGATTTAGCGTTAACCTCATATTCTCTTCATATTCATTTTCATCATTCAGGTTAACCTTATCAAGTCCCACTATCGATTCTTTTATCAATGAGTAAATTCCTGAATGATCGTTTTCAATTTCATTTCTCCATGAATGTTTAAAGAAAATCACTTCATCATTTTTATAAACCTCTAATCCAGGTGATAGGATTTGAGATATTATTTCATTATCTGAACTTTGTAAAGAATTGAGTACAGAATTAAATGAAGGAATTTTTTCTGCTTTTGGAGAAGGGAAATAATCATTGTACACTTCACTAATCTTTATACTAGCAAGTCTATTTTCGTTGTTAATTTCGAAGGAGTAATTTGTGCCTTCATATTCTAGCATTTCCCCATATTCTCCGATATTTTTGGCATTAGTTGGCTCACCCAATTTCTTAATCAGTTCCTCTTTGGGCATTCCCATTTTTAAATTTTTGAATGCAGGATCTATAGTAGGATCATCACCATATAATTGTATTGACCATATAATATTCTTATCCCAGTTAGCATATTCAAATATCATATATACAGTAGAATCGGGCTTAACAAGAAAAAGCTCAAATTCAAAACCATCGTCGAATGTTTTTTGTTGTAGTGGTTGATTTAATTCGGTTGTTGGGACCTCTCGAAATTGATTTAATTTGAAGCCATTAAGTTCATTGACTAAGTCCTGAGAATATCCAAAAGTCGAGAACGATATAAGTATTACTAATGCGATTTTTTTCATAATTGTGGGCAAC
>NZ_JADMKT010000069.1 GCF_016786255.1 Robertkochia sediminum
TTTGCTGTGCAAAACCACCTCCCCCTGGATCAGGGGGAGGGGATCGTACTTCGATGGATCATATGTGTATAGAAGAAGGAAGTTATCCCCTCCTTCCCAAGGAGGGGCGGCCAGAGGCCCGGGTGGTTCGTCCAATCTTCAACGTCTTGTCAATAATCCTACGTTCACCTTCCCCTGATCCAGGGGAAGGTGGCTGGCCTTTGGCCAGAAAGAAGGGGTTGCCAAATACTTTAACGTCTTATCACTAGAACAATATTCTCCTTCCCCTGCCAGGGAGGGCCGAGCGAGAGGAAAAGGCCGGGGTGGTTCGCTAAAAACTCCAACGTCTTATTACCAATTTCACGATCACCTTCCCCTCCCAGGGGAAGGTGGCAGCGCTTTCAGCGCTGTCGGAAGGGGTATTTGATGCATCAACGTTTCTTAATACCATTATGATTGATTTGTGAGTTGGAGTCTTCGTAACTTGGTAACCGCATCACAGCATCACAGCATCACAGCATCACAGCATCACAGCATCACTGTATCACAGTATCTCCTACCGCTTATTTTTCTTACTTTAGAGGTCCAATGATTGACCCATGAATACTTCATTTTCCCTCTACATTACCTTATTCTTCTGTATAACAACAGCGCTGGGACAACATTCTCTGGAAAATGATATGAATATTACTCCGGTCACTATCTATGAAGATCCTTCACTTAAGGAGATTCATGAGCGGGTAAATGCCATTATGGAAGAGGCGATCAGCAATAAGGCCTTCCCGGGAGCCCAGTTCATGGTAGTAAAAAGGGGACAGCTGGTGTTCCATGAAACTTATGGATACCACAGCTATGATCGTATTACCAGGGTAGACAGAAATGACTTGTATGACCTGGCTTCGGTAACTAAGATCGCTGCAGCCTTACCGGCGATCATGAAATTGGTAGATGAAGGTAAATTGGATCTTGACACTCCGTTTAGTGCTTATTGGCCATCCTGGAAGGATCATCCGGAAAAGGCAGCACTAAACTTAAGAGAAATTCTCTCTCATCAGGCGGGACTTCATCCCTATATTGTCTTTGTCAATGAACTTAGAGACAAAAAGGGGAAGTTTAAAAGACGATATATTCATAGCCGATATAGCAAAAGCCATCCCATCAAAATAACCGATGATATGTATGTCTCCAGGAAATTCAGGAAGGAGATGTATAAGACCATCGATAATTCTGTAGTAAAGCCTGAGAAAATATATAGATACTCCGGGTTATCATTTTTATTATTCCCAAAGATCATTGAAGACCTGACAGGGATACCGTACCATACATATATCCGCAAAGAGATCTACGAGCCTATAAAGGCTCATTCTTTAATGTTTAATCCAGAAGGATGGTATCCGGAAAATATGATCGTGCCCACAGAAAGGGATACTATTTTTCGAAATATACAGGTTAAAGGTGTTGTTCATGATGAGAATGCTGCACTAATGGGAGGTATTTCGGGAAATGCCGGGTTGTTTGGTACGGCAGAAGACTTAGCACGTCTCATGCACATGTATCTTCAGGAAGGCAAGTTCAGGGGCGAGCAGATCCTTAGCAGGGAGACTGTCAGGGAATTCACAAAGGTGCAATACCCTGAAAATGGTAATCGACGCGGACTCGGGTTCGATAAGCCTTTACTGGATAATAAAAGCAGGTCGTTAACCGAGGCATATCCGGCTCCTGCCGCAAGTATGGAGAGTTTTGGGCATTCCGGCTTTACCGGGACTTTTGTTTGGGCAGATCCTCAGGGCGATTGGGTTTTCGTATTTCTTTCTAACCGGGTGTATCCGTCCCGAAGTCACCAGGAAATTTATGCAATGGATATCAGAGAGCGGTTAATGCAACTGTTCTACGAGTACGATCAGGAATAAGAACTCTATTTTATTTCGTTTTTCGTCTGTTCACAGGTGCGGTCTCTTTGTTGTAAGGGCTTATGTCATAAGGTATACTTCGAAGGTATCCAACTACCTATTCTATTTTTTGCTGTTAAATTTGGATATAATATAGATTATTTTCTATATTGTGGATTCCCTTAGTCAAAAAACCGGGAAGGATTGATTAATAGCAGCCTAATATTAATCCTTTGATCCATGGTTAGACCTTTACTTTCATTCATACTTTTCTTGTGGAACACATGCGCTTTTTACGCCATGATCATGGAACATGACCTTGACGCGATCAACGATCCACGGGATAGTAGCCTTGTACAAAGCACCAAAGGATCGCCACCTATACCCGTTATCCCCAACAAGACACAACAGTTCTATTCATTCGAAGAAGTTAGCGCGTTTGACTTCGGTACTCCCGTAGGTACAGCAGCCCAACCGCTGGCCGAGTTTACTACTGAATACCTTAACCGTGTACTGCACACTGATCGCGCGACCGATTCGATCATTGCTGTAGCCAAAGAGATCTTTAACGAAATTCACGAGCACAGGCGGTTTTTGGATATTCTATCGGGCAGGGAGGTTATGAGCTTTCCGGTGGGTATTAGAAAACAATTCTCTCAAAATTCAGCGCTCACCGTAGGCGTCATGAACGCCCGATTTCATGGGCAGTATGCAGAAGTAGACCTGTTTGCTCGTCTGGAACTTTCGGAACTCAATGCCGATCTTTTCTTCGCTGCCGCAAATGTCAAACTATCTCATAAGGGAGGTATCTATGAACAGGCCAGGCTACACCTGGTAAAAGACATCCCCGTGATCCAGGAAGGGGGGCAATGGTTATTGACATTTATGGGGGGATTACGCCGAAATGGAGCTCCAGCGGAAGAAAGTTATATGGTGATCGACTGTGAAGGAAACGTTCAAGAGCTATCCCTGGCGGCAGACATACGGCTTTCAAAACAAATCGCCGTACCTCTGAAAAAAAATGGAGAATACGCTTACCCTGATCAATTAAGTCCGTCAAATGGTAGTAATCCGGTTAACAATAAGAGTTATGTGGGGGCTCAGTTTATGGTCCAGGCAAATACGGCCGGCGACTTTATTTTTAATTTGAACCTTCCACTTTTTGAATTTCGCGGACTTAAAGGTTGGGGGTTTCAGTTTAAGGATTGTACCCTTGATCTAAGTGATACCCGTAACATCCCCAGGTTACGGTTTCCCCCGTCGTATACAGAGAATGGATATTTGATACGCGGTCAGCGTGAACTCTGGAGGGGATTTTATGCTTCTGAAGTGGCGGTTATGTTGCCCAGGGAATTTCGGGTTTCAGATACCGACGATCGCATTATTATTGGAGCAAATGATTTTATTATTGACAACCATGGCGTTTCCGGAGATTTCTTTGCAGAGAACGTGATCACTCTGGATAAAGGTACTGCCGGGGGATGGAGATTCTCTGTTGACAGGATCCGGGCGGCCATCGCAGCTAATACTTTTACAGGGGCCGGTTTTTCAGGGAGCATCATTTTACCGGTAAGTAGCGGGAAAGCTAAGAATGCGTTGCCTTATGAAGCCTTTATTTCTCCCCATAATGAATATCTCTTGGATGTAGGTGTTGATAAGGACATCAATTTTGATGTCTTTCGCGCAAGGGCAAAGCTTTTCAAGGGATCATTCGTGCGTATGGAGGTAGCGAACTCTAAATTCTTTCCTCAGGCTCACCTTACCGGGGTGATGGATCTTGACGGAAATACTTCTGCCACCCTTGATACGATCTCGGCTAGTGATGTGAAAAAAACGGGTATGGAAAAGCTCGATCTCCAGGGACTGCAGTTTCAGAATCTCAGGCTTAATACCAAAGCACCTCCCTACCTGGAAGTCGATTATCTCGCACTCCGCGATACAGTTAGAAGTCCATCGTTCTTCGGTTTCGAACTGGGCGTGCACGATGTTTACCTTCAGGTGCCTGATGAGCATTCTGCCGTTCTCGGTTTCAATACTTTTGTTAACCTCGATGATTCCGGGATCAAAGGAGATGTAGGCTTACGTATCACAGCCTCCTTAACTCAGGGTGATCTGATGCGCTGGAATCACGATAGCTTTTTGGTAGATTCTGTCGCTGTTTCCGTCCGTCGTAAAGACTTTGAACTTGAAGGGAGTTTGTATTTTACCGATACCCATGAGCAATACGGAGATGCACTTAGCGGACAAATGCGTTTGTATTCTGAGTCGCTGGATATCCAAGTGGGTGCAAGGGCCATGTTCGGCAAGAGCAATGGATTAAAATACTGGTATGTTGATGCCTATGGAGCACCGAAGGCTACAGGGAACCAGCCTTTTAAGATCTACAGTATCAGCGGCGGACTATTCCATCATATGAAAAAGGCAGGGTATGATCGTATGGGAACTAATCCGTCGGGAATTCTCTATGAACCAGATGCCGCAACCTCGCTTGGATTTAAGGCGATGGCAGCTTTTGAGGTGAAAAAGGCCGTGACCTTTTCCGGGCTTACCGGTATAGAGATGAGTTTTAACAAGGCTTCCCAGGGTGGAGGAATTCGCAGGATAGGATTCTATGGAGCAGCGTCCCTGATGAATGCCATCGATAATGCTTCAGGACAACCACATACGCTTGGTGATCTTCGGGAGGTTCAGGAAATGCAATCCAACAGGGAGACGCAATTGGCATCATTTCATGAGCTTTCTATTGATCAACAAGGCATACGGTATTTCGCAACAGAGGTTTTTCCTGATCTCCTTACCGGGAAGGAGCTCTTTGCGGCGCAAGTGGCTATAGACTACGATCTTGTTAATAAGGTATATTGGGGCCTCTTCGATGCCTTTCTCGATCTTGGAGGCATCAGGGGTGATGGCGAAAAGAATCGATTGGGTTATGTGGAATTCTACAGTGCTCCAGACAACTGGTATGTTTATGCCGGGACCCCCGATCGGCGATTTGGGGTAAGAGATATTCCCGTAGGTCCTTTCCGGGCCAGGGCCAACCTCTATTATATGACTGGTACCCAACTCCCTCCTCCAGCGAGTCCGCCACCACATATTGCCGATATGCTCAACCTTCAAGGAACTGACCTCGAATTGAACAGGAGCTATACTCAAAACCTTGCAGAGGGTAAGGGGTATGCTTTTGGAGCTTCTTTTGCGCTGGGAGTGGGCTTTGACTGGGGGCTTGTCTATGCCAATGTTGAAGCCGGTGTTGGTTTTGACCTGATGATGAAGAATTTTGGCAATACGGCCTGCAGGGGCGACTCGGGACCAATTGGCATGAATGGCTGGTACGCGAGTGGTCAGGCCTATGCCTATTTGCAAGGAGCCATTGGTGTGCGGATCGATGTATTCTTTATGAATATGGATATCCCTGTGCTCAGAGGTGGAATGGCTTTACTGGCACAGGCCGAGCTTCCTAATCCGTGGTTCATAAAGGGCTATGCCGGCCTTGAACTTCAGGTTTTAGGACATATACGAATTAAAACCAGGGTCAAAGTGGTTATCGGGGAACCCTGTGAACTCACCGAAAAGCAGGCCCTGGAAGGGATTACCATGATCTCTGATGTAACCCCCCGGGAGGACGGGACCGATGTTAATGTTTTCGAGACCGTTAATGTCGCTTTGAACATACCCGAAGGAGAACTGTTAAGGGTAGAGACCCTTTCCGGGAAAAAATATTACAAGGCGCTCTTAGATACCCTGGTGGTTTATAACGATAAGAAAAAACTTGACGGCAAACTCTCTTGGAATCAGGACAGAGACCTGCTCACATGGAGTGGTAACGACATATTGCCGGAACGGACGGAGCTGCTGGTATGGGTCAAGCTCAATTTTATGGAATATGCGAACGGGGTATGGCAACCGGTTTACAAGGATGGGGTAGAGGTTTATGAAGAGCGAAAGATCACTTTTAAAACCGGCGATGCGCCATCGTCCATTCCCTTTGCTAATATTGCGACCATGTACCCGGCCGTCGATCAGCAATATGTGCTTACCGGGGAGTTTGAAAAGGGATATATACAATTAAAAAAGGGACAGGATTACCTCTTTAATGATGGCCTGGACAACCGACTGATCTTTGTTTCTGAAACAGGAGGTCGTCTTGGGTCGGATCTCACCTATGATAAGACCAATAACCTGTTGCGTTTCGATCTCCCCGATCTTCAGGGGGAGACCCGGTATACCTTCAAATGGATCGCCGGGGCTTTGAAACAGGGAAGTAGTAAAGGGGCTTCGGTATATGAAACCTCCGGTGATGCACTCGAGGTATCTGCCAATAAGATCCAGAGTTCAGTCAGTAACGACGCCGTATTTACCCGTCTTGAATTCTCCTTTACTTCCAGCAGGTATGCCACCTTTAAGGAAAAAGTACGGGCACAGGAGATTGCCGGGCATTCCCTCTTTACTGATGGCGAACACGACGTAGCGGGATTCGTGATCAATACCAGGGAGGCAGAACCTTGGGATATCCACGACCTGGCTCCAGCAAGGTACAATGGAGGAAAACCTTTGATCAGGGTCGCTGCCCATATGACCGATGATTATTACGAGAAGGAGATCGCCCCTTTACTGTATGACCGGTATCCGCTGGAAGGCCATATCCGTTTCAGTCGCGATACTACCGTATATGGTTTTGTGCCGGTACGGGCGGTGCTTCCTTCTGCGATCTACACCAGCCTGGCAAGGTCTGCAAAAGATCATTCTTTTCTCAGAAGTCAGTTTCCGTTTCAGTGGAGGCTGGCCCGCACCTATAAGGAAGACTTCACCGATCTGCAGCAGCAGTTGGTGGCGCGATATCTTAATGGTCCGGCCGTGGATCGGGAGATGTTTGAAAAGTATAAATACCTGATCAATGGGGTGTTCCCCTATGTGAACACGGAAAAGTACAAGGTTTATTTTAGTTACATCCTGCCTTACAGAACAACAGGGAACAGGGTGAGAGTAGATTATCTAAATACATTCTAATGAAAAAGGAGGTTTGTTTTATTATGGCTTTTTTGTTGTGTTCGTTAGGTGTGGTTTTTGCCCGAGAGCATACGGCCAATGACACCTTAATGGTCAAGGTATATGTAGCCAACGATCATATTAAACTTCGATGGGCTCCGGGAAACCGGTACTTGTGGGAAGATGGATTGCAATACGGGTACCGGTTGATCCGAAAGACCATTACGCGTAATGGGGAGTTGCTGGAAGTGCCGGAGGTATTGGTGCTGAAAGAACGCATTCTTCCCACTTCCGAAGAACAGTGGAAAAAAGCCATGACCACCGATGCGATGGTGGCGGTTGTTGCTCAGGCCATTCATGGTCAAAGCTTCCTGACTTCCGGAGGAGGTGGTTTGGGTACTGCGGCCCAGGTGATCATGGAAACCGATGAGCTTACCAAAAGGTATGCCTTCTCCCTTTATGCTTGCGATATGAGCTTTACCGCAGCAGAATTGGCAGGACTTGCGTTTACAGATCATGCGGTAGATCCAAATGAAGGGTATCTTTATCAATTGCAACAACATACCCCTGATCATAAGGTGGGAGTTTCAGGGATGCGATTTGTCAATGCTTCAGAAAGAACCGTATTACCTGTGCCTCAGCCGCCTGCTGCCATAGCCATTGATAGTACGATCAGACTTTCCTGGAATTACACCAGTCTGGCGAAAACCTATACCGCCTATGTTATCGAGAGATCACAAGATGGTATTAACTATCGTCCTCCTGGCACTACCCCTGTAACGGCTCTTTCGATGGACGCTTCCGGAAATATCACCTATTCTGATACGCCCGAAGCCTTTGGTTTATACCGGTACCGTTTGAGGGGGGTCAATGTGTTTGGGATAACGGGGCCACCTTCGGAAGGGTTTGAAGTCGCTTTGAACCCTCCTTTTACTACCCGTGCCAGGATCGTTGGTCATGAGTCTTATGATGGTGGTGAGATCTCCCTCTCCTGGAAGTTTGAAACACCTCCGACTACTGCATTAAAGGAACTGAAATTGTATGCTTCTTCCCATCCTCATGGAACATATAATGAGATACGATCCGGAATCGATAAAGACGCCGGGGCTATTCACTTCAAGCAAAAGGGTTCGGTAGCCTATTACAAATTACACACGGTAGATCAATATCAGCAAAGCCTGGAATCGCCGGCTTATTTTGTGCAGCTTCCCGATACTATACCGCCGGAAAATCCCGTAGGTCTTAAGGCTATCATAGGAGATGATTCGAGAATCAACCTGTCCTGGCAAGGCGTTGCGGCATCCGATCTGTTGGGGTATGATATTTATTTTGCTCCTTCAAAAGGCGCTGCATTCTCCAGATTGAATAAGGCTCCTATCGAATCTCCTGATTTTGTGTATGTCCTTCAGAAGAAGAACAGCTTGCAACATGCAAGATTTATGGTTCGGGCAGTTGATGAACGCTATAATCAATCGATCCCTTCTGATACCGTGACACTAAGTTTTGCCATTCCCCCGGTAGCTCCGGTGATCAATCATTACCAATATGAGCTAAGTAAGGGCTTGATATTGAGGTGGTCGGTCTATGAACAAGGAGACAATTCCCTATTGCGATTGTACAGGCAGGATAAGGAACTTGCCGCAGCAGGAAAATGGGAGTTGCTCACGGAAATCGACATTGCCCAGGCAACAACCTATACTGATTCCGGGATCCATGCGGGTAAAACCTATCGCTACATCATGACCGCTTTGAATACACACGGCCAGGAAAGTGCGCCATCGGAGGTATTCACCTTTACCGTTCCCGGGCCTCGTCCCGCAATAGATTACGGTCGGCTTACCCTAACAGCCAACAGGGAATACCGCGCCATTCGGTTGCATTGGAATTTTGACGTTCCTGGCCTTTTGGAAGTTCGCTTATACAGACGAAAGGGCGGAGAGAAACTCAGCTTATATAAGACCCTTAAGGGCGAGGCTAAAACCTTTACCGATACCGAAGTAGCTCCCAATAATGCGTACGGATACCTCCTCGTAGGCCTTTATCCCGGGGGAGAACGGAGATCGCTCGAGGAGGAAACAATAAACTTTTAATGAGCTATGAAGAAGCTATTATCACTTTTGCTTTTGGTGATCCCTTTGTTTGGATCGGCGCAGGATTATCGCGTTGTTAGTATCCCCATGGGATACCATTATTCCTTTAATGATGGCTATGCAGATGGGACAGGTACGTGTACGTCCTGCTGGACCTATGCCAACCGGACTCCCGGGTTATTGTTTACACAGAGCCTTGAAAGCTTAACGGAACAACATACTACGAATACCAAGGAACTACAGGTTTCTTTTTATGAATACAGAACAAAGAGCGTTAACAGCGGATTTACCCAGGAAAATTACTGCGGATTAGCGAAGTATAAAGATCAGGACGCTTTTACAAACATGCAGGTAGACTATTGTCAGGCGAGGGTGAGCAGAGAAGATGTCGTCCTGACACCGGGAGCCGTGGTAATTCTGGGGAACGCTCTCTCCCGGGACCTGTCTGATCCCGATCATCAGGGAGCATTAAGTGCAATGAAGGTCTGGATGTTACCCAATGTAACGCAATACGAGCAATCATTAGGGTTTTGTGAGACCCTGTTTCCCGTTCAGGGCACGGGTGTTGAGGGAGGGCATTGGGAGTACCTCCTCGATGAAGAAACTTCATGGAGTACATTAGATGGTCCCTATGCGAATCACTATCCGCTGGATATCACGCTCGAGACTCTGGATCAAAATACCTCGGCGAATCTCAGGGCAGCAGAATTCATCAAATTGAGGTTTGTGCTCAATGCCGAAGGGGGAGGGGAGTATGGCGGATTTCATACTTCTACCACCCAAAGCACTACGGAGGTTCCGGGAACCGGAACGGCCATATTAGGCCCTTATAATTTTACCGTCTACCGCTGTTCACCGGACCTCGCCGGTCCCGTAGTTCCAAAGGATATTTTTTGTAACGGAGAGCTGTCGGGAAGTTTCCGATTGGATTTTGCCCGATCTCTTAACGCGACCTACGACGAAAAAATGTTGCTCATGTTGTACAAGCAAATGGGCGAAGAGTTTGTGTTTATGGAAAGTAAAACACTTTTTTCTGCAGACCTTCCCGAGCAGTCTTATTCCTGGAGCAGAACTTTAGGAGTGGGGATCTACAAGGTGCGTTGGATGACGAAAGAAGGAGGGGATGACCCCGAAAGTATTCCCGATGCTTATAAGGAGAGTACCCCTTTTGTGATCGCAGAACCGGCATCCTTGCAGTTAGCCGCTGAGGGATCGGATGTATTGTGTAAAGGAGAGGCTGGGGGCTCTGTATCACTTACGGCAGCAGGGGGCGTATTGCCTTACGAGTTTTCTCTGGATGGAACGAACTGGACAACAGATCCGGTAATGAATAACCTGCTTGCAGGATCCTATACCATCATGGTGAGGGATGCTAATAATTGTGAAACGGCAACCACCATTACCCTGAATGAACCCACTTCGAATATTGAAGCCACACTTATGAAGGCATCAGATCCTACTGCCTTTGGGAAGAGCGATGGATCGATCAATGTTCTTGTTTCCGGGGGATCACCACCTTATACCTATGTATGGGAAAAGGAGGGTAAGTCCTTTTCAACAGAAGAAGACCTCAAAGACATCGCAGGGGGTACCTATACCTTCCAGGCAACCGACAGCAATGGATGCACGACAGCCCTTCAGCCCTTTACATTGACCGAACCGGAACCGCTGGGACTGCTCTTTATCGCAGAGACCGATTCACTGGCGTGTGCCGAAGAAACCACCAGATTGCGTATTCAGGGTACGGGCAGTGCTTCAGAATGGGATAATAGCTACACCTACTTGTGGGCTGATGGCGGGACCGATCCTTCGATCATTCAAGCCGGGAGCGGTGTTTACCAGGCAACTGTGTTCGATAAATACGGAAATAGCTTTACGGGTAGGTATGAGATCTATGCTCCAATACCCCTCGGGGTTTCGGCATCCAAAAGTGATGTTCGGTGTAAGGGGACAGCAACGGGAAGCATAGCATTGGAGATCAGTGGAGGTACTCCGCCATATAACGTCACCTGGGTGCAACTTGAAGACCCCGGATTTGAAGCCGGGGGTACCGTGCTTCACGAGCTACCTGCCGGAACCTATATCTATGAGGTGGTCGACGCCAATGGTTGTTCGCTAGCTAATGCGGTAGCCCCCATTCGCGTTGAAGAACCTGCCAGGGAGATCACGGTTGAGGATGTGATCGAAAAGCCTATTACTGCTTTTGGAGCTTCAGACGGGGCTATTGAGGTTATCGTTTCCGGGGGAACACCACCATATCAATATGAATGGATAGGCCCTGACGGATTTACTGCAAATACATCGGCGATCACCGGATTGAATGAAGGGGTGTATACCCTTATGGTCGTCGATGAAAATGCAGGTGATGAGCTCTTGCCCGGATGTGTTCTGATCGAAGAATTTGAGCTTATAGCTCCGGCACCCCTTACCGCTGCCGTCATTGAGATAGGGTCTATTGGATGTCATGCCTCCTCGGATGCGGTATTACAGGCTTCCGGTGCAGGAGGCGTATTGCCTTATCGGTATAGGTGGTTTAAGATAGACCAGGATGGAGAGGAGGTCGCCGTTGGAACCGGTGAGTTACTGGAACAAGCAGATGCAGGAAGTTATGTCCTGCAGGTTACAGATCATTATGGTAATACTTCCAGGTCACAGGTAACAGAGGTTATAGCTCCACCTGTATTGGAGATCACAGCCTTTGACGTGATGGATGTGACCTGTTCGGGGATGGATAATGGGGCGGTTACTTTGGAGATCGCGGGAGGGGTTCCCCCGTATGAAGTGCTATGGAGTCACGGCCAAGCGGGATCGGAAGTTTCAGATCTTGGCCCCGGAACCTATGAAGCCATCATTACCGATAAGAAAGGCTGTAGGATGTATCAGGAATTTACTATTGGGGTTAACAGTGACCTGTATGCGCAGGTCGTTGTTCTTCACGAACCAACCGGGGTGGATCGTAACGATGGTGAAGTAAGGGTAGAGATATCCGGAGGTACGCCTCCTTTCGAAGTTTTCGCCAATGGTAGTCTTGTGTATGAGGGTACCGAACCGGAGTATGTCATTGTATCACAGCAGCCGGGAACCTATCATTACGAGATCAGGGATTCAAGTGGTTGCTCTGTAGTCCATGAGCTTTCATTGGCACCTGAGAAACTGGTTCATGTTGAAGTGATCGCTCCTTCTTGTCCCGGCTCATGTGATGGAGCGGTAAATCTCTCGGTTAGTCAGGTTTTAGGGCCGGTTACGATGCTTTGGCCTGATGGAAACAGGGCCAATTCGCGAACCGATTTGTGTGCGGGGACCTATGCCTTAAATGTGCTTTTAGACGGACAAACGGTGGAGACGCATACCGTGGTGATCCCTGAACCGGAACTTCCTGATCCGAAGATCCCGGAAACTGTTTATTTATGTTCCGGAGCACATACCGTTCTCCGGGTACCGGATGTTATGCCCGGGGTTATTTATGAATGGTGGCAGGGCGATCAATATATAGCAGAAGATGCGGCGGTAACCTTGTACAATGAAGGCAAGTACGCTCTCAGGGTGATTAAAGATTCGTGTATTTTGGAATATCCTTTTGAGGTGGTGTTTACAGGGGAGGTGCAGATACCGGAGTTTGTCATGGCTACCGATGTGCTCACCGGAGAAGAGGTATTGGCTATAGACGTGACCATGCCAGTTCCGGAGGAGGTAGCATGGGATTTACCCGAGGAGGCTATTATTACCGGTCGAACCGCAGACGGTATTTCTTTTTACTTTGAGGATCCGGGCGAATACGAGATAGGGATGCGTGTCACCAATGGGGAGTGCAGCAGTACGGTGGTCAAGACCTTACGGGTGATCGACCCTGAACCCGGAACGAATACAGACCTGGGAATTTCCGGGATATGGACATCGGTTCCAAAGATCTATCCCAATCCTGTAGCGTCCTATTTTAACCTTGAAGTAGAACTACAGGAAGCGGGAAGTCTGAGCGTTAAGGTGTACAGCCTGGCGAACAATCAAATGATCTCCCAGGTGGCCGATATGGGAAAAAGGAGCTACCAAAAACAGATCGAAGTGTCCGGGGCACCTCCCGGCATGTATGCAGTGCTTATCGAAACTGATCTGGGGAGCCGGGTGTATAAGGTGGTGAAGTCCTAGACTTTACTTGCGGATGATAGGATAGGATGAACTGCATAGATCAAAAACACCTCTTAAAAACCGGAGTTCCGGTTAAAAGAGGTGTTCTGTATTTTCTACGCTTTTAGAAAAGGCTAAAAGTCGAAATTGTTGTGTTTGAAATACCCACTCGCATCGCTCGATATGGTCTCGATGATCTCAGATACATCGAAGTGTTCTTTTTGATCTTTGATCACCATTTGCAGGTAGTCATTGTAAGTACTCATATTATCAAACTTTGACATCATAGCTGAGACCAAATTGAGGTTTCCGGCCTGTCTTTCCTGATAGAAGGTAAGATGACTTAATTCGGCAGGTAGCTCAGGTAGGTTGATGGTGGTCATTTCCTGGGAAGGAAAGATAACCGACATATAATAAAAGTCCTGAGAAGACGGCACAAAGTAAAGTCTTCCTACCGGAGTTTCATTCCCTGTAACAGACACATCGATACTACTACCCATTTTGTTTGTAGTTATAGCCCAGCCTGGAAGGGTATACTCGGCCTGAGGTAATCCCGGTCTCACAGAAAGGTAATTTTCCAGCTGGAGTTCATTTCTGAAATGACTAAAAATGGAGCTGTAATAATAACCAAATCCGCCTCCAAAGATGGATTCCGTAGTATTGGAGAACAGGGTATGGTAGTTACCGTTGTCATAGTCGCTCTGGGATTGGTATCCGTAAAGAGTGAGTCGTCTGTTCAGCATAGGAGGATTACCAGTAACGGTATAATCTGCTAAAACAACATTCTCGGTACTTAGGTCTGCACGGTCCAGAGGAGTATTATTTGGAGTTGTGGATGGCAACAGTGCATAGGCGTATGGCACACCGTCCAGATTATCTGAATAAAAGTAATAATCGGAGTAATTGTAATCATCAATATGGTCTACAACCCCTATGGTTTGAGGTGTTTCCCATGGGTAGTGATTACCGTAATATCCGTTTCCACTTGCTGTGACGGTTTCGTTGGTGCCAAATCCGGTAGCCAGGAGGGTGATATTGTTGGAATAAATAACCTCTCTCGGCTGGAAGTTCATTTCTGTAAAGTTAGTCCTGTTGATCTTTTGGATATTGGTTGCCCGAACCCTGTCATTCTTCTCGGCAGCGATAAAGGAGATCTGATAGTCCTTGTCTAACGGGAACTCACCGGGCGCATAGATCACGATCTCGGTTTCTCCCATGGAAACTGAGTGAGAGAGGATCGGACTTCCGTCCATTTCTGAGGCCACGATCCAGAAGGATTCCCAGAAGGAGTGAAGGAATCCTTCACCGATGGTCACAGTAACTAGTTTTCTGCGTACCTCAGTATTTACGGTGATCTCGCTTTGATTACCGGCTTTATCAACGGCCCATAAAGATACGGTTCCCTGACCCACCGGGAAGTTCTCCGGGTTAAGATCATAGGTGAACGTCCCTGAGTATTTTTCGTTAACGACGATAGAATCGTTGAACTTTAGTCGGATACTGTCGATACCAGAAGTGGCATCTTCCAGTATTGGCTCGAGAATCATTGGTTTATCGAGGATCTGGTTTTCGCTGAGATGGGTGAAGGCCAACTCCGGAGCTGTGTTGTCAATGATAAAATCGATCATTTTTTCGGCACTATTGGCAGCGCGGTCCTTGGCGTTTATTGTAAGGTTATGTTGGCCGTCCTGAAGGGTGTTGGTATCCAGCGTATAAGCGTAATAGGAGGTGTCTTTAACCAATTCTACAGGAGTCTCTGCGATCCTGAGTTCTACGAGTTCCAGCGCATCATTTTCGGTCACTTCAAAACCAAACTCTTTACCGGTACCTCGCATAATACTATCGGTAGCAATGGTTAGTCCGGAGATCACCGGTTTGATATTGTCTACATAGGCTTGTTGAACGATCGAATCGGTATTGGCCACCATATCGAAAACCTTGATCTTTATAGCTACGAGGGTGTCTGTTTTCTTTGCGATCCCTGATTTAGCCTGAATTGCGCTCAGGTCTAATGCGATCTCATAGGGCGCCACACTGTCTTCTTGGGCGAGTACATTGTTTACAAAGACCTCTACCCGTGCAACTCCTACACCATCCTGAGCATCGAGGTCCAGACCAGTCATACTGGTTATAACAGGTATTACCGTATCCTGGTCTTGCATGTTGTAGGTTTTTAAGGCCTCAGGATCTGATCCGGTGGTAATGGCTTTAATGGCTACAGAAGGGTCAGTATTGTCTGCCGTGAAGGACAATTGATAGGTGGCTTCATTGGCTGCAATATCTACTGCAGAAATGGTTAATTGATGAAGGCCATCAGTAAATTCCAGGGTATTCAGGTTGAGTTCGTATCCACTGCTGTCTGACGCCACTACCGGAATGTCGATATCGCCTACTTTCGCGGTAACGGCTTCAAGTCCTTCATTATCGTTTACCAGGAAGCTCACGGGGTTGGTATCACCTTTTATATAGAGACCGTCTTCCATAGAAACCTGTGCGATCACCGGCATTTCGCCATCGACGATCACCTGTTTTTCTACAGAGGACTGATTCCCGGAAAAGTCAGTAGCAGTGACCGTTAGGGTATACTGGGTTTCACTTTTGCTAAGGACTATACCTTTTGTCTGTATTTGGCTGAAGTCGACTGTAATTCTAAAGGGTGCGGTTTTATCTTCCCCGGCTTTTTCTCCGTCAACAAAGGCTTCCACCTTTTCTACACCTTTTGCATCCTCTGCGCTGATCTCAATAACGATCACATTGGGTACCACTACTGAGGTTGTATCTGACGGAGACCCTTCTCCTGATGTACCGTTATCACCAGGAAGACCGGCGATCTCGAACATCACCTCAGGAGCGATAGTATCCGGCTCCTCAACAGGTTCTTTGGATTCATCTTTAGAGCATCCCAGGATAAGGGCAAAGGTCAGGAGGATCGATAGTAAGCTAAGTCGTTTCATTTGTAGTAAATTTCCGATGAAAATAAGAAATGACTAACGATTTCCATACTGTTTTTGTAGGAATTTTATTCAGTAATTATACACGATGCTCCCTTAGGTTTTGGGAAATCCATTCTAACATGAATGACGATTCATGCGGAACTAAAATGCATGCATCCTCCCTAATCGAAAATAAGAGTCGTAAGTCTTTAAAAATCAATGGGTAATGTATCCTGTTCTTATTTTTAACCATGGGGCAAACGTTATATGAAGAGAAGTTAAATGCACTCACCCATGGTCTTGGGGTGGCGCTATCGATCATTGGCTTGATCGTACTTATTTATTTTGATAGCGGCAGAACCAGTTATTCTACCTTTAGCATTGTGGTTTACGGCCTCTCTGCTCTGATCCTTTTCTCTGCTTCCACCTTATATCACTCTGCCAGAAGGCCAAGAGTAAAGAATTTGTTCCGCCTCCTGGATCATATCGCTATATACTTTCTCATTGCCGGCACGTATACGCCCATGGCGCTTATATCTATGGAAGAAGGATCCGGGTGGACCATATTTACGGCGGTATGGGTCATTGCGCTTATCGGAAGTGTATTTAAGATCTTCTTTTTGGGAAAATACGAACGACTTTCTTTGATGTTCTACCTGTTCATGGGCTGGTTGGTGTTGTTTGATCTAAAGGGGCTTTTTGAAAGTGTTTCCACACCTGCACTCGTCCTGCTTTTAGTGGGTGGGGCATTTTACACCATTGGTACGATCTTCTATTCCGCAAAAAAAATGCCATATCATCATGTGATATGGCATCTGTTCGTTTTAGGCGGGGCTATTAGTCACTACTTTATGGTGCTTGTTGAAGTCTAAGGGGGTATCCCATGGGATTACGAAATACTTATGCTTTGATCACTTCCTTAAAATCTTCGAAGAACTCTTCAAATTTCCCCATTTTTTCCACAAAGAATTCCATGGTTTCCTGCCAGGTGTTCTTGTTGTGAATACTTACCCCTTCTTTAAGGATAAAGATCCGCGAGATCTCCTTGCCATTTTCCAGAAAATAGATGTCTTCATATACCGCTTCCGGCAGGTAACTTTCTTTGAGTACCTTTTCCAGCGACTGCATCTTTTCGTAGTATTTGATGCGCTGCTCGAGGTCCTGGTCTTCAATATCCAGTACCACCATGGCCTTTTTGGTGTCGAAGTAGAACTTAAAGGAGAAGTCTTTGATCCCGGTATTGTAGAGGGTCCACTTTCGGGGAAACGATTTACCGAATGCGATCCAGAATTCCTGACGTATCTTCTTTGATTCTTCTCTGCTAAACATATTACATGATAAATGCTATGGCGATACCCAGGACGATCACCATGAGTTTGTTGATATTGAATTTGTGTTCCTCTGAACTCTCAAAAAGGATCACCGTAGAGATATGAAGAAAGATCCCAACCACCAGGGCCAGAAGTTCATTATACCATGGTCTTAGGAATTCAGAATTACTCCCTACAAAGGTACCCAGTGGAGTCATCATTGCAAATAATAAAAGGAACAAGATGGTTTTCCATCTGCTGATGTTGGAATTTACGAAGAATGCGCTCATAATAATGGCAACCGGTAGTTTGTGCACTACGATACCATAGACCAGGTGGTCGTGTCCTGAGATCGGGAAGCCTTCGAGAAAGGCATGGAGGCTAAGACTCAGGAATAGCGGTATCGGAAATCGGTTAAGTTCTTTGTCGATATGCATATGTCCGTGTTCTGCCCCCTTAGAAAAGAATTCAAGAAAGATCTGTAACAGGATCCCGGCCATGATCAGAAGTCCGAGAATTTTATCGTCACTGTGGTCGTGACCGTGACCGCCGAAGATCTCGGGCAAGAGTTCAAAAACCGTTACCGATAGCAAGAAAGCACCACTAAAGGCCAGAAAGAGCTTAAGGAACTTCCGGTTAGTGAGTTTAAAGACCAAGACAACGAGGTAGCCGATTACTACGGCCAGAACAGGGAGTATGTAATTCATCTGTTTATTTAAAGATCATCACCAACCGCTCTGACCGGGTAGGATGGTATTTGTTTAGTTTGTAATCACCAAAAACATCGAGTAGGAAGATGCCTGCCTCTTCGAACATCTGCTCAAAGTCTTGCAGGGAGTAGGCTTTTACTCTTTCTGTAAAATGGTAGGGCGTTTGGTCGTGCTCAAAACGGATATCCTTACAAATATGTCCGTCTTCCTCATAACGTTCAATATGAAAGTTGATACCTCCGAATGCGATCTTGCTTGCAGGTATCAGATGGCTGCTAACTTCTGTTACGTTCATAAAATCGATCACCCCGAATCCGTTATCTTTCAGGGCATCCTTCATCATCCTTAGCGTTTTAATATGGTCATGATCATTATCAAAATATCCGAAGGAGGTAAATAGGTTGAAAATGGCGTCATAGTGATCGCCGTAAGGCTCGCTCATATCATGAACGTCAAAGCGGAGGCGGGAAGAAGTAAATTGTTTGGCATGTTCGATATTGCTTTCGCTCAGATCGATACCTCTTACGGTATATCCCATTTCACCCAGCATGACCGAGTGCCTGCCGCGACCGCATCCCACATCGAGGACCGAAGCGTTATCCGGTAAATTGAGGTAGGTGGTAAGGTTCTTCATAAAGAGGGCTGCCTCATTGAGGTTTCTTTCCCTGTAAAGAATGTGATAAAAGTCGGTATCGAACCATTCTTTATACCAATTTAAGGTCTCTTTATTCATAAATTTACTTAGGCCACTAAATTAACGTATTTTTGCTATCTGATAAATGTAATTTATGGCAAATAATTTCAAAATGCTTGCCAAAACCATGCACGGTTTTGAGGATATGCTGGCCAAAGAGTTGACCGACCTTGGCGCTATTAATGTGGAGAAAGGAGTAAGAAGTGTGACTTTCGAAGGCGATACCGGCTTTATGTATAAGGCGAACCTTTGCCTGAGAACGGCGATCAAGATCCTGAAACCTATCCGTACGTTTTTCGTAAGGAGCGAACAAGACCTTTACGATAAGGTATACCGTATGGAATGGGAGCGCATGATGAAGGTGAACCAAACCTTTGCCGTTGATGCCACGGTTAATTCTGACCTTTTCAATCATTCCAAGTATATATCCTTAAAGACCAAGGATGCTATTGTAGACCGTTTTCGAAATATTCTGGGTAAGCGTCCTAATGTGGATATCAAATACCCGGATCTACGCATTAATATTCACATTCAGCGCAATCAGGTGACGATTTCCCTGGATAGTAGCGGTCAATCGCTTCATCAGCGGGGATATAAGACTGCGACCAATATTGCACCTATTAATGAGGTACTTGCTGCCGGGATCCTCCTGCAAAGTGGTTGGGACGGACAATCAGATTTTCTCGATCCTATGTGTGGTAGTGGTACCCTGTGTATCGAGGCAGCTATGATCGCTTGTAATATTCCCGCCAATATCAACCGCAGGGAATTCGCCTTTGAAAAATGGGCCGATTACGATGAGGAGCTCTTTGAAAAGATCGTAGAGAGCAGTCTTAAAAAGACCAGGGAGTTTCATCATAAGATCTACGGATATGATAAGGCACCTTCTGCTGCCCGTAAGGCTGCAGATAATGTGAAGAATGCCAACCTGGCAGAATATATTACCATTGAACAAAAGGATTTCTTCGCATCAGAAAAAGAGGGCGATGAAAAACTACACATGGTTTTCAATCCGCCATACGGGCAACGACTGGAAATAAAAGAGTTTGAGGAATTTTATCGTAACATAGGGGATACCCTGAAAAATCATTACGCCAATACCGAGGCCTGGTTTATTACGGCCGACCCGGAAGCTGTAAAGAATGTGGGTCTGCGACCTTCCAGAAAGATCAAGCTCTATAACGGGAAATTAGAGAGTCGTTTATACAAGTACGATATCTACGCCGGAAGTAAGAAAGCAAAGTTTAAAAAGCCCCAATCGTGATCCTTTTATGAAACCAAAGATCAAAGCATTTTTAGTGAATTTCCTCGGCTTTGTAGCCTTATTTCTGATCTTCAGATATACCCTGCTGTATTTTTTTCCTGAGCAGCACTACGTTTCCCTGTTCATTGCGGCGATCACGGCCTCTGTCTTATCGCCAAAGTGTGGGGTAGTGGTAGAGAACGGTCAGCAAAGAGTGAAGGTGAAATGGTTTCTCCTTAAGGGAGTACGAGATATTACCTAGGAAGGGATTATTCTTCTGTTTCTGCTTCTTCCTCTGTTGCCTTCTTCTTATTGGTGGTCTTAAAGATCGGGATGAGGTAGCTCAGGGTATAGTTGTATCCAACCCCGAACCTGCTCTCGTCGGTGACCTTGTTGAATCCTGGAATATACATATTTGGAAGCACGTCTGATGCCGTATCGTTGATCAGGTAGTTCAGGCGTACACTCCCTCCCAGGTAAAGATTGTTGAAAAGCTCGACCTTGACACCCACAACCACTTCTGCCCATTGGGCGGTGAGTCCGTCGTACTCTCCCAGGTATTGTTCTCCGGGGAAACCGTCGACGTTTTCATTCCAGTATTGGTCTGTGGTGTAAATGCGGTATGCATCGAGGGTCTGACTAAAGGTGCTGAATCCGCCGCGAAGTCCGAGGCTAATGATATTGTGCATCCCATACCAGTTCTCATAGGTGTTCCAGTCTACCCCCGCTTTAATATAGCTACCGGTGGTGGTAAACATAAAGTTATCTTCTTCGGTTCCTTTCTTTTCTGTTCCGAGTTCTGCCGCGAGATACATTTTTTGTGACAAGCGGAAATCACCGACGATCTCAAGACCTTCGTAATTATCTTCCAATAATGTTCGGAGGGGTTTGCTGAGGTCTACCCCCACACGCAATCCGTACTTCTGGTAATACACCGGCTTCGCGGTAGCCGTATCGGCTGCAATGCCATTATCCTGGGCAAAAGCTAAGGTTGCACAAAGCAGAAAAAAGATATTAATGGTATATTTTAACATGAAGGGTATCTTGAGGTTGTACACTTGATTTGACTACTTCCAGGGCGCGGATCCATTGGGAACTGTCAACACCTTCCGGGTCGTTAACGACCTGGTTGAGGATGTAGTTTACAGCATACCCGCAGCCTCTTGAAATGAACACTTCATTGGTCTGGTAATTGAATTCTACCAGGTCTACATCACCGGTTTCTACACCATTGGCATCATCGGCCGAATCGTTAATGAGGTAGAAGCTGGTAGCATTCTCGTAGTTCTTAAGCGGAAGGGTGATCTCGTTCTGGCTGGTACGATCGCTAAAGGTACCTACCGTAATGTTCTGCCCAAGGCCAACGGCCCTTAGCCGGGTTACCGATTTAGGCACATCCTGATCGGTAATATCGAAAAATCCGATATGGAGATAGGGGGTGGTACCCGATCCCTCTGGACAGATGTCATCTTTTTCGCAGGCACTGAAAATAGCACCTGTAAGTGTAAGTATGGCTAGGAGAAAAAAGCGTTTCTTCACGTGTTGTTTTTATTTTCTACGTTCTAAAAGTACAACATTTTCCACATGGTGGGTTTGCGGGAACATATCTACCGGTTGCACGCGTGCCACACGGTACAGTTCATCCATCAGTGCGAGGTCTCTGGCCTGTGTTGCACTGTTACAACTTACGTAAACCACCTTTTCGGGGGCAATATCCAGGATCTGTTGCACCACATCTTTGTGCATGCCATCGCGTGGCGGATCGGTAATGATCACATCGGGACGACCATTGGCTTCGATGAATTCGGCATTGAATACCTTTTTCATATCCCCTGCATAAAAGGCCACATTTTCGATCTGGTTAAGGCGTGCATTTTCCCAGGCATCTTCGATGGCTTCAGGCACCGCTTCGACCCCGACCACCTTACCGGCCTTTTTCGCTACGAATTGTGCGATGGTTCCGGTTCCTGTATACAGGTCGTATACGGTTTCATCGCCCTGAAGATCGGCAAATTCCCTGGTTACCTTATACAACTCATAGGCCTGGGCCGAATTGGTTTGGTAGAAACTCTTGGCATTCACCTTGAATTGAAGACCTTCCATTTCTTCAAGAATATGATCGCGACCGGCGTAACATACCACCTCCTGATCGTAAATGGTATCGTTAGGCTTTTGGTTGATCACATATTGCAGGGAGGTGATCTCCGGGAAGGTATTCTTTAAATGATCTAAAAGTAACTCCCTGTTTTCCGGTTCGTCATTATAGAACTGGATGAGTACCATGATCTCTCCTGTAGAGGCCGTTCGGATCATGAGGGTACGCAGGAGTCCGTGTTGGTTACGGGTGTTAAAAAAGGTCATCCCGTTGGCCTCTGCAAAGGTTTTAACCTCCATGCGAATAGCATTGGAAGGGTCGCCCTGTAGGTGACATTTTTTTATATCCAGGATCTTATCCCACATGCCCGGGATGTGAAAACCAAGGGCGTTACGGTTGCCGATCTCGGTATCGCTTTCGATCTCCCCGCGACTGAGCCAGCGGCTGTCGGAGAAGGAGAACTCCATTTTGTTTCGGTAGAAATACTGTTTTTCCGATCCCATGATAGGCGTGATCTCGGGTAGTTCGATCTTGGCAATACGCTGGAGGTTATTGGTCACTTCCTTTTGTTTGTAGAACAGCTGGTGCTCATAGGCCATATTCTGCCATTTACATCCGCCACAGGTGCCGAAGTGTTCACAAATCGGTTCGGTGCGCTTATCGGAAGGCTCGTGGATATGCACCACTTCTCCCTCGAAGTAATTCTTTCGTTTCTTAAAGGTTCGTACATCGACCACATCGCCGGGAACGGCATGAGGCATGAAGATCACCCTGCCGTCCGGTGCCTTAGCTACCCCTTTTCCTTTGGCGCCCGCATCGGTTACGGTCACCTTTTCAAATACCTTGATCCTGTTCTTTCTTGCCATGGGGCAAAAATAGGGTGTTTTTTTGGATTTTGTTTGCAATCGTTTTGGTGAATCAAGGTACGGTGTCATAGATATTTGCCCCATAGGGCGAAGCGTTTTTGACGGAATAGTTTAGGTTGCTCTGTGTTAATACCAGGGCCTCCAGATCAAAAAACTATGGGAAGCACATGTCGGGTCTTTATCGGTTCTCCATCCAGCTTCCCAGGAGTCCATGCTGGCATAGATTCGACGAGTCGTACAGCTTCGACCAGGAGTTCAACAGGGCCACCACCAACGATCTCGATTTCACTCACCTTACCATTTTCCAGGATAGCGAATTTCACCAGCACCCTGGACCCCTTGTATCTTGAGGTGTTGTATTTGGGGTCAATACTGTTTTTTATAAAGGTGATTATGTTCACCATACCTCCTGGATATTCGGCAGGTTCTTCAAAGGGGTAATAGGACACTTCCTTTCCGCTCTCATCCCAGCAGGTTCCAGAGCCGAACATCCCTTTTATGTAGTAGTCTTTACGTTTCAGGGTTCCATTTTCCCAATAGGATAAAAAGCGGCCATGGCGTTTGCCTTTATGCATCTCCCGTTGTATATGTAGTTGTCCGGAAGGGTAGTATTTGCAATAGCTTACTTCCGATTTCTTCCTCGAATGATAACGGTCGTAGGTATTGGAATACTGTATAACGCCGGCTGTATTATAGGTGGTTTCCTTATAGCGGTCGTCTCCGGTAGCTTCCTTGCTCACCACACGGTAATATTCGTGATCGCCAAAGGTGGTTGGCTTGCGGTCCTGATCCAGGTATAAGGTATCCTGGGCACAAAGGCCATGAAAGAAAAAAAGAGCAGGAGGGAGGTCATGGTATTCGGGAGATGTTGTAGATAGGTCATTTCTTTAGCCATAGTTTAGTTGCCGGTTCAGTCACAGGTAATTCCAAAAAAAGCACCCCATTTTTGAGGCTGAAAGGTATTTCTATTGCGTCCTTTTCATCTTTAAACTGATTTTCCGATACAAGTAGGAGTTTGTTGGATGCACTGATCATATAATCGAGTTCTAAATTCATCATACTGATATGCTGAATATATTTTCCGTTTTCTTTGAAAGTATGCTTTTGATTAAAATAGAGTTGTGATGCAATCTCTTTCAATTGGCTGATTTTTAATGAATCATTTTCTATATAGCTCAATTCCTCATATAATGCGATTGAATCAGTTTTAATATTCAAGTAAAACTCGCCATTATCAATAGCATATGGCTGCCAGGAACCTAAAAGTTTATCTATTTGACCAAAGGTGTTAGATGAAACTAAGAAGGTAATAAAGAGACACAATATTGTTTTTATTTTCATGTGTTTATGTCTTGGGTACAACTATGGTTTATAAATAATTCCTGATTCTTTGTCCTTATGATTTCGAAGCGTTCAAAATTGCTCTTACCTCTTCCGGGGTGGGGTCTTTTGCCAGGATGACTCCATCTGAATCGATCAGGAACATTCCTCCGCCACCGCCGTCAACCCCGTATTGCTTCCAGATGTCATTGGCCCTGTCCAGTTCTACCAGGTTGACCCACGGCCATTGCTCTTTTTCAAGAAAACGTTCCAGGCGTTGAGTGTCTTTGAATTCTCCTGCGACCCCAACGACGGTAAAGCCTTTGTCTTTAAATTCATGGTATATGGGAAGCATCTCACGGCTTTTCCTGATACAGGGTGCACACCAGGTAGCCCACAGGTCCAGGAGTGCGATCTTATTTTCGATCAGACCGGATAAGGCTGTGAGCTGACCTTCAAGGTCGGGCGCGATAAAGTCAGAGAAGGGTTCTCCCACGTTGATGTCTTCCATGGCTGTTATGAGTTCTCCTGCCAGCGTATTGTATGGATGATCCGGGTGGACTTTAGAGAGTTTCTCGTAGGTTTGCCTGGCTTTTTGAAGGTCTACATTGTCCCTGTCGTAGATTAGGGTATTCAGGAAGAGGTAATACGCCACCAGGTTGGGATTTTCTTCGATATACGATCGCTGGAATTCCTGCTTTTGCGCATAGATCCTGTCCCGTTCTTCTGCCAGGGCAGATAATTGTTCGGCGATCACCACCTGTGACTTTTTCACACTTTTGATCTGTTTAGATACGAAAGATCGCTCTCCGTCACTTTCTGCCGCTTCCAGGTCGTTCTGAAGGGTCTCGAGATCACTTCTGTTCACTGATTCCCGGGCGTAAAGTGCTCCGAGACTATCGGTCAGGGCCTTCGTTCTCGCAGCGAAGGTCTTTTCCAGGTCGTTCTGATAATCCCGGTACAACGCATTGTACTTACCTCCGGACACCTCATTACTGTCAAAGGCTTCTTCCGGGTAGATCTTAAGGTCGATGGTGGTATTCTCCAGGAATAAGGGCAAAAAACGACCTCCGCCATTGTCGCGGAACGACCCGAGTACCAGGTCTACCGCTTCGGGGTATTCCAGGGTAGCCTCATAGTGGAACTTGCCATCGGTAACCGGGATCTCCAGCACCGAGTCATGCCTGATATCCTGGCCGGGTTTAAGGAGGATAATGCTTTTGATATCCGGGGCGGTAGTGGTACCGTTGAGAATGAGTTTGGTGTTGTTTTGATCGGAGCAACTTGCCAGCGCGATGATCAGGACAAGAAGGGTAAGGATGTTCGATGCTTTCATAATGGGTGATTTCCTGTTGATGGTTACGGCCTCTGGAGCTACATTTATTGTACCAATAGTATTGATCTTCGTCACTAATATAGAAAATTATCGATTTGTGTCGTTCAGAAGATGAGGTGTTTAGGATAAGATTCCTTCTAAAACAGGGGGTGAAAGGCCTGCGCCAGCGGTTGCAGCAGGCTACCATGTAGCGCGAAAAACGCGGTGTTTGCGAGAGCAAACAGGCGCCCAAATAAACTTTAGTATCCGTAATAAAATTATTATTTTGCAACCACTGCAAAAGGATGATTTCTCTCCATAAGAAGGAATTGTAAATTTTTCAATCTAAAATCAACAAAAACAATTTTGGAAAAATTATCATCAAAAGATGCGATCGCATTAGAAGACAAGTATGGAGCTCACAATTACCACCCGCTTCCTGTAGTATTGAGTAAGGGAGAAGGGGTGTTTATGTGGGATGCTGAAGGCAAGAGATACTACGATTTTCTCTCTGCCTATTCTGCAGTGAATCAAGGGCATTGTCACCCCCGTATCGTTTCGGCCATGACCGAGCAAGCCAAGACGCTTACGCTTACTTCAAGAGCATTTTACAACGACATGCTCGGGAAGTACGAAAAATACGCCTGTGAGTATTTTGGTTTTGACAAGATGCTTCCTATGAACACCGGGGCAGAGGCTGTGGAGACGGCCATTAAGATCTGCCGAAAGTGGGCATATGAGAAAAAAGGGATTGCCGAACACGAAGCCAAGATCATTGTTTTTGAAAACAACTTCCACGGCCGTACCACCACCATTATCTCCTTCTCGAACGACGAGGGGGCACGTAAGAATTTCGGTCCCTATACCCCGGGATTCGTAAAGGTAGCCTACAACGATCCAAAGGCGCTTGAGGAAGCTTTGAAAACCGAGAAGAACGTCGCAGGGGTACTTATTGAACCTATTCAGGGAGAGGCCGGAGTTTTCAGACCTGATGCCGATTTCCTGGCCAAAGTTAAGGGGCTATGCAACGATCACGGAGTACTCTTTATAGCCGATGAGATCCAGACCGGTATTGCAAGAACCGGTTCTTTACTTGCCGTTTGCGGAGATTGTTCTTGCCAGGGACACTGCGAAAAGCAAGACACCTATCAACGTCCGGATATGCTTATCCTCGGAAAAGCCCTGAGTGGAGGAGCCTACCCGGTGAGTGCCGTATTGGCCAATAATGAGATCATGGAAGTGATCAAGCCCGGACAACACGGAAGTACCTTTGGAGGAAACCCCGTAGCTGCAGCAGTGGCGATGGAAGCCCTCGAAGTGGTTAAAGACGAAAATCTGGCACAAAACGCCCGTGAATTGGGAGATCTGTTCCGAGAAAAGATGAATGCCTATATAGAGAACAGTAACATCGTAAAACTCGTACGCGGTAAAGGACTCCTTAACGCCATCGTGATCGATGATACCGAGCATAGCGATACTGCATGGAATATTTGTGTGGCCCTGAAAGAAAATGGATTACTGGCCAAGCCAACCCATGGAAATATCATCAGGTTTGCACCGCCATTGGTGATGACCAAAGAGCAACTGCTGGAGTGTGTGGAGATCATTACCAGTACCCTCAAAAAATTCGAGAAGTAATTTCAGGATTTAAAATAAATACTATTTTTGAAAGGCTATTCTTACGGAATAGCCTTTTTTATGCATTAACCTAATCAACACCCTTTATGGAAACCTTATCTGAAACGGTGAGCGCTGCACCGGAAGAATTGAAACTTACCCCACGCATGATCGAAATGCTGAAACAAACCACTTCCTGGACCCGATTTCTGGCTATCGTAGGTTATGTGATGGTCGGATTTATGGTGCTTGCGGCCTTTTTTATGTTTGGCCTGGATCTTCCTATGGATGACACAGGAATGGGAGCTTTTGGAGCCGGAGTTGGAGGAGTGATGTATGTGATCATCGCTCTGATCTACTTTTTTCCCGTACACTACCTTTATAAGTTCTCTTCTTCAATGAAACGAGCCCTTGCCGATCATGACACTCAATTTCTGGAATCAGGCTTCGATTTTCTCAGGAAGCACTATAAATTCATGGGGATCCTCACGGCTGTAGCCCTGATCATTTACGGTATTGCCTTCCTGTTCGGGATCATGGCCGGGGTCATGGCGATCTTTATGTAATAATATATGTGCCTACATGGTGTTTTGTTACCGCCTTATTCCACCTAAAAAAAAAAGACGACTCATAAGGGCCGTCTTTTTTTATAGGTGTCTGAAGATTTTTACTGGTTAGCTTCTGCCTGGCGTTTGGCCTCTTCCCACGCTTCCTGGAATTGCATTTTATACGCATCCCATCCCATGCTGTAGATGTCGAAAGCCATTTTTACCAGTACATATAAGTTAAGGGCGATCGCGGCGATTGCGATGATCTTTCCTGCCTTAACGGTAGACTGTTTGTCGATATAATTTTCCGGGTTTTCGGCAATGATCCCCTCTGCTTTTTGCGAGAGGTTGAGGGCAATGGCCGACGGTATGATCCCGACGCCTGCAAAGCAGCAGCATAACATACCCAGTACGCCTAGTACGATGATGAGAACGGGGTTGGGGAGTTTTTGTGTTTCCATGATCTTTTGATTTTGCTCCCCGCTATTTTAAAAAGTAGTTTCCCACAATTAAGGCGAGGTTTATAAAAACTAATATATATAATAATTTACTGTAATACGGGATCTTATAGAAGTTGTGCGCAATTAACAGGGCGAAAAGAAGGATAAGGGTGTAAATGGCGGGGTACATCTTAAATGCCGCTGCGAACTCGCCCTGAAAGAGCAGGACTGCGGCCCGTTGTGAGCCACACCCAAAGCATTCGAAACCAAAGAACTTTTTGGTCAGGCAGGGAAGCATAAGGTCTTCCGGGTGATAGGTGATCCAAGAGAGGTACATAAGCATTGCCATTGTTTTGGTATGGTAAACTTAACAAAAGTTACATTGTACTTATAGGAAAAGCGTAATTTTGCCATCCTAAAAAGGTATTGTAATCATGAAATTTCTTTCTTTGATCTTTATAGTGGCCGGTGCCATTATGGTTTTTATATTCGACAATGAGGAGCCCTGGCATATTTATATGAAGATCCTTGGATTTGCGTTTTTAATGTACGGATTGTATAAATCGACCGTGCTATGGGTGAAAGACAATCCAAGAGAAGATTCCGATACAGACGAATAAACCTCGAACCGGTATGCTTGACCGGGAGTTGAAATTCAAAAGCAAATGAGTGCATTTCAACCTGGAGATAAGGTAGAAACCATAGACGATAATATCAGGGGGCGTGTGAAACACGTAACCTCCGATGGGGTCATCGTGCTTACCGATGACGGATTTGAAATGAATCTGCAACCCGATGAATTGTTGCGTTTGCCTGAATCAGACGATGCGCTTAAGGTGTCGAATATGGATGTGTATCGCGCAGTAAAGGAAAAGCAACAAGGACAAAAGTTCAGGCGTAAGTCAGTTAAGCGGGAAAAGACCGTTCCGCCTATGGAGGTCGACCTCCACATACATCAACTTACTAAAGATACCCGCGGTATGGCCAATCACGATATGCTCAACCTGCAGGTGGATACGGCAAAGCGACAGTTGGAGTTTGCCATAAACAAGGGAATAAGACGCGTGGTATTTATTCACGGTAAAGGTGAAGGGGTGTTGCGTACCGAGCTGGAGTATTTATTCGGGAGGTACGACAACGTAACCTGGTATGACGCCGACTACCAGAAATACGGTCTCGGAGCTACTGAGGTCTATATCTACCAGAATCCCTGATAAGGTTAATTTATTCTGTGGCTGTTACTGCAGAAGTGATGGTGCCAAATTCATATCTGGGCACATCGTATTTTATCTCCTGACCATTACTAATAAGCTGAAATCCATCCGTGATCGCAATGGTGCTGGAGTAGGTTTCGATAAAGGTGTGGTTACGGCGACTCACAGGTAGCGGTGTCGAAGCTGTTAACGACGCGATGAGGTAATTAGGTTCGGTATTCCCGGTTTGAATATCGTTGGCCGGATTGTTATCTCCGTTAAGGTCTTCAAAGAAGGTGAGGGTACCGTCGTTATCGTCGTCGGTGTCGAGGTAGTTAGGAGTGCCATCTCCATCGGTATCGGTAAGAACGATCTCTCCGCCTACGATCTCGAATTCCTGGGAGGTAAGTACATTATCGCCATCATCATCAATATCGAGGTAATCCGGGAGTCCGTCACCATCGGTATCTCTTGAAGCTTCCTTGTTAATGGTGCCGTCGTCATTGAGTACGATCCCTTCTAGACTGGCCGGAAGGTTGTCGTTGTCGTCTTCTTCCAGGGAGGTAACGATCTCTACAGTTCCTCCGGTAGCATACCATTCTTCAACCACCAGTGGGGCCGTAGGTGGAATGGCATTACAGAAATAGCTTCTGCCCACATCGCCATCAAAAACCCTGTACAAGGCTTTTACGCTGCTGTTATTAATGGCGTAGGTACGGCTGTTGCCATTGGCCGGAAGGCTGGAGAAGATATCGCTCGTTTCTCCTGAAATTTCGATCATCAGGCTTTCTTTCCTGCTATCCCCGATCTTGAACAGCAAGAGTTCGCCACAAGGGGTCTCTACGGCTGTATCGTCAAAATTAAGACGCTCAAGGGTGAGGTCTCCGTCATCACAGGAGAAAATGCTCAGGGCAGTAAAAATGGCCAGAAATCGTTTCATGACAGCAAATTTTGGATCCAGACAAAAGTAAGAACTCCCTGTCTATCTCGAAATTTATTCTCAAGAATTTATTTGTGTAATTTTGCCTCATGCAGAACATCTATCTCGACAATGCCGCTACGACTCCAATACGTCCGGAGGTTATCGCCTACATGCTGGAAGGTATGGAGAAGCACTTTGGGAACCCTTCTTCCACCCACAGTTATGGTCGTGCCTCAAAGGCCCGAATCGAAAAGGCCCGAAAGGCTATTGCCTCCCTGCTTCACGCCCATCCTTCGGAGATCATTTTTACTTCGGGGGGTACTGAAGCCGATAATATGGCACTCATTGGTTCGGTTCGCGACCTTGGGGTAAAACGAATTATTAGCAGTAAGATCGAGCACCATGCAGTTTTGCATACCTTGACCTATCTCGAAGAGGTTTATGGAACCCGAACAGAATGGGTGAGGCTCGATGCTGAAGGAAACCCCGATCCGGAGCACCTGAGAACCTTGCTTGCGGGTAATGACGATAAAACCCTGGTGAGCCTGATGCACGTAAATAACGAGGTGGGTAATATGATCGATATTGCGGCGATCACCCGTTTGTGTAAGGAGTACGGAGCCCTCGTGCATACCGATGCTGTACAGTCTGTTGGTCATTGGGAATGGGATCTGGAAGCTGTGCCCGTCGATTTTCTTGCAGCCTCTGCCCATAAGTTTCACGGCCCGAAGGGTGTTGGCATCCTCTTCAGACGAAAGGACCTTCATCTATCCCCTTTGATCCATGGGGGGGAGCAGGAAAGAGGGAGTCGTGCCGGAACCGAAAGTGTTCACAATATTCTGGGACTGGAAAAGTCGCTGGAAATGGCTTATGCCGATCTGGACCAGGAGCGTGAAAAGATCGCCGGACTGAAAGCCTACTTTCTGGAATCCCTGAAAAGGGCCATTCCGGGAATGGAGGTGAACGGGAGCGGAGCAGATCACAAAAGAAGCACCTACACCCTGGTGAATGTGCGATTGCCTATACCTGCTTCAAAGGCCGATATGTTGCTTTTTCAGCTCGATCTTAAGGGGATCGCCTGTAGCCGTGGTAGTGCCTGCCAAAGCGGTAGCCAGACCGGGTCTCATGTGCTGGCAGAACTTCTCGATGCTCAGGCCATGCAACAACCTTCCCTGAGATTTTCGTTTTCGGTTTACAATACCAAAGAACAGCTCGACCATGTAGTGGAGGTACTTGGAGAGTTTGCAAATGGGTGAGTAATGTTGTAAGGGTGAGTAATTACATAAGGGTGTGCAATGTCATAAGGGTAAGTAATGTGTTAATTGTGAGGAGTGTAACAAACCAGCTGAGCGGTTATCTTTTTATTACATACCTTAAAAAAGCTCGTTTATGTTACAGCCAACCACCAAACAAGAACGTATAACCGCGGTAGATGCGCTTCGCGGATTTGCACTTTTGGGGATCATTCTGGCCAATTTGCCGTGGGCAGGAGACCGTGTAGTACACAGTGATCTCGATGAAACCATGAACTTTGTACACCTCTTCTTGATCCAAAGTAAGTTTATCACCATCTTCTCGATCCTTTTTGGCTTTGGTTTCTATATACAATTTGAACGTTCGCTAAAAGGCGGAGCACGTTTTAACCGCTACTTTATGATCAGGATGACCTTGCTGTTCCTGATCGGTTGTTTACATGGCTACCTGATCTGGATGGGTGATATCATCAGAACCTATGCCCTGTGTGGAATGTTGTTGTTACTGGTACGAAACTGGCCGGTTAAAAGGTTGTTATGGCTGGCTTTTGTATTCAATGTAGTGCTTACGGCTGCTATGTTTATCGCTACAGGGGCCTTGAACCTGGAGTCATTCTACGATTTTGAACCTGCCCTTTGGGAGGAGCATCTTACGGCAACCTCCTACGAGAGGTATCTTTGGGTGAATTATATGATCGATAACTGGCGGAATTTTATTCCCGATATGCCGGTGACCCTCTTCTTTTCTTTTGGAAATATCGCATTGGGGTATGCCCTGGCCAAGATGCGGTTCTTTGATAGCGGACTAAAACATCTTAAAAAGGTAAAGCGCTATCTCGTTGCCGGCGGTGTGGTATTAGGGTTGCCATTTAATTACGCCCTCTATTTGGTGTATTCCGGTAAGCTAGAGCTGGAACTTTCCCTCCTTTGGGTACCTTTTGGGGTGTGTTTAGGCATTGTTTTGCTGGCGCTAACCTATATGATCCTTTTTCAATGGGCCTATGAGGTTCTGGGCGTACAAAAGGTACTTCGCCTGTTTGAACCGGTGGGCAGGACAGCGCTTACCAATTACATCGCCCAATCAATGATCTACCTGGTTTTCTTTCATCATGTACTGTCGTGGTTTCAGCTCTATGGTAAGCTTAGCTTTGCAGAGACCTGGATAGCCGGTTTTCTTTTCTTTGCCGTGCAGATGGTCGCTAGTAAGCTTTGGCTTCGATACTTCCGACAGGGACCATTGGAGTATCTGTGGAAACGTGTTGCCTATTCGTTTACAAAACGATCAGTATCAAGATCCATCCCATCTATTCCGGTGGGCGACTAATGTCTGAAAGGTTTATAGGGTTAGCGAATAGAGTGCTAATGGCCTTGCCATTATAAGGATGCTATTCTTTTCGGTAAGGGAACTTACGCGTAGACTGGCGCATCATCTTGTCGATAATAGCAGTAGTATTCTTTCCGGATTTCCGGTCGATCACCTGCTCAAAGCGCCAGAGTAATTTTCCGGTGGCTCCGTCACTTAATTTGATGGTAATGCGGCCGTAATTGCTTTTCCCGCTGATATAGTCGATGAAGTTAAAGGTGGTGTCTACCCCTTGTGATAACAGCCTGTTTAGTACCAGGTCGCCGGAGATCACTCCGTCTACGCCCAATATATTACTGAGTTCCTGCGTGGTCTTAATATCCAGGTTTTCCGTGGTGACCCCGGCCTGTTTGAGCAGGGCGTTGGTGTTTTCTACATTCTGGAATTCCACCCGGTAATCTTTTTTCTTGTCCCTTTGCAGGAAAAATTGTTCCAGGGCTTGCTGTACCACATAGCCTTCATGTATTTTTTGGTTTTTAAGCATGGCGCTTTCAGAATTGCCGGAGTTTTCCATTTCAAGCCTGGTGGCAAAGGGGAGTATGGCCAGGGTCTTGTGGTCTTTGCTCAGGATTTCAAAGCTGTTGCTTTGGTATACCGATTTCTGTGCAAATATCAGGGATGTTGAAAACAGGCAAATGGTAATGATAAGGAGCTTCTTCATGATTCTATAACTGCATGCTTATTTTTACATTGAACAACCTTCGGGTCATATAATTGGGGATACCGTACTGTACTTTACTGTATACGTCCCGTACCCAGGTGTTCGTGATCGAGTTTCGGATGTCAAAAATATTGAAAATCTCGAATCCTGCAGACAATTCCCTGAATTTATGAAGCCAATGTCCTTTGGGGTAGGGGCGGGTCGCATCGGTAAACACGTAGGAGATCCCCACATCTACCCGCTTGTAATCCGGAAGGCGGAACTGGTAGTCATAAGGATCTGCGTAATTGGGCGATCCTCCGGGCACCCCGGTATTGTACACCCCGTTGAGGTAGAGTTTAACATTGGGTATGGACGGAATGTAATCCTGAAAGAGCAGGGCGAACTTCAATCGTTGGTCGGTAGGGCGGGCAATATACCCCCGGTCATCCTGGTTTTCTTCCGTTTTGAGGTATCCAAAGCTCACCCATGAATCGGTTCCCGGAACAAATTCCCCGTTCAACCTGAGGTCCAGTCCGTAGGCATAGGCCTGGGCATCGTTATTGGCGCGGTATCTGATGCGTACATTTTCCAGGGTATAGGTATTAACGTCGGTGAGGTGCCGGTAATATGCCTCTGAGGTGAGTTTAAACGGCCGATCCCATATCCTGAAGCTGTAGTCATTACCCATAGAGATATGCCATGCCTTCTGGGCCTTAACATCCGGAACGAGATTCCCGCTGAGGTCTCTGAGCTCCCGGTAAAATGGTGGCTGCTGGTAGAGTCCGCCGGAAATTCGAAACAGGAGGTCTTTATTTCCGTTCGGTTTGAATGCCATTTGTGCCCGCGGACTCAACACCATCTGCGAGCTGCCTTCAACTTCTTCGGGGCGGTTATTCCAATAGTTGGTTCGTAATCCTGCAGCTGCGAACCACGATCCTGAGTTTCCTTCCCATTTTTTACTGTACTCGATGTATCCCATGAGGCGATGGGTACTGATAAAGTTCCTGGCGTTGATGTTCTGATAGGCGGTGAGCGGCGCCGTATAAGGAGCGTAGGGTTGGTCATTGGAGAATTCGGGCAGGGGCGGACGGATATTGTATCCCGCCGAGTCGATCACCTCGTATTCCTGAAGCTTATCGCGGAAATCCTCATAATTATAGCGCACTCCCCAGGATAGCAATCCGCTACCACGGGTTTTCTTGCCATGGTGGGCCACGCTTACAATAAAGGCGTCGAGGAGGTTTCGGCCGTGCTCCAGTTGGGAGCCTACTCCTTCGGAGAAGACCACGTTGCCCAGATCTTCTCCTCCTATATTGGTATTCACATCTCCAAGGCGGTATTGGGCGAGGATGTCAAAATATTCCTGCTCCCTGGTGTGGTAGGCAGAGGCGGTCCATTCCAGTTCCAGGCCACCCGCCGCTTTATGGGTTGCTTTAAGGGCTCCGAAACTGGTGTTGTAGCGGTCTTTTTCCTGCCCCTGGTAGAACACCTGCAGCGCAATGGGATCCTGCAAGGTCCCGAAATTGGTTTGCCTGGTCAAAGGGGTGTAGTTGTAACGGTTTACCGAGATATTTCCCAGAAAGCTCAAATCCCAGGCAGTCGACAATTGATAGGAAATGAATGTTTGCACATCGGCAAATACCGGCCTGAAATTGGTTTCTGTTTGTTTGCTGTTCACCAGCAGGCTATTGTCCCGATAGCGCAATCCTGCCAGGGCTCTCAGGCGTTTGTCTTTTCCGATGCCTTGCACCCAAAGACTGCCGCCCAGGAAGCTGGCTTCCAACCCTGCCATAAAGGTATGGGGGGTGCGGTATTGCACATCGAGTACCGAAGAAAGCCGGTCGCCATAACGCGCGCCAAAACCGCCGGCGTAGAAATCGATATCCGATACGAGATTGGGGTTGATAAAGCTTAGGCCTTCCTGCTGACCCGAGCGCACTAACACGGGGCGATATACCTCGATGCCGTTGACGTAGACCAGATTTTCATCAAAATTACCACCTCTTACATTGTATTGGGTGCTGAGCTCGTTGTTGAAATTAACTCCGGGGAGGGAGCGCAAAATATTCTCCACCCCTGCATTTGCTCCCGGGATCTTTCTTACCGTAGCCGGAGTAATGCGTTGAACCCCTCTAACCTCGCGATCGCCACGGGCATTGATCACCACCTCTCCGATCTGTGTCACATCAGGAAGCATGACAGGGTTAAACTCATAGGTATCACCGATACTCAGATCGAGTTGCAAAGCGACTTTTTTATAAGAAATATGGGAGAATTCTACCTTAATATTGGTGTTTGCCGGGATGGTAAGGCGATAGGCACCATTGCTATCGGTGATGGTCCCGTTGCCGGCGGCGGTCACGCTCACATTAGATACAGGTCGTTGTGCATCGTTGAGTACCACCCCCCAAAGCGTGGCTTCCTGGGCGTTTACGACGATTCCGCAAAATAATAGAAGAGCACTAACGAAACGTTGAAGCCATCTCAAGGTATACTGGTTTAATTTCGGTAAAAGCTGGTATTAAAGGTAGTACTATTTCCTACATTATCGGTCACCTTAACCTCTAAATCGTGTTTGTTGCCTTTAAATTCCAGGTCACTGAAGTCAAAGGTGAGGCTACCCTTCTTGTACTCGTATTCCATAAGTACCCATTGGCCGTCGATAGAGGCCTCATAGGTGTTTATGCCGCTCAGATCGTCGCTGATGTAAAGCCTGAGGTAGCGGAAGTTTGAAAGGGTTTGTCCCTTTCTGAAGTTTCCTGCGCGGATCTTTGGAGGGATACTGTCGCGTACCAGCGAGAATTTCCCCAGCGATCGGGTACGGGTGCTGTAAATGCTGTCTTTGAGGTAGGTGTTTTCGTAGTAAGTGCGGCCACGATCGTCCTTGTGTGCAATAAAGTACTGGTCTTTTTGCTCCTGAGGAATATTCTTCCCGGTCATGGTTAGCGTGTAGGGGCTTTTAACTGCGATTCCCGGATCGGCTACCAGTACCCCCATGTCGGTGTTTTTTATGATGGCGTGAAAATCGTGATAAAAGGTTCCCTTCGGAAAAAATACCGTAGCGTCTTCCAGTTGGTAGAGGTTGTCTCTGCCCGCGATCACGTAATAATCGCCTTTAACCTCGTCCTTAGGCCGGGTAACCTCTTGGGGTTTTCCCGCTACGGGGATGGTGATCGAAGTGGCATTCCCGTGAAAATCGGCTACCTCAAGTACGACCTTATAGGTGTTGCCGTCTTTCACATCGATAATTCCGTTGTTCTTATTGTCGCGGTATATACTGAGTTTGTTATAGGGTTCAAGAAAGCACTTCTGAATGCGAGAACCTCTTTTCTCGTAGTGGTCGTAGTCGATCAGCGTATTGATATATCTGCTCTCACCAAAGGAGAAGGTTTCGAACTTATAAGAAAAGTACGGACTCCCGTTTACGTTCATACGTACCTCATAGGCGCCGTTCTTATTGTAGGCCAGGTCCTGGCGGTCGTAGGTGTTAATGCCAAAGCCTATACCACCTGTGGCGTATACTTTTTCTGAGGTATAACTGCCGTCTTCGTTCCTGTTGATATGAAGTTTGATCTTTTGATCGGCTCCGTTCACCACGGCATTGCGGTTATACGGATAGGCGTAAAGGTCCAGGATCCTCGGTGCTTCAGAGTCGGCTACCTCATATCCGAAATAGAGCGGATTGATGGGCTTTTGTGCCATGTCGCGTATTTCAAAATGCAGGTGAGGGCCGGCACTGCTCCCGGTATTTCCGCTATAAGCTATGACCTCACCTTTTTCAACCTTAAGATCGGAGGGCTCCAGGTAGAGGTCGGTCTCATAAGAGCGGCTGCTGTATTGTTTAGACTTGAGGAACTTTTCGATCTTTGGGGCCATTTTCTGCAAATGTGCATAGACAGAGGTGTAGCCATTGGCATGGGTAAGGTACAGGGCTTTACCATAACCGTAGTGCTGTACCTTTATTCGCGAGATGTATCCGCTTTCTATGGCGTAGACCTTGAGTCCCTCCCGTTGTTGGGTCTTGATATCGAGTCCGGCATGAAAGTGATTGCTGCGGAGTTCACCAAAATTTCCCGCAAGAATAATGGGGATATCAACAGGGGCCTGAAAGGTATCTGTTGGATACGGTGATTGCGAAAAAAGGGCTTGAACATAGATCAGACTGCATAAAAGGAAGTACCGCATAAATAATTTTCATTGGAGGCCTAAAATTAAGCATTGATTAAAAAAAAGCTAAGGATTCTGGTTTTAAAACGCTGATAAAATGTTAAAATTTTAGCAAAAAGAAATTCTTATAAACTGTTGCGAGGTACGGTCAGGTATGTTAACTTTGTGAATAGTAGGTATTGAATTTTGCCCCAATGAGTGCGATCATAGAATTAGTTGATTCTTTGGAAAATAAGGTAAGCAAGCTGCTTCACCAGTTGGAAATCCAACGTCAACTCAACCGTGAACTCTCCGAAGAACTACGCAATTCTAAAAGCAGAAATAAAGAACTGCAGTCATCTATTGATGAATGGGAAGAAAAGTACCGTTCGCTCAAACTGGCAAAATCAATGCTCGGCAGTAATGAAAGTAATACAGAAGCAAAGCTTAAAATAAATACTTTAATTCGGGAGATCGATCAATGTATCGCCCAGCTCTCCGAATAACGTTCATAACACCGGATGGGAAAGCTTAAGATCAAGATAACGATTGCAGACAGGGTGTACCCCCTGACGGTTACCCCCGGACAAGAGCAGGGACTGCGAAGGGCCGCCAAGCGTATTGACGGACTTATAAAGACATACGAACGTAGTTATGCGGTGAGAGATAAGCAAGACGTGTTGGCCATGTGCGCCCTCGAATTTGCATCTCAGATCGAACAAAAAAGTATTGATAAGGAGGAGAAAGAAGAGTTTGTAGCCCACAAGCTCAAAGCTCTGAATGAACTCCTGGAAGCCAACCTCGACTGAGGTCTTCTGACGTTCTTTAAAAATAGAAAATAGTTACTGCCTACATCGGATAACATTTTTTTGACAAACTCAACAAGAATCCATTAAAAAAGGTGAGTTCGGATCGTAAAAGCATGCCACTACCGGAATTTCTGGGCGGGTGGATCCTTGATCAGTCCGGTAGCCTTAAACCTGTTATACGGAGTTTGTACAAAACTCGTACCGGTGTAGGCTTTTTTTTTAATATAAATACAAGATGGATATAATAAGTATAACGATTGGTGTGATCGCCGGACTGGTTCTTGGCTTTATCATTGCAAAAGTGCTCGAGAAAAAGAATGTCTCCCGAACACTTTCCACCGCCAGAAAAGAGGCGCAGCATATTGTTAAGGAAGCTAAGAACGAAGGTGAAAGCATCAAAAAAGATAAGATCCTCCAGGCAAAAGAAAAGTTCCTGGAGCTAAAAGCCCAGCACGAAAAAGAGATCATGGCGAAAGACAAAAAGATCTCTGAAGTAGAAAAGCGGGTACGCGATAAAGAATCGCAGGTCTCTAACGAATTGGCTAAGAATAAGAAATCGAATGCCGAACTCGATGAGAAACTAAAGGATTATAACCGCCGACTCGATTTCCTCGAGAACAAGAAAAGCGAGATCGAGAAAATGCACCGCGCCCAGGTAGAGCAATTGGAGGTGATCTCCGGACTTTCTGCCGAAGATGCCAAAACCCAGCTTATAGAGTCGCTTAGAGAAGATGCTAAGAACGACGCGATGTCCTATGTGCAGAATACCCTGGAAGAGGCTAAACTAACGGCTCAGCAGGAGGCTAAGAAGATCATTGTAAATACCATTCAGCGTATTGGTACCGAAGAGGCTATCGATAACTGTGTGTCGGTATTTAACCTCGAGTCAGACGATGTAAAAGGAAGGATCATTGGTAGAGAGGGAAGAAATATTCGTGCCCTTGAAGCTGCTACGGGAGTAGAGATCATTGTAGATGATACTCCGGAAGCGATCATTCTTTCTTGTTTCGATTCAGTAAGACGTGAGGTTGCACGTTTATCGCTGCACCGCCTGGTAACCGACGGCCGAATTCACCCTGCACGTATTGAAGAGGTGGTAAAAAAGACGACCAAACAGATCGAAGAAGAGATCATCGAAGTAGGTAAGCGTACCGTGATCGACCTTGGTATTCACGGATTGCATCCTGAATTGATCAAGGCGGTAGGTAGAATGAAATACCGTTCGTCTTACGGACAAAACCTGTTACAACACTCACGTGAGGTGGCTAAGCTATGCGGGGTAATGGCGGCAGAGCTCGGACTCAACCCGAAACTGGCAAAAAGAGCAGGTCTCCTGCACGATATCGGGAAAGTGCCGGAAACAGAAACAGAAACGCCACACGCCATCCTCGGTATGGAGTGGGCAGATAAATACGGTGAGAAGCCGGATGTATGCAACGCCATTGGTGCGCACCACGACGAGATCGAAATGAAGACCCTGCTGGCGCCTATCGTACAGGTGTGTGATGCGATTAGCGGAGCAAGACCAGGAGCCAGACGACAGGTACTCGATTCGTATATTCAGCGTCTTAAAGACCTCGAAAATATTGCCTTCGGATTTGTAGGTGTTAAAAAAGCCTATGCCATCCAGGCCGGTAGAGAGCTCAGGGTGATCGTAGAAAGTGAAAAGGTGAGCGACGATAAGGCATCACAGCTTTCCTTTGAGATCTCCCAAAAGATACAAACCGATATGACCTATCCGGGACAGGTTAAAGTAACCGTGATCCGGGAAACAAGAGCGGTGAACATCGCGAAATAATAAGTTATAAAGTAGAAAAGAGCCGGGTATATCCCGGCTTTTTTTATGTTTTCTTTAAATCTTAGGTGTCGCTATTTTTCATACTTTTTGAGGTAGTTCTCCCAATTACCTGCTCACTGTGTTCAATAGTATAAGAACATGGACCGCCAAGCCTTCACTCTCAGAACCTGCTTTTACCTGTTACTATTTATTTTCTATGCTTGTTCGTCAACTGATGATGCAGACCTGACCACTCCGAATCCCGCTGAGGCATCAGAGCAAAATGTCGGTGATGACAACCCCTCTGAAGAGGGTGATCCTAATGACACCTCCGGGGGAGAAGATGAATCGAACGACGGAGCTTCAGATGATGAAGCTACAGCAGGTAATAGTGTTTCGGTAACCTCAGATTGTTTCTGGGCCGAAAAGACCGCCTCTGCTATCGAACGTCTGGAATCACAAACTGCCTTGATCGGAGGTCGTTTATACACCTTTGCCGGATTTACCCATAGCCTGGAGATCAGTGCGCAAACCGAGATCCTTGACCTGGAGACCGGGACGTGGACCTATGGGGCGCCTATGCCAGTAGCGGTAACCCATATGGGGGCAGCGGTCGTCGACGGCAAGGTGTGGATCGTTGGCGGATTTGAAGGGGATCACCCCGGGGTGGCAATTGATGCCGTACAGATCTATGACCCGCAAACAGACACCTGGTCAGCAGGTCCGGCTTTACCCTCACCGCGGGCAAGCGGCGCTGTGGTGTATCTCGATGGGGCTTTGTATTATTTCGGAGGTCTCGAGGCCGATCGTCAAACCGATGTGGCTGAACTATTAGTGCTTGATGTGGATCAACAGTCTCAGGGGTGGCAGCAAATGGCCGACATGCCCGTGGCCAGGAACCACCTCGGAGGTGTGGTATATGGCGGACGTATTTATGCGGTTGGCGGACAAACAGGACATGATGGTGCTCGCGACGATCTTGCTGTGGTTCACGCTTATGATCCCGGGACAGACCGCTGGGAGCAGCTCGCTGATCTGCCGGAAGACCGCTCGCATTTTGAACCGGGTATATTCACCTTGGGAGATAAGATCCTGGTGGCAGGGGGCAGAAGCGATGCTGAATATGCCGACGACGTACTCATCTATAACCTCCAAAATGACACCTGGGAGGTGTTGTGCGAACTCCCTGCACCTTTGCTTGCTCCCGTTTCAAGGGTGTATAAAGAGCAACTTTACGTGGTCAATGGGGGAGATGAAGGAGTGTGCTGTCCGTTGAGCAATGTGTGGGTTGCCGATCTTATTGTCGACTAGAAGATCATAAGGTTTTTCACAAGCCGTACCCGATTTCCTAAGGAAGGCGTAGGTGCCGGAGTTTTAATTCCGCTAAAAAGGTCGTAATTTCAAGCGATCAAATGAGAGATATGGAATTAGAGAAATACATTCGCGATATCCCGGATTTTCCAAAACCGGGGGTCCTGTTCAAAGATATTACCCCTTTACTTCTCGATCCGGGAGCTATGCGTGAAACCCTTGGGCGACTTCTGGAAGGAGCTCCGAAACATATCGACAAGGTAGTAGGTATGGAGAGCCGCGGATTTTTATTCGGGATGGCCTTGGCTCACGAGCTTAATTGCGGATTTATTCCGGTGCGTAAACCGGGGAAATTGCCGGCAAAGACCATAAAACAGTCTTTTGACCTGGAATATGGGAGCGACATCCTGGAGATCCATGAAGACGCTATAAAGCCTGGAGAGCGCATCCTGATACACGACGATGTGCTGGCTACAGGGGGAACAGCAGAGGCAACCGGAAAACTGGTAGAGGAGTTAGGAGGAGAGGTGGTGCAGTACAATTTCCTCATCGAATTACAGGCCCTGAACGGGCGCAAGCGACTTAACGGAAAAGAAGTGCACGTGATCTTTGGGTATTAGCCCAATGCACGGAGGGTTACCCATGCGCGATACCCGATAATGGCCAGTTGAAGTTTGCTGGCTTTGGAAATATCAAGTCTTCTTTTGGTAAACGACGGCAGGATGATCTGATTGATCTTTGCCAGGGTCTTGAAAAATGTTTGCTTCATTCGTAGTAGTTTGGTGCAAATGTAGGAATAATAATAACACCGGATTCGGGGTTCGTGGAGTTCACGTTAATAGTTCTCTGGCTGTTCTTGTGGAAAGATGAGATCACTTTGCAAGCCGTTAATTATAAACATAAAACCACCCGTTTCTACACCGGGTGGTTTTCATATTGGTTAGCTGTTATGTGGTCCTGAGCCTACTGTTTGGTTTTGATCAGGATGGCTGCAGGTTTTCCGTATTTCTCCTGTGCTTTTTTTCCTTTGATCACTTCCATGTGGTCGATATCGTCGGGAGAAAGGGCTTTCAGGTCTTTTTCGGTAGCTTCCTTTCCGTCGATAAAAACAGCAGTGGTCTTAAGGTCGATCTCGTTGATGGCTGGGGGTGGGGGCGGACTCATAGTTTTTTTCTGAGCTTTTGCGGTAGTGATAAGGATCACGCCATTCTTTCCCTTTTCACCATAAGCTGCAGTTGCCTTATCTCCTTTTAAAACCTCTATGGATTCAATGTTTTCGGGGGCTGTCGTGCTCATAACATTTTCGCGGGTTTCTTCTCCGTCAATAATGTATAAGGGCTGTGTTTCGTTTAGTCGCACCACGTGTACTTTGTCATCTTGCGCTGCCCCAAGCTTGATCACTTCGAAACTTGTATTATCGGTACTATCTGCCACGCCCAATTTGCGGACTACGACCTCTACTTTTTCAGTGAGCTCGCCAGCGCTATCGATGCTTCCCGATACTTTTTCTTCAAGAACGATGAACTTCGCGTCTTTATCGCTGTCTGAAGTTGTGGTCCAGGTGGCATTGCTCTTACCTCCCTTGATCACGAAATGGTTGCCCTCTTTTTCGCCCTCGGAGGAGGTGATTACGATCATTTCTTTGCCTTCGGTTGGTTCAGTCATTTTTCCGATCCATTTGAATTCTTGTTCTTCAGTTGCCTTCTTTCCGGTGGTTACGTAAACACTTCCGTCTCCTGAAGCAAGCATATAGATGTCGGCAATACCTTCCTGATTTTCATATACTCCTCCAGCACTATTATTGTTATAACTAAAATAAACGTTGATCTTCGTGATCATTCCTGCCTTATCGCGTTTTAATTTTTGCCATTTCAGGGTCCCTCCTTTGGCGGCTACAGCCGAACGGACAGCCTCAAGTTGCTCGTTGGTCATGTCTTTATTGATCGTGAATTCGATCTTTTCTTGGGGAAGAGCTGCAGTCTGTTCGGCCATGGCATTCGGTCTGTTAACCGCCTCTGTGATCTGGTATTGTGCTACGGTTTTGACATTAAATAGCAGTACGAAAACAATAAGTGCCGGGACAGCGATCCCGAATTTCCACAGTTTTGTGGGGTTTGATGGTTGTTGGTGTAACATAACGATTCGTTTTTTGATTAATGAATTAATAAATGGATTGATGATTGATAATTGTTGCGGACTTAAATGTTGTTTTAAAAGGATGTATTGGTATTTTCTTGTAGAAACGTTCTTGTTGCTTACCTCCCGGTCTGCTAGGTATTCCAGGTTCTGAGCGACATCTTTTCGGTACAGCCATGCGATCGGGTTGATCCACATGAAAATAGTGAGTAAATGCATGAACACAATATCCAAGGAGTGATGCTGTTTTACATGCACACCCTCGTGTGCCAGGATCACCGAAGCGTCATCTTCATTTCTTAATGCCTGCGGTAATACGATGTAATTAAAAAAGGAGAAAGGCGCCTTAACCTCATTTGAAAAAACAAGATGAAGTCCTTTATACGTTCTCCGTTGAGTGGCCTTGCTAATAAGCCGGTACAGCGAAGCGAATTGTATAAGCAGTTTGAGACTAAACAGGAGCACTCCGCCTATATAGATGTAAAACAGCATGCCCTCGAGGGTCACTGCCGGATCCTGAGTCACTGGTGGAGGTGGCGGTACTCCGGTATCCGTGGTCTGGGTAAGGGCTACCTGGATGATCTCCACCTTTTCAATGACCCAGAAGGGTAAGGCCAAAGCGGTGAGGGCCCCAAGGATCAGGAACCTTCGGTTGTGCGTGAAAAAGGTTTCCCTGGTGAGTACCGTTTTATACACTACCCAGAATAGGAATAGTAAAGCACTCGCCTTGATGATATAGGTGAAAAATGCATCGTACATCATGACTTGTCTAATTTATCCAGGATCTCCCGGAGTTCTTCAGCACTGATCTTCTCTTCCTTAGCAAAGAATGAGACCAGGCTTTTATAGGAGTTATTAAAATAATCTTCAATAGCCGAAGAGATAAACCGCTTGCGGTAATCTTCCAGGCTTACCAGAGGGTAGTACTGGTGTGTTTTGCCGTACGCCTTGTGACTCACATATCCCTTATCTTCGAGATTCCTGATAATTGTAGACAAGGTATTGTAGTGGGGCTTGTCGGCACCTTTATCAAAAGCCTCAAGCACATCTCTTACAAAAGCCTTTTCCAGCTTCCAGAGCACTTTCATGACTTCTTCTTCCTTGTTGGTTAATTTTTCCATTGTACTGAAATTGTGGGACTAAACTATAACTATAAAAATAGTTATGCAACTAATTTTGTAGTTTTTTAACTAAAAAAGCAGGAGTAGGTAGTGAATTCAGGGTATTTAAGATGGAATGCAGTAAGAGAAGGAGGGAGACCTTAAATTATGATTATCTTCGTTCTGTTAAAAATCGCGAAAAGAAAAGAATGAATCTGTTATTTATTGTTTTAGGGCTGGTCTTATTGGTGATGGGCGGGAACTGGTTATTGAAAGCAGCAGTGGCACTTTCGCTAAAGCTGGAGATCCCTAAGATCGTGATCGGGATGACCGTGGTATCTTTTGCGACCTCTGCACCGGAGCTCATCGTGAGTGTGAATGCAGCCTTTGATGGATTCCCGGATATCGCCATGGGGAATGTGATTGGTTCGAATATTGCCAACCTCGGATTAGTTCTGGCGATCACCTTGCTTTTAGGGGCTATGGAGGTGGAGCGCAGTTTTTACAAGACCGACTGGCCGGTGATGATGATCGCTTCTCTTATGCTGTACTTTTTTGTGGCCCTTGACGGTGTCTTAGAGCGTTATGAAGGTGTGATCATGTTCGCTTTTCTGGTCGTATTCCTCATCTACCTGCTCAGGTTTCAAAAGCCTGCCGTGATCGATGAGATGCCTGAAGACGATGAGCCATTACCATTGCATAAATTAGTGCTGTATCTCGTTATTGGGGGCGTGGCTCTCTGGGGAGGCTCAGAACTATTGATCGACGGAGCGGTTGGTATGGCCCGTTTTTACGGGGTAAGTGAGCGGGTGATCGCGGTAACCGTAGTTTCTGTTGGTACCAGTATCCCTGAATTGGCGGCTTCTGTCATTGCGGTGATCAATAAAGAAAAGGCCATTTCCCTAGGGAACCTCCTTGGGTCTAATGTATTTAATATTCTTGCCGTGCTGGGAATAACCTCCATGATCATGCCGGTTACCATAGATGATCAGGGATTGCTCAATAACGATATCTACTGGATGCTTGGCTTTGCCTTTATCGTATTGCCTCTGGTGTTTATTCCGCGAGGCCTAAGATTGGGCTGGCGGGATGGCCTGGTGTTGTTGGCGGGTTATGGTGTATTTACCTATCTAACCGTGATGTCGTAATGTATCATAAAAAAAGCCACCTTGAAGAAGGTGGCTTTTGTATTTATGGTAGCAAGGACTATTTCTCTGCGCCCTTTACGGTCTTGATAATTCTACCGGCTACTTTGTATGGGTCTGCGTTTGAAGCAGGACGACGGTCTTCTAACCATCCTTTCCAACCTTTCTCTACAGTGATGATCGGAATACGGATCGATGCACCACGGTCTGAAACCCCGTAAGAGAACTGGTCGATAGACTGCGTCTCGTGAAGTCCGGTAAGACGCTCGTCGTTGTAAGCTCCGTACACTTCAATGTGTTCTTTGGTTACAGGACGGAAGGCTTCACAGATACGGTCGTATACTTCTTTGCTTCCTGCCTCTCTCAATGTAGAGTTAGAGAAGTTAGCGTGCATACCAGAACCGTTCCAGTCTCCTCGAACAGGTTTTGGGTGAAGTTCTATATAGTATCCGTATTTTTCAGTAAGTCTGTTCAACAGGTAACGTGCAACCCAGATCTCATCACCGGCTTTCTTAGCACCTTTTGCGAAGTTCTGGAATTCCCACTGTCCCGGAGCAACCTCCTGGTTGATCCCCTCGATGTTAAGACCAGCCTCAAGACAGATGTCAAGGTGCTCTTCAACGAGGTTACGACCCCAGGTGTAACGTCCGCCAACAGAACAGTAGTACTGTCCCTGTGGTCCTGGGAAACCACCTCTTGGGAATCCTAGAGGAAGGTCGGTTTTATTGTCCATGATAAAGTACTCCTGCTCGAAACCGAACCAGAAATCATTATCGTCATCATCGATCTGCGCTCTACCGTTAGAGGCGTGTGGAGTACCATCAGGGTTCATTACCTCGGTCATCACCAGGTATCCGTTTACTCTTTCCGGATCAGGATAGATAGCTACCGGCTTAAGAAGACAGTCTGAAGAACCTCCTTCTGCCTGCATGGTCGAACTTCCGTCAAATGACCAGATCGGACAGCTTTCCAGTTTACCGTCAAAATCTTCTACAATTTTAGTTTTGCTACGTAACTCCTGGGTGGGTGTATATCCGTCCAGCCAGATGTACTCAAGTTTAGCCTTGTTCATAATAGTGTTGCGTTTAAGTAAAATCATTTAGATGGAGCAAAAATAAAATAATTGCACTAAGTACACCATAAAAAAGAGGGGTGATTTCAAAAAACTATCAACATTTTTATTGACACCCTCGAATTTTGAAGGGGAGATAATCTTTTAATGGTATTTTTGAGGAAATAATGCCTTTTTTCGAAGGGTGCCCCCTTTAAGTTTGGGGGTACGTGCTGAAATATAGGTAAGGGGTTATTTTCGTAACTTGATAAATCGATTAAAATAAACAACTTAAATAGCGCGAATGTATGTCAAAAATCAGATTTGATTCGGTCAGGGAAACGTTTCGCAGGGAGCCCATGCCTGTTGCTTCCAGAGGAAAGCGTTCTGAACTCTTTGGAGTAAATGTCTTTAATGAAATGGTCATGAGGGAGTCCCTGTCTAAAGAGGCTTATAATAGTGTGATGGCTGCCATAGAGGTAGGCAGTCGTATCGACAGGAAACTGGCCGATGAGATCGCCTCGGCCATGAAAAACTGGGCCCTCTCCAAAGGAGCAACCCATTATACGCACTGGTTTCAGCCATTAACGGGCGCCACGGCAGAAAAGCACGATGCCTTTTTTGAGCCCATTTCCAACGCCCATGCCGTAGAGAAGTTCGGTGGTGCACAACTGGTACAGCAAGAACCCGATGCTTCGAGTTTTCCGCATGGAGGAATAAGAAATACCTTTGAAGCCCGTGGGTATACTGCCTGGGACCCTACTTCACCGGCCTTTATTTACGGCACTACCTTGTGTATCCCTACCGTATTCGTTTCGTATACGGGGGAGGCCCTCGATAATAAGACGCCTTTATTACGTGCATTACAAGCCGTAGACCAGGCGGCTACCGAGGTGGCAAAATATTTTGATAAAACTGTGACCAAAGTGATCGCTACGCTCGGGTGGGAGCAGGAGTATTTCCTGGTGGATAAAGCGCTTACCAGTTCGCGACCCGACCTGGTGCTGGCCGGACGAACCCTTCTGGGGCATTCGCCTGCTAAAGGACAGCAGCTCGACGATCACTATTTTGGATCGATCCCCGACCGGGTGCTAAGCTATATGCGCGATCTGGAACAGGAATGTATGCTTTTGGGTATTCCCGTAAAGACACGTCATAATGAGGTGGCACCTAACCAGTTCGAACTGGCGCCCATCTTTGAGGAGGCAAACCTGGCAGTAGATCATAATTCCCTGCTGATGGATGTGATGGATAAGATCGCAGCCAAGCACAATTTTAAAGTGCTCTTTCACGAAAAGCCTTTTGCCGGGATCAATGGTTCGGGAAAACACAACAACTGGTCCCTGTCGACCAATACAGGAGTGAACCTTCTGAGTCCGGGATCCACGCCCATGAAGAACCTGCAATTTCTTACGTTCTTCATCAATACGATCAAGGCGGTACACGATCACGAAGAATTGATCCGTTCGGCTATCGCATCGGCTACCAACGATCACCGTTTGGGGGCTAATGAGGCACCACCTGCCATTATCTCTGTATTTATAGGCTCTCAGTTAACCAAGGTTCTCGATGAGCTGGAAGATGTGTCAAAAGGAAAACTCTCTCCAAAAGAGAAAACCGACCTCAAACTTAATGTGGTCGGAAAGATCCCGGAGATCCTGCTCGATAATACCGACAGAAACAGAACTTCTCCCTTCGCCTTTACCGGGAACAAGTTCGAGTTGAGAGCCGTAGGGTCTAAAGCCAATTGTGCCAAACCCATGACCGTTCTTAACAGTATCGTGGCCAATCAACTTATCGAGTTCAAGAAAGAGGTAGACCACCTTATTGATAAGAAGGGACTCAAAAAGGACGAAGCGATCTTTAATGTGCTCAGAGAATACATCAAAGCCTCGAAGAAGATACGTTTTGAAGGTGACGGGTATAGTGATGAATGGGAGAAGGAAGCGGCCAAACGCGGACTCTCTAACAATAAGACCACCCCGGAGGCACTAAAAGCCTCGGTGTCGGAAAAGACCATGAAGCTCTATGAATCCCTCGGGGTGATGAATGCCCGGGAGGTACATGCCCGTTATGAGATCGAACTGGAAGAATATGTCATGAAGGTGCAGATCGAAGGTCGCGTGCTTGGCGATATTGCCAGAAACCACGTGATCCCGACAGCTATTGGTTACCAGAATACGCTTATTGAGAATGTTCGCGGACTCAAAGAAGTATTCGGTTCAGAATTTAAAGACCATGCCGCAGAGCAGATGGAACTCATCAAGTCGATCTCCGGCCATATCGCCGGCATCAATTCTCTGGTAAATAAGATGACCGATGAAAGGCGGGCAGCCAATAAACTAGGGACGGCCCAGGAAAAGGCAGCAGCCTATTGCAATAAAGTGCTTCCGTATTTTGAGGAGATCAGATACCACTGCGATAAACTGGAGCTCATGGTAGACGACGCCCAATGGCCGCTCACCAAATACAGAGAGCTCTTGTTTACCAGATAGTAAATAACAGAAAGACCATGCGAAAAAGATGATAAATCCACACTTCGTTATTAATCCGATTTTTAATTACGTACGTCGAATACTCATCTATTGTGCTGAAAATAAGCTCATAATGATTTTCTGAATTGGAAGCATTTATTATATTTGATATGCTATTAATCAATTTAAAACAAGTGACACAGTTGTGCTTTAAGCAGCACAGCAGTCACTGAAAGGGGTAAGAGAGTTAAACAACTCTCGAAAACACACGAACCATTGTTCGTGTGTTTTTTTTTATCCCTATTTTTGTGCAAAATTTCGAGTTCATGAGTTCTGAAGTGAGTAAAAGATATGCCCAGAGAGGGGTTTCAGCTGCTAAGGAAGATGTGCATAACGCCATTAAAAATGTAGACAAGGGATTGTTTCCCCAGGCATTCTGTAAGATCGTTCCCGATCACCTTACCGGGGATAACGATCACTGCCTGATCATGCATGCCGATGGTGCAGGTACCAAATCGTCTTTGGCTTATATGTATTGGAGAGAGACCGGAGACCTATCGGTTTGGAAGGGGATCGCTCAGGATGCACTCATCATGAACATCGACGACCTTTTGTGTGTAGGGGCAACTTCGAATATCCTTCTGTCTTCTACCATTGGTCGCAATAAGAACCTGATACCGGGAGAGGTGATCTCTGCCATTATTAATGGTACAGAAGAACTCATTGCCGAGCTTAAGGAATTTGGTGTGGAGATCCATTCTACAGGCGGAGAAACTGCCGATGTTGGAGATCTCGTGCGTACCATTATCGTAGACTCTACAGTTACCGCCCGAATGAAAAGAAGCGATGTGATCGATAATGCCCGTATCGAACCCGGAAATGTTATTGTAGGGCTTGCTTCTTTTGGGCAGGCTACTTATGAAAAGGAATATAACGGGGGGATGGGAAGTAACGGATTGACCTCTGCCCGTCATGATGTATTTTCTAAATATCTCGCAGAAAAATATCCGGAAAGCTTTGATCACGAAGTGCCGGAAGACTTGGTGTATTCCGGAGGTGTAAAGCTTACCGATACGGTAGAAGGCTCGCCTTTAGATGCCGGAAAACTCGTGTTGTCCCCAACCCGTACTTACGCTCCGGTCATAGCCGCCATCCTGAAGAAGGTAGGTGCAAAAGCTATTAACGGGATGGTACACTGCAGCGGGGGAGCCCAAACCAAGATCCTTCATTTTGTAGACGGAGTACATGTGATCAAGGATAATATGTTCCCGGTACCACCATTATTTCAACTGATACAGGAACAATCGGGGACCTCATGGGAAGAAATGTACCAGGTATTTAACTGCGGTCACCGTATGGAAATTTATACCAACGAGGAAGTTGCCCAAGAGATCATCGCCATCTCAAGATCATTTAATATTGATGCACAGATTGTTGGAAGGGTTGAGTCTTCAGATACTAAAAAATTGACCATAAAGAGCGAAAAAGGGGTGTTCTCATACCACTAACCGTTCATCCGGAAAAATGTATATTTTAACGGAGTAGCCGCATGGTTACTCCGTTTTTTTGCAATAAACATAATTTTCTTTGGTGCAAGTTGATTTTTAAAAAATGAAAACTTTTAATTTTTTTACTAACGTTAATATGTTGCAAATCAAGATATTAACAATTCATTTTTGATAACTTTTGAAAGAGGGGTTTCCGAATAGGTTGATTTATTGCATACATTTACTTCAGTTCTCATTTATTTCAGTAACCAAAAAAAAATTATAGTTAGCTTATGCAATCCGGTACAGCAACTGCAGCAAAAAAGACCTATACTCAGGAAGAGGCTTATGAAGCGTCCCTGAAGTATTTTAAAGGTGATGACCTGGCCGCCCGTGTTTGGGTGAACAAGTATGCCCTGAAAGACTCAGATGGCAACATTTTTGAAAAGACTCCTGACGATATGCACAGAAGGATCGCCAGCGAGATCGCGAGGATCGAATCTAAGTATGCTAATCCGATGACGGAGCAGCAGATCTTCGATCATATTAAAAACTTTAAATACATCGTTCCACAGGGAAGTCCGATGGCGGGTATCGGAAATCCATACCAGATCGCTTCGCTGTCGAACTGTTTTGTGATCGGAAACGATGGGATGTCTGATTCATACGGGGGCGTGATGAAGATCGACCAGGAGCAGGTACAGTTAATGAAAAGACGAGGAGGCGTGGGGCACGACCTTTCTCATATCAGACCTAAGGGGTCCGGAGTGAAGAACTCTGCACTCACTTCTACAGGACTGGTTCCTTTTATGGAGCGTTATTCGAATTCGACCAGAGAGGTTGCTCAGGATGGTCGTAGAGGAGCGCTTATGCTTTCGGTATCTATTAATCACCCGGATGCAGAAGATTTTATCGATGCGAAGATGGAGCAGGGCAAAGTTACCGGAGCCAATGTTTCTGTTCGTATCGACGACGACTTTATGAAGTCGGTATCAGAAGGGGGAGAGTATGTTCAGAAATTCCCTATCCAAAGTGCTAACCCTAAAACAAGTAAAGTGATCGAATCCCGCAAGCTTTGGGATAAGATCGTTCACAATGCGTGGAAATCGGCGGAGCCTGGAATCCTTTTCTGGGATACGATCATCAGAGAATCGGTGCCAGACTGTTACTCAGACCTGGGGTATACCACTGTATCTACCAACCCTTGCGGAGAGATCCCGCTTTGTCCTTATGACAGTTGCCGTTTGTTGGCGATCAACCTTTTCTCTTATGTGGAGAATCCGTTTACCGATAAGGCGAAGTTCAACTTTGAGCTCTTTAAAGCACATGCCGAAGTGGCTCAGCGTATGATGGATGATATCATCGATCTCGAACTGGAAAAGATCGACAATATCCTGGCCAAGATCGATGCCGATCCTGAGACCGAGGAGGTGAAGCGTGTAGAGAAAAACCTTTGGTTAAATATCCGTAAGAAAGCTCACGAAGGAAGACGTACCGGTATTGGTATCACTGCAGAAGGTGATATGCTTGCTGCCCTTGGAATGCGTTACGGTAGTGAAGAGGCTAATGATTTCTCTGTTGAGGTGCATAAAACACTTGCGCTTGCAGTATACCGCGGTTCGGTGAACCTCGCTAAGGAAAGAGGGGCGTTCACGATCTACGATACGGAAAGAGAAAAGAACAATCCGTTCGTACAGCGTATCAAAGAGGCCGATGAGGAGCTCTATTACGAGATGTCTGAGCACGGAAGAAGAAACATCGCCCTGCTTACCATCGCCCCAACCGGAACGACCAGTTTGATGACTCAAACCACTTCGGGTATCGAGCCGGTGTTCCTTCCGGTATATAAAAGAAGAAGAAAGGTGAATCCTAACGATAAGGACGTGCGTGTAGACTTCGTTGATGAGGTTGGAGATTCATGGGAAGAGTATATCGTATTCCACCACCGCTTTAAAGAGTGGATGGAAGCCAACGGTATCGATACCACTGCCAACTACAGTCAGGAAGAACTCAACGAACTCGTTGCCAAGTCGCCTTATTATAAAGCTACTTCAAATGACGTAGACTGGCTGAGTAAGGTTCGTCTGCAAGGAAGAGTACAGAAATGGGTAGATCACTCGATCAGTGTGACCATCAACCTTCCTGCCGACGTGAACGAACAGCTCGTAGGAGAGCTTTATCTTGAAGCCTGGAGAGTTGGATGTAAGGGAGTTACCGTGTATCGCGATGGTTCACGTTCAGGGGTGCTTATCTCTGCCGATGAAAAGAAAGAGGAGGAGAACGACAGCCTGGAACACTTCCCGCTTACAAGACCTGAGGTGCTTGAAGCTGAAGTGGTGCGCTTCCAGAACAATAAAGAAAAGTGGATCGCCTTTATGGGGCTTATCGACGGGAAACCTTACGAGGTATTTACCGGACTGGCCGATGATGAGGATGGAATTCTTCTTCCAAGATGGGTGACCAACGGATATATTATCAAGAACAGAAATGAAGACGGAACCGGAAGATACGACTTCCAGTTCGAGAACAAGCGAGGATACAAGACCACGATCGAAGGACTTTCTCATAAATTCGATCCTGAGTACTGGAACTACGCTAAGCTGATCTCGAGTACGCTCCGTCATGGAATGCCTATAGAAAAAGTTGTCGATCTGATCAACTCTCTGCAGCTCGACAGCGAATCGATCAATACCTGGAAGAACGGTGTGGCCCGTGCCCTTAAGCGCTTTGTGCCGGATGGTACAGAGATCAAAGGCCAGACCTGTTCAAATTGTAAAGGCGCGAACCTGATCTATCAGGAAGGATGTCTTACATGTAAGGATTGTGGTTCATCTAAGTGCGGTTAACATTTATTGCTATCGCAAGCAAAGCCCTTCTGAATGGAAGGGCTTTGTTGTTTTATCGGCTCATCCGACATCAGGAAGCCAAAAAGACAGTGACCCTATCCTGAAAAATATCGTAAATTTGCCTACGCAATCAGCAGTATCTTTATGTTAGATAAATTAAATGTAGTAAAACAACGTTTCGACGAAGTGTCTGATCTCATCATTCAACCCGATGTGATCGCAGACCAAAAACGTTATGTTCAGTTAAATAAGGAATACAAAGACCTCAAAGAGCTTGTAGATAAGCGGGAAGAGTATATCCAGTTAACAAGTAATATCGAAGAGGCCGAAGAGATCATTGCAGACGGGAGTGATGCCGAAATGGTCGAGATGGCCAAAATGCAACTCGAGGAGGCCAAGGAAGCCCTTCCGGGTCTGGAATCGGAGATCAAATACCTCCTGATCCCTAAAGACCCTGAAGACGCCAAGAACGTGGTGATGGAGATACGTGCCGGTACCGGTGGCGACGAGGCCAGTATCTTTGCCGGAGACCTCCAGCGCATGTATACCAAGTATTGCGAAAGCAAAGGTTGGAAGGTGAATGTGGTCGACTTCAATGAAGGGACATCCGGAGGATATAAGGAGATCATTTTTGAAGTGAGCGGAGAAGATGTGTATGGAACCCTGAAATTTGAGGCCGGTGTGCACCGTGTTCAGCGCGTGCCTCAGACAGAAACCCAGGGAAGGGTGCATACCTCTGCTGCAACCGTTATGGTGCTTCCGGAAGCTGAAGAGTTTGATGTAGAACTCGATATGGGTGATGTAAAGATCATCAGAACCACTTCAACAGGTCCCGGAGGGCAGTCGGTGAATACCACCTATTCTGCGATCCAGCTGCAACACTTACCAACAGGGATCGAAGTGCGTTGTCAGGATGAGAAATCGCAGCATAAGAACCTTGAAAAAGCGATCAAGGTCCTCCGATCAAGACTTTATGAGCGCGAACTGGCGAAAAAGCAGGAAGAAGATGCAGCCCGCCGTAAAAGCATGGTGTCCAGTGGAGACCGCAGTGCCAAGATCCGTACCTATAACTATCCGCAGGGAAGGGTTACCGATCACCGAATCGGACTCACCCTTTACGACCTGTCTAATATCGTGAACGGTGACCTCGAGAAGATCATTGAAGAACTCAAGATCGCAGAGAACACCGAAAAGCTCAAAGAAGCCAGCGAAACCATCTAATAAGAGTTAATATCTCAAGTGCCATAGACATTATGCTTTATGGCACTTTTTTTAAATAGTGCCATATTCATGACAAACCAACAATTGGAATCCCGTATCAGGGAAAAGCGTTCATTTTTGTGTGTAGGTCTCGATACCGACATGAACAAGATCCCTGAACACTTAAAAGATACAGAAGACCCTATCTTCGCATTTAACAAGGAGATCATCGATGCCACCCATAAGTACACCGTAGCTTATAAGCCCAATATTGCATTCTATGAAGCTCACGGAATTGCAGGATGGCAATCGCTAAAGAAAACCATCGACTACCTCAATACCCATTACCCCGAGGTATTTACCATTGCCGATGCCAAAAGAGGGGATATCGGGAATACTGCGGCCATGTATGCCAGGGCCTTTTTTGAGGATATGAATTTTGATTCGGTAACTGTAGCACCGTATATGGGCAGGGATTCTGTTGAGCCTTTCCTGGAGTTTGAAGATAAACATACCATTTTGCTGGCCCTTACCTCCAATCCGGGAGCCTTTGACTTTCAAACCAAGACCAATGGTGATAAGGAATTGTATAAACAGGTACTTGAAACCTCTACATCTTATAAGAATGCCGACAGACTCATGTATGTGGTGGGGGCCACCAAAGCCTCCTACCTCGAGGCGATCAGAGCACTTGTGCCGCGATCGTTCCTGCTTGTTCCCGGTGTAGGAGCCCAGGGAGGGAGTCTCGAAGATGTTTGCAAATACGGGATGAGCGAAAACGTGGGTCTTTTGGTGAATTCATCAAGGGGGATCATCTACGCTTCTTCGGGTGAAGATTTTGCCAGCGTGGCGGGTGAAAAGGCCGAGGCCCTTCAGCAGGAAATGGCAAAATGGCTTTAAAACCGTTAAATTTTTCAGGATAACCGGGTGCATGCCTTTGGGGTGTACCCTGATCTGAAAACATGAAAAAAACCGATCCTCATTGGATCGGTTTTTTTGTACAAGCTAACTCAAACAATTCAAAGTATGAATCTCCGGACTAACCGAAACGAGTTGTGAAGTAGTGCTTTTAAATTCTCCGGTTCGGGAGATGAATTCTCATGATCATTTCGTTTAGTCTAAATAATCTAATCCAAAATTATAAAAACTATATTTTTAAATCGCTGAAAATCAATAAATTGACGTTATGTTAATGATAAGTTGATCAATATGAGGGGATTTGCTATGGTGTTTATAATGCTTCTTGCGCTGCCATTAAAAGGGCAGGAGCCTGCTCTGGTATGCGATAGCGAAGCGCATAGCGCTTTTGATTTTTGGGTGGGAACCTGGTATGTTCTTGACCGGGAAGGTGAGCATGTGGGTGTCAATGAGATCCGGAAAGTCGAGGGTGGCTGTATGATCTCAGAAACCTATAAGAGTGTTACGACCCCATTTACCGGAAGGAGTCTTAATTTTCTGAATCCCGACACGGGAAAGTGGGAGCAAATTTGGGTAGACAATCAGGGTAACTACCTGCACCTGTACGGTGGGTTGCAAAATGGGGTTATGGTGATGCAGGGCGATCACGGTAATGGAGAAAACAGGCGGTCTGATAAGATCTCATGGGCCTTGCTCGATGATGGTCGGGTGCGTCAATTATGGGAGCGCCAAAAGGATTCCGGGGAGTGGACCACCATATTTGAAGGCTTCTATGTGCGTATCCCGGGCGATAAGTCTTAATAGGTTTCGATGTCTTCAAGAGGAAGGTTATCACGGTCGCCTTAGATGCCCTGAGACAGAATCTAAATTGCGCTTTTAGCGATTTTTGAAAGGTTGGGTTGGTTAATTGCAAATTAAAGTCGCCAATTTTTGCATTTTGACTAAATTGCGAACACCAAAAAATCAACGAAAAATCGCTATGGAACAACAAAAGCCTTATCAACCTAAAAATAAAGTTCGCATTGTTACCGCAGCTTCACTTTTTGATGGTCATGATGCAGCCATAAATATCATGAGGCGCATTATCCAGGCTACAGGAGTCGAGGTGATCCATCTCGGCCATGATCGCAGTGTCGAGGAGGTTGTAAATACAGCTATACAGGAAGACGCCAATGCCATTGCCATGACCTCTTACCAGGGTGGACATAATGAGTACTTTAAATATATGTATGACCTGCTCCAGGAAAAGGGAGCTACACATATTAAGGTGTTTGGAGGTGGAGGAGGAGTCATCCTCCCGGAAGAGATCGAAGAATTGATGCAATACGGGATCACCCGTATCTATTCTCCGGATGACGGGAGGGAAATGGGACTTCAGGGAATGATCAACGACCTGGTGCAACAGGCCGATTTTCCGATCGGGGAGCACCTGAACGGTGCTCATGATAAACTCCCAGCCAAAGATCCTTTGTCCATTGCACGTATGATCTCGGCAGCCGAGAACTTTCCGGAGGTCGCTCAGGGATCTCTGGAGACCATACATGAGCAAAACAAAAAAAGCACTACCCCTGTTCTGGGGATCACCGGAACGGGAGGAGCAGGAAAGAGTAGCCTCGTAGATGAGGTGGTGCGACGTTTCCTCATTGACTTTCCTGAAAAGACCATAGGGATCATATCTGTAGATCCCTCAAAAAGAAAGACCGGCGGAGCCCTGTTGGGCGATCGTATTCGCATGAATGCCATAAACAATCCGCGTGTATATATGCGAAGCCTGGCCACCCGGCAATCGAATCTCGCCCTTTCCAGACATGTGGCCGAAGCCGTAGAGGTGTTAAAAGCTGCGGGTTATGACCTGATCATCCTGGAGACTTCGGGTATCGGACAAAGCGATACGGAGATCCTGGATCACTCTGATGTATCCCTTTATGTCATGACCCCTGAATTTGGGGCTGCTACCCAGCTCGAAAAGATCGATATGCTTGATTTTGCCGATCTCGTAGCTATCAATAAGTTTGATAAAAGAGGTGCGCTTGACGCCCTGAGAGATGTGAAAAAGCAATACCAGCGCAATCATAACCTATGGGATGCAGCTGCAGACGATATGCCTGTTTACGGAACCATAGCTTCTCAGTTTAACGATCCGGGAATGAACAGCCTGTACAAGGCGATCATGGAGGTGTTGGCGACAAAGACCAATACACCACTGGAGTCGCATTATCGCCTGGGCGACGGGATGAGCGAAAAGGTATTCGTGATCCCGCCAAACAGAACCCGATACCTTTCGGAGATTGCAGAGAATAACCGTGCTTATGACCGGGAGTCTGAAAAGCAAAAAGAGGTGGCTCAAAAGCTCTATGGGGTATACACGACCCTCTGTTCGGTTTGTGATAAGAAAGTGCGTCTCGATGCCTATGGTATTGACCGGGATGATATAACGGCTGCCGAAGGCGAGAAGGCCGATTTCATCAAGCTCTTATTGGGTGAATTCGACCGCGTTAAAATGGATCTTCACCCCAGAAACTGGGAGCTTATCTTGCAGTGGAATACAAAGGTGCAGGCCTATAAGGATCCTATATACAGCTTCAAGGTTCGCGGTAAGGAGATACGTATCGAGACTCATACAGAATCCCTGTCCCACAGCCGGATCCCGAAGGTGGTACTTCCGGGATATGAGGCCTGGGGAGATATCTTATACTGGACATTACAGGAGAATGTTCCCGGGGAATTTCCTTATACAGCCGGACTTTATCCGTTTAAACGCACAGGAGAAGATCCTACCCGTATGTTTGCGGGAGAAGGTGGACCGGAACGTACCAATCGCAGGTTTCATTATGTGAGTCAGGGTATGCCTGCCAAACGTCTTTCTACGGCTTTCGATTCGGTAACCCTTTATGGTAACGATCCGGATTATCGTCCGGATATTTACGGAAAGATCGGAAATGCCGGCGTATCCGTATGTTGCCTGGATGATGCTAAAAAATTGTATTCAGGATTTGACCTTGCCGATGCCCTTACCTCAGTGAGTATGACCATTAACGGTCCGGCACCCATGTTATTGGGCTTTTTTATGAACGCGGCTATCGATCAGCAATGTGAGAAGTATATTCTCGAACACGGGCTCGAAGAAGAGGTGGAAAAAAAGATCGATGCCATTTATAAGAAAAAAAGGGTGGAGCGTCCTGTTTATCACGGGTATGCCAAGGATGGAACCACAGGAGTCAATGTGCTTCCGGAGGGGAATAACGGACTCGGACTTATGCTTCTCGGGGTTACCGGCGATCAGGTATTGCCCGAAGAGGTGTACCGTGAGATCAGGGAGAAGACCCTGGCCCAGGTGAGAGGTACGGTGCAGGCAGATATTCTCAAAGAAGATCAGGCACAGAATACCTGTATCTTCTCTACAGAATTTGCCCTGCGTCTTATGGGTGATGTTCAGGAGTACTTTATAAACAATAATGTAAGAAACTTCTATTCTGTGTCTATTTCGGGGTATCATATTGCCGAAGCAGGGGCCAACCCGATCACCCAGCTGGCGTTTACCCTGGCTAACGGATTTACCTATGTGGAGTATTACCTGAGTCGTGGGATGGATATCAACCAGTTTGGTCCAAACCTGTCGTTCTTCTTCTCGAATGGGGTAGATCCTGAATATGCGGTTATTGGCCGTGTAGCCAGAAGGATCTGGGCCAAGGCACTAAAGCATAAGTATGGAGCTAATGATCGTGCGCAAATGCTCAAGTACCACATACAAACTTCCGGTAGGTCCCTGCACGCTCAGGAGATCGATTTTAATGATATTCGTACTACGCTACAGGCACTGTACGCCATCTATGACAACTGTAATTCGTTGCATACCAATGCCTATGATGAGGCGATCACCACGCCGACAGAAGATTCAGTGCGCAGGGCTATGGCGATACAGTTGATCATCAATAAGGAGCTTGGATTGGCAAAGAACGAGAATCCGCTACAGGGAAGCTTTATCATTGAAACCCTTACCGACCTGGTCGAAGAAGCCGTGTTGACCGAGTTCGATCGTATCACCGAAAGAGGAGGCGTACTGGGGGCAATGGAGACCATGTATCAGCGTTCGAAGATCCAGGAAGAAAGCCTGCATTATGAAACGCTCAAGCATACCGGTGAATATCCTATTATCGGGGTAAATACCTTCCTTAGCAGTAAAGGCTCTCCAACAGTGATCCCGGAGGAGGTAATACGTGCCACACCGCAGGAAAAGGAACAGCAAATAGGAACCCTTAAGCGTTTGCACACGGCCTATGAAGAAGAGGCGGCAATTGCCCTGAAGAACATTCAGGAGGCAGCGCTTCACAATGAGAATATGTTCGAGCAGCTTATGGCGGCAACCAAGGTTTGCTCCCTGGGGCAGATCACCAAGGCCCTGTTCGAGGTTGGTGGTCAGTATCGCAGAAATATGTGATGTTCGCCTTTATGACCATAAAAAAAAAGCTGCTCCATTTTGGGAGCAGCTTTTTTTATTGTGTAGCGATAGCTAATGCTTTATTAATTCAGTTCACATAACCTGCCAGCCCAACGACTTTGCAGGTTTCGGAAATGGTCGATCTCTGTACGGAGCTTAGCTAAAAGCGTACCCGATGAAGAATTTCTGCTTTCCAGGTGATCACAGTATTGTTTTAAACTGCCTGTGGCATGCTGTATGGCGCGTAGACTATCTATACGAACTCTCGGGTCTTTAGTGCTTTCAACCATGGCAATGCGTGGAGCAAGACCCAGGGAGGTTGAAAGCATATGAGCAGATAATTTTTCCAACCGGTCCTTAGAACGACCCAGTTCAAGAATGCCCTTGTCTTCGGCGATCTTGTGTACCAGCTCACGGCTAAGTGTAAAGAGCTCTATGGCCTTTTTATAGACCGCCAACTCGTTAACCGGCTTGCGTTTAATTTGATATGTGGGGTATACTTTTTTCATCAGCGCAATTTTCTATTTCAAAATTACGGTAGAAAAAGCCATCATGAATTTAATAATAAAGGCAAAATTATTATTTTAGTTTAAATTGTAATGAAATATTCACACAAAGACTTAATATATGAGGCTTGATAAGCTTAATTGGGAAATTCTCGATCTCCTGCAGAAAAATGCGCGTGCATCTAATGCGGAGATCGGAAGAAAAGTGGGGCTATCCTCTCCGGCAGTAGCCGAGCGCATAAAAAAAATGGAAGACCTCGGGGTGATCAACGGCTACAGAACCGATGTGAATTATACGGCCGGGGGATACCAGTTACGGGCGATCATTACCGTACGTGCCTTTATGGGTAAATTAAAGCCATTCCTGGATAAGGTGTCTGATTTTAAGGAAGTGCTTAACTGTTATCGTATCACGGGCAACGAGAATATTATTATGGAAGTGGTCTTTCACGATCAAAAGCATTTGGAAGGGTTTATCGATACCTTGATCACCTATGGTGAGACCCGAACACATATTGTGCTATCTGATGTGATCAGTAATAATCCTATTCCCAGAAAGATGGCATAATACTTGTAAGTTTTTTTTTAAAACGTTGCTCAATTTGGTTAATTTTATGATAATGAGATTAAAGAAAGAATTACACAGCATTTTTTGGTCGGTCTTGATGTTATTTCCTTTGGTACTTCCTGCTCAGGATGGTGCCGCTCAGGCGGGGGAGATCAGGACTGCACCCCTTGATTCCTTGTTTACCATGACGTATTACCTGCCTTCTCAATACGATAGTTCAGCCTCGTGGCCTGTGATCTTCGTATTCGATCCTTCGGGGCGGGGAGATGTTGCAGTAGACCGGTTTCGGACTGCAGCCGAGAAGTACGGCTATATCGTAGCCGCCTCAGACGGCATTATGAATGGTAGCTACCAAAGAAATTACCAAAGGGCACGGACGCTTTTTGAAAAGGCCAAAACCAAGTTTCATTTAGACAGCATCAACCAGTTTACTGCCGGCTTTTCCGGTGGGGCGCGATTAGCCTCTGCTATTGCCGGTCTTTCTAAGAATATTCGTGGTGTTCTTTCTGCAGGTGCCGGGGTCAACTCGAGATATCTGGCCGTAGATCAGATCGAACCTTTTGTTTTTATTGGCATGGCTGGTGATAAGGATTTTAATTTTGCCGAAGTGAAGGCCAGTGAGGTGCTGTTGCGCTCTATTAAATATCCGCATGAGATGATCTGGTTCGAGGGAGAGCATGATTGGCCTCCTTATGAGGTTATCGAAAAGGCGGTACGAGACCTTTCGGTAAGGATGCATAGCCGTGGTCAGCAGAAGCGAAGTGCAGAAGAATTGAACGTTATGTACAATGAAGAAATTGCCTATAATCAGAAGCTACGACAGGAAGGGAATATGGTTTGGGCCTATGAGAATCTGGAAAAGATGAGGAGTTGGTACGGATTTTTGGATAAAGACCGGGATTTGAAAGATGAGATGAAGGAGGTAAAGCGCTTGAAGGGCTTCAGGTCGCAGCGCAGTGATCTGGACTATATCGATGAGATCGAACAGTTGTACCTCCAGGAGTATCTCAAATTTTTGATGGACGATATTGGAGTGGGTGAGTTGGAAGCTTTAGGGTACTGGGACCAGGAACTCAAGCATATTGAGAAATCGTTCGTTGATCATAAGGAAGAGGCCTATCGTAAAATGGCCTTCAGGATCATTGCAATGCTAAGGCTTGTGGGAGATAAGGCGAATAAAGAGTTAAAAGAGCCTGAACATTTTAAGCAACTACTGTTTACCAATATCTTTCTCACCCTCACCGATAAAAAGGATTACGATGCTTACCTGGAGTCTGTTCGTTTTGCGGTAGCATTGGGAGAATATGAAATAGCACTGTACTATACCGATAAATTATTGGAAAACGAATTTAAGGATATTGAACGCCTGAGAAACTATCCCGGGATTACCTTATTGAGGATCCAACCGGAGTTTGGAGAGGTGCTTGAAAAGTACGGATTTGACCCTCGGTTTTAGTTCCTTCTGATCTCGTAAAACGAATTCACTTAATCGATTTTTTTAACTAAACACCTTTAAAATGTTTCATATGTAACAATTGCAACTACTTTCACCCTAGTATTTTTGTTATTAGAATTGTTTAGTTAGTAAGGTTTGTTAAAAGGGAAGAACGTGTTTCTTCCTTTTTTTTTGCTCCGTGCTAACAAGGTGTTCATCTATTCCGGGTAGATCACCTCTGTTGCTGGAATCCGGGTAGGCAAAGTAGAAGAGGGGATAGCCTTTTGGGGGCGATCAAATAGCTTCTGCGGGAATTTCTATTTCCTGTACTTCACTTTCGTATTTCTCAAGGGTAAAGAAAAAGCTACTTCCCAGGCCGACGGCCGATTCGATATGGAAATCTCCGCCGCTTTTGGTGATCATTTCGCGACATAGATTTAATCCGATCCCGGTCCCTTTTTCATTATTGGTGCCGTAAGTAGACTCCATATGTGAGTTTTGATTCAAGATCTTATTGATGGTCATATCATCCATGCCGATCCCGCTATCTTTGACCTCAACTTCCCAGGATCCATCTTTTTCTTTCGCTCTAAGAATGATCGCGCCGTCGCTTTCGGTGAATTTAATAGCGTTAGAGATAAGGTTTCTGAAAATGATCATGATCTGGTCTGCATCGCCATAGATCTCTGCCTTTTGGGAGATCTCGTTTCGAATGGTAATTTTTTTACTGCTGGCTTGATGCATGAGCAGATCTATGGATTGATCAGCTAGCCATATTAATTGATGTCTTTTAGGGTTGTTTCTAGCGCCCTTCATTTGTTGTTGCGACCATAAAAGAAGGTTGTTAAGCGTAAAGGAAACATTCTTTACCTGGTTGCTTAGTTCCGGGGCGTAGTTGGTAAATTCCTCAGGGTCTATCTGTTTGTCGTTAAGGAGGTCTATGAGATTGTTAAGCGATGCGATCGGGGCCCGAAGGTCGTGGCTAATGATCGAAAACAATTTTATTTTGGTCTCGTTCATTCGTTTTAACTGAACCTCTCTTATTCCTAAGATCTTATTCTTTTTACTTAGCAGGTCGTTAAGCTTGCGTTCCAGGTTACGATTCTTTTGAGTTAGGAAGAGTACCGAAAGCAAAATAAGGATCCCACCGAAAGAAAGGAATATAAGCAGACGTTGCTTGCTAATGGCCTTTTGTGATTCTAATTGACTTTTGGCTTCCTTGCGCTCATGTTCCATCTGGATCTCCTGAATGGCCAGACTCTTTATATTCTTTTCATTGAACAAACTGTCGTTGTACTTTTTGTTCAGCTTGTGGTAGAAAAGAGCAGAGGCAAGGTCTCCTGCCTCTTCGTAAGTTTGTGATAAGACCTCTGTACTTTCTGTGATTACGGTGAATTCATCAAGATTTTCTCCCTTTTTGAAGGCTTTTAGGGCATACTGTTTGGCTTTGTTATGATCGCCCCTGGCGAAATATACCTTCGCCATGGCGTTTTCTAAAAAGGCTTTTTCCCTGGAATCATCCAGCTGTTCTTGCAATACCATGGCGTTGTTATACGCTTCTAAAGCCTGGTAGTGGAAACCTTGTTCGTAAAAAATGTCCCCTTTTACCCGTTGGGCGAATGCCAGCCAATCAGGGGTGTCCTTTTCAATGAAGAGATCAATACTTTCACTGATATGTACAAGGGCGTCTTCAAAACGATCCATATTGAGCAGGATCTCGGCCTTGTTGGCAAGCGTTTGGCCTGTGAGCAGATCGTTCCCTATTTTCACATTCAGGCTGTCTGCTCTATTGATATAGTCAAGGGCTTGCTGGTGAAAGTTCAGGGTAAAATAGTTTAACGCTAGTCCTTCGTAAGCCAGAGATAGGCGGTATGTGTTCTTCTTACCATCTTTTTCCCGCTGGCTGAACATGGTAGCGCTCTTCTTTTCACCCAGAGTAATGACTTTGTTGAGGTACTCGTTAGATGTTTTGATATTGCCATTATAGGAGTGCAGGTCACCCATATTGAGGTAGGTGATCATGAGCAGACCTTTACTGTTGAAACCTAGTGCTATGCGCTCTGATTCATTAACTAGTCTTATGGCTTCTTTTAGTCTTCCCGTTTCTGAAAGGTATATGGCACGGAGGTATCTGGCATTTATTTGTCCTTCTTCGTATCCCAGTCTATCGGCCAGGGCTATGGCCTGAAGCGAATAGACTCCTACACTGTCCATATTTCGGTAGAGGTACTTCTCGGCCTGTTGGGTGAGGTGGTCTGCCCGCAAAGTATCACCCTGACGAGGCACCGTAGGTAACTTTTCATTCTTTACCCGGTAGGCAAGAGAAAATTCATTCTGAGGCTCCTGGGTATATCCTATGCTGCACATCAATAGCAGTATGTAGAGGTACTTTAGGTTCATTCATAGCGGATAGGGTACTCAAATTTAGTAAATAATTTCACTTAACCTAACACTGGTCGAAATTTCCTTACCTTTTAACGAGCAAAACCCGACAGTGTCGGGCTTTGCATGCATTATTTGGTAATGATCTTGTGCTTAAATCGCTTTGATCTCCTTTAGCTTGGCCTTCCAGATGGCAAGATCGTCCTTATGTATCTGAATGTTTTTTCTAACCTCCTTCACGATCGGATTATTATCGTCTGCATTGATAAATTGAAGGTTGTTTTCCAGCTGTCGGATCTCATTTTTTACTTCATCGATCTTTTTGCGAATAAAGATCCTTTCGTTTCTGATGAGTTTCTCATTATCGGCATCGGCAAGTGACTGAAGCTTGTTGCCGTATTTGATCATTTCGGCCTCTTTGCGGTCCATGTTCATTTTTCGGAAGAGTGCATCGAGGATCTTGTTGAACTTGGTCTCGATGTTCTTCTTGTTGAAGGGAACTCTTCCTATAGCTTTCCAGTTTTCGATAAAGGTTTTTACCTGTTCGAGGTCTTTAGGCTGATCTCCGGAAAGTTCGAAGACCTTGATATCTTCCATGTATTCCTTTTTCTTTTCGTAAGCCTGGTTCTCTGCTTCGAAGTCTTTGTTCTTGCGGGCGTGAAGCCTGTCGAAATAGTGGTTACAGGCAGCCTTGAAATCGGCCCATACCCTATCGGAATGCTTTCTTGGCACATGACCGATCTTTTTCCAGTCTGACTGGATCTTTTTCATGATCGGTGTGGTTTCATTCCAGTCTTCACTGTCTTTTAGCGATTCGGCTAAGGCTACGAGTTCCAGCTTCTTTTCCAGGTTTTTGTGTTGTTCCTTTTTGAGGCTTTTATAGAAGGTGTTCTTGTTTCTGTTGAAACGTCTTACGGCATTCTTAAAGCGAGACCATACTTCTTCATTTACCTTATATGGCACTTTTCCTGCCTGAAAAAATTCTTCGCGGAGACCTTCGATCTCTTTGATCTGTTTTTGCCAGAGGTTGTGATTTCTAACCGGCTTGTCGGCAATGGCATCGATCTTTGAAATAATCTCCTGCTTTACCTTCAGGTTGTCTTCGTAAATAGCGTCTTGATTCTTAAAGAACTCCTGACGCTTTTTGTGAATGGTCTTGGTAGCCGCACTAAAACGATTCCAAACATCTTCACGATGTTCACGATCTACCGGGCCTATTTCTTCTTTCCAGATCTTGTGAAGTATCTGTAGCTCTCTAAAGGCCTTCTGTATGTCTTTTTCTGCTGTAAGGGCCTCTGCACGCTCGATAAGCTTTTGCTTCTCTTCGAGGTTGTGTTTGAAATCCAGGTCTCTCAGGTCGCGGTTCAGGTCAAGAAAATCGTAAAAGATCTCTACATGGTGGTGATAAGTTCTCCAGACGTCGTTATAGTTCACCCTTGGAACAGGTCCGGCATTTCGCCATTTGTCCTGCAGATCCTTAAAATGTTTGTAGGTCTCATTAATGTTCTCCTCTACATTGATGAGGCTTTTGAGCTCTTCTATGATCTCGAGGCGCTTCTGCAAATTATCCTGTAAGCGGTGCTCGAGGTTCTTGTAGTAATCGTTACGTTTTGATTTATATGAAGCATAGGCTTCGTTAAAACGGCGTTTAACAGGGGTGGTAAAGTGAAAATCGATCTCATTTCCTCCACCTTCGAGAAATTCTTCCTTCTTCTCTTCCAGAAGCTCCTGGAATTTCAGATCGAACTCCGATTTGATGGCGTCCACATGGGCTTTGATAGCCTGGATCTTTTTATCTGTAATAAGCTGATCTAATTCCTCGACCAGGGCCTCCATACTCATGGAGTGGTAGTCGAGCATAGGAATTTCATGACGGTCTTTATGACCTTCATCCTCGGCGTCTTCGGCATTAGATGCGTCGATCTCATTGAGCGTTTGCTCGTGATCGTCGTCATCTTCTTCTTTCGGGGCTTCAGGTGCCGGAGCAGCCTTTGCTTCTTCGCCTTGTTGTTCCTGTAGATTTTGATCTTGTTCCTTTCCATCTGCATCTTCATGCAGGTTATCACTTTTATTTTCCAACATTCTAAAAATGTTTAAGGTTCATCACTGCTTTTAGACTTGAAATATACTAACAAGAAAGAAATTAGCCAAGACTTTTTAGCAGTGGTTACCACCAGTGCAGACGGGAGTTGAGCAAGAATTAACTATTCCAGATCTCCCAGGATTTTTCGGCCTGTTCCACAAGCATCCGGTATCCGTTAGCGATACGTGCCTTGCGCGTCTTACCTTCTTTTAAAAATGCGGTCTCTTCGGGATTGTAGATCAGGTCGTAAAGGAGGTGTTTTTCGGTGATCAGATCATAGGGGAGGTCCGGTTTTTGGGAAACTTCCGGGAAGGTCCCCAGGGGGGTGCAATTTACGATGAGCAGATGAGCGTCTATGATCTCTTTGTTTAGCGCGCTGTAGGCGATCTGTCCGGGGTGTGGGTTTCGGCTTACAGAAACGGCCTCGATCCCCAGTTTGTTCAGCGTATGCATCACTGCCTTTGAAGCGCCACCTGTGCCCAATACCAAGGCCTTTTTGATCCCTGTATGGAGGTGCGGTACCAAGGAAACTTCAAAGCCATGGGCGTCGGTGTTATAGCCGTGCAGTTTGCCGTTGTTTACTTTGATGGTATTTACTGCTCCTATGGCCTCTGCTACGGGGTCGATGGCGTCCAGTTGTGCAATAATCGCTTCCTTATAGGGTATGGTCACATTCAAACCGCAAAGGCCCGGCGTGTTCAGCGCCATTGCTTTGAAGCCCTGAAGATCGGAAAGATCAAAGTTTTCATAGGAATACCCTTGTAATCCCTGTGTCTTGAACTTTTCAGCAAAATACCCCCGTGAAAAGGAGTAAGCGATGTTTCGACCTACGAGTCCGAATTTCTTATCCATGCCTTTTATTTCTTTTACCATACCATTCCAGTACTAATAAAATACCGATACCTACCAGGATGAAGCCCGTTGCGATCCAGGTTTCAGGAGATGCCGGGTCGGGCAGGTAGCGTTCGTAGTTCCTGATGATGGGGTTTCCGGCAGAGTCAATGAGTATGGCTCCGCTCTCTGATGTACGGTATATGGTTTTTTTCCATGGCCAAACCACACCCAGGGATCCTGCAATGAATCCGATAATGGTTGCCAGTGTTATATTCTTGTAATGCTTGAGTACATAGCTAAGTAAGTGGCTAAGGGTTACCAGGCCCGTAGCCGAGCCCAGAGTGAATACCGCAAGGATCTTCAAGGTGTGTAATCGTCGGGTATTATCGATAAAGCTCAGGTCACCGCGCATAACTTCGGCCATGGTGTCGTATAGGGCATTTACACTGTCTACAAGTAAAAGTACATAGTTGCCCAAAAGGATCAGGATAAAAGAGCCCGAAAGACCGGGAAGGGTCATTCCTGAAACACTGATGATCCCGCAGAAGAAAACAAAGATAAGATTGTCGTTCTCCCTGGCCGGACTCAAAAAGCTTATGGAGATACCTGCTATGGTTCCCATGACCAGGAAGGATAGCGTTTTTCGGTTCCAGTGATGAAAATCTTTGGCGATATAGTAGATCGACCCGATGATCATACCAAAGAAAGCCGCCCAAACGTAGAGTTCCTTTTTTTCGATAAAGTAGTCGAGTAATTTAGAAACACTAAAATAGCTCACCACCATCCCGGATAAGAGGAGTACGAGAAACTTCCCGTTTATGTATTGGTAAAATACGTTGAAGCCTCGTTTTACAAGAAGCATGAAGGCTTTGGCATTGACCTTTTGTAGCGAATAGATAAATTCTTCGTAGAATCCGGTAACAAAGGCAACCACACCTCCTGAAACTCCGGGAACCTTATTGGCTGCTCCCATGGCAAGCCCTTTAATGAAAAGGAAGAGCTTGTCTGAAAAGTTTCTGGTGGGTTGATACATGTGTTATGACTGTTTTGCTGCGAAACGCTCCAGAATGTAAATAAATAAAAATCCGCCTATCGCCAAAATACAGGCAGTAAGGAGTTGCGGATTTCCGTCAAACTGAAATGGTGATATGCTTTGTTCTACAGTAATGGTTTTTTCGCCAATTGTCCTGCTGCTTATCACTTCTTTCCAGGGCCATATCTTATTCAGGGATCCGAAGATGAAACCGGTAAGTACGGCCAGGGTGATGTTCTTATAGTGCTGGAACAGGTATTTAAGGAGGCGCGAAAAGCTCAGGAGTCCGAAAACAGCCCCAACAGCTACAATAGCCAGGGTCTTCAGGTCTTTGTCGTTAATAGCGCCCAGTACGGTCTCATAAGCACCCAACAACACCAGGATGAATGCTCCGGAAATACCGGGAAGGATCATGGCACAAATGGCCAGGGCTCCTGCGAGAAACAAAAAGGGAATGCTGCCGTTGTCATGCATCGGGGGTAGGGTGGTGATATACCAGGCTGTGGCTGCCCCGATAACGAAGCCTGCAATAGTAGCTATTCTCCATCTGTCGATCTGTTTTGCTACGAGAATAACACTGGCGAGAACGAGTCCGAAGAAAAAGCTCCAGAGTAAGATAGGTTCATTTTCCAGAAGCCATTTAAGCAGGCGGGCCAGGGACAATACACTAATGGCGATCCCCGTGAGCAAAGCCAAAAGGAAGTTCCCGTTAATATGGCGCCATGCCGGCCGAAGGCCTTCTTTGCGAAGCACCTGAAGTGCTTCCAGGTTGACCCTGCTTATGGTGTCTATAAGTTCTTCATAGATCCCGGAAATAAAGGCGATGGTTCCTCCGGAAACGCCGGGAACCACATCGGCAGCTCCCATGGCCATACCCTTAAGGGTAATGATGAAATAATCGGTAAGGCTTCTTTGCATACAGTATTCTTGAGCGAACAAAAGTATGCATTTTTTTTAAGGCTGAACGTTGCGAAAACTGGAGATCAGTTTTCGGATCTTAGGCCGTTTGAAAACCGATGGGAACAATACTTCAATGGTCTGATGATCTTCGTAATTGTGCTTCAGTGCCTTAGTTAAATGGTGATCTCCCTTAATGCTGTCGCCAATGGTGTAATACATCCCTGCGAGCCTGTATTCCAGGTCTGAATTTTCGGGATAGAATTCGAGAGCTTGCAGCAACGAATGGATGGCACTCTCGTATTCTCCGGTCTTAAGGAGCACATCGGCCCATGACAGCCAGGTTTGCAACTCGTAATTTCCGAGTTCAACCGTCTTGCGATACGCCATGTCGGCCTCCTCGTAAAAGTGCAGGAGTTCGTTAATACGGGCACAACGCTTCCAGTATTGCACGTTCTCACCGTCTATATTAATGGCTTTGTTAATGTAGTACAAGGCCTTCTGGTAGTTCTTATGTTTGAAATAAAAGTCGGTAATGGCCAGCCATCCTTTGTCCAGTAACGGATCTTCGTGAACGGTTCTATAGAAATATTTCTTGGCAAGTTCGTCGTTACCGAGCTTGTCGTGGCATATGCCGATACGCAGATAGGCATAGGAGGTAGGATCGTCCAGGTTAAGGGTGATCTCGTAGTTCTCAATGGCCTCGTTATATCTTTTTAATTTTTCGAGGACCCTTCCTTTTTCGAGGTAGGCTCCGATAAAGGTGTCGTCAGAAAAGGTGGCGAACTCGAAAGACGCCAGGGCCTCCTTGTACATCTTTTTGGTCATGAATTGTTTTCCCAGCTGGTGCCATGCCACCTCGCAATACGGATTGTCATTGAGGTAGTCGTTCAAAAATTCGATGGCTCCATCAAAATCTTCCAGAAACTCATAACAGTAGATGGCGTTATAAAGGGCCGAGTAATCTTCCGGATCTTCTTCCAGGCAACGCAGGAAGGCGTCTTTTGCGGCTTCATAGTCGTCCAGAAACAGGTATTCCATTCCGAGGAGGGAATTGATATCGGCCTTTTCATCGCTCATACTCAGCGCGATCTGCAGGCATTCTACGGCCTTGTGGTGCTTGTCTCTTTTAGAATAGATATTGGCCTTTTGAATAAAGACCTCTTCGTTAGACGACTCGATGAGCTCGATCTCCTGAAGCAACTCTTCTGCGGCGTCGAACTGATTTTCAAAAACCAGGACTTCGACACTTAGCAGTTTGAGGTCGGCCGAACTGGGGTGCTGTCCCAATCCTATCTTAATGGCCTTTTTCGCGAGGGCGATCTTTCCGGAATTCAAGTAGTGATGTATGATCTCCTGAAAGTCTTCTGTATCAAAGAAATACACATCATTGGTCTTGAGCATGGATTCAAACTTCTCTAGCGGCAGGTTTCGGTCATCATGAGCACTGTAAGGCATAGGCGGTGCTTTTTTTAGATTGCTTGATAATAAATTTAGGATTTGAGTGGGTAAATCCGGATTCGATGTTCTATTCTTATCAACAAATTAATTAACATCTTGGTCGTTGTAGCTGTCTAATACTTTCAGAATGAGCTCACAACCTTTCCTGATCTCTAGGGTGGTAATGGTTAATGGTGGCGTAATGCGAACCGCTCTGGTTTCGTAAAGAAGCCAGAACAGGATCAGGTTATTTTTAAGGCCTTCCAGCACCAGGTGGTTGGCTATGGCAGCGTCTTTAAGGATCACCGCGAGCATGAGTCCTCTGCCGCGTACCTCCCCGATCAGTGGGTGAACCAGCAGGGATCTGAAAAGGGCTTCCTTTTCGAGGGCTTCCTCCATGAGGTTACTTTCCATAAGTTCTTTCAGGGTGGCCAGGGCAGCAGCTGCGATCACGGGATTTCCTCCAAAGGTGGTTACGTGACCCAATTTCGGATTCTTCTGGAGGGTGGCCATCATTTTTGATGATGCAGTAAAAGCTCCCACAGGCATTCCTGAGGCCATGCCTTTGCCCATGACCAGAATATCCGGTACGATATGGTAATTCATAAACCCGAAGAGTTTTCCGGTGCGGCCAAAGCCTGGTTGTATCTCATCGAGAATGAGCAGGGCTCCGGTTTCTTCACATCGGGCCTTGACCTTCTCAAGGTAATGGTTCTTGGGTTCTATAAATCCGGCCCCACCTTGAATGGTCTCTAAAATGACCCCGGCGGTCTCTTCGGTGATCTTCTCCAGGTCTTCTTCTTTATTGAACTCGATGAAGCTTATTCCCGGTAACAGGGGCCTGAAGGCACCTTTGCGCTCTTCATACCCCATGAGGCTCATAGATCCCTGGGTATTTCCGTGGTAGGCGTGTTTTGCGGCAACCAGCTTACCGCGACCGGTTACCCGTTTGGCGAGTTTCATAGCTCCCTCGATAGCTTCTGTTCCCGAGTTTACGAGGTAGGTGGTCTCCAGGGGTGCAGGCAGGTGTTTTGCCAGCAATTCGGTGAGTTCAACGGCCGGGCGAAGCGCAAATTCACCATAGACCATGACGTGTAAATATTTTTCTGCCTGTTCCTTGATCGCATTCACGATCTTCGGGTGGCTGTGTCCCAGGGTATTTGCAGATACTCCTGCGACCAGGTCGAGGTAGGCCGCCCCGTTAGCATCATAGAGATAGCTGCCCGATGCCCGTACGATCTCCAGGGCAAGCGGGTGCGGGGAGGTTTGGGCCTGGTATTTTAAAAATTTATCTTTCACCAACCTTATTGTTCTTCATGAGGTAGAGATCCCTTGCCCACCTTTGTAGTGTCTTTAGCGGCAGGCATTGGCTTCACAGGTTGTAAGCCTGCAGGCGAATTGGTCTCTTCCGGTTCTTCTTCATCATCTTCAACATCCTCCGGAGTGAGGTCGGGGTTGTCAGGGTCGATCGGGGCAGAAATTCCAAGTATAGGAACAAGCCCTTCATTCATATCTTCTTCACTAAAGAGGTCTTGCACACCGTTGATCATCTCATCGCCCCTCCAGTAAAATCCTTTATACCTTCTGTCGGGGATGGGAAGGGCACCTTCAGGAAAAATATTACCATCTACGTTGTTGAACGAGGTTACTTCATCTATGGCGTTTTCGATGAGGGTGAAATTGATCCTTCCACATTTACGCTTGTCAATACCAATAAACTCACCGTTGTCGTCCCAGAGGTAGTAAATAAGCTCTGCGTTCTTGATCATGTCAATATACTTGAGCTCGTTGTTCTCAAAATGACCGTAGAGGTTCTTGGCTTTTATCTGGTTAAAGCCTTGTTTCAGGCTGTCTTTATATTTTGCGTGACTTACGGAGTCCAGCTGAATGATAAAGGCGTCGCCGAGAACTTTCAGGGAATCCAGCTTCTCTGTTTTCGGATTTGATAGCAGAACGATACTGTCTCCTGTCATCTGTGATCTGGCGCTCCATATTACCGGTCTGTATTTTCCGGCCAGCTTTTCTGATACACCTGCCGGTCGTTTGGTGATAAAGCGGGTGATCCCCGATCTCTGATCAGAATGGATCGAATCGCAACGACCACTCATATCGCTTTTGTAAAAGCGGGCATCTTTGAAGGCGCGAATAATACGGCCGTCTTCCGGACCTGTAACCATCAGAGTGTCTCCGTGAATATAGAGGGAGTCCTTTTCAAATACCGAGATCGCAAGGGCCTTACGGGTTACGAAAACCGAATCTTCGGCCTTGAACACCTCGGCATAGTTTCCTTTGATCACCCCCTGGTTAATGGTATCTATGACCTTGATGTTATTGGTGGCCGAAGCAAATTGTCTCGCTTTGTCAAAAAAGAGGCTGTCGCCGTAAATGATCCTGTCGTTATAGTCTATGCGGGTGTTTTTAACCCCGTAGCCTGTCTCTCCAACCGTACTGTAATAGCCTTTTTCGCAGTAGATCTTATAGTCTTTCCCGGTAATGGTGGAGGGTCCGTACATGAAGGCATTTCTGGATTTGGTGTAATAATCCAGGCGGGAACTTTCTATATGATATTCCGGATTGGTGATCTGTACGTCACTACTGAATTCGTATTTACTGAGTTCCAGGTAGTATTTTCCCCGGTTCGAGGTGAGGGTGTTTTCGCTGTCGCGAACGGTCCCTTCTGTTTTGTAATATGCCTGTTGCTTATTTCTGTCAAATTCTACCTCTTCGGTCGAGAGGCTCATGGAGTTATTGCGAAGGTTTACCTTACCCCGGGCAATAGCGATCTTGGTATTGGCGTCGTATTCGGCCTCCTCGCTGCGCATACGTATCGAGTCGCCCTGTTGGAAAAACACATTTCCAAAGGCCTCGATCCTGTTGTCTTGTCTCCAGAATACCGCCACATCACACCAGAGCTCAATGCCATCGTGTTCGAACTTTACCTGCTGGTTGTCCTTACTCATGATATCGGCACCTGGATATTTCACTTCGTCTTTGGTGAAATCACCAGGGTGGGTAATGTTGACCTTTTTCTTTTCCTGTGCCTGGAGTGTATTTACGCCACACAGGACGAAAAGCATCAATAGTATTTGTATCGTTCGTTTCAAGGTCCTTCTCGTTTGGAGTTCAAAAATAATGCTTTTTCACTAAGAGCGGGAAATGCTATCCATTTTAGGAAAACAAAAAACGCATTACCACGGGGTAATGCGTTGTATGTTTGGGTAGGACGCGCTGCTTAACGGTGAATGGTTTGTGTCCTGTCGGGACCAACCGATACGATCTTCACCGGCACTTCCAGTTCTTTTTCAAGGAAGCTGATATATTCGTTGAGTTCCAGAGGGAATTCTGTTTCCGATTTGATACCGGTAAGGTCTTTACTCCATCCTTTCATCTCGGTATACACCGGCTCTACATGATCACTTTCGATGTTGTAAGGCAGGTGTTCGATCTCTTCACCGCGGTATTTGTAGGCGGTACAAACCTTCAGGCTTTCAAATCCGCTCAATACATCGGCTTTCATCATCATGAGCTGGGTAACACCATTAACACGCACGGCGTATTTAAGGGCAACCAGGTCAAGCCATCCGCAACGACGCTTTCTTCCGGTGGTAGCACCGAATTCGTTACCTACGCGGCCCATGGTATCTCCGATCTCGTCAAAGAGTTCGGTAGGGAAGGGACCACTACCCACACGGGTGGTGTATGCCTTGAAGATCCCCAGAACTTCCCCGATCTTTCCGGGAGCAACTCCCAGTCCGGTACATGCTCCGGCGGCGGTGGTGTTCGATGAGGTTACAAAAGGATAGGTTCCAAAGTCAATATCCAACAGAGACCCTTGCGCTCCTTCCGCGAGAATGGTGCGGCCGGCCTTGATAGCATCGTGCATATAGGCCTCACTGTCGATAAAGGTGAGTTCCTTTAATTTTTCGATGGCAGTAAAGAATTCTGCTTCCAGTTCATCGAGGTTGTATTGAACATCGACATCGTAGAACTTGATTATTGCTTCGTGTTTATCTGCCAGGTTGCGGTATTTTTCCTGCCAGTCGGGCATTTCCAGGTCTCCAACGCGAATACCGTTACGTCCGGTCTTATCCATATACGTAGGACCAATACCTTTTAGGGTCGAACCGATCTTGGCCTTTCCCTTTGCGGCTTCAGAAGCTGCATCCAGTAAACGGTGAGTAGGCAGGATCAGGTGGGCCTTTCTGGAAATAAGGAGCTTTGATTTGATATCGAGATCGAATTGCTCGAGATTATCGAGCTCTTTTCTGAAGATCACAGGATCGATCACAACCCCGTTCCCAACGATATTGATGGCATTTTCGTGAAAAATACCGGAAGGGATCGTGTGTAAAACGTGCTTGATCCCATCGAATTCAAGGGTGTGACCTGCATTGGGACCCCCCTGAAAACGAGCGATAATGTCGTAATTTCGGGTGAGTACATCAACGATCTTTCCTTTTCCTTCGTCGCCCCATTGGAGCCCTAGTAGTAAATCTACTGCCATTGTATTGTGATGTAATTATTGGTTTTCTTTGTTTTTTGTGCCGTAAAAATAGAGGGAGTGGTTTTGTATCTTGATATCAAAAACCTCTTCGATGGTCTTCTTGATGCTTTCGATCCTGGGGTCGCAGAACTCCATGACCTCACCTGTGTCGGTAAGGATCACGTGATCGTGTTGCTTGTCAAAATACGATTTTTCATAGTGGGCCTGGTTCTGGCCGAACTGGTGTTTACGTACCAGGTTGCATTCCAAAAGCAGTTCTATGGTGTTGTATAGGGTGGCACGACTTACCCTGTAATTCTTGTTCTTCATATTGATATAGAGCGACTCTATATCAAAGTGATCGTCGTTGTCGTAAATTTCCTGGAGTATGGCATAGCGTTCCGGGGTTTTCCGGTGGCCGTGTTCTTCAAGGAACTTGGTGAACACATTTTTAACGATCTCCTGGTTATTTTGATCTGCCATTTAGACAAAAGAATTTAGGGTACAAATGTAGTATTAAAAATTAAATTCGAACGACTTTATTCATGCCGTTGATCTTCTTCAGATTGTCCATGAGCTTTTTCAGGATATTCTTGTTCTTTACCTCCACGGTGATCTTCCCGGAAAAGAGTCCTCCTTCGGTATCAAAGCTTATGTTTTTCATGTTTACGTGCATGTTGGTGGAGATCACTTTGGTCACATCGCTCAGTAATCCAAGGTTGTCCAGACCTTCAAGCCTGATGAGGGCTGTAAATTCCTGCTGACTCGAATCGATCCATTTTGCCGGGATAATCCGATAAGCGTAATTCGATTGTAGGGTAATGGCATTAGGGCAATCCTTTTTATGCACCTTGATCCCGTCGTTCACGGTTATGAATCCGAACACATCATCTCCCGGGATCGGGCTGCAACAAGGTGAGAACTTATAGTCGAGCTTTTCTTCTTCCTTACCAAAAACAAGGAGATCGTATTTGTTGGTGATCTCTTCCTTGTGAATATCTTCGGGCTTGGTAGGCTTGCGCATTTTTGATTTGAAGAAATTGAGCAGTGTATTGCTTCGCGCTGCGGCAAAATTCTTCAGCATTTTATTGTCTATGGTACCTATGCCCACGCGATAAAAGAGGTCAAGGCTGGTCTTGAGCTTAAAGAATACCACAAGGTCATTCACTACACGCTCATCCATGGAGATCTTGAGCTGACGCAGTTTTCTGCGCAGGATCTCTTTTCCTTCTTCCCCGATCTTTTTACGCTCTTCTTTCAGAGACGATTTGATCTTGGCCCTGGCTCTTGCCGTGGTGGCGTAGTCGAGCCAGTTGGCATTGGGCTTGGTGCTTTCTGAGGTGATGATCTCTACCTGGTCGCCACTTTTGAGCTGTCTGTTCAGGGGTACGAGCTTTCCATTTACTTTGGCACCCCTTGTTTTAAGGCCTACCTCGGTATGAATGCTAAAGGCAAAGTCGAGTGGGGTAGCCCGTTTTGGCAGTGATTTTAACTCGCCGGTAGGGGTAAAGACAAAGATCTCCTGGGAGTAGAGATTGAGCTTGAACTCTTCTACGAAATCTACAGCATTGCCATCGGCATTCTCCAGGGCTTCCTGCAGCCTGTTGAGCCAAACCTCGATCCCCTGTTCTTTGGCGTCACCGTGCTTGTATTTAAAGTGGGCCGCATATCCTTTTTCTGCGATCTCGTGCATGCGCTCTGAACGTATCTGCACTTCGACCCAGCGTCCCTTGGGCCCCATGACCGTAATGTGCAGGGCTTCGTACCCTGTGGTCTTCGGGGAGGAGATCCAGTCGCGCAGGCGCACCGGATTGGGACGGAAGTGATCGGTAACGATCGAATAGATCTTCCAGGCGAGGAATTTTTCGTTCGCCGTATCGCTTTTGTAAATGATACGTATTGCGAACTTATCGTAGACCTCATCAAAACTCACATTCTGAGCTTTCATCTTTCGGCGTATCGAAAAGATACTTTTCGGACGTCCCTGTATGGAGTAATTAAGCCCTTCCTTATCCAGACTTTCCCTGATCACATCAGAAAAGGTCTCTATATAGGCTTTTTGCTCTTCTTCACTTTCCCTGATCTTTTGCTTGATATCGTCATAGACATCGGGTTCGGTATACTTAAGACCGAGATCCTCCAGTTCTGTCTTAATGTTGTAGAGTCCGATACGATGCGCCAGGGGGGCATAGATGTAAAGGGTTTCAGAAGCGATCTTCACCTGTTTGTTATCCGCCATAGAATCCATGGTCTGCATATTGTGAAGGCGGTCGGCGATCTTGATCAGGATCACCCTTACATCGTCATTCAGGGTGAGCAGCATCTTTCTGAAATTCTCTGCCTGCAGTGATATGTCCTGCTCTGAACTCAATTGGGAGATCTTGGTGAGTCCGTCAACAATACGGGCCACCGTTTCTCCGAAGAGTTTTTCTATATCTTCAAGGGTGTATGAGGTATCTTCTACCACATCGTGAAGGAGTGCCGCAGCAATGGCCGTAGCGTCCAGCCCGATCTGTTGGGCCACGATCTTGGCCACCGCGATGGGGTGGAAGATATAAGCCTCTCCACTTTTTCTGCGCTGATCCTTATGGGCATCGACAGCCGTATCAAAAGCACTCCTGATCAGTTTTTTATCGTCATCAGAAAGGGCCTGATAACTGATACGGAGCAGCTTCTTGTACTGTTTTGCGATCTCCTTGTTTTCTTTTTCTACATCTATTACCGTCATATGCTAAAAATAAGATAATATCCCCGAACTATCAATAAAAACTAAGCCCTTAGCGCCCTTACCCGGTCAAATAGCGCGGGGTGGGAGTAGTGCATAAAAACATAGGCGGGATGGGGTGTAAGGTTACTCAGGCTGTTTCGCGATAATTTTTTCAGGGCACTTACCAGAGGTTCAGGTTGGTAGGTGTTCTTTGCAAAATTGTCGGCCTGGTATTCGAAGGTTCTCGAAAGGTAGTTCATAACGATCCCGGTAAGTTGGGAAATGGGACTATACAGCAGCCCAAATGCGAGAAGTCCCGTGTGAAAACCGGGCTCTGAAACGCCCAGCCCCATAGCCAGTTCCGGAATGCGGAGGAACAGGGACAGCAGGTAGAGGGTGAATCCTGTGATCACCACAGAAATGAGCAGGTTGTATATGATGTGGTGCTTTTTGTAATGGCCTACCTCGTGAGCCAGTACAGCCACCACTTCTTCTTTATCCAGGTCGTTGATGAGGGTGTCGTAGAGGGTAACCCTTTTTTCTTTTCCAAAACCGGAAAAATAGGCATTGGCCTTGGTAGATCGCCTGGAGCCGTCGATCACGAAGATGTTGTTAAGTCTGAAGCCTTCTTTTTGGGCGTAGGTTTCTATTTGTTCCCGGAGGGCTCCTGCCTCCAGTGGGGTTTGTTTGTTGAAGAGGGGTACGATAAGTTTGCTGTAGAGCATATTGGTAAGAACGCTAACGACCGTGATCAAAGCCCAGGCATAGATCCAGAAGGTCGAGCCGGTGTGCTCATAAAAAACGATGAATAAGGCCAGTATGCCTCCGCCCAGAAATGCACCCAGAAATGCACCTTTGATCTTATCGGTGATAAAGGTCTTTAGGGAGGTCTTGTTAAAACCGAACTTTTCTTCGATCACAAAGGTGTGGTACCATGAAAAGGGGAGGTTCAATATACTGCTGGCAGTGGTAAGAAGTCCGAAGAACAACAAGGCCTGCCAGACCGGGACCTCGGAAATATTTTTAGCACATTGGTCTGCCCATTCAAATCCGCCGGCCCATAAAAAGGCCATAAGCGCGGCAAAGGAAATAACCGATCTGAGCAGGGAGAAACGGTAGTTGGTGATCTTATACTTTTGGGAGCGGCGGTAAGCCTCAGGGTCATAGACGTCTTCCAGGCCTTCGGGTACCGGTTCGCTAAAGCGCGTATAGTTGAGGTAATCGAGCGTTTGCTCAATGATAAAGTCTGCGATCAGGATCGCAGTGATCACGTAAAAAACGGTCTGGGGATCCATAAAGTATGATTACTGAAAATTGCGTTGGCGTTTGGCTTCAAAAATAATAATTGCTGCCGATACCGAAACGTTCATAGAGTCGATCTCGCCCTGCATGGGGATAATGATGTTCTGTGTTGAGGCTTCCAGCCAGGTGTCGGTGAGGCCGGTAGCTTCGGTGCCTACGACGATGGCCGAAGGTCCTGTGAAGTCGGTACGATGGTACGCTTCTGAGGCTGTCAGGGCTGCGCAATACATGGCGATCCCTTTTTCCCTGAGCCATGCGATGATCTCTTCTGTAGTGCCTGTAGCCACCTGGGTGGTGAAGAGGCATCCAACTCCAGAGCGTATGATATTGGGATTGTAAAGGTCGGTTCTGGGATTGGCAATGATCACGGCATCGAGGTTGGCAGCATCGGCGGTACGGAGCAGGGCGCCAATATTACCGGGTTTTTCGGGAGCTTCTGCTACCAGAATAAGGGGGGCGTCACGTTCAAATGCCAGTTGATCAAGGTGGTGTTCCTTACTTTTTACGACCGCGATCACTCCTTCTGTACTGGCTCGGTAGGCCATTTTCTCATATACAGCGCTGCTTACCTCTATGCGTTCAAGAGTAGTGGGGAGGGTATTTAGCAAGTCTTCAAGTTCGGTGAGGTTGGCAATGTCTGCACAAATAAATACGGTTTCGATGGTATACCCTCCTTTGATGAGGAGCTCCAGCTCGCGTACTCCTTCGGTAATGAAGCGTCCTGTCTTTTTACGGTGACGCGATTTTTCACGAATAAGGAGTACATCCTTTATAAGCTTGTTCTGTGTGCTGGAAATGTATTTCAATGCCTGAATTTTATTCAAAAATACCACAAATGGCCGTTTAAAAAGAAAGCACCCCTAAAAAAGGAGTGCTTTTACTTCTTGTGTTATTTTACAGGACGGTTATTTTCCTGAGTATTTCTCAGAATAACGATCCCATAGTTCGGTCTGATGGGTCTCGAGGCTTATGTCGCGTCCCTGGATAAATGCTTTACTAAGCTGGTTGGTTCTCATATCAAGGGCATCTCCTTCACTGATAAAGAGTGTGGCATCTTTCCCTGTTTCGAGTGTGCCGGTAAAATCGTCGATCCCGAGAATACGGGCCGCATTACCGGTAATAAGCGCTACGGCTTTCTCCTTATCCATTCCGTAAGCAGCAACCGTACCGGCGTAGAATGGCAGGTTACGGGTGTTCATACGCTCCATCTGTCCGCTTACATCGATACCTACCAGAACGCCTTTTTTCGCCAGCTCTGAAGCCAGGGTAAAAGGTTTCTTGATCGGGGCATCGTCTGTTTCAGGAAGCCTGTGCGGTCTGGAAACGATCACCGGGATCTTCTTTTCGGCCAGGAGTCCGGCTACGGCATCGGCCTGCTCTCCACCTACGATCACCACATTACTAATGGCGTGAGCCTCCATAAAACGTACCATGTCTGTGATCTCCTTGGCGCCGTTCACGTTAACAAAAAGTTTCTGGCTGCCGTCAAAGATGCCTTTCATGGCTTCCAGGGCCAGGTTTCTTGGAGACTGTACGCCTTTTAAATAGGCTTTGGCCTGATCGATGAAGGCTCCGACCTCTTCAACCTCCGTGGCGTATTTGTCGTTAGGCTTGAATCCGCGTCCTTCACCCATCCACCATCGTTTTCTGGTGAGGCTGTTAGGCCAGGTCATATGAATGGCATCGTCTGTTTTGATAGCGGCGTCTTCCCAGTTCCAGGCATCGAGCTGTACCACCGATGAGGTTCCGGAGATGCGTCCTTCTCTGGGGGTGATCTGTGCCTGAAGCACCCCGTTCGGGCGCATGGATTCTACCACCTGCGACTCGGCGTTATAGGCAATGATCGAGCGGATATTCGGTAGAAAGTGGCCTACCTCTTCAATGTCGTTAGAGGCGCGAACCGCATCGATCTCCACCAGACCAAGGGTGGCGTTAAGGGCGATAAATCCGGGGTAAACATGTTTTCCGTCAGCATCGATCACCCGGGTATATTCAGAAGCGTTGGCTCCGTCGGCAGGACCTACATAAACGATCTTTCCTTCGGCAAATCCTACGGCGCTGTTCTCGATAACTTCCCCGTTACCGATGTGTGCCGTGGCACCGGTAATAAGCACCGGACCGTCCTGTGCCGGTGCCGGAGTTTGTTGCGCCTGCACGAGCCCCAATCCGGCCGTGAGCAGGGCGGCAATTGTATATTTAAGTTTTAACATCGTCTTTTATTTTTGATAGATTTCAGAATCACAGTGAAGGTGTATCTTCTCTTTCTTTTCAGGCGCTTTGGTGCGCATGCCTTTGTTCTTGGCGGCAAGCATCATATTGATGAGTCTGTTGCGCTCTTCCTGGTTCTTTTGGTACATCGCTTCCATGGTCTCGTGATCGTAATACACGGTTCCTTCGATCATGGTCTTCTCTGCAATGGCGTAGATAGACATTGGGTGGTCGCTCCACAGCACGAGGTCGGCATCTTTTCCTTCCTTGATACTTCCTGTTCTGTTGTCAATGTGTAACAGTTTCGCAGGATTCAGGGTAACGAACTTCCATGCTTCTTCTTCGCTCATGCCACCGTACTTAACGGTTTTGGCAGCTTCCTGGTTGAGGCGTCTAGACATCTCTGCATCGTCTGAATTAATGGCCACCGTTACACCCTGATTGTGCATGATGGCGGCATTGTATGGTATAGCGTCTTTAACCTCGTATTTGTAGGCCCACCAGTCGGAGAAGGTAGATCCTCCCACACCGTGCTCAGCCATCTTGTCGGCTACCTTATATCCCTCAAGGATGTGGGTAAAGGTGTTTACGCGGAAACCGAATTTTTCGGCCACCTTCATGAGCATATTGATCTCACTCTGAACGTAGGAGTGGCATGAGATAAAACGCTCTCCGTTGATGATCTCGGCCAGAGTTTCCATTTCCTCGTCGTAACGTGGTGCCTTGGTGCGTGATCTTTGTTTTTTGGACAGGGCGTTGTATGCCTTCCAGGCCTCATCGTATTCTTTGGCTCTCTGGAAATAGTCGGTAAATACCTGTTCTACTCCCATTCGCGATTGTGGGAAACGAACGGTCTGATAAGCTCCCCAGTTGGATTGCTTCACATTTTCTCCCAGTGCGAACTTGATGAATTTCGGACTCTGGTCGAGGATCATGTCATCGGCATCCTCACCCCACTTGAGTTTGATCAGGGCCGAACGACCACCAATAGGGTTGGCAGAACCGTGAAGGATCTGGATGGTGGTTACCCCACCGGAAAGGTTTCTGTAGATGTCGATATCCTCAGGGTCTACGACATCTTCGATCTTTACTTCTGCCGAACTGTTATGTCCGCCTTCGTTGATCGATGCGGCAGCAATATGTGAGTGCTCGTCGATGATCCCTGCTGTAAGGTGTTTTCCTGTGGCGTCGATCACGCGGGCGTTCCCTGCTTCCAGGTCTTTTCCTATGGCTGCGATCTTACCGTCTTTTACCAGAACGTCGGTATTTTCCAGGATCCCGGCCTCTTCACTCGTCCACACTGTAGCATTCTTAAAGAGTACATCTTCCTTTTTGGCAGCTTCGGTAAGTCCGTAAGCCATGTTCGGATAGGTAAGTGGAAGGATCTCCGGTTTAGCGGCCTCTTTTCCGTTCCCTGAGCCTTTTTCTTCAGTAGCTTCTTGCTTCTTAGCGGTCCATGCTACCTGCTTTCCGTTGGTAAGGACACCCTGACCACTGAGGTCATTCCCTTCTCCGGCAGCAGCATTCAGGCGTACGAATTGGGTTTCTCCTTCGCCCTCGGGGGTGTAGAAGATGTTTACCCATCCGTTGGTGTAATTGATCTTAGAGGCGATCACAGTACTGTCTTTTTTAAGTTCCGTTTTTAATTTATTCAGGTCACCGCTAATATTCAGGTCGTAAGAAGTTCCGTTTACCGTAAGCGTATAGGCACCGCGGATATCCTTAATGTTCATATCGCTAATGGTATAGGGGTTTCCCTGTACCCAGTTCTCGTATATAGAGGTCCCGTTGTCAAAAAGGTCTCCCGATGTGATCAGGAAGTTGGCCTGGTATCCCTTATTAAGGGTCCCCAGGGTATTTTGCATTCCGATAAGTCGTGCCGGAATGGTCGTAAGGGCGGCCAGGGCTTGTTCTTTGTTCAGTCCGTAAGTAACGGCCTTTCGGATATTAGGGAGAAATTCGTTCTTTTTTTTAAGGTCGGCAGTGGTAAAACTAAACTCAACGCCTTTAGAGGCGAGAACGGCAGGGTTTGATGGCGCCTGGTTCCACATACGCATATCGGCAAGGCTAATGATGTCTGTCTGGTAAGGATCGGAAACATCATAGGCATCGGGGTAGTTTACCGGGATGATGAAGGCTGCACCTGTAGCTGCAATAGCATCGGCACGTTCAAATTCATCACCACCCCCTTTTAGGATGAAATTTAAACCGAACTGGTCTGCGATCTTATCGGCGCGCAGGGCATTGAGCTTGTCGTTGGCTTCAAAGATCACCGGAAGTTGTCTGTTTGCCAAGAGGGCTTCCAGGGCGAGGTCTGTTTGCGTCTTGTCCTCTTGCTCGTACCATTTGGCATCGTGATATACCTGGCGTATCAATGCCAGGGATCCCATCAGGGAAGAAGGGTAAGACTGGTTGGTGGCAACACTGCGGGAAAGCGACATATGCTGTGCTGCATCCTGCTTTAAGATACGCTCGTTATTATCGCCTTCGTGGTTGAGGGCTACCAGTACGCTGGTTCCTCTCATGATCCCGTCTGCCTTATGGGCATTGAGCACGCCAAACCCTGACTTGAGGTAGGCTTCTGCTTTTTTCTTGTCGTAGCTAAAGTGCTCTACCGCCTTTTGGTCGGGAATAATATGGTCATTCCAATAGTAACCCTCACGGGCGGCATCGTATTGTGGTCTGTTGTTTTGTTTGGCACGTTGAGGCTGTGCAACACCGAAATCACTATAAAGGTCGATAAAAGAAGGGTAGATATGCTTACCGTCTACCTTTTTTACGATGGCGTTTTCCGGGATGTTCACCTGGGTGCCGGTGGCAACGATCGTACCGTCTTTGATAAGCAGGGTTCCGTTTTCAATGATTTCTGTGGGAGAAACGTGAATTACTGCTCCGGTAAATGCGGTATAGCTGCTTTTTTTATTGCTGACACCATCATTCTTAGGAAAGTATTCCTGAGCGTGAAGGGTCATTCCAAGGCACAGCCATGCCAGCAGGAAGGATCTCAATTTCATAAAGTAAGAAAATTAGTTAATGGTTAAAGCCCCCTAAAATAAGGTTTGCCTTAGGAAACGTTGGGGGTTTTAGTTTTTTTTAACGTTTACAGCGGAGTGTCTTTGTGGTAATTTACCAACAGGGCAACCACGTAGCTATAGCTTTTGATCCCGTCCTTTTGGTTGTTGGCTTTAAGGTAGGTGTTAAAGGTGCTTTTAAAAACAGGTTCGGCGGGATTCTGGTATTTCCTCCAAAAGTCTGAGACCTCGATAAAATTCTTGAGTATCCCCTTATTAATGGTTCGGTTAAAGTGTTCAAAAGCGGTAGGATCACGCCTTTTGACTTCTCCCAGGCAATAGCGCAGTACGTAGATATACGCCGAATATTGAAAGTAAAGATCTTTATTATTTACTGCCGCCAGGTAACCAATGAAATTGGCTTCATTCTCTGCCGAGTATCCCAACTGGTGCGCGATCTCATGGCAGGATACTACCGGGTATTTAAAGTCGGTCTGCATGCCGTTAACCTGGGCTTCCTGGGTAAAGGGATTCAGATAGCCACTATAGCCCATATAGGTGAGAGGCAGACTATAAAGGCTGGTTTTAAGGCTGGAGGGCGTGTAGTCCAGATGGGGAAATTCTGCAGCCAGGGTCTTATAGCCTTCGCTGCTCATGTTATAGATCTCCTTATGGCTGTAGGGAATAGTTACTTTAAGGGTGTCGTGATTGGCCACCTTAGCGTGCGCGTTGTTGGCCTTTTCGATAAGCTTTTCTGTAAAAGCGAAAAGTTCTTCTGTGGTATAGGTGTTGTCCAGGTGGAGCTTTTCATTAAGGGGCAGCCGGTAATAGTTGAGGCCCCAAAAAAGGTGAAAGGTAAAATACAGCATGGAGATCCCCATGAACAACTGTCTGAAGAATTCCCGGGTACTGCGAATAAAAAGCGGCCCTTTTAGTATGAGAAATCGAATGACCAGGATCCCTAGCAGGGTGTAAAAAATGTCACCTACAGAGAAGGGTAACCATCCGAAGGTATATCGAAATGCAGTAGATATCGCCCTGAAAAATCCCTGGCTATACCATTTTTCGACAAGTTCGGGCCTGCCTGAAAGCCAATGTACCAAAAGGATCTGGGGAAAGATGGAAAGGGCGAATATGGTCTTAAGGGTTTTCGACATACGGTCAAAAATAATAAAGCGATTCTAATTTGCATGTATTACTTTTGTTGAAGACTGAAAAAAATACAACAAATGAATCAAGAAATTCGCACCCTTGCCCCTGTAGCAGTATGGCGCAATTTTGCCGACCTGAACGCAGTTCCAAGGGCATCGAAAAAGGAGGAAAGAGTGATCGATTTTATGCTCGCTTTCGGGAAAAAATTAGGCCTGGAAACCTTTGCCGATGAAGTAGGAAATGTGATCATCAGGAAACCGGCAACCCCGGGAATGGAAAACCGTAAACCGGTAGTGATGCAATCGCATCTGGATATGGTGCATCAGAAGAATAATGACACCGATTTTGATTTCGACACCCAGGGAATCGAAATGTATGTAGATAACGGTTGGGTGCGCGCCAAAGGGACTACCCTTGGGGCCGATAATGGTTTGGGTGTTGCAGCGATCATGGCTGTACTTGAAAGTACCGATATCGCTCACCCTGATCTCGAAGCCTTGTTTACTATCGATGAAGAAACAGGTATGACCGGAGCCCAAGGGCTTCAGGGAGGTGTTTTAAAAGGAGAGATCCTGTTGAATCTTGATACCGAAGAAGATGATGAGATCGATATAGGATGTGCAGGAGGTGTTGATATTACGGCAACCCGTGAATACAAACAAGAAGGCGTTCCGGAACACGTGACGGCTTATAAGATTACGGTTAAAGGACTGCAGGGAGGTCATAGCGGTATGGATATTCATCGCGGATTTGCCAATGCCAATAAGCTCATGAACCGCTTGCTCATGGATGGGTATGAAAATTTTGGACTGCGAATTTCGAGTATAGATGGCGGAGGGTTGCGTAATGCCATCCCAAGAGAGAGTAATGCCATAGTCGTGGTAGACGATATTTATCACGATGCCTTTGCCTTTGAGTTCAATCAGCTGGCTGCAGCCATCAAGAAGGAGTTTCGCAGTGTTGAGCCTAATATGGTGATCACTGCCGAGGTAACCGAATTGCCGAAGACCGTGATGGAGCTCGGGGTGCAGGAAGGGCTTACCCGTTCGGTCTATAGTGCTCTAAACGGGGTATATTGTATGAGTCCGGATATGGAGGGGCTGGTGCAAACTTCCAATAATATCGCCAGAGTAGCTGTTGCCAAAGGGAAGGCTGCTGTTTCCTGTTTAACGCGATCGTCTGTAGAGAGTTCGAAGGTCGACCTCGCCAACAGTCTGAGGGCGGCATTTGAGCTTAGCGGATTTGATGTGGAGTTGAGTGGGAGTTACCCCGGATGGACGCCCAATCCGAAAAGTGCTATTTTGGAAGTGCTCAAAGAAAAATACGAGGAATTGTTTGGCGATAAGCCCGATGTGGTGGCCTGTCATGCCGGTCTCGAATGTGGGATCCTGGGACAGAATTATCCGGGAATGGATATGATCAGTTACGGACCTACCATTAAAGGGGCACATTCGCCCGATGAGAGGGCCAATATTGCTTCGGTGGCGAAGTTTTGGAAATATACTAAAGAGATCCTGCAGAACATACCTGAGAAGGAGTAAGAAAAAAGCGGCTGAGGCCGCTTTTTTTGGCTCTTTGTTCTTTGCTCTTGAATCTTGACTCTTAACTGATGGATATCAGATTGTAAATATTTGGTTTTCAGTATATTGACATGGTAAAATCCAGCCAATATGAAAACATTGATTCACTCCGTATCCCTGATGCTTGCCATGCTCATTACAGTGCCTCTTGTTGCTCAGGTTTTTCCTGAAGTAAAAGATAAAGATGAGGTTACCTATTCTCCCTATCCCGAACAGAATTATCCCAACCAGGTGTTCTTTGGAGATACCCACGTGCACACCTCTTATTCTACAGATGCAGGTATGTTCGGGAATGTCCTCGGTCCGGAAGCGGCATATAAGTTCGCTAAAGGCGAAACGGTGGTTTCCAGTAATGGTGTAAAAACGAGACTCGCCAGGCCCCTTGATTTTATTGTGGTTGCCGACCATTCTGAGAATCTTGGTCTCGCGCCTATGATCGCAGAATCTAATCCGGAATTGCTTAAAAGTGAATGGGGTAAGATGGTGCACGATCTGGTGAAGGCAGGAAAATATGATGAAGCCTATGCGCAATGGGGCTCCGGCATAAGTGAGAATATAGATCCTTTAAAAGATCACACCTCGCTTAACAGATCCATGTGGCAGCGCATTACCTCCTTTGCAGAAGAATACAATGCTCCGGGAAGTTTTACAGCTTTTATCGGATTTGAATGGACATCTTCTCCGGGTGGGAGTAATCTGCATCGCAACGTGATCTTCAGAGATGGGAAGCAAAGGGCAGACATGGTGGTTCCGATATCGGGTTACGATTCACAGGACCCTGAAGAGCTGTGGGAGTGGATGAAGGATTATGAGGCGACCGCCGGAGGAAAGCTTTTAGCGATTCCTCATAATGGAAACCTTTCTAACGGACTTATGTTCGACGATGTGACGCTGACCGACAAAAAGCCTCTTGATAGTGATTATGCCACCCGAAGAATGAAGTGGGAGCCGATATATGAGGTTACCCAAATGAAGGGTGATGGGGAGGCACACCCCATGTTGTCGCCGAAAGATGAATTTGCCGATTTTGAAACCTGGGATAAAGGGAGTTTTGCTGCTGCCAAGGAACCTGAAATGATCCCGAAGGAATATGCCAGAGAAGCCCTTAAAAGAGGGTTGTACTATACAACCACCCTTGGGGTAAATCCGTTCAAATTTGGTTTGATAGGTAGTACAGATACCCACACCTCACTGGCTACCACTACAGAAGACAATTATTTTGGAAAAGCCACTCCGGGTGAGCCTAGCGCCCACAACATGAGGTTTGATGAAAAGATCACCGGGTTCTTGCCGGATCCGCAAGGCCGGGATTATTCCATGCTGCATTACAAGACCAGTGCCTCCGGACTGGCAGCCGTTTGGGCCCGTGAAAATACCAGGGAAGCGATCTGGGATGCCATGGCACGCAAGGAAACCTATGCCACTACCGGAACCCGTTTGCGGGTAAGGGTTTTTGCAGGATATGGTTTTAGTGAAAAGGATCTGTCGCGTTCTGATTTTGCTGATTTTGGTTATACCAATGGTGTGCCTATGGGAGGAGATCTGAGTGCGTCTTCCGGCAACGCTCCAGGATTTCTGGTACGTGCACTTCGTGATCCTGATGGTGCCAATCTGGATCGAATCCAAATGGTTAAAGGTTGGGTAGATGTCACAGGTAAAACACATGAACGTATTTATGATATAGCCGTCTCGGGAGACAGACAAGTAAATGACGAGGGAAGGGCGACGCAGGCGGTTGGAAATACCGTAGACGTTAAAAATGCCACTTTTGATAATTCCATAGGGGAGCCGTTTTTACAGGCCTTTTGGCAGGATCCTGATTTTGATGCCTCGCAACATGCGTTCTATTATGTGCGGGTGATCGAGATCCCTACTCCTCGATGGACTACCTATGATGCGAAGATCTTTGGCGTGGAACTCCCGGAAGATGTGCCTCCCAGTATTCAGGAGCGTGCATATACCAGTCCGATATGGTATACTCCTGTGAAATAGCCGGTTTGCGGTGGAGTTACGCGGGTATGCCGTGATACAGTGAAGCGGTGACACGGTGATGCGGTTATACGGTTATGCCCTCCTTCGCTAAAGCTTCGGAAGGTAAGACAGTGAAGCGGTAATAAAGGTAATAAGGGTAACAGGGGTGACACTTAGCGCTTAACTCTTCACTCTTCACTTTTAACTCCTAACCCTAAACCGTCTTTACTCATTACTCTTTGTTCTTTGCTCTTCACTCTTCACCGGTTATAGCCTCCATTATAAAATAAAAAAGCCTTCTGAATTTCCAGAAGGCTTTTTTTTATGCTATTCCTGAACAATCTCCAGATCGAAGACCAGGTTGGCGCTTGGTGGGATCACCGGTGGCATTCCTGCATCACCATATCCGAGGTGTGGTGGAATGAACACTCGGATCATCTCGCCTTCCTTGATCAGGGTAAGGGCTTCACGGAATCCGGGGATGAGACGGGCCTGAGGGTCGATCTGCATCGGGATTGGCCTGTAGGCTCCGGCATCTCTCTTTCCGGGATTCACTTTTCCTTGCTTTTCGGCAACTTCCATAATACTTGTGTCGAAGAGGTTTCCATCTTCGAAGTACCCGGCGTAATTCACCAATACGGTTTCTCCAACCCCAGGTTTTTTACCATCAGTCTCTTTCAGCAGGATGTATTTTAATCCTGATGCCGTAGAGTCGGCTTTGGCTTTCTGTGCTGCGAATTCGGCTGCAGTATCTTCAATATACTTTTTGAAAGCGGCAGCGCGCTCTTCAGCTTCTTTGAAATAGGCCGTCATTACAGCCGGGGCATCAAATCCTTTGGCGTCTTTCCCTTTTCTTACGATCTCTACCTTTTCGATCACAACGTCTTTGATCGGACGGTTTTGAGTAGCCGGATCTTTAGAGGTCGCGACATTGGCGATAGAATCTACCACTTCAAGTCCTTTAACCACCTTCCCGAATACGGTGTGTTTACCGTTAAGCCATGGGGTGCTGTCGTGGGTGATGAAGAACTGACTTCCGTTAGTTCCGGGACCGGCATTGGCCATAGATAAGATCCCTTTACCTTCGTGTTTCAGGCTGTCTACGATCTCATCTTTGAATTTGTATCCCGGGCCACCTTGTCCGGTACCCAAAGGATCACCACCCTGGATCATAAAGTCTTTGATCACCCGGTGAAAGATGATGCCATCATAAAAGGGTTTTCCTTTAAATTCCTCTTTGACGAAGTCGTTCTTGCCTTCTGCCAGGCTAATGAAGTTGGCAGCGGTTAATGGAGTTTGCTCGTAGAAGAGCTCGATCACCATGTCGCCTTCGGTGGTTTGGATGTCGGCATAGATGCCGTCTTCCAGGTCAGCGTATTTTGTGCTGGAACAGGCTGATATGATCAGTCCGAGTAAAAGAATTAAGCTGGTTCTTTTCATGTGATAAAACAGTTAGATTTATTGTTGTTCTTGTTTTGAAACTTTTTCCGGAGTAAGTGTGTCCCGGTATTTTTCAACCACCTCAAGCAGGGTGACCGATGCTTTTAAAGGCACGTTCGTGCCTATCTTGTTCTCATCGCCGTGGTATCCGTAAGCAAGGGATGAAGGAAAGAAAAAGATCCCTGTTTCACCCTGGCGCAGGAGTTTGATCCCGGTGCGTATTCCGGGGAACAGGGCTTCCTTATCGACCTTAAACTCGATCACACCGGTTTCTTCCCTGGTGTATATGGGGTTGCCTTCGAGGTCTTCGAGTTCGTAGGTAATACGAACAATGTCTTCTTCGACAGGACGGTATTGATCGGTAGTATCTACGGTTTCAATAGCATACCAGTATCCGTTTGCAGAGCGCTCGAATTTCAGTAGGCTGTCGGCTTCGATCAATGATGTGATAAGTTCTTCTTCGGCTTCGAGAAGCTGTTTGTTGCGCTCTACCGATTCTTTGATAAAACTACCCGTGCGAACACTAACAGGTCTGCGAGGTTCCGGGTTCTTGCATCCTGCGATCATAAGCAGGAGCATTAATGCGGGGAGAAGGTAGGTTTTCATTTGGTAAGCTGATCTTTGTATTGGGGTAATAGGTTTACAAACTTTTCTATGGTTGCCTGCATATTCATCTCGCTGCGGCCACCGGCTGCATTAATGTGACCACCGCCGCTGAAGTGGCTTCTGGCAAAATCGTTCACCGAGAAATCCCCCTTAGATCGCAGCGAGATCTTAATGATGCCTTCCTGGGCATTTTCAATAAAGATCACCGCAAAGCGAATGCCTTTAAGGCTGAGTCCGTAATTTACGAATCCTTCGGTATCACCCTTTTTGAACTTGTGTTTTTCCAGTTCTTCAGAGGTGAGGGTAATATACGCCGTATGGTATTCTTCCAGAGCGGTGAGGTTGCTCAGGGCGCGCCCTAAAAGCTGGAGTCGCTCCGGTGAGTTGGCATCGTATACCCGATTGTGAATGTCTGAATTCGCAGCACCTTTATCCATCAGGCTGGCCACGACCCTGTGGGTGGTGCTTGTGGTAGACGGGAAGCGGAAAGAACCGGTGTCGGTCATGATCCCTGTATACAGACAATTGGCGGTATTTTCACTAATGAGGTCTTCATGACCCAGGGCATCTATAAAGTGATACACCATTTCGCAGGTACTGCTCATGGTGACATCAGAATAGGTGATCAACGCATAATCGGCAGGTTGCTGATGGTGGTCGATCATGATATGGTCGCCATTAAAGTGTTTCTGTATGGCAGGACCCAGGTCTCCAATACGGTCCATGGCATTAAAATCCAGGGAGAAACACAGGTCTGCTGCTCCTATTTTTTCGGTGCTCAGCTCCTTTTGGTTCTCGTAAATAAGTACCTGCTCCGTGCCGGGAAGCCATTTTAGAAAATCCGGGTAATCATTGGGGGCGATCACCAGTGCCTGGTGCCCCTGAGATTCGAGGTAATGCGCGAGTCCAAGGCAGGAGCCCATGGCGTCACCATCGGGATTTTTATGAGGGATGATAAGAATTTTCTTTGGGGAGGAAAGCAACTTCTTTGCTACCTTTATATCTTCATTTTTCATTGCGTGCAATATACGTTATAAATGGAACAGTTTAAAAACTAGTGCTACATTTGTAGGACGATACCAAACTAATGCAGAGAATATATTTTGTAGTGATCGCCTGCCTTTTTATGGCGGGATGTTCTTCGACCGCACCGGCAACGACCTATAGTTTACAGGGCGATGAATTTGTGATGGCCTTCGGGTCTTGTAACAAGCAGGAAATGGATAACGTGCTTTGGGACGATATCCTGGCTTTAAATCCGTCGGTATGGGTATGGGGTGGCGATAACGTCTATGCCGATACCGATGACAAGCGCGAAAAACGAAGGGCTTACGAGGAGCAGCGGTACCAGGATGGATATCGCGAGCTAAAAAAGCAGGTGCACGTTACCGGAACCTGGGATGACCACGATTACGGGAAAGGCGACGGCGGCGGCGATTACGCTTACAAGGAGGATGCTCAGGAGCTCTTCCTGGATTTTATGGATGTGCCTAAGAATCACCCCCGAAGATCACGGGAAGGCATCTATCACGCCGAAGAATTTATGACCAGATTAGGTAAGGTGCGTCTTATCATGTTGGATACCCGTTATTTCAGGAGTCCGCTTACCCGTAATTTTGGATCTGGAGACAAACGCTACCTGCCCAACAAATCGCCGGGGAGTACCGTATTGGGAGAGGCTCAGTGGAAGTGGCTTGAGACCCAGTTGTACAATTCGAACGCCGATTTTAATATTATCGTAAGTAGCATCCAGGTGCTGTCTGATAAGCACGGATTTGAGACCTGGGGAAACTTTCCGCTGGAAGTCGAAAAACTGCTGAATATGATCAAAGACAGCAAGGCGCGTGGGGTTATGGTGCTTTCGGGAGATCGCCATATATCTGAATTCTCCCGCATCAATGTGGAGGGAATGGCCTATCCGCTTATCGATTTCACCTCTAGTGGGATGACCCATACCTACGAGCAGTTCACTACCGAAGAGAATGCCTTCAGGGTGGGGGGAGTGGTTAAGGAAAAGAGTTTCGGACTTTTACGCCTTAATCTGGCCGATAAAACGGCGAGACTGCTTATGGTTGGAGATGGTGGTAAGGTGCTTCAGGAGTTGAAGCAGGGGTATTAATCTTGCATTTATGATTTAAAGTCTTACTTTTGCGCCGAAATCAATACAAAAAAATGGCGACAAACAGAACATTTACCATGATCAAGCCCGATGCCGTAGAGAACGGACATATCGGAGCTATACTCGATAAGATCACTGCTGCCGGATTCAAGATCGTAGCGATGAAGTTTACCCAGCTTAGTAAGCGTGACGCTGAAGAATTCTATGCAATTCACAAAGAGCGTCCATTCTTCGGAGAGCTTGTTGAGTTCATGACCAGAGGACCTATCGTTGCGGCGATCCTTGAAAAGGAGAATGCTGTTGAGGATTTCAGAGCTCTTATCGGAGCGACTAATCCTGCTGAAGCAGCCGAAGGTACGATCAGAAAATTATATGCTACCTCTATTGGAGAGAATGCTGTTCACGGTTCTGATAGCGATGAGAATGCTGCTATCGAAGGTGCTTTCCACTTTGCCGGAAGAGAGATCTTCTAATACGAAAGTATATACGAACAAAACGTAAAGACCCCGGAATTGCAACAGCAGTACCGGGGTTTTTTTATGGGTTAACGCAGGATGATCTTTTGTATCACTTCCCGCCCCAGTTCTTCGTTGAGCATGGTCTTGATCTTTTCCTTGCCGTAACTGAGTTCTTCCCGCAGTACAGAAGAGCTTAGCGAAACGTAGAGGGTATCTCCCTTAAGCTGAATATCGGTCGTATAGTTGTTAATGCCGTTCCCCATGAGGTTGATCCACGCATCACGGGCATCGATCTTTTCCAGTCCTTTCTCAAGCTTGTTCTCGTTGATGAAATCTTTAAGCGCATCGCTCAGAGAGCGGTATTCGTTGTTGCGTTTAGCCATTATTCCAGGTTCATTTTTTCATATCGTTTGTACGTATACCTCATTCCGGCCTCGTTGGTGAGAATAAGTTGTTGCTCTTTGAGCAGGATCACGGTCTCGGTATGGTTGCTGAAAGGGGTGGTAAAATGTAGCTTTAACCCGTTTTTACCTTTTTCTACTTTAAATGCTTCCCGGTCTCCCGTAGTGAGAAACGAGCCGTCAAATTGCGGGGTTAGCCGGGTCTTGAATCCCGTACTGTCTGTTTCCAGTTGGTAGTGGTCTACCGATGTGTTCACTTTGTAATTCCGCGTTTCTCCGTCGGGCGATTCGGCCTTTTCGATCTCCCAATAACCGGCGATAGGAGCGATCTGCTCGGGTTGTTGGTTGCAGCTCATGATGGTGAGTGCAAGGATCAGGGCGCCTAGGTGTAACAGCTGCTTCATCGTATCAGGAATTGGAAAGGTTGATCATCTTATAGGTTTGGTGAGTTGCTTTGACCACCGCTTCGGTACGTTCGGGATGGGTGTCGCTAATAAAGATCTGTCCGAATTCGTCTTTATTTACCAGGGCTACGATCTGCCCGACACGATCTTCATCAAGCTTGTCGAAAATATCATCTAAAAGCAATAACGGGGTTACGCCTGCTTTTGATTTCAGGAAGTCGAACTGCGCGAGTTTTAAGGCGATCAGGAATGACTTTTGCTGGCCCTGGCTTCCGAATTTCTTCACCGGGTGGCCACCGATCTCAAATTTGAGATCGTCCTTGTGGATCCCCCTGGAGGTGTATTGCAACGCCCGGTCTTTAGAAAAGGATTCGGCCAGAAGGGCGGTCAATGGTTTCTCAAAAAGCTGACTCTCATAGGTGAGGTCGATACCTTCTTCTTTGCCTGCTATAGCCAGGTAGCGCTCCCTGAAGATAGGAATAAAGGTTTCCAGGAATTGTTTTCTCGCTTCGAAAATGGCGGTAGCCAGTTCGTTCATCTGCAGGTCGTAAACGTCCAGGGTGTCCTTGTCAAAGGTGTTGTTAAGTGCAAAGTACTTGAGCAGGGAATTGCGCTGTGTGAGCAGCTTGTTGTAGGAGAGGAGCTGGTGCAAATAACCGGAGTTACTTTGGGAGATCACCCCATCTATGAACTTGCGTCTTGTTTCGCTGCCTTCTACAATAAGATCACGGTCGGCAGGAGAGATGATCACCAGCGGAAGAAACCCGATATGGTCCGAGAGTTTGTCGTAGATCTTACCGTTTCTTTTGATCACCTTTTTTTGCCCCTTCTTAAGGCTTAAGACCACCTTTTCTTCCTTTTCGTTCTTTTCGAATAGTCCTTCTACGACCATGAAGTCTTCTCCATGCCTGATATTTTGAGAGGCTATAGGATTAAAATAGCTCTTTCCGAAGGCCAGGGTGTACACGGCATCCAGGGCATTGGTCTTTCCGATCCCGTTATTTCCGACAAAACAATTGATCTTATTGTCGAGCTCAAAATTTTTTGAGTCGAAATTCTTGAAATTGATAAGTGATAACTGTTTCAGGACCATGTGGATAGGGGGTTCTTCAGGGTGTTTTTACGCCTTGGCCGAAGGTCGCAAAATATCTAAAATAAACAAATATAAAGGCTTTCCTATTTCATAATATATTTTATTTTTGCGGGGCATAACCAAATTGAATCCAATGGCAACGTATAAGAAAAGAGGCTACAAGCCTGCTAAAAAGAACGAGGAAACACATACTCACGAAGAGCACAGTGCAACAGCAGAAGTATTTAATACACTTGATGAAGGTGCAGGAAGAACTGAAGAATGGGTAATTAGTAACCAGAAGTATATTCTTGCCGGTATCGGTATCGTTGTAGTGGCAGTTCTTGGTTTCCTGGGCTATCAGCAATTTATACAGCAGCCTAAAGAAGTAGAAGCTTCTAACGAAATGTTCTTTGCGCAGCAGTATTTTGACGCTGCCGTGAACAGCACCGAAAAGGATTCCCTTTACAATCTTGCCCTTAACGGAGCGGCAGGGAAGTACGGACTTCTCGATATCATGGATAACTACGCCGGTACCCAGGCAGCTAATCTGGCCCACTACAGCGCAGGAATGGCATATCTAAACATTCAAAAGTACCAGGAAGCGATCAATTACCTCGAAGGATTCAAGAGTGATGATCCGATCCTTGGAGCTTTAGCAAAAGGAAACATCGGAGATGCTTTCGTTCAGCTTAATCAGCCAGAAGATGCTATGGAGTTTTACGAAAAAGCGATCGCTCATAGTGATAACAGCTTTACAGCACCTAAATTTTTGTACAAGGCAGGGACCCTGGCTATGCAAATGGGTGATAAAGAAAGTGCTCTTAAATACTTCGAGCGTATTAAATCTGAGTTCCCTGAGACTGAAGAAGCCAGAACAATTGATATCTTTATAGGGAAAGCACAAACCCTTGAATAATGGCAACTGAAAATAAAAATTTATCACAGTACGATAAAGCAACGATCCCAAACGCGAAGCCCTTTCGGTTTGGGATCGTTGTTTCTGAATGGAATCATGAGATCACCGAAGCTCTTTACAAAGGGGCGGAAGAGGCGCTGCTCGATTGCGGAGCCTTGCTGGAGAATATCACCCGATGGGATGTTCCCGGGAGCTTTGAATTGACCTATGGGGCCAAGAAGCTCATCGAAAAGACCAGGCCCGATGCGGTTATCGCTATCGGAAGTGTGATCCAGGGAGAGACCAAACACTTCGATTTTGTATGCCAGGCTACGGCCCAGGGTATCATGGATCTCAATACGCAAACCGATACTCCCGTGATCTTTTGCGTGCTTACCGATAATACCTTACAGCAGGCATTGGACCGCAGCGGAGGTAAACACGGTAATAAGGGAACCGAGGCGGCTATTGCGGCCATCAAGATGGCGGTACTCTCTCAGTAGCACATGGTCTGTATCGTACAGAAGAATTAAAGACAGGAACCTCCTGTCTTTTTTTGTCTTTATACCTCAGGTAGATAGCGTGAATAAGGTGTTTTTTCGCAGTCTTATCTGGTGTTGCCTTAACAATTTTTAGGATGAAGAAGGTGGCATTGTAGGTCATTTTAAGTAATTTTGAGATTATGAAGCTCCCAACACTTTTTAAACAACGCGGAAATAAAACATATGGCTATACGCCAAGATACTACGATGAACGCAAGGAGCGCTTGGAGGAATTAAAGAAGAAGAATCAGCCACGCTCAGATGAAGACTATTTTAACGGCTATCGCCGCAAGAGTTTTCGTGAAGACTGGAAGACACAACGCAAGAGTTCAACTTCGATGAACAGCAGGATCCGCTTTATCGTGATCCTTGTCTTTCTTATCATGTTCGCATACGTTGCCCTCAGGACGATCAACCTAGACAATATATTTTAATGGCAGATATTATTCAGCTCTTACCGGACCATGTCGCGAATCAGATAGCAGCAGGAGAGGTGGTCCAAAGGCCTGCCTCTGTTGTGAAAGAACTTCTGGAGAACGCCATAGATGCAGGAGCTACCCATATTCAACTTATAGTAAAAGACGCAGGGAAAACCCTGATCCAGGTTGTGGATAACGGAAAGGGGATGAGTGAGACCGATGCGCGGTTGTCGTTCTCGAGACATGCCACTTCCAAAATACGTGCAGCCGAAGATCTCTTTCAGCTCGATACCAAAGGGTTCCGGGGAGAGGCACTGGCTTCTATAGGGGCTATTGCCCATGTAGAAATGAATACCAGCGATAACGACGATATGGTGGGTACGCAGATCCGCATGGAAGGCGGAAAGTTGGTGTCCCAGGAAGTAACCGCTACCAAACGCGGTACGTCCATGCAGGTAAAGAACCTGTTCTTTAATATTCCTGCCCGTCGTAACTTCCTGAAATCAAATGCCGTTGAGCTTCGTCACATCATTGATGAATTTCATAGGGTCGTACTGGCGCATCCTGCGATCGCCTTTGATTTTTACAATAACGGCAGTGAGCTTTTTAAGCTTCCCACCGCCAATATCCGCCAGCGCATTGTTCATGTGTTCGGCAATAAGACCAATGAGCGCCTCGTACCCGTTTCTGAAGAGACCGGGGTGGTGAACATTAGCGGATTCGTATTTAAGCCCGAGTTTTCAAAGAAAACGCGCGGCGAGCAGTTCTTTTTTGTCAACGACCGGTTTATTAAAAGTTCCTACTTGCATCACGCAGTAGGGGCGGCTTTTGAAGGGTTGATCAAAGAGCAAACCCATCCGGGGTATTTCCTCTTTTTGGAGGTCGATCCGTCCAAGTTGGATATCAATATCCACCCTACCAAGACAGAGATCAAGTTCGACGATGAGCATACCATCTACGCCATTATACGATCTGCGGTAAAACATAGTCTCGGGCAGTTCAATGTGGCTCCTGTCCTTGATTTTGACAGGGATGCGAATCTCGATACGCCCTATCAGTACAATAAGATGAGTACGGCGACAACGCCCACCATTGAAGTTGATAGTAGTTTTAATCCTTTTGAAGATGAGCCAAAGGTTACAGGCAATGCTTCATCATCATCTTCCGGCGGTTCTTCGTCCTATTCAGGAGGTGGAGCTTCAGGTCATGCTTACCCAAAGAGGGAGCGTTCGGGTTCATGGGAGAGTCTCTATGTAGGTCTGGATGAAGAGAAGGAATCGTTCAGCTCTATAGAAGTGGAGTCAGAGCAGGTAACCGGGTCTCTGTTCGAGGAAGATAGCGAATCGGCATCGACAACGACCTATCAGTTGCATAAAAAATACATCGTAACCACCATAAAATCCGGACTGGTGATCATTGATCAGCGCCGTGCGCACCAGCGGGTGCTTTATGAAGAGTTCTTAAAGAACATGACTGTACAGAGCGGGGCAAGTCAGCAATTGTTGTTCCCGATAAAGCTGAGTCTCAATCCTACCGAAATGAGCTTATTGCTCGAATTGCAACAAAGCCTGGAAAGTACCGGCTTCGTGTTTTCGGCCCTCGACGGGGAAGCGGTAGAGATCTCAGGAGTACCGGTCAATGTTTCAGAAGGCGATGCGGCCGTGGTCCTGGACCAGCTGCTTTCTGACCTGCAGGAAGAATTGCCGGAGCATGCTTTCTCTCAGTCTGATATGCTGGCCAGAACCTTGTGTAAAAGCCTGGCGGTGCGTTCAGGAGAGTATCTTAATCAGGCGTCAATGCAGGCCCTGGTAAACAACCTTTTTGCGACCAAACAACCCGATATTTCACCTTTTAATAAGCCTACCTATATTACAATGACGGTAGACGAAATCGATAAACGCTTTTTATAAATGGGAAGACTTACCGAAGCGATCAAGCATTTGCTTATCATCAATGTACTTTTCTTTATCGCAGCCCAACTGTTGAGCGATGAGTTTTATTACGCCATGGCCCTGTGGTTCCCTGAAAACCAGAATTTCGGATTCTGGCAGTTTATTACCCACATGTTCATGCATGATAAGCGAAGTATTTTTCATATTCTGTTCAATATGTATGCTTTGTGGGCTTTCGGTTCGCCTCTCGAGCAGATGTGGGGGCGCAATAAGTTTCTGTTCTTTTATTTTTCGGCCGGTATCGGCGCTGCGATCATCCATACCCTGGTAAACTATTACCATTTTCAGGAAGGGTATCAGGCGCTGTTAGAGATCGGGTATACCCCGGACAGGATCCAGGCGTTATTGCCACAGATCCCTCCCGGGCAATATATGCAGGTAGAAGGGGTGGCCAATGAGGTGATGCAGCAATTCGCCATGGCCTACAATATCCCGGCAGTAGGGGCATCGGGTGCTATCTATGGTATTTTGGTGGCCTTTGGTATGATGTTCCCAAATGCCGAACTTATGTTGATCTTCCTCCCGATTCCTATAAAGGCAAAATATTTTATTCCTATATTGATAGCGTTAGACCTTTTCTCAGGTGTTACCGGAATGTCTATCTTCGGGTCTGGTATCGCGCATTTCGCCCACGTTGGTGGTGCGTTGTTCGGCTTTATTATGACCTGGTACTGGAAAAGAAATCAGTTTAACAGCAATCGTTGGAATTAATGAGTGTTACTAAAGATCTGCAATACCGATTTTCAAGGCTCAATATAGCCGAGAAGCTCATTGCTGTTAATGTGGCGATCTATATCATCAATGGCCTGGTCACCTTTTTATTCCGTATGAATAAAGGGGCGATCATGGACTGGTTCGAATTGCCCAAGCAATTTGGAGATTTTATTGTTCAGCCCTGGTCTTTGGTAACCTATGCATTTTTCCATGCCAATTTCATGCATATTTTCTGGAATATGCTTCTGTTGTATTTTGCGGGGAGGATCTTTCTCAACCTATTTAATCACAAGACCTTTATCAATGTTTACTTCCTGGGCGCAATTGCCGGTGGGGTATTGTTCCTCCTGAGCTATAACATATTTCCCGTATTCTCCGGTATTGATTCGTCTTTGATAGGGGCCTCGGCTGCGGTGATGGCTGTACTCATTTTTGTGTGTACCTACCTGCCTAACCAGGAGGTCAGGGTGATCTTCTTTAATGTCAAACTGTGGTATATCGGTGTTTTTGTGGTGCTTTTAGATCTGATACAGCTTCCAATGGGCAATTCCGGAGGGCATCTTGCGCATCTCGGTGGGGAACTACTAGGTTTTCTCTATGCCCGAAATCTCATGGATGGGAAAGATATCGGAGAAGGATTCGGAGGTATGTTGGATAAGCTCGGGAACGTCTTTAAAAAGAAAAAAAGGAGTCCGCTTAAAACCGTTCATCGCAGTAAGAAGATGAATCGCTATGAAGATTCAAATAAAAAAGAATATCAGAAACACATCGATGAGATCCTTGATAAGATCAGTAAGAGCGGCTACGAAAGCCTGACCAAAGAAGAAAAAGACTTTCTTTTCAAAGCGGGGAAGGAAGATTAATAACGTCCCATGAAAAACCTTAACTGGCTGCAAAAAGGTGTTTACCTCATTAACATTGTCCTGGCACTTGCTTTGGTCTTTGGTTTGCTCATTCCCTATATTCCAATAGAACTCTCACCAAAACTATCCATTTTCAGCCTGGCCGTACCACCTTTAGTATTGCTCAATCTGGCTTTCATGTTGTATTGGCTTTTTTCCCTAAAAAGGCAATGGCTTTTGTCGTTCCTGGTCCTGCTGGCGGGATATTCGAGTGTTTTGTCCCTTTACAAATTCGGGGGTACTCCCAGGGTGATCACTTCTTCTGCCATTAAGGTAATGACCTATAATGTACGGTTGTTCAATAAGTACAACTGGATCCCTGAAGAAAATGTCGAAACGCGTATTGCGGAGATGGTTCGGGAAGAAGACCCCGATATTCTCTGTTTGCAGGAATTTCATAAGGATGAGGAAGGGTTGTTTTCCGGTTATCCGCATCGGTATGTGGAGTATAAGACCGGAAGAATGGGGCAGGTGATCTACTCGCGTTATCCTATCGTCGGTAAGGGATCTCTGGATTTTCCGAATTCCGGGAACAATGCGATCTACGCCGATCTGGAGATCGGAAGGGATACGGTAAGGGTGTACAATGTGCACTTACAATCGTTTAAAATTAACCCGGAAGCAGAAGAGATCAGCCAGGAGAACTCCAATCGTATTGCGAACAGGATGGGAAAGGCTTTTGCCCGGCAGAAGGAGCAAGCCGATATCTTTGAGCAACACCGGGATTCGAGTGCTTATCCTGTGATCATCTGTGGAGACCTTAATAACACCCAGTTTTCTGCCGTCTACAAACAAATTCGCGGTGAGGCTGCAGATACCTTCGAAGAAGAAGGTCAAGGCACCGGGAAGACCTATTACTTCAGGTATTATCCGCTGCGTATCGACTTTATTTTTGCGGGTTCAGATATCGAGGTGGTCTCTCATAAGAACCGCTATGACTTCTATTCAGATCACTATCCGGTGATCTCTCAGTTAAAGATCCATTAGAAAGCAGTCGGATAGATCGGCTGCGATATGAATGAGCAGGGCAATGCCTGCAAGCCTGGTTCTTGGCCATAGGGCCAGAAGGAGGTATAGGGCTACATAGGGCCACTGATGCAGGGAATGGAAACCTATAGAGCATCGGTTCGGATCAAAGAGGGGGGTAGCCCAAAGGTGGTCGATATCGATAAGGATCCCACTTAAAAGTATGATAAGTGCAATTTTGAAGTTGCTTCTGTAGATCGTTGCAGCAATGATCAAGGGAACCCCAAAATGGATCCCGTAGTGCACAAAGTGGCGAAGTGTCTCGATCATTAAAGAGATTGGCTTTCCAGGTAGCTCAGGGCGTTTGGACCTTCGTTAAAGAGTAGGTCCAGAATACTGAGGTTGGGTATGAATCCGTGACGGTCACCAAATACCTGGGTGTAGCTTGAAAATCCGTGATCGACACCCGACTTGGCGTTGATGAGCGGCCGTTGGTCTGCAGTCTCAGAAGGTGTCTTCTCGAAACTCCCCGTATATTCAAATTCCAGGTCCATTTGCATGATCTCTGCAAGCAGTTCGATACTTTCTAAATTCATATCGTAAAGCCTGTGATGCTTTTTTTCGAAGAAGGGAATAAGTTCGTCTTCGTAATATTCGAAGAAGGGGGAGGTGCGATAGGCCGTTTGTATGGTTTTCCAATGTTGTTTTTTCCAGTCGAAATTATCTTCCAGGATCACATCCTTATACTTTTGATGCCCTTGCGGATTCCCGCTGTGCTTGATGGGTACAGAAAGCATCTGTACGCCGTTCGCACTGTAGATATATGTTCTGTTACGGTAGGTTTGCTTCTGGTAGTTGTCTTCTTTTTCGAATACAAAAGGACCCTTGGCCATAGCCACAAAATGGGCGACGTTGGCGAAAAAAGCAGGGTGTAACAGATGCCTCATACCTTATGAATTACGAGGTTTTATTTTTGCGTTTTCTCCATTGTGACCACCCCAAATAAAGTGCCAGGGCTCCCAGGAACCAGTACAGGTATGATTTTGGTTTTCCTTCACCGCCTACGGTGGTGAAGACGCGATCCCATCGGATCTCCCAGTTCTTCATGCCTTGGGTAAAGTTTTCAATGCTCATCCAAATGAACACAGGTTTTCCTACTACGTGATCATAAGGGACAAATCCCCAATAGCGGCTATCTTCTGAACGGTGGCGGTTGTCTCCCATCATCCAATAGTAATCCTGTTTAAAGGTGTATTCACTTGCAGGTTCACCATTAATAAGGATAGTGCCGTTCTTCATGTCTAGCTCGTTGCCTTCATACTCCCTGATGATCTTTTTGTAGAGCGGCAGGTTTCGCGGGGTCAGAGTGATCGTTTTCCCGGCTTCGGGAATGTACACAGGTCCCATATTATCAAGATTCCAGGTATACGAAGCGTCATTAGGGAAAAACAAGGTATTGGTAAGCTCTTTTGGCATTACGTAGCGTATCACGCTGTCTATGGCCGGGTTGTTCTTTAATTTCTCGGCGCCTTCCAGGGTAAGGGTCGCTTCTCTTTCGTAGTTGGCGATCTCCTTGAGGTTGAGGTTGTACTTTCTGGCTACCTTCACCGGGATGCCGGTGCGTCCTGTTTGCAGGATGATACCGCCTTGAGGAGATTTCTGCGGATTGGTAACCAGGTAGGGGATCAGGGCATTGAGTTGTTGCTGGTTCACACTACTGGCTACATATACGCGATTGAGCTCTCTGGCTCCCGCTTCGAGCAGGGCAGCAGAGGTGACGCCTTTTGCCGACTTGATCTGGTACGAGTACTGTGGTTTGGCTCTGTCCGGAAGCACGGTCTTTTCTCCGTCGATATATACAAATCCGTCTTTGATCTCCAGGGTGTCTCCGGCAATGGCAACCGCTCTTTTTACGTAATTGGATTTTTTATCGATAGGCTTTCTGATGCGCTTATCTGTTTTTACAAAGAATTGTTCAACGGTATCTGCGGGCCAGCTGAAAACCACGATATCATTTCGCTTGATATTCTGGAAACCCGGTAATCTGAAATAGGGTAGTTGTGGCTTTTTGAGGTACGACTTGCCTTTAACTACAGGCAGGGTGTCGTGAACCATAGGGAAGGCTACAGTGGTCATAGGGGTTCTGGCTCCGTAATGGAATTTACTAACAAAGAGAAAATCTCCAACCAGGAGGCTTTGTTCCAGGGAAGAGGTCGGGATAACATATGGTTGTATAAAGTACGTGTGTACCAGGGTCGCAGCCACTACGGCAAAAAGGATCGAGCTAACCCACTCGCCCAGAGCAGTTCTGGGTTGCAGGGAGCGGTCCTGAATGTATTCCACATCCAGCATATAGTTTACGTAGTAGATGTAAAAGCCCAGGGAAAGCAATACCAGGGCAGTGTCTGCGGTGCTGTTGCGGCCGAAGCTTCTTATGGTTTCTACCCAGACCACCGGGATCATGATCAGGTTGATGATGGGTAAGAATAACAGGATAACCCACCACCACGGACGGCGAATGATCTTCATCAGGACCACGGCGTTGTATACCGGGATCAGGGCTTCCCAGGCCTGCCTTCCGGCTTTTTTATAAAGTTTCCATGTTCCCAGAAAGTGGATTACCTGGATAAGGAAGAAAAATAAGATCCATTGTGTAGCTGTCATCTCTGCGTAATTGGTTTAGTGCATATGCCTTTGGGGCAAATTATTTCGTGTTGTGGTAGTAAAAATAAAGGATTTATTCAAAACCGCGATGATTACCCTGAGAAAGGGTGATCAGAGGCTGAGAACGTCTTTCATGGTAAAGACTCCCGTCTTGTCCTTAAGCCATTCGGCGGCCATGACCGCGCCCAGAGCAAAGCCTTCCCTGTTGTGTGCGGTGTGAGAAATATCGATGCGATCTACAGGGCTGTTCCAGGACACGTGGTGGGTTCCGGGGACTTCCCCTTTACGTTTTGCCATTACCGGAATGCTCATGTCTTTGGCATTTTCACTTTCATTGCTAAGGTGCCAGGTCTTGTGTTCGGTGTGTTCCATGATCCCCTCGGCCAGGGTGATGGCGGTGCCACTGGGTGCGTCAAGCTTATGCGTGTGGTGGATCTCTTCCATGCTAACCTCGTAATCGTCAAGGCGCGCCATGATCTTGGCGAGGTGACGGTTGAGTTCAAAAAAGATATTCACCCCCAGGCTAAAGTTCGAGGCATAAATAAAAGCACCTTGTTTTTCCTTGCAAATGGCGATGGCCTCTTCGTAGCGATCGAGCCATCCTGTTGTTCCGCAGATCACTGGTACGCCTTGTTCAAAGCAATGGGTGATGTTTTCGAAGGCCGATTCCGGGATGCTGAAATCTATGGCTACATCGGCATTATTAAGATCTGTGTTATCTCCTTTATTGATAATGGATACGATCTCATGACCTCTTTTAACGGCAATGGCTTCGATCATTTTTCCCATTTTTCCATATCCGAGAAGTGCGATTTTCATGAGCGCTGATTTAAATGATTTTACGGGATCTAGAACCTCATATTAAGGCTTAGTCCGAAATTGGCATCCAGGCTATTGGGGTTTTGCTCCAAATAAGGCTGGAAGGTGAGGTCGTCGCTAATGTTGTATTGCTTGAGGTGTGCATCTACATTGGCGTCGATAATGTTAAGCACGTAAAGTCCTACGGTTATAAGCAGGGAGAGGTCGCGGTTACGCTGGTAGAATTCCTGGGCATTACGCAGTGACTCGTCACTTACGTCCGGACTTCCGGGGATGATCCCGCTGCCGTTGATGTCGTAAAACTCATCGTTTTGAAATCCCGCCAACCTACTTTTATAGGCATCGCGATACCTGTTGTATTGGTTAGAGTTGTTGATGTAGAAATACATACCTGTACCAATGGCACCATAAACAATAGGAAGCTTCCAATAGCTGCGGTTGTAGATCTGTCCGAGTCCGGGGATCATGGCCGAATAAAAGGCGGCTCTGGCCGGGGTAAGGGGATCTTTTTGGCGGGCCAGACGTTTATTTTGTTTTTCCAGCTTACGCTCGATACGTCGTATCTCTTTAGCGGTAAGGGCTCCTTCCTGTTGGGTTTGGCTGAGCTGCAGGGAATCTGCCGGCTCTAATGGCGCAGGAATTTCCTGTGCATTGGCATGAAAAACACCAACCCACATCAAAAGGACTGCTAGGTATTTGAACTGCACTACTTCAGGAGTTTGGCAAGACGTAAAAAGTCTTCCTTGGAATGGAAAGGAATAATAAGCTTACCCTTGCCATTTTTCGCGACTTTAACATCTACTTTAGACGATAAATACTCAGTAAGGCTATCCATATTTTCCGAAACGTATTCGGGCATTTCCGGAGTAGCAGGCTTTTTGGTGTCTTTGGTTTCCTTCTTTAGTTGGTAATCTCTAACGAGCTTTTCGGTTTCGCGAACCGAAAGGGATTGGGAAATGACCTTTTCGTAGATCATGATCTGGTCTTCCTTACTGTCTATATTGATCAGTGCGCGACCGTGTCCCATACTCACGAATCCGTCTCTCATTCCGGTTTGAATGATCGGGTCGAGTTTGAGCAGACGCAGGTAATTGGTAATGGTCGAACGTTTTTTACCTACGCGATCACTGAGTTGTTCCTGGGTGATCTCGATCTCATCGAGCAAACGCTGATAAGAGAGGGCAACCTCGATAGGGTCGAGGTCCTGACGTTGGATATTTTCAACCAGGGCCATTTCCAGGGATTCCTGGTCATTGGCGATCCTGATATAGGCCGGTACGGTTTGGAGTCCTGCGATCTTCGAGGCGCGAAGTCTTCGTTCTCCCGATACCAGCTGGTATTTGTTGAATTCGAGTTTACGAACGGTAATGGGCTGAATAACGCCAAGCTCTTTAATGGAAATAGCGAGTTCCTGCAGGGTTTCTTCATTGAAGTTCGTACGGGGCTGAAACGGATTCACCTCGATGGTGTCCAGTTCCAGTTCTACAATGCTCCCTACCACCTTGTCGGCATTTTTATCTTCAGCCGATTTGATGTCATTCTCCGGATCCTTTAACAGGGCCGAGAGTCCTCTTCCTAAAGCTTGTTTCTTCGTTGCTTTTGCCATTAATTATACCGCTTGCTTGTTCTTTTCAATAATTTCGTGGGCCAAATTTAGATAATTTGTGGCTCCTTTACTCGTTGCATCGTAATTAATTATGGTTTCACCGTAACTTGGCGCTTCGCTCAAGCGCACATTACGCTGAATAATAGTTTCGAAGACCATATCGCTGAAGTGCTTTTGAACTTCTTCGACCACCTGGTTGGAAAGTCTTAATCTGGAGTCGTACATGGTAAGTAACATACCCTCGATATCGAGATTCGGATTGTGGATCTTCTGAACACTCTTAATGGTATTCAACAGTTTTCCAAGTCCTTCAAGGGCGAAGTACTCGCATTGGATAGGAATGATCACTGAGTCTGATGCCGTAAGGGCGTTAAGTGTCAATAACCCAAGAGAAGGGGCACAGTCTATAAGAATATAGTCGTAGTGATCCCGCACCTCTGCGATCGCTTTTTTAAGCATGTACTCGCGCTGGTCCTGGTCTACCAGTTCGATCTCGATAGCCACCAGGTCGATGTGTGCAGGGATAAGGTCTACGTTAGGCGATTCGGTCGTTATTATGGTGTCTTTAACCGGTAGCGAATGCTCGAGCACCTGGTATGAACCGTGCTCTACAGCCTCTACATCGATACCCAGTCCCGAAGTCGCATTGGCCTGGGGATCAGCATCGATAAGCAATACCTTTTTTTCCAGGACACCTAGTGAAGCTGCCAGGTTAACAGAGGTGGTGGTTTTGCCCACGCCTCCCTTTTGATTCGCAACAGCAATAATTTTACCCATAACAATAAATAGAATTTACCTCGTAAAAATACGATTATTTGTGAGTATTAAAAATGAATTTTTTCAACAACGGAAGAGGAGACTTTTAAGAGAAAACCCACAACATAGGATAAACAGCTGAGCCCTATTCGGTTTGCGAAAAGGGCTCAGAAAATTCAGCTGAAATTGTTAATAACTAAGGTTGTTTCAGTATTAACAATTAGCTTGTGATTATTTGCTTTTACGAGCGCGGATCATAGCTTCCAGCATGTCCCACATCTCTTCAGGTACGGCTTCCAGCAGATTGAACTGTCCGGCGCCTTTCAGCCATTCGCCACCATCGATGGTGATCACTTCGCCGTTGACATAGGCACTGAAGTCAGAAACCAGGTAAGCTGCCAGGTTGGCGAGTTCCTGGTGGTCTCCCACACGCTTGAGGGGGACTTTTTTGGCCAGATCGAACTTTTCTTTCAGGTCTCCGGGAAGGAGGCGGTCCCAGGCACCTTTTGTCGGGAAAGGCCCGGGAGCAATGGCGTTGAATCGCATACCGTACTTTGCCCATTCTACCGCCAGGCTACGGGTCATGGCGAGAACGCCGGCCTTAGCTGTAGCAGAAGGTACTACATAGGCAGAACCGGTCCAGGCGTAGGTGGTAACGATATTGAGTACATTGGTGTTCTCTTGTTTTTGGTCTATCCAGTGTTTACCGAAGGCCAGGGTACAATTCTTGGTGCCTTTTAATACGATATCGATAATGGTATCGAAGGCATTGGCCGAAAGTCGCTCTGTGGGAGAGATAAAGTTTCCTGCTGCATTGTTCAGGAGGATGTCTACTTTTCCAAAATGGGCGATAACCTGGTCTCTCATGGTTTCCACCTGATCGTAATGACGTACGTCGCAGGCCAGGGCCAGGCATTCTCCACCTGTTTCTGCGCTCAGTTCTTTGGCGGTGTTCTCCAATTTCTCAAGATTCCTGGAGGTGATGGCCACGCGGGCTCCGAGTTCAAGGAAATACCGGGTCATCGATTTTCCCAGTCCGCTACCTCCACCGGTAACTACTATGGTCTTTCCTTTGAGCGCATCGTCGCGCAACATTTTTTCTTTAAGGTTCATACAGGTTGATTAATGTTATGTTATTCTTCGTCGTTAAGGATCTCGAGAATTCGTATAGCCGTTTCGCTTACCGGGGTTCCGGGGCCGAATACGGCCGTGGCGCCGGCGTCAAAAAGGTCCTGGTAATCCTGGCGTGGGATCACCCCGCCCACGATCACCATGATGTCTTCTCGCCCGTAGCCCTTGAGGGCTTCGACCACGCGTGGCACCAGCGTTTTATGTCCGCCTGCCAGGGAGGAGACCCCAAGCACGTGAACATCGTTCTCTACTGCTTGTCGGGCAGCTTCTTCCGGTGTTTGGAACAGCGGACCAATATCTACATCAAAGCCTACGTCGGCATAACCTGTGGAGACTACTTTGGCTCCTCTGTCGTGACCGTCCTGTCCCATTTTGGCGACCATGATACGGGGACGGCGTCCTTCTTTTTCTTCAAATTTTCCGGCCATTTCCCTGGCCTTCGCAAAACTGCTATCGTCTTTCACTTCTTTAGAATATACTCCGCTAAATGTTTGGATCCTGGCCTTATAGCGACCGTAGACCTCTTCGAGGGCCATGGAGATCTCTCCCAGGGTAGCCCGGTTTCTTGCTGCGTATACGGCCAGGGCGAGCAAATTGCCTTCTCCTGATGCTGCAGCTTTGGTCAGCGCCTCGAGGGCGGCGTTCACCTTTTCCGGGTTGCGTTCTTTTCTAACCTTCTCCAGGCGCTCCAGTTGTTGCTTGCGCACCTGCTGGTTGTCTACTTCGAGAACATCCAGAGCTTCTTCCTGCTCCAGTTTGTATTTATTAACCCCCACAATAATATCTCTTCCGCTATCGATGCGTGCCTGCTTTCTCGCTGCGGCCTCTTCGATACGCATTTTCGGGATCCCGGCTTCGATCGCCTTGGTCATTCCGCCCAGTTCTTCGACCTCTTCAATAAGCTTCCATGCTTTTTCTGCGATCTCTGCTGTAAGTTTTTCAACGTAATAACTACCGGCCCAAGGGTCGGTGGTCTTGGTGATCATGGTCTCCTCCTGCAGGAATAACTGCGTGTTTCTGGCAATACGCGCCGAGAAGTCAGTAGGCAGGGCGATGGCTTCATCCAGGGCGTTGGTGTGGAGCGACTGGGTGCCTCCAAAGGCTGCTGCTGCCGCTTCTATACAGGTACGGGCCACATTGTTAAAAGGATCTTGTTCGGTGAGGCTCCATCCGCTGGTCTGACTATGCGTTCTCAGGGCCAGGGATTTCGGATTAACCGGGTTGAACTGGTTTACGAGTTTGGTCCAGAGCATACGTCCGGCCCGCATTTTGGCGATCTCCATAAAGTGGTTCATGCCTATGGCCCAGAAAAAAGATAATCTTGGAGCGAAACTATCGATATCCATCCCTGCTTTTAGTCCGGTACGTATGTATTCCAGTCCGTCAGCCAGGGTATACGCCAGCTCGATATCGGCAGAAGCTCCGGCCTCATGCATATGGTATCCGGAAATACTTATGCTGTTAAACCGGGGCATATGCTTACTGGTATACTCAAAGATATCGGCAATGATCTTCATGGAAGGCGTTGGTGGATAGATGTACGTATTTCGCACCATGAACTCTTTGAGAATATCGTTCTGGATGGTTCCTGAGAGTTGCTCGGGGGAAACGCCCTGCTCCTCGGCAGTAACGATATAAAAGGCCATGATGGGGAGTACCGCTCCGTTCATGGTCATGGATACCGACATTTTATCGAGGGGGATCTGATCGAACAGGATCTTCATGTCTTCGATGCTGTCGATGGCTACTCCGGCTTTTCCAACATCACCAACCACGCGTTCGTGGTCTGAGTCATAGCCGCGGTGGGTGGGCAGGTCAAAGGCTACGGAGAGTCCTTTCTGGCCTGCTGCCAGGTTACGGCGATAAAAAGCGTTGCTTTCTTCGGCAGTGGAGAATCCGGCGTATTGCCTTATGGTCCACGGGCGCCTTACGTACATGGTACTGTAAGGGCCGCGAAGGTAGGGGGGGATTCCGGCTGCAAAATCCAGGTGGCTGAGGTCCTTTAGATCGGCCTCAGCATACTGTGTTTTTATTTCAATGCCTTCGGCGGTGGTCTTTCCCTTTTCGGGAGAAGAAGAACGTGGTGCCGAAGCCTTAAGTTGCAAGTCCTGAAGTGATTTTCTGCTCATGGCTTATTCTTCTTTTAAGCGGTTTTGCTCCAATATCTCGGAGAGGCGTTTTTCGATGATGGGTTCGATCAGGGTCTTTTTTTCTTCCCTTTTAAGGAACGGATCCAGTTCTAGGTTGTCTTTCATACGGTCTTCCGGGTTCACGAACTTATTGGTGCCTACCAGTACCCTTTCCTTTTTATTGAAAGCTTCCTGTTCTTCCCTGGCGGTTTCACGAATTTTCTTTTGGATGGTATGATCCATGAGTTGTTGCAGGTATCCGCCTCCCGCTTCGATCTGTTTAAAGATATCCAGTGCTTTTTCGGCCATTTCCCCGGTTACCGATTCGATGTAATAGCTGCCATCAGCAGGATTGGAAACAGCGTCAAAATAGCTTTCTTCTTTTAATATGAGTAACTGATTCCTTGCAATACGGGAGCCAAACTCATTGTCTTTATGGTAGAGGGCGTCATAAGGGGTGGCGCATATGGTGTTGGCACCACCAAGTACTGCGCTCATGTATTCTGTCGTGGTACGCAGCATGTTGACGTTGTAGTCGTAAAGGGTTTTATTGCGTTTGCCCGGAGTGGCCAGAATATGTGCTTCCTGTGTATTGTCATAGGCCGCGGCAAGGGTACTCCATAGAATGCGAAGCGCCCTGAACTTGGCGATCTCAAAAAAGTAATGATGACCAATAGCAGCATAGAACAGCGGACGAAAGGTACCGGTCTTCATGTTGTTGGTCTCCATAAGGTGGAGGTATTCGTTGGCGTGTGCCATGGCGTAAGCCAGTTGCTGCACTGCAGACGCTCCCGAGTTGAGGTAGCGCCCGAGATTTATACTCAGGTGGTTCTTGATATAAGGGGTACCCGGGTGGTCACTGTTGAGCAGTTTGAGGATCTCAGCGGTGAGCTGGGTGTCTTTTTTGGTGTTGTAATGCCAGTTCCCCGTAGCGTTAAGATCACCTATGGGATCCAGTAGCAGGTAAATTTCCCTTTTTGCCTCAGAAGCTGCCTGGAGTAAGGAGGTTGTAAAATCTACATCTAAAAAATGTAATTCCAGGTAAACGGGGATCTTACTTTCCTTGAGGCCCTCTAATAGTGCCGCCATATCGATCTTTTTGTTATGGAGTACAAAATGGATGCTTTCTGCTCCTCTATCGATTACGTAATTAGCTTTTAAAAGAGCCTTTTCTACCTGGCTCACATAAATGCGTTCGCAGATGTTCCAGTGATCGGGGGTGTTAGTGGTGAGTGTTCCCTCGGTCTTTTCCAGGTCTTCAGCGTGGTAGAAGGGTTTTATGGTAATGTGTTCCGGGGTGTTGGTGAGCAGGGTTTGGTTGTAATCCTGTCCTTTGAGGTCAAACTGTATCTTTTGCTTCCACTGTTTGACGCTTACCCCTTCGAAATCTTCAAATAAGGGTTTAGTCATTTTGGTTGGTATTTAAGCTGTCTTCATATTCGATAATGAAGATCTCTTCGTTCTCTTTTTTGTAATAATAGGCCTCCCTCGCGTATTTTTCGAGTTCCTTAGGGTCTTTGAGGGCATTCAGGGATCTTTTATCTCTGGCGATCTCTTTTTCGAGGTGTTCTTTTTGCAGTTCGAGCTTTTCGATCTCGCCATTGAGTTCACGATGGGTAAACCACCATGAATTGGTGTCGAAGAACAACATCCATACGATGAATACTACAGAAACCAGCAGGTAGATATTGCTTCCTATGCGGAACCATTTGTTATTGTTCAGGGCTTTCCAGTTCATTTAGATCAGGCGTTCATTGATAATGGTTTTAACGATATTGATCGCTACTGTATTGTATTTGTTGTTAGGTATAATGATGTCTGCATACTCTTTGGTAGGCTCAATAAATTGCTGATGCATGGGCTTAAGTGTGGTTTGGTAACGGGTAAGCACTTCTTCGATATCGCGACCTCTTTCGTCAACATCCCTCTTGATACGTCTTATGAGGCGCTCATCAGAATCGGCATGCACATAGATCTTAATGTCAAAAAGATCCCTTACCTCAGGGTGGGTGAGGATGAGGATCCCTTCTACGATCATCACCTTTCTGGGGGTGGTAGGCTCGGTCTCTCCGGTGCGGTTGTGCTCTTTAAAAGAGTAAACCGGTTGATCGATCGTCTTTCCGGCCTTCAGGTCGATCAGGTGCTTGCAAAGCAATTCAAAGTCGATGGCGGCTGGGTGATCAAAATTCACCTTCCTACGCTCGTCCATGGTCATATGCGACAGGTCGTTGTAATACGAGTCCTGGGAGATGATGCCTACTTCGTTAGGGGGCAGTTCATTGATGATCTGGTTAACTACTGTGGTTTTACCGCAACCTGTTCCTCCTGCAATTCCGATAATAAGCATGATCAGTGATTTATTTACAAAAATAGCCATTTGGATCGAAGTTTTTAAGGGAAATGTTTTTTAAAGGGTGAAGGGTTATGAGTAAAGATTAAAGAGAAAAGACGCAAGGTGAGAAGTTCTGAGAAATTGGCGGAAATTGAAATTAGTATTTGATTTCTCTTAACCCGTAACCCCATAACTGTATCACCGTTTTACTGACCTACTGTCTTCGCGAGCGAACATTGTGAGCGCGGCGATCTGCTGAAGGGGTAGGTAGGTAGGTAGGTAGGTAGGTAGGTAGGTAGGTAGGTAGGTAGGTAGGTAGGTAGGTAGGTAGGTAGGTAGGTAGGTAGGTAGGTAGGTAGGAGCGGGATAGGATTTAGGCTTCCCTACGGTATCTACTATTGCTACTCCAAATGGAGTTTCCTTTCCGGTATCTCCATAAAAAAAAGCCCTTCGATCTGCATCAAAGGGCTTTTTATTGGTGTTATGTAATATTTTGGATTATTCCCAAACAAGAACGTACTCTGTACGTCTGTTCTCACGGTGTTGCTCTGCAGTACAAGGCGTACCTTCTGTACATCTGTTCACGAGCTTATTCTCCCCGAATCCGATTGGACGAAGTCTGTTGGCGTCAATTCCTTTGCTTATTGCATAGTCAACGATACGCTTAGCTCTGCGCTCAGACAACCATAAGTTGTACTGCTCTGTTCCTCTGCTGTCGGCATGGGCCTGTACTTCGAGGATGGCATTAGGATATTTCTCCATGAATCCAACCAGGTTATCAACGGTTTGCTTGTCCTGTTCTGTCATATACGATGAATCAAAAGCGTAGTATACTCTTGGAATGTCTGCAAGTTCCTGAGCCATTTTCTCTCTAAGGATCTCGGCTTCTGTTTTTTGAGGAACAGCAGGCTCTTCAACTACAGGCGCCGGAGGAGCTACAGGAGCAACTTCTTCCTTAACAGGTTCCGGTGCAGGCTCTGGCATTGGAGCTGGTTTTGCTTTCTTCTTAAAAATGTTCGGACGGAATACCACTCCTAAACTGTGCTGAATGTGGTTAAGACCTGAATCGTCTCCCAGACCCCATTTTCCAAGGGTGTTTAGGTTGATCGCAAAGTTCTCTCCTACCCAGAAGTTTACTCCACCTCCTGCATTAAAAGTGAACATCTCGTTTTTATTGATCGAGCTAATTCCACCCCCAAGTGCTAAATATGGATCGAACCACCCTCTTTGTGCGAAGAACTTGTTCAAGCCGTAGGTGATCAGACCGTCAGCAGCATAATAGTTCTGATCTTCGGTGATCTCAGTTCCGTCTATAATATTTCCTTCTTTATATGTATTTAATGAAAAGATTCCCTGGAATGTGAATCCGCTTACTGTCTCATAACCTGCCATAAAGCGGTTCGGGTAGAAATTAGAGTTCCAGTTGTCTCCAATATTAAATGGTTCATTTCCTCTGGTTCCTGAATCGTCTACGATATTGTAACCGGCACCAAAGATCCATCCGTTACGGGTGTCCTGAGCGTTTGACTGCAATGCAAAAAGAAAGGTCAAACAGAAAAGAAGTAAGTAGTTGTTTTTCATCTGTAATAAGTAGTTATTATCGCTATTAATTGTTAAAAAAGGGGTGCTTTAAGTCGATAAATATATACAATACGTAAGATTATTCACTTTTTTGAAGTGAAAAATTTACATGAAATGTAAGAGGTGAGTGGAATACTCATCTCTATGTGTTTTTCAGCGGGAATAAGTGTATTTTGTCGATATTTTTGGAAAATATGGATAGCCGTAAAAAGCGCTGAAAGGCTTTAAAATGTCCTTGTTTAAGGGTTAATAGTCCAGTAAAACGTATTCTACCTGTCTGCTTTTTGCCAATTCTTCGTCAGAACATGGTTGATCGTCCTGGCACGGACTTTCGGTTTTGTTCTTGATCGATCCTACCGCCTGAATGCGATCAGGGTGAATTCCGCTTCGGGTGAGATATGTTTTTATACGTCCTGCCCGTCGAACCGACAGCCATGCATTGTATTCTTCGGTTCCCCTGGCATCGACATTACCGCGAATTTCGATCACTGCCGACGGATAATAGTTCATAAAGGCAATGAGCTGGTCGAGTTGCTCATAGTCGTTTTCTTCCAAATAAGAAGAGTTGGTGGAAAAGGACACTCTACTGATACCGGCGAGATCTTTCTTAAGGCGCTGGGTAATGATCTCGGCCTTTTGATCCAGGCTTCGCTGTTTCGCCATAACCGCTGCGATGCTGTCTTTTACCCGTTGTTCGATCTCTTTTACCGAGGGATCAGGGGCTACAGCAACGGGTTCTGTAGAGGCAAGAAGATCATCTTGCGGCGTCTCCTCCTTTTTAACGATACCTTTTGCACCATCTTTCAGATCACCACCATTACCTGCGAATAGCTTTTTGAAATCGGGCTTAAAGACTACACCTAAACCATGTTGTATATGGTTGTCATTGCCCTCGTCAAGTCCCCATTTTCCCAGTGTACTTAAATTCACGGCAAAACGCTCGTTGATCCAGAAATTGAATCCGCCACCCAGGTTAAAGGTAAGCTCATTGTTCCCGGCCAGCCGCTTTAATCCCATCCCGGTTTGCACATAGGGATCAAACCAACCTCTGGGATCTATGAGGTTTTTAAATCCGTATCCAACCAATCCGTCAAGGGCGTAGTAATTCCAGTCGGTTTGCTGCGCGAATCCATTCACCATAACATCTTCACTGTACCTGTTGTAACTGGCAAACCCCTGAAAGATCATTCCGTTGTCTAGCAGGTAGCCCAATGAAAAACGCGATGGAAAGGCTACGCTACTCCAATTGTCTGAAAAATTAAAGGCTTCACTACCTCCGGTACCGGAGTCGTCTATAAAGTTGAATCCGCCCCCTAATAACCATCCGTTTTCTGAGTATTGGGCGTGAAGCTGTCCGGTTGCCAAAAGAATGAACAATGAACACCACAGTACATGAAGGAATTTTTTCATAGTAAATAAGATTTTAAGTAGTTCTTAAAAAACATTCAGGGGGAAAGAATTTTCTATGAACCAGAAGTAACCTTTTTATTATAAGGTATTTCCGACTCTAAAAGTAATATTTCGTTGATTTATTCCCAATAGAAAATGAAAAAATTATGGAAAGGGGGGAGAAGGTAAAGGGGTAAAGGGATAAAGGGGTAAAGCCCTTCTTCGCTAAAGCTACGAAGGGTGAAAAGGGGAAAGGGGGAAAGAGGCTGTACGCTTTACGCCTTAAGCACTGGGGTGCTGAACGTGAATTTTAGATTTTACTCATTCCTGCATCCCTGAACCCCCGTATGCCCATATCCCGTACCTTACAAGAATTCAGTTTTCAGTCTTTACGCACTGCTCCCTATTTTATCCACCGCCTTGTTCTCCGAGACTACATAATTAAGGAGAAAGCTTTAGCGATGGATGACTCTCCACTCATTCAACCTATCGCAACACACTTTGTATTGCCAGGTGTTAATGGAAGATTTTAATCATTCAACCACGAAGGTTGTTTTGAATTTCACGGGTTTTAAGTCAGTAGTGAAGCCCTCGATACTCACCTCGTATATCCCGGGAATATCAGAAGTGAAAAAGTTAAATTCGGTTTCGTTCTCTTTTAGTTGGACATCCGGTTTCCAAAGTAATTGATGGCGGAAGTCAGGAATTTTAGTGTCTGTATCTGTATGCTGTTGTCTAAAGTACTGCTTGGCAGGTTGAGGCCTTTTGATTTTGGCAGAGAGATATTTTTGTTCTTTATACATTTCAAGGAATTCGTTATTGAAAGTGATCACATCGAAAATACCTTGAAAAACCTGCCCTCCGATGTTGACCTGTTCCCTGACTAAGCGTATGGTCTTCACATTTTTCATAGCAAATGCGATAAGGTCCTCGTGGTCCTTAACGACCAGTCCGTCGACAATCACCAAGGGTTTGTAACCGATCTTCGTATTCGTATTGCCAAAATCCCTGATAAATATGGCTTGTCTGTCATCCTTATCGGTATCGACCCAGGCGTCGTCAACGATCTCTACAAGGGTTTCTTTAAAGGAATTAAACCTGGTGTATTCATCGAGGTTATAATCTTTGGATGATGAACCGTAAAAGGGGATGTATGTCTCTGAAACCAATACGGTATCTGGTTTGAATTCAAAATATGCATTTTCTATCTGATTGTGAATGCTTCGCTCTTCTATGGCCTGCTTCATTTCGGGTTTCAGGGAAAAGGAATTACCCTGCTCTTCTGTAAAGGAAGGTGAAGGCAAAGGATTAAGAATGATCTCTGCTTCTTGTGGTGAAGCATTGGCCACCTGAAAATAGACTTCAGAACTCAGGTTGTTTGCATTCAGAGAAAATTGAAATTCACCCTTCTCATCAGTTTCAGCTATAGCTATTTCATATTGATCTCCCGGGATCGAGAAGAAAATACGCTGTTTCTCAAATGCTCCTGTTTCTTGCTTTGTAGCTAGTTTTCCGGAGATCAACTCTCCACGAAGTTCAGGAAGGAACTTTAATTGATCGATCTCTTCGATCCGCATTTTCCTGTAGTCTTCATTAAACTCTTCTGGTGTTAAATTTTCTTTGTAGACTAGAGATTCTGATGCTTTTCGTACAGAAATAGAGTAGTTGCCCAAGAAATAGGGGTCGGAGATGATCTTCAAATTAACCATCTCCCTGACCTTATAGTGATCCTTATTGGTAACTGCTATAAAAGGATCTTCTGAGCTTTTGATAGTTTGTAATGTACTGTTATTTGGGATGTTAGCATCCTGGCTATCCAGTTGATCGCTTAGGAATATCTCCTGGTTATTGGTATACGGATTAATGATCACCACCCGGTCCCGGAAAAATCTGTCTGATGGCCAATTCAGCATATAGCGGGTGTAGGCGGTAAGCGTATAGTATCCTGATTCAAGCGAGGTAGGCAAAAAGAAGTCTCCCTTACCTGTGCCGTTTTGAAGTTTTACCTTTTGGATGATCTTTCTGTTACCGTATTGATCCAGAAGTTCAATATACGCCATCTTACTTTTTGAAGAGAGGCTTTTCTCTTCCTTTGCAAGCGTGTATAATTTGTAATGCACATATTCCCCGGTGAGCATCACATTATGGGTGTAATGTACATAAACTCCTTCTGTACCCATGTGTTCGATGAGTGTGTCGGGAGAAGTACTATCTGAGGTCTGGGATGAAACCATAAAGGTTATCCATAAGAATAGCTGTGTGGTAAAAAAGTGTTTACTCATAGTGTTTAAAGTTATTCTTCGATCCAGAATTCGGGTATTTTAGTACTGCCTAGCAAAGTACAATCAATACATTGTTCAGGGGCTATATTGATAACTCCGGGTGGGTCTTCTGCAACAAAAAGGTATCTGCCGCTATTGATCCTGTCAAAAAGTACCGGATCATTTAATAGAAACCCTTCTCTTTCGCAACTTCCTAAGTAGGATATGTCGTTGCCAAAAATGTCCTTAAAACCAAAAAAGATCCTTTTTTCTGATACAGAAACAGTTTCAAAAAGTCCGATGACTTTAATATTCGGGTCGGTGTCATTTTGAATATTACCGGCAATAAGTCCGGGTTGTATTTGTGAGAACAGGTTGTCGCTACTTGAGAATTTTTTAAGCGTTTCGTAAAACTCATAAGATGTGCTGCTAATTGCGTATTGTCTTACGAGAATACTATACCTAATGGCAACTTTTCGAGCTCTTCTTTCAATGAAATTAACCGGTAGATCAACAACCTTGTTCTCCGAGAGCGAACTGGTCTCGGCCAGTAAAATAGTATTTGATCGTTCTGTAATGTAACAGGTCTTTTGTGAAGATTCCTTTTTGACCACTTCCAGTACCGGAGGGGTTTGGGAGGTGACCACCAGAGAGTCTTGTGGATTGAACCATGAATCGATGCGGTAGGTTTCTTCGTAGTCATACCTCAAGTATCCGGTATTAGCGTCTGAAAAACCATCAACAGTTATCTGTACGCCATCGGTACCGGAGAGGTCGGTGAATCTATTTGCTTTGATCTCTTCAATTTCTGAGGTATTGGTTAATGTAACGGGAGAAGACGAATATGAGGCTCCGTTCTCATCGGTTACAGTTAGTGTATACATAATTCCCCGGGATGGAGAAAACGGTATCGCGGAGACGTATAAACCTGGTTTTCGCTCTGTAAATTCATAATTATCGCCACTGTCTGATCTTACCGTAACCCGGGCTCCTGATACCTGTGAAGTTTCTTCTCCCGAAGAGAAGCTTCTGGAAAGGTAGATCTCATGCTGTTTAAATTCATCGGTGATGCTCGCATCGATCACCAGAATATTCTCGAATTCCGTAGTTTCTATCTCGAAGGGTTCTGTGCAAGAATTGACCATAACCAGCGCTATGAGAAGTAAGATCAATTCTTTTAAAGTATAATTAGGCATGTTACGGAGTCTTAAAATTTAATGTTGTAAGTGATCGACGGAACAGGGATGGCAAAAATGGAGCTTTTGTAGGCCTCCACCTCACCCGAATCGGTAACATAGAAAACCGAATACGGGTTATTCCTGCCCAGGGCATTATATATGGAAAGCGACCAAAAGCTGTGAGCGGCCTTTTTAAGCTTATGATTCCCCTCTATATTAAAAGCGAGATCCAGCCTGTAAAAATCAGGAATACGAAAACTGTTTCGGTCACTGTATACGGCGTATTGAGCACCGTTAAATGATATATTACCAACGGGTACAGTTACCGGCCTTCCTGTTTGATAAATAAAATTTGCAGAAAAGCTGAAACGCCTTGTAAATTTATAATTGGCAACCATGCTAAGATCGTGGGGCTTGTCAAAATTGGAGGGGAAGTATTCCCCATCATTTACCCGTTCTTCTTCAAACTCACTATCCAGCCTTAGTAATGACCTGGAATAGGTGTAGCCCAGCCAACCGTTGAGCCTTCCCTTATTTTTACGTATCAGGAATTCTACACCATACGACCTGCCATCTCCCTGGAGTACTTCGGATTCAACATTCTCGTTCAACAAGAGGTCTGCACCGGTTTTAAAGTCCAATACATTTGTACTGGTCTTGTAAAATCCCTCGAGGCTGATCTCATAGGCATCGGCGTCGATATTCTTGAATAATCCAAAAGAAAATTGCTGTCCGCGTTGGGGTTCTATGTTCAGGTCAGACAGTTTCCAGGTATCAATAGGAGATACCGTGGTGTTGTTGGTGAGCATATGGATGTATTGGATAGCGTTGTTGTATCCTGCCTTTACAGAAAAGCTGGGAGTGATCAAATATCTTATCCCTGCCCTGACCTCAGGACCTCCGTAGGTCTTTATGGGTTCATTTTTACCGTAATTGAGGGTGTCAGTGATGTTGGCTCTGTTTCGCGGATTCCCTTCAAGGTATTGAAATTGAGTACGTTCTCCCAGTGCTGAAAAAACAGAGAACCTTAAGCCTGCATCCACCGACAATTTTTTTGTCAGGTCATAATTAACCGAAGCGTATCCGGCCCCTTCCAAGGCCTTTTCCTGCTGTAAAGAAGTAGTTTGAACAGCAGATTCGGCATTTAAAGGCTTAATACTTCCGGGTTCTGAAACATACCATTTCCCCTCCAGGCCGTAATTCAAGCTCCAACCGCTGTTGTTAAGGTAGTTGAAATTGAACTTGGCGGTAGATTCATTCATGTTAAATCCGAGGTCAAAGTCATTATTAGCTCCTCTTTCGTATTCGATATTAAAACCGTAATTGCTATTGGTGACCTGTAGCTCACCAACATGCTTGTCGTTAAATCGATGTTGCCAGCGTAAGGCAAGTAAACGGTTGTTGTAAATAAAAAGGGAGTCAGAGGCTATACTGAAATCGTCATTGCTGTAATATGCAGTGGCAGTTAGCTCATTGTTCTCGTCAATGTCGTGAGCGTAATTAATCACCCCGTCATAGAAAGAAGCGCTACTATTTTGGAGCTCTTCATCGTCTAATTGTCTGAGTATCCAATTGGCATATGCCCCTCGTCCTCCGATCATGACCGAAGATTTTTCCTTGACTACAGGGATGTCTAATACCACATTCCCTGTTACAGGCCCTACGGAAGCTTCACCCCTTAATTTAGCATGATCTCTTTCCCTGATCTGCATATCAAATACCGAAGAAAGTCTGCCCCCGTATTTAGGAGGGATGTTTCCTTTATAAACATCAAGTTTACCAATGGAGAACGGATTGATAGCAGAAAATATCCCGAAAAAATGTTGCGGATTGTAGATCGTAGCTCCATCCAGCAGGATGAGATTTTGATCTGCACGACCACCCCGCACATTAAATCCGGTAGCACCTTCTCCTGCTGTCGATATTCCGGGAAGCGCCGTTGCTACCTTCATCACATCCCGTTCTCCCAGAACCAAGGGAATGGTTTTGCTTTCTTCGCTGCCTACCTCCTCACTTCCTCCCGATACCTCTTCAATATTACTGTAGATATCTCCTTCAACCACCACTTCTTCCAGTTGCTCTACACTTTCATTAAAACTCAGGTTGAGGTAACCATCGTTAAAAATAATGACCTCTTTTTTATCAGACTCATAACCAAGTCCTCTGAAGTTTAATAGGTTGCGTCCTGCGCTTAGAGAGATCGAATAGGTGCCGGTTTCATTGGTGACACCTAAAACTATGTTATTTGATGTTAGAATCGACATGTCGGGAATAGCATTACCTGAGACGGCATCGGTGATACGGCCTTTTAAAATGTAGCTCTTCTTATCATTTGCCTTGTCTTCCTTGCCGATCCTTATCGTTTCTGTTTTTACAGTTGTAAGGTTCGGTGATGACTGGTAGAATATAGGGGAGGCGTTATTTGCAGGGTTGGCTGCTAATGGTGCTTTCTCTTCCTTGCCAAAGAATCCTTCCGGTAGTTCATCGTAAATACTATTATTCTTGGTGAGGATAATTCGTCCCGGTTCATAGATAAAGTAGTTTATGGAGTTATCCTTCAGCAGGTCCTCAAGTATAAATTCAAGATCCTTTTCCCGGTATGACTTGTTGATTAAATCGTTCGAAAACCATTGGGGATAGAAGTAGGTGGTGTATCCCGTTACTTCATCCAGTTGAGAAAATGCCTGAGCAAGGGTGACCCCATTGAATGCTATGGAGATCTTGTCGCTCTTGAATTGAGCTATAGATAGATGAAAACAGAACAGGGAACATATAATGATCAAAGATCCTTTCATGATGGGCTATTTAGTTAATTCAAGAAAAAGCAGGTTATAAAAAGTGTCCTGGTCCTTACCATAGGCCTTCCGTAGGTCTTTATAAACCTTATTTACGGTTTTTGTTTGTTCAGGAAATAGGTCTTTCCATTGCCTTTTAGAATTTGCTTTATATAGCTCCTTGTTGTGGTAAATAAAGTAATCGGTTGTTTCGGTATATTCTGTGATCACCAATTCTTCTCCGCGAATATCATTTTTCTTTTTACCGTGTTTTTTGAGTAGCATCCGTTCCTTACCCTTCGCGATCAGTTCCAGGTATCCCGGGTCGACCCCGTTGGACGATGTATTTGGCAGACGAATAAAATGGTGATCTTGGATGTGGAATTCACTCACGTGTTCTTTTACGAGCTTAACCACTAAAGCCGATGCATTGTATTTTGGGGTGATAACAAGCTGATCACTGAAAGTATTGTACTTTATATTTTGATCGAAATAGGGTTGTCCTTTGAATACGACCTTTCCCTTGCTAAAACCGTCTATCAAAAAATAAGGATGTGTATTGGTCCTATTCTCGAATTTCTCAATGAGCAAGGGGCCGTTGTAAAGTTCCATGTTCTGCTCTCCGATCTGATAGTCGAAAGCGGCGTAGGCCCTGGAGAGATTCTGGTCTTCCTGTGCGTAAATATTAAATGACCAGCAACAAAACAACACGCACCATAAGGATGCCATGCTAATTTTCGTATTAAGTGAATCCTGCCGGGATGGATACCCTGCAATAAGTTTCCGCATAAGTTTCTTTTTCTGCAATTTGTCTGTAAAGTTATGCGCTTTCTTACGTATTGTAAAACAATATGATACAAACTTTTCTTATAAAGATGAACGATTAGCTCCCTGGGTAGGCAGCCAGGCGGGTAAAGAAGTAAAGCCCTTCTTCGCTAAAGCTACGAAGGGTGATAAGCTAAAGGAGGGAGGCTGTACGCTGTATGCCGTAAGCTTCGAGGTATAAATTATGAATGATAGATCTAACGCATCCCTGCATCCCACTTGAGTTCTAAGTCTTCAGTTCGCAGTTTTTTACTCCCCACTCTCTACTCTCCATTCTCCACTCTCCATTCTCCACTCTCTACTCCCCACTAAATTTAAAAATGAAGATCTTGATAAATAATTGCGCTTATAGTGATGAAAATCAGTTTGTTGGGCGGTGTTTTGTGTTATATTCAAAAGGTGCTTTCTCAGATAGAACTGTCAAAGCCGGCATGGTAGAGCACCTATGCTAAACCAATAATTTAAATCCGGAGTTATGACCATCGATCATTTGGAAGAACGGGTAAAAGACTACACCATCTCTTTGGAAAAGGTACTCCTAAAGAAGAAAGAATGGCAAACCAAATCCCGGCCGAGTATTCTGCGTACCCTGGAGGAGATACATTCCAGGTTCCCCATCGGGTGGGCCGTGCAGCAGTTTAATTGGATGTGGTATAACGAAGCGGTGAATATCACCTTTAAATCGCTCCCGGAAACCCTGCAGGACCTGGCTGTTGAATCGGGAGACGGAGAGCTCATCAAAGGCGGAGCCCTGGTGTTTTCGCAGTTGCATAACGGCGATATTTCGGTGATCGTACTCTTCCCTTTTGCAGATCCGGTAGCTGCCGATAGCGGTAGCCTGGACCTTGGTACCTACAGGCCGGATCAGATCACCGAAAAGCTGGTCATCGAAAAGGTGGATGAATTTTTAAAGGAAATGATCAGATGGGAAGCACCCACTCCCAGAGATAAGATCGGATTTGTTTCGTGATCGATACCATAAAGGCCAATAGCGAACGATATTAATAAAGAGGAGTAGGTTGTGGAAAACATCACCAAAAATGCAGCGCAGATCCTTACTGAGCGCTATCTCCTGCGGGATCAGAGCGGAAGGATCATCGAGGATGCCGATGGACTTTTTCGGAGGGTAGCCCATGCCGTTGCACAGGCCGAATTGTCAAATGCAGCACATTGGGAACAGCTCTTTTACGACATGATGCGCAGCCTGTTGTTCCTGCCTAATAGTCCGACCCTTATGAATGCCGGATTGCCCGGCGGACAATTAAGTGCGTGCTTTGTGCTTCCTGTGAACGATAGCCTGGAAAGCATTTTCAGGACCCTTGGGCAGGCCTCGCTTATTCATCAAAGCGGAGGAGGTACCGGTTATAATTTTTCAGCGATCAGGCCAAAAGGAAGTATGATCAGCGCCTCCCGGGGTACGTCATCAGGGCCATTGGCCTTTATGAGTATCTACGACGAGGCCACCCGTCATGTAAAGCAGGGAGGTAAGCGACGCGGGGCCAATATGGGGATTCTCAATATCGATCACCCCGATATTGAGGTATTTATTAATGCCAAGCTCGATGGGGACCGATTTACTAATTTTAACCTGTCTGTGGCAATTACAGATGCCTTTATGAAGGCAGTAAACGCTGGGGGACTATGGGAACTTCGTGACCCGAATACAGGTAAGGTTACTAAGAGGTTACCTGCTCAAATGCTCTGGGAAATGATCGTTCATGCGGCATGGGCTTGTGGTGATCCGGGACTCGTATTTCTGGATACGATCAATCGCAAGGGTCCCTTTGAAGAAGATCACCCTATTTCCAGTACGAATCCGTGTGGAGAGGTGCCCCTGGAAAACTATGAAAGTTGTAACCTGGGATCGGTTAACCTTTCAAAAATGGTATTGCAGGGAGCTCAAGACTCCAATGTTGATTGGAAGAAGCTCCGTCAAACCGTTCACCATGCCATACGCTTTTTAGATAACGTGATCACGGTTAATCAGTACCCTTTGCCAGAGGTTAAAAAAGCGACACTTCGCAACAGGAAGATAGGACTTGGCGTGATGGGATGGGCAGAAATGCTTTTGGAACTTGACGTCCCTTATGCTTCTCAACAGGCTGTAGCCCTGGCAGGGCGGTTAATGAAGTTTATTCAGGAAGAGAGTTATGCGGCCTCCACAACACTTGCATCAGAGCGGGGTGTGTTCCCATCGTGGGAAGAAAGCAGGTTCTACCCCGACCGGCCAATGAGAAATGCCACCTGCAATAGTATTGCTCCTACCGGTACTATTGGAGTGATCGCCGACACTTCTTATGCTATTGAGCCTTTATATGCCCTTTCGTTCAGGCGGATGGGTATTCTCGAAGGCAAAATTCAGTCGGTGTACATTCCCTTGGTGCGGGAAAAACTGGAGGCATACGGCTTATGGGACGATCGCACCCAACGTTTGGTTACAGAACGGGGAAGTCTGTCTGAAGCTCACTGGATAACCGACCATATAAGAGCGCTATTTAAGACCAGCCTTGAGATCCCCTGGGAAATGCATCTTGCGCATCAACAGGCCTTTCAGCAATACACCGATAATGCGGTCTCAAAGACCATTAACCTGCCGGAGAACACGCCTGAACGCGTTATCGGTGAGATCTATAAAAAGGCCTGGGAAGACCAACTCAAAGGGATCACCGTATACCGTGACCACAGCAAGTCAACACAAGTACTCCATAAAAGTTGCGGGATCTACCCGGCCACTTGTTAGAACATAATGTCGTGATACACCATATGCTTCAACTCCTTGGGAAGCGATGAACGTATGTCTTCCATTTCACCCAAAGAGATATACCTGCGAAGGGCGATAAAGGTGGTGAGGATGTAGTTTTCTGCTTGTTCATCAGATCCGAAGTCATTTACAGAGGTCTGGCCGTCCATACTTCGGGCAAGATCGATAAAATCGGTAAGCGTCTTTACCTTGTCTCTCTGCTTACCTGGAGACCATCCGTTTACATATACCGCTTTAAGGAACATCGGAAACTGTGCTATGAACTGAAAAGACTCTTCAATGGGAATGACCTCCCGCAAGGCATGGAGTATACTGCTTAGTATGCGTCCGGCCTTATCCCTGTCGTCTGGCATGTTGAGATCTCTGGCATACGCCTTTAAAAAGGTGTTGCCTTCTGTAGCGTAATTGTTGAAATTTAGTGACATGATCATAGAATTTAACGTGTTTGAAGAATGTAGACAGAAACCCCCGATCATAAAATGATACCCGTCAATCCGGAGCTTTTTTTAGAGGTAAAAGTATGACTTTCAGTGGTTTTAATATAGGTGTGTAACTTTTGTTACACGGATAGTGCAATTAAAATGATAGATTAGAAGCTGATTTTTGTATTGCAGGATCGCAAGTGGGTATTTGATACCGGTAAAATATATCAGTCTCAAGGGTGAGATACCATCAATACCCCTGATAGCATCTAATGCTCTGAATGCTTCAAAATATCACAACCAAAAAAAATGCCTTATGAAAACAACGTTATACACCGCTTTGACGGCGATCTTATTATTGCTGTCTGCAGCAACTGTTAATGCACAGAACGATGCCACATACAACTACGTGGTCCTGACCAAGAAAGTTCCCCAGTTACAACCTATTCTGATCACGGCAGAAAAACTTCAGGAAGAAGACGAAGCCCAATATGGTGAGTTTCATGTGGTGATCTGCGGACAAGGGATCGGGGAGATCACTGATCCGGAGAAAATCAATAAATTTATAGCAAGGGCAAACCAATTGGGAGTTAAACTCATTGCATGCGGATTTTCCCTGAACAAGTTCAAGGTAGACCGGGCTGCGGTGCCAAAAGAAATGGAGATCGTCGAGAATGGGATCCTCTATAACTTTCAGCTACAGAAAAAAGGTTTTATAAGTCTCGGATTATAACCTCATACCACTTTACGAAAATCAACACCTATGAAATTAATTATGAAAACATTCCTGACGCCTGTTCTTCTTTTGGTCATGGTCTTTTCGTTTACGTCCTGTAAGCAGGAAAAGGATGGAAGAATGGCAAAATTAGAAGCAGTTCAGGATACCCTTAGTATTACCATCCTGCAAACGGCCGACATTCACGGACAGCTGGATCCGCATCCCGAACTTTTTTGGGAAGACAGCACTATCATGTTCAAGGAAAGGGGAGGTTTGGCCAACATAAAAACCCTCTTTGATATGGAGCGTAAGGCCAATCCCGGCCGTACCATCGTGGTCGATGGGGGCGACCTGATCCAGGGCAGTGGCTATGCGGCCTTGTCTGAAGGAAAGGTCATGACCGAACTCATTAAAAATATGAATTACGATCTCATCGTACCGGGAAACTGGGAAGTAGTTTACGGGAAAAAGAATATGCTCGAGATCCTTAAAGGATACGATACCGAGGTGATCGTACAGAACATGTATCACGACGATAATAAAGAGCCTTTATTTCCGCCTTACTGGATCAAGGAGATCGAGGGTGTAAAGATCGGGTTTGTCGGTCTTAACGATCCGGCCGTGCCTGTTCGTCAAAACCCGATCTTTAGTAAGGGAATCGGATTCTCAGGAATCGATGGTGAACTGGAAGCAACCCTTAATAAGCTTAAAGAAAAGGAAGGGGTCGATGTACTCTTTTTGGTGACCCATATAGGCGTATTCAAACAATTGGCACTGGCCAGTAACCCGGTAGCCAAGAATGTAGATTATATTTTAGGAAACGATACCCATGAGCGCATTCGCGATTTGTTTCAGGGAAAATACGCCAAGGTTACTGAGCCCGGGGCTTTCGGTTCTTTTGTAGGGAAATTGACACTTGATTTTGTCGATGGCAAACTGGTGAACGACCACTATGAGCTTATCGATGTAGATCCTGAGCAATTCCCCGCCGACCCTGAATTACAGGCTATGGTGGATAAGGCGAAGGCTCCATACAGGGAGGAGATGGAAACCGTGATCGGGTACACCAGTACCCCGCTGTTTCGGTACCTCACCGTAGAGAATCCGATGGACAATATGATCACCGATGCCGCGCGCTGGAAAACCGGGGTCGATATCTCAATTTCTAATGGTTTCCGGTTTGGGAATCCCATAGTGCCTCAGGAGGGGAAGCCTGCACCTATTACGCGTGCCAATCTCTGGAACCTACTGCCGGTGAATGAGAAGATCAAGACAGGAAAAGCCAGCGGAAAGCAGATCGTTGACTGGCTGGAACAGGAAATGCACAATGCCTTTGCCCAGGAAGCTACAGAACGCTTTGGGGGGTGGCTGGTGCGCTTTTCAGGGATGAAGGTGGTCTTTGATAGTAGTAAGCCTAAAGGAGAGCGTATACAGGAGATCATTGTGAATGGTGAACCATTGACAGCAGATGCGTATTACAGTATCTCTGCCTGTGTTCGTCCGGGTGATCCACTGGATAACCTCTGCCGAATGCCCAATGTGAAAGATGTAGAGGTAATGGATTATACCATCCACGATGTCGTTGAAGAATACCTGAAGATACATTCTCCGGTATCGCCGGTACTTGAAGGAAGGGCCTATGATCCTTCCCTTGGAAAATATTCATTCTCTACAGTTCCGGGAACCGAATATGTATTCCAATAAACTGGAAACCAAATGAGAAAAGAGCGCTCAGACTTTTGAGGTTTCCCCCGCCTTAGGGACTTGAGAACCAAGGGCCACTTGGCTCCGGATGTCGTAAGATATCCGGAGTTTTTTTATGCCTGGAACCCAGGATGTGGATAAGGTTAGGTGAGTTGCCTGATCAATTTGCTGAAGGATCATCAATTATTATAAGTGAAATCCTCAGGATTAAGAAGTATTTAACAATGCTTTCGTGAAATAATCAGGTAATTTGAGGGAAAATTAAACTAACTAACTATCATGATGAGATCAAGATTAGGCTTAGGCCTTCTCATGGCAGCCTGCTTTCTTGGATCTTCTTGTTCTTCGGGAGAACCGCTATTCTCCGGGAAAAGCAAGAAACAAGAGCCGGCACCCGCTAAGAAAGAGAAAAAGAACGGCATCAAACCTTTTGGTAAAGTAATTACTTCGGCAGCCGAAAAGGACGAAGGACTTTTTACCGTGTACACCGAAGGAGAAAAGATGTATTACGAGATCCCCGACAGCCTATTTGGCAGAGAGATGCTCATGGTAACCCGCATCGCTAAAACGGCCACCAATATCGGATTCGGTGGAGGAAAGGCCAATACCCAGGTATTGCGCTGGGAAAAGAAGCCCACCAAGGTACTGCTCAGGGTGGTTTCTCACCAGATCTACGCTGCCGATTCCCTGCCTATTCATGAGGCGGTGGTCAACTCGAACCTGGAACCTATACTACACAGCTTTGACATCGAGGCGCTTGGAAAAGACTCTACTTCTGTAGTGGTTCAGGTGAACGACTTGTTCGAAAAAGATGTAAAGGCGCTCGGACTACCAGGATCTTACAGAGATCGCTACAAAGTAAGTACTACCGATGGAGATCGTTCTTACATAGAAAGCTTAAAGAGTTTCCCGCTCAATATTGAAGCCCGTCACGTAAAAACATACAAGGCTAAGAATCCGCCTTCCAACCAAAGCCTTGGTTCGATCACCGTAGAGATGAACAACTCTATGGTGCTGCTGCCAAAGGAGCCTATGCAAAGAAGGTACTTTGATCAAAGAGTAGGTTGGTTCGCGCGCGGACAGGTAGACTACGGACTCGATGTACAGGAAAGTAAGACCGTGCGTTACCTGGACCGTTGGAGACTGGAGGTTAAAGATGAAGACCTTGATAAATTCAACAGGGGAGAGCTTGTAGAGCCTAAGAAACCTATTGTGTATTATATAGACCGTGCCACTCCTGAAAAATGGAGAAAATACATCAAGCAAGGTATTGAAGACTGGCAGGTGGCTTTTGAAGCGGCAGGATTTAAGAATGCGATCCTGGCAAAAGACCCGCCTTCTAAGGAAGAAGATCCTGATTGGTCGCCGGAAGACGTGCGTTATTCTGTTGTGCGTTACCTGGCCTCTCCAATTCCTAATGCCAATGGACCTCACGTTAGTGACCCCCGTAGTGGTGAGATCCTGGAGTCAGATATCAACTGGTACCACAATGTAATGACCCTGCTTAAGAACTGGTTCTTTGTGCAGACTTCAGCCATTAATCCAGATGCGCAGAAGGTCGAATTCGACGATGAGGTGATGGGGCGTCTTATTCGTTTTGTGTCTTCCCATGAGGTAGGACACACCCTCGGATTGCCGCACAATATGGGGAGTAGCGTTGCTTATCCTGTAGATTCCCTGCGTTCGGCAACCTTTACCAAAAAGTATGGTACAGCACCATCGATCATGGATTATGCGCGTTTTAATTACGTAGCACAGCCCGGAGACGAAGGGGTGGCACTAATGCCGGAGATCGGAGTGTATGATAAGTACGCCATCGAGTGGGGTTACCGACCGATTCCAGGAAAAACAGCTATAGAAGAAAAGGAGACCCTAGACCAATGGATCATGGCCCATGCCGGAGACCCATTATATCGTTTTGGGCGTCAGCAGTGGACCGTGGTAGATCCGAGTTCACAGACCGAAGACCTGGGAGACGATGCTGTAAAAGCAAGTGATTACGGAATCGAAAACCTCAAGCGCATTGTGCCGAACCTGATCAAGTGGACCTACGAGAAAGGAGAGAACTATGAGAAGCTGGAGCAAATGTACGGTCAGGTACTTTCCCAGTTCAACAGGTATATGGGACATGTGAGTAATAATATAGGCGGGGTTTATGAAAACTATAAAACCTACGACCAGGAAGGTGCCGTATACACCCACGTACCTAAAGCGCATCAGAAAAAGGCCATGGACTTCCTCCAAAGACAACTTTTCGCTACGCCAGAATGGATGCTTGATGCCGATATCCTTAGTAGGATCGAGCACGACGGTAGCGTAGAGCGTATTCGTAAGTTGCAAACCCGTACTCTGAACAATGTGCTTGACTTTGGACGTATGGCCAGGATCATCGAGAATGAAGCTATTTACGGAAATGAGGCGTATACCATCAAGGAAATGATGAGCGAGCTTAGAGACGGAATCTTCAGCGAATTACGCAGAGGCCGCACTATAGATACGTATCGTCGTAACTTGCAGCGCGCTTATGTGGAGCGCTTGGGTTACCTCATGCATGAGGAGCAACAGCAAAGCCGCAGAACGGCAAGTGCTATCGATGCCAGCCAGTCGGATATCAGATCCATAGCAAGAGCAGAGCTCAATACCCTGCGTTCGCAGGTGAGCAGCGCTATTAACCGTACCGGTGATCTTATGAGTAAATATCACCTGAGAGACCTCAGAGATCGTATCGATGAGACCTTAGAGCCTAAAAGCTAAAGTGCGATAAAAGCTAAACAAAGACCCGGTTGCTATTCAACCGGGTTTTTTTATGACCGGTTGTTGAGGTTTCAATTGTGCCCGGGACATGAGTTCCATTAAAAACAGAGAGCAGAGGAACGAAGGCTGAGCAGTGTAATTTTTCGAAGGATGAGAACAAAGGCAAGCGGCATAAAAAAGCCCGGCATAAATAACCGGGCTTTTTGGGTTAGGAGAACCAAATGGTAGATCCTTATTATCTGAATGTTTAGGTACTAAAGGAGTTTAAGTATTACCCTTCGGTATTGATGTATACTTTTATTTAGAATTCACAACTTAAAAATTGAACGATACGGTCCGATAGTTAATTCGAAAACTCTGATTCAGTACTTTCATCTAATCCATCCTCTACCAGATCATAGATCTCTTCATTGTTTTCTTCGTTGATCAGGATAATGCCCTGACCGTTGGTTTTTGCATTATCCAACATGGCAACGGGCACATTGCTAAACCATACATAGGGATCAAGAACAATAGAACCGAACACGGTGGTTCCTTCTTCCATAGTCATGGTTTGTTCGGTCTCTGCTTCGAATGTCTCTCCCGAATTGAATTCAAATCTGATGGGCGATGAGGTCCCGTCGGTGCGTACATAGGTGCCCACAAGCATAATAGCAGGTTGGGCATCTTCATCTCTTAATTCCACTTCTATATTCACATAAGAATAGTCTCCGGAAGGAATAACAATGTCATTCATTGGAGGTGCAACCATTCCTGTATTAAAGTCAAATTTCGAAAAGCGTTCTACCTGGCGTTCAATGGAAGTTCCGCGAACCAAAGTACCGTCAAATTCGATCTCGCTTACCCAAAGATGGCCGGCATTAAAGTTGAGGTTTCCTGCGAACTTAGCAACCGTCTCCCGAGATTTACTCTGTGTTGGTGGAACCAGGGAAGCGCTTATTTCAAGGGTGGAAGTTCCGGAACCAATATCGTCGAGCGTATCTTTAGAGCAGCCGGCGATGGATCCTGCAGCCAGTAAGGCGATACATAAGTAGGATATTTTCAGGGATTTAAATGCTTTCATTTTGCAATGTCGTTTTATTTGTGAGTTCTTAGTTTGTTCTATGCTGTAATTACAACATATGGCCCTTTAAATAGATAACAACCGGTAGTTGCATTTTTACCCATTCGAAGGAATTTTTTTTCTTTATTTAAATGATCGGTCATGTTGTTGTACTATTAAAGTTATATTTTTTTTACATAAACAGTTAAAAATCAAGTTTGAGGAAAATATTAATGGTTCTTTCTAATGAGAATTCAGAGGCCCTTTGAGGGTAGTTAATATCGGTAAAACGGTAATACCTGTTGATCTCATTTTCTTCATTAAATATATTCCAAACCGCTGCCCCCAGCCGCAGGTTCATTCGCGGTGGGAGTCTCAGGTCGTAAGTAAGGGAGCCGTCCAGCCTGGAATAATAAGGTAACTCGCTGCTGTTAGGTGCCTCGTAATTGATCTCGTTATTTACCACCTCATTCCCTTTAACGGGCAGGGTAGTGGGTAAGCCGGTACGAGAATTATAACCCAGGGCAATATTAAAGCCCTTGAATTTATAACTTACCCCGGAGGTCAGCGCATGACGTATCCTGAAATTACTGGGGAATAGCTCCGGATAAAGTCCCGGAAAGTTGTATTGGGTATTCGATAGGGAATAATTCAACCAGCCGTTAAAAGCCCGCGCCCCGTAATTCACCGTAACATCAATACCCTCAGAGGTGTAATCTCCCAAAGCGTAGATACGTTCAAAATTGTTCGTGAACTCCTGGCTACGTGCATTGATGCTTTCCACTTTTTTCAGGTAGCCTTCCGTATGAAAGCTCCAATGGTCGTTCTTGTACATATAGCCTAAGGAAACCTGCATGTTCATAACTACCGGTCTGAGCTCGTTGTCGGCAAGAAACCAGCGCCTGTTCTCAACTCCCAAAAAGTCGGTTTGCAGGTCTACTTCCTGGGTAATGCTCTGGGTTTTTAATTCTGCGGCAAGGTTAAGGGTGCTTTTCTCTCCCAGGTTGTGAACGAGATTTACCCTTGGTTCTGCAGTAAAGGCATCTGCCTGGGCGAAATAACTGAAACGGATTCCCGAGCGGAGTTCTCCTCCTTGCCATGGATTCCATTTGACTTCGGTGAAAAGTGCGTGCCGGGTTAATTCGCGTTCCTCCCTGTTCAGGGTTCGTATAGATTGCAGGGCATCGAGATTGATCACCCTGGTATGCAGTACCTCATATCCCGACAAGAGGTGAACAGCACTGTTTATGCGGATCCCTGTGGTGACCTTGAAGCCTGCTTCCTCGATATCGTTTTGCTGTATGAGTAGCTGATCCCTAAGGATATCGGCATTGCGTCCTTCGATACGATAGTTAAGCCAATAAGAATGGAGCTGAAGGGATCGCCCTTTTTTCCACCATTTCTGATATTGAATAAAAGCACTCTGATTCTCCTGTTCGCTACTGCTCAAACGGGATTGCTCTACATTGTTAACGAAGGCATTTTCCAGGAAAGAAAAATTATTCTTCATCAACAGGAATCCCGCTTTGATCCGGGCCTGTCGTGAAGGTTGGTAGTTGAGTACCCCACCCACGTCGTAAAAGCGGAATTCATCGCTTGCCGCAATAACATTCTCACTATTAGTGATCACCTCGGTATTCTGAAAGGCCTGATTAAAATAGTTCTGATAGGCCTGGGAGCGAAATAGTTCGTTGAGCGATCGCCTTCCTGCTACGCTTAACGCCGCTTTTTTTCCTAAAGGAACCGTAAGGGTTGCCATAGCGTTCACGAGGTTGAGACCTGCACTGCCGCTCAGGGTACTGTCGATCTTATTATCGGAAAGCATAAGGATGCTACCGGAAACCCCACCGCCATACCGGGCGGAGGTGCCATTCCTTATAAGCGTGGTTTCATCTACCAGATCGGGATTAAAGGCAGAAATATAGCTGAAGAAATGCCCGGATTGATACATGCGTATACCGTTCCAGGAGATGTAGTTCTGATCGTGACTTCCTCCGCGAATGTTAATATTGGTTACCGTTTCGTCATTACTGTTTATTCCCGGAAGGGTTTGCACCGCCTGCAGCGGATCGGCCTGGGTAAGGCCCGGCAGGATGCCGAAATTTTCAGCGTTGATACGTATGCTCCCGTCAGCGAGGATATCAATACCCTTGGTAAGGAAATTGTAGAGGGTGATCTCACTTAGTAATTCGACCTTGCTGCTTATGATCACCGGGGCACACCCTTCGCTAGTGAGGTTGCTTTCCGCCAGCTTGATCGTTCTGTAACCCAGGTGGGTAATAGAAAGGGTGTCGCGGTCTTCTAGTGTCAGGAACCGGAAATAGCCGTTGTGATCGGTTACCGTATGTTCTCGTGGTGACCTCACCAGTGCACCTTCAAGGGGAGTGCCATCTTCGAGGAGCAATCGGCCACACCTCCACCTGTTTACTTCGGGAGCTTGTGAAATGGTTACGATACGGTCTTGCAGGATCTCAAATTGCAGGCCTGTTTGCACGGTAATGGCGGCCAGGGCCTGTTCGAAGGTAGACGTCTGTTCTGGAGGAAATACACGGTAGGGGGCAATGACCTCATCGGCATAGGAAAACGTATGGTCATAGCCGGATTCAAGGTTCTCAAGCACCTCCTTTAAAACAAGCTTATCCTGTGCTTTAGCGTTGATCGCAAAACACAGGATAAAAAGCAGGCTTATGGAAAAACTCTTATAACTGTTATTGTTCAACAGGTGAGACCTTTACTTGATTACCATTAATGACAAATTGTAACCGGAAGGGCTGACAAACCGCTCTGAGCGCTTCATTAAGGTTGTCATGTGAGAATACACCTGTAAACTCATTGTTTTCCGGTTCCATTTCAAGGGAAATCTGGACTCCGTATTGTCGTTCGATCTCGTTAAGCACAGCAGAGAGTGGCATGCTTTCAAAAGAAGATTTACCCTGAAGCCATAGTGGCTCTCCGGTCTTACTGCTTCTGGCAGTGATCTTTCCGTTGATCACTTGCAGTCCTTCGCCCGGTTTCAAGATCACTTCTTTGTGAGCGACACCCACCTTCACCGATCCTTCAAAACAGTTTACCTTAAAAATACCATCCCGGTTAAACACATTGAACTGTGTTCCTAAGACCTGAACCCAACCATGGTTGGTTCGAACCTTGAAGGCAGATCCTTTTTCCACTTTGAAAAAGGCCTCTCCTTTCAGGGTGAGCGAACGGTTTTGTCCCCATTCGTTCTCGTCGTAGGCGATCTCAGAATCGGCGTTAAGATATACTTCTGAAGCATCCGGAAGGGTTAGTTCCCGGTGCTCTGCCAGCCTTGTGCTGACCTGTGTAGACTGTTGTTCATTAAAAAAGAGGTAGCCTGTAAATAGCACAGCGATAACCGCTGCCACACTGGCCACAGCTTTGAGTCGGCTTTTCAGGGAAATTAACTTGGGTTTACGCGTAATACGGTTTTCCAGGTCCTTAAAGCCTTTCTCCTTATCAACCTTTTGATCATTTTTAAAGTGAGCAGCATGCTCCATGATCCTGAGATATGACTCATAGCCCTCCATGGACTGCAGCTCTCTGAGTTCTTCAGGAGACAGGTCGTTGTCGAGCCATTTTAATATGAGTTCTTCTCTGTTCATTAGGGTTGCCTTTTATTAAGAAACAACTAACGGAGGGATATTTACCCCTGGTCTTTAAATTATTTTATGATCAGATACCATCGATATCCTTTCTGAGGTTCTCAACAGCACTGTACAATCGTTTTCTTACCGCCCTGATCGAGATATCGAGCAGTTCGGCGATCTCCTGGTGACTCTTTCCGTCAATACGGTTGAGCAAAAATACGGTGCGCTGATTTTCACTGAGTGCTGCGAGGGCGTTTTCGTATTTATTCAGGTATTGCTTTTTTTCCAATAAAAATTGTGGGTCTTCGATATTACTGTCGTCGGTAACCACCTGCTGATGTTTAAGGACCACCTTTTTATGCTTCAGTTCGTTAAGCATATGATTATTGGCCACCGTAAATAAGAATCCCTTTGCTTTTTCAGGGGGTACCTTCTTGCAGTTCTGCCATAATTTTACAAAGGCTTCCTGGGCCATATCAAAATGATCATGTTCTGCCCCGTATTTATAATAGAGGAAGTCTGTGAGCTTTTGAATGTACTCGTTGTAAATTTCGGAGAAGACCTTTTTATTGCAAACGTCCATGAAATTTGGGGGTTGATTCCTTTAAAACTGACAGTCAACTGGTTGTGAATATAGGTGTTTTTTATGAAATCACCATAAGAACTATAGCTTTTGAGAGCAACCTAAAGTCCTTTATTTATTGTGCTTCTGCTTGATTATGATGTGTTTATAAGAGATAATTTTAATAAAAAATCAGAATCTGAGGGGTAAATTATTAAAGGGCGATTGTTTTTATAGTAAACACCCCGGAAATGAAGTTGGTTCTAAATCTGAAAAAGAACGGAAAGACCTCCGGGAAATTAAATTCATAAACCTAATAATGCGATTAGCCATGAAATGGAATTTTTTAATGAAAATTGGTAGTTTACTCTTTACTTTACTTCTTATCATCTCTTGTAGTGATAATGATGATCCCGTTACCCGCGGACAATTAAGAATAAGTGTAGGGAACAGTTTAGATTCAGAAGGAGCTAAAGGAATGGTAGCAAACCGAGAAGTGGCTCCCGGACTGGATATTACGACCTTTCTTATTAATATGGAGGAATTTGAACTGGAGATCGATCATGAAGATGATGATTATGACGGTGAAGATGATGATGAGATGTGGGATGATGATGGGTATTACGATTCCGAAGATGAATTTGAACTGGAAGGTCCATTTGTGGTTGATATGCTAGCCGGAAAGGTAGAGCTCATGAATATAAATATGCCCATGGGGCCGTTTGATGAGATCGAATTCGATTTTGAGAAAAGTGATGATCCGGAAAGTATTTTATTTGGAAAGTCGATCCTGGTGGAAGGGACATTTGAAGGCGTACCCTTTATCTTCTGGCATGATTTCATGGATGAGATCGAGGTTGATTTTGAAGATGTAGAGAAAGATATTGTGATCACAGAAGGAACAGAAAGTGTAACGATCTATTTCGATATCGCGAACATGTTCAGTCTGGAGCAAGGTATCGACCTTTCTGAAGCTAAAGATGGTAATGGTGATGGAGTAATTGAAATCAGTCCAAAGGATGAAGATGGCAACAACCAGCTTGCTCATGACCTTAAGGAAGCCCTTAAGGCTCATATTGATCTGTTAGACGATTAAGACACGTAGCGTTTCAAAAGGTGTTACCTGAGTAAACGATAAAAATATTCAAGACTTCATAGGAGAAAAGAAATATCGAATTTCTCCTGTAATTTAACCTACGACGACCTATGTATTTAAAAAAGGCTGCCCTACAACAGGCAGCCTTTTTTAATAATGTGCTTATCATGAATTTATATAAGGTGCTATCATCTATTTATTTAGCCTTATACTGGAAAGCAAGTTTTGGAAATGTAGTTTGAGGGTAGGGTAAAAAATGAAGGGAAGGTTGTTTTAATTTAAAAACCCAAATAGTATTATGAAACACTTATTTATAGCAGTACTCATTCTTTTGATCGGTTTTAATATTGTTGCATGTAATAGCGATGACGATCCCATGGCAAAAGTTACCCTTACCGCCCAGAACACCGACTTTGACGGCGATGTGACCGGAGAAGGAGGAAGTCTGAGCAAAAGTTATACCTGGAACAATCCGCTGGCCACCGTAAATTACAACATGGATATCACCTCCGGAAGAAATGGTTCCTTCCAGCTCATCCTTCAGGATGCCGAAGGCACTGTAGTGGCCGACAGAACTATTGTAGCCGGTCAGGGAGAAGATTCCAGATCGGGAGTTTCTCAGGCTGGGGTTCCCGGAGACTGGACCGTAACCATCGTATTGACCAATTTCAATGGAGATGGGTCTTTCTCGATCTCCCCCGGTAATTAAGCTTTATCACAAAATTCAAAATAGCAATAGGCTGTCTTGAAAAGGGCAGCCTTTTTTGTATCCGGACTTCCCCATTTCCCGACTTCCCCATTTCCCGACTTCCCCATTTCCCGACTTCCCCATTTCCCTGTTCCCGACTTCCCCATTTCCCCGTTCCCGACTTCCCCATTTCCCCGTCTACCCGCATACCCACCCTTGTAACAATTGTTACTCTCACAACATTTTCTTGTTTTAGGTGTCAAATTCATAAAATAAACATGGTGCAGTTGGTTATTTTTAATGATTCTACACAATCCTTGAATATCCTTTATTTTCGGTGAATAGCGGAGATTGACGTCATCTAATTTCAGGTGTCTATCTGTTCTGATTACCCCTTCACCTGACATAAATCATAAAATCAAACGATTGAGCTATCTATTTTTAAATCGCTTTCCTACGATTTTATCCGTTTGGAAGCGTATTTAAACTCGTGCTTATGGATACCACTGCGATCAATTACAGATTTAAAACGGCCGACCGATCCCTTCGCGAAGCGAAGGAAGAGTTAAATCGCCCGGCAGAAGATGTGGTTCCTTTTATGGTGTGCAGAAGCGTTCGCCATTCCATCTCCAATAACCTTATGGGATTTTTAATGAAGCACGGAATTCAGGTCGATGAAAATGCACCGGTAAAGACCCTGCTGGAGAATTGCAGCGCCATCGATAAGAAGTTCAGAGGACTCGAATTAACACCCATATCATTTGTAATGGACGAGGAGTACAGTGCCACCTTCGATAAGATGGAAAGCTGTATCGATCTCGCCACCTATGTGAGACAACTGGTAGGAGGTAAGTATCAAAGTAATTGAAACCTAACTAACCCTATATACGACCTTAATTAAACCGTAGATCATGAGTAAGGCTTTATTAAAGAAACTCGGCATAGAGAACAAACCCAAAGGAAAAATGAAAAACTCGTCTCATCCTAAGTATCCCGGTAATCCGGTGGCCATGGACGGAAATACCGCGGCCATAATGTGTGAACGCGAATCTACCGACGCGGCCGGTGCCTATCCTATTACCCCGTCTACCCAGATGGGAGAATACTGGGCCGATGCTGCCGCCAAAGGGCATCTAAACATTTCAGACAAACCCTTAATATTTATCGAGCCTGAAGGTGAGCACGCCGCAGCTGCGGTAACTGCCGGTCTTTCAATGACCGGTTTACGGGCTGCTAACTTCTCCTCCGGTCAGGGTATCGCATACATGCACGAATCCCTCTATGCTGCAGTAGGTAAACGCCTTACTTACGTACTCAATATCGGAGCACGTGCCATGACCAAATCAACCCTTAACGTTCACGCGGGTCACGACGACTACCACGCGATAGACGATACCGGGTTCTTTCAGATGTTCGCTAAAAAGGCACAGCACGTTGCCGATCTTAATATTATTGCTCACCGCATTGCAGAGCTTGCACTTACTCCCGGGATCATTGCTCAGGATGGATTCCTGACCACCCACCTGATCGAATCGTTCAAATTACCGGAGCGTGAGCTTATTAAGGAATACCTGGGGCGCCCTGATGATATCATCAAGACCCCAACCCCTTCTCAAAAGATCATCTACGGGGAAACCCGCCGTCGTATTCCGGAGCTTTGGGATGTCGATAACCCGGTTATGGCGGGTATCGTGCAGAACCAGGATTCGTATATGCAAAGTGTGGCCGCACAGCGTCCGTTTTTCTTTGACCATATCCGGGAATTGGCCGATCAGGCCTTTGAAGAGTACGGCGAACTTACCGGCCGACATTATGAGCGGGTAATGACCTATAAGGCTGATGACGCCGATTACCTGATCCTGGGGCAGGGTAGTTTAGTGCCCAGTGCAGAGGTGGTTGCCGACTACCTCCGCGAAACCCGAGGCATCAAAGTAGGGGTTGTAGACCTCGTGATGTTCCGTCCGTTCCCTGCCGATATGCTGGCAAAAGTACTTAAAGGTAAAAAGGCAGTAGCCATTCTGGAACGCCTTGATCAACCCCTGGCGGTCGATTCTCCGATCACCCGTGAAGTACGCAGTGTACTCAACAAATGCGTAGAGAACGGTAGAGATAAGAAGAACCGTCCGTACCCTGAATTGGTTGCCTATGGCATCAACGATATGCCAGCTATCTATTCCGGATCCTATGGTATGGGTAGTCGCGACCTGCAACCTGAAGGTATTATTGGTGCCGTAGAGAATATGCTGCCCGACGGTAAACACAAAAAGAATTTCTACCTCTCCATAGATTTTATTCACGAAATTCCGAACTCCCCTAAACAAAAAGCCTACCAGGAAAGTATCCAGGAGGCTTATCCGCGGGTTAAAGAACTTTCAGTAAGAGGATCAGAGAACCCGAACCTCATGCCTAAGGATGCCATCACTGTGCGTTTCCACTCCATCGGAGGTTGGGGAGCGATCACCACCGGGAAGAACCTGGCCATGACCCTCTATGAGCTTTTAGGTTACGATATCAAGGCCAACCCAAAATACGGTTCGGAGAAAAAAGGACAGCCCACCACCTATTACCTGGCAGCGGCATCAGAGCCTATTCGTATCAACTGCGAATACTACTTCGTAGATGTGGTGCTCTCTCCTGATCCTAACGTATTTAAACATACCAATGCCCTGGCCGGTCTCAAAAAAGGAGGAAGTTTTATCATCCAAAGTGAAAGAGCTACACCCGAGGAAGTTTGGGCCGATATTCCGGAACGCTACCAGAAGATCATTATCGACAAGGAGATCAAGGTGTTCTATATCGACGGCTTCAAGATCGCACGTGAGGAAGCCTCCGACCGCGAATTACAGCTTCGTATGCAGGGTATCGCCTTCCAGGGTGCTTTCTTCGCTGCCTCTCCGCTGATGGAGAAATCCGGACTGTCGGAAATAAAACTGCTCGAAGCCATCGAGAATCAGCTGCAAAGCAAGTTCGGCGCCAAAGGACAACGCATCGTAGACGATAATATGCGCGTGGTTAAACGCGGATTCGATGAGGTGAAAGAGATCAAGGAAATGGAACTGGGCGCCGGACATGAGAAGAACGGTAAGGTGGTGGAAGCCCTGCCCATCCCACGCATTATGAAGGAGATCCCGAAGAGTGAATCCAAGCTCAGCGATATTCACCGCTTCTGGGAGCAAACCGGAAACTTCTACCTCCGCGGTATGGGGAACGACAACCTGACCGATCCGTTTATCGGACTCAGTGTGATGCCGGCCGTATCGTCGGTATTCAGAGATATGACCGGTATCCGTTTTGAGCACCCGAAATGGATCCCGAACAACTGTACCGCCTGCGGCGACTGTTATACGATCTGTCCTGATACCGCCATCCCGGGGCTGGTAAGTGAGGTTTCTGATGTGTTCGACACCATAGTGAAGCGTGTGAAGAACGCCCATGGTAAGCTCGAAATGCTTCCAAAAGCCGTTCGTAAGATGGAAGGTCATGCCAGAAAACTGTTCAAATTACCTAAGAATGGTAAAACGGTGAACGACTATATCCAGGATGCAATAGAAATGACCGTAGCCGATTTTGACGATAGTACCGTATTGGCTAAAGAGTTTACATGGTTCAAAGAAGAGCTGGGCGAGTTCGACTTCGCCTTGACCAGACCTTATTTTGACCTTCACGAGAAAAATGAAGAAAACTCAGGCGGATTGTTCAGTATCACCATTAATCCAACCACCTGTAAGGGATGTATGGAATGTGTGGCGGTATGTAACGACAACGCCCTGATCAAGATCCCACAAACCGAAGGGTCTGTGGTAGAACTCAACAAGCAATGGGATCTGTGGATGGATCTGCCGAACACTCCGGAGAAATTTAATCGAATTGACGACCTGGAAGAGAAGATCGGCCCGCTGCAGACCATGCTGCTCAATAAGGATGCTTACCTCAATTTTGCCAGTGGTGACGGGGCCTGCCTCGGATGCTCAGAGAAATCGGTGGTACACATCTTTACTGCAACGGTAGAATCGCTCATGCAGCCGCGTATTAAGAAACATATGACCTACCTCAAGGAGCTCACCGAGAAGTTGGAGAAACACATTCAGAGCAAATTGATGGGGGGTATGGATCTCACCGATTCGGCTACCATGACGCGCATTATTACCGAAATGCAGAATTCTGACCTCACCATGGCCGAGATCACCCGCCGATTCGAATCAGAACAAGGCGGAGAGCCGATCGACCAGGAATGGTTACGCCATGTGACCCAACTGCTGGCACAGCTCAAGAAATTACAGTGGAAATACTCCAACGGAACCACAGGAAAAGGCCGCTCTAATATGGGTATGCTGAACTCTACCGGATGTACTTCGGTATGGGGAAGTACCTGGCCGTTCAATCCGTATCCATTCCCTTGGGCGAACCACCTGTTCCAGGATTCTACATCCATGGCCATGGGTGTCTTCGAAGGGCATATGGCTAAGATGGCTGAAGGATTTAAAGCGATTCGTAAAGCCGAACTGGAACTCGCCGGAAAATACGATCCGACCGAACACGATGAATTCTTCACCTACTTTAACTGGCAACAGTTCACCGACGACGAATGGCATCTTTGTCCGCCGGTAGTCACCCTCGGAGGTGACGGATCCATGTACGACATCGGATTCCAGAACCTCTCCCGTATGATGGCCTCCGGAAAACCGATCAAGGTGATCGTGGTCGATACTCAGGTGTACTCCAATACCGGAGGACAAGCCTGTACCTCCGGGTTTATCGGACAGGTATCAGATATGGCGCAGTACGGTAAGGTGTGGAAAGGGAAGAGCGAACCTCGTAAAGAGATCGGACTCATTGCTATGGCGCACAGAAATACTTATGTGTTACAAAGTACCCTGGCCAATACCAGTCAGATGATCGAAGGATTTATCGACGGCCTCCAGACCAAGCGTCCTGCGGTATTCAATATCTATACCACCTGTCAGCCTGAACACGGAGTAGGTGACGATATGGGAGCACACCAGGCGAAACTCGCGGTAGAATCCAGAGCCTATCCGATATTTAAATACAATCCGGATCACGGTATCAAGGCGAAAGAGGCCTTTGATCTGGGAGGAAATCCGGATATCAACGAGATCTGGCCAACCTATAAGCTCAAATATCTCGAGTACGGTCAGGAACGCACGATGGAACTGCCAATGACCTTTGCCGACTTTGCCCTTACCGAGGCGCGCTTCAGAAAGCATTTCAGAAAAGTGCCGCGTAACGCATGGAACGACAATATGATCCTGCTTTCCGACTTCCTCAAACTGGAAGAAAGCGAACGCGAAGGCAAGTTCCCATATATCTGGGCAGTCGACAGAGATCAGAAACTCAACAGGATCCTGGTGGCCAAGCCTATAGTAGACTCATGTGAAGAGCGTCGCGACTTCTGGCTCATGCTGAAAGACCTTGCCGGAGTGGAGGAAATTGATGCGAATGCCGAAAACCTTGAGGATAAGATCCGTACTGAAGTAGTCGGTAAGATCGCTCAGGGACTCATGCAACTCGCCGGAGGTGAAGGTAATGGACTTGCCGACCTGGCTATGCCTCCTGCCGCACCTGCTGAAGCCAACGGTGAGGAGCAGCCTGCAGCAAATGGAGAATACCTTGCGCCATGGTTAGAGTCTGATGAGTGTACCTCCTGTGATGAGTGTATGAAGATCAATGCCGGGATCTTTGCCTACGATGAAAATAATAAGGCATACATAAAGAATCCTAAGGCAGGACCTTACGAAGACCTCGTTAAAGCAGCAGAAAAATGTACGGCCGGAGTGATCCATCCCGGTTTACCTGCAGACAAGTCTGCCAAGGACATCGAAAAATGGATCAGCCGTGGTGCTAAGTATAATTAATATACTCAGGGCCTATGTCAATATTCAATTTTCATAAGAATTCGTTTAAGCACGGGATTCATCCCCCGGAAAGCAAAGATGAGACCAAGGGACTGCCGATAAGGCAGTTCCCCTTTGCTCCGGTGATCATACTGCCCATGGCTCAACACATCGGTGCCCCGTCACAGATCGTAGTCAGGGAAGGGCAGGAGGTGCATCGCGGACAGTTACTGGCTAAGGCCGGTGGTTATGTTTCGGTGCCCATGCATGCTCCGGTTTCCGGAGTGGTGCGTAAGATCGGGAATGTTCCTACGATCAGCGGACAAATGACCACGGGGATCTATCTCGAAGCCTTTCCGTTCTCCACCCAGGAAGTGTTGGAAGGGACCCCTGTTGATCCGGACACCGCTACCCCCGAAGAGATCCTTCAGGGTATTCAGGATGCCGGTATCGTCGGACTTGGAGGGGCAGCCTTTCCTACCCATGTAAAGCTCAAAGTGCCGGAAGGTAAGACCTGTGAGACCCTCATCATTAACGGAGTGGAGTGCGAGCCTTACCTCACCACCGACCACCGGGTGATGCTGGAACAGGAAGCCGATATCTTTATGGGTATCAAATACCTCCTGAAGGTTACCGGTGCCAAAGAAGCCGTTATCGGGATCGAAGCCAATAAGAAGGATGCCGCCGAACACTTGAGAAAACATCTTCCCCCGGACCTTCCCATATCGGTAAAGGTACTCCCGGTAAAATATCCGCAAGGAGCAGAAAAAATGCTGGTTACCGCTATCCTCGGTAAGGAGGTCCCCTCTAAGAAATTACCCATTGAGGTAGGGGCAGTGGTGGTTAATGTAGCCACAACAGCAGAGATCGGTCGCCTCCTGCCTCACGGTCGCGGAATTCAGGAGCGGGTGATCACCATTAGCGGACCCGGAGTAAAGAAAAAAGGGAATTACCTGATCCCGGTGGGCACGCCCCTGCGCTTTGTTCTTGAACATATTGGTGTAGATGAGGCGATCACAGAGGTGTATATGGGAGGCCCCATGATGGGGGTAGCTGTTTCCAATCTCGATATCCCGATCGTAAAAGGAACCTCGGGGATCCTGGTATTTACCAGGAAGGAGGTCGAACTCAATGTGAAGACCTACCCGTGTATTAAGTGCGGCGCCTGCGTAGATGCGTGTCCGTTAATGCTCAATCCATCCCAAATGGGTATTCTGGCCAAGTCTGAAGCCTATGATGAGATGGTAACCGATTTTAACCTGATGGATTGTTTTGAATGTGGTTCCTGCACCTATGTTTGTCCGTCCCACATCCCGCTGGTACAATATTTCCGCCTGGCCAAACGCCAGGTGCGTAAGCGTGAAGCGGCCGAAAAGGAAGCTGCAGCAAAGCAAGAAGCAGATAAAAAAGAAAAATTAAATGCTTAAGAAAACACTTCATATAAGCTCTTCGCCCCATATTACTAAGGGCAGAAGTACCGATCAGATCATGAAAAATGTGGTGTGGGCCTTGTTGCCTGTAGCCGGATTTTCCGTATGGTCTTTTGGGTGGAATGCCCTGTTGGTCATAGCAACGGCCACCCTGGCCAGTGTGCTTACCGAGCACGTGCTGTGCAGACTCTCTAAAAAGGAAACCACCGTTAACGATTATTCGGCGGTGATCACAGGTTTGTTACTCGGACTCACCCTGCCACCGACCTTTCCATTATGGATGGCCTTTATCGGTGGAGTAGTGGGCATCGCCCTGGGGAAATACATCTTTGGCGGATTGGGCTATAATGTCTTCAATCCGGCGCTTGTAGCCCGCGCCTTTTTACAGGCGGCATTCCCAGTGGCCATTACCACCTGGCACCCTGCCTTACTTGACGATCGCTTTACGACCATTGCAAGTTCGGTATTTACGTGGCCTTTTATGGCCCCTCAATACGATGTGATCTCCGGTGCAACCCCACTCGCAGCCTTTAAGTTCGACGGGGTAGTTACCCCGACCATGGAGCTGGCCTTCGGCCAGATAAGCGGATCGACGGGGGAGACCTGTGCTGTCATTATTATTCTCGGCGGACTCTATCTGATCGCGCGGGGTATGATGAGCTGGAGAATTCCCGCTGCGGTATTACTAAGTGCCTTTCTCCTGAGTGGCGCCCTCTATATGATCAATAGCGAGGTGTATCCTTCACCTGTATTTATGCTGTTTTCCGGCGGACTCATGCTGGGGGCTGTGTATATGGCCACCGATATGGTATCATCTCCCATAACGCCAGCCGGGCTATGGGTGTACGGGGCGATCATCGGGATCTTAACCATCGTGATACGTGTATGGGGTGGTCTTTCTGAAGGGGTGATGTACGCCATTCTCCTGGCAAATGCCATTTCACCACATATAGATAGGGTGATCAAAAACAGGGTATACGGAACAAATAGAAAAATGAAGGTCGCATGAGTGAAACAACTACCATAAAAACACAAAAGCCTGCGAGTAGCAATAAGATGCTTTTCGCTATGGGAGGTATAGGGATCATAAGTGCCCTGTTGATCGTTATGACCTTCGAACTCACCAAACCCCGGATCGAACAATTGAAGGCCGAAGCTTTGGAGAAAGCTATTTTCGAAGTACTGCCCGGTACGGTACGTACACAGGCTATGGCCATTACCCCGGAGCAAACCCTGGCAGCACCCAAAGCTGGAGATGCCTCAGAAACACTGGTATATGCCGGATTTGATGCTAACGAGGCCCTTGTGGGCTATGCCGTGGAGGCTGCCGGACAGGGCTATGCCGATATCATCAGGATACTCTATGGTTACGATCCGGCCTCGGAAACCATCATTGGATTCAGGGTACTGGAAAGCAAAGAAACGCCCGGTCTTGGAGATAAGATCGAAAAGGAACAACGCTTTTTAGACAACTTTAAAGCTCTGGATGTAAGCCTTGATGAGCAGGGTGCTATTCGCAATACGGTGATCACGGTAAAGCAAGGAGAGAAAGTGAATGCCTGGGAGGTCGACGGGATCTCCGGAGCCACTATCTCGTCGAGAGCTATTGGAGATATAATTGGCAGGAGCTCTAAAGAGATCGTACCGGTATTACACGGGGCTAATGAACAGGAAGTAACGTCGCAAGACGATAAACAATAAAAAGGAAAATAATGACTAAGAACCCTCCAAAGACAGAAACACCGAAATCTACCGATGAGTTCATCAAGGGACTGTGGCGGGATAATCCGGTATTTGTGCAGGTACTTGGAATGTGTCCGGTACTGGCCGTTTCCAATACGGCGGTCAATGCCCTGGCCATGGGACTCGCAACAGCCTTTGTACTGCTGATGTCGAATATCCTGGTGTCTATGTTACGCAAGTTTATTCCGAAGCAGGTGCGTATTGCCTCCTATATTCTCATCATCGCAACCTTTGTGACCCTTACCGACTACGCTATTCAGGCTATAAGTGTGGAGCTTCACAAGAGTCTGGGAGCCTTTATTTCACTCATCGTAGTGAACTGTTTGATCCTGAGCCGTGCCGAAGCTTTTGCTTCAAAAAATACCATAGGCAGGTCTATGCTCGATGCCCTGGGAATGGGACTCGGATTTACATTTGCCCTTTTCTGTCTGGGAGCCGTTAGAGAGGTCCTGGGGAATGGTTCCATATTCGGGGCCATGCTCTTCCCGGAAGGTTTTCAGAGCTGGATCGTGATGATCCTGCCGGCAGGCGGATTCTTTACCCTGGCTTTGTGGTTACTGGTTATTAATGCATTACAAACGAAAAAAGCAAACTAATGGAAACAGCCGATCTGGGAACTATATTTCTTAATGCCGCATTGGTCAACAACTTTGTACTGGCATACTTTCTGGGGATCTGTCCGTTCTTAGGCGTTTCCGGAAAAATGGAAACCGCCACAAAAATGGGGGGAGCCGTGATGTTCGTGATGCTCATCAGTTCAATGTGTGCCTACGGGATCCACGCCTTCCTGGTAGCCATTAACGCCCCCTTCCTGCAGTTGATAAGCTATATCGTAGTGATCGCCTCAACGGTACAATTGGTAGAGATGTTCATTAAAAAAATGAGTCCCGCCTTGTTCCGTTCACTGGGGATCTTTTTACCGCTCATTACCACGAACTGTGCGATACTGGGAGTAGCCCTGTTTCAAACCAATAAGGGATACGGATTTTTGGAAGCCGTGGTGTATGCCCTTGGCGCCGGGGTTGGATTTACCTTGGCCCTGGTACTTATCGCCGGACTCAGGGAGCAATTAAAATTTGCAGATGTACCCCAGATCTCAAAAGGAACCGCATTGACCCTGTTCATTGCAGGAATATTATCACTTTGCTTCATGGGCTTTGCTGGCCTGGGAGCATAAAAACTCGAAAAAACGATGTTAAAATCACTTGTTATAGGAATCGGACTAACGCTGAGCATCGTGTTCTTTTGGGCACTGGTGCAAGCCCTGTGGAAAAAAACGTTTCGCGAGGAATACAGCGAAGATGATGTTTTGGCAGGCAGAAGAAGCTGCTCGAATTGCGGTTGCACCACAGCCTGCGCCACTAAGGGTAGTGTTGATTCGCATGAGGATAATACGTCAAAGAATACACCAACAATTAAGATCAATTACAGAACATAACTAACGAATTAAACAGGAATCATGGCACATTTACTAGATTTTGATACAGAGAAAAGGTATAAGGCAGTTGTTAAAGATACCTCCCGGCTCACCCCAAAGGATACCGATGAGGTCAGGGAGATCGTACTTGAAGTAAAAGACCCCGCATTTAAATGCGAGGTAGACCAAAGCTTTGGCGTATTGGTCGATGCCCCCGGCGACTTTGGGAACACCCTGCATCACAGGTTGTACAGTGTGGCCGATCTGCCCGGAAGCAGTAACGGAAATGCACAACTCACCATGCTGGTTAAACGCTGTTTTTACGTAGATGAATTCAGTGGAGAAAAATACGATGGGGTTGCGTCCAATTATCTTTGCGACAGAAGCAAAGGCGATGAGATCACCCTAACAGGGCCCTTCGAACTCCCATTTAGGGTGCCGGAAGATAAAACGGCTAATATGATCCTGATCGGGATGGGAACCGGGATCGCACCTTTCCGCGCTTTTATCAAGCATATCTATAAGAACGTAAAAGACTGGGAAGGGAAGATACGCCTGTTCTACGGAGCGAATAGCGGATTAGAGTTGTTGTACATGAACGATAAGAACAACGATCTGGCTAATTACTACGATGAGGAAACCTTTAAAGCCTTCCAGGCTTTGAGTCCGCGACCACACTGGGCCGATCCTATCGATCTGGATAAGGCGCTGGAGAAGCAAGGAGAAGAATTACTCGAAATGCTTTCAAGGTCCAACACCTATGTGTATGTAGCCGGATATGAATCGATACATAAAATGCTTAACAAAGCGTTCGCCAATATCCTGGGGTCTGAAGAAAAATGGCGTCTGCGTAAGGCCGAACTGATCGCAGGGAAGAAATGGGCCGAGATCATTTTCTGATCGCGGTTATCATGAGCGCCTGATGTTTTTATACCAACACCAAAAATGATCATATGTCTATACTTATTGCCATAGTTGCACTCGGAGGGTTAACCTTGTTATTAGCAGTTTTGCTCATTACTGCATACAGGAAACTCTATGTCTGGGAAGATCCACGCATTGATATGGTAGAGGATATGCTGCCCCGCGCTAATTGCGGGGCATGCGGATATCCGGGATGCCGGCCGTTTGCAGAAGCCCTCGTTGGGGAAGAAACCCTGCCCGGAAAATGTACCGTGAGTTCTGATGAAGGCCGGCAGGCGATAGCATCTTTTTTGGGTGTAGATCTGGGTGAAGAAGAAAAGCAGGTAGCCCGTCTGGCATGTGCCGGAGGTACCAACGTGGCCATTAACCGCGCCCAGTACGAGGGCATACGCAGCTGCCAGGGTGCTGCACTGATCTCCGGCGGAGGTAAAGGGTGTTTCTGGGGGTGCCTGGGACACGGCGATTGTGAGGTCTCCTGCGATTTTGGCGCCATCACGATGAACGAGCACGGCTTGCCCGTGGTCGATCCTGAAAAGTGTACCGCCTGTGGCGACTGTGTGGAAGCCTGCCCAAAAGACCTGTTCTCTCTACAGCCTGTGAGTCACCGCCTTTGGGTGGCCTGTAAAAACCTGGAACAAGGCGATGATATCCTTGAAGATTGCCAGGTAGCCTGTACCGCTTGCGGACGATGTGCCATGGATGCCCCCGGAGATCTGATCACCATGCAGAACAATCTTCCGGTGATCAACTATTCCGAAAACCACGATACTACCGATCCGATACAGCGATGCCCAACAGGAGCCATCGTCTTCCTTAACGATGAGGGAGGAGCTGTAAAAGGAAAAGCCAGTAAGAAGATCATCAGGAAAGGACAAAGGGCGATGGGGTCTACATGACCAACGATAGCCTTCCCCTCTTATCGAGGGCCGAAAGACCATGGAAGGTTCAGTGAAGCTTTCATAGTGAGGTGCTTGCTGGTTGGCAGAAGTTTTGCTTCGCAGAACCGGAAGGGGATACCTCATATTTGCAACCTTCTTAACTTCATGAGATTGCTTCGTTGCTGCGCTCCTCGCAAAGACAAAGACGCTCATCCCTCATCCCTCCTCACTCCTCACTCCTCACTCCTCACTCCTCATTCCACTCCCTACTAACCACTCCCTACTAACGATCCAAATCTCAAATTTCAAAAAATCCATATCCCTCATCCACAATCCACAATCCACAATCCTTACCCCCATTTCCCTCTTTCCCCATTTCCCCATTTCCCTCTTTCCCCATTTCCCTCTTTCCCCATTTCCCTCTTTCCCCATTTCCCTCTTTCCCTCTTTCCCTACATTTAACCTTAAAAAATTGCTTAAGGCATTGATATTAAGTAGTTTAGTGTTCGATTTCGAAAAACATGGAACTTGTTTCCCTTATTTTTTAGTTCAGAAATACAAGTCATTCCCCCATGGCTTCAATGGTTCAATACGTATTTTGATTCGTTTACCGTCTTTTATTTCAGCCCCACACATAGAATAAGTAAGTGACTCACAGTAAGCAAGCTGTTGAGCTAGAACAATGAAGTGATCATACTGTACTAACAAACAGTTTTAATTATGGAAAGCCAATACACCGTGTCTGGTATGAATAATGCAACGAAAAACACCCTCACCCTTAAGCTCACCATCCTGATCTTTTTTAGTCTTTTCACTTTTACAAGCAGCTGGTCCCAGGTAAATAAGGTTACCGTTCAAAAGGATCAAAACGGAGCGCGACTACTCGTGAATGGAGAAGATTTTATGATCAACGGGATGAACTGGGATTATATTCCTATAGGTACCAATACCGTAAATGCACGGTTCTGGGATAAATCGGATGATATTATCAAGGCAGGGCTCGACACCGAAATGTCTCTGCTTAGGAATATGGGGGTTAATGTGATACGACAGTACACCGGGGTGCCGGCACGCTGGATTCGCTATATCTACGAGAATTACGGCATCTACACCATGTTGAATCATTCTTTCGGGCGCTACGGACTCACTATTGACGGGGTATGGATCGAAATTACCGATTACTCCGATCCACGCACCCGCGAGGTACTGCTCAGTGAGGTCCGGCAGTTGGCACATGAGTACAGGAATACTCCCGGACTTCTCATGTATTTACTGGGGAATGAGAATAACTACGGGCTCTTTTGGGCAGGAGCAGAGACCGAAGATTTCCCGGATGATGAAGAAGAGAAGAAATATATAGGAGAAAAACGCGGGAGGCCCATGTATCAATTAATGAATGAAGCTTCCATCCTCATCAAGGGCATAGACAATGCGCATCCGGTAGCCATTTGTAATGGTGATGTACTTTTTATTGATATCATAGCCGAAGAATGTAAAGATGTAGACATCTACGGCACCAACACCTATCGTGGTGTTTCTTTTGGTGATATGTTCGAGGTGGTAAAGGAAAAACTCGATATGCCAATTATGTTTACAGAGTTTGGTGCCGATGCGTTCAATGCCGCCGAGAATAAAGAAGATCAATACTCCCAGGCGTACTATATGGTAGGTAACTGGAGAGAGATCTATGCCAATGCTGCCGGTCTGGGACTGGCAGAGAATTCTATCGGAGGATTCACCTTTCAATTCAGTGACGGGTGGTGGAAATTCGGTTTTAACGACCGGAAAGGTGCCGATGTACACGATACCGACGCCTCCTGGTCTAACGGTGGTTACCCCAGGGATTTGTCGGCTCCCGGGGCAAATAATATGAACGAAGAGTGGTTCGGGATCTGTGCCAAGGGAATGACCAATGAAAGAGGACTCTATGACCTGTATCCGCGTGCCGCATATTACGCCTTAAAAGAAGCACATAAGCTCGATCCGTATGGCGATGGGGTAACCCAGGCCTTCCTTCAGAACTACTTTGACAATATCCAACTTATGGATGCCGTACTCAAAGCCAGGGGCGACAAGGCGGCATTAGTAGGGGAGGAGAGTAAGCTTATACGCGTAAGCAAAATGGAAGCCCGGTTCTCGACCTTTAATACCGGGGGGAGTCTTATTACCACGCCGGAAAGTCCCGAAGAGGGATCAAATCAGTTTCCTGATCAGTTAGGATTTGACCATATGCAATCCTTCTTTGTGGGCTTCGAAGGAAATCCCGCTCCTAATATGAAAGCCAATGTAAACTTCAATATTGTGGGGAATGTGGCTACCAATCCGATCAATGAGATCTTTTATGAGAATAGCAGCCGCCCGGTGGAGGTGAATGCCACCGATGGCACCCAGGTGCTTAGCGATATTAACAGGGTCCGGGTGTACAGCGCCTCCTACGAATGGAAAACAAAGCAAGCCGACGTGAGAGGATTCTATCGTACCGGTCACTATCATTGGGGATACGAGGGCGATTTCTTCGGACTCTATCCTGAGGCTAATTACGGGCCTAACCTGGATATCTATAACGGGGAGATCCTCGGGATGGAGATCGATGGTAAAAGTGCTTTAAAAGGTTTTAAAGCGGCATTCGGACCGCAACTCTGGTGGGGAGCCAACCCGGCGATCCTTTTAAAATATCAAACCACCCTTGGGAAATTTGAAGTTACCGGAATTTTCCATGAAGATGTTGACCGGATCGATAATTTTGTTTCTTCCCTTGCGATACCCATGCCGCAAACCAGAAGGGCGACCTTGGCTATAGAAAGAGAATTCGGGAAGTTCGGCCTTCAACTCGGAGGGATATGGGGAGGTCAACCTCTTAACGGTCGGGAATTTCAGTTTACCGAAGGAGAAGATGGTGATTACACCGTATATACGGATAAAGTGAACTCCGGTGATAACTGGGGAGGAAAAGCCAAGATCACCTATTCCGGCGGCCGATTTAACTGGTATGCCCAGGGAGCGGCTATGGGCCTTGTGGCTAATGGGGGAGCCGATTATACACAAACCTTTACCGGATGGAAATTGAAGGATAGTGGAAGTGGAAATCAGACCAATTTCCTTACCGGATTCACCTATTCTTTTGGTAATGTGCAGGTAGCACCCAATTTTCTTTGGCAAAAGCCTATTGTAGGGCCAATGCCCAATGATGTTCAGGGGCCGGGAAGACTGCGTAATATCCTGGACGACCCTTTTGTGGTTAGAGCCAACAGAGAAATGGTAGCAGGAGAATTATTGCTCACCTGGGATCCAACCCCGGGAACATGGATGTATGCCTGGGATAACGACAGGGCAGAAGATGCGAAACTTGCAGTTAGTGCAGGATTTGTTTTCAGACATCAGCCAACCACGATGGATGCTGCTGTAGGTTTCCTTGACGACAGGACCTTCTTTGCCTTTCCGAATTCGGTACCGGCGAAAGACCTTTGGGAAGCCCATGCCCGTATCGTTTCAAAAGTAAATACCGACCTGGGGGTCATAACCAATCTCTATTTTGGTAACGCCCAGGCCAGAGGTAGCGACCCGAGAACCATTGAGCGACTCGGTGCAGATATCAGGATGATCTATAAAAAATGGAAACTGCAACATGAATTTAAGATCAACGACTGGGGGCCCTTTGACTATCACCGGGATTTTAACCTTACCTATCCCGTGCAGCTCATGCTTGACCTGTCTACCACTCTCGGCAAACCCGATTGGTTCATACTTCCCAATACCCAGATAGGTATCAGGGGAACATGGCGTTCCCTGAATGAGTTCTCACCTCGATACCTTCCTTCTGTGACCAATGAATTTGCTACCGATCCCGTGATAAGCCCTGTAGGATTCGGCAATGGTAACGAGTGGGAGATCAGAACCTACATTCACATCAATATTGGTAAATAAAAAGACAAGCGATGAAAAAGTATAGCAATAACAGATCCATATTCACGGTTGTATTCGCAGGTATTTGTTTACTGCTTGCAGCATGTGAACGGGACGTGTCTGATGAGGTCGAATTTGCCGATTTCTCGAATAATCCCGAAGTGTATATCGACGGATTTAGTGCCGGGTTGGAGTACCTGCCCTTTCAGGGGTCCCGGTTGGATGCCTTTTCAGTAGATACCGAAGAACCTTATGAGGGCACATCGTCCATGCGTTTTGACGTTCCTAATTTTGGTGATCCGCAAGGGGCGTTCGCAGGGGCTATTTTTCCGGATTATGGCGGAAGAAACCTAACGGGTTACGATGCGCTAACCTTTTACGCCAAAGCGACCAAAGCAGCAACCATTAATGAGATCGGATTTGGAAATGATTTCGGTGCGAACAGGTACCTGGTCGTGAAGAATAATTTAAGAGTTACCACGAATTGGCAAAAATACATCATCCCCATTCCAGATCCTTCAAAACTGGTGGTGGAGAGTGGGATGTTCTGGTATGCCGAAGGTCCCGAAGAGGGAGATGGCTACAGCTTCTGGGTCGATGAGTTGAAATACGAAAAACTGGGTACGATAGCCCAACCCCGTCCCGCTATGTTTAACGGAGAAGATGTGATACAGCAAAGTTTTACGGGATCTACCCTGCAGGTAACCGGCTTGACACAAACCTTTAATTTACCCTCGGGCGGAGATCAAACCGTAGCAGCAGCACCTGCTTACTTTTCTTTTTCGTCAACAGATCCTGATATCGCCAGGGTCGATGAGTCCGGGCAGGTTTCTGTGCTCGGTACGGGTACAGCAACCATTACCGCCATTATCGCCGGAGTAAAGGCTGCTGGGTCTTTAACGGTAGAGTCCTTAGGCGATTTCGTACCTGCCCCGGTGCCTGACAGGGATCCTGCTACGGTCATTTCGGTGTTTAGTGACGCATATACCAATATCCCGGTTGATTTCTATAACGGATTCTTTGAGCCGTTCCAGACCACACTGGGAGGGGTCGATCTGGAGATCAACGGTGACCAGATCATTCGATATACCCAATTGAACTTTGTCGCCACAGAGTTTAAGAATCCAACCATTGACGCCTCGGCAATGACCCATTTTCACGTAGATATTCAAGTACAGGAAGCTATTGATGCCGGTGATTTTCTGGAGATCGAATTAGGTGATTTCGGGCCGGATAATGCTTTTGGAGGAGGAGACGATTCCAGTGCCAGAGTGCGTTATGACAGTGGTGACCTGGTGAGTAACCAATGGATTAGTCTCGATATCCCGTTATCCGAGTTTTCCACCCTCACCAGCAGAAGTAACCTCGCCCAGATCTTCTTTATTTCTGATGCGACCATATCGACCATTTTAGTAGACAATATGTATTTCTACGCAGAGTAATCCATTCTAATTTGAAAAATGATGAAGAGAGAGCGATTAAAATCTATAAAGACCTTGTTGTTACCCCTGTTACTGTTCATGGTATTTGGTTGTGCTAACGACGATACCCAAAGGGTGGTCACCTATACAGAACTGGTCATGCATGACGAATTTGATGTAGATGGTGCCCCGAACAGTGAACTATGGGGATTTGATATAGGTACCGGAAATAATGGTTGGGGTAACCAGGAATTACAATACTACACCAGCAGGCCGGACAATGTGAGGGTACAGAATGGCGTATTGATCATAACGGCCCAAAGGGAAAACTTTGAAGGCTCCCAATACACCTCGGCAAGGTTGCTTACCAAAAACAAGTTCGAAGAGCGCTACGGTCGCTTTGAGGCACGCATATGGCTGCCCTATGGGCAGGGTATATGGCCTGCCTTCTGGATGTTGGGTGCCGATATCGATGAGAATCCGTGGCCGGGAGCCGGAGAGATCGATATTATGGAATACCGCGGACAAACCCCTACGATTCTTATCGGGAGTGTACACGGACCCGGATATAGCGGGGGTGATGCCATCTCAAAAGAATACGAACTGGAGAACGACCGCTTTGATACCGGCTTTCATGTTTTTGGCGTGGAATGGGCGCCGGAGTACGTAAACTTTTATGTAGACGACGTACTCTATAACCGCATCACCCCGGATGATGTTACCGGTCCCTGGGTGTTTGATAAGCCCTTTTTCATGCTCATGAATCTTGCTGTGGGAGGAAATTTTGTGGGTCCGCCCAATCAGCAAACCGTTTTTCCGCAGCGCATGCTGGTAGATTATGTTCGGGTATATAAAAGTACAATTGACAATTAAAATCATATAATGATGAAAAAGCTATTCACCTTATGGAGGTATTTTTTCATATCCCTTTTTCTTATTTCGTTTACAGGATGTGAAGACGATGATGAAGTTAGCTTGCCAGAAGTGGTGGCAGGTTTTACCTATACGCAAAATGAAGACACCGGTACGGTAACCTTTATCAATATTTCTGAAAGGGCGAATACCTATAATTGGGATTTTGGCGATGGGACTACCTCTACCGAGATCAATCCCGTGAAAACCTTTGCCAATGGGGCTTATATCGTAACCCTTGAGGCGTTTAATCCTGCCGGAGCCTCTGCAACCTTTCAGGATACGATCGCGATAGATGTATTATTTCCGGCAACCTTACCGATCACTTTTGATGACCCGAATACGTCTTATGATGTTACCACATTTAACGGGGCAGCCTTTGAGGTCGTTGACAATCCTGATGTCTCGGGTACCAATGATAAAGCCTCCAAGGTAGGGCAGATCACCAATATCGGAGCCGCCTTTGAGGGTTTCTTTATCGAACTGGGTGAAGCCATTGACCTCTCTGCTCAAAAGAGTATAAAAATGAACTTTTGGTCTGAAGCAGGGGTCGATGTACTCATGAAACTGGAGCAGGGTACAGCCGGTGATGTTGAAACCACGGCCACTCATACCGGTTCCGGTTGGGAAGAGTTGGTGTTTTCATTCGATTCGGCAGCAGCATACAGCACCCTGACCATATTTGTAGATGGTCCGGGAACTACAGCGGGAACGTTTTACATCGATGATATAGAACAAACCGATACACCTGAACCGCCATTTGATTCCGGACTGCTGACCAATGGCGATTTTGAAGCCGGGGTAGATCCGTGGTTCGGTAATGCGGCCAACGTGGTTACCGAAGGAGGCAATAGTTTTAATCTGGCCGAGGTGCAGACCGCAGGCAATCCTTTTGATGTGAATTTAAGCCAGGTAGTTGCCATCAACCAGGGTACTAACTACATCCTGACCTTTGAGGCCTCTTCCGATCGCGAGCGTACCATATTGGCGGGGATCGGGCTTAATGAAGACCCCTTTACCAATACAGTAGTGGAGATCACCCTGACCCCTGAAATACAAACCTATACCCTTCAATTGGCGGCCAATGATTTTGGAGGAGCCAACAGTAGGGTGCTCTTTGATATGGGTGCCGATGTTGGTGTGGTGGTCATCGATAAGGTCTCTCTGGTAGAAGGGGGTGATGGAAGCGATACAAATTCTCCACCTCCACCGGCTGCAGAGAATCTCCTGACCAATGGCGATTTTGAAGCCGGGGTAGATCCGTGGTTCGGGAATGCAGCCAACGTGGTTACCGAAGGAGGCAATAGCTTTAATATTGCTAATGTTGGCGTAGCAGGTAATCCATTTGATGTGAATCTGAGCCAGGTGGTAGCGATCAACCAGGGGAGTACCTATACCTTGTCCTTTGACGCTTCTTCGGATCGGAGTCGAACCCTGATCGCGGGGATCGGATTGAACGAAGATCCGTTCACCAATACGTCTCAGGAGGTGAATCTTACCACCAATACGCAAACATTCACCCTCGAACTAACAGCAGCCGATTTTGGAGGTTCCAATAGCCGTGTCCTGTTTGATATGGGAGCCGATGTAGGCGTCGTGGTCATTGATAATGTGGTGCTCACCGAAACTTCAGGTGGCGGTAATGGCGGCGGAGCCGGTGCAGAAAGTCCGTTCTGCAGGACCCAGATCGCAGCCTTTGGCGGTGATACCGGTTCAGAAATATTGTTGTCGGTATTTAATGTAGATGCTCAGACCATGCGAATAGAGATCGAGTCGGCCGATGATGATCCCGTAGATAACCTGGTGTTCCCGGCCGGTTTGTGGGTCCCTATCCCCGGAATATCCATTGCCCCTGCCGAAATATCACCCGGTGTTTGGGCCGGAGAATTCTTCTTCCCGGATGGCGCTCCTGAAAATGTAGAATTCGTCGTTGAATGGAGTAAGGCTTCTTTTGGCGGTAACTGGAGCTCCAATGCACCAGGAGAACTGAACACGGTACCATTTAATGCTACCTGTGATCCTTCGGGAAATTAAAATTGGAGTGATAGTCGGTACGGAAAGTTTAAGAATTCTAAAAAGAAAAGCTTGGTGTGATCCAGGCTTTTTTATTCTGAAATGTAATGGGTCGTTATGAGTTCGATTTACTCAACCTCCATGACCCTTAGGTAATTTGTTTATAATGAAATATGACCTATGACCAAAAAAACTCCGAAGGACCCAGTCACAAAACCCGTATTCCGTCGTCTTACCGGTACACATGAACCAATCACCAAACATGCTTTATAATTCATCAGACCGCAAAGAGACCTGGAAAACGATCTTTTTATTTCTGACTCTCGTATTTGTACTTACGTCACCTTTCCATTATGCCATCGTAAATCTATATCCTTCAAGGATCTATGTTGGCGCCATTATGTGGTCTCCCGCCATAACTGCTTTTATCACTCTCAAAATAAAAGGGCGTAAAATCTCATCCCTGGATTGGAATTGGGGTAATTGGAAATACATCAAATGGTCTTATTTCATTCCGGCCCTTTATGGGGTGATCACTTACGTGCTCATCTGGGGTTTCAGACTTGGGAGTCCGGCCGATAAGGAGACGATTACAAATTGGGGAGAAGAACTGGGCTTATTTGGCATAGGAACATTAGATCCCACCTCGATAGCCATCATCGGGATCTTCTTAGTAGGTACGGTAGAAGTCATACGTGCCATGGCGACCACCTTGGGAGAAGAAATAGGTTGGCGCGGCTTTTTTATTTATGAACTGAGAAAGGTGCTTTCCTTTACCGGGGTTTCTGTGGTGAGCGGACTCGTATGGGCGGCATGGCATTGGCCATTGCTGGTATATTACAGTAATAACATGCTTTTAGAATTTATCACCTTCTTTATAGTCATTGTTTCGATGTCGTTTGTCATGGCTTACTATACCTTCAAATCGAAAAGCCTGTGGCCGGCGGTAGTTTTTCACGCGGTAAGCAATGTATACATTCAAAAGATAATGCCTCCGCTTACCATGAAAATCGAAGGGACTGAACATTGGCTTGGTGAAAACGGAATTATGTTTGCCATTGTGACTTCGATCTTTGGGATTTACTTTTGGAGAAAAGCGATCAAAGAAGGATTGTAATAATAATCTGAGGACTTCAAAACCATAATGCGGTAGAGGCAGTACAATAGAACTCCGGAACGAAAAAGATGATAAAAAACAAAAAAGCGAAATGGATCGTACGGACACTGTTACTCGTTGGAACAGTAATATCCCTGTTCTTTGTGCCATGGATCCTGGTAAAGGCCTGGATCTGCCAGCCAGCTTTGCCCCGGGGGAAGGATATGCGTATTCGAACACCAATTATTTGTTGCTTCGCAATATCATGGACGATGTATTAGGGTATGGCCATCATGATTATATCAAAGAAAGAATACTGGAACCTTTGAATCTCAATAACACCTTCTTTTCAATTACTGAAGTTGATCTCGACGATGTCATGAGCGGCTATTATGTGGGCTATGATGATGACTTTAAAGAACGGGAGTATGGCATGTTGGCTACCGCTCAGGATGTAGGGACATTTTTAAGAGCTTTGAATGATGGTTCTGTATTCGAAGCGGGTGAGCAAGAGATCTACCCCTATGAATACGATCACGGTGGTTTGGTTGTGGGGTATCAAAGTCTTGCGGAATACCACAAAGATATTGATGCGGTAGTGGTGCAATTTATCAACACCACAGATTTTGAAGGTTGTGAATGAGATCTATCGGAAATTATGATCAACCGCATTGTGAAAATAATTAGCCGGGATAACTAGTTGGAACTATCTGGCTATGTCCGCCGTTACTCAGGTTAAAAGCTGCTTAATGTAGAGGGGTATGGCCTGAATTGGTTCACGAATTTTGATGAATTAGTTGTACGATACAAGCTAAAGGATGTAACCATATTACGTTTGATGCGGCTGATGTTAAAGGTAGATCACATTATAAATTTATGGCGTAGACAACTCTGACATTAGCATAGGCTCCATTGCGAAAATTAGCATTCTCATTGAGCTGAGTTCGATCATCTCCAAGGGTAAAAAGAGGTAATGCCAGATCGATTTTTTCGTCTTGGTTATACTGACCGTAACTTCTGCCAAAAGAATACCCATATCTGCCTTCAACATGAATTCCTCCCATAATCCTGTACCTGAGGAAACATCCCAGGTCGATGCTTGATCGTTGTATGTAGTCATTCTGATACGCTTCTTCACCTAATCGATATGAAGTGACCAAGCCGAAATGATGCATCCCCAGTTGTAATTTATCGGTTGCCTGGTATTTTATTTTAGAGGAAATAGGCAGTAACCCTGACACAGACCACCTCTCAGAGATCTTCCATTCCAGGTTCAACAGGGGAGTGACATTAGGTCCAAAAGTTTCCTGGTTATACAATACCCCATAGCCGATCTTCAATCCCTCGTGATATATTTTTTCATAAATAAGCGTACCTCCAAACTGGAAGTGTTTGTGGTCTATTTTTTTGAGATCAGACATTAGCCTGGGCATAAATACTACCTGAATAGAATTGCCGTTTGAAAGCTTTTGAATCAATCCTGTTCTTAGAATAAATCCGTGAATATTAATAGGGTTAACGATATCATCGGCCATCGCAATGTCATTTTTGACATTCCACTGCATGTAGTTAACACTGTTATACCAGATTTGTTTGTCGTTCAATACGATCGGTACCACCAGATTAACCATAGCGCCTCTTTCGGTTGTTTCTCCGGTAAAAGTAGATCCGGGCTCAAAAGGTTGTGGTGTACCAAAATGTCCGGATACGGTTAATATATCTAAGGTTTCCTGAGCAGCAGCGAATGATACCGCTCCGAGGACAAATAATAAAGCAATGATTCTTTTCATTTTGAATGTTTTGACCTTTATCAGGTTACCGATTTCGAGGGCCATTTAACATAAAGGCAATCTACATAAGCCCAATAATGAAACAAAAAAACGAACTATTTCCGAACCTTTAAATTGTATTATTTAAAAGTTTTCAGCCTCTGAAGGAAAGAACTTTTACGCTCAGGATAACCCCTCATGGATACGGGAGTTTTAGCTCAAAACAGTGATGTTGATTAAGGTATAGGTGAAAAGTCAATTTCGGGTGGTATTGCTGAAGGATTGCGTGTGAGGGTTAGGCCATAGGGGGTATTTTCACTAAAAAAGCCACAGTTCTTTAAATAGAAGGTGTTTCCAATGCCCCCTTCTGCATAATCCAAACGATGTCCTTGAGAGGCCGTGCTGTCATAGGTAAATTTTACATTGGTTAATTCAATCCAACCATTAGCTGTCGTGTTTATCCATTGATTTCCATATGCCCCACGGCGGGTGAGGTATCCTGTACCGGGAATAAAATTCTCGAGGAAGGAATGCAAGCCTGTTAGGTGCGTGCTTATTTTGGGTCTTCCCAATTTTGCGATCAATTTCCAATTTCCTTTTTCGGGGTCAAAGAAGTATCCTGTATAATCGGTTGAGCCTGCAACCGCTGCATGCTCGCCCTTTAGTAAGAATTTATAGGTTACCCCGGCTTTCCAATCCACATCGATAAAACTCTGGATTCCCGACCCTTCATTTCCAAGATCCAGGACGGTTACGCCTTGACCATTGCCGAGGTTGGTTACTTTGTAATCATCCGGGATCTGATTGGGATCATCTGTGGTATAGCCGCTCCATATAGAAAAGAGCACACGCCTCTCATGCTCGGAGTTTACCTGCATGCCAAAATATCCTTGTGCGTGTCCGTTGGCCATAAAAAATGATCCTAATTGGTCTTCTCCTTCCGGTACGGTAACCTCGTTGTAAAACCATTGTACGTCCTGTTCGGAAGGGACATCGTAAGGAAGGTGAACCGAAGGGTCTCTTCTTCCGAAGTAAAAGTTGCTTGGCTTCCCTATCTTAATTTCCGGGAAATGTGATTAGTTTCGTCTTGAATTTAGATATTCCTCCAGGTAGTTGTGCAATCCTTTTTCCGGATGTTCGAGTAGTTCTGATTTGTATTCGACGCCTAATGCATCCAACAGGCGCAAGATATTGAAGCCTATGGTGTAGTGATAGTCTGTAGCTCCGGCATAGACCAGGTAGTTAAATGCAGGGGCGTTCAGGTCAATTTCTTTGAATTCTGAAAACCCTTTAAACATAGTATCACCTTTGATTATCGGAGCATCGACCTGGTTGGCATAATCAGAAAAAACGAGCATGCTTTTGTATTCCATATACCTTGCCGAACCTTCCTGTATCACGTAAAAATCTTCTACTTGTTCCAGGTCAGGATATTCTGTGCTGTATTTTTTAATACGTACTTTTCTTTCTTTTAAATAGGTTGAAATTAGTGAATCCCTAACGGTCGCATTCCCCTCAGAAATGGCTTTCATGAGATAGTCGTTCTCTTTTTGGATCATGGGCAAGAAGTCTTCATCTTCTTTGGCAAGAGTTCTAAAATCATTGGGATTAAAGGGGAGGGCGCTAATGAAAGTTTTGGCGTATTCCCGGTATTTCTCATTATTGAATTGATAATGGTGAAACATTTCATGTAACACCATGGTGGTCCACATTTCTGTGCTTTCTACAGATGGGATGAATTGGTGAATTTCTTCAACAGTTGAATACTGTTCTACAGGACGATCAAAGTAAAACTGAGAGCTGTCTGCCTCATCGAAACTCAGCATATTTTCCATATGGTATGGAATGTCGTCTGTCCTGGGGGCCATCACATAATCGGCACTGTATGTTTCGTAGGTATCCAGAGTTTGAAGCACTTTTTCATTAGGGAAAAATATTTCAGATCGGTCCCCGTTGAAGTAGATCAGGGTTCCTTCGGTCTTTTTTGCACCAAAGCCGGTCCAGGAGGTTTTAGCCACAGCTTGTTTTAGACCTAAAGTGAAAGAAATTCTTTCGGTCGATAAGCTATCAGGGAGGTCCCATGTATGAGCGGTCGTGTTGTTTAAGGTATTGTTCTGGACTGTTTCTTTTTTATCCTTGCATGCAGTTGTAAGTAAGCATACTACTGCTATTAGAATTAGTTTTAGATTCATCGAGGTTGGTTTTGGTTAGTGTTTTTTATTTGACTGGTAAGAATGCCATGCATATTACCTCGCCAAAGCAGTACAATGAAATTTCATCCATTCTTTTTTATTGACGACCTATAGCTTGTTTTGTTACAAACTGATAATCATCGGATATAAGCCATTACGTTCTCATTCGAAATTCCTTGTTCTATGAACTTTTCAAGAATATGAACCTTAAAATTTGAATTTTGGAATGTGACCGATTTGATTTCAGGATTACCTCATCTTGTTCGGTGAACCTGAGAGGGGAGATGTTGCTCAATAAAGTTCAGCATATGCTTTCGCATTGCTTTTATTTTTTTATTCTACCAAGATCATATAAAGGGTAAAGTCTAACCCCGGGATTATTCGCTCTGCTCATGATCCTGAGTTAGAGGATGTTGCTCATAAAAAGCCAAGCCTCGCTAGCACGAGGTTTTCTTTTTTCATTCCTTCCACTTACAAAAGCTTGCTTTTGACGTTTCAGGGAATAAAAAAAGCCAAGCAATTTTTTACTTGGCTTTTTATGGTCGGGAAGACAGTATGTCGATCCTATTTCGTCAGGTCAATTAAACACTGAATTGTTCCTTTTTGTCTCCCTCCAGGTAACCGAATGGGTAACCTTTGGAAATCTTTCAATGGTAAAATTACATAAAAATTAAAGACCATCTAGAGGTTCCAGATCGCAATTTTTCAGTCCTTTAGAGCAGGTTGTCGGAGAAGAGGACTGAAGAAAGATTGAAAGAAAACATTAAAAAATAGACGTACTACTAGCTTACTAAACAGTCTTTGGTTTTTAGTAAAATGAGATGCCTGAGTTTGCCAATATGCACGCAGGCTTGAAAGGAATTGTACTAAACGTAACATGCCTTGGCGTGTTACCCTCTCGCTATTCCTTTCTATTTTTCTACTAACATGATACAGTACAGGAAAAGGTGGGAATAACTTAGGACTGTTAATAGCTATGATCAAATAAAATCGCGAAAGAGAATATCAGAAACAAAAATTTTGATAAAAAAAATAGAAGACAAAAAAACAATAGTAAGCAACATTGACTCTATTTCATGGCTAGTGTAGTACTTCTAAAAAAGGCAAAAATATCCATGAACCCAACCAGGCTATTCGTTTCCATCGGATACACCATTAAACCCATCCTCCACGAACCATTGCCCTGCGGTTGATAAGAATAACAGTACAACGCAGGAAGAAATTTACATCGAATATTTTTATTGATTGCATCAAAAATAATCACTATATTTAATTGAGAATCAAATATTTATACAATGGGTAAATCACTTTTAATCCTATTGATCAACGTACTTCTTTTTACCAGTTGTAATGAAGAAACTTCTAAAAGGGGAGCAGATTCGAATCAGGAATTTGATGTTGTGATCTTAAATGGTCGTGTAATGGACCCCGAAACCAATTTTGACGGTATTCGGAACGTAGGTGTTAATGACGGAAAAATTGCCTTAATCACCGAAGAGTCTATTTCTGGTAAAGAAACTATTGACGCTACCGGACATGTGGTTGCTCCCGGCTTTATTGATGGCCACCAGCATTGCATGGAACCTTATATGTATCGTTTAATGCTTCGCGATGGTCGTACTACCATTTTGGATTTGGAAGTCGGGGCCTACGGACCAAAATTAGATGAGTGGTATAAACGCCGAGAAGGAAAGGCTCCGTTAAATTATGGGGTGGCCGTTGCACATGAGTTGGTGCGTGCAGCAGTACTAGATAGTTTCAACGAGTGGGAGTACTTCTATACGATGGATGCTTTAAAATCCCGTGTAAAAGATGGTTGGTCTAAAACAAGGCCTAATTTGGAGCAGGGAAACGAAATTTTAGCCCAAATGGATGCAGGTTTACGCCAGGGTGGTATTGGTATAGGCTCAACGGTGGGTTATATGCGCGAGGGGGTATCCACCCGTGAAATTTATGAATTGCAAAAATTGGCAGGTGCCTATGGCCGTCAGATAGGTATGCACTTCAGGGGTACGCCCGGTAACGATGTGGCCGAAGTAAATGGTATTCAGGAAATGTTGGCCAATGCAGCTGCCCTGGGCGCTCCCGCTATTGCCATCCATTTCAATAATCCCGGGTACAATTTGGTACACGAATTATTGGTTAAAATGCGTGAACGAGGCTTCAATGTTTGGGGCGAAATTTATCCTTATGCTGCAGGTTCTACCGCTTTAAATGCCGTTTTTCTTGAGCCCGATGTGTGGGTAAAATCTTTAGGCAACAAATACGAAGAAACCGTAAAAGATGTGACCACAGGAGAATGGTACACCCAGAAAAGTCGAGAGGAAATGTTGAAAAGAGAGCCCACCAGGGCCGTTTTGGTATACAAAATGCCTGAGGAAGCGGTTATCGAATGGCTTAAAATGCCAGGGGTGGCCATTGGTAGCGATGGTATGCCATTAATTCCATTTACGGGTCTGACCAGGAATACACCTTATGAAGACTTGCCCAATGTTCATCCTCGCTCTTCCGGCGCATTTGCAAAAACATTGCGTTTAGGCCAGGACAATAACATTCCATTAATGCAATTGGTATCCATGACCTCTTACAATTATGCCAAGCCATTAGGCGACATGGGTTTAAAAGCCATGCAGGTGCGTGGTCGTATGCAGGAAGGTATGGTGGCTGACATCACCATCTTTAGTCCAGAAAATGTAAAAGACAATGCAACTTATGCGAAGGGCACAACCCCATCTACAGGAATTCCTTATGTTTTAGTTAACGGGGTAATTGTTGTAAAAGATTCCAAAGTCATGCCCGATACTGTTAATCCGGGTCAACCGATCCGTTTTGAACCTGTGGAAGAGAGTAAACTTGTCCCTCTGGATATTGAGAGTTGGGAAAACGAATTTTATGCTGTACCAGATGATTTTGGTGGAGTGGGCTTAAAATAATCCAACTTTAAAAATTGAGAGAGCCAGAATATCTAAAAAATGATAAACAAACTGAAAGACTCTTTTAAAATTGAAAAAATCGCTAGTTGCATTTACCCTTTGTGTCCTCAGTTTAGGACTTTTTGCTCAGGAAAAACCAAAGCAAATCACCTTGTTTACCAATGTACAAGTCTTTGATGGACTATCTGATAAAAGGTTCAAGGCAGATGTTTTGGTAGAGGGCAACCTAATCAAGCAAATATCAAAAGAACCATTGATGGTTGTGCAAACCGATAATGTTAGTATTATTGATGGGCAAGGCATGACACTCATGCCCGGTCTCATCGACAACCATTGGCATACGGTATTTAATTTCTGGTCTATAAGCAAACTTTTAAATACAGATTTAGCCCACCTCGGCATCAATGCAGGCCACCATTCAGGAAAAACCCTGTTAAGAGGTTTTACTACGGTGAGAGATGTTGGAGGTAATTCTTTTGGTGTAAAAAAGGCTATAGATGAGGGCACCATTTTTGGCCCCAGGATATACCCATCAGGACCCACGATTACCCAAACTTCTGGGCATGGCGATTTTCTGGCACCCAATGCAGTTCCTTCTAACCCGGATCAAGCATTGGATTACATTCAGAGAACAGGCCATACACTCATTGCGGATGGAGTGCCGGAAGTGACAAAAAGAACCCGTGAGGCACTTAGAATGGGTGCTACCCAAATCAAAGTGATGGCTGGCGGTGGGGTATCTTCTTTGTATGACCCGCTCGATGTCACCCAATATACCAAGGCTGAGGCCGAGGCTATGGTTGAGGTAGCTGCAAGTTGGAACACCTATGTCGCCATCCATGCCAATACCGATGACGCAATTCAAATGTGGGTAAGAGCTGGTGCAAAATCCGTCGAACATGCTTTTCTCATCACCGAAGAAACCGCTAAACTCATGGCTGAGAAATATGTATGGTTTAGCATGCAGCCCATCATAAACGATGAAGATGCCATTCGATTTGAAGACCCGATAAGTACAGCAAAATTTGTTGAAGTAACGGACGGTTTGGACAATGCGATTGCTTTAGCCAAAAAATATAAAGTGAAAACCGCATTCGGTACGGATATTCTTTTCGATGCCAAGTTGGGCGAAAAGCAAGGAAGATTGCTAGCTAAACTGAAAAGATGGTACACCCCCTACGAAATCCTGAAAATGGCCACTTCCGACAATGCCGAATTGGTGAAACTTTGCGGACTTCGAGACCCCTATCCACACCCCATAGGCGTTATCAAAGAGAGTGCTTATGCGGATCTGATATTGGTAGACGGCAATCCATTAGAGAACATCGATTTAGTTGCCGATCCCGAAAATAATTTTAAGGTGATCATGAAAGACGGTGTTTTATATAAAAACAATTTAAAGTAAATCGAAACAAATGAAAAGAAGAAAGTTTGTTATGCTATCCAGTGCTGCAGGTCTTGCTACAGCATCAGGTCCTTTACTTGCATTCAATTCTAAAAATCAAAAAGAAAAGAATAATTCGAAAAAATTGAGAGTCTCTTATGTTGGTTTTTTCCATGAAACCAACACCTACCTCACAGAAGGCATGGGCGAAACCACGCTCGATAGAATGCGCACGTTCCGGGGCGATCAAATTAAGAATATGTTGAAAGGGACTGCCATTGGCGGCGCGGTAGATGTTTGTGAAGAAGAGGGATGGGAGCTGCTTCCGGGCGTCATGTACTATATAGACTGGTGCTTCAGCACAGTGAGCGATCAGGCCTGGAAGGATGCGAAAAAGGAGATCATGGACACGCTGAAATCACAGATGCCGATGGACATCGTCTACCTTGGTGTTCACGGTGCCGGTATGGTAAAAAGCACGAACGATCTTGAAGGAGACTTAGCGGAGTCTGTCAGAGAACTGGTCGGAAAGGACACGATGATTGTCTGGAGTGGTGACCTGCATGGCAAGATCACAGATAAAATGAAGGATAATATGAATTTCTTCAGTGCCTGCAAAGAATATCCTCATATGGACATGAATGCTTGCGCACGTGATGCGATGTATCGTGGTGCAGCCATCCTTGCAGGAGAATCGCATCCTACCCCCGCCTATCGCAAAGTGCCCCTGATGATGGGGATGAGTAATACCGAAGAGGAGGGCACCTTTGCCAATCGATTGAAAGAAAAGTGCATTGAAATAGAAAAGCGGCCCGGTGTTCTGAACTGCTCTGTTATGCATGGTTTCCCCTACCAGGATAGCAATTTTTGTGGCGTGTACCCGATGGTCACTACCGAAAACAACCTCGAGCTGGCCGAAGAACTGGTGGACGAACTGGCGCAGTGGATCTGGGATCACCGGAAGGAGTCCATCATTCCATTAGAAACTTTGGATTCAACAATGAGTACTGTGTTGGCCATGCTCGAGAAAGACGGACACTATGTGCGTAAATTGCCAACGAAAGGGGATATCATCGACCATACCCCGATTGTGATTGGAGACGCAGCGGATAATCCGGGTGGCGGAGCAGGAGGTGGTGGCACCCACCTGCTGAAGGCCCTGATGGAGACAAAGGGCCTGGGTAAAGTCGCTTTCATGTCCATACACGATCCGGAAACCGCAGAGGCCGCAGTCGCTGCCGGTGTAGGAGCTACGATCGATGTGAGTCTCGGGGGCAAATATGAGACATTGGCAGGCGAACCGATCAAGACCAAAGCCTATGTCAAGTCCATTTCGGATGGGAATGAGACCGTTCGCGGGGGAACCGCTTTCAATGGCCCATTCCAGCTTGGCCCTACCGCCAGGTTGGTTGTCGAAGCTGAGAATACGGTGGATGTCATTGTTATTTCCGGCCTATGCCAGACCTATGATGATACGCAGGGACGGCCACATGGCATCATCATTCAGGAATATGACGTTATAGGGGTCAAAAGCGGGATGCACTTTCGAGCCTTCTATGAAAACTTCACCGATAAGTTACTGCTCGCTGATGTTCCCGGAACCACTAGTCGCGACATTTCGCTTTTCGAGCACACCCAGCTAAAGTATCCTATCTACCCTCTCGACCAAAACGCAACTTTTAATTTAAGAGGTTAATGTAATTCGAGATAGACACAAGAATTAATTATAAAAAGTAAAATGAAACAAAACCTGGTATCATTATTTACGGTAGTAGCCTCGATGTTTATTACAGTTCAACCAGCTTATGCTCAAGAACAAAATGTTGAAGCTATTTCTCAAAAGATTGAGAAACTTTCGGAAAGGCTGGTTGGCCGCATTGGTGTGGCCTCACAGGAAATAGGCTCGGATAAGAAGATTACCATAAACGGAGATGAACAGTTTGTGATGGCTAGTACTTATAAAGTAGCGATTGCCGTCGCCTTGCTAAACCGTGTCGATAAAGGTGAACTTAAACTTACCGATTTAATGGATGTTGAACAAGAAACCATGGTTACAGGTGACGGCGCGATCGCAGTGAACTTCGTCCACCCCGGCATTAAATTATCGGTAGCCAACTTAATTGAAGCGATGATAACCTTAAGTGACAATACAGCGACAGACGCTTGTCTAAAATTAGCGGGTGGTCCCGAAGCGGTAACAAAGAAGATGCACAGTATAGGGATAACAGAGCTTCGAGTAGATCGATATACCAGCGAAATATTAAGGGACTTCTATGGTTTGCCCGACAAAGCCTATGCATCCGTACTTGCAGAGGCTATTGCCAAAGACCCAACGCTCGCATCAAAGCAACCACTTCGAAACCTGGAGTTCGAACAAGAAGATCCACGTGACCAGAGCTCGCCAAATGCAATGCTGCAATTGCTATTGGCTGTAGACAGCGGAAAGGCCTTGAGTGAGAAAAGCCGTGAATTCCTGCTTGCTACTATGTCGCGGACTCGTACAGGTAGTGGAAGACTAAAAGGCCTTCTACCAAAAGGAACCCCAGTTGCCCATAAAACAGGAACGATTGGTGGTGTTGCTAATGATGTGGGCTATGTAACGCTACCCGACGGCCGACGTTTTGCGATCGTGGTATTCACCAAAAGCAGTACAACCACAGAAGCAGATAGGGATAGAGCTATAGCAGAAGTTACCCGGACTTTGTACGACTTTTATTATTTAAAGCCCTAAGATAAATAAGCTTTATCGTGCCTGTCAATTGGTTGCCTCGAATGACGCTTTGAGTCACCGTTGAGCCAAGTCCCTAGGCATTCAATAAATAAACTCAATAATAAATATTTAAAAAAAGAGGGACCATGAAACAATACATGAAACTTTTATTTGCTGTTATAATGACTTCATTATTTGCAGTTCAACCGGCTCTTGCTCAGAAAAAGCAACCGTCCAAAGTAACAATGACAAAGAAGGAGGGCCAGGCGACCTTTGATGCGGTTATCGCCGAAACTGCTGAACTGATCAAGGAACTGCGCATACCGGGACTTGCTGTCGGTGTCATCCATGGGCCCAACTCCTACAGCGCCGGACTCGGTATCACCAAGGTAGGCACCGACGAGGCCGTTACCCCCGACACCCAATTTCAAATTGGCTCTGTGACAAAAACCTTCCTTTCGACTCTGGCCATGCAGCAGTCCGAACAGGGCATTTTGGATTTGAACGCGCGTATCGTCGACATCCTGCCGTGGTGGAGGGTCGCGGATCCCGAGGCGACATCGAAAGCACGGGTCGTTGACCTGTTCCATCATCGCGCTGGCTGGTATGGCGATCATGGGTTCCTTCCTGTTCCCCCGGGTGGATCCATTTCCGAGAAGGTCATGCTCCAGGGGGCTTACATCCAGCAGATCTATCCGTTCGATCAAACCTGGATGTACAACAACACCAGTATCACCTTCGCAACCCATGTGGTGTCGCATGTCGGCGGAAAGCCGATCGAGACCCTGATCGAAGAGCACCTGCTCGCACCGCTCGGCATGAATGCGTCATCTTTTAATTACGACACCACACCTCCGGCTGAAAATTACGCATGGGGTCATCCGCCGATCTACGGGGAAGGCAGCATCAGTGATCTAAAGCCGTACTATATTCCGATGATAAGAGAGTCCGCAGCCTCTGGCGGAATCCGGTCTACGGTTACCGACATGCTGAAATACGCCCGCTTTCAGCTGGACGGCAAGGACGCCTCCGGGAACCAGCTGCTGTCCAAAAAGGCGCTGGACTATGCTCATGCTCCGGCAGTCGAGGCTGAGACAGGCGACTTTACCGGGCTGACATGGTTTGTCCACGACTACGACGGGGTCATAAGCCCCAGCCACGGGGGGAATTGGCCCGGCACGCGTTCTTTTCTGCAGCTGATCCCGGATCATGACTTTGCCGTGGTGGTTTTGGTCCACAGCGATCGAGGAGTAGAGGCCTACAAAAAAGTTGCGAACGCAATGGTCAACGCCTTCACGAAAATCGAGGCCAAGTCTCCGGTCGCAGCGGGCGTTGATCCGTCTGTGCTCGATCCCTTCGTCGGGGTCTTCAAGGGTAATTCCCAGAACATCGAGATCCGGAAAGAGGGCGACAAATATGTGTTTGTCCAGTTCTCCGCATTGACCAAGGGAGCGGATCCCGCGCCGGCCAATGTGGCCAACACGGCCGAGGGCTATTTTATCATTACCGAAGGCCCGAACGAGGGATCCCTTGGCGAATTACTCAAAGATCCGTCTGGCGAACTCAACTACGTGCGATTCAACCACCGGATCTTCATTCGGGGCGACGGGGCAGTCAACGAATTCTCGCTCTCCGGATCGGTATTCGACAATTAGCCGGGTCGGCAAGGAGGAGTTTGAGTGTTTCAGGATTATTCCCCCTCTTTCGTCGGGATCATGATCCTGATTTTTGAGATGTTGCTCATAAAAAGCCAAGCCCCGCGATAGCGGGGCTTGGCTTTTTTTATCCCCTTTCGCTTACAAAAAGGTATAATATTCACTGATAAGATAACTTATCGGGAAACCGGAAAACTACATTCAAAACTCAAACAATTTGAGGGTATAAATTAAGAAAAAGTTTTGCCATATTTCAGATTACATTCGCTACTGACCTGACCATAAAAAAGATTTCAGAAATCAGTGGCTTTGATAAACCAATTAATGAAGAACTTATTAAAATTTTAAAGAGTACAACTTGGAGAAGTTATCATAAACAAATGGAAGACGTTGTGCCGGAAAATAGTAGGTTATTAATAGGTATTTACTATTACGGAAAGGAAAAAGGCAACCCAAGTTTTTTAAGTCATTTTCACCTTTAACTAATTGCAGCCAATCATCGCATATAAACCATTATGCTCTCATCCTAAATTACCTACTTCATTAACCTTTCAGGCTCTTTTATACGTCCCGATAGAGGGACAGCAAAAAGAGCCATTTGTAAACGTTTAAACTTAATTTCTTAAAGTTTTTATTCTGGAAATAACGACCATTTGATCCCAGGGTGTTACCTCATTATACTTTCTTTATCCCGAGTATTCCCTTTTTTTGCTTAAAGCAGCTGTATGTTCCTTTAGAACACACCATATGGTTTCCGCTACTATCATACTTCCTTCAGAGCCGTCGTGATTCCCTTTTTGGTCACGGGCTATTTTTAAGGAGGTCGCGACTTATAAAAAGGGTAGCGAAGCACCCGGCTTTATGCAGTCGCTTCCTTAAAAATAGCTATCCTTTAAAAGGGAATTACCAGGCGATACGAAGGTGTTTTAGTTTGGATGTGGGGATGGGGGGAGGACTCCTTTCCTTATCCTAATGGAAAGGTGTCTTTATAAAAAGTTTGATCAGGCGTTTTCCCATTTGAGGGAATGTGCCTGATCAAACCAAACAATAGTAAAGGATCCGAAGATCCTGCGGAAATCTCTCCATAGCAATTTGCAGGTTTCAAAGCGATAAAAATCATTACCTTCCGAAGATTCGAGATTTAAATGGA